>NZ_JAOBTH010000026.1 GCF_025215075.1 Tenacibaculum haliotis | reverse complement strand
CTTAGCCATTAGAAAAGCACAACAAGGGAAAAAAGATGTTGGGAAAAACCAAGTAAACACCTATTATTTCGATGTAGAAAAATGTAAAAGATGTCCTTTAAAGAAAGGTTGTTATAAAGATGGTGCTAAATCAAAAACTTATTCGGTNCCTAAAATAGCAGTTAAAAAACGGTTTGTTTTACCCAATTTTTATATAACATAAGACTTTATCAAAAAAAGTACAGCAAACAAAAAGCGATTAAGAGAAATGTAACATTTCTTAATCGCTTTTAAAGTTAAATTTCAAAAAGAGTTGCTTTTTCAGTGCCCTCGATATTTCTCGGGGTTTTTTATTGCTTAATTTATTAATTATTTATAATTGAAAACCTAATCGAGTAAAGAAATATGCTCCATCAGAACCCATTTGTACAGAATCGGCTAATCCACCTTGATCTGTCCATCCATCAAATTGTGAAGTAGGGTAGGTGTTAAAAATATTATTTCCTCCAATAGTAAGTGTAAGTTTCTTTGTAAAAGCATAACTTAAACTTAAATCGGCAGTAATTTTACTTTTATAAGTATCTACTGAGCCTAAAGCAGGATCTAACAAGGCATCAACAGCAGCTTGTGATTTTGGAGGCGAATCTACCCATTGAAAATCATAAATTTGTACTTCACTAAATTTAGTAAATGATAAATTTGCGTTAAACTTTTTATAACCATAACCTAAATTTAATCCAAATTTATGATCTGGTGCAGCTGCTTTTAAATAAGCTTCTGAAAATGGACTGAAAAAAGTTAGTTCAGCTTCTTCTGCGCTTAAACCTAGTTTAGTTTGTAAGGTAGATGGCGTGTTAATATTTTCTATTTCAGTGCTATTAAAGTTTCCTACTAGCCCTATATTTATTTTATGATTATTAAAACTTTTTTTGTAATTTAAAACTATATCAACACCTTGAGTTTTAGTATCTACTCCATTTGCAAAAAACTGAGCTGCATCTACACCTAAATTTAAGGTAGAAGCATCAAAATTATCTGTTAAAATAACTCTATCATCTACAGAAATAGAATAAGCATCAACAGTTGCAGTAAATCCGCCAGCTTTGTATGTAAAACCGATACTTGTATTAAAAGCAGTTTCTTCTTTTAATTGATCAATACCAAAAGCTCTAGTTACCGTACTATTATTTGCAGATAATAACGATGGTAATGACACTCCGTTTACAATGTTAGTAAACTTTAAGTTGTAATATAATTGCGCTAAAGAAGGTGCTCTAAATCCTGAAGAAATAGATCCTCTAAAACTTAAGTTATCATTTGCTTTAAATCTTGAAGCTAATTTGAAGTTAAATGTACTACCAAAATCACTGTAGTCTTCAAATCTAAGTGCTGCACCTACTAAAAATTTATCAGTAAAATTAAACTCAGAATCAAGGTATACACCAACATTACTTCTTGATTTGTCTACTTCATTATCTGGGCTGTAACCAGGGAATCCTTGCGCGCCTCCAGGTAAATCATCACCATTAGAATCCATGGCAATAACTTGTGTTCCAGGGTTGGTTATTAAAAGTCCATCTTCATCATACAATCCATAAGAAGATTCTTCACCGGCAAAAATAATAAAGTTCTCTGTTCGGTATTCTAACCCAAAAGCGATATTTATTCCGCTCATTGAATCTTCAAAATATTTAGAAAAATCAACACCGGTAGTATTTTGAGATAAGCTATGCCCACCTGCATCAAACTCTGTAGGAGAAGCAGCTTTTAAAGACGCATTATTAGTGTCTTTTATTAAATAATGGAATTTGTTTTCACCGTAAGTATTGTTAAAATCAAGTTCCCAACCATTTTCTAATTTATGTTTTACACCTGTTGAAACAGAAATATCTGCAATATTAGAAGTTATTCTTGGTGTAAATCCGTTAGGATATAAACTAGGCACACTTCTGTTGTCACCATCATCAAAACTATCTCTAGAAAAAGCGTAAGCATCGGTGTCTCTATAATTTCTTCCGCCAAAAGCATATACTTCGGTGTTATCGTTAATTGGTAAACTAGCATTTACCATAAAGTTAAAGCCATCAACACCAGCACTACCATATCCTTTACGCCAAGAAAAACCAGGACGTAATGTTTTTTCTTTTGATAATAATTCTGTTGTGAAATTAATAAATCCGCCTTTATCGTTTAATTTGGCTCCATAATTTAAATCTAATTTAAAGGTACCACCATCAAAACTTTTGTCTTCTCCATCTAGTCTGTTTTTTCCATTAACATTATATAATGTTTCTCCAGTTTTTTCAGCCCAGCCACTCCCTACAGAAGTACTGTAAGCACCGTAACCTATACTACCAGAAACACCATCGGTAGCATCTTTTAAAACAATATTAATAACTCCTGCAATTGCATCAGAACCATATTGAGCAGAAGCACCATCACGTAAAACTTCTATTCTTTTTATTGCAGCAGAAGGTATTGCATTTAAGTCTGTACCAGAATTACCGCGACCACGTGTACCAAAAATATTTACTAATGATGATTGATGACGTCTTTTACCATTGATTAAAACCAATGTTTGATCAGGTCCTAAACCTCTTAAAGAAGCAGGTACTACATGGTCTGCTCCGTCAGAACCAGATTGTTTGGTTGCATTGAAAGAAGGAGCAGCGTATTGTAAAATGTCATTTATTTCAACTTTACCATTTTTAGCAGCTAAATCACCAACGTCAATAACATCAACAGGTACAGGTGTATCCACAGCTGTTCTTCTTGCGTTTCTAGACCCCACAATAACAACTTCATCTAATTGTAAGCCTTCGTTTAAAGTAATGTTAAAAGTAGTTTGTCCGTTCACAGGAATTTCTTGAGTTTCAAAGCCTGAAAAACTAATGACTAAAGTGCTATTAGGATTTACAGTTAAAGAAAAAGTTCCATCGAATTCTGTTGATGCTCCATTATTTGTTCCTTTTTCAAGGATATTAGCACCAGGTAAAGGTTCATTATTACTATCTTTTATGGTTCCTTTAATTTGTACTTGGGCACTGATTAGTTGTATTCCTAAGAATAAAAAACAAATTAAAAAAAAATGCTGTTTTTTCATGTGTAAAAGTATTTTGATTAATATTCTTTAAAAATAGTAAAAAGAAATACAAAGTGTTTTAAAAATGTTAAAAAAGTAAATATTGTGTTGTTATTTGGTTTAATTACTGATAAAAGTGTAAAATGTTTTTTTGAAACCAAAAATAGTATATTTGCAAACGAAAATTTTCAATAAAAGAACAGAATGAAAGCCGGAATTGTAGGATTACCAAACGTAGGAAAATCAACTTTATTTAACTGTTTATCTAATGCAAAAGCGCAAAGTGCCAACTTTCCTTTTTGTACTATCGAGCCTAATGTAGGTGTTGTAAATGTACCAGATCCTAGAATTCAGGTTTTAGAAGGTATGGTAAACCCAGAAAGAGTAATGCCTGCAACTGTAGAGATTGTAGATATTGCTGGTTTGGTAAAAGGAGCAAGTAAAGGAGAAGGATTAGGAAACCAATTCTTAGCAAATATTCGTGAAACAGATGCAATTATTCATGTTTTACGTTGTTTCGATAACGAAAATATTATTCATGTTGACGCTTCTGTAGATCCTATTAGAGATAAAGAAACGATTGACATTGAATTGCAATTAAAAGATTTAGAAACTGTTCAAAAACGTTTAGAGCGTGTAAAAAGAACCGCTAAAACTGGTAATAAAGAAGCTCAAATAGAATTAGAAATTCTATTAAAAGTTGAAGAAACTTTATTAAAAGGAGTTTCAGTAAGAGCCATTGAGTTTTCAGAAAAAGACCAAGAAATTGTTCAGTCACTACAATTTATTACAGCAAAGCCAGTATTATATGTATGTAATGTTGATGAAGGAGCTGCTGTAAATGGTAACGATTATGTAACTAAAGTAAGAGAAGCTGTAAAAGATGAAAATGCTGAAGTAATTGTTTTAGCAGTTGGTACAGAAGCAGATATTACTGAGTTAGACGATTACGAAGAGCGCGAAATGTTTTTAGCAGATATGGGCTTAAAAGAAGCAGGAGCTTCTGTTTTAATTAGAGCAGCTTACAAGTTGTTAAATTTACAAACTTATTTTACCGTTGGTGTAAAAGAAGTAAGAGCTTGGACCATTAATATTGGTGATACAGCACCACAAGCGGCTGGAGTTATCCATACCGATTTCGAAAAAGGATTTATCCGTGCCGAAGTAACAAAATATGATGATTATACTACTTTAGGTGGTGAGCAAAAAGTTAAAGAAGCAGGTAAGTTAGGTATTGAAGGAAAAGAATACATTGTACAAGACGGTGATATTATGAATTTCAGATTCAACGTTTAAAATAATTATTAGGGCGTTCGAGCGGGCTTTCACTACTCGCTTTTTTTATTGTATTTTCGATAATAATTTGCGAAAAAGCAAATTCACTCGAATTAACAATAAAAAAGAGCTCAAACAAACCGTTCAATCCCTAACGCAAAATACTTAAACGCTGTCGATTTTTTCTACAGCGTTTTTTTGTACCTTTCAAATAACAAAAACAATCGTAATGCAATTAGAAAAATCAACACTTCAATTTTTAAAAGAATTAAAAGAAAACAATAATCGCGATTGGTTTACTGAGCAAAAAGATGCTTTTAAAGAAGTTCAAAATCATGCAAAAGACTTTTATTCTGAAATAAGAACAAATTTAGAGGCACACGACGAAATAGACAAGTTTAAACTATTCAGAATTTACCGTGATGTTCGTTTTTCGAAAGATAAAACACCATATCAACCACATTTTGCAGGTTCTTTTTCTAGAGCAGGAAAACATTTAAGAGGCGGATATTATTTACGTATTCGTCCGGGAGAAAGTTTTTTAGCTGGCGGATTTTGGGAGCCAAATAAAGAAGATTTATTACGTATTCGAAAGGAAATAGAAATGGATGCTGCTGATTTTAGAGATATTTTAAAAGATCCTGAATTTGTAAAGCTTTTTGGAAATAAATTTGAAGGAGAAGAATTAAAATCAGCACCAAGAGGTTTTGATAAAAACCATCCAGATATCGATTTATTGCGAAAAAAAGGATTTATTGCGGTTCGTAATTTTACCGACCAAGAAGTGCTATCTAAAGATTTTTTATCCGAAGTAAATACATCCTTTAAAGCTTTACGCCCGTTTTTTAACTTAATGAGCGATGTGTTAACTACAAATTTAAATGGAGAAAGTTTAATTTAAACTGCGTTTAATTTCTCTGTTTAAATATAAGTAAGTAACCAATGTAGCTAATACATCAGCAATTGGAAAAGACATCCACACACCATTTATACCAAAAAATTTAGGTAGAATATATACTAACGGAATTAAGAAAAAACCTTGTTTTAATAATGTTAGCAATAAAGCAGGTAAAGCTTTTCCTGCTGCTTGAAAATAAGCCGAACCTATGAGTTGAATTGTAATTACAGGGGTAGCTAAAAATGTTATAATTAAAGCGCTAGAAGTAAGGTTAATTAAATTATTATTATCAGTAAAAAGGCTTACGAGTTCAGTAGGAAAAATCATTATTACTATGAAAATAAGTGTTGCTATTGCCGAACCAAAAGTTATCGCAATTTTTATAGACTCTTTAACTCTTTCGGTATTGTTTGCACCATAATTAAAACCAGCAATAGGTAAAAAACCTTGTGTTACTCCTAATACAGGAAAGAGAGAAAATAGCATTACTCGGTTGATAATTCCATATACTGCAATTGATATTTCTCCACCATATTTAAATAAGGTATAGTTTAAAATAATAATTAAAAGACTAATTGTTCCTTGTCTAATAATGGTAATTCCACCTAGAGCAATAATTTCTTTTAAAATTGAAAAATCAATACTAAAATACTTCGGAATAATTTTTAACTCCGTATTTTTAGATAAGAAGAACCATAATATAAATAAACCACTAACGGCGTATGAAATAGAAGTTGCTAATCCAGCACCATACATTCCCATATCCATAAATTTTATGAAAATAACGTCTAAAATAATATTAGCAAACGCAGGAACTATTAGCGTAAACATTGCATAATTAGGTTTTCCAACAGCTCTTGCTACCGGATTTCCCATCATTGCAAAAGCTAAAAAAGGTACTCCCCAAAGAATTACATGAAAGTAGTCGGTAGCAGGAGTTAAAATAGCACCTTTAGCTCCAAATAATTGTAAAATAGGAAAACAAAAAAAAGTTCCTACAGCAACAAATAATACAGATAAGAAAACGGTTAAACTAATTTGATTTCCGAATACTTTAAAAGCTTTATTGGTATTACCTTTCCCTAAAGCTCTTGAAATAATAGAACTACCACCAATACCAATACCCATTCCTATAGATGAAATTAAAAATGCAATTGGTAAAACAACCGTAATGGCAGCAATTGCCATAACACTAATCCAACGACCAACGAAAATAGTGTCGACAATCATGTTTAACGACATTACTAAAATTCCTATAGAAGCAGGTATTGCTTGCTTTAAAAGAAGTTTACTAACCTTCTCGGTACCAAAATTACTTGTTGTTTTATTCATGTTTAATTTTCAATCTTCGAAGATCAACAATAAAATGGTACAGAAACAAAATGGAGGATATATTTAAGTAATAATTAACATCATTGGTGTAGTTTTGTAGAATGAATTTTCACGAAAAAAAATACATTGCTACTGCAAATGAAATAGATGAGTATAACCATGTTAATAATGTGGTGTATGTAAAGTGGATGCAAGAAGTATCTGCAGACCATTGGTCGTTGTTAATAAAAGATGTACCAAAACCAGATTATGTTTGGTTTGTAATTCGCCATGAAATAGATTACAAACAACAAGGTATTTTAGGCGATGAAATTATTGTTAAAACATGGGTGGGTGAAACAGCAGGAATAAAATCTGTTCGTCATTTCGAAATACGTAGAGGAGCAACTCTTTTAGTGAAATCGCAAACCACATTTTGCCTGTTAGACGCAAAAACACAAAAGCCAAAAAGAGTCACTAAAGAAATAACAAACTTACTTTTAGGAAAAAAATAAAGCAATATCTTTGCATTTATAAATAAAGAGAATGACAACATTTACAGCATTAGGAATACGAAAAGAATATGTTCAGGGATTAAAGGAGTTAGGAATAACAACGCCTACTGAAGTACAAGAACAAGCAATACCTTATTTATTACAAAATAATGCTGATTTTATTGGGTTGGCACAAACAGGTACGGGTAAAACTGCTGCGTATGGTTTGCCTGCTTTACATAAGATAGATACATCAAAAGACACAATTCAGGCGTTAATATTATCGCCTACAAGAGAGTTGGTGCAACAAATAAAAAAACAATTATTTAAGTTTACAAAATATGTAGATGGTAAGATTTTTATAGAAGCTGTTTATGGTGGAGAAAAAATTGACCGTCAGATTAATAATCTAAAAAGAACTACACATGTAGTAGTAGCAACTCCAGGTCGTTTGATTGATTTGATAGAAAGAGGTGAAGTTGATTTAAAAGATATTAACACCTTAGTGCTAGATGAAGCTGATGAAATGTTGAGTATGGGGTTTAAATTAGATATCAACCGTATTTTAAAATATACTTCAGGTACAAGAAAAACATGGTTGTTCTCGGCAACAATGCCAGATGAAATAAGAAATATTATTAAAAAATATATGGATGCTTCAGCAAAACAGGTTGAAGTGAATAAAAATTCATTGGTAAACGCAAACATAACGCATCAGTTTGTACAAACTACAATTCCAGAAAAAGTAGATGTAATTGTTAAGTTTTTAGAAAAAAGAAATGCTGAAAGAGGAATTATTTTTGCTAGAACAAAAGCAGGAGCTCAAAAATTAACGAAAGAGTTAAAAGAAGAAGGTTTTTCTGTAGAGGCATTAGAGGGAGATATGCAACAAAGAGATCGTGAAAAAGTAATGCGTGCTTTTAAAAATGAGAATCTTCAAATTTTAGTGTCAACAGATGTTGCTGCAAGAGGAATTGATGTACATAATTTAGGATTTGTTGTACACCATCAATTACCAGAACAAATTGAATATTACACACACAGAAGTGGTAGAACTGCAAGAGCAGGTAAAAAAGGAGTTTCTTTAGTGTTGATTCTTAACAATGAAAGAAATAATATAAAAGAAGTAGAAAGAACTTTACAAATACGAATTTCTGAAATAAACATATAAGTGGACATTATTTACGCTCTTGACATTGTAGGTACATTTGCTTTTGCAATTAGTGGTGCATTGGTTGCAATGAAAAAAAACTTTGATCTATTTGGAGTTATCATTATTGCTTTTGTAACAGCAGTAGGTGGTGGTATGATGCGAGATGTTTTAATTAATGCACACCCAATAAATTGGATTAACGATATTAATTATATCTGGATAATTTTAATAGCAGTTGGAATAACTTTTTTATTTAGAAGCAAAATTGCTCCACTACGAAAAACCATGTTTTTATTTGATACCATTGGTATAAGCGTATTTACCTTATTAGGCTTGCAAAAAGGTTTGGCGTACGATTTACACCCATTTATAGCATTGGTAATGGGAATGGTTTCAGCTGTTTTTGGAGGTGTAATTAGAGATGTGCTTACCAGAAAAGTACCCTTAATTTTTAAAAAAGAAGTATATGCTTCTGCTTGTTTAGCAGGTGGAGTGGTATATCTTATTTTAGCAAAATTTACTATAAATGAAGATTTACATTTTGTAATAGCCGCAACGGTTATTTTTATAATAAGAACAATTGCTGTAAAATATAAATTAGAGTTGCCGAAGGTAAAAGATGATTTATATGGTAAATAATTAATACCTAAAAATGAATAAAGTAATTTTTGAAAACTTAGCAGCGTTACATGTTTTAGAGGGTAAAGCTTTGCCAAAAGGAAAATGGTTTACGGTAACACAACAAATGATTAATGATTTTGCTAATGCCACTTTAGATAAACAATGGATTCATGTTGATGAAGAAAAAGCGGCTAAATACTCACCGACCAAAACTACAATGGCTCACGGATTTATGTCTGTTGCCATGTTGTCTGAGTTAATATCAGATTTAATAGTAATTAAAAGTGTTAAAATGGGCTTGAATTACGGATTAAATAAAGTCCGTTTTCCGAATTCAGTCCCAGTAAATAGTCAATTACGATTGATAAGTTCTTTAAAACAAATTGAAGATTTTCCTAACGGGAAAAAATTAACGTTCAATTGCTTGATAGAAATAAAAGGGCAAGAAAAACCAGCTTGTGTTGCCGAGTTTATTTTTGTCTTAATAGAATAAAAAAGCTGTTTAAAAAGACAGCTTTAATTTTTTTCAATATTAAGAAAGCCAACCTTTGGTTTCACATTTTTTAGTATGCCATAGTATAAAAAAGGCAAATCCGATAACCATAAAAGGCATTATTAAAACTCCAGCACCATATACTTCTAAAGCGCCACTCATAAATACGTTGTATGTCATTTGTATAACAATAGCTATTAGAGAAATTAAGAATACCGGTTTTGCAATTTTTTTACGTAGTAATAAAAATACACTTCCAAGAAAACCTCCAAAAACAGCAACAGCAAAAGCAGCCATAACCCAAGACGGAGTGTTTTGTGCCATTTCTAATACTTTTTCATCAGGATACATTGCTTTAAAAGTAGCGGTATTGTAAGCTTGTTGTAGGTATTGATTAACTCCCATTGCATTCCATAACAATGAAATAACACCAATAACCCAAAATAAGGTCTTCGGTTTGTTTGAATTTGTCATAAGTTTAAAATTTTAGTTAGTTGCCTCTAAAATAAGTATAAACGATTGTATATAAAAATTTATAAAAGTAGTGAGTGTTGTTTTTAGTAAAAAAAAGTAATCTTAAAAAAGTGTTAAAGTAAAGTTTCTGTGTAACGATGTAAGAACTGTACCGTCATATAAGTGTAATTACTTAACAAGTTTGTTTTAGTAATTAATTAGTTTTTAATAGTTGATTGAAAAAGGCTCGTGATTTTAAATCACGAGCCTTTTGAATTTTATAAAAATCATTATTTTAAAATAAAATAGAAATGATCTTGAAATGTTATTTTCTAACTAATTGCGCCATGTAAAATCCGTCAAAACCAAATTTATGAGCCAATACTTTATTGTCTTTTACAAGGGTAAAATCTTTACCATCTTCAGAAGCTAAAAATATTTTTACTTGATCTTGGTTTTCAGATGGTAATACAGAACAAGTGGCATATACTAATTTACCGCCAGGTTTTACCATTCTAGAATATCGTTGCAAAACATCTTGCTGAATTTCTTTGATATTATCTATAAATTCAGGTTGTAGTTTCCACTTACTATCAGGATTTCTACGTAATACACCTAAACCAGAACAAGGAGCATCAATTAAAACTCTATCAGCTTTACCATATAGTTTTTTAATGACTTTGGTAGAATCGATTACTTTTAAATCGATATTACTAATACCATTTCTACGGGCTCTAACTTTTAATTTTTTCAATTTACTTTCGTAAATATCCATGGCAACAATTTGCCCTTTATTTTTCATTAAAGCAGCTAAATGTAAAGTTTTACCACCAGCACCAGCACAAGTATCAATTACTTTCATACCTGGTTCAACATCTAAATAAGCAGCTACTAATTGAGATGAAGCATCTTGTACTTCAAAGAAACCTTTATGAAAAGCTTCTGTTTTAAAAACATTGGCACGTTCTACTAAACGCAAAGCATCATCACAGCCATTAATAAATTCGGTTTCAATACCCTCTTGTTTTAAATCCTTTTGTAAGTGCTCTTTTGTAACATTTAAAGTATTTGTACGTAAAATAACATCTGCTCGTTTATTTAAAGCAGCCATTTCTTTTGTCCAAATATCTTCACCTAATTCTTTAACACCTAATTCGTCTATCCAATCAGGAATAGATTCTCTGTATTTTCTAGTTTGTGAAAGCTCATCAAAACGACCTTTAATTCTTCTGGTTGGTGTTTCTTCAATCTGATTCCAATCTGGTAATTTAATACCTCTTAACACACACCAAACCACTAGTAAACGCCATAAATCGGGTCTAGAATATGGAGTTTTTACATCGGCAATTTCACCGTATAAACGTTTCCAACGTACGATATCATAAATAGTTTCAGCAACAAATTTTCTATCTCGTGCGCCCCATCTTTTATCTCTTTTTAATGCCTTTTCAACAGCTTTGTCAGCATATACGTCGTCGTTAAAAACGTCACGTAAACTATCTATTACTGCGTAAACTAAATTTCTATGTAATCTCATTTGGTGAATTTAAGAGTGCAAAGATAGTTGATTTTAATGTCTTTTTGTATTTTCGTATTTAATGAATTTAAATCATCCTGTAACATACATAAAAGGCGTTAGTGTTGCTCGAGCAGAATTGTTGTTTACCGAGTTAGGTGTAAGAACGTGCAATGACTTATTGTACCTTTTTCCGTTTCGCTATATTGATAAAACTCAGTTTTATACCATAAAAGAATTGTCGCAAAATACTGCTGAGGTTCAGGTGGTTGGTAAGATAACGAGTGTTAAAGAAGTGCAGCAAAAAAGAGGCAGTAGGTTAGTGGCAACATTTTCTGACGCTACGGGTTCGTTAGATTTAGTTTGGTTTAAAGGCGCAAAATGGATAAAGGATAGTTTAAAAACGGATGTTCCGTATGTGATTTACGGAAAATTAAATTGGTATAATAATGTTGCAAACATGCCGCATCCAGAAATGGAAACGGTAAAAGAGTATAAAAGTAAGTTGCAAACGTCTATGCAGCCTGTATATCCATCCACAGAAAAATTAAGTAATAAAGGAATTAGTAATAAAGTTTTAAGAGGTTTTATTCAGAATTTATTTCAGCAAGCATTCGGACAAATAGAAGAGTCGTTACCAACGTATTTAATTGATGAAAATCAGTTATTAGGAAAAAAAGACTCTTTGTTAAATATCCACTTTCCTAAAAGTCAAGAATTATTGGCAAAGGCTCAATATCGCTTAAAGTTTGAAGAATTATTTTTTATTCAATTACAATTACTTCAAAAAAAACTCATCCGAAAATCAAAAATTAAAGGCTATATTTTTGAGAAAGTAGGAGAACAGTTTACTAATTTTTATAAAAATAATTTACCTTTTGAATTAACCAATGCTCAGAAAAGAGTTTTAAAAGAAATAAGAAAAGACATTGGTTCTGGTGCGCACATGAATCGTTTATTGCAAGGTGATGTTGGTTCTGGTAAAACAATTGTAGCTTTATTAACTATGTTAATTGCAATTGATAACGGCTATCAAGCAACAATAATGGCACCGACCGAAATTTTGGCAACCCAACACTATCACGGAATCGTAGAGCTTTTAGAAGGAACAACAATAAAAGTTGAATTACTTACAGGGTCTAGTAAAATAAAAAAGCGTCGTGAAATTCACACTGGTCTAGAAAACGGATCTGTGCATATTTTAATAGGAACGCATGCCATTTTAGAAGATAAAGTACAGTTTAAGAATTTAGGAATTTCAATTATTGATGAGCAACATCGTTTTGGAGTAGCACAAAGATCAAAATTATGGGAGAAAAATCCGGTAACTGCAATTTCTGAAGAAAAAGGGAAGGCTGTTCGTGAAAAATATCTAGAAACACATCCATCGGAATATAAATTATTAAAAGAAATAGCGTTAAAACGTAAAAATAAAACAACCAAAGAAGAAAGAGTTTTGTGGGAAGTTTTAAGCACTAAAAAAACCACTTTTAAATTCAGAAGATATTATATTATTGATGAGTTTATGGTCGATTTTATCTGTTTAGAGAAGAAATTAATTGTAGAGGTTGATGGAAAATACCATGTTACACCCGAACAAATAGCAGCAGTTAACTTAAGAACCACAATTTTAAATGATTTTGGGTATCAGATTATTCGATTAAGTGAAAAAGAAATTACAGAAGATTTAGAAAGCGTTATATCAAAACTAGAAACTAGTTTAAATAACCTTCCTTCGGTAAGAGTTGATAAATCTGTGCCACCGCATGTATTGGTAATGACCGCAACACCAATTCCGAGAACATTAGCAATGTCGGTTTATGGAGATTTAGATATTTCGGTAATTGATGAATTGCCTCCTGGGCGTAAAGAAATTAAAACAGTGCATCGTTATGATAGCAACCGTTTAAGTGTTTTTAAGTTTTTAAAAGATGAAATAAATAAAGGGCGTCAAGCTTACGTGGTTTATCCTTTAATTCAAGAATCTGAAGCAATGGATTACAAAGATTTAATGGATGGTTATGAGAGTATTGTTCGTGATTTTCCGTCTCCAAAATATCAAATTAGTATTGTGCATGGGCAAATGAAGCCTGCGTATAAAGAATATGAAATGAATCGTTTTGTAAAAGGAGAAACTCAAATAATGGTTGCAACTACGGTAATTGAAGTTGGTGTAAATGTACCAAATGCGTCTGTAATGGTTATTGAAAGTGCAGAACGTTTTGGGTTAAGTCAATTACATCAGCTACGAGGTAGAGTAGGACGTGGAGCAGAGCAGAGTTATTGTATTTTATTATCGAGTTTTAAATTATCTTCAGATAGTAAAACACGTTTACAAACGATGGTTGAAACTACTGACGGGTTTAAAATTGCAGAGGTAGATTTAAAACTCCGTGGTCCCGGTAATATTATGGGTACACAACAAAGCGGTGTATTAAACCTTAAAATTGCAGATGTTGTAAAAGACGGAGCTATTTTGCACAAAGCACGACAAACAGCTATTCGTGTTTTAGAAGAAGATGCAACTATTACTAAACCCCAAAATGCTAGTTTATTAAAAGTATATAGTCAAATACAAAAAACAAGCGGACTTTGGAGTAATATTAGTTAGGTTTTAAAATGAAATTAGAAAAAGTACAAAAAACACCTTGGCCTACAAAAGATGCTATGGAACAAGTATATGCTATGAAACTTTGGGGCGATAATAATGCTGATTTTTATTCAGGCTTAGGATCTCATCAACCAGAAATTGTAAATCCCTACATAGCCGCTGTAACTTCATTTTTAACATCATTTAAAAGCTCGTTATCGGTCTGTGATTTAGGTTGTGGTGATTTTAATATTGGTTCACAATTGGTAATGCATACCCAAAAATATATAGGTGTAGATATTGTAGCAGCTCTTATAGAGCATAATAAAGAAAAGTTTACGGCAACTAATTTAGCATTTCATTGTTTAGATATTGCTGAAGACGATTTGCCCGAGGCAGATTGTGTTTTAATAAGACAGGTACTACAACATTTATCAAATGCAGAAGTAGCAAGTATAGTGAGTAAATTAGTCCGTTTTAAATATGTTATTTTAACAGAACATTTACCAGTTGGAGATTTTATACCTAATAAAGATATTATTTCAGGACAAGGAATTCGATTAAAAAAACAAAGCGGATTAAACCTCTTAGCATCACCATTCAATTTTAAAGTAAAAAGCGAAAAACAATTAGTAGCTACTAGTTTAAACGATGGTAAAGGAATTATTGTAACAACACTTTATCAAGTTTTTTAAAGACTAATACTTATTTGTAAATTAAATATTTTGCTCTAATTACTTTAAAATTATCTAAATCATTTTTCCAAGTCGCTTTAATTTCTTCTTCGGTAAATCCTTGTTTAATTTGCTGTTGTAATTTTTCTGTTCCCGCTAATTTTGTAAAAAAAGCATTAAAAAAAGATTCTTTATACGGATATCCTTGTGCGTTTTTAAAACTACTATAGTCTTTATAAAAAGTAAGCAACCAATTTAAGTTTAGTGTATTTAAATGTTCGTTTTCTGTTAGGTTATAACCAAAACAAGCCTTGTTTTTATGCTTCGGATATTTGCTTCCAAAATTTGGATTTGGAGTAAATGAAAAATCATTTTTTAAAGAGAATAAAGGCGAACCAACAATTTGAAACTGCATTTCAGTACCACGACCTACAGAAACATTTGTTCCTTCAAAAAAACACAAACTCGGGTATAAGTTTATACTTTTATCGTTCGGTAAATTTGGCGATGGTTTTATAGGTAAGTTATATTGCGTATTATGAGTGTAATTTTCTAAAGGAATAACAGTCAAATCACATTGAATTCCGTTTTTTAACCATTTCTCACCATTAATCATTTGTCCGTATTCGCCAATAGTCATTCCATATACAACAGGAACAGGATGCATTCCTACAAAACTTTTATGAGCAGTTTCTAATACAGGGCCGTCTATATAGTGTCCATTCGGGTTTGGTCTGTCGAGTAAAATAACTTCAATGCCTTGTTCAGCACAAGCTTCCATAACGTAATGTAGCGAAGATATATACGTGTAAAAACGAGCACCAACATCTTGAATATCAAAAACTACTACATCAATATTTTTTAATTGCTCAGACGAAGGTTTTTTGTTCTTTCCGTAGAGCGAAATAATTGGCAATTGTGTTTTTTTATCAATACCATCAATCACAGTTTCACCAGCGTCTGCTTTACCACGAAAACCATGTTCGGGAGCAAATACTTTTTTTATGTTGATGTTATTATAGGTATGTAAATAATCTACCAAATGATGTTGTACTAATTTACTTCCCATCACATTCGGTGCCACTTCTGCTCTTTGTAAAATACTTAATACTGAAGTTTGATTAGCTACAATAGCAACATTTTTGCCTTTTAATTTAGAGAGGTATAAACCAGTTCTATCAGCACTAATTTTTAAATTTTTAACTACTTCATTAACTGTAGCTGTTTTTTTAATAGTATGTTTTTGTTGTTTAGCACATGCTACAAATAAAAAATTAACAGCGCATAAAAATAAAATAAGGTAACTAAAATTGTTTTTCATCTAAAAGAATATTAAAATATAAAATTAACATTAAAAATCTTATTATAAGAAAAAGAGGAGATAATTTAAAATCAGGTGTTTCATAATATCAGTTAAGTTATAATTAATTACTTTTGAATTTGTAAAAATGATAACTTTTGAATTTCGAATTATTTATAGCCAAACGAATTATTACAGGTAAAGAGTATCAAAGTAATATTTCATCGCCAATTATTAAAATTGCTACGATTGCTATTACTTTAGGTATTGCTATTATGCTAATAGCAGTATCGATAGCAGCTGGTTTTCAAAAAAAAATTAGCGATAAAATGACAGGTTTTAAAGGTCATATTCAAATCGTGAATTACGACACTAATAATTCAGATATTTCTACGGTTCCTATAAGTAAAAATCAAGATTTTTATCCAGAATTTAAAAATATTACAGGTATTAAAAACGTACAGGTTTTTGCGAACGTTGGTGGAGTTATCAGAACTCCAACCGATTTTGAAGCCATTGTTTTTAAAGGCGTTTCTTCAGATTATGATTTTTCATTTTTTAAAGAATATTTAACCCAAGGGCGATTACCAGACTTTAACCAAAATAGAAATAAAGAAATATTAATATCAGAATCTATTGCAAATCGATTACATTTTAAATTAAATGATACGATTCAAACTTTATTTAGCGCAGAAAAAAGTAGATTGAAATATAAAATGCGAAAACCGATTATTGTAGGTATTTATAATACCGGTTTTGAGCAGTTTGATAAAACAATGTTAATTGGTGATATTAGAGAAGTACGTCAAATTAATAGATGGAATGATACTCAAATTGGCGGATTTGAAGTTTTAATTGATGATTTTGAGCAATTAACTGAAAAAGGAAACGAAATTTATAGCACCATTGGAGCAACGTTAAATAGTAATACAATTATTGAAAATTATCCGCTAATTTTCGAATGGATAAAACTTTTTGACAATAATGTATGGTTTATTATCGGTATCATGATTTTAATAGCAGGTATTAATATGATCACAGCCTTGTTGGTTTTAATACTTGAGAGAGTGCAAATGGTAGGTGTTTTAAAAGCATTGGGAAGTGTTAATTGGAGTATTCAAAAAATATTCTTATACAATGCCTCTTATTTAATTTTAAAAGGATTGTTTTGGGGAAATTTAATAGGGATTTCAATCCTGTTAATTCAGCAGTATTTTGAGGTTATAAGCTTAAATCCAGCAACATATTCAGTAGCAACAGTACCAGTTCATATTAATCCTTTAGCGGTAGTTTTATTAAATATAGGTACGCTGTTATTGTGTTTTTTAATGCTGATAATTCCATCTTATATTATCACAAAAATACAGCCTTCAAAATCGATAAAGTTTGCCTAAGTACAATTTTTAAAACGTCGTATTTATTTCTAACATTTTTTTTAGAAGCTATTTCCCGCTTTCCGCACTCGCTCTCCGCGAGGAGCTCAAACAAATGCTACAATCAGGGCTAAACTTATGTATTAAGTTATAGATTATTTAACTGTCAGTTCGAGTGTTTTTTATGGAGCATAGCGAAATAAAAAATGTATCGAGAACTATTTTAAGAGAAACTATTTCTCGATACAATTTCTCTTACATCGAAATCACTCGAAGTGACAACAGATAAAATATAATTTAATTATAAAAATGAGATTTTTTATTTTGATTAGTAGTAGCTTTTAATAAATCATGTCAGTTCGAGTGTTTTTTATTGAGCATAGCGAAATAAAAAATATAGAGAACAATTTCTTATTTATAAACTAGCCTTAATAAATTAGCTGCGTTAGTGATTGAATGGTGTGTTTGAGCTCTTTTTTATTTTTAGTTCGAGTTAATTTGTGAAGAATGAACAAATTTGTATCGAGAACAAAACTAAAAAAAGCGAGTAATGAAAGCACGACACTTGTGGAACGCCCAAAAAGAAATTACCTTTGCAGCTGTAAAATTAAGAAATGAAATACGCAAAAAACATATTAGAAACTATTGGTAATACACCATTAGTTCAGTTAAACTCAGTAACCAAAGAAATTGATGCCTTGGTTTTGGCGAAGGTAGAAACCTTTAATCCAGGAAACTCTATAAAAGATAGAATGGCGTTAAAAATGATTGAAGATGCAGAAGCAGATGGTCGTTTACAGCCAGGAGGAACCATTATTGAAGGAACTTCTGGAAATACTGGTATGGGATTGGCTTTGGCAGCAATTATAAAAGGCTACAAATGTATTTTTGTGATTTCTGACAAGCAATCTAAAGAAAAGATGGATATTTTACGTGCTGTAGGAGCAGAGGTTATTGTATGTCCTACAAATGTAGAACCAGATGATCCTCGTTCATATTACTCGGTTTCTAAGCGTTTAGGAGCAGAAACACCAAACTCGTGGTATGTGAATCAATATGATAATCCTAGTAATGCATTAACACATTATGAGCAAACTGGACCAGAAATTTGGGAACAAACAGCGGGTAAAATTACACACTTTGTAGTAGGAGTAGGTACTGGAGGAACAATTTCGGGAACAGCAAAATTTTTAAAAGAGAAGAACCCGAATATTAAAATTTGGGGAATTGATACTTATGGTTCTGTATTTAAAAAATATCACGAAACTGGTATTTTTGATGAAAATGAAATTTACCCATATATCACAGAAGGAATTGGGGAAGATATTTTACCTAAAAATGTTGATTTTTCTTTAATTGATGGATTTACGAAAGTAACCGATAAAGATGCAGCGGTTTATACGCGTAAAATAGCAAAAGAAGAAGGTATTTTTGTTGGTAATTCAGCAGGATCTGCAGTAAAAGGAATATTACAGTTAAAAGAACATTTTACAAAGGATGATGTTGTGGTTGTATTATTTCATGATCATGGAAGTAGGTATGTAGGAAAAATGTTTAATGATGATTGGATGCGTGAGCGTGGTTTCTTAGAAGAAGCAGTAACAACGGCTGAAGATTTAATAAAGGCACATGTTGATAAATCATTAGTAACCGCGCAAACAGAAGAATTGGTGTCGCATGCAATTGAAAGAATGCGTGAGTTTAAAATTTCACAAATTCCGGTAAGAGATGTTAATGGTTTTGTAGGTTCTGTAGATGAATCTGCTTTATTAAGAAGTTATATAGCAGATAAAAATATAGCAGATAAACCAATTAAAGAAGTAATGGGTGCTATGTATCCGGTGGTAAAATTAACAGCTTCTATTGATGAGGTTTCTAAATTGATAACAAAAGATAATCAAGCTGTATTGGTTGATTTAGGTAATGAAAAACATCATATAATTACCAAATACGATATTATAAGTGCTATTTAAAGTAATGCAGTGAAACGAAAAACGTTTCTTTTATTTTATAAAACACAAAAAGCCCACTCGTATGAGTGGGCTTTTGTTTATTAACTAATTCAAATAGTTTACACAATGAAAACAGTTTACAAAGTTGTTTTCATTATTCTCATTTGCAAGTATTATGCCAAAAAGTGTTTTTCATAATTTTTGTGAGTTAAAATAGTGTTTTTTATTATTTATTAACAGTATTGTGTGTTTTGTTTGTGAAATATATAATAAATAGGGCTTTTGTTGTTTAGCTGTTAATAAAATAAAGTAGTCATTAAATATTTAATAAGTCGTGTTAAAGATGTGAGGGTAAATAGTTGTAAAAAACAGTCAGTTTTACTGAAAAGTAATGTAAAAATGATTTTTTAAAAATTACGGATCATTTATAAAATTAAAAAACCCACTCAAAGAGCGGGTTTTTTTTAATCAATTAATTCAAATAATTTACACAATGAAAACAGTTTACAAGGCTCTTTTCATATACTTGTTAAATAAGTACTCTGCAAAAGTAAAAATAAAAACGTGTATAATAATTAAATTTTAAGCATTTGACATTTTTTTAACACTAAACAGTTAAAACGTTAAGGAATCATTAAACTTAACTCGCATGTTTGTGTGCTTTGTATGAAGAACGTACTAAAGGACCACTTTCTACATACATAAAGCCCATTTCTAAGCCTAATGTTTCATATTTTTTAAATTGTTCGGGAGTAATAAATTCTTTCAGTGGTAAATGTTTTTTACTAGGTTGTAAGTATTGCCCAATAGTAATAACATCTAAACCAACACCACGTAAATCTTTCATGGTTTGAATAACTTCTTCTTCAGTTTCACCTAAACCTAACATAATTCCAGATTTAGTACGCATTCCGTTTTCTTTTAGGTATTTTAAAACTCCTAAACTACGATCATATTTTGCTTGAATACGAACTTCACGCGTTAGCCTACGAACAGTTTCTACATTATGAGAAACTACTTCTGGAGCAACTTCAATAATTCGATCAATCAATTTTTCATCTCCTTGAAAATCAGGAATTAATGTTTCTAAAGTAGTGTTTGGATTTGCTCTACGAACGGCATTTACAGTTTCTGCCCAAATAATAGAACCACCATCTTTTAAATCGTCTCTATCTACAGAGGTTAAAACCGCATGTTTAATACTCATTAACTTAATAGAGCGCGCAACTTTTTCAGGTTCATCCCATTCTACCGTTTCTGGTCTACCAGTTTTTACACCACAAAATCCGCAAGAACGGGTACATACATTACCTAAAATCATGAATGTTGCAGTACCTTCTCCCCAACATTCTCCCATATTAGGACAGCTACCACTGGTACAAATAGTATTCAATTTGTATTTATCTACTAAACCTCTTAAGTCGGTATATTTTTTACCTACAGGTAATTTTACACGTAACCATTTTGGTTTTTTTACTCTTTCTGGTAATACTACAGATTCGTTTGCCATTTTAATGAAAAATTGAATAGCAAATTTACGAAGAAAAGTATTATAAATTGATTAAAAACCAAAGACTAAATACGATTAAAAAAACGATACCACTAATACTTAAAATACGCAGAGGTAATTTTGGTTGATTTTTTTTTGGAGTGTGCTTACTAGTAATGAGTATATAGTTTAAAATAGCGTAAAAAGGAGCTGTTAAAAAAGAAACTACAGTAGCAATTTTAACTAAGAATCCCATATCAGCTAAAAAGTATTTTAAAACAACAGAAGTACCAATGGTTAATAAGAACATCCAAAACCAATAATTTAATTTTGTTTTTTTATTGAATAATAAATTCGAGGTTATTGACATGGCTCTCGGTGAAGCATCTAAAGTAGTTAAAGTAGTACTAAACATGGTTGTAAAAGCAGCAATACCTATAAATAAATAGGAGAAGTCACCTAGGTTTTTTGTGTATAAATGGATTAACTGTGAAGCAAAAATAGTTCCTTTAGATGAAAAAGACTCTCCAGATTGAAACATAACCAATGCACCAAGTATTACAAAACAAACTCCTAAAAAAAGTGTACCAATATAACCTACATTAAAATCGAATATAGCGTACTTGGGTTTAATTTTTTCAAACGTAGTTTTACTTTTTTCAACAGACCAAATAGAGTGCCAAATAGAAATGTCTAAAGGAGCAGGCATCCATCCTAAAAAAGCAATTAAAAAAGTAATCTGAGCCGTTCCGCTTGGTATAATTTGCTGAAAACTAAATCCCTTTTGAGTGCTAAATAATGCAATACTTACGGCAATAACGGTACTTATGGTTAGTATTGCAATAATATACTTCATTAGGTTGTCTAATAATTTGTATTTACCAATTCCTAAAATTCCAACACTAAGTAGTAGGATAATTAAAGACCAAATTACGAGATCGTTAGTGAAACCAAAAATAGTTGAAGCCAAACTAGCAGTTACAATTGTTAATGTAGCTTGAAATATGAACATCATCATAAAATTTAAGATGTAATAGCTCATCAAAACACCTTTGCCTAATTTTTTATAACCATCTAATAGAGTTTCTCCTGTTGCAGCAGCATAACGAGGACCAAACTGAAAAAATGGATATTTAAAAATATTAACAATTAATAACGCCCAAAGTAACCCAAAGCCAAAGTCGGCACCAGCTCTAGTTGATTGTACTAAATGAGAAACTCCTATGGCAGCACCAGCAAATAATAGCCCAGGGCCAAGTATATTAGAAAGAGGTTTTTTCATAAAGGGGATCGTATTAAAATAAAGCTATTTTATTTTAGCGTTTCATAATGTTTTGAAAATCTAGGAATTAAAATATGTGTAAGTTAAGACTTCTTTATTATTTCAGCTAATAATTTTTTAGCCCTCAGTAATTTAACCTTAACATTATTAATAGGTTCTTCTATTTTTTCAGAAATCTCTTTATAACTCAATTCTTGAAAAAAACGCAAATTGATAACTTCTTGGTATTTTGGCTTTAACTTTTTAATATCTTTTAAAAGCTTTGCTAAGTTTTGTTCAGTAATAATTTTGTCTTCAGGAGACGGAGAATTGTCGATAACTCTAAAAGCAGCTTCTTCTTGTTCTTTGGTAGTTTCTGTTAATATTGATGATTTTTTCTTTCGCAGAAAATCAATATATACATTTTTAGAAATGGTAATTAACCATGTTTTAAATTGATATTCATCATTAAAAGTATCAATTTTATCAAAAGCTTTAGAAAAGGTACGAATTGTTATGTCTTCAGCTTCATTATCATTTTTAATTTTTGATAATTGATAATGATATACACTAGTCCAAAAAGTATCAAGCAAGAAATTAAAAGAAACCTGATTTCCTTTTTTAGCTAACTGAATATGGTTTTGTACTTTTTCTTTGTTTATTTCCAATGTATAGGTTTAGAAATTGTATTTGATAAATATAATGATTTGAAATGATACTAAACAAATATGAAATAGTTGGTAAGAGATAAGTAGGTGAATTTATAGAAGTAAAGTTTTTAATAACCATAATTTATACAAACTTGTATAAATTATGGTTATTAAAAAGATGGTTAATTATCGTGTTCAGGTTCTGCACATGAATCAAATTGATCAGGTGTTTTACCACAAAAACCACAGGCTTCTCCACTTTCATTTAAAACAGGATTCTGACTAGCACAAGTACCCGCAAATTCTCCGTCTTTTTTTGCCCAGATTTTTATAGCAATTCCTGCAAAAGCTAATGCTAATAAACCGATGGTAAGAAAAACTAATTTCATTTTTTTAAATTTTAGTAGTACAAAGATACAAACTTCCTGTTTTAAGGGATTGATTATTTATAAATTTATAGATGTGACTTTTCTTTTTTTTAGGGGTCATAAATAAAAATAAATTATTTAAAAATTCAATATATGAAAAAATATTTAGCAGAATCATTCGGAACATTTTGGTTAGTTTTTGGAGGCTGTGGTAGCGCAATTTTTGCAGCAGGGTTCCCTGATTTAGGAATAGGTTTTGTAGGGGTAGCATTAGCCTTTGGTTTAACAGTTTTAACAATGGCATATGCTGTTGGGCATATTTCTGGAGGGCATTTTAATCCTGCAGTTTCGTTAGGTTTGTGGGCAGGAGGAAAGTTTTCTGCTAAAGAATTAATACCATATATTATTTCTCAATTAGTAGGAGCAATTTTAGCTGCCGCTGCTTTGTTTTTAATTGTTTCTGGAAAATCAGATTTTGAAACTATTGGTGGTTTTGCTGCTAACGGATACGGAGAATTATCACCAGGAGGTTATAATATGACATCAGCTTTTGTAACAGAGTTTTTATTAACGATGTTCTTTTTATTAATTATTTTAGGAAGTACCAATGAAAGAGCGCCTAAAGGTTTTGCTCCAATAGCTATTGGTTTAGGTTTAACATTAATACACTTAATAAGTATTCCAATTACAAATACTTCGGTAAATCCTGCACGTTCTATGAGTCAGGCATTATTTGCAGGCGGTGGTTATTTAACACAGTCTTGGTTGTTTTGGGTTGCACCAATAGCAGGAGCAATTGTAGCCGGATTTATTCATAAAGCGTTTTTTGATAAGGAATAAAATATTTAGATATTAGAAAAAAACAGGCTCAATATTTATTGAGCCTGTTTTTTTATTGCTTTTATTTTAAACCTTTTTATGAAACTTAGGTCTTAAAATAAACGTGAAATTCATGAAGCTACCTACTGCTAATCTTATTTTTATCATTATAATTTTATTTATTTCATGCGATAAAGATGTCGTTAACGAAATAGATGATCCTGATGGTTCAACAAACAACAAACCAAATATTTTATTAATTATAGCCGATGATATGGGGTTAGATGCAACTCCTGGGTATAATGTAGGTACTGAAAAACCTACAATGCCAAACCTTCAAAGTATGATTAATAACGGGGTTAAATTTAATAATTTATGGTCATACCCAACGTGTACACCAACAAGATCAAGTATTTTAACTGGTAAATATGGTTTTAGAACAAATGTAATGAAGGTTAATGATGCGTTATCAACATCAGAAATATCACTTCAAAAACATTTAGATAACAATAATTCGGGTTATAATCATGCTGTAATAGGTAAATGGCATTTATCAAAAGATGCTTCACATCCAGCACAAATGGGTGTAGGATATTACGCAGGTTTGTTAAGCGGAGGTGTACAATCGTACACTAATTGGAATTTTACAGAAAATCAGCAAACAACAAATTCAACAGAATATACAACCACTAAATTTACTGATTTAGCAATCGATTGGGTAGCTTTACAAAAAGAACCTTGGTTTTTATGGTTGGCTTATAATGCTCCGCACACACCTTTTCATTTACCTCCTGCAAATTTACATACACAATCATTATCTTCAGATCAAGCAAGTATTGATGCAAATCCACAACCGTATTATATGGCTATGTTAGAAGCTTTAGATACCGAAGTAGGAAGACTTTTAGCTTCAATGTCACAAGAAGAAAAAGATAATACTGTTATCATTTTTATAGGAGATAATGGTACGCCGAATCAAGTTGTTCAAGAGTATGCTAGTCAGCGAGCAAAAGGAAGCGTATATCAAGGAGGTGTTAATGTACCAATGATTATATCAGGTAAAAATATAAATCGATTTAGTGAGTCAGAAGATGCTTTATTAAATACAACTGATTTATTTGCAACAATTTCAGATATAGCTGGTACAGGTACTACAGAAATAAATGATAGTAAAAGTTTTAAAGAATTATTTACAACTTCAAATACTAGTTTTAGAGATTATACATATACCGAAATCGGCGAAGACAACGGAACAGTAAATTATACTATTCGAAATTCAACTCATAAATATATACAGTTTTCAGATGGAAGTGAAGCTTTATATAATTTAATTGAAAATCCTTTAGAAAACCCCAATTTATTAAGCACAAATCAATTGCCTTTAAGTGCTAGTGATACTGTTATTAGAGATGAATTAATAGCGAAAGTAAATAGTCTTAGAGAGTAATTTTAACTAATAATTAAAAATGATACACATGAAAAAAAATCAATTAATTAAAAAAGTAGCAGTATTAATAATGATAGCAGGTTTATTTTATGCTTGCTCATCTGATGATACTACAGAAGAAGGAGGAAATACACCTGAAGTAACAAACTATGATATTACAAGTATTTTATCAAAATTTGATGATGTAGCATCAGTTTCTTATGCCATATCAGATAATATAGTAACTTTTACAACTACCGATTTACCAAATCATAAAAGCCCGTATTGGGGAACAGATAACGCAATGTACGAAGCTTATAACGGTATAAATACTAGTTGGAATCAGAATCCAGGTTCTATCGGAGAGCAGGAGATTACTTTTACCATGTCTTTAAATCCAAGCGAAGCTGTAAATAAAACAGCAACACCAATGGGACCAATAGGAATATCAAGAAATGGTGTTGTTTTTTTCAATCAATATGCCGGAGGAGGTGCACCTTTAACAGGTGAAATTAATTCTTTTGATCAATATTTAGGACATCCTGCAATGACAACATATCATTATCATATTAAGCCAAAGTTTTTAACAGATACTTTTGGTGAAGATGCTTTTTTAGGATTATTATCTGATGGATTTCCGGTATATGGTTCTTTAGAAGATGGAAAAACAATTACAAATGATGATTTAGACGATTATCATGGTTATACTTCTGTAACTGCTGATTTTCCTGATGGAATTTATCATTACCACATTACAAATGAAGACCCTTATTTAAATGGAAATGGTTTTTTCGGTACTGCTGGAGTTGTAACAAGATAATTAAATAGCATGAAAATTTATATCGTAATTATACTGATTTTTATTTCATGTAATTTTAAAGAGAAAGAAATAAAAGATTTATCAATCAATAAAATTATTATTCCGAATATAAAAAAGAATAAAAAAGATAAGAGTTTTAATCTTAAAAATGGTGTTTTGTTATTAAATGAAACACCATATTCAGGAATTGTAGAAGATTATTATTCAAAAGAAAAATTAAAATCAACTTCTGTATATTTTCAAGGAAAAAAACACGGAATTTATAACGGCTGGTATATTAGCGGAAATAAATGGTTTCAACGTTTTTATACAAACGGATTAAAAACAGGAATTCATATTGGTTGGTTTGATAATGGCAAACCAATGTTTAAATATCATTTTAATACTAATGGTGTATATAATGGTAGTATTACAGATTGGTACATGAACGGAGCATTATTAAATGAGTTTAATTTTAAAGATGGAAGAGAAGAAGGTCGTCAAAAAACATGGCAACCTAACGGAAAAATAAAAGCAAATTTTGTAACTAAAAATGGAGAACGTTTTGGATTGATAGGATTAAAAAAATGTTACTCGGTAGCTATTGAAAATGAAAGAATTAAATGATATTTTTAAAAAAACATAAATTGAAAAAGAACATATTCGTATTATTTTTTTTGATGATAAGTTTTACGGCATGTAAAACCAAAATTGAAAATGAAGTAAAAATAGATAAAGAAACAGTATTGCCTTTTTTTAATTCAGCAGAATTTACACCAGAATGGATAGCAGAAAGTTCGTCAGAATATAATAATATACATACAATTCCTGATTTTAATTTAATAAATCAAGAAGGAAAAATTATAACAAATAAGACCTACGAAGGGAAAATTTATGTTGCAGATTTTTTCTTTGTTACTTGCCCTGGAATTTGCCCTGTTCTTGAAAAAAACATGAGTAAAATTCAAGAAAAATATAAGAATGATTCTTCTGTTTTATTATTGTCGCATACTGTTATGCCTGTTAAAGACTCCGTTTCAGTTTTAAAAAAATATGCTTTAGATAATGAGATTGTATCTGGTAAATGGAATTTAGTAACAGGAGATAAAAAACATATTTATAACTTAGCAAGAAAAGGGTATTTTGCAGATGAAGATTTCGAGAAAACACAAAATACAGCTGCTTTTATACATTCAGAAAATTTTGTTTTAGTCGATAAAAAAGGAAGAATACGAGGTGTTTATAATGGCACTTTAGGGTTAGAAACTAAGAGGTTAATACGACATGTTGAAATTTTGAAAAAAGAAGATTAAATAATATTAACTTCAATTTCTAAATCAATAGAAAAAGTATCTTTAATTGTTTTTTGAATGTTTTGCGCTAGTTCGTAAATTTCGATACCTGTAGCATTTCCATAATTAACAAGTACTAAAGCTTGTTTTTCATGTACGCCATAATCACCATAACTTTTACCTTTAAAACCACATTGTTCAATTAACCAACCTGCGGGTACTTTTATTTCAGATTCTGAAATAACGTAACTAGGTATTGTTGAAAATTCTTTTTGAAGTTTATCAAAATCAGCTTTAGAAATTACTGGATTTTTAAAAAAACTTCCGCTATTTCCAATTTTTTTAGGATCGGGTAATTTACTTTGACGTATAGCAATTACTGCATCAGAAATATTTTTTATTGTAGGATTTATAATGTTTTTAGAAACTAATTCTGTTTCAATAGCACCATAAGAAGAATTAAGCTTGTGTTCATTTTTGGTAAGTTTAAAACTAACAGCTGTAATAATATATTTTCCTTTAACAATATTTTTAAAAATAGAATTTCGATAACCAAATTCACATTCAGCATTAGAAAAGGTTACTAATTTGCCTGTTTTAATATCAACAGCTTCTACACGAGTAATGGTGTCTTTAACTTCAATACCATAAGCACCAATGTTTTGAATAGGGCAAGTACCTACATTTCCAGGAATGAGTGATAAGTTTTCAATACCTCCATAATTTTCAGAAACACACCAAAGTACAAATTCATGCCAATTTTCACCTGCATTTACCGTTAAATGTACATTGTTATTATTTTCTCTATCAATAGAAATTCCTTTCATATTAATATGTACCACCAATTTTTCAATATCTTTAGTAAGCAACATATTACTTCCTCCAGAAATTAAAAAGATGTCTTTTTCTTTTTTTAAAAGCTGTTGTAAATCGTAAAGTGAATCTATAGTAACAAAACGCTTGGCATTTACATGAATGCCAAACGTGTTGTATTTTTTTAATGATATGTTTTCTTTAATATTCAAAGAATTACTTATTGTATTGTGTTAAAGCGATTTTTAAAATTTCTACAGCGCGTTTTAAATCAGTTTTATTTAAAACATAAGCGATACGAACTTGATTTTTACCTTCTCCTTCGGTAGAGTAAAATCCACTTGCAGGTGCAACCATAATTGTTTCGTTATTATCGTTGAATTCTTCTAAAATCCATTGTGCAAAATGATCAGCATTAGCAACAGGAAGTTGAACAACACAATAAAAGGCTCCTTTTGGATTTGCCACTTTTACACCATCAATTTTTTGTAATTCAGTAACTAACGTATTTCTACGACCTTCATATTCTTCAATAACGTCATCAAAATAACTTTGAGGCGTATCTAAAGCAGCTTCACTGGCTAATAAAGCATAAGTTGGCGGACTTAAACGTGCTTGTGCAAATTTAATAGCAGTATTAACAAATTCTTCATTTTTAGAAACAATACAACCAATTCTTGCACCACACATACTATAACGTTTAGAGACAGAGTCTATCATAATAGCATGTTGCTCTAAACCGTTTAAAGTCATTATCGAATTGTGCTTTTCACCATCATACGTAAACTCACGATATACTTCATCAGCAATTAAAAATAAATCGTGTTTTAAAACAATTTGCTTTAATTTTTCAATTTCGTCAGCACTGTATAAATATCCGGTTGGGTTTCCAGGATTACAGATTAAAATTGCTTTGGTTTTCGAGGTAATTAGCTTTTCGAAGTCTTCAATAGCAGGTAACGCAAAGTTATTTTCAATTTTTGAAATAACAGGAACCACTTTTACTCCAGAAGCAGTTGAAAACCCGTTGTAATTCGCATAAAAAGGTTCAGGGATAATAATTTCATCACCCGGATCGGTAATACTACCAATGGTAAATAATAATGCTTCAGAGCCACCAGTGGTAGCTACAATATTATTTGCATTAACATGAATGTCGTTTTTAGCATAATAGTTAGCTAATTTAGTTCGGTATTCTTCAGAACCTTCAGAACGTGCATATGATAATACTTCAATGGTATTATTTTTAACAGCATCAAGCGCTACTTGTGGTGTTTTTATATCTGGTTGACCAATGTTTAAATGAAAAACTTTAGTTCCGTTTTTTTTAGCAGCCTCAGCAAAAGGCACCAATTTACGTATTGGTGATTGAGGCATAGAATTTCCTTTTATAGAAATGTTTGGCATTGTAAATAGTATTAGTAGTTTGAAAAGCAAATTTGCGAATTATTTTTGATAAAATAAACTTGTTGTTTATTAAAATAGAGGTTAAAAAAATCATAAAATTGTTGAAAATTAAAATGAAGATTGTATCTTTAAGATTAACCATTAACACTTTACTATTTGAAAAAAGAGATACTTTATATTGTAGCCTTCCTTACTTGTTTGTCAGTTTATTCTCAAAAGAAATTTAAATTTTATGGAAAAAATAAAGAAAAGCAAGAAGTATCATTTAAATTAATAAATAATTTAATAGTGATTCCTTTAGAAATTAACGGACATAAATTGTCTTTTATAATGGATACAGGAGTTAATAAAACGATCTTATTTAATTTAACAGAAAACGATAGCCTAGGTTTAAATAATGTTAAAAAAGTATTTATAAGGGGGTTAGGTGATGGAGAACCAATTGAAGCTTTATTATCAAAAGGGAATAACTTTAGGGTTAAAAACATATTAAGTGCTAACCAAGATTTATATGTTATTTTAAATGATGCTTTTAGTTTATCTGCAAAAATGGGAACCACTATTCATGGTATTATAGGCTATGATTTATTGAAGGATGTTGTTGTTAAAGTAAATTACAGTACTAAAAAAATTGTTTTTTATAACCCTAAAACATATAAAGAATCAAAATGTAGAAAATGTGAAATTTTTCCATTGCAGTTCTATCGTAATAAGCCATATATAAATGTTGAAGCTAGGATTGACACTATAAACAATGTGAAAACTCCAATGAAATTGTTAATAGATACAGGAGGAAGTGATGCAATGTGGTTGTTTGAAGATAGCAAAGAAATTATAAAAACGCCTATAAAACATTTTAAAGATATTTTAGGAGAAGGACTTAGCGGAACTATTTATGGAAACAGAAGTAGGATCCCCTACGTGGCATTAGGTAAGTTTTTAATTAAAGAACCAACGGTTTCTTTTTTAGATGCAGTAACAACATTTAATGCAAGAAAGTTTAAAGGGAGAAATGGTAGTATTGGTGGTAATATTTTAAAACGATTTAAAATATGGATTGATTATCCGAATAAAAAAATCACTTTAAAAAAGAATGCCTCTCTAAAAGACGGTTTCTACTATAATATGAGTGGTTTACATATTATTTATGATGGACAAGAATTGGTTAAAGAAAGAACTGTAAATACTGCTAATATTGGTTACGGGAGAAAATCCACCAATAAAAATAATGTTCTTTCATTTGTTAGTACTTACCACTATAAGTTTAAACCGAAATATAAAATAGATAGAGTTGTTGAGGGGTCTCCTGCTTATAAAGCAGGATTTTTAAAAGATGATATTATAAAATCAATTAACGGAAAACAAGCTTATGAATATACTTTAGAAAAAATAATGACTTTGTTTCAAACAAAGCCAAACAAGAAGATTAAAATGAACGTTAGAAGAGGAGTAACTGATTTAAAGTTTGAATTTCGATTAGAAAAATCAATATAAAAAAAGCGTCAATTTTAAAATTGACGCTTTTTTTATATTGATTTGTTGTAGTAATTACTCACTATCACTTACTGCATCCTTTGCTTTTGCAGGAGCTGCATCTTTAGTAATAAAACCTTTAATTTTAAGCATTGTTCTTTTCTTTTTAGCATTAGAAATTACTGTAATAGCTTTAGAGAAACCTCCTGGTTTTTTGGTGTCGTAAGAAACTGAAATTTCACCTTTTTGTCCTGGCATAATTGGTGCTTCAGGTTTTTTAGGTACGGTACATCCACAAGTAGACTTTATATCTTTAATAATTAAAGGAGCATCACCTACGTTTGTAAATTCAAACACACGTGTTCCTTCTGATCCTACAGCTATTTTTCCATAGTTAATAGTTTCAGTTTCAAATTTAAATTCTTGAGCGCTTACTGTTAACGTAATAAAACAAACAGCAATAATTGATAAAATTGTTTTCATAATAGATAAATTTAATTTAGGGGTTTAAACCACCACAAATTTAGGGTTATTTTTTTAGTTTTAAAAAAATCGACATCTTATTTTCTGTACCTCAGAGATAGTTGTATTTTTGCTTAATTGAATTTCAAAAATAATGCCAAAAAGCACAGAGCTTAATTATTTGGTTATAAAGATATAAAAAACAGATGAATATTCCATCAAAATATAATTCTAAAGAAGTAGAAGGGAAGTGGTACGATTACTGGATGAAGCATAATTACTTTCATTCTGAAGTAGATGATAGAGAACCATATACGATTGTAATTCCGCCGCCAAACGTTACTGGAGTGTTACATATGGGGCATATGTTGAACAATACAATTCAAGATGTATTAATTCGTCGTGCACGTTTACAAGGTAAAAATGCTTGTTGGGTTCCTGGTACCGATCACGCCTCTATTGCTACCGAAGCAAAAGTTGTTGCCAAGTTAAAAGAACAAGGAATTGATAAAAACGATTTAACGCGTGAAGAATTTTTAGAGCATGCTTGGGAATGGAAACATGAGTATGGAGGTAAAATTTTAGAGCAATTAAAAAAGCTTGGTGCTTCTTGTGATTGGGAACGTACAGCTTTTACTATGGATCCAGCGTTGTCTGAATCTGTTATTAAAGTTTTCGTTGATTTATATAATAAAGGATTGATTTACCGTGGATATAGAATGGTAAATTGGGATCCTGAAGCGAAAACAACACTTTCTGACGAAGAAGTTATTCATATTGAAAAACAAGGAAATCTTTATTATTTAGAATATAAAATTGAAGGATCTGAAGATAAATTAACGATTGCAACAACGCGTCCAGAAACTATTTTTGGAGATACCGCTATTTGTATCAATCCGAATGATGAACGTTTTACGCATTTAAAAGGTAAAAAAGCAATTGTGCCTCTTTGTGGAAGAGTAATTCCGATTATTGAAGATGAATATGTAGATGTTGAATTCGGAACAGGATGTTTAAAAGTAACTCCTGCTCACGATGAAAATGACAAGGTTTTAGGAGATAAGCACAAATTAGAAGTAATTGATATTTTTAATGATGATGCTTCATTAAATTCTTTTGGTTTACATTATCAAGGAAAAGATAGATTTGTAGCTAGAAAAGAAATAGCAAAAGAGTTAGAAGAAAAAGGAATTTTAGTTAAAACTGAAGTTCACACAAATAAAGTAGGAACCTCAGAAAGAACCAAAGCTGTTATTGAACCAAGATTATCAGATCAATGGTTTTTAAAGATGGAAGATTTAGCAAAACCAGCTATTAAAGCTGTTTTAGGTGAAGATGCTGAAATTAATCTGTATCCAAAGAAATTCGAAAACACGTATCGTCATTGGATGGAAAATGTTCGTGATTGGAATATTTCTCGTCAACTTTGGTGGGGGCAACAGATTCCTGCGTATTTCTACGGAGACGGAAAAGAAGATTTCGTTGTTGCAACAACTATTGAGGAGGCAGTTAAATTAGCTCAAGAAAAAACAAATAACGATTCGCTGTCGGCATCTGACTTAAGACAAGATGAAGATGCATTAGATACGTGGTTTTCTTCTTGGTTATGGCCAATGAGTGTTTTTGACGGAATAAACAATCCAGAGAACGAAGAAATTAAATATTACTATCCTACAAACGATTTAGTTACCGGACCAGATATTTTATTTTTCTGGGTAGCAAGAATGATTGTTGCTGGTTATGAATATAAAGATGAAAAACCTTTTCAGAATGTTTATTTAACAGGTTTAGTACGCGATAAGCAGCGTCGTAAAATGTCTAAATCATTAGGGAATTCACCTGATGCTTTAAAATTAATTGAAGATTACGGAGCAGACGGAGTAAGAGTAGGATTGTTACTAAGTTCTGCGGCAGGAAATGATTTAATGTTTGATGAAGATTTATGTCAGCAAGGAAAAGGATTTTCTAATAAAATATGGAATGCCTTTCGTTTGGTTAAAGGTTGGGAAGTAGACGCAACATTAGCACAACCAGAAGCAGCCAAAATAGGTTTAGAATGGTATAATGCGAAGTTTCAAACAGTATTAGCAGAAATTGAAGATCATTTTTCTAAATATCGTTTATCGGATGCTTTAATGGCAATTTATAAACTAATTATGGATGATTTTTCTTCATGGTTATTAGAAACGGTTAAGCCAGCATATCAACAACCAATAGATAAAAAAACATTTGATGCAGTAATCGCTATTTTTGAAGAGAACTTAAAAGTATTGCATCCGTTTATGCCATTTTTATCTGAAGATATTTGGCAATATATTGCTGAGAGAACTCCAGAAGAAGCATTAATTATAGCAAAATATCCTGAGGTTAAAAAAGTAGACACAACTATTATTAGTGAATTTGAGTTTGCTACTAATGTTGTTTCAGGAATTAGAACGATAAGAAAAGATAAAAACATTTCATTTAAAGATGCTGTGGAATTATCAGTAGTAAATAAAGAAGATTTTACAAAGAGTTTTGATGTTATTATTCAAAAACTAACAAATGCATCGGTAATTAATTACGTTTCTGATAAAGTTGAAGGGGCTTCATTTAGAGTAAAATCTAACGAATATTTTATTCCGATTGCGGTTGAAAATATAGATGTAGCAGCAGAAACTAAAAAGTTAGAAGTAGAATTAAAAAGAGCTGAAGGTTTCTTATTTGGTATTCAAAAGAAGTTATCTAACGAACGTTTTGTAAGCAATGCGCCAGAGCAGGTAATTGTTATAGAGCGCAAGAAAGAATCAGATACTTTAGCCAAAATAGCAACGATTAAATCTAGTTTAGCTAGTTTAAAGTAAAATAATTCTCATAAATTAAAACCCGCTAAATATGTTATTTAGCGGGTTTTTTATAGCTTATATAACTATTAATTCTTATCAATTATATCACCAGAGCCTACTGAATTAGTATCTATGTTATTTGGTTTTCCTTTATAATAAACACTTCCAGAACCTACAATACTCGCTTTTATTTTAGATGTTACTGTTGTTCGTATATTTCCAGATCCAGCAATACTTGCTTTTACAGTATTGGTGTTTAAATCGTAGGCTTTTACGTTACCAGAACCTGCAATAGAACATTTAAGATTTTCAGATTTACCTTTTAATTTGATGTTTCCAGAACCGCCTATAGAGGCTTTTATAGTATTTGCAGTAACATTTGCAGTAATACTTCCTGAACCTCCAATATTAAATGATACATTATCGGCTTTTATGCGTTTCTCTACAGTTACTTTACCAGAACCACCTAATGAAACAGCTTCAATGTTCTTAAAAGGAATTGTAACTGTTAATTGTTTTGTTGTTTTAATATTGGTGTTTTCTTTAAATTGAACTTTTAATTTTCCGTTTTTAACTGTTGTTTCAATATAAGGTAAGATGTTTTCTTCCCCTTCAAGAGTTATAGTTCCTTCAGTTCCGGCTATTAAATTAACATCAAAAGAGCCGCCAATACTTACTTTATCAAAAGTATTAATAGTTCTCGTTTTGGTAATAGTATTCCCGTTACCTTTAATTTTTTTCGAATTCCACCAACTTTGTGCGTTAGTAGTTACAGATAATAATACGATGACAATTGTAAAAAGTTGTTTGTTCATTTTATTTATTTATTTGAATGGGTTATATTTACTATTATGGATTTAAAATTTAAAATATATAGTACAGTTTATTTCATAGCCTGTTTTATTTCATTGTTTTTTATTGATGTAGGAGCTTCTTTAGAAGAAATGGTTGTTAAATTAACTTCACTTGTTTTTTTAGCTTTTTTATATATTAGTGTATCAAAAAAAATAAACTATTGGTACATCTTAATTTTAATGTGCTCGATAGGTTCTGATTCTTTTTTTATTTTCGATCCTGATTTTCTTAGAGAAGGACTAGTTTTAGTTATTGTTGAAAGAGTTTTATACTTTATAATTTTAAGAAAAACACTTTCTAAAATAGAAATGGGTTCTGTAAAAAAATATATTATTCCAGGAGTATTTGTTTTTATTATGAGTTCCTATTTATTGTCGCCGTATGTAGAAAATATGCTAATTGCTTTTTTTATAATCTGTTTTTTAAATTTAGGTTTGATAGGTGTAGCTTTTTTTCATCTTATACAAAAAAAGGATAGACAAAACATACAATTCTTTTTAGGAGTTTTTCTTATAGGTATAGCAGACTTTTTTCTAGCTTTTAATAGGTATTTAGAGTATAGTATAATTATGGTAATTATATATACAGTAATGTATTATATAGCTCGTTATTTAATTTGTATTTCTATAATTGAGGAAAAGCGCTATTAATCTTTAACTTTTAAAGAAACCCCTCCGTATCTTGATTTTATATTAATTGTTGATTTAGAGTTACCATTCCCAAAAGTACCTTCGTAATATTTTTTGGTAGTTTTTTTAATACTTTTAAAGAGGTTTACATTATTTTCAGGATAGTTAAAACCAGCATATCCTAAATCTATCATGAAATTGAAGTTATTGTTACTACTTGTACCTAATTTAATACTTGCGTAGCTTCCGTCTATTGTAATATTGTTAAAACCTTTTATAATATTACTAACCTTAATACTTCCGTAATCAGTATTTATTTTAAGATTTTTTCTTAAGTTTCCTATTTTTATACTAGCATAATCTGAACTTCCAGTAATATTAGCTATATCAGATACGGCAATACTACCATAATCACTATTAAATTTTACGTTATTAGAACGTCCTATTTTTACAGTTGAATAATCAGCATTAATATTCAAAGATTCTGATTTTTCTATATGTAATTTAGAATAATCAATATTGATATTACCAGATTTCATAAAGTTGATTTCTGATCCACCACAATAATCTAAATTTATAGTATTTGAATCATTCAATAACTCATCAACGTTTATGTTTCCATAATCGCAATTTAAATTTGCTTTTCCTTCAAGCTTATCTATTTCAATAGCACCATATTTGTTGTTTAAATCGGCATTGTTGGTTATTGGCATTTTTACAAAATAGTTAATTTTGTAGTTAATGTCGTTCGAACCCCACAATGACCAGTTAGACTTTATACTTTCTATTTTAGTACGAGCTTCAACCAAGTCATTAGAAGCTTCAAAGAGTATGTTAATAGCATTTAATTTTTTATCAACATTTTTTAAATCATTCCCTTTTACGGTTATTTTAACATCAATTTCAATACGGTTTTCATTCCAAGTAGTTACGTTTACATTACCATATTTATTATTAATATATAAGGTTGCGTTTTTATTAACAGTAAAATTTTTACTAATTGTTTTACTTTTTTCGTGCTTCTTTTTATCGTTTGCAACCAAAACGGTTGGTAAGAGTATAAAAAGGAATATCAATTTATATAATTTCATCATTTAAGTGTGCTAGTTTTGTTGTTTTTTGCTGTTCTAATTGTACTAAAAGCCTTTCTAAAACTATTAGTCGTTGTTGATAATTATCAATTATTTTTTGAATAACTAAGCGCTTATTTTCGTTTTTAGCCAATTCATTAATTAATGATTTATGGTGATCTTCTAATTCTTCAATTTCATCTAAAGAACCTTCAATAATAGTTTCTGTTTCGATAGTTCTATATTGTTCAACTTCTTTTAATTCTTGATTTATTGTTGTTACAAAAAAACTTTGCGTTTCTGCCATTTTCGGAGAAACATCTGCTAGTTCATAACTTTTATTCTGTTGATAACTACCAATATAAAAACCTAAAACCAATATAATTGATGCTGCAATACTCATCCAGAATAAGGTTGGCTTTTGTTGTTTTTTATGTGACTGAAGTTTTCTTTGAAAACGATCTGAATGTCCAGAATGTGGCTCGAATACGTCAAAATCATTTTCATCAAAAAACTGATGTAATTTATCATCCATATATAGGTGTTTTATTAGTGTTGCAAAGCAATAATTGCTTTAGTTTTTTTTTGGCTCTAGATATTGTTGTACGTACATTTTCGTTCGTATAGTTTAATATTTGAGAAATTTCTTCATAGTCGTAGCCTTCTATTAAATTTAAAGTTAACGCAATTCGGTAATTGTCTTTTAAATTCTCTATACTCTTTATTACTTGTTTTACATCTAAAGAATTATAATCAATAACAGTTTCTTCTATTTCATGATTAGGAATAACATCCATTTTTACTTCTTCGTAACGATTATTTTTCTTTAATTGTGTAAGACTTTTATTTACCACAATTTTTTTTAGCCAAGCTCCAAAAGCAACTTCTCCTTTAAAAGTATTCAGTTTGGTAAAAGCAGTTAAAAATGCTTCTTGAATTATGTCTTCAGCTTCAAACTCATCTTTTAAAATACGATATGCGGTATTATACATAGCTTTACAATAGCTATTGTATACTTGCATTTGCGCAGCACTATCATTTTTTTTACAGCGCGCTATTAGTTGGTTGATATGTGTTTTTTCAGACTCCAAATAAATCATTCTATACTAGAGACAATTCAGTTTTCGAATTGTGACAAAATTATTTTATAAAAGTAAAATTTTATTCTAAAACGCAGCTAAAAATAGTGTAATGTTCTATAATTGAGTGAACTATGTTTTTGATGTTTTTTTTAATAGAAAGAAAAAGTGAGGTTCATAAAACGAATCAAAATACGTATATTTGGCATAATGATTGACAGTATAAAAATTATTGAATGCCCAAGGGATGCCATGCAAGGAATTAAAAATCATTTTATTCCTACAGAAGCAAAGGCAAAGTATATCAATTCACTGTTAAAAGTAGGATTTGATACGATAGATTTTGGAAGTTTTGTATCACCAAAAGCAATTCCTCAAATGAGAGATACTGCCGAGGTTTTATCAAAGTTAGATTTATCAACAACAAAAAGTAAATTATTAGCAATTGTAGCAAATGTTAGAGGCGCAAATGATGCTTCTCAGTTTGAAGAAATTGATTATTTAGGATATCCTTTTTCGATATCCGAGAATTTTCAAATGCGAAATACACATAAAACAATAGAGCAATCAATAGATACTTTAAAAGAGGTGTTAGCTATTGCAAGCAGAACTAATAAAGAAGTTGTTGCATACTTATCAATGGGATTTGGGAATCCGTATGGTGATCCATGGAATGTTGATATTGTAGGAGATTGGACAGAGAAATTATCAAAATTAGGTGTAAAAATCTTATCTTTATCAGATACCGTTGGTACATCAACCCCAGAAGATATTGATTATTTGTATTCGAATTTAATACCGAGTTATCCGCAAATAGAGTTTGGAGCACATTTACACACCACTCCAACAAAATGGCACGAAAAGGTAGACAGTGCATTTAAGGCAGGTTGTCGTCGTTTTGATGGTGCTATTAAAGGTTATGGAGGTTGTCCAATGGCAAAAGATGAGTTAACGGGTAATATGCCAACAGAAAAATTGTTATCGTATTTTACAGCCAATAAAGTAACAACAAATATAAAACCAATGAGCTTCGAAAGCGCTTACAATAAAGCTCTCGAAGTATTTTAAATAGATATGAAGCTTAAATTTATTATACTCTTTTTATTTACAACTATTTTTTGTCAATCTCAGGATCAGATTGATGAAAGGTTAGGAGTATGGCAAATTCAAAAGGGGAGTTTAATAAAAAACAGGTCTAATATAAATGATTTGGCTAATGATTACTGGAAAGAGTTTTATAGGATTTTTCCTAAAGAATTAACTAGTAAATATGTGAAGCGAATTATTTTAATGACTGATGGTCCTGACGAAAAAGTAGGTGCGTTAGTCTCGTTAAATTCTAGAAATGATAAATGGCAACTAGAAATTGATGTTAAAGATGTTAATTTAAAATCTAGAGATAAAAGAAGATTATACGAATCTGTTTATACGATGACTCATGAGTTTGGTCATTTATTAACGTTGAATAAAACGCAAATTAGGCCAACAAGAAAAGAGAAACAACAGGAAGGCGAATTGTATTTGACCATTGAGGGAGAAGCTTATAAAAACAGTTATATTAATAAATTTGTTAACCTTTTTTGGAAAGGTGCTTTATTAAATAATTGGGATGTTATTCAAAGAGATTACTGTAAAACTGAAGCGAATTGTGTTGAGAAATTATATGACTTATATCAAAATAATTCCTCTGAATTTTTAACAGATTATGCTGCTATTAGCCCAGAAGAAGATATTGTTGAAAGTTGGACAGCCTTTGTTTTACGCTCTAAAATTAGAAAACCAAGAACGATTGCGCATAAAAAAATAAATTTCTTCTATCAATTTCCAGAGTTGGTAGCATATCGAAAAATGATCAGGCAAAATACTCGTAAATATCTTCATTAGAATATGTAAATTTGTTGCATTAAAAAAAAAATCAATGAAACAAATTAAAATTTTATTTATAATTATACTAACAATTACTATTGTTGGTTGTGATTCTAAAAAAAACAATAAAAAAACTGCTATTGCTTCACATCAATTTAAAAAAGAAGCAGGAAAAACATATTTTAACATACTTCAATTAAACGATGTTTATGAAATAGCACCCATTCAAAACGATGAGTTTGGGGGGATGGCTAGAGTAGAAACTGTGCACCAAAACGTATTAAAAGAAAATAAAAATAGCATGCTTGTTTTAGCAGGCGATTTTTTAAATCCATCATTAATAGGTACCATGAAAGTTAATGGATCTCGTGTAAGAGGTAAGCAAATGGTAGAAGTAATGAATGCCATGAATTTTGATTTGGTTGCTTTTGGTAATCACGAATTCGATTTAAGTTATACAAATTTACAAGAAAGATTAAATGAAAGTAAATTCGATTGGATTTCTGCAAATGTATTACACAATAAAGACGGAAAACAGGAATACTTTCATAAAAAAATCAATGGAGAAAAAGAATATTTAAAAGATTCTTATATCAGGGAATTTGAAAACGAAGATGGCACTAAATTAAAAGTAGGTTTTATAAGTGCATGTATTCCTTCAAATCCGAAAGGGTATGTGTATTACGGAGAAATCTATAAAGAAATACAAAGAGCTTATAATAATATAAAAGATAAAGTAGATGTTGTTATCGGGTTAACGCATTTAACACTTGAACAGGATAAAAAAGTAGCAGAAATGTTTCCTAATATTCCATTAATTATGGGAGGTCACGAGCATACTAATACCTATGAAAATGTTGGAAAAGTAATCATAGCAAAAGCAGATGCAAACGCAAAAACAGTTTATATTCATCGCTTTGAATATGATTTATCAACAAAGAAAATTCAGTTAAAATCAGAATTAAAAGAAATTAATGCTCAAATACCTACAGATGAAAAAGTAGGTGCTATTGTTACGAAATGGCAAAAAGTACTAAAAACAAAAATTCAAGATATTGTAGCGAACCCATATGAAGTGATCTTTAATGCAAAGGAGCCATTAGATGCTAGAGAAACACCAATTAGAAGTATTCAAACTAATATGGGAGAAATTATTACAAAAGCGATGAGTTTTGCTTATGATGACAAAGTAGATTGTGCATTGGTAAATGGAGGTTCTGTTCGTATTGACGATGCGTTAGATGGTGCTATAAATGTAGTTGATATTTTTAGAGTTTTGCCTTATGGAGGCGCTATTTTAAAAGTAGATATTAAAGGAAGTCTATTAAAGGAAGTTTTAGAATATGGTTTTAAAGCAGCAGGTACTGGTGCTTATTTACAACGTTATAACGCAAATAAAGTAGCGGGTAAATGGTTGATAGGAAAAGAAGCCATTATTGTTGATAAAACCTATACAGTAGCATTTTCTGATTATTTATTACGTGGATTAGATATACCTGGTCTATCAGATAAAAACCCTGATGTTATTTCGGTTTACAAACCAAAACCAACCGAATTAAGTGCTGATATTAGAAAAGCTGTGATAAGCTACCTTAAAACTGTAAAATAATAACTTTTTGATTTTTAAGTTATTAAGATTTATTTTAGATAAAGTGTTAAAGTTTATTTAAAATAAATCTTAATAAACTTTGTTAAATTAATTAACTCTTTTACATTTGCACCCGTAAAACAATTAATTATTTAAAATTAATCTAAATAAAGATGAAAAAAGTGTTTTTTGCAGTACTATTAACTGCATCATTATTTGTAACAGCGCAATCGGCTCCGCAAGATAGTATTCCTACGAATCCACAAAGTCAGCAAAATGCAGCACAACGTATCTTATCTTCTAATTTAACCCAAAAAGGTTTAACTGTTGGTGGTTATGCAGAGGTTCATTACAATAGAGCGACAGGACAAAATGCCATGTTAGATGTGCATAGAATGGTTATGTTATTAGGATATAAATTTAACGAACGCACACAATTTATTACTGAAATTGAGTTTGAACACGTAAAAGAAGTATACATAGAACAAGCTTTTTTACAGTATACATTAACAGATAATTTAAACTTAAGAGCAGGTTTAATGTTAGTACCAATGGGTATTGTAAATGAATATCACGAACCAACTACTTTTAACGGTGTTGAAAGACCAAGTATGGATAAATCTATTGTGCCTTCTACTTGGAGAGAAATTGGTTTAGGTATTTCTGGTAGATGGGATGAAGCATCTTTACGTTACCAAGCATATATGTTTAATGGCTTTGTATCTGATAATAATGGTAAATTTTTAGGCGGTAAAAATGGTTTTAGAAACGGTCGTCAAAAAGGAGCTGAATCTATGATGAATAATGTAAACTTCTCAGGAAAGGTAGATTATTACGGAGTACCAGGTTTACGTTTAGGATTATCAGGGTATTTTGGAAGAACTCAATCGGAACAGGCTATAGAGAATATTGATGGTTCTGATGTAGGTATTGCAATGGTAGGTTTTGATGCTCGTTATGCATACCAACGTTTTACAGCTCGTGGTCAGTTTATTCACGCAAGTATTTCTGATAGTAAGGAATATAACGAATATTACAGTACTGTTTCAGGAAGTACTGTAGATTTAGGAAGCGCTTTACAAGGATGGTATGTAGAAACTGCATATAATTTATTACCACAAGATAAAAAACAACAATTATTTGCTTTTGCACGCTACGAAGATTACAATACACATGCTTCAACTGATGGTGGATTGGCTAAAAATTTAGCATACGATCGTAATGAATTAACGTTTGGTTTAACTTATAAAGTTGCACCAGGTGCTGCATTTAAAGCAGATTATCAATTTAAAAACAATGCAATAGACGGTAGTCAAACAATCAAGCAATTAAACTTAGGGTTTGGTGTTTGGTTCTAATTTGTATTAGAAGTTTGTTATTTTTTGCAATAATCGAATCAAGTTTTTATAATTTGGTTCGGTTTTTGTTTTTTATTTAGACTAATTCTAATATTTTTGCAATATGAAAACTCGTATTTTATTACTTTTCTTATTTATTGTTACTTCCTTAGGGTTGCTATCTTTTAGTATTCCTAAAAAGCTGAAGAAGAAAGTTGATAAGGAAATTAAAAAAACATTTAATGTTGAAGACTTTTCGCTAAGTAAAATAATTGTTCCAAAAGCAATTAACAATAAATTAAAGAGTAAAATTTCTGAAGAAAATTTATTTAAAATAACAATTGAAGATAACGTTTTAGGGTATGTTTTTATTGATAAAGCACCAAGTAAAACAGATGAATTTGATTACTTAGTTTTATTAGATAAACAATTAATTGTGATAAAAACCAAGGTATTAATATACCGCGAAGATTATGGCGGCGAAATTGGTAGTAAGCGTTGGTTAAAGCAATTTATAGGCAAAACATCAAAAGATACTTTAAAATACGAAAAAGATATTATGGCAATATCAGGAGCAACAATTTCAGCTTCTTCAATGACAATTGCAGTGAATACTTTTCTACAAAATTTAGAAATCCTTCATAAAAATAAAGTATTGTAAATGCAAGTTCACGGTGTAATTCATCAATTTCCGAAAGAAATAAAATTATTAATACTCGCTTTTGTTTGTACCTTAAGTATTGGTTTTTTTGGCGGAATATCATTTGTTAGAGATACAACAAATTCTAATCCAACAGGAATAGAAGAGCGTTATTTAGGAAACGAAGATGTAGAAGAGGCTACTACAATGAAGTTTAAAAAATCGGCAGGAGAAATCAAAACAATGGTGCATAATCATATTTTATCACTCTCTGTAATTTTCTTTTTATTGGCAATTATTTTAGCTACAACAAGCATTAATAAAAGGCTAAAGTTGTTTTTAATGATTGAACCTTTTGTGTCAATAATTAGCACCTTTGGTGGAATTTATTTAATGTGGACAGGAATTACCTGGATGAAATATATTATTATGATTTCGGGGTTATTTATGACTCTTTCATTCGGAATGGCTGTTTTAATGATTTTTAATCAATTGATTTTTAAAAAGAAGTTAACTTTAGAATAAAGTGTACACAAACAATTTTCATTTTTAAAGCTAAATATTTAATAAATGGATTTATCTGCAAATTTTTGGGGAAAGAAATATACATCTAATAAAATTGGATGGGATTTAGGAGTAGTTTCTCCACCTTTAAAAGCTTATTTTGATCAATTAGAAAATAAAGAACTAAAAATTTTAATTCCTGGAGGAGGAAATTCTTACGAAGCAGAATATCTTTTTAATAACGGATTTAAAAATGTTTTTGTAGTTGATATTTCTAAAGAACCTTTAAGTAACTTAAAAAAAAGAGTTCCAAATTTTCCTTCAGCACAATTAATTAATGCTAATTTTTTTGATATAGATTCTACTTTTGATTTAATAATAGAACAAACTTTTTTTTGCGCTATTGACCCGAATTTACGTGCAAAATATGCTTCAAAAATTAATGATTTACTTAGTGAAAACGGAAAATTAGTAGGTTTGTTATTTGATGCAAAATTAAATGAAGATCATCCGCCTTTTGGAGGCAGTAAAGAAGAGTATAGTACTTATTTTAAACCTTATTTAAATATTATTAAAATGGAATCTTGCTATAATTCTTATCACAATAGAAAAGGTATGGAGTTGTTTGTGATATTCCAGAAAAAATAATTTTATACATAAAAATTAAATTATAGACTAAGAGAGTTACAAACTACTATCTTTAATTTCCTTTTATACGTGTCCATAATTGGGAAAGTAATTTTTTTCCATCGCGTTTATCTTTAGGTTCTTCAGTAAATTGAATATTACCTAAATCATCTTCAGTAATTTTATATTTAAAAACAAAGTTTTGAGAGTTTGGTGCCAAACTTAAAAGTCCAAACCGTAAGTCATTATAATAAAGGATATCATTCTTTTTTGTAATAGTATACCAACCTTCTGAAATAGCAATCATTTCTTTTATTTTTTTATTATCAGCTAGGTTTCCTAATAAATGATGATTTTTTTTATAAGAATTAAAAGTAATAGGTTGTGTGTCAAAAAATGAATAATTGGCTAATAGATATGTGTTTTCTGTTTCTATATTAGCGCTCCATAGAACGGTATTCATTGGAGAAGGTCTGGTATTTAATTGTAAATATGATATGTTTTGTGTTTTTAAAGCTGCTTCAAATTGATTGAAAGCCATCCATTTAAAAAAAAATGTAAGTATTAAGTAAGTAGAGCTAGCTATTAAGCCAATTTTATTATAAATCTGTCGTTTCCTAGAGGTTCGTTTTTGCTTCATAGCTAATAATAGAAAAACTAAAAAAGGCATTGTGTAAAGCGGATCGATAACAAAAATTGTTTTAAATGCTAACCGAATATCAAAAGGCCAAAAAAACTGCGTTCCCCAAGTGGTATGAGCATCTAAAATAGGATGTGTTATAAAAGTCCAGAAAAATAACCAAGACCAATTTTTAAAATTCTTGTATTTCTCATAACGAGAAACCAACCAACCAAAAACAGGAGCGAAGAGTATAGAAAAGAGTATGGAATGTGTAAATCCACGATGAATATTAAGAGCTGTAACTGTATCTGTAAAATAAGAAGCAAGCACATCTAAATCAGGAATTGTTCCTGCAATTGCGCCATAAAACATGGCTTTGTTTCCGATTTTTTTACCTAAAACAGCTTCGCCAACAGCGGCTCCTAATATTATTTGAGTAAGTGAATCCATATAATAAACAAAAGTAAGGCATGTATGCTAAACAAAACATACTACTTTAGTTTTTATAAGTACATACTTTAAATTAAAGTATAAAATGGGTCCTAAAGAAAAATTATTTTGTTAACCTTAATTTAAAATTGAGTTGCCGTTATTTGTAGTATATTTGCACGTAATTAATTAACAACACACTAAATTAATTGCACATGCAAGCTCATCAATCAAAAATAGTAGGCGAAGGTTTAACGTATGACGACGTTTTATTAGTACCAGCTTATTCAGAAGTACTTCCAAGAGAGGTATCTATTCAAACAAAATTCACTAAAAATATAACAATCAATGTTCCTATAGTTTCAGCAGCTATGGATACAGTTACCGAATCGGCAATGGCAATCGCTATGGCAAGAGAAGGAGGTATAGGTGTTTTACATAAAAATATGACTATCGAGCAACAGGCTCAAGAAGTTCGTAAAGTAAAACGTGCAGAAAGCGGAATGATTATCGATCCAGTTACGTTACCATTAACGGCAGTTGTTTTAGATGCTAAAATGTTAATGAAAGAACATAGTATTGGTGGAATTCCTGTAGTTGATGATAACGGAATTTTAAAAGGAATTGTTACCAATCGTGATTTACGTTTTGAGCATAAAAATGATAGAGCTATTGTTGAAGTAATGACCAAAGAAAATTTGGTTACTGCATCAGTAGGAACATCATTAAAATCCGCAGAAAGTATTTTACAAGAAAATAAAATCGAAAAATTATTAATTGTAGATGATAATTATAAACTTTCGGGGTTAATTACCTTTAGAGACATTACAAAGGTTACCCAAAAACCAATAGCAAATAAAGATACTTATGGGCGTTTACGAGTTGCAGCTGCATTAGGCGTTACAGCAGATGCTGTTGATAGAGCAGAGGCTTTAGTAAAAGCAGGCGTAGATGCGGTTATTATTGATACAGCTCACGGACATACAAAAGGTGTGGTGGCTGTTTTAAAAAACGTAAAAGAAAAATTTCCAGAATTAGATGTTATTGTAGGTAATATTGCAACACCTGAAGCAGCTAAATATTTAGTTGAAGCTGGCGCTGATGCAGTAAAAGTAGGTATTGGACCAGGATCAATTTGTACAACTCGTGTAGTTGCAGGGGTAGGTTTTCCTCAGTTTTCTGCAGTATTAGAAGTTGCAGCAGCTATAAAAGGAAGTGGAGTGCCAGTAATTGCAGATGGAGGTATTCGTTATACAGGAGATATTCCTAAAGCAATTGCAGCAGGTGCAGATTGTGTAATGTTAGGATCGTTATTAGCAGGAACAAAAGAATCACCAGGAGAAACGATTATTTATGAAGGACGTAAGTTTAAATCATATAGAGGAATGGGATCTGTTGAAGCAATGAAACAAGGTTCTAAAGATCGTTATTTTCAGGATGTAGAAGATGACATTAAAAAACTAGTACCAGAAGGTATTGTTGGTCGTGTACCATATAAAGGTGAATTAGAAGAAAGTATTCATCAATTTGTAGGTGGTTTACGTGCAGGTATGGGATATTGTGGATCTAAAGATATAGAAACACTAAAAAATACGGGTAAATTTGTACGTATTACCGCAAGCGGAATTAATGAAAGTCACCCGCATGATGTAGCAATTACCAAAGAAGCACCAAATTATAGTAGAAGGTAATTTTAGTAAAAGTTCATAAATATCAAACTCTGTTGAAAACTAATTCAACAGAGTTTTTTGTTTTTAAAGAGTAAATACTACTTTAGCAGAGACTTCAATTTCCTCAATTTTTATGACTCAAGAAACAAAATATACCGAAGATAATATACGCTCGCTCGATTGGAAAGAACACATCCGTATGCGACCGGGAATGTACATTGGTAAACTAGGTGACGGTTCGTCTGCCGATGACGGAATTTATATTTTGGTAAAAGAGGTTTTAGATAATTCTATTGATGAATACGTGATGGGAGCGGGTAAAACCATCGAAATTTCTATTCAAGGGAATAAAGTTATTGTAAGAGATTACGGTCGTGGTATTCCTTTAGGAAAAGTAGTAGATGTAGTTTCTAAAATGAATACGGGAGGAAAGTACGATTCTAAAGCATTTAAAAAATCGGTAGGATTAAATGGTGTAGGTACGAAAGCCGTAAATGCACTGTCTTCGTTTTTTAGAGTAGAATCGTCAAGAGATGGTAAATCTGCAGCAGCAGAATTTTCACAAGGAAATTTAACCGATCAAGAGTTTTTAGAAGAAACTTCACGCAGAAAAGGAACAAAAGTATCTTTTATACCTGATGAAGCTATTTTTAAAAATTATAAATTCAGAAACGAGTACGTTGCTAAAATGCTTAAAAACTATGTGTATTTAAACACAGGTTTAACGATTGTTTTTAACGGCGAAAAATATGTGTCTGAAAACGGATTAAAAGATTTATTGGAAGATAACAACAGTCAAGATGATATGTTGTATCCAATTATCCATTTAAAAGGAGATGATATTGAAGTTGCTATCACACACAGTAAAACACAATACTCAGAAGAATATCATTCGTTTGTAAACGGACAACATACTACACAAGGTGGTACACATCAAGCAGCATTTAGAGAAGCTATTGTTAAAACCATTCGTGAGTTTTACGGTAAGAATTTTGAAGCTTCGGATATTCGTAAATCAATTATATCAGCCATTGCAATTAAAGTGATGGAACCTGTTTTTGAAAGTCAAACAAAAACAAAATTAGGTTCTACTGATATGGGAGGCGAGTTACCAACGGTAAGAACGTATATCAACGATTTTTTAAAAACGAAGTTAGATAATTACTTACATAAAAATGTAGATACGGCTGATAAGCTGCAACGTAAAATTATACAAGCAGAAAAGGAACGTAAAGAATTATCAGGAATACGAAAATTAGCAAAAGACAGAGCAAAGAAAGCAAGTTTACACAATAAGAAACTACGAGATTGTAGAGTGCATTTAGGCGATACAAAAAAAGAAACTTATTTAGATTCTACGTTGTTTATTACCGAGGGAGATTCAGCATCTGGATCTATTACAAAATCGAGAAATGTAAACACGCAAGCCGTTTTTAGTTTAAAAGGGAAGCCTTTAAACTCGTACGGACTTAGTAAGAAAATTGTATACGAGAATGAGGAGTTTAATTTATTGCAAGCAGCTTTAAATATAGAAGACGGTTTACAAGATTTACGTTATAACAATATTGTAATAGCAACAGATGCTGATGTTGATGGTATGCACATTCGTTTATTATTAATTACGTTCTTTTTACAATTCTTCCCAGAAGTAATTAAAGAAGGGCATTTATATATTTTAGAAACTCCGTTGTTTAGAGTTCGTAATAAAAAAGATACTTATTACTGCTATTCAGAAGAGGAGAAGCGAGAAGCGATTGAGAAGTTAAGAGGAAAACCAGAAATAACTCGATTTAAAGGATTAGGGGAAATTTCACCAAACGAATTTGTTCATTTTATTGGTGATGATATTCGTTTAGACCCTGTTATGTTAGATAAAGAAATGTCGATAGAGCAAATGTTAGAATTTTATATGGGGAAGAACACTCCAGACAGACAAAAATTTATCATCGAGAATTTAAAAGTTGAATTAGATGTTGTTGAAGAAGAAGGATAAAAAAAAATTAAGTAATAATGAATAAAGAAAGAAGAGCAAGAATATACTTAATAATAGCTTTTACCATCTTTTTTATCAATCTATTAAATGTTGATTTTGATAATTTAAGTTGGGTAATTAATAGCAAGCATTATGTAAATATGCTAATAGCTGTATTAGTTTTTGCTATCATTTTTATCCTAAATAAAAAAAACAATAACTCTTAAAAGAATACCCATTATTCAATGAGTGAAGAAAATAATAATTACGAGCACGACGAAGAGCTGAATCAACCAATAGAAAATGCAGAAACGATAACGAAAGTTACCGGAATGTATAAGGAATGGTTTTTAGATTATGCTTCGTATGTAATTTTAGAAAGAGCTGTTCCGTCGTTAGAAGACGGATTAAAACCTGTACAACGTAGAATAATGCATTCTATGAAAGATTTAGATGATGGTCGTTACAATAAAGTAGCCAACATTGTTGGGCATACCATGCAGTATCACCCACACGGTGATGCGTCAATTGCAGATGCTATGGTGCAAATTGGTCAGAAAGAATTACTGATTGATATGCAAGGTAACTGGGGTAATATCTTAACAGGAGACCGCGCAGCCGCTTCTCGTTATATAGAAGCTCGTTTATCTAAATTCGCTTTAGATGTTGTTTTTAATCCTAAGACGACAGAATGGAAAATGTCGTATGATGGGAGAAGAAAAGAACCGATAGATTTACCGGTAAAGTTTCCTTTATTATTAGCACAAGGAGCAGAAGGGATTGCAGTAGGTTTGTCTACCAAAATATTACCGCACAATTTTAATGAATTGATAGATGCTTCTATTAAATATTTAAAAGGAAGAAGTTTTACAATTGTGCCTGATTTTTTAACAGGAGGAATTGCAGATTTTACCAATTATAATGATGGTATAAGAGGAGGAAAGGTTCGTGTGCGAGCAAAAATTTCTCAACTAGATAAAAAGACTTTAGTAATTACTGAAATTCCGTTTGCAACGACTACTACAACTTTAATTGATAGTATTTTAAAAGCAAATGATAAGGGTAAAATAAAGATTAAAAAAATAGAAGATAATACTGCTGCCAATGTAGAAATTTTAGTGCATTTGCCTGCGGGAATATCACCAGATAAAACCATAGATGCTTTATACGCATTTACCAATTGCGAAAATTCAATTTCACCACTATCTTGTACTATTGAAGATAATAAACCGGTATTTGTTGGAGTTTCAGAAATGTTAAAGCATTCTACAGATTTAACGGTTAATTTGCTTAAACGTGAATTAGAAATTCAATTAAATGAATTGCAAGAACAATGGCATTTTGCATCGTTAGAGCGAATTTTTATTGAAAATAGAATCTACCGCGATATTGAAGAAGTAGAAACTTGGCAAGGTGTAATAGAAGCAATTGATAAAGGTTTACAGCCACATATAAAACATTTAAAGCGAGAAATAACCGAAGAAGATATTGTTCGTTTAACCGAAATTCGAATTAAGAAAATTTCTAAATTTGATATTGACAAAGCCAAACAACATATTGAGAGTTTAGAAGAAAAAATAGCAGAGGTAAAACATCACTTAGATAATTTAATTGATTTTGCTATTGATTACTTTAAAAACTTAAAAACAAAGTATGGTAAAGGACGCGAGCGTAAAACAGAAATCAGAATTTTTGATGACATCGTAGCTACGAAAGTAGTAATGCGAAACACCAAATTGTATGTAAATAGAGAAGAAGGTTTTGTAGGTACTTCTCTTAAAAAAGATGAATACGTTACAGAATGTGCTGATATTGATGATATCATCATTTTTAAAGGTGATGGTAAAATGATTGTTACCAAAGTAGCGTCTAAAACCTTTGTAGGTAAAGATATTATTCACATTGCAATCTTTAAAAAGAAAGACAAGCGTACGGTGTATAACATGATGTATAAAGACGGTGCAAAAGGACCGAGTTATATGAAACGTTTTAACGTAACAAGTGTAACCCGCGATAAAGAGTACGATTTAACCACAGGAAATAAAGGTTCAAAAATGTTATACTTTACAGCAAATCCGAATGGAGAAGCTGAGGTTGTAACGATTAATCTTCGTGCTGTTGGTAGTATTAAAAAGTTAAAGTGGGATATCGATTTCTCTGACTTAGCGATAAAAGGAAGAGCAGTTCGTGGGAATCAAATAACAAAATTTGCTATTAGAAAGATTGATTTTAAATCAGCTGGTGTATCAACTTTAAAACCTCGTAAAATATGGTTTGATGATGCTGTACAGCGTTTAAATGTTGATGAAAGAGGGGAGTTATTAGGAGAATTTAGAGCAGAAGATAAAATTTTAATAGCAACACAATCAGGGAAGATTAAAGCAGTATCACCAGATTTATCAATGCATTTTGAAAATGACATGATTGTGTTAGAAAAATGGAAGCCTAATAAGCCTATTTCTGCCGTTTATTTCGATGGAGAAAAAGAACGTTACTATGTAAAACGTTTTTTAATTGATACAATTGATAAAGAAGAAGTATTTATTTCTGAAAGTGAAAAATCGAAATTAGAAGTTATAGCGACTGATTTTCGACCAATGGCTGAGGTTATTTTTTCAAAAAGAAGCTTAGATAAAATAGAAGTGAATTTCGAGACATTTATTTCTGTAAAAGGTATTAAAGCACAAGGAAATCAATTAACAACAGATAAAATACGTACTGTTAACTTATTAGAAGCATTACCTTATGAGGAACCAGAAGAAGAGAAAGTAGAGAATATAGAGGTAAATGAAGAGGAAGAAATAATAGAAAATAGCTTACCTTTAGATGTGGAAGAAGTGTCGCCAAAAGAGTTTACAAACACTAAAGACGACAAAGCAAAAAAGGCATTAGAACGTGCGCTTCAAAAGAAAAAGGCTAAAGAAGATGATAGTCAAGAAAGTTTATTTTAGATGAAAGAATTATTGAAATATCAATTTAATTTAGATTCAATTTTAGGTGTTTTAATATACGTACTAATAGTTGTGTTTACAGCATGGGTACTTTCTAGAATTATAAGGTACATAATTGTTCAAATTATTAAACGAAGAAAAACGGATCGTTATGGTAAAACAAGTATTTTATTTTTACGAAACTCAGTAAAATTTTTTCTAGGATTATTTGGTATTGTATATATTATTATGACAGTACCAGCTTTTAGAAGTCAAGCAGCGTTAATATTTTCTGGAGCTGGTATTTTGGCAGCTATTATTGGTTTTGCAGCGCAAGCAGCGTTATCTAATTTAATAGCCGGAGCTTTTATTGTTATTTTTCGACCGTTTCGTATAGGAGATTATATTAGGTTAGACGATATTCGAGTTGGTATTGTTGAAGATATTACGTTACGACATACGGTAATAAATAATTTTGAAAACAAACGATTAATTATACCTAACTCTGTAATAAGTACTGATTCTGTTTTAAATCATACTATAGAAGATTCGCATGTATTAAGTTTTAATAATTTTAAACTAGGCCTAAAGGCGGATATTGATTTAGCGCGAAAAATTATACAAGAAGAAGCAATTAAACTTCCTTCGGTAATCGATTTTAGAACACCAGAACAAGTTATGGCTGATACCCAACAAGTAGATGTTCGTGTAATCGATGTAGATACAGATCATATACATATGCGGGCCTACGTTTGGTTAAATGAGCCATTTAAAGAATTTAAAACAAAATGTGCTTTAAAAGAAGCTGTTCATAAGCGTTTTTTGGCTGAAGGTGTAGCATTACCAATTCCTATTTATAAGGTAGTAAAAGTTTAGTTACTCATCTAATATATAATTATAATTGATGGTTTCTTTTTAAATTATAAAAATGACTCACTATTTTTTTAAATTCAAAAGGATTATGTAGCCAAGGTAAATGACCACTATCTTTAATATTCTTTACACTTGCAGAAGGATATCGATCAATAACAAATTTTTTGCTTACTTTATAAATGTCAAACTCTCCATAGACAATTGAAATTTTATAGTTAGGTTTTGAATTTTTTAATAATAAAGGATATTTAATAATTTCGGGCCTAGTTTTATTAATAGGTTTTGCTTTTACATTACTAAGTGAGAAAGAAAAAACGGAGGTATTTATTGGTTGAAATTTTTTATTATAATTTTTTATAACTTGTTGAAATAGTTTTTGATACGATTTGTTATTTCCCATGTAACCAGATAAACTATACCATCCCATTTTTAACCATTGTAAAAAACTAGTGGAAGATTTATTAAAATCCATAACCTCTTTTTCGGTCTGTTTCCAGTGAATGTTTGTTCCAGAAGCAGTAGAACATAAAAATAAACTTAATAAATTGCCTGGATATTTTTGCGCATATATCTGCGCATATAATCCACCCCATGAATGTCCCCATAAATGAAAACTAGTTAATTTAAAGTGCTTTTTTATTGATTGAATATCATTTACATAAGCATTCATCGAATAATCATGATTAATGCAAGGAGATAATTTTGTACCTCTCTGATGAAAAGTTATAACTTGAAATGTATCTTTTAAAAGATCAACAACAGGTAGTAAATCGTCTGGAACGCCAGGGCCTCCATGTAATAAAATTATAGTTTCTTTATCTTTATTTAAATAAACTTTTGAATGTAATTTGTTTCCGTTATTATCTATTACTACTGTTGTCATCTTTAAAAGTTTATAAGTTATTTATTTTTAAAAAGTTTTATTTTTCCTCCAATATTTAATTGAATAAACGGAGTAAACTTATTTATAGCATTGTTGGTTTTAGTATCATCAATACCTTTGTTCCAATAGTTATTATTTAAAGTGTAATTACAACCAATTTTAAAACCTATACTAACACCTAAACTATTAAACTTAGTGTAGGTTAAAGCTGGTGTAATTCCTAATTGATTAATCTTATAAACTAAGGATTTTTGATTTTGATAGTCATACAATATAGATTGTTTATTAGAAAATGAAATACCCAAAGTAGGTTCAAGAGCAGCACTTGTACATTTTAAAAAATCATATCCAAAATAAATGATAGAGGTAAACTCTTGAGAATCGATTTTGTTATTGTTGTTTTCTGTAGCTCCTTTCGAATTGTAAAATTCTGTTCCTACTACAAATTGTTTTAATTTATAACTACTACCAGCTCCTATTTGAAAAGAGTAATTAGTAGCTAAGTCGGTATTAAAATTAGAGTTTAATTGATTAATCTGAACCCCCATATTAGCATACAATCTAAGGTATTTATTGTTTTGACTATACAGAGTTAAACTAGCTAGAATTAAAAAGGTTGTAATAATTTTTTTCGTCATTTGTTAAATATTTATGAATACAAAATTCTCTGTATTACAAAGAATTTCAATTAACAAATGATAAAAAGTGAAATTATTTGGCTAAATCACCTCTTAATCTACTTAAAGATATATTAGTTATACCTAAATAAGTGGCAATTATTGTGTGTGGTATTAAGTTTTCTAAGTTACGGTAATCCTTCCTAAAGCTTTGAAGTCGTTCTTTAGCCGATAAGGATGCTAAGCCTATTTCTTTAGAAGTTTTTTGTTTAAGTTCGTTTCTAAGTACTTTATTACCAAAGTTTCTAATCTCTTTATTATCGAGCATTAATTGTTCAAATAAAGCAGCATCAATAGTTGCAATTTTTAACTCAGTTAATGCTTGAAAATTTAAAATAGAAATTTCATTTTCGGTTCGAGTAGAAAATGGAGAAATAATAGCGTTTTTAGTGAAAAAAGAAATTGTAATATCTTCTCCTTCCGGATTTATTAAGTAGCTTCTAGAAACTCCATCAATAATAAAGTATTCCTTATTATTTCTTTTATTACGCTTAATAAATGTCTCACCTTTTTTAACAATACTAAAATCAATTTTTATTTCAATTGATTTCATTGAGTTTTCAGAAACTGGATAGATATTATTTCTTTTACCACAATGATTTAGTTATAAATATGATGTTTATTTATCCTTATAAACTTAATAAAAATAATAGGTAAATTTAAAAATTAGTCTTTAAATAAAAAACCCAAACCTAATCTACTTAAAAATTTCTTTTCAAAAGCCCAAAAGAATTTAAATTGACCAAATAGCCAACCAACTAAAGGCAAGGTAGTTTGATAAATAGGAAAAATAAGAAAAATACGTAAAGGCCAATACACCCAAGGAGAAGTAGTTTCAAGAGAGAGCCCGAAAAAAGCAGTAATAGGTTTTGCAACCCAAGAAGCAAACGAACCGTTAATAGAAAATACGATTAGTACTGCTATTACATCCCAATTGGTTTTTAAACCCCAACGTTGTTTTAATTTTTCCATGGCGGCAAAAGTAATTAAAAGAAAAAGGGCAAACAAATGTTTACCCTTTTTGATATTATATAAATGTGAGATTTATTTTTTTCCAAAAATTCCACCAAGTAATCCACCAAGTAATCCTCCGCCAGATTTTTGTTGGCTACCGCTTCCTAAAACCATACCAGCAACATCATCAACAATACTTCCATCACCGTCAGCATCTAAAATTTGCTCTAAGAAACTCTGTTCTTTATCAGCAGAATTACCACCAAGTAGCCCACCTAACAAACCACCTAAATCACTTGAGTTTCCAACTTTTTCTTGACGATATTGTTTTCCTAAAACTCCCATTAAGATAGGCGCTGCAGTTTTTAAAATACTAGCAACTGCACCAGCATCCATTCCAGATTTTTGACCAATTACTTGCTCAACTCCTTGTTGTTTGTTTCCTAAAACATGCTTTAAAATGTTACCACCATCTTGTAAAACATCAGCATTTACACCACCATTAAATAAATCACCTAAATTATCTAAAATACCACCATCATGTTTGTTTAACGCGCCCATTAAACCTTCTGCACCTTGTGGTGAAGTAGCGTTACGTTGCATTGCTTTCATTAAAACAGGCAAAGCCATTGTTAAAACACTACTTGTTTTGTTAGTATCTTGTCCTGTAGATCCTGCTACTCCTGATATAATCGATTTACCTAAGTCGCTGTTTAATAAGTCTAAAATTCCTGCCATTTTAATGTTGTTATAAGATTTGTAATTAGTTATCAGTAATTATGACACAAGTTACGGATTAATGGTCACATTTTTTAAATATTTATTTTATCTTACAACCTTTAAAAATTTAAATCATATAGATGAAAAAACTGGCGTTACATTGGAAAATTTTAATAGGAATGGTTCTAGGAATCTTGTTCGGATTTTTAGCATTACAATTTGGCTGGAATAGTTTTATAGAGGATTGGATAAAACCACTAGGAACTATTTTTGTAAAATTATTAAAATTAATAGCTGTACCGTTAATTGTAGCTTCATTAATTAAAGGAATTTCAGATTTAAAAGATATTTCTAAATTTAAAAGCATTGGTGTAAGAACCATGTTAATATATATAGGTACTACTGTAATTGCAATTAGTATTGGTTTGGTATTGGTGAATTTAATTCAGCCAGGTGACGGAATTTCACAAGAAACAGTAGATAAACTAACAAACACATATGCAAAAAGTTCTGGTGTAACAGCTAAAATTTCAGAAGCAACAAGGCAACAGAGTAGTGGACCTTTACAGTTTGTTGTTGATATGGTACCAGATAACGCAGTAAGTGCGATGAGTAATAATAAAGCAATGTTACAAGTAATATTCTTTACTATTTTCTTAGGAATATCAATGTTGTTAATTGGAGAGAAGAAAGCAAAACCTTTAAAGAAGTTTTTCGATTCATTAAATGAAGCGATTTTAAAAATGGTAGATCTTATAATGTTAATTTCTCCATTTGCAGTTTTTGCTTTATTGGCAAATGTTGTGGTTACTTCTGGTGATCCAGATATTTTATTAGCCTTATTAAAATATGCAGGTGTTGTTGTTTTAGGCTTGTTGTTAATGATTGTTTTCTATTCAGTTTTAGTTAGCGTTTACACAAAGAAAAATCCTTTTTGGGTTTTAAAACAATTAAGTCCAGCACAATTATTAGCTTTTTCTACAAGTTCGAGTGCGGCAACGTTACCCGTTACGATGGAGCGTGTAGAGGAACATATTGGAGTAGATAAAGAAGTATCTAGTTTTGTGTTGCCAGTAGGTGCAACTATAAATATGGACGGAACAAGTTTATATCAAGCAGTAGCAGCAGTATTTGTAATGCAAGTTTTATGGCCAGAAGGTTTAGGTTTTGCAAATCAAATGGCAATTGTTTTAACGGCTTTATTAGCATCTATTGGTAGTGCTGCTGTTCCTGGAGCAGGAATGGTAATGTTAGTTATTGTGTTAGAATCTATTGGTTTTCCTAAAGATTTATATCCGGTAGCTTTAGCATTAATTTTTGCTGTAGATAGACCTTTAGATATGCTACGTACTACTATTAATGTTACTGGAGATGCAACTGTGTCTATGATTGTAGCAAAATCAGTAGGTAAATTACACGATCCTAAGCCTAAAAATTGGGATGATAATTATGATGATGTAAAATAAAAAATGAATGTGGTTTTTGAGTTAAAAAAGACTTTATAATGTCAGTTCGAGTGATTTTTGATGAAAAATAGTGTCGAGAACTAATTTAGAAGTAACAACTTTAATTCTCGATATAAATTTTACTCATTTCAATCGTAAAATTCACTCGAATTGACAAAAAAATCATCAAAAGTGAACAATAGAATAAAAACATCAATGTGTAATTTAACATTGATGTTTTTTAAGTTTAATGAGAGAGATATATAGATAAAAGGTTTTAAAAAAGAGATAAATGAAAATTACAATTCCGAGCTCGCTTGTTTCTGTTGATTGGTTATTTGAAAATATAAAAGCAGATAATTTAATTATTTTAGATGCAAGTATCGCTAAAGTAGGCACTCAAGAAAATAAAGTAGAAAGTAAGAATTGTATTATAAATACTGTTTTCTTCGATTTAAAAAATGTTTTTTCAGATAAAGAAGGTGAGTTTCCGAATACAATTCCGACAGCAAAATATTTTGAAAAAGAAGTTCAAAAACTGGGAGTTAATAAAGATAGTTGCGTAATTATTTATGATGATTTAGGTGTATATTCTTCACCTAGAGCGTGGTGGTTATTTAAACTGTTTGGTTTTGAAAACGTAGCTGTTTTAAATGGCGGATTACCTGCTTGGAAAGAAGCAAAATATCCAACAGAAAAATTGAAAACTAAACAACTAATAAAAGGTAATTTTAAGGCAGATTTTAAAATTACTTACTTAAGTACTACTAAAGATGTGTTGATAGCGTCAAATAATAAGAAGCATATTTTTGATGCGCGTTCTAAAGGACGCTTCGAAGCAACATCGCCAGAACCGAGAAAAGGTTTAAGAGGAGGTCATATTCCGAATTCTAAAAGTTTACCGTATTCCGAATTACAGACAGGTGGTAAAATGAAATCTAAAGAAGAATTACAAGAAATTTTCTCAGTATTAAATCCGAAGAAAGAAACCGTTATTTTTTCATGCGGATCTGGTATTACAGCCTGTATTTTAGCTTTAGGAAATGAGTTAGCGGGGAATACAAATTATTCCGTATATGATGGCTCATGGACGGAATGGGCGAGTACTTTAGCCTTGCCAGTTGAGAAATAGGGTTTAAATTAATTTCTTAACTTCTTGTTTTAAATATGCAATTGATGTTTGTGTTGGATTCTCATTCTGAGAATAATCAATTAATATACTTTCGCGTAAATCTTTTGCTGTTTTTGCTGTTTCTGATGTTTTACGAAGCTTAGCGATTATAGTTAGTTTTGCAGCTACTATTGCTTTCCAACTATCTTCAGATACATATAATTGTTGCACCATATTGTGTTCGTATTCTTGCTCTATATTGGCAATTAATAATTGTAGATAACTTTTAGTATCCTCACCGATAGGAATTACACGAATTAATAATTTTGTAGGGTTTATGCGTTCACAAAACAAAAGTAAACGTTCATAAGCTTGTAGCTTAATAGGTAAGCTTTCTCGTTTTTTATCAACTAAAGCATTAAACTTTTTTTCGTTGTTGTCTTGCTTAATAAATGCACCTAATATAAAATAGGCTACAAATCCTGTTACTAATGCTGGTAAAGCGTATGCGAATCCTTCAATAATTTTATCTTCCATAATGCGAATATACAAGTCCTGTTAAAATTGCCAATCCAAAACTTAATAAAGTTCCAATTAAAATGTATTCTGTTAGTTTTCTATCTTTTGCTGAAGTTAAATCTCCAAAACGGAAAATAGATTTTGCAGCTAATAAAAAACCAACACCTGCCCATTGTCCGATAACAATGAATGTAAATATTAATAAACGTTCTAGAATACCGATATATTTTCCTGCTTTAGCTAAAGATTCATCTTCTTTTTTTAATTCTTTTTCAGGGTTCCATTGTGATATTATCGTTTGTATAATTATAGATGCAACAAAACTCACAAAAATCAAACAAGATGTCAGTAAAAGTGCTTTTAGTGAAAGAAGAAAATCAATATTAAATTGATAAGGGAAATACCAATAAGTTACCAAGGCTAACATTAAAATATGTAAAAATTGATCAATAAAAAACAAAGTTGTTTTGTTCTTTTTGTTCTGTAAATATAATTTTCCTAAATCAATACCATAGTGAGTTGTAATTATAAATAATACACCTAAAATATATTTAAAATTAAAGTTGATTATTACTAATAACAATAATAAATGAACAGTAATATGTAAGTATAGTTTTTTAGATCTAAACTTTTTTTTCTCTTTATTTTTGACCCACTTTTCTGGTTGAAAAATAAAATCACCTAAAAAATGAGCAATAAGAAGTTTTAGAAATAAGATCATAATAAAGCTGTTTTTTGTTGAATTAATTCTCTGTATCTTTTTTCTAATTTGATAATAGCATCATAACCAGCTCGTTTTTGTCGTTCACTAATATTACTTTGTGTGATGCCTATTTTTTTTCCAATCTCACTTTGAGTTAATAACGGATTTTCTATTGATAATTGAAATACTTCAGCTGAATTTTTCGTCCAATTATTCATAGTTAATAAGGCCAACTCTAAAGCTAAATTCAGCTCTTCATCTAACGCTATCCAAGGAGTTTTTATTGCTATTAATTGTTTTTTTACTAAGCTATCAAAAATTTCACCTGAATTAATATAAGCTTCACCATTGGCTTCAGTAATATTGAAACTTTTAGGTTCTTTTGCACCAATACCTATACCAATTCTAACATCAATATTATCGATTTGTTTTAGGTGAGATTTCAATAAAAAAGCAACATAAAAAGCCTTTTCTATAGGAACCTCTAGTTGAAAGCTATCGCCTCTAAAAATTTCCCAATCAGTAGGTTGTTTTCCGAATTTATTAAGAGTATCCTTTAGCTTTTTTAACCAAATACTATTATTGGCTTTCCTAGATTTTACAATGTCTCCTGTTAAAATACTTGTCATTATAATTTTTATAAGTTTTAAAAATACTTAAATATTTATAAACAACCAAAATTATCTATATATAAGCAGATAATTTTATTTATCTGTTCTGTAGCAGATATGCTGTTTTATCTGTTTTTAAGTAGATAAAAATTGTGAATAAAAAAAAGGTTACATTCTTTATATAACCTAAAAGAATGGTTAAATTTCCGTTTTAAAAATTCTTTCAAATTTTTTCTATTGAATACTTACTTAGAGCAACTTAACGAACCACAAAGAGCAGCCGTTTTACAAAAAGATGGCCCAATGATAATTATTGCAGGAGCCGGGTCGGGTAAAACAAGAGTTTTAACCTATCGGATTGCACATTTAATGAAGGAAGGGGTAGATTCTTTTAATATTTTATCGCTAACCTTTACAAATAAGGCAGCCCGTGAAATGAAAGAGCGTATTGGTGGCGTTGTTGGTTATAGTGAAGCAAAGAATTTATGGATGGGAACTTTTCACTCTGTTTTTTCTCGTATTTTACGATCAGAAGCAGATCGTTTAGGCTATCCCTCAAACTTTACAATTTACGATACACAAGATTCTGTTCGGTTGATTTCTGCTATTATCAAAGAAATGAATTTAGATAAAGATCGCTATAAGCCAAAACAAATTTTAAGCAGAATTTCATCTTTTAAAAATAGCTTAATAACGGTTAGAGCATATTTTAATAACTCTGATTTACAAGAGGCAGACTTAGAAGCAAGCAGGCCAAAAGTAGGTGATATTTATAAAGCTTATGTAGAAAGATGTTTTAAGGCAGGAGCAATGGATTTTGATGATTTATTGTTAAGAACCAATGAATTACTAACTCGTTTTCCTGAGGTTTTAGCAAAATATCAAAGCCGTTTTAAATACATAATGGTTGATGAATATCAGGATACAAATCACTCACAATATTTAATTGTTAGAGCTTTAGCAGATCGTTTTCAGAATATTTGTGTCGTTGGTGATGATTCACAAAGTATTTATAGTTTCCGTGGAGCAAATATCAATAACATTTTAAATTTTCAGAAAGATTATCCGGATGTTAAGACTTTTAAATTAGAACAAAATTACCGATCAACAAGTAATATTGTTGAAGCTGCCAATAGTGTAATTGATAAAAATAAAACCAAGTTAGATAAGGAAGTTTGGACAGCAAATGACCCTGGGGAAAGCATTAAAGTAATGCGAACAATTTCTGATGGAGAAGAAGGGCGTTTCGTAGCACAATCTATTTGGGAAAACAAAATGAATCATCAACTAACAAATGATTCTTTTGCTATTTTATATCGTACCAATGCGCAATCGAGAGCAATGGAAGATGCTTTGCGAAAAAAAGATATTAAGTATAAAATTTACGGAGGCATCTCTTTTTATCAACGTAAAGAAATAAAAGATTTATTATCGTATTTGCGTATGCTAATAAATCCGAATGATGAAGAAGCTTTAAAGAGAATTATCAATTATCCAGCACGAGGAATTGGCGCTACAACAATTGATAAATTAGCGATAGCAGCAAACCATTATAAAAAATCAATTTTCGATATTTTATTAAATTTAGATAAAGTTGATTTAAAAATAAATTCAGGTACCAAAACTAAGCTAGCTAATTTTACTAGAATGATTCAGCGTTTTCAAATAGACGCTCAAAAGATGAATGCTTTCGAAATTGCCGATTTGGTAGTAAAGCAAACACAATTAGTAAAAGATTTACAAAAAGATGGTACACCTGAAGGGGTTAATAAAGTTGAAAACGTTCAGGAATTATTAAACGGAATAAAAGACTTTATAACCGATAGAATTGAAACTGGCGAAGATGCTTCATTGCCTATTTTCTTAGAAGATGTAGCCTTGGCAACAGATTTTGATAGTGAAAGTGACGATACACCAATGGTTTCGTTAATGACCATTCACTTATCAAAAGGATTAGAATATCAATACGTTTATATAGTTGGTTTAGAAGAAGGCTTATTTCCTTCGGGAATGAGTATGAATACACGTAGCGAGCTAGAAGAAGAAAGACGTTTATTTTATGTAGCCTTAACACGAGCAGAAAAAGTAGCATATTTAACCTATGCGCAAACACGTTACCGCTGGGGTAAATTAACTGATGGAGAACCAAGTCGTTTTTTAGAAGAAATTGATGATAAGTTTGTAGAACATTTAGCACCTAAAGTGCCAGTAGCATTAGCTAATAGGTTTATTGATGCAAGTATGTTTGATGACGATACTCCTAAGAATATACGTTTTCAAAAACCAATTCAAAAACAACGAAAAGAGTTTTTAGCAAAAAAAGAAAAACCGAATTTGATACCACCAAAAAGTAAAATGAAAAAGGTGTCAGAAGTAAGCCCTAAAATGAACTTGTTTGATGGTGAAATAGTGATTGGTAATTTTGTAGAACACAATCGTTTCGGAACAGGTGAAGTAGTTGCTTTAGAAGGTAAAGGACCTAATAAAAAGGCGGAAATTAAGTTTGGTACCGTAGGTAAAAAGAAATTATTATTACAATTCGCAAAATTAAAGGTAATCGGATAACTACGTAATTCGTAATAATTACCTATTTTGCAGCTATAAATACAGAGAAATGACGTTTGATTTAGAGTACAATTCAGAAAGAGATCACTTAATAATTCCGGAATACGGAAGGCATATACAAAAATTAGTAAATCACTGCATCGCTTTAGAAACAAAAGAAGAAAGAAATACAATGGCAAAAGCGATTGTAGATGTAATGGGGAATTTACAACCTCATTTACGCGATGTGCCAGATTTTAAACACAAACTTTGGGATCAGTTACATATAATTGCCGATTTTAAATTAGATGCTGATTCACCATATGAAACACCATCTAAAGAAGAGCTAACAGAGAAGCCAGAAAAGATGGATTACCCAAAATCTGCTTCAAGATATCGTTATTACGGTAACAACATTCAAACCATGATAAATATTGCATTAACTTGGGAAGAAGGTGATAAAAGAGAAGCATTGGTTTTTACGATTGCTAATCACATGAAAAAATGCTATTTAAATTGGAATAAAGATACAGTTGATGATGCTGTTATTTTTAAGCATTTATATGATTTATCTGATAAAAAAATAGACTTAAGAGAAACTATAGAAAAGTTAGCAGAAAGTAAAAACTTATTAAGAAAACGTACTACTCAACAGGGTAAGACAAATCATAAAAACTCTCCTAAAGGAAAAACGAATTACAGTAATAATAAACATAGAAAAAAATAAATGGCATCATTTAAAATTGAAGGAGGTCACAAACTTAGTGGCGTAATAACACCTCAAGGAGCAAAAAACGAAGCACTACAAATTATATGTGCGGTATTATTAACTGCCGAAAAAGTAGTAATTAATAATATTCCAGATATTATTGATGTAAACAAACTAATATTTATTTTAGGAGAACTAGGTGTTAAAACAGAAAAGTTAGGAAGTAATTCATATAGTTTTCAAGCAGATGATATCAATCTAAAATATTTAGAATCACCTGAGTTTAAAAGAGACGGAAGCTCATTAAGAGGGTCTATAATGATTGTTGGACCTTTATTAGCACGTTTCGGAAAAGGATATATTCCACGTCCGGGAGGCGATAAAATTGGTCGTCGTCGTTTAGATACCCACTTTGAAGGTTTTATTAATTTAGGCGCGAAATTCCGTTATAATAAAGAAGAATATTTTTACGGAGTAGAAGCTGAAAATGGTTTAACAGGAACCGATATGCTTTTAGATGAAGCTTCGGTAACAGGAACTGCGAATATTATTATGGCAGCAGTTTTAGCCAAAGGAACTACAACAATATACAATGCAGCTTGCGAACCTTACATTCAACAATTATCTAAAATGTTGAATTCTATGGGGGCAAAAATATCAGGTGTTGGTTCTAATTTATTAACGATTGAAGGAGTAACTGCTTTAGGCGGATGCGAACACAGAGTACTACCAGATATGATTGAAATTGGTAGTTGGATTGGTGTGGCAGCAATGACACGATCAGAATTAACTATTAAAGATGTTAGTTGGAAAAACTTAGGGCAAATACCAAGTGTATTTCGAAAACTAGGAATTAAATTAGAGAAAAAAGGAGACGATATTTATATTCCATCTCAAGATAGTTATGAAATTCAGAATTATATTGACGGTTCTGTTTTAACAGTTGCAGATGCGCCTTGGCCAGGATTTACACCAGACTTGTTAAGTATTGTATTAGTTATTGCAACACAAGCAAAAGGAACGGTATTAATCCACCAAAAGATGTTTGAAAGTCGTTTGTTTTTTGTTGATAAATTGATTGATATGGGCGCAAAAGTAATTTTATGTGATCCTCATAGAGCAACGGTAATTGGTCATGATTTTAAATCCATGTTAAAAGCAACAAAAATGACTTCGCCAGATATTCGTGCAGGAATCTCATTATTAATAGCAGCTTTATCAGCAAAAGGAACCAGTATTATTAATAATATTGAACAAATTGATAGAGGATACGAAAACATTGAAGCTCGTTTAAAATCGATCGGAGCTAAAATTGAAAGAATAGAAGAGTAAAATTTAGTTATAACAAGTATTCAATTAACTGTAAGTAATATTTAAGGCTACGACTACAAGTAAAAACATATTAATTATAATATTATGAAAACATTATTTTCTTTAGCGTTAGTATTTAGTCTATTTTTAAATGCATCAGCTCAAATAATATCAGCTAAGGAGTTTACAAGTTCAATAGAGAAAAAACATCAAAAAGATGTATTTGTGAAAAAGAAATATATTTCTTTTGATATAGATATTAAATTTGGTGGAGCAGAACATTTATTAGGTAAAATAACGCAAGAAACAGGAGGTGGTAAAATAAAAATAGAAAAGAAAGATGGTTCTGTAATAATTTTTGACGGAACTAACGTTTACGTAAAAGGTATTCCTGAAAAATTACATAAAGGAGCGCGTTTTGATATTTTTACATGGTCTTACTTTTTAGGATTGCCATATAAATTAAATGATAAAGGAACAATTTGGTCTGATTTAGATAAAAATAAATGGGGGCAGGTTGATTTAGAAACAGCAAAACTATCTTTTTCTTCAGGAACAGGAGATGCACCAGATGATTGGTATATAATCTATAAAAATTCTAAATCAAGTATATTAGAAGGAGCAGCTTATATCGTTAGTTACGGAAAAGGCAAAGAAAAAGCAGAAAAAGAACCACATGCTATTAAGTACAATTCATACACAGTTATTGATGGTGTTCTTATCTCTAAAAATTGGACATTTCATATGTGGTCTTTAGAGAATGGATATAAAAATAAAATAGGTGAAGTACAATTATCGAATGTAATTTTTACAGAACAGGCCGATTTTAGTAAGCCAAAAGGTAGTTCTATGGTAAATGCACCAAAACTTTAAAAAGTTAAAGTAAAAATATAAAATAAAAATCGTGTCAACATGACACGATTTTTTTATTGGCAATATTATTGATAAAATTATGCTGAAGAATTTAAAGAAACGATTTACAATGAGTAAAGATCAATATACAAAAGAAGACGAATTAAAAGACGCTATTGATAATGCGCCAATTGATGAAACACCAGAAGTAGAAGAGGTTGTAGAAGAAGTAGAACCAACTACTGAGGAGTTACTTCAGGCAGAGAAAGACAAGCATTTACGTTTGTTTGCAGAGTTCGAAAACTATAAAAAACGTACTTCTAAAGAACGTATGGAGCTTTATAAAACAGCAGGAAAGGAAGTAATGACAGTTTTACTGCCAATTTTAGATGATTTTGAACGTGCTCTGACACATGCAGATGATGATAAAGAAGCAGAAGAATTACGTAAAGGAGTATTGTTAATTTACCAAAAAATGGTAAAAACACTAGAACAAAAAGGCTTAACAGCTATTGAAGTAAAGCAAGGAGATGTTTTTGATGCAGAAGTACACCAAGCAATTACACAAATTCCAGCACCTTCAGATGATTTAAAGGGGAAGATTATTGACTGTATAGAAACAGGATATAAGTTAGGAGATAAAATTATTCGTCACCCAAAAGTAGTAGTAGCACAAGCATAAAAAATAATAGTTCCAATTATCAATTATTTATTGATGATTGTCAATTAACAATACAATGGCAAAACAAGATTATTACGAAGTATTAGGTATTTCAAAATCGGCGTCACAACCAGAGATAAAAAAAGGATATCGTAAAATGGCGATAAAATATCATCCAGATAAAAACCCGGATGATAAAACCGCTGAAGAGAAATTCAAGTTATGTGCCGAGGCATATGAAATACTAAGTGATGAGAATAAAAAAGCACGTTACGATCAATATGGTCATGCAGCTTTTGATGGTCCACAAGGTGGCGGTGGCGGCTTTGGCGGTGGCGGAATGAATATGGATGACATATTCAGCCAATTCGGAGATATTTTTGGTGGTGGCGGAGGTGGCTTTGGCGGTTTCGGTGGCGGCGGAGGTCAACGACAAGCCAGAGTTAAAGGATCTAACATGCGAATTAGAGTAAAACTTACTTTAGAGGAAATCGCAAACGGAGTAGAGAAGAAGGTTAAAGTTCGTAGAAAAGTTCAGGCAGACGGAGTTACTTATAAAACGTGTACAACATGTAATGGTAGTGGTCAGCAAATGCGAGTTACCAATACTATTTTAGGTAGAATGCAAACAGCAACTACTTGTGGTACATGTCAAGGAGCAGGAGAAATACTTAATAGTAAACCAGGTGGATCAGATGCGCAAGGTTTAATTGTTAAAGAAGAAACTGTTTCAATAAATATTCCAGAAGGAGTTACAGAAGGTGTTCAATTAAAAGTAGGAGGTAAAGGAAATGAAGCTCCAGGTAAAAACTCTATTCCAGGAGATTTATTAGTTTTAATTGAAGAAGTTCAGCACGAAACTTTAAAAAGAGAAGGAAGTAATGTGCATTATGATTTGTATATTAATTTTTCTGAAGCAGTTTTAGGTATTTCTAAAGAAGTAGAAACAGTAACAGGAAAAGTAAAAATAAAGATTGAGGCAGGAACACAATCGGGTAAAATTTTAAGATTAAAAGGAAAAGGTTTACCAAGTATAGAACGTTATGGAAAAGGCGATTTCTTAATACATATTAATGTTTGGACACCGCAAGAACTAACTAAAGAACAACGAAATTTTTTCGAAGAAATGAAAGAAGACGATAACTTTAGCCCAAATCCTCAAAAATCAGATAAATCATTTTTTGATAAAGTAAAAGATATGTTTTCTTAATACACTTAAATACTTAATTAACAGCTACTTAAGTGTGTTTAAAACCCTTTCAATTTTTTGAAAGGGTTTTGTTTTTTATTATTTTAAAAAAAATGATAGATAAATTAAAAAACATTCTTATATTTGTACCGTCTAGAAGACGTTCTAGACACTTTTTCTTTTTCATAGCAATTTTCCCACTCAATTTATTGAGTGGGTTTTTTTATGAAAAGAGCAAATTTTATAAAAATATTGAAGCAGACCATCTTATCGACTTATATTTAGTATAAGTAGGAAAGTCTGGACACCATAGAGTAGCATAGCGGATAACACCCGTCCGGTGTAAACCGAGGACAAGTGCAGCAGAAAGTATGTACAGGTAAGGCTGTAGTGAAACCAGGTAAACTCTATGCGGTGCAATGTCATGTACATTAGAGCTCGAGCGCTACTCGCGCGATTCTAAGGGGTAGGCAGATTGATTTTACAAGTAATTGTAAAACTAGAGAAATGATAAGAGCCTTATTTATAAGGAACAGAATCCAGCTTATAGGTCTGCTTTTTTATTTTTATATATTTTAACTATTGATTTACTAATTATTTTAATGGTTTTGAATTGTTTTTTTGATAAAAAATTAACAATTAACCCTTTATTTATTATTGATTTCTTGTTTTTTTGAATATAAATTACTCTTTACTTAGTAATTCACCTAGTTCTGTGTTTATCTTTTAAAATTGGACTAAAAATAGTACTTTTGCTCAACAAAAATTACACAATTTGATTTTTTCTATTCATGTGATCAATAGTATTTATACTAAAGTTGATGAAAGAATAGATGTAGTCAGCTAATTGTAGTTAGGTGTTTAATGTTTTAAAAAACCTCTAGAATGAGTATTTATAAAGAGTATATAAAAGAGATAGAAGACAGAAAAGTTCAAGAACTTCATCCAAAACCAATTGATGGAGCTGAATTATTAAGTCAAATTATTGAGCAAATAAAAGATTTAGATAATGAGTTTAGAGAAGATTCTCTTAATTTCTTTATCTATAATGTTTTGCCAGGTACTACAAGTGCAGCTGGTGTAAAAGCTCAATTTTTAAAGGAAATCATTTTAGGAGAATCAATAGTAAAAGAAATTACACCAACTTTTGCTTTCGAACAGTTATCTCACATGAAAGGAGGTCCTTCAGTAAATGTTTTATTGGATATTGCTTTAGGTAATGATGAAGATTTAGCTAAACAAGCTGCAGAAGTTCTTAAAACTCAAGTTTTTCTTTATGAAGCAGATACTGCTCGCTTAGAAGAAGCTTTTAAATTAGGAAACACTATTGCAAAAGAACTTATTGAAAGTTATGCAAAAGCGGAGTTTTTTACAAAATTACCAGAAATAGATGAAAAAATAGAGGTGGTAACATTTATCGCAGGAGTTGGTGATATATCAACAGATTTATTATCTCCAGGTGGTGATGCACACTCTCGTTCAGATAGAGAATTACACGGTCAGTGTTTATTTGAGCACAATAAAGAACAACAAGCCGAATTAAAAGCGGTACAAGCGCAGCATCCTGATAAAAGAGTGATGTTAATTGCAGAAAAAGGAACAATGGGAGTTGGTTCTTCTAGAATGTCTGGTGTAAACAACGTCGCATTATGGACAGGAATTAAATCGAGTCCGTATGTACCTTTTATTAATATCGCTCCAGCAATTGCTGGAACAAACGGAATTTCTCCAATTTTCTTAACAACTGTTGGTGTAACTGGTGGTATTGGTTTAGACCTTAAAAACTGGGTTCAACAAAAAGATGCAGAAGGAAACACGATTCGTGATGAAAACGGAGATCCAGTATTAAAAGAAGAGTATTCTGTTGCTACAGGAACAGTACTGACAATTAATACAAAAGAGAAAAAATTATACAACGGCGATAAAGAGTTAAAAGATATTTCTGCTGCATTTACACCACAAAAAATGGAGTTTATGAAAGCAGGTGGTTCTTATGCTGTTGTTTTCGGTAAAAAATTACAAACTTTTGCATCTAAAGTATTAAATATTGATGTGATACCAGTTTATGCACCATCAAAAGAAATTACTATTGAAGGGCAAGGCTTAACAGCTGTTGAAAAAATATTCAATAAAAATGCCGTTGGTACTACACCAGGAGCTGTTTTACATGCAGGATCTGATGTTCGTGTAGAAGTAAACATTGTAGGTTCTCAAGATACTACAGGGTTAATGACTTCTCAAGAATTAGAGATGATGGCCGCTACAGTTATTTCTCCAATTGTAGATGGTGCTTACCAATCGGGTTGTCATACAGCTTCAGTTTGGGATGATAAATCGAAAGCAAACATACCAAGATTAATGAGCTTTATGAACGACTTTGGTTTAATTACTGGTCGTGATCCTAAAGGGAAATATTTTCCAATGACAGATGTTATTCATAAAGTACTGAACGATATTACTGTTGGTGATTGGGACATTATTATTGGAGGAGATTCTCACACACGTATGTCTAAAGGAGTTGCTTTTGGAGCAGATTCAGGAACAGTTGCCTTAGCATTAGCTACAGGTGAGGCTTCAATGCCAATTCCACAATCTGTAAAAGTTACTTTTAAAGGACAAATGAAATCTTATATGGATTTCCGTGATGTAGTACACGCTACACAATCTCAAATGTTAAAGCAATTTGGTGGTGAAAACGTTTTTCAAGGAAGAATCATTGAGGTTCATATTGGAACGCTTACTGCAGATGAAGCTTTTACATTCACAGATTGGACTGCAGAGATGAAAGCAAAAGCATCTATTTGTATTTCTGAAGATGATACTTTAATAGAATCTTTAGAGATTGCTAAAGGTCGTATCCAAATCATGATTGATAAAGGAATGGACAATGCAAAGCAAGTGCTTAAAGGTTTAGTTGATAAAGCTAATACTAGAATAACGGAACTTAAAACGGGTATCAAACCATCTTTAAGACCAGATGCAAACGCGAAGTATCATGCAGAAGTTATTATTGATTTAGATGAAATCGCAGAACCAATGATTGCGGATCCAGATGTAAATAACGATGATGTTTCTAAGCGTTATACACACGATAATATTCGTCCATTATCTTTTTATGGTGGAACTAAAAAAGTAGATTTAGGTTTCGTAGGATCTTGTATGGTTCACAAAGGAGATATGAAAATATTAGCTCAAATGTTAAAAAACATTGAAGCACAACATGGTAAAGTTGAATTTAAAGCACCTTTAGTAGTTGCACCACCAACATACAATATTGTTGATGAGTTAAAAGCAGAAGGAGATTGGGAAGTATTACAAAAATACTCAGGATTCGAATTTGACGATAACGCACCTAAAGGTTTAGCACGTACCAAGTACGAAAACATGTTATATTTAGAGCGACCAGGTTGTAACTTATGTATGGGTAACCAAGAAAAAGCAGCACCAGGAGATACAGTTATGGCAACATCAACACGTTTATTTCAAGGTAGAGTTGTAAAAGATTCTGGTGAGAAAAAAGGAGAATCTCTATTATCATCAACTCCAGTAGTAGTTTTATCTACAATTTTAGGTAGAACACCAACTATGGCAGAATACGAAGCAGCTGTAGATGGTATTGTTTTAACGAAGTTTAAACCTTCTACAAAGCAGTTAGTGAGATAATCAAAAAAGATTATATAAAATAGTTAAAATCCCGAGTCTTAGGCTCGGGATTTTTTATTTAAAAGTCATTTAGAGTACATCTAAAATATCAGAAATTATGCCAATAAGTTGGGCGTTACCACAAGGGTCGGGCTTTCTTTTCCAATCTTTCTGTTCGTGCCTCACAAAAAGGATTTCCATTTCAATCCCTAACGCACTTTAGAGATCAAACTGAAAGAATTATAATACTTATTAAAGTCATACTTTATTTTGTATATTAGGTTACTTTTAAACTAATATTATTTATTATGGCATTTGATATAGAAATGATAAAGAAGGTTTATGCTACAATGGCTGAACGTGTAGATAAAGCTAAAGAAATTGTAGGTAAACCATTAACACTTTCAGAAAAGATTTTATACGCTCACCTTTGGGATGAAACTTCTAATAAAGCATTTCAAAGAGGTAAAGATTATGTCAATTTTGCACCAGACAGAATTGCGTGTCAAGATGCTACAGCACAAATGGCTTTATTGCAATTTATGCAAGCCGGAAAACCAAAAGTAGCTGTACCAACAACAGTTCACTGTGATCACTTGATTCAAGCAAAACAAGGTGCTGCAGTAGATTTAAAACGAGCAAACAAAACAAGTAGTGAAGTTTTTGATTTTTTAGCTTCAGTTTCTAATAAATACGGAATTGGTTTTTGGAAACCAGGAGCAGGAATTATTCATCAAGTTGTTTTAGAAAATTATGCCTTTCCAGGAGGTATGATGATTGGCACCGATTCTCACACCGTAAATGCTGGTGGTTTAGGAATGGTAGCAATTGGTGTAGGTGGAGCAGATGCAGTTGATGTAATGGCAGGAATGGCTTGGGAACTTAAATTCCCGAAACTTATAGGGGTAAAATTAACAGGTAGCTTAAATGGATGGACGTCTGCTAAAGATGTTATTCTTAAAGTAGCAGGTATTCTTACTGTAAAAGGTGGTACTGGAGCTATAGTTGAATATTTCGGAGAAGGAGCAAGGAACTTATCATGTACAGGAAAAGGAACCATTTGTAATATGGGAGCTGAGATTGGTGCTACTACTTCTACCTTTGGATATGATGAATCAATGGAGCGTTATTTGCGTGCTACCGATAGAAGTGATGTTGCAGATGAAGCGAACAAAGTAAAAGAATATTTAACAGGTGATGAAGAAGTATATGCTAATCCAGAAGAATATTTTGATCAAGTTATTGAAATTGATTTAAGTACATTATGTCCACATTTAAATGGACCTTTTACACCAGATTTAGCAACGCCAGTTGGTGAGTTAGGAGCAAAAGCAAAAGAAAATGGTTGGCCAATTAAAGTAGATTGGGGACTTATAGGTTCTTGTACAAATTCTTCTTACGAAGATTTAACGAGAGCGGCATCCATAGCAAAACAAGCAGTAGATAAAAAAATTAAACCTAAATCTGATTTTGGAATCAACCCTGGTTCAGAGCAAATTCGTTTTACTGCTGAACGTGATGGCGTTTTAAAAATATTTGAAGATTTAGATGCTACTATTTTCACGAATGCCTGTGGACCATGTATTGGTCAATGGGAGAGAAGTGATAGAAAAGGCGAAGAAAAAAATACAATTGTACATTCATTTAATAGAAACTTTTCTAAGCGAGCAGACGGAAACCCGAATACACATGCATTTGTAGGATCACCAGAAATGGTTGCTGCTATTGCAATTTCAGGTCGTTTAGATTTCGACCCAATGAATGATACTTTGATTAATGAAGATGGTGAAGAAATAAAACTAGATGAACCAAAAGGTATTGAGCTACCACCTTTAGGATTTGATGTTGTAGATTCTGGTTATGAAGAACCTTTAAAAGATGGAAGCGGTGTAAATATATCAGTAAATCCAACCTCAGAACGCTTGCAGTTATTAACACCTTTTACGCCTTTAGGAAATGATATAAAAGGGGCTAAATTATTAATAAAAGCATTTGGTAAATGTACTACAGATCATATTTCTATGGCAGGGCCATGGTTACGTTACCGTGGGCATTTAGATAATATTTCTAACAATTGCTTAATTGGTGCCGTAAACGCTTTTGGAAAGAAAACAAATTTTGTGAAAAATCAATTAACAGGGGAGTTTGAAGGTGTGCCAGATGCAGCTAGAGCTTATAAAGCGGCAAGAGTACCTACTATTGTTGTTGGAGATCATAATTATGGTGAAGGCTCATCAAGAGAGCATGCAGCTATGGAGCCACGTCATTTAGGTGTTGCAGCGGTTATTGTAAAATCTTTTGCGCGTATTCATGAAACAAACCTTAAAAAACAAGGTATGTTAGGTTTAACGTTTGCTATGGAATCAGATTATGATTTAATTCAAGAAAATGATACCTTTAATTTTACAGATTTAAAAGATTTTGCACCTAACAAACAATTAACAATTGAAGTTGTTCATGCTGATGGATCTCAAGATATTGTTATGGTAAATCATACGTATAATCAAGGACAAATAGAATGGTATAATGAAGGTTCTGCTTTGAACTTAATTAAAAAGCAAAACGCATAATTAAAATTTATCGTTAATACGAAAGAACTCCAGGTTTTTACCTGGAGTTCTTTATTTTTGTAATATGGAAAATTTACTAAATAAGATATCAGAAGAACCATTAAAAGTAATAGATTCATCTATTACTTTTGAAGAATATATTCCTATTTCAATTTCATCAGAAAATAAGCAATTAAATTTTGATGTAGCATCATCATCAGAATGGGAAATATATATAGCGCAGTACCTTAAAGAAAAAAATGCGAAAGTTGCTTTTGGAGGATACTTGGAAAAAAGAGATATTTATAACAGAAGTGAATATTTTACGAAACAATTAAAAGAAAATCAACGAAATATTCATTTAGGTATCGATTTATGGTGTGATGCTAATACCGCTGTTTTAGCTGTTTTAAATGGCGAGATACATAGCTTTAAAAATAATACAAATCACGGTGATTACGGCCCAACAATCATTTTAAAACACACTTTTGGTGATCGTGTTTTTTATTCGCTTTATGGTCATTTATCAGAAGATTCACTAAACAACTTAAGTGTTGGAGATAAAGTATCACAAGGTAAAAAAATAGCAGTGTTAGGTGATAACTCAGTAAACGGAGATTATGCTCCTCATTTACATTTTCAACTGATAATTGATATGGAAGGTAACCTAGGCGATTACCCAGGAGTATCATCAGAAAAGACACTTAATTTTTACAAGGAAAATTGCCCAAACCCTAATTTATTATTAAAATTGCCAAATGAAGTATAGACAACTTACCAAAGAACAATTTGAAGGATTACATGAAGAATTTGCTCGTTTTTTAGCCTCACAAAGTATCGATGCTAAAGAATGGAAAGAATTAAAAGAAGAAAAACCGGAAGTAGCTGAAGATGAAATGAATGTTTTTAGTGATGTTGTTTGGGATGATGTACTTACTAAAACAGCACATTTAGAACATTTTTCTCCAAAAGTGGTAAATTTATTTAAATGTGATGAAGAAGAAATTCATCGTATTGTTATAAAAGTTGATAAAGAAATAAATTTATTAGAGCAAGAAGGTTTTGAATGGTTGATGAAAAATCCGAATGACGAAAAAATAGAATTTTTTACAGGAACCAAAAAATACGAACAAGAAAGAAACGCTGAAGTTTTCGATTTGATAGAAAAAGGAAGTACTATTTCTAAAGGTGAGCTATTTGAATATTTTAATAAGCTAACATCGTAAGTAACTTTTCAGTTCCTAAACTAGCAACGTCTTTAATAATTGTTAAATTACTAAAGGCGTTTTTATTTACCACAGGTTTTGGATCTATAAAATAAATAGGTGTTTTATTTGAGATATAATCAATTAAACTAGCCGCAGGATATACCTGCATAGAAGTACCAATAATTACTAAAACATCTGCTTTAGCCGTTATTTCTATAGCTTTATCTAACATTGGTACATCTTCGCCAAACCAAACAATATGAGGACGTAATTGCGATTTTTCTTCACATAAATCACCTAAAATAATATCTTTTTTACAGCTGTAAACCAAATTTATATTAGCCGTACTTCTTGCTTTTAATAACTCACCGTGTAGATGTAAAACGTTGGTGCTTTTAGCACGTTCATGTAAATCATCAACATTCTGAGTAATAATATCAACATGATAATTTTCTTCTAACTTAACAAGATTGTAATGAGCCTTGTTAGGAGAAACGGCAAGTAATTGTCTTCTTCGTTGATTGTAAAAGTCGAATACTAATTCAGGGTTTTTATAAAAACCTTCAGGTGTGGCAACTTCGTAAATATCATGACCTTCCCACAAACCATCAGCGTCTCTAAAGGTTTTTATCCCGCTTTCGGCACTAATTCCCGCGCCAGTTAATATTACGATTCGTTTTTTCATCAGTAAAAGTTTTACCCCTTAAAAATATGAAATTTTAGTATGTTTGTACTATGATTGATGAAGGATTATTTGCGTATTTAGAAGGTTTTATTACTGATAAAAGAAAAGAAACATTTACAAGAGTGTTAAATGAGCGAACACGCCATTTTACAGTTGTGTTAGAAGATATTTATCAACCTCATAATGCAAGTGCAGTAGTAAGAAGTTGCGATATTTTCGGAGTGCAAGATGTGTATGCCATTGAAAACAGATTTACCAATAAAGTTTCTCGTCACGTTGCAAAAGGAAGTCAGAAATGGTTAAATATTAACCGCTTTAAAGAAGATGGTGATAATACGAAAGCTTGTTTAAAAGATTTGCGAGTAAAAGGATATCAGATAATTGGTACTACGCCGCATACCGATTCGTGTGTTTTGGCTGATTTTGATGTTACTAAAAAATCTGCTTTTGTTTTTGGAGCTGAAAAAGACGGAATTTCAGATTATATTAAACAAGAAGCTGACGGATTTTTAAAAATTCCGATGGTTGGTTTTACAGAAAGTTTAAATATATCGGTTGCCGCTGCAATTACTTTAAATGATGTAACTTCTCGATTGAAGAAAACAAATGTCGAATGGCAATTAAGTGATGTAGAAAAAAAAGAGTTGTATTTTGAATGGATTAAAAACACGATTAAAAATCCTGATAAGTTAACAGCACACTATTATAAAGAGCTTAGTAAATAAAAGTATTTGAGAACTTAAGTTCGTTTCAGGTTTTACATAAATTAATTCGTTTTTATAGGATGTGATTCTGAAACAAGTTCAGAATGACGAATTTTAGTGTTTTTTGATTTTTAAAAGAGATTATTTTACGTCAACCTGAATTTATTTCAGGTTCTCATACAAACAGATTTGTTCTTGTTTTATAAGATGTGATTCTGAAACAAGTTCAGAATAACGTAAAGTATTAATTAGAACTAATAATTTTTAAAACCAACTCTTTAGTTAACGCTTGTCCGTTGGCTATTTTTTTAATGATATCAAACGTAAACACAAAATCACAACCATTTTTGTAGTGAGAACATCCGTAAGCAGATTTTCCTTTTAAAACAGTCCCTTTTTTACATTTCGGGCAGGTGATTGTCTCTGTGTTTTTCGACTCCGATTTAACTGATGTTTGTTTTTGTTCTAGCTTTAAATTGAAATTATCATCAAAACGAACCAAACCTTCAACTTTATCGTTGCCGTGTTTAAAACCTTTTAAATTAGTAGTACATCCTTTATCTATTAAACGAATTAGTTGATTCTCAGATATTTTTTTATCCATAAATTCGAAAGGCAATTTAAAATCACACCCGCTTTTATAACCAGAACATCCGTAGGCGGTACTCCCTTTTAATAACTGACCTTTTTTACATTTCGGACATTCTTTAGCAACGACTGTTTTTTTCTTAGGTGCTGCCTTTTTTGGTTTCACCTTCGGAGCTTCATTTTCAGAAGATAGCCGTTTTGTTTTAGTGCTAGAACGGACTTCATACACCAATTCATCCACCATTTTTTTCATGTTGTTGATGAAAGTTCCGGCATTAAATTCTCCTCGCTCAATTTCTTTTAAACGCTTTTCCCAACGACCGGTTAATTCGGCAGATTTTAGTAATTCATTGTCAATTAAATCAATTAAATCGATTCCTGTTTGTGTAGGAATCACTAATTTTTTTTGACGTTCGATATATTTTCTTCTAAATAAAGTTTCTATTATACTAGCACGCGTAGACGGACGACCAATTCCGTTTTCTTTCATTAACTCTCGCATTTCATCATCATCAACCTGCTTTCCTGCCGTTTCCATAGCACGTAATAAACTTGCTTCAGTATAATTACGTGGCGGTTTGGTTTCTTTTTCTAAAAAGCTAGGTTCGTGTGGTCCTTTTTCACCTTTTACAAAAGTAGGTAAGGTGTTTGCTTCTGTTTTTTTAGTATCGTTTCCGTGCTCAAAAACAACACGCCATCCTTTAGATACTATTTCTTTTCCGCTTGTTTTAAAAGAAATTTTATCAACCTCACCAATTACCGAAGTGTTAGCAACATCACTTTCAGGATAAAAAACAGCTATAAAACGACGTGTAATAATATCATACACTTGTTGTTGGTTGTACTGTAAATTATTCTGAATCCCGGTAGGAATAATAGCGTGGTGATCGGTAACTTTTTTATCGTCAAAAACCTTTTTAGATTTCTTTATTTTTTGGCCTAATAACGGTTTTGTTAACTGACTATAGTCTGTTAACTTGGTTAATATTCCTGCTATTTTCGGATACACATCATTCGGTAAAAAAGTAGTATCAACCCTCGGATAGGTAACTACTTTCATTTCGTAGAGTTTCTGTACTATTTTTAAGGTTTCATCCGCAGAAAATCCAAATTTATTATTACAATAAACTTGCAAACCTGTTAAATCAAATAATTTAGGAGCGTATTCTTTTCCTTTCTTTTTGGTAACTGAAGTAATTTCAAAATCACTCTCTTTTACTTTATCAGCAAAAACCTGACCTTCTTCTTTTTTAAGAAAACGACCTTCTTCGTAACTAAAAAGTGTTTCGCGATATAAAGTTTGAAGTTCCCAATAGGGTTGTGGCTTAAAATGTTGAATTTCTTTAAAACGATTTACCAACATGGCTAGAGTAGGAGTTTGCACTCTACCAACCGATAATACTTGTTTGTAACCGCCGAATTTAACGGTGTATAATCGCGTTGCATTTAAGCCTAATAGCCAATCGCCAATGGCACGAGAAAAACCTGCGTAATATAAATTATCGTATTGTGCGGCGGGTTTTAAATTATTAAAACCTTCTCTAATAGCTTCTTCGGTTAGTGAAGAAATCCATAAGCGTTGTACTTCACCTTTATAATTTGCTTGGTTTATTACCCAACGTTGTATGAGTTCTCCTTCTGTACCAGCATCGCCACAGTTTATAATAACATCAGCTCTCTCAAATAATGATTTAACAATATTGAACTGTTTTTTTATACCTCCATCGTTGGTTATTTTGGTATTAAAACGTTCGGGAAGCATGGGTAAGTTGTTTAAATCCCAACTTTTCCAATGTGGTTTGTAGTCTTTAGGTTCTAAAAGCGTGCATAAATGTCCGAAAGTATAGGTAACTGCATAACCATTACCCTCGAAATAACCATCTCGTTTGGTATTGGCTCCTAATATATTAGCAATTTCGCGTGCTACACTCGGCTTTTCGGCAATACAGACTTTCATTAAAACTATTTAGAAACTCGAAATTACTAAAATAATTTGATTCGTGTGAAAAGTAATTTTGGAATATAAGGTTGTTTATTAACAAGAAATGTTAGAAGAAATTATTTTAATAAGTTTTATAACATCTACTTTATGCGATTATAAGTAAAACCTGAAGGATGACTAATAATACCTGTTCTATTTTTTCTATCATTGTCTAATTTACCAAAATCTAAAACAGTTAATTTATTTTTTTCTGAATTAATATTATAATTCCAAATTTCATTCCCAGGATGAATTATATCAGAATAGCTTGGAAAAAAGTTCATTAAATCACAGAATTCAATTTTAGTAAATAATGAAGCATTATGTGAATTTAAATTTCGTCTATTTTTATAAAAAAATATAGAATCACTTTTTATGTATAAAAATTTACCAAGTCTCTCGTAATGTTTTCGATCAGATTTAGATTTTCTGAATATTTTTAATTTCCATCGACCTTGTACATTATTTATTAAATTTTTTCTAAGAACAATTTTTAACGAATCGAAAAACCTTAAAGATTCTTTCCCTTTTTGAGATTTTGGAAGTATGTCATATGAAAACCAGAAAGAAGAAAAAGCATTACTTAAATTATTATTTAACTCTATTTTAGCTCCTTTAAACCACTGATCTTGTAATTCAATTTTCTTTTTTTCTTGAGCACTTATTACATAGGGCAATAAGAATAGAATTAATAATAACTTTTTCATGATATCAAGATAGTAAAAAAAACAATTTTAAAAAAAACTAAAACCCACGTTGTCTTTTGGCTTCGAAAGTTAAAATGGCAGCGGCTACAGAAACGTTCATCGAATCTATTTGCCCTTGCATTGGTATGTTAATGTTTTGCGTTGCTTTATCTCGCCAAACTTGTGTTAGCCCCGTTGCTTCTGTACCTACAACTAAAGCAGTTGGTTTGGTATAATCGCTTTTATGATATTCGTTAGAATTTTGAAGCGTAGCACTGTAGATATTAATTTTATGCTGTTTTAAAAAATCAATAATTTCTTCGGATGTTCCTATACCAATCTGATTGGTAAATAAGCAACCAACACTAGAGCGCACAATATTAGGATTAAACAAATCGGTTTTTGGATTTGCTATAAAAACAGCATCTACATTTGCGGCATCTGCTGTACGTAACATGGCACCAATATTACCTGGTTTTTCAATACCTTCTAAAACTAAAATAAGTGGAGTAGTGGTATTAAAATTAATATTTTCTAAATTAAAATCTTTTGATTTAACAACAGCAATTACACCTTCGGTAGTATCGCGATAGGCAATTTTTTGATAGATTTCTTTGTTAATTTCTATACAGTTTGCCGTATGTTTTAACAGCTTATCTAAATTTTCGTTAGACAACATATTCGGAACAAATAAAATAGTTTCTATTTCATAACCACCGCCAACAACTAAAGATATTTCACGTTGTCCTTCTACTAAAAACAATCCTTTCTTTTTTCGCTCGCGAGATTTGTCTTGTAACTTTAATAAATCCTTTATAAAAGGGTTTTGTATGCTGCTAATTTGTTTCATAAATACAAAAATACCCAATTAAGGGTATTTTTTACTATTGATTTTATTTTAATCTTTGTAAAGCAAATGTAAATTCAGTTTTACTATTAAAAAATGTAATAAGGGGACATTTTTTTAATATTTATTTGAATTAAAATGAAAAGCTCGGTATTTATACCGAGCTTTTTTGTTGTTATTGATTTTTGTATTTATTAGAGTAACGTTTCCAAAGTTTTGTTTGGTGCGTTTCTAAGCTAATTTTTCTACCTTGAATAAAAGCTTCTGTTAAAATATTAGTTCGCATATCTAACGCATCACCTTCTGAGATAAATAAAGTGGCATCTTTACCAACTTCTAAAGTACCTACTTTATCATCAATGCCTAAAATCTTGGCATTATTTTGTGTAATTAATTGCAACGCTTTTTCTTTACCTAAACCATAAGCAGCATACGTACCAGCATAAAAAGGTAAGTTACGCGTACTCATGCGTTCCATTTCGCCTTCCATACCTAAACCAATTAAAATACCAGCATCTGATAATATTTTAGCAGCACGATAAGGTAAATCATAATCTTCATCTTCAGCACCAGGTAAACGGTGTGCACGCTCTAAAATTACTGGGATATTATTTTCTTTTAATAAATCGGCTACTTTTTCAGCTTCGGTTCCGTGAACAATAACAATATTTTTAATCCCAACCTTTTTTAAAGTCTTTACTGCATCAGTAATTGCTTTTTGTCCGCTTACATGCACAAACATTTTTTGAGAACCATTTAAAACTCCTTGTAAAGCTTCATAAGGTAATATTTTAGCAGATTTGTTACTTGCTAAATATGTTTTTGCATTGTTAATATAATCAGTAATCTGATTGATGTTTTTAGCGTAGTTTTTATTTGGTTTTAAGGCAGGATCTTCTCCTAACCACCAACGACCACGACTAAAATCACTTGGCCAGTTCATGTGAATTCCATCATCTGTTTTTAAAGCAGCATCTTCCCAGTTCCAAGCATCAAACTGTACTACAGATGAAGTTCCTGAAATAACACCACCACGAGGTGTAATATGTCCCATTAATACTCCATTCGGACGCATAGATTCCACTATTTTACTTTCTGTATTATAAGCAATAATACTACGAATGTGAGGTAGCATAGCACCAACTTCATCAGCATCTACAGTAGCTCTTACGGCATCAATTTCTGCTAATCCTAAAGAAGTGTTTGCTGCAATAAACCCAGGATACACATGTTTTCCTTTAGCATTTATGACTTTCCCTTTTCTGGCAATTTTCATCATTGCACTACCAACAAAAGAAATTTTTCCTTCAGAAAACATGATTAATGAATTTTCAATCACTTTTCCGTTTCCTAAGTGAGCGGTTGCTCCCTCGATACTATAATCTTGTGTTTGTTTTGCGGCGGGTGTTTGTTGCGCCATTATATTTCCTATTAATAAGAAACATAATAAACTATATATAACTTTAATTTTCATGTTTAATGTTTTTGGTTTCTTATTCTGTATCACAGTGAAATAATTTTTTAGACTTCTTAACAGGTGCTTGAGTTTTAGCTCCTTTTAATTTTTCTTGCAACATCATGTTAATCAATTTAGCACGCTCTGCCTTAATTGTAGCACGTTTCTTTTTATCTTCTTTAATATCAAAATAAACAGCACCATCAATAATTGTTTTTTCAGCTTTACTATAAATAGATAAAGGATTTCCGCTCCATAAAACAACATCTGCATCTTTACCAATTTTTATACTACCAGTACGATCGTTTAAGTGTAATAATTTAGCAGGATTTATGGTAACAGTTTCCCAAGCTTCTTGTTCACTTAATCCACCATATTTTATCAATTTAGCAGCTTCTTGATTTAAACGACGAGACATTTCAGCATCATCAGAATTAATAGCAACTGTAATTCCTTGGTTGTGCATAATTGCAGCATTATAAGGAATTGCATCGTTAACTTCGTATTTGTACGCCCACCAATCTGCAAATGTAGAACCACCAACGCCGTGTTCTTTCATTTTATCAGCTACTTTGTATCCTTCTAAAATATGTGTGAATGTGTTGATGTTAAAATCAAATTTTTCAGCAACTTTCATTAACATATTAATTTCTGATTGTACGTAAGAGTGACAAGAAATAAAACGTTCTTTATTAATGATTTCAGCTAACGTTTCTAACTCAATATCTTTACGATAAGGTTGTCCGCTTTTCTTTTTAGCGTCGTATTCTTTAGCACGTTGAAAATAATCGATATAAACCTGTTCAACTCCCATACGTGTTTGTGGAAAACGAACTGTTTGTAAATCTCCCCAGTTGGCTTGTTTTACATTTTCACCTAAGGCAAATTTGATAAACTTCGGACTGTTTTTATAGATTAATCCATCAGCATTTTCTCCCCATTTAAGTTTGATAATTGCAGAACGACCACCAATTGGATTAGCAGAACCATGTAAAATTTGGATTGAAGTAACTCCTCCTGCAATATTTCTATAAATATTTACATCATCAGGATCAACAACATCTTCAATAGTAACTTCGGCAGTAGAGTTATGACCAGATTCGTTTACTGCAGAGGTTGCAATATGAGAGTGCTCGTCAATAATACCAGCGGTTAAATATTTTCCTTCACCATTAATAACTTTGGCTCCTCTTGCTGAAATATTTTTTCCTATTTGAGAAATTTTTCCGTCTTTAATTAAAACATCAGTATTTGTTAAGATTTCTTTGTTTTCAGAAGTCCAAACAGTGGTGTTTTTTATTAAAATAGTTTCTTTTTGTGTTTTAGTATAATTACCATATCCGATATTTGGATAAGAAACAGCAACAACATTAATATTGTCTTCTTTTTTCTTCTTTTTCTTTTTTTCTTCTTTTTTAGAATTGAAAGTAGCTGTCCAATTGGTTTCATCACCAGTATTGGTTATGGCCTTTCCTTTAATATTTTTAACATCTACCATTCCTGATAAACGTGTAAAAGCATCACCTTCTCTTAAAGTAATAGACATCCAATTATCTTTAAAAGAAAATTTAGAGTTTACCTTTTTTCCATCTTTTTTAATTGTTGCTTTTTGCTTAGTTCCTTTTCCGCTGATAGACATGTTATAAGTATTACCATTAACTGCCAATGAATATTCACCCGAAAGATCTTTAATAGTAATATCGTTTACAACATTTTTGTTTCCTTGTACCCAGTTTTCGTAAAGAGTAGTGTTTTTATCAAAAATATCTCCAGAAGTAATTAAAAAGTTAGCATAACTACCTTTATTTAAGTTTCCGATTCTATCATTTTGTAAAATTTTAGCAGGAACACTTGTTAAGGCTTTTAAAGCAGTAGTTTTATCTAATCCGAATTTAATAGCTTTGTTTAAATTAGCATTAAAGTCTTTTACTTTTTTTAATTTAAAAGTAGTTAAAGCAAATGGCACATTGTTTTTAGCAAGAACAGCAGGATTTGCAGGCTCTTGATTCCATTTACGCATATCGCTCAACGCAATTTTATCAGCTAAAAAAGCATTACTTACATCATAAGCTTTTCTGAAATTAATAGGAATTATAAAAGTAGCATTGGTGTTTTTAATATCGTTTACTCGCTCGTATTCATTTCCGCCTCCAAGGATTGTGTATTGAATTCCGAATTCATCACCAATTTTGTCAGCACGTAAATCATCTAAATAATTTCCGGCTCTAAATATTTGAGGAAGCTCTTTTTTATCATTTAAAGCTTGTAAAGCTAAATCTGTATTGTTAATATTACCAGCAGCATACCAATTTGCATCAGAATATGTTTGACGTAATAAAGACATTGCACCCATACGAGAAGTAGGATACGACTGACGTGATTTGTTACTTTTGCTAAATGATAAATAATTAGCAGATCTTTTATTTAAAATACGATAAGCATCAGAGGTTGCAGTGTTTAAGGCTACTAGTACACCATTACCTTGCATAATTCCGTCATTTTGATGTGTATTTACAACACCAAAACCTAAATTGACTAATTCTTTAGCTTTTTTAGTATCAAAAGCAAAAGCATCAAAAGCATCAGTGTCAGGACGAATATGATCGTTCCAATAATACCCTTTTCTGCTAGCATCGTATTGTGGACCTCTACCGCTTTTTCTTTTTGGAGTTTTTACCCCAAAGGTGCTATAAGCATCTACAAAAGAAGGATAAATAGTTTTTCCTTTTAAATTAATAATTTCTGTTCCTTGCGGAATTTTTACAGATTTACCTATTTCTAAAACTTTACCGTCTTTAATAAGTAATGTCCCTTTTTTAATAATGTTGGTTGGACTTACATAAATTTTTGCATTTGTAAATGCGAATAATTTATTTTTTGAGGTTTTAACTCCTGTATTACTTGGAAAGTATTCTTGCGCATGAATGACTGATGCACAAAGAAATACTAGTAACATAAGTATTTTTTTCATTAATGATTAAGTTTAGTTATGTGATAAAGATATTTATTTAATAGTGAGTAAATAATGTTTTAACAAATAATTAAGATTATTTTAAGACTAACTTTCCAATTTTTTGATGCCCTGATAGCCAAGCAATGTTTTTGTCTACAAACTGAATAGCGTAGTAAGAATCGGTGCTTACTTCCGTCCAAGTATGTCCGCCATCATTAGAAAATGAAACTCCGGTTTTACCTACAGCAAAAACCTCTTTTCCGTTGGTATTTGGTACATATTGCACGCAACTTTTGTAATTAGGGTTTTGATTATCGGCAACTAACGTCCAAGTTTTTCCGCCATCAGAAGTAATGGCTTTGTTGGCACAGTTGTCGTTTGGTTTAGCGTAATTACCGCCAATGGCAATTCCGTTTAATTCATCATAAAAATCGATAGAATAAATTCCTTGAGGACCATCACCTTGAATAATTGGAGTATCATAAATTTGCCATGTTTGTCCAAAATCAGTAGATTTTAAAATTCGAGCTTTTGTACCACCAGAAGCTATCCAAACAGTATTATTTATAATTTTAATATTCGTATTACTAGCTGCAAAAAAAGCTTCTCCTTCTTCAAAAACAGGTAAGTTCTCACAAGGTAATTTATTCCAAGTATTTCCACCATCCGAAGTTAAAATAATAGAAGCACAATTTTCGGTAGGATCGCCAACTGCGATTCCGTGTTTATTATCTGGAAAGAATTTCATACTGTCATAAAAAACTTTTTCATGTGTTTCGGTATATACTAAGTTTGTTGTTTTTGATGTGTTATTTAATTTATAAAGTAGTGCAGGGTTGCCAATACTTAAAGCAAAAACAGCTGTTCCGTTATAAGCAATACTTCTAAAATTAGGAATAAGAGTGTCATTATCTTTAATTTTGATAAAAGAATTTTCACCCCATTTTTCTCCATTACTTTTTGTGAAACCAATTTTTCCATTAGAACCAGCGTAATACAAACTAGTTTTATTTATTGAATAAATAGCTCTGACACTTGTACTATCTTGTTTAAAATCAGTAATTATTACATTTTTTAATAATCTTGGTTGATATTCTTTTTTGCAAGAAAAAGAAATAAAAGCGACTATAATTAAAAGTGAAAAGTGTTTCATTTTTTTGATATTTTTACAGAACTAAAAATAGACAAATCAAATTAAAACAATGAAAAAAGCATTGGTAATTTCTGGAGGAGGTAGTAAGGGAGCATTTGGCGGTGGTGTAGCCCAGTATTTGATGAAAAAAAAGAAGAAAGAGTACGATATGTTTTTAGGAACATCAACAGGAAGTTTAATGGTGTCGCATTTGGCTTTAGGTATGGTTGATGAGTTAAAAGAGTTGTATACTTCGGTGGATCAGAAAGCTATTTTTAGTAACAGTCCGTTTAGAGTGAAATCTGTTCATGGAGAGAAAGTAATTTCTATTCGTCATATAAATACTTTTTGGAATTTTTTAAACGGTAGAAAAACTTTTGGTGAAAGTAAAAACTTACGAAAACTAATAAAGAAAAAAGTTACCAAAGAAATTTACAATGAAATTAGAGAAAAAAACAAAGAGGTAGTTGTTACGGTATCAAATTTAACAGCGAATCAGATAGAATATAAATCGATTTTAGATTGTGATTATGATGATTTTTGCGATTGGATTTGGGGTTCATGTAATTATGTGCCTTTTATGAGCTTGTTAGAAAAAAATCATTGCCAATATGCCGATGGAGGTTTTGGTAGTTTGGTTCCGATAAGAGAAGCAATTCTTAGAGGTGCCACCGAAGTAGATGCAATTATTTTAGCAACTGAGGTAACGCAAATAAATAGATTACCAGCAAAAAATCCGTTTTCATTAATGATGGATACTTTTGATTTTATGCTCGAAAATGTAGAAAAACACAATATTACAATTGGAAAACTTTTTGCAAAACAACACGGTGTAAAACTAAACCTATATTATACACCAACTGTTTTAACAACCAATTCATTGGTTTTTGATAAAGAGAAAATGAAAAAATGGTGGAAATCTGGCTATAATTACGCAAAAAAACTTGATGATGATAAAATGAGCGAGTTTAGACCAGAAATGATTGATAATAAAGAGGTAGAAGAAGGGTTAGAAAACGCATAGTTTATGAAGTTTGGAAAAGTTGCCAATCCTGAATTAATAGATTTTACCTTACCTAAAACACATCACAAAACCGTAAGTTTATTAAGCTCTTTTGATAAAGTTGAGAAACCGACAATATATGTTGGTTGTGCAAAATGGAATAAAGCAGATTTAAAAGGGTTTTATCCGAAGGGAACAAAAGATGAATTGGGGTATTATTCAAAACAGTTTAATTCAATTGAATTAAATGCCACGTTTTACCGTGTTTTTTCAGCAGAACAATTTGAAAAATGGAATTTAAAAACACCAAAAGGATTTAAGTTCTTTCCGAAGTTGACACAGGATATTAGTCATTTTAAGCGCTTACAGGGAACTCAAGATTCCGTGAATTTATTTTTAGATAATGCTGCTCATCTACAAGAAAAATTAGGAACTATTTTTTTACAAATGCATGCTGATTTTGATCCTAGTAATTTTGAGGCACTAAGAAATTTTGTTGTTAGTTGGCCAAAAGGAGTTCCACTTGCGATAGAAGTTCGGCATAAAGAATGGTTTTCTGATGTGATTGTTCTTGATGAGTTGACGCAGTTATTAGAAGAGAATACTATTGCAAATATATTAGTAGATACTGCTGGTCGGCGAGATATGTTACATATGAATATGACAAATAATGAAGCATTTATCAGATTTGTAGGAGCAAATCATCCGTTGGACTATGAACGTTTGGATGCTTGGGTGTACCGTTTAAAAGAATGGAGTGATTTAGGATTAAAAAACATACACTTTTTTATTCATCAGAATATAGAAGTAGAATCACCTTTGTTAGCAGCTTATTTTATAAAGAAATTAAACAATGTATTGGGAACTGATTTAAAAGTTCCGAATGAAAATATAAATCAGCAAATGAGTTTGTTGTAGCATAAATAATCCAGCTTTAAAGCTGGATTATTTACTTATTTAAAATTATAATCTATGTTATGATGAGAGCCTGAAACAAGTTCAGCTTTACGAAGTAGATTTACTTTAAATCAATATACATATTATTATAGTCAGGGTAATTCATTGATGAGTTCCATAACGAATAAATAGCAGTTCTTTTTTTAGCTAAAGGAAATCCTTTTGCTCCTGTGGTAATATATTGTATTGTTCTTTCTAATAAAGGCTCTGTAGGATCACCAAAAACGCCTAAATTACCAGGGTCTTCTTCCATTATTACTTCAGGAATAAAACCTTCGGGTTTATTTTCTCCGTTGCTATTCTGTATTTCTAAAACAATTGGTTGCATTGCCCAAGCATGATTAGTTTTAAAATTAGGACCGTTTTTAGAAAAATTTTCAGAGTCATATAAGGTTATAGAACCTACATGTTTTCCGTAGGTTTGAGTTCCTACCAATTTAACATCAATGTACGGAGCTAATGCGTTTATAACCAATTCGGATGCAGAAGCTGTGTTTTCAGAAACAATAAAATAAACCGTAGTTAAGTTTAAATTATTAATGGTTTCATCTAAAACAATGCTACCGTTACTATCTTTATTTAAAATTTTATCTGTGAAATTATCAATGAAATCGCTTGGCTCTCTACCAGCCATTACTTTGTTATTCCAAATTTGTTTTGAGAACAACTCATCATTACCTTGCCCTGCAATCATACTTCCTAAATACACGGCTGTTTGTACAGAGCCACCACCGTTGTAACGTAAGTCAACTACTAGGTCGGTAATTCCTGCTGTCATAAAATTAGCAAATTCGGTATTTAAATCTCCGTCAAAATCACTCGAAAATTGGTTGTACATTAAATAACCGATAGTATTTCCACCATCAACAATAACGGTTGTTTTTTTAATTGGGCTTTCTGTTATAATTGCTTTTGTTAATGTTATTGTAGTTGCGTTACTTATAGGGTTTCCGGCATTGTAATCGGCTAAATGTACAGTAAATGAATCTGCACTAAATAAAGAGTTTACATTCGTTCTAGTTAAAGGTGTTCCGTTTACTTCAGTAATAAGCATTCCTCTAACAATTCCTTTAGTTTCAGCATCAGAATTTTTTACCACATCATATACATACACATAATATTTACCAGAACCATCAGCATAATCGGCTCCTTTAACTTTCATACCTGTAGTTTGTCGGGTACCTTCAAAAGATTGTTCTAAGGCGATATAATCATCAACAATCCAAGAATAGGTTTTATTTGGATCCTTCGGATATTCATTAGGAGTGTATAATAAGTTGTAGAATAAATTTGCAGGATTATTATAATTATCTAAGTAACCAAAAAGTTCTTTATTGTTATTAAAACGTCTGTCTGATAAATCAGGAATTTCATTTTGCCATAAGTAGTAAGCATTCATTCCTTTCCAAACAAAATTTTGAATTTGAATATCATTAGGAGTATCATCTTTACTAGTACAAGATACTATGGTTAGTGATACAAGAACAATAAGAACGACTTTAAGTAATTTCATAAGGGATATATTAGCTATAACATCAACGCAATTTACTCAATAATATTATTTTTTTTAACTTTTGATGTAACAAACTTGAAACCCCGTCGTCGTAGTTATGTAAACCAGATAGATAAGACGAGGTTTTATTATTAAGTTTACAAAACTAATTAACTAAACAATGAATCAATCAGACTTTTTAAAAGTTGTGTTACCGTTTAAAGACAAAGTCTTTCGTTTAGCAAAAAGACTTTTAGTTTCTACAGAAGAAGCTGAAGACGCTACGCAAGAATTAATTTTTAAGCTATGGCGAAACAAAGAGAAATTGGCTGACTATAAAAATGTAGAAGCATTTGCAATGACCATGACAAAGAATTATTGTTATGATCGTTTAAAATCGAAACAAGCAAGTAATTTAACATTGGTTCATAGTAATTATAAGGAAAAAGATACTTCGTTAGATAAAAAAGTAGAGTATAACGATAGTGTAAGTTTAGTACATAAATTAATTGAGAAATTGCCAGAACAACAAAAAACAATTATTCAATTAAGAGATATAGAACAATATGATTTTGATGAGATATGTAAAATGGTGGATATGAAACCAACTGCTGTTAGAGTAGCCTTATCAAGAGCAAGAAAAACAATAAGAGAAGAATTAATAAAAAAACACAACTATGGAGTTAGCTAACATAGAGAAATTAGTAGAAAAATATCTAAACGCAGAAACTACTTTGCAAGAAGAACAAATACTACAAGAGTATTTTACATCAGGTAATGTGGCAGCACATTTGCAAGAGTATAGTATGTTGTTTGGTTATTTTAAACAAAGTAAAAACGAAACTTTTACCAAAACCATTCAGTTAAAACCTGAGAAACCTAAGAAGAACTGGAAATGGTTATCGGTAGCAGCATCAGTAGTTTTACTATTTACTGCATTTATGGGAAATCAAAAGTATCAAGAGCATCAACAAAGAAAGCAATTTGCGCAAATAACAGAAGCGTTGCAAATGGTTTCATTTAATCTAAACAAAGGAAACGATGCATTATATGCAGTTTCAAAAAACTTAAACAAAGGAAACGATGCATTATATGCAGTTTCAAAAAACTTAAACAAAGGAAATGATGCCTTAGCTCACTTAAATACCTATGAAGAAACAGTAAATAAAGTAATAAACCAAGTAAATTAATAATCAAAATAAAGTAAAACCAAGTACTTAATAAACAATAAACATCATGAAAAAAATAATTATAATATTCGCATTCGTATTCACAGCAAACTTAACTTTTGGACAATCAATGTTTGATAAATTAGAAAATATTGACGAAGTATCATCTGTTGTAGTAAACAAAGATGCCTTTGAAATGCTATCTAAATTTAATGCAGGTTCTGGAGACAATGAAGCCATGGAAGTTTTTAATATGATAAAAGACTTAAAAGAGTTAAAAGTATTTTCGACAGATGATACTGCTGTTTCTGCACAAATGGAAAACATGGTAAAATCTTCAGTAAGTAAGAATAACCTAATAGAGTTAATGCGAGTGAAAGATAAAGGGTCACGTGTTAAAATTTATGTAAAATCAACAAAAAATAAAGATTTTGTTAGCGAAGTTTTAATGTTTGTAAAAGATAAAAGTTCTAAAAAAGGAGGAGCAGAATCGGTTATTGTATCTTTAACAGGAACTATTGATATTAATAAAATGTCGAAACTAGCTGAAACGTTTTCAAAAGATAAAAACGTAAAAGTTGAAGTAAATAACAAGTAATATTACTTTTAAAATAGGGGTAAGATCTAAAATTTTATCCCTGTTTTTAATCAATTAATAAAACAGATACTACAATGAAAAAAATATTTATATATTCATTATTACTAGTTGCTTTCGTTACTGTTTCATGTAAAAATGAAGCCTCATTACAAAGTTATTTAGTAGAGAGTCAAGACAAAAAAGGATTTATAACTTTAGATGTTCCTGCAAGTGTACTTCAATTAAGTATGGATAAAGCTTCTGAAGAAGATAAAAAAGCGTTTGAAAGTATTCGTAAAGTAAACATAACAGGATTACCTTATAAAGATACTAACGAAACAACGTACGAAGCAGAAAAAGGAAAATTAAAAGAAATTCTTAATAATTCAGATTATAAAAAGTTAATCAATTTTAAGAAAGATGGTATGCATGCTGCAATTTATTATTCAGGAAAAACAGATGCTATCAACGAAATTATAGCTTTTGGTTATGGTAAAGAAATGGGGGTTGGTATTGCACGTATTTTAGGTGATAACATGAACCCTGCTAAGATTATGCAAATGATGCAGAAATCTAAAGTTGATGGAAGTGATATGGATTTAGGAAAGTTTAAATCTCTTTTAGGAGGAATCAATATAAACAATAAAACAGAAAAAAAAGCTATTGAAGTACATACCGAAGAGGTTGTAGAGTAGGTTTTTAAGAATAATAGAAAAGAAAGCGCCATCAAATATTTGATGGCGCTTTCTTTTTAACGCCTCATTAACAAGCCTCCCAATAGATTTCCTTATTTTTGGTGCTCAAACGAAAATATTTTATGAAGTTTCAAAAAACCTTTCTACTAATACTAACTCTTTTTACGCTTACAATGTTTTCTCAATCAGAGAATACTTATAGAGCAGAAAAAGATAAAGTCCACGATTTAATTCATACTAAATTAAAAGTTGATTTTAACTTTAAAGAAAAGCAGTTAAACGGTGAAGAATGGTTAACAATAAAACCTCATTTTTACGAAACGGCTAAAGTAACGTTAGATGCTAAAGCGATGCTTATTCATAAAATTACAATAGATAATAAATCATTAGACTATAATTATGATGATTTTAAGTTAATAATCGATTTACCTCGTGTTTATAAGCGAAACGAAGAATTTACGATATATATAAAGTATACAGCGCGTCCTGAAAGAGTAAAACAAAAAGGAAGCGCAGCGATAACAGCTGCCAAAGGATTGTATTTTATAAATCCAACTGGGTTGGATAAAAATAAACCAACTCAAATTTGGACGCAAGGAGAAACAGAAGCAAGTAGTTGTTGGTTTCCAACAATAGATGCACCAAATCAGAAAACATCACAAGAAATTTATATTACCGTTCCTACAAAATACGTAACACTATCAAACGGAAAGTTAGAGAATCAAACAACGAATACAAACGGAACAAGAACTGATTATTGGAATTTTACACAAAAACATGCACCATATTTATTTTTTATGGGAGTAGGAGAATATGAGATTGTTAAAGACACTTATAAGAATATTCCGGTAGATTATTATGTAGAAAAAAAATATGCGCCATATGCCAAAGATATTTTTGGAAAAACCCCCGAAATGTTAGCATTCTTTTCAAAAATTACTGGAATAGAATATCCGTGGAATAAATATGCACAAATTGTTGGGCGTGATTACGTAAGTGGTGCGATGGAAAATACAACAGCCGTTATTCATGGTGAAAATGCCTATCAGATGCCAGGGCAGTTAATTGATGAAAACATACAAGAAAATACCATTGCTCACGAAGCTTTTCATCATTGGTTTGGAGATTTAGTAACTGCTGAAAGTTGGAGTAATTTAACTGTAAATGAAAGTTTTGCTAATTATAGTGAATATTTATGGCGCGAATACAAATATGGTAAGAACGATGCAGATGCACATTTGTTAGAGGATGTTGATGGGTATAAAAATGGTCAGAATTTTGATAAACATTTAGTCCGTTTTAATTATCACGATAAAGAAGATATGTTTGACGGGGTTAGCTACAATAAAGGTGGCGCAATCTTACATATGTTGCGTAATTATTTAGGAGATGAAGCATTTTATGCAGGATTAAACAATTATTTAACTACTCATAAATATAGTACCGGAGAAGCGCATCAATTGCGTTTGGCTTTTGAAGAAATAAGCGGAAAAGATTTAAATTGGTTTTTTAATCAATGGTATTTTAATAGTGGGCATCCGATGTTAGAAATTTCTTACGATTTTAATAAATTAAGAAAAACGGTAACAGTAAATATTATCCAGAATCAAGAAAATGAATTTAAATTTCCTTTTGCTATTGATATTTTTGAAGGAAGTAAGCGCACACGTCACACTGTTTTTGTAGATGGTAAAGACGCATCATTTTCATTTCCATATATAAAACAACCTAATTTAATTCAGGTAAATGCAGATGGAGTTTTGTTATGTGACATAAGAGAGAATAAAATATTGAGTGATTATATTCATCAATTAAAATATGCTGATAATTTTATGCATAAAAAAGAAGCTTTAGTTGAAGTAGCTAGATATCAGGATGATAAAAAAGCGTTTGATGCAATTGCTAATGCAATGAATGATGATTTTTATAAAATTAGATTATTAGCTTTAAAAAATATCAACTTAGTAAATAAGAACTCTAAAAAAAGAGTGATTGAGAAGATAAAATTGTTGGCAATGAACGATCCTAAAACATTGGTACAAGCAGCAGCAATTGAAACTTTAGGTAAATTAACAGATCCTGAACTGAAAATGGTTTTCGAAAAAGGATTGCAAAGTAAATCATATGCTGTTTTAGGAAAATCATTAGTAGGAATGTATTATGTAGACAAAACATTAGCTATTAAAAAATCGAAAACATTACCAATTGAAGTTAAAAAAATTATAGCAACGCCTTTAACTCGTATTTATTTAGAAGAAAATGATGATGATGAGTTAAACTTTATAGCAAGCAATGTTATGTCGGGAATGTATTTAAGTCAGAATAAAAAAATACAATCTTTATATAAGAAAGCTTATGATAAAATAGCGATAAGTAATAATACCGAAGCTATTAAGAATTTAGCAAATGATATTGTGGCTAAAGGAATTCAGTATAAGCAATATAATTTTGATAAAGTTGGCGTAAATTTGTTAAGGCAAGTAGCACAAAAACAAAAAAAAGCAAACCTATCTAACAAGATAATTAATATTGAAATAGTTAAAATTGCTATGGCAAAATTATTAGAATAAACAATCAGAAAATAAATAAAACCTTATGTTGTTGGCATAATAATTGTCTATTCTAACAAAACTAAATTTTATGAAAAAAACTACTTTACTATTATTTTCAATACTTATATTTTTTTCTTGCAACAGTATAAAAACGACTGAAAAGGCAATTAATACTGGTGATTATGACAAGGCAATTTCTTTGTCGGTTAAAAACTTAGCGAAAAATAAGTATAAAGAAAAAAATCAACCATACGTTGTAATGCTTCACAATGCTTTTAAAAAAGCAAGTGATAGAGATCTTTCTAGAATTTCATTTTTAGAAAAAGAAAATAATGCAGAAAATCTTGAAACTATTTATAACTTATATCATCGTTTAAATAATAGGCAAGAAAAGATAAAACCTTTATTACCGTTAAAAAATGTAAATTTTAAATTAACGAATTATGATAATGAAATTCTACAATCTAAAGAAAATTATGCGAACTATTTATATGAAAATGGTGTAGCTCTGTTAAAATCTGGAGTTAGAAATAAGATAAATTATAGAAGAGCTTATGATGAATTAAAATATTTAGATAAAATTAATTCGAATTATAAAAATACTAGAGATTTACTTGAAGAAGCTCATATTAAAGGTACTGATTATGTTTTTTTATCAGTAAGTAATGAAACAGATCAAATAATACCAAGAAGGTTAGAAGACGATTTGTTAGCGATGGATACGTATGGATTAAATAATTTATGGACCGTATATCATTCACAAAAAAACAAGCAAATTAGATATGATTTTGATTTAGAATTAAACCTTAGAGAAATTAAAATTTCTCCTGAACAAATTCATGAAAAAGAAATTATAAAAGAAAAACAACTTAAAGATGGTTTTAAATATTTAGTAAACAACAAAGGAGTTTACGTAAAAGATAGTTTAGGAAATAAAATTAAAGTTGATAAATTTAGAAAAATCAGATGTCAATTATATCGCTTTACGCAATATAAGAGTAGTAAAGTTATTGGAGTTGTAAAATATTATCAGAATTCAAACAATCAATTAATAGAAAGTTTTCCTATTCAAAGTGAGTTTCTTTTTGAACATGTATATGCAAATTATAAAGGTGATAGAAGAGCGTTAGATAACAATTATTTGAATTTAACAAAGTTAAAATCTGTACGTTTTCCATCTAACGAACAGATGGTATATGATACTGGTAGCGATTTAAAAGAGAAATTAAAGCATATTATTACAAGAAATAAATTTAGAAATTAGTTTTTAAATAAATACTATGAAAACTCCTGTTTTAAGCGGGAGTTTTTTATTTTTATAATCGATGGATTTATTCTCACAATTTAATGATTTTCCTCAAAACTTACTTCCCAAAGATGGAACTGTAAATTACTATGGAATAGTTTTATCAAGATTAAAAGCTGATACTTATTATAATACTCTTTTAAATAGCATAGAATGGAAAAATGATGAAGCTATTATATTTGGAAAACAAATATTTACCAAAAGAAAGGTTGCTTGGTATGCAGAAAGTTCTTTTGATTATTCTTATTCAAACAGTACTAAAAGGGCATTACTTTTTACGAATGAATTGTTAGAATTAAAAGAATTGGTAGAAAAACAAACAAACGAAACCTACAATTCTTGCTTGTTAAATTTATACCACGACGGATCTGAAGGAATGGCTTGGCATAGTGATGGTGAACGAGATTTAAAAGAACAAGGAGCCATTGCATCTTTAAGTTTAGGTGCCGAACGTAAGTTTGGTTTTAAACATAAAGAAACCAAAGAAACGGTTTATAAAGTATTAGAACATGGTTCATTATTGGTGATGAAAGACGAAACACAAAAGCATTGGTTACATCGTTTACCACCCACAAAAAAAATACACCGACCACGAATTAATTTAACTTTTCGAACTATTGTAGAAAACAAATAACAGTCCTATTTCATTTTTTCATAAAAGGTTAATTCGTAATTAGGTAATAAATCTGGGTTAGTAATTTTTATCATATCTTTTAATACTAAATCGGGTCTTATTGGTGCTAATTCAAAATAAATAAGTCCGCCAGTTTTTCCTTTTTTTGTTCCAATAGTATATACTTTTTTGTTGTGCAAAGCATCAAATTCGTTGTAATGTTTATTAGCTTTTATTAATTGCTCTTTAGTTTCATAAAGTCCACAACCAATCCAGTAATCAGCATTTTTACCTTTGTCTAAAATACTTTCAAAACTTAATTGTAAACTACCAGTACCTTTTGTTTCTTTCCATAAATAATTTAAATGTGCATCTTTAAAAAAAGTAGCAATAAAACTTTTACCTCCAGGTACGCTCCAAACATCCTTAAACATACTACCAGATAAAATTGTTGGGGAGTTAGCGTTTTTCTTAGCTGTTTCTTTGGCTTTTAAATAGCTACTTTCTATTGTTTTAAAAATACTGTCAGCTTCTTTTTCTTTATTAAGAAGTACTCCAAAAAACTTAATCCATTCTGCTCTACCTAAAGGAGTTTCTTCTAACCATTCGCCGTTAAAAATAACAGGAATTCCTGTTTTTTTAATGTTTTCATACAATTTACTATTTGGGTGTAATGAAAAACCAACAACCAATTCGGGTTGTAAGTCCATCAATTTTTCAGTGTTCATGCTCTGCTCTGTACCAAGTTCAGTAACATGACCTTCGTCAATTCTTTTTCTTGTTTTTTCTGATGAAATGTATTTTGAATGTGGAAAACCAACTAATTTATCTTCGCTATTTAATAGCTCTAACATTGGTATGTGTGTAGTGCTGGTAACCACTAATTTATTTACCGGAACTTTAATTTCGTTTTCAGTAATATTTGTTTTATTGGTAAGTGTAAATTTAAACTGCTTTTTAGAGTTTTGAAACACTTTTTTAATGATTAATTTTTTTTGATTGTTTTCATAAATAATATCAAAACCTTTGGCATATTTTATAGTATATGAAGAGGTTTTTATAGCTAAGTTTTCTTTTTTTTCTGATTTTTTACATTGAGTGAAAAATAAAGAAAAAATTATTAAGGATAATAAATGTTTCATGATTATTGTTATAAGGTAAATTTTATAATATGTCCGTAATTAAGTTTTAAATCAAAAGAGTTTTCTAAAGCACTTTTATTAATGTATGACCATAAACTTCTAATAATTCCTGCATGAGTAACTATTACAACGCGTTTTTTGTTTAAGGTTTTAATTTCTTCTAAAAACTTAACAGATCTAGCGTGTAAATCAATATAAGACTCCCCGTTTGTAGCAGCAACATTCACAAAATCTTGCATCCAAACATCAAGTTCAGTTTTGTTTATATCATCCCATTTTTGAAGCTCCCAGTCACCAAAATTGAGTTCTTTTAAACGGTCATCAAAAATAACAGTGTCAGAAAGTTTTTCTGCTAATAATTTACAGCGTTGTAAGGGACTCGAATAATAAACAGTTTCAGAATCGTTTACTATAACCTCTTTTAAAATAGGCTGTATTTCTTCTAAAAAAGTATCGATAACACCAATATCGGCTTGCCCATAGCAAATACCTTTTTCAATATTTGGTGTTGTATGTCTAACTAAAATAATTTCCATATCACAAGTATTGATAAATAAAATACAACTTCGGCAACTTGCTGTAATGCACCAGCACAATCACCCGTTTGCCCGCCAATCCATTTTTTAAATAAGCGAGACATATATAAGTAAGTAAAAAATAAAGGAATTAAAACTGCAAATATTCTAATATCTTTAAAAAAGAACAAAGGCGCTAATCCGAAGAAACCCGAAATAACAAGCGCTTTTGTACTCATTTTTTGTGTTGTAGGTTTTACTTTAGCAGTATCAATATCTCTAACATATTCTTGCGTGTATAATAAAACAGTAGCCACAAACCGGCTAATTGCATGTCCAGAAATAAGTATTAAAGGAATGTTTTTTACATTATTATTTAATTCGTATAAGCCTACTATTTTTAAGGATAAAATTGAAATTAATCCCACAACTCCGTAAGTTCCGAGTCTAGAATCTTTCATGATAATTAAGATTTTCTCTTTCGTCCATCCACCTCCAAATCCGTCGCAAACATCTGCAAAACCATCCTCATGAAAAGCACCGGTTGTCCAAATAGAGGCAATACAGCTAAAAATAATTGCAATTATTGGGCTAACTACAAAAGAAGCACCGTAAAAAACGAGTGCAGCAATACTACCTACTAAAATACCAACTAAAGAAAAATAACGACTACTTTTATTTAATATTTCAGGAGAATGATTTACCCATTTAGGACACGGAATTCGAGTAAAAAATAAAACAGCAGTTAAAAAATAATGGATTTGATTTTTCATAAAATTAAGCTTCAGATACATTTGCACTTTTAAAAGTAGCCATTTCATTTAAAAAATTTACAGCTGCTTGTACTATCGGAAAAGCAATGGCACTACCAGTTCCTTCACCTAAACGTAATCCAATATTTAATAATGGTTTTGCATTTAAAAAAGACAACATTTGTTCATGGCCTTGCTCACCAGAAGTATGGCAGAATAAGCAATAATCTACAATGTTTTTATTAATGGCTTGAGCAGCTAATAAAGCGGCAGTAACAATAAAACCATCAATTAAAATGGTCATTTTTAAAGATGCAGCTTCTAACATGGCTCCGCACATCATTACAATTTCAAAACCACCAAAAGTAGCTAAAGCATCCTTCGGGTTTTTAATGTTTTTTTCATGTAAATCTAATACACCTCTAAGAATTTGTCCTTTTTTAGTAACACCATCATCATTTAAGCCTGTTCCTTTACCAACACAACCTTCAATTGGCGTATTGGTAAAATAACTCATTAATAAAGCGGCAGAAGATGTATTACCAATACCCATTTCACCAAAACCAATGGTATTTGTTCCGTTTTTATATAACTGTTGTACTATTTGTTTTCCTTTTGTTAAAGCAGATAAACACTCTTCAGTTGTCATTGCTTTTTCAATACTATAATCTTTAGTTCCTTTTGAAATTTTAACATTTATTAGGTTCGGATTTGAATCAAAATCAGCATTTACACCAGCGTCAACAATAGTTAAGTCAATATTATTTTGATTACAAAACACGTTAATAGCAGCTCCGTTATTCAAAAAATTTAACACCATTTGTTGTGTTACTTCTTGCGGATAAGGACTTACAGATTTTGATTTTACAATTCCATGATCTCCTGCAAAAACAACAATACTAGGTTTCTTTAAAATAGGGGTAAGGGTGTTTTGAATTTGCCCAACTTGTAAAGCAATCGTTTCTAAAGCTCCTAAAGAGCCGATTGGTTTCGTTTTAAAATCTATTTTATCTTGTAGTGCTTTTTTTATGGTTGCAGAAACTGGTAATATACTAGTAGAATACATGTTTTTATTTTAAAGTTAAAGGTAATCCAGATACCATAAAAGTAGCCTTATTTGCTTTTTTAGCAATGTATTGATTTACCCAACCTTGTAGCTCAGTAAATTTTCGTCCAATTTCAGTATCAGCATGTAAACCCATTCCTATTTCGTTAGAAATTATAATGATTGTAGCATCAATTTTAAGTAGTTTATCAATTTCTTCTTTCGCTAATTTTAAACTTTGCTGTACATCATTTTTAGTATCTACATAAAAATTGGTTAACCATAAAGTAACGCAATCAACCACCACCGTTGTATTTTTATCAATTACAGTACTAATGTTTTTTTCTTCTTCAATAGTGGTCCAGCGTTCATCTCTATCAGAAACATGTCTGTCTACACGCTTTTTAAAATCAGCATCCCAAATTCTTGAAGTAGCCAAGTAAAAAGGAGTTTCAGACAAAGATTCTGCTAATTTTTGAGCGTAACTACTTTTACCCGAACGCTCTCCGCCACTTATATAATACATCATAATGAAGAAATAATTTGGCAACAAAGATTAGAAAGATTTTTTAGAAAAAGATAATAATACTAGAGAACTATGTATTTTAGCGGCTTAAAATATTTTTTATATGAAAGTTTCCTCGTTTATGCCAGCAGTAACCCAAATGATTTACGATATGGGATTACAAGAATATTTAGAGGGTATTACCTTTGAATGTCCTGCAATTGCACTTGATGAAAAACAAGTTGCTGTACGTTACAAATTAGAAGGACAAACTTTAACGAGCGAAGAAATTAATACTATTTTCTCTAAAACAAAGTCCGAAGGCGGTACGTTGTATTATGTAGATGAGCCAGCTTTAGAGAATATTGCACCTGATATTATTTTTACGCAAGATGTATGTGATGTTTGCCAGATAGATACAGAGTCGGTTGCTAAATCGGCCTATAAATTGGCTAAAACTCCCGAGTTAATTTCGATTACTCCAAATTCTTTAGAAGATGTTTTTGACAATGCTTTAACAATTGCGAAAGCGATGAACAAAGAAGCAATAGGTATTAATTACGTAAACCAATTAAAAGAAAGAATTTATAAAATAGTTGATACACAACGCGCAAACAGATTGCAATCAAAAAGTGTGATGCTTTTAGAATGGATAGATCCTTTATTTAACTGTGGACATTGGATTCCGCATCAAATTGGGTATGCTGGAGGAGTTGATTTATTATCGCATCCATCAGGAGATAGTATTGTTATTTCTTGGGATAAAATTGTAAAATACGATCCAGAGATATTAATTATTGCTCCTTGTGGTTACGGAATTGAAAGAACGATGGAAGATATGCGTTTTTTAGAAGAAAAACCAGAATGGAATTCGTTAAGAGCTGTAAAAAATGGTGAAGTATATATTGCTGATTTTGCTATGTTTACACAATCATCAGCAAGTACTTTGGTTGATGGTATTGAGTGTTTATCGGCTATGATTCATCCTAATTCGTTTAAAGTATCAGAAAAACTTAAAAATAAGTTTTCTAATTATAATGATTTGTTGGTATTAAATAATTAAAAAAATACCATACATTTGCGCAAAATTTTAGGTTTTGATGTTTAACAACATAGCATCAAATTAAAAGGGAATTCGGTTAAATACCGAAGCTGTTCCCGCAACTGTAAGCTATTAAGCTTGTAATTACTCTTTAAGTCACTGTTTATTTTAAATGGGAAGACCAATTACAAGACGCAAGCCAGGAGACCTGCCTAGATTTTAAATAATTCAAACTTTCGGGATAAAGGTTTAATATATTTATGAAAACAATATTAAGTATCTTCTTGTTATTTTTTGTTAATACTCTTTTTTCTCAAAAAGACACAATTTCTGTCAATAAACTTAAAGAAGTTATTGTAAACGGAAAAATAAGAACAATTGGAAAACGTATTGGTGCAGAGTCAATTACAATTGATGAAAAACAAGTAGTTAAAAATCCAATTAATTTTACAAATCTTTTACGTTACAATAGCCCTATTTCATTTAGAGATTATGGTAATGGAGGAGTTAGTACAGCTAGATTTAGAGGAACTTCAGCTTCTAATACATTAGTGTTATGGAATGGGATACCGATTAATGCAATTGGTAGCGGACAAACAGATTTTAATTCTTTATCAGCCAATATTAGTGATAATATAATTGTTCAAAGTGGAGGAAATAGTACCGAATTTGGTTCGGGAGCTATTGGTGGAACAGTTCGTTTAAATGATGAGTTAAATTTTAAAAAGCATAAAAAGTTCCATTTATTTTCTTCTTTCGGAAGTTACAATACAACGTCTAATTTTTTTAAAAGCTCTTTTGGAGATGAAAAATGGAGTGTAAAATTAGCTTCTACAGTTAATTATTCTGATAATGATTATACTTTTATTGACGATAGATATAAAGATACTAATGGTAATTTATTAAAAAACGAAAACGGAACTTATAAAAATTATGGTGTTAGTTTTAATATAGCTCATAAATTTAGTTCAAAAAACACATTAGCCTTTTACACAACTGGCTATTATGGTAATCGTTTATTTTCAGACGGATTACCTAATCCATCAGCAGGTAGTGAAAGAAATGAAGATTTTAATCAACGTAATTTATTACAGTGGAATTATAGTTATTCATCACAATTTAAACAACTAATAAATATTGCCTATTTAACACAAGAGTATCGATATTATGATAATAAAAATGCTAACGATTTTAGCTTTGGGAAATCTAAAACCATCCACGCTAATTATTCATTAACCTACAAACCTTCTAACATAATATCTTTTAATTATAAAACAACTTTTGAAAATATAACAGGTAGTAACTCTCAAATAACTACTAAAAAAAGAAATTCAGTAGCTTTTATAGGAAATATAAAATATAAACCGTTTGAAAAGTTACTTACAAACTTACAAGTAAGAAAAGAATTAAACTCTGATTTTAATGTGCCAACTTCAATATTTATCGGAAGCGAATATAAAGTATCTCCAAAATTTACTGTTTTAAGTAATTTTTCTACAAATTATAGAACACCTACTTATAATGAGAGTTATTGGCCTATTGTAGGTAATTTAAATTTAAAACCAGAAAATTCACTTCAGGGAGAAATAGGTATTTCATATAAAAATAAAAACGTAGTATTAAAGTCAACAGCATTTTATATACATACAAATGATAAAATTTTGTGGTTACCAGCAGGAGGTAGCAATTTATGGATACCAAAAAATGTAAGTGACGTAATAAATAAAGGTGTAGAATCATTTATCAGTTATCAAAAAAAAATAGGAGAACATACTCTTAATATTTCATCTAATTACACTTATACAAAAGCAACAAATAAAGAAACGTCTAAAATATTACCATACGCTCCTTCGCACTTATTAAATTTTACAACTAATTATACATATAAAAAAGCAACTATTTTTTTACAAGGTTTATACCAAAGTAAAACATATACGAACGAAACAAATTTAAATTTTTACTCTTTAGATGCGCTTAGTGTACAAAATATAGGCTTTAACTATAATTTATCAACAAAAACAACAAAACTTCCAATATTAGGACTAACCGTAAATAATATATTTAACAAAGTGTATTATTTTTCAAATTTACGCCCTATGCCTGGTACAAACTTTAACATCAATATAAATTACAAATTTTAAACAAAATGAAAATTACAAAATTAATTTTACAACTTTTTTTAGTTAGTATACTTATTACTTCTTGTTCTGATAATGAAAAGATAGTAGAAGTACTAAAAGACGAATACACCAAAGGAATTATAATTAGCGCAGAGGGTGTTTTTAATGATAAAGATGGTTCAATTTCTTATATAAACAATGAATTAACTGAATCTCAAAATTTTATTTACGCAGGTAAAAATGGATCTTTATTAGGAGGTTTAATACAATCAATTACGTTTACAGATACAGATGCTTATATTATTTTAAATGATGTGAATACAATTGTAGTTGCAGATAGATATACTTTTGAGAAAAAAGGGCAAATTACTACTGACTTAAAAAATCCTAGATACATGACAATTGTTAATGGAAAAGGATATGTTACGAATTGGGGAGAAACAAAATGGGGAGATGATATAGATGATGATTATGTAACAGTTATTAATTTAAACACATTAGAAGTTGATTCTAAAATAGATGTAGCTATTGGTCCAGAACAAATATTAAATAAGAACAATAAATTATACATTTCACATAAAGGAGCTTATGGTTCAAACAATATTGTTTCTGTAGTAGATTTAAATGCTAATAATAGTATTTCAACGATTACTGTTGGTGATAATCCAGATGAAATGGTTTTTGACAATGCAGGTAATTTAATTGTTTTATCGGAAGGTAATACAACTTATGATGCAGATTGGAATGTTGTTGATAAAACAGCATCTGCTATTTCTTTTATTGATTTATCAAGTAATACTATTTCTAAGAAATTAGAATTTCCTTCAATGGAAAGCGCTGCTCTTATGACATACCAAAATGGAAAAGTATATTATTATAAAGGAGCAGATAGTAAAGTATATACAATTGATGAAAGTGCTACAGTTTTAGCAACCGAAGGTATAGATGTAGGAGGTATTTATGGAATGAATGTTAGAGATAATAATCTTTTTACTGTTAGTTACGAGTTTTCTACAACTACAACTTTATCTAAATTTAAAGTTCATGATTTAAATACAAAGTCAGAAGTTTATACTTCTTTAGTAGGTATTGGAGCCTCAAAAATTTATTTTAATAATTAATTACAAACAATATTACCAGTTTATAATTTAAGGGAGAATTGCAAGCATAAACATAGAAAAAGAAAAAAAGTCTACCAATTTTAAGGTAGACTTTTTTTATAAAAATTTTTCTCGTATTTCTTTTGATGGTACTGAGCACATATCTTTTTTACCAAACCATTTATAACGATTTTTAGCAATAAAATCATATACAACATTTCTGATAACTTCTGGGAAAATCCACAAAAGATAAGATGTTTTCCATAACCCATTAAACTGATTCATAATTTTTATAGCCGCAGTTGATTTTATATAATAAGCAATACCTGGTTTATATAAAATAATAGAATCAATTTTTAAAGTATCAATAGCTAAATTTGCTATAATTTCTTTACCTATATCAGATTGTAAAGACGCAAAAACAAACTTGTTTTCAGTATCGTGTTTAATAATCATTAATATCGATTTATTACAAAAATTACAAATTCCGTCAAATAAAATAAGTTGCTTATCCTTAGGTAAATCAATCATTTAAGTAGTTTAATTAAAATTAAAACAAAAATATAGATAATTAGTGTAACATTATCAAACAAGAAGCGTCTAGTAAGAAAGTAAATAAAGATTTCAAGAAAAAATCAATATTTATTTTGATATAAAAATTAACCAATACTATGATTAAAATAGAAAACCTACACAAATCTTATCCAATAGGAAAAGACTCACTTCATGTTTTAAAAGGATTAGATTTACATATAAAGGAAGGTGAATTTGTATCGATTATGGGATCATCAGGTTCTGGAAAATCTACCTTATTAAATATTGTAGGTTTATTAGATACTCATGATGAGGGAAAGTATTATTTAAATGGAGAGTTAATTGAAAATTTAAATGAGAAAAAAGCTGCCATCTTACGTAATAAATTCTTAGGATTCATTTTTCAATCATTTAACTTAATATCATACAAAACGGCGTTAGAAAATGTTGCTTTGCCATTATATTATAAAGGTGTTGCAAGAAAAGAACGTTTAGAAATTGCTTTAAATTACCTTGAAAAAGTAGGGTTAAAAGATTGGGCACATCATTTACCAAATGAACTTTCGGGTGGTCAAAAACAACGTGTAGCGATTGCAAGAGCATTAGCAACCAAGCCAAAAGTGGTATTAGCCGATGAGCCAACAGGAGCATTAGATTCTTCTACAACAGATTCTGTTATGGATTTGTTACAAGAAATTAATGATGAAGGAATGACCGTTTTTGTAATTACGCACGAAGAAGAAGTCGCAGAGCAAACCAATAGAATTGTTCGTTTAAAAGATGGTGTTATTATTAGTGACGAGTATACCAATGCTAAAGCAATATAATTATGTTTGATTTAGATACTTGGAGAGAAATTTTTCAAAGCATTAGCAAAAATAAACTACGATCTATATTGTCAGGTTTTACGGTTTCCTTTGCTATTTTATTATTTACCTTACTTTTTGGTATTGGTAACGGACTTCAAAATACGTTTAAAGAACAGTTTGCATCAGATGCAACAAATTCAATTTATATTAGTTCAAACAGAACTACTAAAGCTTATAAAGGGCATCAGGTAGGAAGAAAAGTTCAATTTAAAAATGATGATTTTGAATTTTTAAAAGAAAAGTACTCTGATAAAATTCAAATGATTAGTCCGCGTATCCAAAGAGGATCAAAAGTTGTATATAAAACAGAAGAAGACAATTATACAATTAGAGGCGTATATCCTGAATATGATATTTTAGAATCTGCAGAAATAACAGAAGGACGTTTTTTAAATTTTAGAGATTTAAAAGAAAGATCTAAAGTTATTGTTATTGGGCGTATGGTTGAAAAAGATTTATTCGGTCAATTAAGTGCTTTTGGTAAGCAGTTAAACATTGGCGGAATTATGTATAAAGTTATCGGTGTTTTTTCTGATCCAGGAGGTGATAGCGATGAACGATACATTTACACACCATTTACCACAATGCAACAAATTTATGGAAATAACGACCATATAGGTGATTTTGGATTAACATACGATCCTAAATTAAGTATTGATGAAGCTATTGCATTTGGAAGTCAAATGCTTCGTGAATTAAAAAAGAAACACGAAATAGATCCAAACGATCAAAGAGGAATTAGAGTAAACAATTATGCATCAGATAATAAACAAGTATCAAGTATGATGGTTGGTTTAGGTATTTTGATATTGATAATTGGTTTAGGAACTTTAATTGCAGGAGTGGTAGGTATTAGTAATATTATGGTATACGTTGTAAAAGAACGTACTAAGGAATTAGGAATTAGAAAAGCCATAGGAGCTAAACCAAGTTCTATTATAACAATGATTATGTTAGAATCAATTTTAATAACCGCTTTAGCAGGATATTTAGGATTGGTAATTGGAGTAGGTATTTTAGAACTCGTTGGACCAAGTTTAGAAAAGTATTTTATTTTAAACCCAGGAGTATCAAAACCAGTTGTAGTAGGAGCTACTATAACATTGATATTAGCAGGAGTTATTGCAGGGTATTTACCAGCAAAAAGAGCAGCACAAATTAAACCAATAGTAGCTTTAAGAGCAGATTAATTATGAAATTTCTATTTGATAAAGATGTATGGCAAGAAATTTACGAAAGTATTCGTAAAAATAAAACCAGAACTGCAATTACAATTTTTGGAGCTTTTTGGGGGATTCTACTTCTTGTAGGATTATTAGGAGCCGCCAAAGGAATTGAAAACGGTTTTAACAGCATGTTTGGTGATTTTGCAACCAATAGTGTTTTTATGGCGGGTGGTAGAACATCAAAAGCTTTTAAAGGTTTTCAGGAAGGAAGACAAATTCAGTTGACAATAGATGATGTTGAAAAAATTAAATCAGAAATTGAAGGAATAGAATTTGTAGTACCAAGAAATGCTACGGGTGGTTTAGTTGTTAAAGGGATAAGAACGGCAAATCTTACTATTTTTGGAGATTATCCTTTGTTAGATAAAGTTCAAAAGAAAAACTTAATTGAAGGTCGTTTTATCAATCAAAATGATATCAACGAAAACAAAAAAGTTTGTGTTATTAGTGATGATGTTTATGAACAATTATACGATAAAGAAGAAGAGGTTTTAGGTACTTATTTAAAAGTAAACAATATCGGTTATAAAGTCGTAGGTGTTTATAAACCAGGTAGAATTGGTGGTGGTGGTAACAACATACATATTCCGTTTAGTACCTTCCGTTTAGTCTATAATTCGGGTAACAAATTTCAATGGATGATGGTTACTGGTAAAGCAGGTTTTGATATTGAGCAAGTTGAAACAGATGTTAAAGGATTATTAAAAAACATTCATAAAATTCACCCAGATGATAGCCGCGCTTTTAACGGGTTTAACTTAGGTAAAGAAATCGCAAAAGTAACAGGGTTTTTAACTGGAATGCAGTTTTTAACATGGTTTGTTGGTATTGCAACATTAATTGCAGGAGTTTTTGCTATTGGTAATATTTTATTAATTACGGTAAAAGAACGTACCAAAGAAATAGGTATTCGTAGAGCATTAGGAGCAACACCTATAAAAATACGTCAACAAATTATATTAGAATCAATTTTCTTAACATTATTAGCAGGTTCATTAGGTATTATTGCTGGTGGGTTAATTTTAATGTTGATTGATTCAGCAGATATTTTAACAAATCCAACAGTAAATATTCCAATTGTATTAATAGCCTATGCAGTGTTAATAATATTAGGAACTTTTATTGGATTTATACCAGCATACATGGCTACAATTATACAACCAATTGAAGCATTAAGAGAAGAATAAAAAAGTCAATTAACAAGAATATAAATAAAAACAAATGAAAAAAGTAATCATCTTTGGCGGAATAGCGTTAGCATTAATCGTAGTGTTAATATGGTTTGGAAAGAAGAATAGCGCTTCACCAATAGAGTATAAAACAGAAAAAGCATTTAAAGCAACTATCGTTAAGAAAAGTGTAGCTACTGGTAAAGTAGTTCCTTTAGAAGAAGTTGAAATTAAGCCTCAAATAGCTGGAATTGTAGATAAGATTTTAGTTGAAGAAGGAGCAATTGTAAAAGCAGGAGATTTAATAGCAACTGTAAGAGTAGTACCAAATGTAGCTTCATTAAATAGAGCTAACGGAAGTGTTAAAAACGCAAGGCTATCTTTTAATAATGCAAAAGTTCAATTTGATAGAAATAAAAAACTTTTTGAAAAAGGAGTAATTTCTCGTCAAGCATTTGAAAACTCTGAATTGAGTTATAACAATGCAAACTTATCTTTATCGAACGCAAGATCTGATATGGATATCATCAAAAAAGGAACAACCTCTGGTTTAGGTAGTGCGGCAAATACAAGTATTAGAGCTACAACTTCTGGTATGATTGTTGAAATTCCTGTTAAAAAGGGATATCAGGTTACTCAAACAAATGATTTTAATGCAGGTACAACAATTGCTCGTATTGCAGACATGACTAAAATGATTTTTGAAGGTCAAGTTGATGAATCAGAAGTAGGTAAGTTGGTTAAAGGAACAAATATTGAAGTAGCTTTAGGAGCTATTGAAGATAAAAAATTCCCAGCTGTATTAAACTTTATCGCTCCAAAAGGAACAGATGAAGGAGGAGCAGTTCAATTTAAAATTAAAGCGGATGTTACTTTAGATGATTCTCATTTTATTAGAGCGGGTTATAGTGCAAATGCTGAAATAGTTTTAGCAAGAAGAGATAGTGTTTTATCTATAAAAGAAGCGTTATTACAATTTGATAGAAAAACTGAAAAGCCATATATTGAAATTAAAACGGGAGAACAGAAATTTGAAAGAAAAGATATCAAATTAGGATTATCTGATGGAGTAAATGTAGAAATACTTGAAGGTGTAACTGCAGAAGATGAAATAAAAGTTTGGAACAAAGTTTCTAAAGAAGAAGATAAAAAAGAGAATAACTAAAATTAGTTAGTATTCAAACATAAAAAAAGCAACTCATTTGAGTTGCTTTTTTTATATATAAAATATTTAATTATCCTTTATAAAAAGGTAATTTAACCACCTTTGCAGGAATTTGTTTTTTACGAACCTGAATAAAAATTTCAGAATCTACTTTCGAAAGTTCTTTAGTAACATATCCTAAACCAATCCCTTTTCCTAATGAAGGGCTCATTGTACCAGAGGTAACACGACCTATTTTAGTTCCATCAGCATTAACAATATCATAATCATGACGAGGAATACCACGTTCTGTTAATTCAAAAGCAACTAGTTTTTTAGTAACACCAGCTTCTTTTTGAGCTTTTAAAGCTTCAGCATTTACAAAGTCTTTCGTGAACTTTGTAATCCAACCTAAACCAGCTTCTAAAGGAGAAGTAGTATCATCAATATCATTACCATATAAACAATATCCCATTTCTAAACGCAAGGTATCACGAGCTGCTAAACCAATCGGTTTAATTCCCCAATCAGCACCAGCTTCAAAAACTTTTTTCCAAAGTTGTTCAACATCTTTGTTTTTAACATAAATCTCAAATCCTCCAGAACCTGTATAACCTGTTGCAGATACAACTACGTTTGGTATTCCAGCAAAATCAGTAATTTCAAATGTATAAAACTTAATAGTAGATAAGTTTACAGACGTTAAAGATTGCATTGCTTCAACAGCTTTTGGACCTTGAATAGCTAATAAAGACCAATCGTCAGAACGATCTTCCATTTCAACTTTTAAATCGTTGTGCTTAGAAATCCAATTCCAATCTTTTTCAATATTAGAAGCATTTACCACTAACATATACTCATTTTCGGCAATCATATAAATAATTAAATCATCTACAATTCCACCATCTGCATTTGGCATACAGCTATATTGTGCTTTACCAGGTACTAATTTAGAAGCATCGTTAGTCGCAATTTTCTGAATTAAAGCCAACGCATTTTCTCCTTTTAAGAAAAATTCTCCCATATGACTTACATCAAAAACACCAACTCCTTTTCTAACAGTTTCGTGTTCTATATTGATACCTTCATATTGTACAGGCATGTTGTAACCAGCAAACGGAACTATTTTAGCGCCTAAAGCTTCATGAATATGTGTTAATGCAGTATTTTTCATTTTAATGTTGTTTGTTTTATAAAAAGTACTGCTAAAATATTGAAAATATGACAAACAAATAGTGTCATTCAATTTAATATTTTAAGAAGTAAATAATCAAGAAGAGTAGTACATTTGAGGAGTCTTAAATAACTAGTAATGAAGTTTACCAAAAAAACGATTTCTAATATTGTATTTGTAATTATAATAGGTTTGCTATTGTATCCGCCAACCAAAGTATATTTTATAAGGTTGATTTCTTTTTCACCTTCGGTTATTACTGATGATAAACAAGAAAAATTAACGGATTACAAGTGGAACTTAAAAGGATTAAATACGGCGAATATTGATTTTAATGAAACCAAAAATAAGGTTGTTTTCATAAATTTTTGGGCAACTTGGTGTCCTCCTTGCATTGCAGAAATGCCAAGCATTCAAAAATTATATGATGATTATAAAGACAAAGTAACCTTTGTTTTTATAAGTAATGAAGATTGGAATACGATTAATGGTTTTTACATCAAAAATAATTATAACTTACCAACCTATAATACGTTGAGTAAAACTCCAGGGCAATTAAAAAGTAATTCGATTCCTGCTACTTTTATTATTGATAAAAAAGGAAACATTGTTACCGATAAAAAAGGTGCAGCAAATTGGAATAGTACTAAAGTTAGAGAATTATTAGACGAATTAATCAAGTAGAAACTTTACTTTTGTTGTTTTAAACATACTATGAGTCAAGAACAACCCAATAATCCGCTTCACGGAATAAAATTAGCAACCATGTTAGAAGAACTGTATTTAGAATATGGTTGGGAAGAATTAGGTGAAATTTTAAAGATTAATGCTTTTAAAAATAATCCTACTTACAAATCTGGTCTAAAGTTCTTAAGAACTACTCCTTGGGCTAGAACTAAAGTTGAAAACTTATATTTAGAATATATTAGTTAATTTAAGTCATACTATTATTTTTAAGCGTCATTCCGAATTTATTTCGGAATCACATCTGACAGGAAGCTTGTCATTTGTTATGAGAACCTGAAACAAGTTCAGGTTGACGTATTTGGTCTATCGTTAATAACGAATAATTAAGAATAATCTTCATTTAGAAGTGAGAAGTTAATTTAAGTCATAACTATTATTTTTAAGCGTCATTCCGAATTTATTTCGGAATCACATCAGATAGGAAGTTTGTTATTTGTTATGAGAACCTGAAACAAGTTCAGGTTGACGTATTTGGTCTATCGTTAATAACGGAATAATTAAGAATAATCTCCATTTAGAAGCTAAATAACTTCGTCTTTTAAAACCAATTCACTCCAATCTTTTGGATTTTCAAGCATCGGAAAATGTCCTGTGTTATCTAACCAAAACAATTCGTTATTAGGAATTTCGTTCTGTAATTGTGTAGCAATAGCTTTTACAGCAATAGGATCGTGTGTTGCCCAAACAATTTTTGTTGTAATATTAGTTTGTGTTAAAGCACCAATCCAACGATGCCAAAAATAATAACGTTCGTTAATGTAGTTACTTAATAAATGTATCACTTTTCGCCCGTTATTATGGTTAATTTGAAACCACATTTCGTTTAATTCCTCTTGAGAAACCTTAGATTTATCAAAATAAATATTCCTGACATTTCGATTAAAAAGAGCTTGATTCGCTAATTTAGCAACCCATTTCCCTGTGATTTTACTTTTTAATAATTTCTGAATTGTACGAAGTTTAGCTAATTCAATATGCATACTTCCGTTACATAAAATTAACTTGTCTATTGTAATTTTTAATTGATTTTGGTTGCTTCGTGCGATAATTTCGGTAGCAATACTTGTACCGTAATCGTGTGCTAATAAAGTAACATTTTGTAAGCCTAATTTTTCCCAAAGTAATAAAGCAATATCCGTTTGCTCAATTAAAGAATAGGAATAATCTAACGGTTTATCAGAAAAACCAAATCCTAAATGATCGTGAATAATCATTCGATATTTTTTAGTTAAATAAGGCAACGCCTTATAATAATCAAAAGAGGAAGTAGGGTACCCGTGTAAAATGATTAATGTTTTATCATGATTTCCTTCATCAATAACAAAAATATCTCGATTGTTAATTCTAATAATATTTCCTTTTGCTTTCCATTCTAATGAAGTCATAAATACCTTTATTTTTCTGTTTACAATGTAGTGATTTTTGTGTAGTTTTGATATTAGATGAAAAAGTTAAAAACGTATATAATACCTATCTTACTATTACTGATAGTTTCTTGTGCCAAAACTCCAAAAGAAAGAGTTTTAACAATGAAAGACGTTTTTCCTCCTCAGAAGAATACAGATTCTACTTTTGTTTTTTCTTTCGATACAATATATGGTTTTAATGATGTTCTTGAAAAGTGTAAGTATTATGAAAAGATAGTAAGTAGAAATCAATTTATTAGATTAAATAATAAAGATTTACCTATTAATCTAAATCGAGTTATTTCGTGTCATTTAACTACATTTTGTCCTAAATTGAAAAACACACTTTGGTTAGAAGGGAATTTTGAAGAGGATGAAACATCAGTTTTTTATGGTAAAGACCAGGTTTTGACAGTTGAAATTTTAGATGATTATTTACGGAAACAGTTATTAAATTGGGGTAAAGATTCAAGATATAGTGATAATCCTAATAAAAATTTAATCATTATTAGATATCGTAATTTTGAGAAAAAATCAAAAGATAGAATATCTAAAGTATTAGATACGATTTCAGTTTCATATTTTAATTTCATCAAGAGTTTTCACAAATTAAATATAGATTCTTTAAAGAGAGTTTATCCTCTTCAGATATTATTAGAACCAGATTTTAGGTCTTTTGATATAGAAGGAAATATTATTCATCATAAACCACCTCCACCAGCACCTATAGAAATAGTAGAATAATGACATATTTCATCGACGTTATATTACCAATTCCGTTAAAAAAAACATTTACTTATTCGGTAAATGAGGCAGAGTTTTCATTCCTTAAAAAAGGAATGCGCGTGGCTGTTTCTTTTGGTAAAAGTAAAATTTATACAGCGTTGGTGTTTAATATTCATGAAAATGCACCAGAATTATACGAGGCAAAAGACATTCATCAAATTTTAGATGAAAAACCTATTGTAACAGAGCCTCAATTAAAACATTGGGAATGGATTTCTAGTTATTATATGTGTTCTTTAGGAGACGTGTATAGAGCAGCATTGCCATCGGCTTTTTTATTAGAAAGTGAAACGATTATTTATAAAAACGAAACTTTTACTGATGAAACAAGTTTAACTGATGAAGAATTTTTAATTTTTGAAGCGTTACATAATCATTCACAATTAACTATTCACCAAGTATCGGATATTTTAGGTAAGAAAACGGTGTTACCTATTATTGATGGATTGATAAACAAAGAAGCTGCTTTTATTAAAGAAGAAATTTACGAAACCTATAAACCCAAATTGGTGAAATATGTTCGTTTAAATTCGAAATACACCTCAAACGAAGCTTTGCAGAGTTTGTTAGAAGCGCTTTCTAGAGCAAAAAAACAACGAGAGGCAGTATTGACTTATTTTCAGTTATCAGTTTCTAAAAAACCAATAAAGAGTAAGGAATTAGAAGACAAATCAAGCACTTCATCCGCAGTTTTAAAAGCGTTGGTTGACAAAGATATTTTTGAGTTTTATGAAATTCAAACAGATCGAATTAATTTTAAAGGTGAAACTAATGAAATAAAAGAATTAAACGAATTTCAGCAGCAATCTTTTAATGAAATAAAAACATCTTTTGAAACTCAAAATGTAACGCTTTTGCACGGAGTTACCGGTTCTGGTAAAACAGAAATTTATGTAAAACTGATAAAAGAAGTCATTGCAGAAGGAAGGCAAGTATTGTTTTTATTACCCGAAATAGTTTTAACAACACAAATAATTACCCGTTTACAACGTTATTTCGGAAGCTTTATATCAGTGTTTCACTCAAAATATTCGATGAATGAGCGTGTAGAAGTTTGGAATAATGTATTAGAAAACAAACCCAAAGCGCAAATTATTTTAGGAGCTCGTTCTTCAGGTTTTTTACCTTTTAATAACTTAGGATTAATAGTTGTTGATGAAGAGCACGAAAGTTCGTATAAACAATTTGAGCCTTCGCCTCGTTATAATGCACGAGATTCTGCCATCGTTTTAGGGCATTTACATCAAGCAAAAGTATTATTAGGTTCTGCAACACCATCCTTAGAAAGTTATTTTAATGCAAAACAAAATAAATATGGTTTTGTTGAACTAAATAGGCGTTTTGGTAATATTCAATTGCCAAAAATTGAGTTGATTGATGTAAAAGAAAAACATCGAAAAAAGGAAATGAAAGGTCATTTTTCTGATCGTTTATTAAAAATGATTACCGAAGCATTGGATGAAAAAGAACAGGTTATTTTGTTTCAAAATCGTCGCGGATTTTCACCTGTTGTAGAGTGTACCACTTGTGGAGTTTCTCCCGAATGCCCAAATTGTGACGTGAGTTTAACGTTTCATAAGTTCCGACGTGAATTAAAATGCCATTATTGTAGTTATCAACGATCAATGCCTAATAGTTGTGGAGCTTGCGGTAGCGCGACACTAGACACGAAAGGTTTTGGAACCGAACAGATTGAATTAGAACTAAAAGAACTTTTTCCGAAGTATAAAATTGGAAGAATGGATTTAGATACTACTCGTGGTAAATATGGATATCAAAAAATAATTGGCGCTTTTGAAGCGCAGGAAATTGATATTTTGGTAGGAACACAAATGTTATCAAAAGGACTAGATTTTGAAAACGTATCGTTAGTAGGTATTTTAAGTGCCGACTCTATGCTTAATTTTCCAGATTTTAGAGCGCATGAAAGAGCTTATCAATTAATGGTACAAGTATCAGGCAGGGCAGGGCGAAGTAAAAAACAAGGTAAAGTAGCCATACAAACATATAATCCGTATCATCAAATATTACAACAGGTTTCTACGACAAATTATACAGAAATGTATAAAGAACAGTTACAAGAACGTTGGCAATTTCAATATCCACCGTATTATAGAGTAATAAAAATTACATTAAAACACAAAGATTACAATCGAGTAGAAAATGGGGTGAATTGGCTAGCAAAGTCGTTACAAAATGTGTTTCAAGAAAATGTTTTGGGTCCAACAGCTCCGGCTGTTTCTCGTGTTCGAAACTTATATATTAAAAACTTAGTAATTAAAATTCCGCCAAAACAATCGTTAGGAAAAACCAAAGAGCAAATAACTAAAATTAGAAATACTTTTGAAGCGGTTAAAGATTTTAGACCAATCCGTTTTATTATTGATGTTGATGCGTATTAAAAACCAATTTAAGTAATTTTATAACATTTCAACAAGTTGGATGTTATTACCACAAGTGTCATTTAAAATTGCATATTTTACAGTTCCGGCCTCGGTTGGTTTTACACTAAATTCAACTCCAAGTTTTATTAATTGTTCGTATTCCTCATCAAGATTGTCAACATTAAACTGAGTGTACGGAATTCCTGCTTCCATTAACGCATCTTGAAAAACTTCAGAAGGTTTAAAGTGAATTGGAGCAGGCTCTAATGATAATTCTGGTCCCTCTAACGCATCTTTAGAAACTACAGTTAACCACCTGTTTTCACCACCTACTGGGATGTCGTGTTTTTTTACAAAACCCAATTTTTCGGTATAAAATTTTAAAGCTTTTTCTTGATTACGAACGGGAATACTAATTAGCGCTATTTTCATTTTTTATTGTTTTTTATCCTAATTTTTTCTCAAAAATTCGATACTTTTTATAAATTGTATGTTCCATGCGCTCCATAACAGCGCGCATTTTTTTGTTATCTTCTAAAATTAAATGACTGTCTAAAATAGTCAATCCATTTTCTTTAGCCGATTTATACATTGATTGCGCCATTAAAGCAATTAATCCGGAGTTTTGTAATTCTTCACTGACACAACCTAACAATAAATTAAGTTGATTGGTTTGTTTAAAAGCTCTGAGGATATGAATAAATCTGAAGGGAAATAACTTTCCATTTGCCTTTTTAAATCCGTTACTTATATCTGGCATCGCCACAACAAAAGCAACTACTTTACTGTTAGTGTCAACAACAACTTTTATATACTGAGGTTTAAGTAAAGGTAAAAAACGTTCAGAAAACTCTTTAGATTCTATATCTTCTAACGGAGCAAAGCCATAAATGTTTTTATAGGTTGAATTTATTAAATCAAACACTGGTTTTACATACGGACGAACATGTTTCGATTTTTTAAACTCTAATACTTTAAAACCTCTTTTTATAACTCTTTCAGCTATTTTAGTATAGATTTCAGGTGTTTTTTCAGGAATTTGAGCTCTGTATTGAAAAATATCTAGTTTTTTATTAAATCCATTTTGTTCGGTAAAACCTACCATATATTGATAATTATGATTGGTAACCATAACTGTTACCGGATCTTTAAAACCTTCAATTAAAAACCCTTGGGGATCTTTATCAGAAAAACCTAAGGGTCCAATAATTGTGTCCATTTTTTTTTGTTTCCCCCAATCTTCAACTGCTTTTATTAACGCATTATAAACAATTGAGTCGTTATAACATTCTAAGCTGAAAAAGCGAACATTTTTTACGTTACTTCCTTTGTTGTAAGTATGGTTTATAATCCCCATAATTCTACCAACAACCTCATTATTTTTAAAAGCCAACAACATTATGGTATCACAATGCTCAAAAGAATGATTTTTGTTTTTATCAAATACCTTCCATTCATCTGAAATTAAAGGAGGTAACCATTCTTTATGCTCTTTATGAATTTTAAAAGGTAAGTGTATAAACGTTTTTAAATCCTTTTTAGAGGTAACTTCTTTAAGTTGAATCATAAATTGGTTAAAATTTGGGTTTCTTATTGTAAATGGGAATTTTATATAAGACTGATGCTAAATATAACATAATTGGTGCAAATATAATTCCGCCAATAACATCAATAGCATAATGGGCTTTTATGTATACTGTAGATAAAATTAAAAGAATAACAAAAGGGATGGTTATTCTAAAAAATAAAGGAACCTTTTTTCTTAGAAGTATTAAAATAATGATTGAAATTCCGACATGTGAACTTGGAAAAGCTGCCGTAGGTTGTTCTGCATTAGCTTGTATAAAATGCATTATTTTATCGAAAATAAAAGCGACAGGTAAGTCTTTTTCTGGAGAGGATAAATAAAACTGAGGTCCAGCAGAGGGCACTACTCCGAAGAATAAATAAAATAAAAGCATAGCAGCTGAAAACTTAAAAATTAACTCGGTTGTTTCTTCTTTAAGCTTGTAATATGCAATAATTACAAATGCTGTGATTAATAAATAGAATGAGAAATAACCAAAATACATTAGTTCACTAAAAAACTTGTGTGATAGTATTTCAGAGAATGCTACACTTGGTTGAAATCCGAATATTAACTGATCTAAATCTATTAATTTTTGATCTAAGTTCTGCCAAATAAATTTATTATAAAAAACAGTTTCAGAGTAAAAATAACCACCAATAATTATAGGGTAGATATTTCTAAGTAATTCTAATATATTCGATTTTATTTTTGAATTTAAAAAGAGTAAGCTGATAACTCCTAAAACAATGAATCCTCTAACCAGTAACAAATTAAAAGAGTTTGTAGATTGATTCCATGAGAAAAATAAGAGGATAGTGGTTATAAACACATATCCGAAGAAAAGGAAATCAATTTTTTTGAGCACGTAATTAATTTTAGACTAAACTAATATATTATATTTTTTAGAAGTTTCTAAAAATACAACTACTTTATTCCCATCCAAGAATTAAATGCAGCTGTATTTTTTTGACTCGTTTTTAAAGAATGAGATTTTAGCTGAATAGCGACAGTGTTTTTAGTATAACGATTTATTTTTTCAATAAAAACCCTATTAACAATCTCACTCCTATTAATCTTAAAGAATAGTGTAGGGTTAAATATTTCATGTATTTCTTTAAGAGAAGTTTGGTTTAATAAGTGTTTTTTATTGGCTGAATCATAAGCAAAAAGAACTCCGTAATCTGATTGAATAAAAACAATATTTTCTACTTTTAAAAAGTAAATACCATTATTAGATTTTACAGGAATAAAATCTTTATAAACGGGTTTTAACTCTAACTTACTCTGATAATAGGCATCTAATTTATTAAAGATATCAGTCTGTTTAATTTCCATTTTGTTTTTCAAAGACATATACTTGTACCATGCTTTTTCAAAGCGAGCAAACGAATAAGGTTTTAGTAAGTATTCGATACCGCTAGTTTCAAAAGCATTCATCCAAAAAGTATCATAAGCTGATATGAAAATAATTGGTGCATTAATTTTAATTTGGTTATAGATTTCAAAAACATTACCGTCACGTAATTCAATATCTGAAAAAATTAGATCAACATCAGGATTTGTTTCAAAAAAAGAAAGAGTTTCTTTTGTAGTTTCAATTTCTTTTACAATTTTATATGATACTTCAATTTTATCTAAATAGTTTTTAAGTTTCTTTCTAGCAGGAACTTCATCTTCTATAATTACTATTTTAAGCATCGTTATTTATTTTAATAAGTGGTAATATAATAGTGAAATAATCATCAGAATCTTTAATAGTAATAGGGTTATTTGTGAGTAGTTTAAATTGTTCATTTAGGTTTTTTAAGGCTATACCATTATTTCTTTTATTTCTACTTTCTTTATCTATTTTGTTATTAGTAATTTTAATTCCGTTTTCTATTGAAATATTTATAATTACAGGCTTCTTAAATGTCCCTAGGTTGTGTACAATAGCATTTTCTACCAATATTTGAAGGCAAAATGGAGGAACGATGAGAGTTGAATTTTTTATATCATTTTGGATAATTAATTGATAATATCCTTGGTATTTTTTCTCCATTAACTCAAAATAATTTTGAATAAATATTAATTCTTCTTTAATATAAATAAGTTCTCTGGTTGAGTTTTTAAGAACATAACGATATAATTCTGAAAAATGGTTTAAAAAATTAGATGCTTTTTCTTGGTTTTCTTCGATAAGTTGATCTAAAATATTTAAATTATTAAAAAGAAAATGTGGATTTAATTGTGCTTTAAGTTGCTGTATTTTACTTTTAGAATTGCTAATTTCATAGGCATTTAGTCTCTTTTTATAATTCTTATTTTCTTTAAAATATAAATAAGCTAAAGAAAAACCTCCAAAAACTATAAAGTCAATAATTTGTGTAAAAATTCTATAAGTTATTTGATAGGAAGAGCTATAGTTTCTTGGAATAGTATTAAAAATGAACGAAATAAAAATGCCAAAGATATTTATGATAAATATATAACAGATAAAACTTATACCAAAAAATCTTAAATAACTCCATACAGACGGCGTTTCTTTTTTTATGTTATTTTTAGTTTTTCTTTTAATAAAATCGGTAAAAATAAAAATAATAAAACCGTCTATAAAAACCCAAAAAGGAGCATCAGGATGAAAAACAAAATTATTCCAAGAGGTCGCAAAACCTATTTTGTTTTTAAGAGTTAATACCCAGCTAAAAATAAACAAGAAAACAATTAAAGTTTGATTTTTTTGTAGGTATTGAATTGTTTTTTTCATAATTATACTGGTAAATATATAAAGTTTTGGTAAATATTTTAGTGAAAATATTTACCAAAATTATAAGCTTTATTTTTTTGTTGGCCATGAGTTTATCATATTACCTTTTTGATCAAACATTTCTAAGCGAACATTATTTTCAGAATCAATACAAAACATTGCTCTCATTTGTCCTTGATCATCATAAAGAAACAATCCGTTCGGACGACCTTTACCACGGTTACCAAGCTCAAGTCTTTTGGTAATACCAACCAAGCCTTTTTTTACATATTCATTATATTTTTTTCTCCTTATTTTTTTATCTTTTATTGCATTTAATTCTGCCCAAACTTTAGCTGTGTTTGTTTGGTTTGAGTTTTCTGGTAAATCGTTAAAAACTAATGAACTTTTAATACTTCTTTTTCCATTTCGTTTTACATCAGTATTTAACAGTTGTATTGCTTGATCACCATCATATTTGTCAAAAGTAAGTGATAAACCAGCACTATGTCCGTTTTCCTTTTTATTTCCATCATAAATAAACCCTCCACATTCAATACCGTCTTCATTAAAGAAAAGCATACCTGCGCGTTTTTTACGTTTATTATTTGTTGCTCTGTTATTTATAGAATCCTTTCCATTCGGAAATTCTTGTACATTCGTAATAATCATCTTTGTAGTACCATCTTTTTCTACAATATTAATACGTTCTACGTCAATAGTGCCAAATTTTTGATTCTTAGAATGTTTAAAAGAAACAAAAACAAACATAAGAATACCTATTGCTAGAATAAATGAAAATGTTCGTAAAAAAATTAATTCTCTTTTTATGTTTTTCATGATAATTAGTTTTTAAATTATATCACAAAACTAAAGGAGAGGTAACGTTCTGTAAAACTGTTTCTGATGAATGCAGGAAAAACGGAATTAAACTAAGGAATAATAGAAATAAAGGGAATGAGAAGTGTGACAAGACTTAGCCAAAATGTGTAATGTTTATAATAATTTACTGATAAATTATCACCTCAAAAAATTGAGGTAAGACATATTTTTTCTTTTTTTTTAAATTAATGTGTTATTAAAAATTTCTAATATCAACAATATCTCCGCTTTTTAATTGGTTTTCAGTATCTACTTTGTAAATAGTTTTAGCTACAAATTCAGGCGTATATAATTCGTTATTTTCTTTTAAATCAACAAAACGTTGCAAGCTCTTAAAGTCAGTTTTATTAGTACTTCTAATTTCAGATTGCATATTGGTATCTACAACGCCAGGATATATAGCATTACATTTTACACCATTTTCTACTTCAATCTGTTCCGTAGCAATAGCTTTAGTCATCATGTCTATGGCAGCTTTTGACGTACAATATATAGACCAACCTTGATACGGACTTTTCGCAGCTCCCGATGAAATATTAATAATCTGTTTTTTACAACTTAGCTGCTCTGTTAGTTTGATAAATAAACTAGATAATATAAGCGGAGTAGTAGTGTTTAATTGAATTGTTTTAGAAATATCGTTTGGATTTAAATTTTCTAGATTTGATATTTTTCCTAAACGTCCAGCATTATTAATTAAAGTAATTGAGGAAACATTGGTGCTAACAATTTCTTTTAAAAGAGCAGTGAAAGTGTTTTCTGTTTCAGTAAGATTCGATAAGTCTATAGCAATATTAGTTATATTTTCTAAACCAGAAAATGTTCTAGCTAAAGAGTATACTTTGTAGTTTTCTGTGGTATATTTATTTGCCAATGCTTTTCCGATTCCTTTACTTCCGCCTGTAATAATTATGATGTTCATAAAGTAAAAATACAAAATGATATGTTATTACAAGGAAGAATAACGAAGTAATCTTTTTACTAGAGAAGGTTAAATAGCAGTTTAAGGAAGTTTATTTTGTTGATATAAAGAGATTGCTTCACTGCGTTCGCAATAACAAAGTGTTATCTGAAAAATTCTTTCGAGTTTTCCCAATGAACATCCATTTCACCTAAAGTCATGTCAGAAAGTTCTTTGCCTTCTTTTTTAGCTGCTGCTTCTAAATACTGAAAACGATTGATGAATTTCTTATTCGTTTTTTCTAAAGCATTTTCGGGATTCACTTTAATAAAGCGTGCGTAGTTAATCATAGAAAATAAGACATCTCCAAATTCCTTTTCGATGTTTTCTTTATTTCCTGCTTTTATCTCTTCGTTGAGTTCAGAGATTTCTTCTTGTACCTTTTCCCAAACCTGTTGTGGTTCTTCCCAGTCAAAACCAACACCGGCAACTTTTTCTTGAATTCGGCTTGCTTTTACCAATGCAGGTAAACTTTTAGGAACACCTTCTAAAACCGAAGTTTTACCTTCTTTTAACTTGAGTTTTTCCCAGTTTTGTTTTACTTCTTCTTCATTTTTTACTTCAACATCACCATAAATATGTGGATGACGGTGTATTAATTTATCAGCAATAGAATTGGCAACATCGGCAATATCAAAAGCTTGTTTTTCGCTACCTATTTTAGCATAAAAGACGATGTGTAGTAACACATCGCCTAATTCTTTTTTTATTTCTTGTAAATCATTGTCTAGAATTGCATCTCCTAGTTCGTAAGTTTCTTCAATAGTTAAATGACGGAGACTTTCTAAGGTTTGTTTTTTATCCCACGGACACTTCTCACGAAGTTCATCCATAATATCTAACAAACGGTTAAAGGCGTCTAATTGCTGCTTACGAGTATTCATGATTTATTTTTCTTCTTCGGTAGTTGCTACTTTATCTAAAGAACTAAAGTCAAAATCAGACTGTGCTAAAGTATTATACCATTGAATTACCTTTTTAATGTTAGAAGCATACACACGTTCTTCATCATAACCTGGTAAAATTTCACTAAAATAAGCTGTTAATTTAGCAGCACTTTCTTTGTGAGAAATTCCTTCTTTACCATCTTCTTTATCAGCCATGTTTTTAAGAACTTTCGCTAAAGGTACTTCTTCTTCGTAGGTATAAATAGCAATGTTTTCTAATAAACTTACATTATGAGTAGCTGTAATAGGAAAACGTTTTCCGTCTACAATAGATTTTACGATTACCCCTGTTTTTGTTTGAGATAAAATTTGAAATAATCCTGGTTTACCAGTAACTGCAATAATTTTGTTAAATTCCATATTATAATATTTTAATGTCTTATTAGACTATTTTCTTTTGGCATTAGGAAAACGCATTCTGTAACCAGCTTGTACTTTTCCTTTTGATATGTTTTCTAATTTCTTTTTAATCAATCTCTTCTTTAAAGAAGAAAGTTTATCTGTAAATAAAACACCATCAATATGATCGTATTCATGCTGAAAAACACGCGCAGCTAAACCGCCTAAAACTTCAGTATGCTTTTCGAAATTTTCATCTTGATATTCAATCGTAATTGTTTCTTGACGAAAAACATCTTCACGAACATCAGGAATACTTAAGCAGCCTTCGCTAAAAGCCCATTCTTCACCTTCTTCTTTAATTATTTTTGCGTTTATAAAAACACGATTAAAGGTTTCTAAAACTTTTCTGTCTTCTTCTGATAAATCTTCATCATCTGCAAAAGGAGAAGCATCAATTAAAAACAAACGAATGTCTTTTCCTATTTGCGGAGCAGCTAAACCTACACCTTGTGCATTGTACATTGTTTCTTTCATATCGGCAATTAGTTTTTCTAACTGCGGATAATCTTTATCGATCTCTTTTCCTACTTTACGTAATACGGGATCTCCGTAAGCAACAATGGGTAAAATCATGTTTTTATTTTTTTTAACGAATGCGAAAATACAAAGAATCGTTTTGCAATAAAATTATTTGTTGTACAAATATGACTGTAAAATGATTGTAGCACTTATTTCGTCTACTAAAGCTTTGTTTTGACGTTGTTTTTTATTCAGTCCGCTATCAATCATAGTTTGAAAAGCCATTTTAGAAGTAAAACGTTCATCTTCTCTTTTTATTGATATATCAGGAATAGCTTTTACTAATTTCTGTAAAAAAGGTAAAATTAAAGCTTCACTTTCACTATCAGAATTGTCCATTTGTTTTGGCTTTCCAATAATAAATAGCTCAACGTTTTCTTTTTTAATGTACTCTTTTAAAAACGGAATTAACTCTTTCGTGTTAATAGTTGTTAATCCTGAAGCAATAATTTGTAATTCATCGGTAACAGCAATACCTGTTCTTTTTTTTCCGAAATCTATAGCTAAAACTCTTCCCAAATTAGTTTGTTTTTATGCAAAAATACAGATTTTAAACATGCTACAAGCATCTGTTTAAAAAATGTATCTTCGCATTATATTGAATTAGAGATTTTATATTTGTAAAAAATTATAGAAATGACAGAATTACAAGATATTATAGAAAAAGCATGGGATAATCGTGATTTATTAAAAGAAGAAAACACGATTAATGCAATTAGAAAAGTTGTTGATTTATTAGATGCTGGTGAGTTACGTGTAGCAGAACCAAAAGCCAATGGATGGCAAGTAAACGAATGGGTTAAAAAAGGAGTGGTATTGTATTTTCCTATTCAAAAAATGGAAACTTTAGAAGCTGGTATTTTTGAGTATCATGATAAAATTCCGTTAAAAAGAAATTATAAAGCAAAAGGTATACGTGTTGTGCCAAATGCAGTTGCAAGACATGGAGCTTATATTTCTGCAGGAACGATTTTAATGCCTAGTTATGTAAATATTGGTGCTTATGTGGATGAAGGAACGATGGTGGATACATGGGCAACAGTAGGTTCTTGCGCTCAGATTGGTAAAAACGTACATTTATCTGGCGGAGTAGGAATTGGTGGTGTTTTAGAGCCATTACAAGCGGCACCGGTAATTATAGAAGATGGAGCTTTTATAGGTTCTCGTTGTATTGTTGTTGAGGGAGTAAGAGTAGAAAAAGAAGCTGTTTTAGGAGCCAATGTTGTATTAACAATGAGTACTAAAATTATTGATGTAACTGGTGGTGAGCCTATTGAAACAAAAGGAGTTGTTCCAGCACGGTCAGTAGTAATACCTGGTAGTTATACAAAGAAATTTGCTGCAGGTGAGTACCAAGTACCTTGTGCATTAATTATAGGTAAGCGTAAAGAAAGTACCAATAAAAAAACTTCTTTAAACGATGCTCTTAGAGAGTATGATGTAGCGGTTTAAAAATATATTTTATGCAAATAGATGCAGTTTTAACTTGGGTTGATAGTTCAGACGAAGTATGGAGGAATAAGATAAATCAATATTTAGACAAAAAAATTGATTGGAAAAATAAAAAAGAGTCAACAAGATACAACTCTATAAATGAAATAGAAATATCTATTACTTCTATACTTAAATTTGCAAATTTCATAAAAAACATATATGTAGTTACTGATAATCAAAAGCCGGTAAATTTTGATAAATTAAAAATAAAAGCTTTAGCTTTAAATGTTAATTTAGAACTTATAGATCATAAAACTATTTTTAGAGGTTATGAAGAGTACCTACCTACTTTTAATTCTCAGACGATAGAAACAATGCTTTATAGGATCCCAAATCTTTCAGAGCATTTTATATATTTTAATGATGATTTTTTCTTAATAAATAAAACTCAATCTAATGATTTTTTTAAAAATTCTTTCCCTGTATTAAGAGGTAGGTGGAAGGATTTTGATGAAAATGTATGGTACCAAAAAATGTTATATTATAGAAAAAAGAAAAGGGTGTTTAGTTACAGGCATGTAAAGGAAGATTCTGCAAAATTAATAGGATTTGATAAGTATTTTGATATTAATCACACACCATACCCTTTAAGAAAATCTACAATTGAAAAATTATTTGATAAAAAGCCAGAATTACTAGAAAGAAACCTAAAATATAAGTTTAGACATAAAAATCAATTTTTGCTTCAAGGTATAGTAAATCACATAGAGCTAAAAAATAATTCTTGTTTTTTGAAAAGTGATTTGGCTTTGTTCTACACGCATAGGTATAGTTGGTTTAGTATATTAAAAAAAGTATTTAAATCTGAATTAAGAGGTGAAAAAGTATTATTCTTATGTTTGCAAAATTTAGAAAATGCTAGTAGTATTAAATTGAAGTTTTTATTAAAATGGATAGATAAAAAATTAGATTCAAATTTTGTACAAGAACTTTAAAAAATGGAAGTAGCTGTTAAAAACATTTCAACAACGTATTATTGTTACTATAAAGTAAATAATTAGATGTTTTATTCTAATTCATAGAGTGAAATCTTTTTTATATTGAATGCTACTGGAAATACTAGGAGTAATGTAACAATTAGAAATAACTAATACTTTATTAATTATTAAGTTTTATAGAGAGCAAGATAAAACTATAAATTTTTCAATTGAAAAACCAAAAAGTTGGAATACTATTAGATCAAAAAAAAATAATTCGTACAGTTTTTATTGTTTGTGTGACTAAGAAGTTAAAAAAAGCAAAAAACATATTTATTCGTTTCCTTTCTTGGAATTGATATAAATTATTATAAATTGGTTTTTAGTTCTTTTAGAAGGCCCCCTAATAATTAAAAAGAAGGTTTTTTATAATGATAAAAATATAATGTAACAGTTGATATCCAATTTACTGGTGTATTAATTATTGGAAAAAGTAAAAGTAACAACAAGAAAACGTAGTGGAATAATGCTCTTAAAAGAGTATTATATAACGGTAAAATTTTATGTAGATAATTGCAATTATTTATAGAAAACTAAAACCTATTTTAAATTTATGATAAGTATAATAGTACCTGTATATAATACAGAAAAATATTTAAGAAAGTGTTTAGAGTCAATAGAGAACCAAACATATAAAAATTTTGAAGTCATTTTGATTAATGATGGTTCTAAGGATAATTCATTAAATATATGTAAAGAGTTTATAAGTGGTAAATTTAATTATAAATTGTTGTCTCAAGAAAACAAAGGCCTTTCTAGTGCAAGAAATGAAGGGCTCAAGATTGCTACAGGTGAATATGTAACTTTCTTAGATTCTGATGATTGGTTGGAATCACAGTATTTAGAGCGATTATATTCTGTTTTAAAAAAATATAATGCAGATATTTCTATTTGTGAATTTAATATTACTTATGAAAGTAAATCTGTTGCTAGACATAAAAAAGCTAGAACAAAATATAATTCTGGGAAAATAAAAGCCTTTAGTAAATATGAAGCTCTATCAAACTTATTTATGGATAAGAATATAAGGAGTTATGCCTGGGGGAAGTTATTTAAAATAGAATGTTTTAAGGACTTAAAATTTCCACTAGGAAAGAAATATGAAGACATGTATACTATGTTTAAAGTTTTTGAAAAAACGGATGTTATTGTTAAAATAGATTTGTGGTTACTTAATTATTTGCAACATGATAATAATATAACAGCAAAAAATAAGAAAAGTATAGATTTAGAATTAGATTTAATCGGAGGTATTCATGAACAAACAATTTTTATAAATTTAAATAAGGAAAACTTAATAAATTTTAATAAAATACAAATTTTAAACACTAAAAAACTTTTTAAATCGAAGAAAGAAATGATACGGTTATTTGATATGAATGACGATGAGTATAAATTTTATGAGAGTAAAGTAAATGAATACTTAAAAGAAACTTTAACTAAAATTAAACCATTAAGTTTTGGAGTACTTTTATATCTTCCAGTTTTATTAATTCTACATAAACCAAAAATTTTTAAAAAATTTTTAAAGTTAACAGGATTATAATAAACATTAGTTGATGTTTTTTTTATAGTAGATTAAGTAAAGATAAAAATAAATGAAAAATGTATTTTGGATACATAGTAATATAACGTTTCTATTGTCAAATTTAATAATAAAGAATCTAAATATTGACAGTAATAAATGTGTTTTTATTTTATTTAGAGGTTATATTTTACCAAATAATATTTATAAAATAAAAGAAATCAGGATTGAAGATAATATTATGACTAATGAATTCAATTATGAAGAATTTTATAATAAATGGTTAAATATTTTAAATTTTGAATATAAATTGTTTATACCTCAGTCAAAAGAAAAAAGAATATTAGCTTTAATTAGTAGTGGTAATTGTAAAGAATACAATTACATAGAAGAAGGACTGTTAGCTTACAATTTTTCTAGTTCAATTTTTAAAATAAAATTTTATTCTTTGTTAAGATGTTTAAAATTAAGAAAAAAGTTACAATGGTTAGATTTCAAGCATAAAAAATTTAAAAGCTGTTATACAATAAGTGATAAAGCCTTTTTAAATAGTCCTTCGACTATAATTTTACCAATCAAACCTGATGAAATAAAATGTAATTATATTATCGAAAAAAAGAGTGTAATTATAATTTTGGATGGTTTAGTTTCTTTTAATAAAATTAGTTTAGACGAGTCAATTTCTTTACTTAAAGTTATTATAGAAGATGTAAAAAAGGAAGATAAAAATAAAATTTATTTTAAATGGCACCCTGAACATTTAAGGCTTAAGAACATAAAAGAGAAAAAAAGAATTTTAAATATTTTTAATAATGAGAAAGAATTAGAGTTTATAGAAATACCACAAGCTATTATTCTAGAAAATGTTTTTTTTACACATAAAAATATCTTAGTTTATGTTTATCTTTCTTCTTTAGGCTTTTATGCAAGTATGACAGGGCAAGTTGTTAAGTCCTTGAGTAGTAGAATTGATTTAAAATTAGATAAAAAGATTACCGAAAAGTGGATTCAGATTTAGAATTAAGAAATTTATTGTTTAATTTAAATAAAGGAAAAACAATTTTATACCCAACAGATACTGTTTGGGGAATTGGATGTGATGCAACAAATTTTCATGCTGTTCAAAAAATATATAAAATAAAGAAAAGAGAAGAGTCTAAGAGTTTAATTATTTTGGTTTCTTCTATAGAAATGCTAAAGGAGTATATTAAAATTGTTCCTAAAATAGCTATAGATATATTAGAACAATCAATAAAACCAACCACAATAATATATAATAACCCTAAAAATCTAGCAAAAAATACAATTGCTATAGATAATACGATTGCTATTAGAATACCAAATAATGATTTTTGTATACAATTAATAAAGGAATTTGGAAAACCAATTGTATCTACTTCAGCTAATATTAGTGGGGGAGAGACCCCGAAATCTTTTAATTATATTTCTGATGAAATTAAAAAAAATGTAGATTATATAGTTAATATTAGTGAAGTAAATTTAAACAATAAGCCGTCTACCATATTAAAAATTACGGAAGACAACGTGATAATTACGTTGAGAAAATAAATTATTCAAAATGCTCTTTTTTAAGAGCTGTTCCTTTCTCAAAATCATTATTAAATTTTGCACCTAAAATTTCTCTATAATATTTAGGGTGTAAGCCAAACCCAGGCCTGATAGAACGTACATTTTTTTCTGTTAAAATATCTCCTTTTTTCACATCAGAAGTAATATATAAAGAACGAGAAAATTCTCTTCCACTTTTCATTTTATCAGTTAAATGATAACTAATTTTTCCATTAGCTTTTTCTGCAGCTCTAACAGCACTTACCATTTCAGTAAATTCAGTTTCATCTAGAGAAAAAGAAGCATCAGGTCCTCCAATTTTTTTATTTAAAATAAAATGTTTTTCTATTACAGTAGCTCCTAATGTAACAGCAACTATGGGCGTAATAATACCCATAGTATGGTCAGAAAGTCCAGCTTTTACATTAAAACGTTCTTTCAAGTCTTTTATCATTACCAAATTAGCTTCTTCTATTGGTGCAGGGTATGAAGATGTGCATTTTAATAAAGTAATATCTTTATTACCAACATTTCTACAAGTGTTAACGGCTAACTGAATATCTTCATCTGTAGCTATCCCTGTAGAAATTATAATAGGTTTCATTGTTTTTGCTGCATATTCAATTAAAGGAATATCTGTAATTTCAAAAGAAGCTATTTTGTAAATAGGATTATCTAGAGATTCTAATAAATCTACTGCCGATTTATCAAAAGGAGAAGAAAAAACAACAAGACCTTCTTCTCTAGCAATAGTATATAGGTCTTTAAACCATTCCCAGGGAGTATATGCTTGTTGGTATAAATCATGTAAAAACATCCCATCCCAAATGGTTCCTTGTTTTAATTTGAAATCTTCTTTTTTAGAATCTAAAGTGATGGTATCAGCAGTGTAAGTTTGAAATTTAATAGCGTCAGCACCAGTTCTTTTTGCAGCTCTAATAGTTTCTATAGCAACTTCCTTACTTCCGTTATGGTTTGCTGAGAGTTCAGCAATTATAAAACATTTATCTGTTGGAATCATATTTTCTCTAATTTATATATATAACTGTCTATCTCGTTAAATGACTCTTCTTTATAAAGTTGATAACCAGCTTTTTTGAAAGATTTAATAGAAGGAGTATTTTCTTTTTTTATGTAAGCAAGAATAGGTTTTTCAAATTTATGAAAATATTTTTTAGCTGTTTTTATTAAAAATAAAGGAGCCAATTTTCGGCCTCTAAACTCTTCAGCGATTGTAATGCCTACAACAGAATGGTGCTCTTCTCTTTCATATCGTACCATTCCAGCCGGAATAGAATTATATTCAATGATATAAAATAAAGTCTTTTCATTCTTTATTTTAGAAGTAAACCATTTTTTATGATTTTCTAATATTAAAGGTTTAGAATCATAAGAGTTTTTTCTTACTATAGAATCATTTGACCAGTTATAAACTTGTAACATATCATTTTTTGATGCTTTTCTAATCGATAGATGAGCATAATTTAATAATTGAAGAAAACGATTACTAATTTGACTGTCAAATAGTTCTTGTTGAATTTTTAAAGAAGAATTGTACTCCTTTAGTTTTGTTATTTTTTGAATTGATTCAAAGAAATCTTGAATACTATAATTTGAAAAATCGCCACAACCATATATTGCTCCTTTCTTTAAAAAAGAATTGTAGATGTTTAGCTGATTTTTTACAAAATAACCTGATAAAATAGGCATTTGAATAGCGCATAATTCATATAATGTTGTGCTAGCAGGGGCAATTGCTAAATTACATTGCTCCATTATTGACACAATTTCTTTTTCTTGTAAATTTTGGTGAATATAAATATTAGAATTATTTTCTTGTAACTCAAATATATGTTTGTGCTTATAAGCACCACCCAATAGAATATGTATTTTTTTAAATTTAGAAAAAAGAAGTAATGCTTTTGTCGCTTTACAGCTTAAATCATACATATCTGCACCTCCAAAACAAACAAAAACGGTGTCTATATTATATATTAATCTTTTCTTTCTTGTAGCTTCTAAAAAAGAAGGCCTTAATATGGCATATTGAGTTCCTAAAGCGAATAAACTATAATATTCGGCGGTATAACTTTCTTCTTGCAAACCTTCAGAATGATTAACAATAATATCTGCATATTGATGATTTGTGATTAAATCATCTATATACATAATAGTATAGCCCAAGGATTTTAATTTTTTTTGGTAATCTTGTGTAAATTGATAACCATCTATTATTATTATATATTCATTAGGGAGGTATTTTTTAGAAAGCCAATTGGGTTCATTTATTATATCAATATTATTAATAATGGTATCAACTTCATAGTCTTCAGGTATTACTTTTATGGTAGAATTTTCCTTAGTAACGAAAACAAAATCTATTTTTTCTTTATAGAGTTCTACTAGCGCAAAAAGCCGATATAAATGACCCAGCCCAATTTTTGGATTTCCATCTGCTCTAAAAAGAAGTTTCTTCATCATTTTGAATTTTATATTTTAATTCAGCAAGCTTCCAATCTGTTTCTGTATCAATATCTTGAGCTTGTAACTCATTAATTTCTATAATACCAGAATTATCGGTCCAAATTTTTTTCTTTTCTAGAACTATTTTAGGTCTAAAAAAATAGAACTGACCAGCATCTTGATACGCAGTTTCCAGATCTTGAGATCTAGTATTTAAGTGCTCTGGTTGAAATAAAGCCATCTTTCCATTATGATTAATCATTTTAATTGCTCTTTGAATAGGGAAGCTAAAACGAATTACAGGAAAAACAGTATCAAATTCATTGTTAATTAAATTTTGATAAGCTTTTAAAAGTAAATTACTTGTAATAAAAGGAGCAGTGGCATATATGCAACTAGCAGTTTCTATATTAAATCCTTTATTATTATACCAGTTTAAAACTTCTTGAATAACATCGAACGTTGTTGCAAAATCATCAGAATTTTTTTGACTTCTTAAAAATGGAATTACAGCTCCGTATTGCTTAGCTATTTTTGCAATATCAGAATCATCAGTAGAAACAATGACTTCATCAAATAAATTACTATTTATAGCAGCTTCTATCGAATACGCTATAATAGGTTTTCCTAAAAAAGGTTTAATGTTTTTTTTAGGAATTCGTTTACTTCCACCTCGTGCGGGTATAATAGCGATTCTAGTCATTAATAAATTCCAAAACTTTATTGATTACAAATTGTTGTTCCTCTTCAGTTAAACTAGGGAACATAGGTAAGCTAATACATTTTGAATAATAATTTTCAGCATTAGATAAATCTGCATTACTATAGCCTATTTTCTGATAATAAGGTAGTTTGTGTACAGGTATATAATGTATTTGAGCAAAAACAGTATGACTTCTTAAATAATCATATAACCCTTTTCTATCCTCAACTTCGATAATAAATAAGTGGTGCGCATTATAAGTTCCTTGAGGTAAAGATTGAAACTTTATTTTTCCTTGAAAGGCGTTTTTATAAGCATCCGAAATTTTATTTCTTTTTATAACACCGACCTTATTTTTAGACAATTGAGTTATTCCTAATGCAGATTGAAAATCAGTTAAACGATAATTAAAGCCTAGTTCTTGCATTTCATAAAACCAACCACCATGATTTTCTTTCATGTTTTCTTTAGTAATTCCATGGGTTCTAAGAAGTGATAGTTTTTTATAAATTTCTTCAGAGTTAGTAGTTAGCATTCCTCCTTCACCACAAGCAATATGTTTTACAGGATGAAATGAAAAAACGCCAATATCTGCATAACTTCCATTACCACAATGTTGTTTTTTATTATTAGAATCTGTAAAATATCCTCCAGGGGCATGGCAAGCATCTTCAATAATCCATAAATTATGTTCATAAGCTAGTTTCTTAAACGCTTCTAGATTAATAGGTAACCCTGCAAAATCAACAGGAATAATTCCTTTAAAAAAACCTTTAGGCTTACTTTCAATTAACTTGCGAACACTTTTTATTGATAATAAATAGGTATTTGGGTCAATATCTGCAAACCAAACTTCTCCCTTAGCAAAACGTACACAGTTTGCAGATGCAGCAAAAGTAATAGGTGTTGTAATAACACGATCTCCTTCTTTTAAACCCATAGTTAAAACTGATAAATGCAAACCAGAAGTAGCATTATTTACAGCTAAAGCATATTTTGCACCCACATATTTAGCAAACTTATCTTCGAATTCTTTAACTTTTGGACCTTGGGTTAAAAAATCTGCTTGTAAGGTTTCTACAACAGCAGCAATATCATCTTTCTCTATACTTTGTCGTCCGTAAGGAATATTAAATGCCATTTTTATATTTTAAAATTAGGGTCTACATGCTCTTTAACTAATAATCTTAAACTTTCAACAGTTTCCCATTGAGTATTATTATTTGAATTGTAAGAAAAACCTTTGGGTACTAGACTTCCATTAAAAGCTTTTTGATATTCTTCTATAGTATAAGTTGAATACGGAGAGTTTTGTGGTAATATAACATAGTATTTCCCTAAGTCTAGTGTAGTAAATGAGTCTGATGAAGTAATCATTTCTTCATGCAATTTCTCACCGGGCCTAATACCTATTATTTTCTGTTCTAATTCTGGTGCAATAGCGGTTGCTACATCTACAATGTTGTAAGATGGTATCTTAGGTATAAAAACTTCTCCTCCCCATGCTTTTTCGATAGCATAAAAAACCATTTCACAACCGTCTTCTAATGATATATTAAAACGTGTCATACTCTTATCAGTAATTGGTAAAAAAGACGCGCCCCCTTTTTTCTTATTTAAGAAAAAGGGCATTACAGAACCATTTGACCCCATTACATTTCCATATCTAACTACAGAAAATTTAATATCTCTTTTTCCTTTAATGTTATTAGCAGCTATAAATAATTTATCAGAAGTTAACTTTGTAGCTCCGTATAAGTTTATAGGTGCGGCGGCTTTATCAGTAGATAAAGCAACTACGTTTTTAACACCACATCTTAATGCGGCATCAATAACGTTTTCAGCACCATTTATATTTGTTTTAATACATTCCATTGGGTTGTATTCAGCTAAATGAACATGTTTCATTGCCGCAGCATGAATTACAATGTCAATATCTTCAAAAGCACTTTCTAACCTTTTAACATCTCTTACATCACCAATAAAATAACGGATTTGAGGGTATTCTATTTCAGGAAATTCTTGAGCCATTTGAAAATGTTTTTGCTCATCTCTTGATAAAATTACAAGTCGCTTTACGTCAGGAAATCTACTTAAAATTAATTTAGTAAACATTTTACCAAAAGAGCCTGTACCACCAGTGATTAATATGGATTGATTATTTAAGTTTAGCATAAAATTATTTATTCAAAAATGTAAATTTGATAGTTGGTAAAAATACATATTTTATAACTTTTAAATGTACGTAATTTAAGAAATAGCCAAATCAATTTTTGTATAATTTAAATTATGGTAAATTTGCCGGCAAAACTTGTTATATAACAAGTTTAGATAAATGAGAATAATTAGATGCAAGAACAATATTTTAAAGAAGCAATTTCTGCTGAAATATTTCAATATATAAACAAAGCAGCCGAAGAATTACAATTAGAAAGTTATGTGATTGGTGGTTTTGTACGAGATTTTATTTTAAAAAGAGGTACTGCAAAAGATATTGATGTAGTTGCAGTTGGTAGCGGGATTGAACTTGCAGAAAAAGTAGCATCCTTATTACCAAACAAACCTAAAGTTCAGGTCTTTAAGACATACGGAACAGCAATGTTGCGTTTTAAAGATGTTGAAATTGAGTTTGTAGGTGCTCGTAAAGAATCGTATACTGAAGATAGTAGAAACCCGGAAGTAATACCAGGCACACTTAAAGACGATCAGAACAGGCGTGATTTTACCATCAACGCATTAGCTTTAAGTTTAAATAAAGAATCATTTGGTTTATTGTTAGATCCTTTTGATGGAATGTCAGATTTAGAAGCTAAAATAATTAAAACACCTTTAGATCCTGATATCACCTATTCTGATGATCCACTTCGTATGATGCGTGCTATTCGCTTTGCTTCTCAATTAAACTTTGTAATTGAAGCAGAGTCTTTAAGCGCTATTGCGAAGAATGCTAAAAGAATAAACATTATTACCAAAGAACGAATAATTGTTGAGTTAAATAAAATATTAGAATCATCTAAACCATCTGTAGGGTTTTTGCTTTTAGAGCAAACAGGACTTTTAGAACAAATTATTCCTGAATTAACAGCATTAAAAGGAGTAGAAGAGGTAGAAGGACAAAAGCATAAAGATAATTTTTACCATACTTTAGAGGTTGTTGATAATATATCAGAAAATACTCAAGATGTTTGGTTACGTTGGGCTGCTTTATTACATGATATTGGTAAGGCACCAACAAAGCGTTATCATAAAAAACAAGGTTGGACTTTTCATGCACATGAATTTGTAGGTTCTAAAATGGTTTTTAAATTATTTAAGCGCTTAAAAATGCCATTGAATAACAAAATGAAATTTGTTCAGAAAATGGTAATGTTAAGTTCACGACCAATTGTTTTAGCAAGCGATGTAACAGATTCGGCTGTTCGAAGATTAGTTTTTGATGCCGGCGAAGATGTTGATAGTTTAATGACATTATGTGAGGCTGATATTACTACTAAAAACCCTAAGAAGTTTAATCGCTACCATAAAAATTTTCAACTTGTTCGTGAAAAAATTAAGGAAGTAGAAGAAAGAGATAAAGTTCGTAATTTTCAACCTCCAATTACTGGAGAAGAAATTATGAAAGAGTTTAATTTATCACCTTGTAGAGAGATTGGCCAGATTAAAGAAGCAATAAAAGAAGCTATTTTAGAAGGTGAAATCCCTAATGAACATGAAGCTTGTTATCAATATATGATAGAAAAAGGTAAGAAGCTCGGTTTAAAAAATAATTAAGAAATTATAAATAAAAAAGGGAAGTTTTTAAAAACTTCCCTTTTTTATTTATGCTAATGATTGCATAGTAACAAGTTTAAAATACTCTCCTTTTTTAGTAAGTAATTCTTCATGTTTACCTTGTTCAACAATTTTTCCTTTTTTCATTACAACAATTTTATCTGCCTTTTGAATAGTAGATAAACGATGTGCAATAATTAAAGACGTTCTGTTTTTCATCATTTTTTCTAAAGCTACCTGAACTAATTGCTCTGATTCGGTATCTAAGGCAGAAGTAGCTTCATCTAAAATCATAATAGGAGGATTTTTTAAAACAGCTCTGGCAATTGCTATTCTTTGTTGTTGTCCTCCAGAAAGTGAGCTACCACGATCACCTATTATTGTATTATATTTTAAAGGTAAATCTTTAATAAATTCTTCAGCATTTGCTATAATAGCTGCATCTTTAATTTCTTTTTCTGTCGCAGAAGGTTTACTTAATTTTATATTATTAGCTATAGTATCATTAAATAAGGTTGAATCTTGTGCAACAATACCTGTTAAGCCTCTTAAAGATTTTTTAGAAATATTTTTTATATTATTTCCGTCTATAAGTATATCCCCTTTATTAACATCATAAAAACGAGTAATTAGGTTTGCCAGTGTAGATTTTCCACTTCCAGATTGTCCTACTAACGCAACTGTTTTACCTTTAGGTATTGTTAATGAAAAGTTCTCTAGCACATAAGAGTTATCATACATAAAAGAGATGTTCTTAAATTCAACTGTATTATTAAAATCAGTTAATTCTTTAGCGTTATTAATATCTATTAATTCGTTTTCAGTATCTATAACATCAAATATTCTTTGTGCTGCAGCATTTCCTATTTTAATATTATTATTAGCTTTAGCCATTGCCTTAGCTGGCGTGAGTATGTTATATGCAGCAGCCATAAAACCGATAAAAGTACCTCCCAATAACGTTTCATCAATCAAAACCATTTTACCACCATACCAAAGAAGGCCAGCAATAGTAATTACCCCTAAAAATTCACTCATAGGACTTGCCAGCGTTTCTTTTTTACTCATTTTATTAGACAATAATCGAATGTCTTCTGTTTGAGTATTAAATTTTGAAGAAAATAATTCTTCAGCGTTAAATGCTTTGATAATTTTTAAACCAGAAATACTTTCTTCTAGAATACTTAAAAGACCTCCAATTTTTTCAGAAATTTCACCAGATTGTTGTTTTATTTTTTTACTTATAAATGAAATAGCTAAACCAGAAATAGGAATGAACGTAAAAATAAAAATAGACAACTCCCAACTTGTCGAAATCATAAAAAATAATGTAAAAACAATATTTAATGGTTCTCTAATAAAAGTTATAATTAAATTAAGGTATGAGTTGTTAATTGTATTAACATCATTTGTACTACGAGCTATAATGTCTCCTTTGTTTTGATTTGAGAAAAAAGCTAATGGAAGCGTTATTATTTTATTGTAAATAATTACTCTTAGATCTTTTAATACATTATTTTTTAGAAAAACCATAGCTAATTGCCCCAAGTAGCCAAACAAATTTTTTAGCAAGAAAACCGCAACTACAGCTATTACTACATATAGTAATGTTGTTTCTTGTCCATAATTCTCATTAGTATAAGTAACGTAATAATTTAATAAGTCACTTAGGTAGTCTTTGTTTAATGATTCACTAAAACCCTTATAAATGGGCTTTAAATATATTTTAGGCGTTGCTCCAAATAATATATTTAAAGTAGGCATTAATATAACGTAAGACAATGTAGTAAATAAAGCATACAAAACATTAAGGATAATACTTAATATTCCTAATGATTTATAGGGTTTTGCGTATTTAAAAAAACGTTTTAAATAATTCATTTATAAATTTAATTCTTTTATAATTCGTTGAATTTTTACATCTAGTGTTTTTTCAATAGCTACAGCATTTTCTAACGTATCTAATTTTGATTTTACACTAAAATAAAACTTAATTTTAGGTTCTGTTCCACTAGGGCGAGCAGCTATTTTTGTGCCATCTGTAGTTTGATAAATCAACACGTTAGATTTCGGAATATCCATAACTGTTTCTTCACCTGTAATTAAATTCTTTTTTATAGATGATTCATAATCGTATAAAAACTCCACTTTAGCATTGTCTATTTCAGTAAACGGATTCTTACGTAAATCAACCATCATTTGTTTGATTTGTTGCGCACCATCCATTCCTTTTTTAACAATAGCAATTAAGTGTTCTTTATAAAAATGATGACGTGTATATAACGCCAACAATTCTTCATAAAAAGAACTATTATTTGCTTTTGCATTTGAGGCTATTTCACAAGCCAATAGGGCAGAGGTAACTGCATCTTTATCGCGAACAAAATCACCAACCATATAACCAAAACTTTCTTCACCACCACCAATAAAATCTAACTCAGGGTAATCTTTAATCATTTTAGCAATCCACTTAAAACCAGTTAAACCAACTTTGGTTTCAACATCGTAAGAAGCAGTAATTTCGTTTACTAAATTGGTAGAAACGATCGTAGAACCTACAAATTGTTTTCCGTTTAATTTGCCTTTATTTTTCCAATCATTAATTAAAAAATCGGTCATCATACTCATGGTCTGATTTCCGTTTAATAATTTCATGTTTCCATCTAAATCACGCACAGCAATACCAATTCTATCAGAATCAGGATCGGTTCCTAAAACAATATCGGCATCAACTTCATTTGCTAAATCAACAGCCATTTTTAAAGCTTCAGGCTCTTCAGGGTTTGGTGATTTTACCGTAGGGAAACTTCCGTTAGGTTCTGCTTGTTCTTTAACTATATGAACTTGTGTATAACCGGCACGTTTTAAAACTTCAGGAATTAACTTAATCGCCGTTCCATGTAAATTGGTGAAAACAATTTTTAAATCTTCACGTCCTTTTACATCAAAGGTCCCGTTTTTAATTGATGCTTGCCAAAAAGCTTCATCAACTTCATTACCGATAGTTGAAATTAAATCTTCATTGGCGTTAAAATTAACATCAGTATAAGCTAATGAATTTACTTCATCAATAATACCTGTGTCTTGTGGCGGTACAATTTGTCCTCCGTCAGACCAATATACTTTATAACCGTTATATTCTGGCGGATTATGAGATGCTGTTAATACAATACCAACATCGCAACCTAAATGATTTACCGCAAATGATAATTCGGGAGTAGGGCGTAAGTCTTCAAAAAGAAATACCTTAATATTATTTGCCGAAAATACATCAGCAACTACTTTTGATAGCCATTTACTATCGTGGCGACAATCGTAGCCAATAGCTACTTTTATCTCTTTATTAGGATACGTTTGATGTAAGTAATTACTTAATCCTTGTGTTGCTTTACCTAAGGTATATTTGTTTATTCGGTTAACTCCTGCGCCAACAATTCCGCGCATTCCGCCTGTGCCGAATTCTAAATTTTTATAAAAACGATCTGCTAAATCATTAGAATTAGTATCGATTAGTTGTTGAATTTCTTTTCTAGTTTCTGAATCGAACGTATCAGATAACCATAATTTTGCTTTGTTTAAAATCTCTTGCATATGTTAAATTAAAACGTACAAAGATACGCGTTTTAAAAATTTATTTTTTCTTTAATGGTGTAATGCTTTTGTTGCGGATTACTTTTAATAATTAACTCCCCTAAAAAGCCTGCTAAGAATAATAAGGTTCCTAAAACCATAGAAGTTAAAGCAATATAAAACCAAGGATTGTTGGTAACTAAAATTGTTTTTATACCTGTTGATAAGCGGTATATTTTCATTACTCCGATAAAAAAAGCACTAAAAAAGCCGAATATAAACATTAAGCTTCCCCAAAGACCAAAAAAGTGCATTGGTCGTTTTCCGAATTTCGATAAAAATGAGATGGTGATTAAATCTAAAAATCCGTTTATGAAACGATCCATTCCAAATTTAGTAACGCCGTATTTTCGTGCTTGATGTTGTACTACTTTTTCGCCAATATTATTAAAACCTTCGTTTTTTGCTAAAACAGGAATGTAACGGTGCATTTCACCACTTACTTTTACTGTTTTTATAACTTCTTTTTTATAGGCTTTTAATCCGCAGTTAAAATCATTTAATTCTAGTCCAGATGTTTTACGAGCTGCCCAATTAAATAATTTTGATGGTATGTTTTTGGTTACCACATTGTCGTAACGTTTCTTTTTCCAGCCAGAAATTAAATCGAAATTTTTGGCAATAATTAAATCATACAATTCAGGAATTTCATCAGGGCTGTCTTGTAAATCAGCATCCATAGTAATAACAACATTCCCTTCGGCTAAACCAAAACCAGCGTCTAAAGCTTGCGATTTACCGTAGTTACGTTGAAAACGAATTCCTTTTACCGAGTTGTTTTTTACAGATAATTGTTCAATTACTTGCCAAGAAGTATCGGTACTACCATCATCAATAAAAATAATTTCATATAAATAAGTATTGGATTGCATAACTTTTGCAATCCAATCGTGTAATTCTTGTAAAGATTCTTCTTCGTTAAGAAGTGGTATTACTACCGATATATCCATAATATTTGGTAAGAGAATTAAAAAGGTAAAGTTACAAAGTCTTTCGTAAACTTTATAGCTTTACCTTTTTAAAGTATTCTTAATATTGTTCTTCTTCATTATTTTTCATGATTGCACCACTAATTGCAGAAAATATAAAACCAAAGAATGCAGAAACTACAATTGATACAGGAATAGTAATAGCAGGACCTCCAAACTTTTTAGCCATTGATTCAGAAGCTTCTATTTGTTCGTCGTTCATACCAGAATCCATCCAAGCTTGTTTTTGTACTTCCATCATTTGAGCTTGAAAATCAGGTTCTATAAAACTTGTAAAAATTAAAGTATAAACAGCACTAATAACAGCACTAAATACAGCAATCCCTACACCAACTTTTAAAGCTTGTCCGAAACTTAAAAAACCGCCATTATCTGCTTTAAATTTTTTAATACCTAAAACAATTAAAGTAATCATGGCTGCAAAACCTAAAATACCAGTTAACCAACCTAATGAAATTAAGTTACCTGTAGCATAAAATACTAAGTGAATAAATATTCCGATTAAACCTAAGTATAATCCGTAATTTAAAATAATGTTTTTACTGTTAGCTTGATTTTCCATGTTTGTGTAATTGATTTTTTAGTTAGTTTAACAAATATATTATTTTGTTTTCGAATCGAGTTGTGTAAAAAAAAAGATTCTCAACAATGTATTAGTATTCAAATAGTTAAAAATGTTACAAAAAAAAGCGTTTTTTTTTCATTGTTTTTATCAAAAAAGGCTGTAGATTTGCAGCGGCAAGTCCTACACAACTAGCTCCCTTTGAATCCCCCAGGGCGGGAACGCAGCAAGGGTATTAGGTTGTAGCAGTGTGATGTAGGTAGCTTGCCTTTTTTTATGCCCTTTATTTTTTTAAATAAAGGGCATAATTATTTTTAGGTATTCCTGATACGTATAGAATTTATTAGATGAATGCAATAAATAATTCTCTTTATTTATCATTTATATTAATGTCACTTCTTGGGTGATGCAATTCCACAACTTCCTTTAAAAAACTAGTATCTAAATGCACATAAATTTCGGTGGTTGTAATACTTTCATGCCCTAATAGTTGTTGTATAACTCGTAAGTCGGCACCATGTTTTAATAAGTAGGTAGCAAAAGAGTGGCGTAAAGTATGTGGACCAATACTTTTCTTTAAATTTGTTTTTATAGCCAATTCTTTTAATATAATAAAAATCATTTGGCGGGTTAATCGTTTGCCACGTCGGTTTAAAAAAACAATATCCTCTTCTTCTTTCTTCGGATTAATTTTAGAACGGATATCATCAATATAAAAATTTAAACGTTTTATGGTAGTATGATGTATGGGTACAAAACGGAATTTATTCCCTTTTCCTAAAATTCGGATGTAGCCGTCATCAAAAAATAAATCAGATAATTGTAAGTTAATTAATTCGCTTACACGCAAACCACAGCTAAAAATGGTTTCAATAATGGTTTTATTTCTTTCGCCCTGCGGATGACTTAAATCGATCGCGGCAATTAAAGCGTCAACTTCTTCTTTTTCTAACGTATCGGGGAGTTTACGCGTAATATTCGGACTTTCAATTAAATCGGTAGGATTGTCTTTCCTATAATCTTCAAAAATTAAATAATCAAAAAAACTTCGCAATCCCGAAATTAAACGTGCCTGACTTCTGGGGTTTATACTTTTACTAGCTTCGTATATAAATTGCTGAACAGTTATGGTAGTAATACTTATAGGAAGATGACTGTTTTTTTGTGTATCAAGAAACGAAACAAGCTTTTTAATGTCTCTAGTATAACTATCAATAGAGTTTTTAGAGAGGCCTCTTTCTATTTTTAAATAGTTTGTATAATCTGATGTTGCTTGTTGCCAGTTCATTAACAGTAAGTGTGATTAATTTTTATAAAGCCAAAGTTAGAACTAATATATTTAGCTGATAATTTTTAATTTATATTATGCAGACGTATTTTACTTTCAGCTTGTTGATTCTAAAATAATTAGGAAGTATTCTTTTTTTTAAGAATTTTTTAGTTAAAAAATTTGTGCATATTAAAAAAAGAGATACTTTTACTAAACAAAATTAATAAATATTAAAATTTAAATTATGAAAAAAGTATTATTGACAATTGCTATCGTTGCTGCAGGATTTACTGTAAATGCACAAGAAGTAACTTTTGGAGCAAAAGCAGGTTTAAACATTGCTAACGTATCTGGAGATGGTATTGATGATAACGATGCTAGAACTTCATTTCATATTGGAGCTGTTGCAGAAATTGAAATTTCTGATAAATTTTCTGTTCAACCAGAATTAGTATATTCTGCTCAAGGAGCGAAAACAAAAATGGAAGGCATTGATGTAACTATGGCATTAGATTATTTAAATGTTCCTGTTATGGCTAAGTATTATGTCGCTGAGGGGTTTAGCTTGGAGTTAGGGCCTCAAATTGGTTTTTTAATGTCTGCAAAAATGAAAGCTGAAGTAGGTGGTGAGTCAGTTGAAGAAGATATTAAAGATGATTATAAAATGAAAAGTGTTGATTTTGGATTAAACTTTGGTGCTGGTTATAAGTTAGAAAGTGGTTTAAATTTTTCTGCTCGTTATAACTTAGGTTTATCTAAAATTTCTGATATAGAGGACTCTACAGGTAAAAATGGAGTTTTTCAAGTATCTGTTGGATATAATTTCTAAGAGGTAAGTAAACTAATTACTAAAAAGGGAAGCATAATTGCTTCCCTTTTTTTTATGCTTAATAATTAAAAAAAACGGTTGCAGCTAGGCTACTTAATATTTTCTTGATACTATTTTTTTTGTAAAATTAAGATATTGAAAGAGTTATAAAAAAGGTGGTTTTTTTTATTGATTTTTTGTGTTAAAAAAATTGTACATATTAAAAAAAGAGATATTTTTGCCCTCGAAAATTAATAAATATTAAAATTTAAATTATGAAAAAAGTATTATTAGTAATTGCAATGGTTGCTGCAGGATTTACAGCTAACGCACAAGAAGAAAAAGCAAAAGGAGGTTTTGCTAAAGAAGATGTTTATATATCTGGTACAGTAGGTTACAATAGTGCTACAGGAGATGTAAGTAATTATACTGTTTCTCCATCTGTAGGGTATTTCGTATCTGAAAATATTGCTTTAGAATTAGGTTTAGTTATTGGTGGTGGTAATAATGTTGCTTTACCTGGTGGAATTATCGGTGATACAAACTCTTTTGGGGCTACTTTAGGAGCTAACTACTTTTTTACACCTGAAAGCGATTTTTCTTTTGTTGTAGGAGCTGGGTTTTCTTATGTTAATACTGGATATGAAGTTGGTGGTGTTAAAGGAAATGATGTAAATACTTTTGGTATTGCTATTGCACCAGGAATTAACTACTTCGTTTCTGAATCTATCGCATTAAGAGCTTCAGTTGGAGCTTTATCTTATGCTAGTTCTAAAGTTGATGTTGATGGAGCTGAATCTGTTAATTCTTTTGGTTTAAACTTAGATTTCTCTGCTATCCAATTCGGATTAACTTACAAGTTTTAATTATAACATTCTTTAATGTTAAAAAAGGAAGCAAGAAATTGCTTCCTTTTTTATGCTTAAAAATTAAAAACTTACTTTTACTTTTCTGAAAAAAGATGCAATGAAAAAACTAATTATAATCAACGGACCAAACTTAAATTTATTAGGAAAACGTGAGCCAGAAATATATGGAGCTAATTCTTTTGAAGATTTTTTTAAAACCTTAAAAAAAGAATATAAAGTAGTAGCGTTAAGTTATTATCAATCTAACATAGAAGGCGAAATAATAGATAAACTTCACGAAGTTGGTTTTGAATATGATGGTGTTATTTTAAATGCAGCCGCTTATACACATACCTCAATTGGTATTGCAGATGCTGTAAAAGGTATTGAAACTCCGGTTGTAGAAGTACACATTTCAAACGTGCATTCTCGCGAAAATTTTCGTCATGTAAGCTATATTGCGCCCAATGCAAAAGGAGTAATTACTGGTTTTGGTTTACAGAGTTATAAGTTAGCGATTCAGAGTTTTTTGTAAAAACCAATATCTAACTCCCAATAAAATTAATAACGGAATTATAGTAATAGAGAACAACTGAGTTTTAGTAATCCAAATAATAGTTGCGATTACTAAAAAAATGAGTAGCACTAAACAATACTTTGCAATCCATTGTGGTGTGGTTTTTTTTATCAAAAAGAAAGCAATAATTAAGTTTGGAAAAAACGCCCATAGAAAATTAAAATTATTAGGCGCGGTAGAGTGGTTGGTGAAAAACCATAAGTATACAATTAATAATCCTATGATTCCTGTTGTAAAAAACAAAGAAAAATCTAACCACTTAGTTCTTTTTTTCTTTTTATAATCGTTATAAGTAATAAATAAGCCAATTAAAGAAAGTAGTAAAATTATTAAAAACGGACTAACAACATCACTTTCTGATTTTTTCTCATCAAAATCTAATAAAATAGTTGTTTTTGATACTAAATTCTCTTCTTTTCCTTCTTTTAAAACTTTGGAATAATTTAAAGCTTCAAAAACATAATCAGGCAAATATAAATATTCGCTTGCAGTAGCAATTTTATCTAATCTGCTACCTAAAGCAACATTAATACCTAAACTTCCCCAAGTATTTTGATGAATTTCTTTATTCATTAATTGTCTTAATGATAAATTTTCAGCAACAAAACTATCTTTAAAAATTAAATGATCTCCTAACACTTTTTTTATAATATCACGAGGTTTGGTAGCGCAATTATCAAAATAAGGATCGTATAAATAACCTGCATTTTTTGGAAGTGCATTTGTTTCTAAAATAGTAAAAAATTGATTCTTCTGATTTTGGGTTAAATTTAAAATTTGCTCTTTTACCCAACGTTTATCTTGTTGACTGCTTTTTAAAGCTAAATAAAACGGGTATTTAGCTAATTTGTATTTCATATATCCTTTGGTAAAATCTACATAAAAAGTGGGATTGTCAAAATCAAAAATTCCATAATTATATATTAAATCTAGTTGCGTAGCAGGATCTTTAACGCGTATTGCGGTGTGCCCAAATTTTTCATATAAAACCTCTCCAGGTCCTGAGGTAATAATACTTATATGTGATAATTCAGATAAAGTTGTTGGCTTAGATACTTGCGATAAAACAGTATTCAAGCAACATAAAAGGAGGAAAGTAGTAGCGTATTTTTTTATCATAACTAGTATCAAAAAAGAGATCATTAAGTTTTACAAATATCTTAATTATGATTAAAATAATTGCTAATTATAAAAGTACTGTTTTAAGAACTAATTCCGAGATTTTCTTCAATAAAACGAGTAATATTTTTCTCTAGCCATTTACCTTCTTTATCATTAAATGAACTTATAAAACCAACATGACCACCGTAATTTGGTGTTAATAAATGAAAATTAGTGGAATTTTTAGCTTCAGCAAAAGGGTAACATTCTTTTGATAAAAAACTATCATCTAATGAGTTTATCAATAAAGAAGGTACTTTTATTTTGGGTATATAAGGTTTTGCGCTGGCTTTTATCCAATAATCTTCCGAACTTTCAAATCCGAAGACAGGCACTGTGTATTGTTTTTCTAAATGACGAAACTTTGTCGCTTTGAATAGTAATTCTTTTTTTAACTCAAAATCAGGGAACTTTTCTGCTTTCTCCAATATTTTGAGTTTTAAAGTTTTCAGGAACTCATTTAAATAAATTTTGTTCTTTAATTTTAATAATTCTGCCTGTGAACTTGTTAAATCAATAGGAACAGAAACTGCAATTCCGCCTTTAACTTTACTAGGAATAGTATCATATTCCCCTAAATATTTTAACGTTAAATTTCCGCCAAGACTAAAACCTACAATAATTATATTTTCGTACTCGTAATGGGTTGTAAGATGTTTAATAATAAAAGCTACATCATCTGTTTTTCCGCTATGATAGGTTTCTAATATCAAATTATCTTCACCACTACAGCTACGTAAATTCATACAAACCGTATCGAAACCAGTTTTGTTTAAGTGGTTAGAAGTTGTAATCATATAATTAGACTGAGCACTTCCTTCTAAGCCATGAATTAATAAAACCAATGTTTTTGAACCGATACAAGAAAAATCTAAATCTATAAAGTCGGCATCCCAAGTTGTAATTCTTTTTCGTTTGTATTTAATAGTATCCTTCATAAATAAAGGGCGATACATCGTATTAAAATGTGCACTTTTAAAAGGTAAACTAGGATTGAAATCCGAAGTAAGAATAGGCATGTTTTTTAGTTTATAACGAGTACTAACAAATATGATAAAAAAAAAGTAAAACATAAAACTGATAAAAGGATTTCTTATTTTTGTTATAAATATTGATAAGAATGAAAAGACATATTCCGAATTTATTAACTTTAGGAAATTTATTATGTGGTAGCATAGCAACTATTTTTGCAGTTAAAGGCGATTTTGTAGGAGCGGCAATTTTAGTGGTTACAGGAATTATTTTTGATTTTTTTGATGGCTTTGCAGCTCGAATGTTAAATGTTCAGGGTGAATTAGGGAAGCAGTTAGATAGTTTAGCAGATATGGTAACAAGTGGTGTAGTACCTGGTATTGTGATGTTACAACTTTTAATAAGTGCTTTAAATGTAGATGCTGCAAGTTATTTTGGAATAGATACGTACGGAGCTACAGGGAGTAATTTACCATATATCGGTTTGTTTTTAACTTTAGGTGCGTGTTATAGGTTGGCAAAATTTAATATAGATACACGTCAGTCAGACTCGTTTATTGGATTACCAACACCTGCAATGACATTATTTGTAATTTCTTTACCAATAATAGCAGAATATTCGAATCAATTATTTTTTGTTGAGCTTATAAATAATCAGTACTTTTTAATCGTAATTACGTTATTATTAACTTATTTAATGAATGCTGAAATTCCGTTATTTGCCTTAAAATTTAAAACCTTCGGATTAAAAGAAAATGCATTAAAATATATTTTCTTACTACTAGCTGTTATATTATTAGTTGTATTAAAATTTGTGGCAGTTCCTTTAGTTATAATATTATATGTGGGATTATCAGTATTTAATAATTTAAAGAAAGTGTAATTTATTTAAAATAAAGAACAATAAAAAGGAGCTATTAAGCTCCTTTTTCTGTATAGATTATTCTTGTGTAGAATTATTTTTTAGTGTCATTCCGAATTTATTTAGGAATTACATCTAACGATAAAAGTTGTTAATTATAATGAGAACCTGAAACGAGTTCAGGTTGATGAATTTATTTTAAAACTTCTTCTTTTTTAACTCAAAATCTTTCCCCAAATATACCCTACGTACAGTTTCATCTTCTGCTAATTCTTCGGGAGTACCTTCTTTTAAAATACTTCCGTTGTACATTAAATAAGTTCTATCGGTAATGGCAAGTGTAGCTTGTACATCATGATCGGTAATTAAAATACCAATATTTTTCGTTTTAAGTTTGGCTACAATTCCCTGAATATCTTCAACAGCAATAGGATCTACACCTGCAAAAGGTTCATCTAATAAAATGAATTTAGGGTCAGAAGCTAAACAACGCGCAATTTCAGTTCTACGACGTTCTCCTCCAGAAAGTAAATCTCCACGGTTTTTACGAACGTGATCTAAACTAAATTCATCAATTAATTCTTCTAAGCGTTTTTTTCTTTCTGTTTTAGATCTATCAGTAAATTCTAAAACCGACATGATATTGTCTTCTACAGATAGTTTTCTAAAAACTGAGGCTTCTTGCGCTAAATACCCAATTCCTTTTTGAGCACGTTTGTACATTGCATCGTCAGTAATTTCTTCATCATCTAAATAAATATTCCCAAAATTTGGTTTTACCATTCCAACAATCATGTAAAAAGAAGTTGTTTTTCCAGCGCCATTTGGCCCAAGTAAACCAATGATTTCTCCTTGTTCTACCTCTAACGAAATACCTTTTACAACTTTTCTACTACCGTAAAGCTTTTGTATGTTATCTGCTCTTAATTTCATTGATGATTATTACTTTTTTTGATAAATGATTCCACTAAAATACAGGAAAACTACAAACCGATTCCTTAATAGTTTGTTAACTATTTTCTTCTAATGATTCCCAGAATTCAACAGCACGACGTAAATGCGGAATTAAAATGGTTCCGCCAACTAACGTAGCAATACTCATCGTTTCCATCATTTCTTCTTTGGTTACACCATTTTTATGTGCCGTTTCTAAATGATATGCAATACAGTCATCACAACGTAAAACAGCAGAGGCAACTAAACCTAATAGTTCTTTTGTTTTTTTAGGCAAATGACCTTCGTTAAATGCATTGGTATCTAAATTAAAAATACGCTTGATAATTTTATTATCACCGGCTAAAATTTTATCATTCATTTTAGCACGGTAGTCGTTAAACTCTTGGACTTTTTGAGACATTCTTTTTATTTTGTTTTTTTAAGACATATTGAGAAACATAAATACTTATTTCATAAAGTATCATAATTGGTACCGAAACGATTACTTGACTAGCAACGTCTGGGGGAGTTATAATTGCAGATAAAACTAAAACAACAACTAACGCGTGTTTACGATATTTACGTAAAAACTCTGGAGTTATCAATCCTATTTTAGTAAGAAAAAAGATAACTACAGGTAGTTCGAAAAATATAGCAACCCCTAACAACGTATTTGTTATTAAACTGATATAAGCACCTAATTTAAAGTTTTTTACAATAGCATCACCAATCGAAAAGTTGTAAAAGAAAAATACTGACATTGGTAAAATAACGTAATAACTAAAAACTATTCCTAAAAAGAATAAGAAAGAAGAGGTAAAAATAAATCCTCTTGATTTTTTTCTTTCACTACTATGTAATCCGGGAGCTATAAATCTCCAAAATTCCCATAATATATAAGGAAAAGAAATAATAAATCCTAAAATCAATGAAGACCAAATTCCTGTCATTAATTCTTCTGTAGGGTTTAGTACTTGTAATTCTCTTGCAAACTCAATATTACAAAAACTGCTATCTATACCGATTGCTGTAAAGACGTTACAAAAAAATTGATAAGTACTAAAATTTGGTTTTAAATGCGCTAATAAAAACTCATCAAAAACAAAATTTATATTAGCGAAAACGATTATAGCTACTAAAAAAATAGCAGCAAAACTTCTCACTAAATGCCACCTTAATTCTTCAAGATGGTCTAAAAAAGACATTTCTTTTACAGCCATCTTAAAATACTTTTTGTTTAGTTAAACCATGAAAATGAGCAATTCCAATATAATTATTCGAATTGAGTATAAAATTTACAGCATCAACAAACAAACTATCTAATAATTTTGTTAAATTAGCAATAGCATTACTTTCTAAAAGTATAGTTTCTTTTGCTGTTGAGAGAATTGCGCTTGCGTCTTTCAAGTTAAAAAAGTTTTAAGTAAATTTAAAGTGTAAAAATAAGAATATTTAAGAAGAAAAACTTTTTAATAAAAATAAAGTTTACGTCAGTTTGTGTAAAGTTTTTTAGTAAATTAGTTTACATTTTTAATTTTTGATATTAGAAGATGAATATGGAGCAGTCAGAATTGTATGAGGCATTAAAAAAAATATTTGGTTTTAACCAATTTAAAGGCCTACAAGAAGAAGTTGTAAAAAGTATTTTAAACAACGAGAATACTTTTGTTATAATGCCTACGGGTGGAGGAAAATCTCTTTGTTATCAGTTACCAGCTTTAATGAAAGAAGGTACAGCGATTGTAGTGTCGCCATTAATTGCATTGATGAAAAATCAGGTAGATGCAATTAGAGGTATCTCTGAGGAACATGGAATAGCCCATGTATTAAACTCTTCGTTAAACAAATCTGAAGTAGCGCAAGTGAAATCAGATATCGAAAACGGTATAACAAAGTTATTATACGTAGCCCCAGAGTCATTAGTGAAAGAAGAATATGCCTCGTTTTTAAGAGAACAAACAATTTCTTTTGTAGCTATTGATGAAGCGCATTGTATTTCTGAATGGGGACACGATTTTAGACCAGAATATAGAAATTTACGTACTATTATCAAACAAATTGATAATGTACCTATTATTGGTTTAACAGCTACAGCCACAGAAAAAGTACAGGAAGATATTCTTAAAACTTTAGGTATGAGTGATGCAAATGTTTTTAAAGCATCCTTTAATAGACCTAATTTATTTTATGAAGTACGACCGAAAACAAAAGAGATAGAAAAAGATATCATTCGTTTTATAAAACAACGAATGGAAAAAACAGGAATTATCTACTGTTTAAGTCGTAAAAAAGTAGAAGAAATAGCACAAGTTTTACAAGTTAACGGCATTAATGCACTTCCTTATCATGCAGGATTAGATGCAAAAAAACGCGCAAAACATCAAGACATGTTTTTGATGGAAGATTGCGATGTTATTGTTGCAACAATAGCTTTCGGGATGGGGATTGATAAACCAGATGTTCGTTATGTTATTCACCATGATATTCCAAAAAGTTTAGAAAGTTATTATCAAGAAACAGGTAGAGCAGGACGTGATGGAGGAGAAGGATATTGCTTAACTTTTTATTCATATAAAGATATTGAGAAGTTAGAGAAATTCATGGCAAACAAACCTGTAGCTGAACAGGAAGTGGGACATGCATTATTACAAGAAGTTGTTGGTTATGCCGAAACGTCAATGAATAGACGAAAGTATATTCTACACTATTTTGGTGAAGAGTTTGATGCAAAAACAGGAGAAGGCGCAATGTTAGATGATAACATGCAAAACCCTAAAAAACAACACGAAGCAAAAGACGAAGTAAAAACATTACTATCTGTTATTAAAGATACTAATGAAATGTATAAGCCTAAAGAAGTTGTAAATACTATAATAGGAGCTGAAAATGCCTTATTAAAATCTCATAAAACCACAGCACAACCTTTTTTCGGAATAGGAAAAGATAAAATAAACCATTATTGGATGGCGTTAATTCGTCAAATATTAGTAGTCGATTTAATTAAGAAAGAGATTGAACAATATGGTGTTTTAAAACTAACAGAAAAAGGTAAAGAATTTATAAAAAAACCTGTATCTTTTATGATGACTGAAAACCATGTGTATGCTACAGATGATGACGGAATAATTATAGCAAACACGAAGTCAACAGGTGGTGGAGTAGATACGAAGTTGGTTGCCATGTTAAAAGATTTACGTAAAAGTGTTGGTAAGCGTTTAGGTGTACCTCCTTTTGCCGTATTTCAAGATCCTTCTTTAGATGATATGGCGTTAAAATACCCTGTAAATTTAGAAGAATTATCTAAAGTTCATGGTGTTGGAGAAGGGAAATCTAAAAAATTTGGTAAAGATTTTGTTAAACTGATAAGTAGTTACGTAACTGAAAATGATATTACACGACCAGATGATTTAATTGTTAAAAGTACAGGTGTAAATTCAGGATTAAAGTTATTTATTATTCAAAATACAGATAGAAAATTACCGTTAGAAGATATATCAAAATCAAAAGGATTAAACATTTCTGAATTAATTAAAGAGATGGAGGCAATTGTATTTTCTGGTACAAAATTAAATATTGATTATGCGGTTGAAGACTTGTTAGATGAAGATCAACAGGAAGAAATACATGATTATTTTATGGAATCTGAAACAGATAAAATTCAAGAAGCATTAGATGAATTTGATGGTGATTATGACGAAGATGAACTGCGTTTAATGCGTATTAAATTTACGAGCGAAATAGCAAATTAAGATAATTCGTTAATGAACGCAAAAGTATTAGATTATATTACTACAAAGAATAAATGGACGCAAGAGTTAAAGCTCTTGCGTTCTGTTTTATTAGAACTTCCTTTAGAAGAAACTATAAAATGGGGAGCGCCAGTTTATGTTTACAATAATAAAAACATCGTGGGGTTATCTGCATTTAAAAATTACTGCGGACTTTGGTTTTTTCAAGGAATATTTTTAAATGATGATAAAAAAAAGTTGCAAAATGCTCAAGAAGAAAAAACACATGCAATGCGCCAATGGCGATTTTATGCATTAAATGATATTGATATCGTTTTAGTTAGAGAATATATTTTAGAAGCTATTCAGAATTCTGAAAACGGAAAAGAATTAAAACCTGTTAAAAACATAGAACCTTTAATAACTCCAACGGAACTACAATCTGAATTAGATAGTAATGAAGCTTTAAGAGAAAGTTTTACTCAGTTTTCACTCAGTAAAAAAAGAGAATACGCTAATTATATTTCTGAAGCAAAAAGAGAAGCAACCAAGTATAAAAGAGTGCAAAAAATTATCCCGATGATTACAAAAGGAATAGGACTTTACGATAAGTATAAAAATTGCTAGTTAATAATAATTTTATCAATAGTTGTGGTAGAATCACATCTAACAACATATAAATCGATATGTTTTAAACTGTCTTTTCCTGTAATAAAATATTCAGGACAAGGTTTTATACGGGGTTTACTTTTTCCGAAATCAACATCGCCATTATTTAAAATTGCAGATACCGTTGCAGTATCAATAGCCGAATTTGTTAAAACTTGTTTAGCAGTATCAGAAAATAACCTTTCTCTAACTCTAATTGTTTTTAAGGTACGCGCATCCATTCCGTAATCAAAAGAAACATCTTTACCTTTCCATATAAATAATACAATTAAAGAACCGAAACCTAATCCGATTGCATAATACCCAAAACGTTTTAAAAACTGCATAGTGAAATTTTGTGATGGCAAAAGTAAGTAAAAAACAGCTTATAAAATCAATAAATTTATATCTCTATAAGGTAAGTCAAACCAATCAGCCACCGTTTTGTTTGTTAGAATTCCGTGGTAAAAATACATTCCGTTACGCAGGCTTCTATCAAAACGCGCCGCATTTTCAAATCCGCCTTCTTCTGCAATATTCAATAGGTATGGAGTAAATATATTACTAATAGAAACGGAAGCAGTACGTGCATATCGCGAAGGAATGTTTGGTACACAATAATGAATTACACCGTGTTCTGTAAAAGTAGGTTTGCTATGTGTGGTAACTTTAGAAGTTTCGAAACATCCACCACGATCAATACTCACATCAACAATAACAGCACCATCTTTCATTTGTTCAATCATGCCTTCTGTAACAATTACAGGAGAACGATCTTTACCTCTAATAGCCCCGATAACAACATCACAGCGCATTAAGGCTTTTGTTAATGTTTTGGGCTGAACAGTAGAGGTGTATATAGGCGATTGCACGCAGTGTTGTAGTTTTCTTAGTTTGGTAATCGAATTGTCAAAAACCTTTACACGAGCTCCTAATCCGATGGCAGAACGTGCAGCGAACTCACCAACAGTACCCGCGCCTAATATTACCACATCACTTGGGGGCACACCACCAATATTACCAAGTAATAATCCATTACCGCCGTTAGATGTTGTCATTAATTCGGCTGCGATATGCATAGAAGCAATTCCTGCAATTTCACTTAATGATTTTACAATTGGGTATACTCCGTGTTCATCTTTTATATAATCAAAAGCAACGGCAGTAATTCGTTTTCTTGCCAATGCTTCGAAATACTTTTTATCCTGAGTTTTTAGTTGTAATGCTGATATTAAAACTGTTTGCGGATTTAACATTTTAATTTCATCTAAAGAAGGTGGTGCAACTTTTAAAACAATGGTACACCCAAAAGCTTCTTTGGTATTGTAGGCTATTTTTGCACCTGCATCAGAATATTCTTTATCACTATAATTAGCACCATCACCTGCACCTGTTTCAACAACCACTCTATGGCCATTTTCAACCAAGGCAGAAACAGCATCGGGAGATAAACTAATACGTTTTTCTTCAAAATGAGTTTCTTTAGGTAAACCGATAAATAATTCGCCTTTTTGTCTTTTTATTTCAAGCATTTCAGGTTGTGGCATTAATTGCTCTTTGGTAAAAGGCGAAATAGAACTCATTATAACTAGTTGTTTGTTAGTTGAATATTACGTTGACCGTTCTCTAAAAGATTAATTTTTACAGCAACAGCATCTAAAGGTAGTAAATTTTTAACATTTTCGGGCCATTCAATTAAGCACCAATTATTGCTATATAAATAATCTTCAACGCCCATATCGTAAGCTTCTTCTTCATGTTCGATTCGATAAAAATCAAAATGATAAACAATATCACTATTGGTTGTTTGATACTCATTTACCAAAGAAAAAGTAGGTGAGTGCGCTACATCTTCAACACCCAAAACTTTGCAAATTTCTTTGATTAAAGTTGTTTTTCCAACACCCATATCGCCATAAAAAAGCAATACTTTATTCTGAGCATTTTTAACAATGTCTTCAGCTATTTGTGTTAATTCGTCTAAAGAATAATTTTTGTTCATAGAAAGCAAAAATAGAAAACTATAATATGTTTATGAAATTATTTCGGACTATAAACAGCGCATGGAATAATAACTTCTTCTAGCGATACACCGCCATGTTGATACGTGTTTTTATAATATTTTACAAAATGATTATAGTTGTTAGGATACGCAAAAAACAAATCTTCTTTTGCAAAAATAAATGGACTATTTATAGCAATACTAGGTAGAAATATATCCTTTGGATTTTTAACAGCAAACACATCTTTATCTTCATAACTTAAACTTCTACCAGTTTTGTAACGTAAATTAGAACTGATATTTTTGTCGCCAACTACTTTTGTTGGGTTTTTAGCATTAATAGTACCATGATCGGTAGTAATAATCAATTTTTGTCCCAGTTTTTGTGCTTTCTTAATAATATCATATAAAGGCGAATTTTTAAACCAACTAACAGATAATGATCTATATGCCTTGTCATCACCAGCAAGCTCTTTAATAACTTCCATTTCGGTTTTAGCATGCGATAACATATCAACAAAATTATAAACCACTACTGTTAAATCGTTTTGCTTTGTACCGTTATAATTATCGGCTAATTCTTTACCACTTTTAAGTGAAACTATTTTATAATATTCGTGTTTAATGTTTAATTTTAATCTTTTTATTTGAGCATCTAAAAAATCGGTTTCAAATAAATTTTTTCCACCTTCATCTGTATCATTTCTCCAAAAATCAGGATGTTTTTTTTCCATTTCTAAAGGCATTAATCCAGAAAAAATAGCATTTCGAGCATATTGTGTTGCAGTAGGTAAAATACTATAATAAGAATGTTCCTCTTCTTTTTTATAATAATTATTGATAAAAGGCTCTAAAACACGATATTGATCGTAACGAAGGTTATCAATAACCACCAATAAAACTCCTTGCTCTTTTGATAGCGTAGGAACTACATAATCTTTAAATAGAGTGTGCGAAAAAGTAGGTTTATCATCACTAGTAAGCCATTTTTGATAGTTTTTTTTGATGAATTTATAAAACTGAGAATTTGCTTCGGATTTTTGAGATTCTAAAATCTCTAACATTCCCGTATCATTAATATTTTCTAACTCTAATTCCCAATGCACAAGTTTTTTATATAAGTCAGCCCATTCTTCATACGAATTTACCATGGCTAAATCCATTGCTATTTTCCTAAATTCTTGTTGATAATTAGCCGTGGTTTTTTCAGAAATTAAACGAGAATGATCTAAGTTTTTCTTTAAACTTAATAATATTTGATTTGGGTTTACAGGTTTTATTAAATAATCGGCTATTTTAGATCCAATAGCTTCTTCCATTATATATTCTTCTTCACTTTTGGTAATCATTACCACAGGAAGATTTGCATTTTTTTGTTTGATAGCAGCCAGGGTTTCTAAACCAGTAATTCCGGGCATGTTTTCATCTAAAAAGACAATATCGAAATTTTGTTCAGTAACTAAATCTATTGCATCAGCACCATTTGTAGAGGTAGTTACGACATAATTTTTCTTTTCTAAAAATAAAATGTGTGGTTTTAATAAATCTATTTCATCATCAACCCAAAGTATATCTATATTTCTCATATTAATTTCACGTGTTTACACTAAAAATAACGTTCAAAAATGTATTTGTTGTATCTCTAAAAGCTAAAAATACGTTAATAAAGCTTTTGTTAATTTGGTTTTGTAGATAAATTATGATTATTTTGTTTAGAATTGAAGTATTTATACATTTTGAACAATCAAAAAACGAATAAATTAAAGATTATAAATGATCCTATTTACGGATTTATAACCATCCCGAATTCTTTAATATTTGATATTATAGAGCATCCATATTTTCAAAGATTAAGAAGGGTTGCACAAATGGGATTGTCTAATATGGTGTATCCTGGTGCTAATCACACCCGTTTTCATCATGCAATTGGTTGTATGCATTTAATGCAAAAAGCGGTTTATGTTTTAAGAAATAAAAATGTGGTTATTTCTGATGAAGAAGCAAATGCATTGTATGTTGCAATTTTATTGCATGATATTGGGCATGGAGCTTTTTCTCATGCATTAGAACATAGTATTGTAAATGGAGTTTCACATGAGGAGATTTCATTAAAATTTATGCGTGCTTTAAATGATGAATTTGGCGGGCAATTAAGTTTAGCTATCCAAATTTTTGAAGGAAAATATCACAGAGAATTTTTATATCAATTAATATCAAGTCAATTGGATATTGATCGGTTAGATTACTTAAAAAGAGATAGTTTTTACACAGGTGTTACCGAAGGTAATATTTCGTCAGATCGTTTAATAGCGATGATGAATGTTGTAAATGATGAATTAGTAATTGAACAAAAAGGAATTTATTCTGTCGAAAAATTTATTATTGCGCGTCGTTTAATGTATTGGCAAGTTTACTTGCATAAAACAGGTTTGGTTGCCGAAAACACGTTGGTTAATGTATTAAAAAGAGCAAAAGAACTAGCGCAAAAAGGCGTTGCTTTACCAGCAGGAAAGGCATTAAAATATTTTCTATACAACCCCATTACTGAAAATAATTTTACAGACGATACCTTAAAAACATTTTCTGAACTAGATGATTATGATGTAATGTCAGCAATAAAAGAATGGATACATCATGAAGATTTTGTACTTTCTTCTTTGGCAAAAATGATTATCCATAGAAACCTTTTAAAGATTGAAATTCAGGATGAACCTTTTACGGAGTTTTATAAAAATGAAATTTATAAAAAAACTTCAGTAGAGAATACTATAAAAAAAGAGGAGTTAAATTATTTTGTTTTATCAAACAGCATTAAACATCAGGCATATAACACAAATAAACCAATTAAAATTTATACAAAAAAGGGAGAGTTAGAAGATATAGCAAAGGCTTCAGATCAATTAAATTTGAAAGCATTATCTAAACCAGTTATAAAATATTATTTGTGTTACCCTAAAAAAATAGTTTAATTTAATTGTTAAGTAATTCTAACAAGAGGTAATTAAACAAAAATAATTACTTTTGCATTCAATGAAATTTACAGCAGAACAAATAGCAGATATTTTAGAAGGAGAAATTGTAGGTGATTCTAATGCAGAAGTATCTAAACTTTCAAAGATAGAAGAAGGTACAGAAGGTTCTCTTACTTTTTTATCTAATCCTAAATATAATTCATACATATATACTACTAATGCAAGTATTGCAATAGTAAACAAAAACTTTGAATTAGAAAGCGAAATAACTACAACCTTAATTAAGGTTGATGATGCTTATGCTTCATTTTCTAAATTATTAGAGTTTTACAATGAAGTAAAAAACAACAAACAAGGTAGAGAAAATCCGCATTTCATAGCTGATTCTGCATCTGTAGGAGAAAATGAATACATTGGAGCCTTTGCTTATATTGGAGAAAATGTTGTTTTAGGAGAGAATGTGAAAATTTACCCGAATTCGTATATTGGAGACAATACTAAAATAGGAGATAACACGACTATTTTTGCAGGAGTAAAAATTTATTCAGAAACAATAATAGGATCGAATTGTAAAATTCATTCAGGAAGTGTTATTGGTTCTGACGGATTTGGATTTGCACCTACAGAAAGCGGAGAATATACAACGATACCTCAAATTGGAAATGTTATTATTGAAGATAATGTTGATATCGGAGCAAATTCAACAATAGATAGAGCTACATTAGGATCAACAATTATTAGAAAAGGAGTGAAGTTAGACAATCAGATACAGGTTGCTCATAATGTAGAAATAGGGAAAAATACCGTAATAGCATCACAAACAGGTATTGCAGGTTCAACAAGAGTTGGTGAGAGTTGTATGATTGGTGGCCAAGTAGGTATTGTTGGGCATATTACAATAGGTAATAATGTACGAATACAAGCACAATCAGGAATAGGTAAAAGTATAAAAGATAATGATGTAGTTCAAGGAACACCAGCTTTTGGATATTCAGATTATAGTAAATCATACGTTAATTTTAAAAACTTACCAAAGCTAGCATCAACAGTATATAAAATTGAAAAAGAGTTAAATGCTCAAAAAATAGAAAATGAGTAAGCAACAAAGAACAATACAAAACGAAATTACATTATCTGGTGTAGGATTGCATACAGGTAATGAAGTAACAATGGTATTTAAACCAGCTCCAATAAATCACGGATTTGCATTTGTAAGAGTTGATTTAGAAGGTTCACCTATAATACAGGCAAAGGCAGAATTTGTAACCAATACTCAAAGAGGAACAAATATTGAGAACAAAGGTGTACAAATTCAAACATCAGAGCACGTTTTAGCAGCTGCTGTAGGTTTAGATATTGATAATTTAATTATAGAAATTAATGCATCTGAACCACCTATTATGGACGGTTCTTCAAAGTTTTTTATTAAAGCGTTAGAAGAAGCAGGAATTGTAGAGCAAGATGCTGACATTGTAGAATATGTTGTAAAAGAAATTATAACATATAAAGATGAAGTTACGGGGAGTGAAATTATCTTAATGCCTTCGGATGAATATCAAGTTACTACAATGGTTGATTTTGGAACTAAAATTTTAGGAACTCAAAATGCAACATTAGATAAAATTTCTGACTTTAAAGAGCATATTTCAGCAGCAAGAACTTTTAGTTTTTTACATGAAATAGAAATGTTATTAGAGCATAATCTTATTAAAGGAGGTGATTTAAATAATGCAATTGTATATGTTGATAAAGAATTATCAGCAAGCACAACTGAAAAATTAAAGAAAGCTTTTAATAAAGAAGATATTAAAATACAGTCTAACGGAATTTTAGATAACCTAGAATTACATTGGGCAAACGAAGCTGCACGTCATAAATTATTAGATGTAATTGGTGATTTGGCATTAGTTGGTACTCGTATAAGAGGTAAAGTTATAGCTAATAAACCAGGACATTTAGTGAATACATTATTTGCTAAAAAACTGGCTAAAATTATTAAATTAGAGAAACGTAATAACGTTCCTAAATATGATTTAGATCTTCCGCCATTAATGGATATTCACCAAATAATGGACATACTACCTCACAGGCCTCCATTTTTATTGATAGATCGCATTTTAGAATTGTCAGACACGCATGTTGTTGGTATGAAAAATGTTACTATGAATGAGCCTTTTTTTACAGGTCACTTTCCTGGAGCACCAGTAATGCCAGGGGTTTTACAAGTAGAGGCAATGGCGCAATGTGGTGGGGTTTTGGTCTTAAATACGGTACCAGATCCTGAAAATTACTTAACTTATTTCATGAAAATGGATAAAGTTAAATTTAAGCAAAAAGTATTACCAGGTGATACATTAACTTTTAAATGTGAGTTGATAACACCTATTAGAAGAGGTATTTGTCATATGCAGGCTTATGCTTATGCAAACGGAAAGGTAGTGGCAGAAGCAGAATTAATGGCACAAATAGCAAAAAAACAATAGTTTTATGAATCAACCACTTGCATACGTACATCCACAAGCTAAAATTGCTAGAAATGTAGTAATAGAGCCTTTTACAACCATACATTCTAATGTTGAAATTGGTTCAGGAACTTGGATAGGTTCTAACGTAACAATTATGGAAGGAGCTCGTATCGGTAAAAATTGTAGAATTTTTCCAGGAGCAGTAATTTCAGCAATTCCTCAAGATTTAAAATTTGATGATGAGGAAACAACTGTTGTAATTGGTGATAATGTTACTATAAGAGAATGTGTTACTATAAATAGAGGTACTTCTGACAGAATGAAAACTGTTATTGGAGACAATTGTTTAATAATGGCATATTGTCATATTGCACACGATTGTTTTGTTGGTAAGAATTGTATTTTTTCTAATAATACTACTTTAGCAGGTCATGTTACTATTGGCGATAATGTAGTATTAGCAGGTATGGTTGCTGTTCATCAATTTGCTTCAGTAGGTAGTCATGCATTTGTAACAGGAGGATCTTTGGTTCGTAAAGATGTTCCGCCATATGTAAAAGCAGCTCGTGAACCATTATCATACGTAGGTATTAATTCGGTAGGTTTACGAAGAAGAGGCTATGCAATTGAGAAAATAAGAGAGATTCAGGATATATACAGAATATTATTCCAACAAAACTATAATTATTCACAAGCGATTGATATTATAGAAGCAGAAATGGGAGCAACTTCTGAACGTGATGAAATTATACAGTTTATAAAAGATTCGCATCGTGGTATTATGAAAGGATATTTTAAATCAAATTAAGCATAAAAATTAAATAGTTGAAAAATTGATAAATAATTATTTCAACATAAAAATAAATTAAAGAATGGCTACAACATCAGATATTAAAAACGGATTATGCATGAGATACAACAACGATATTTATAAAGTTGTTGAATTTTTACATGTAAAACCAGGAAAAGGACCTGCTTTTGTGAGAACAAAATTAAAAAGTGTAACTAACGGTAAAGTAGTTGATAATACATTTCCTTCAGGAAGAAAAATTGATGATGTTAGAGTTGAAACGCATAAGTTTCAATATTTATACAGAGAAGGTGAAACGTTTCATTTTATGAATCAAGTTGATTATTCTCAAATTACATTAGAGAAAAGTGCTTTAGATTCACCTGATTTAATGAAAGAAGGTGAAGTGGTAACTATTATCATTAATTCTGAAGATGATATGCCTTTATCTGTAGATATGCCAGCAAGTGTAATTTTAGAGGTTACACATACAGAACCTGGAGTGAAAGGAAACACAGCAACAAATGCTACAAAACCTGCAACGATGGAATCTGGAGCAATTGTAAATGTACCTTTGTTTATTAATGAAGGAGATAAAATTAAGGTAGAAACTACCAAAGGAACTTATCAGGAAAGAGTTAAAGAATAAAACAATTCCCGCTTTAGCGGGAATTTCTTTTTTATAATGAAATTTAAACAAACACAAACCTTAGAACAAATAGCAACCTTATTAAAGGTTGAGTTTGTAGGTGATAAAAATTTTCCTGTAAAAGGAATTAATGAAATTCATGTTGTAGAACATGGTGATATTGTTTTTGTAGATCATCCAAAATATTATGATAAAGCATTAAACTCGGCGGCAACCACTATTTTAATCAACAAAGAAGTAGCTTGTCCTGAAGGAAAATCTTTATTGATTTCAGATGATCCTTTTCGTGATTTCAATGAAATTACCAAACATTTTAATCCGTTTATAGCATCAAAAGCAAGTATTTCTAACACAGCCATTATAGGAGAAGGAACAATCATTCAACCAAATGTTTTTGTTGGAGATAATGTTACTATCGGAAAAAACTGTGTTATTCATCCAAATGTTACTATTTATACCAATTCGGTTATTGGTAATAATGTAACTATTCATGCCAATACTGTTTTAGGAGCTGATGCTTTTTATTATAAAAACAGACCCGAAGGATTTGATAAATTAATTTCAGGAGGAAGGGTTGTGCTAAAAGATAATGTAGATTTAGGTGCTTCTTGTACTATTGATAAAGGTGTAACAGGTGATACGACAATTGGTGCAGGAACAAAAATAGATAATCAAGTACATGTTGGTCATGATACGGTTATTGGTAAAAAATGTTTAATCGCATCTCAAACAGGTATTGCAGGTTGTGTTATTATTGAAGATGAAGTAACAATTTGGGGACAAGTAGGAACCAATAGCGGAATTACAATAGGAAAAGGCGCTGTAATACTCGGACAAACAGGCGTAACAAAATCTGTAGCAGGAGGAAAATCGTATTTTGGTACACCAATTTCAGAATCAAGAGAAAAGTTAAAAGAGTTAGCAGGAATTAAACATCTGCTTAGAGAACAAAAAAAGAAATAAAAGCTTTACAAATCGATTACAAAAAACTATTTTTGTGAAGCTTAAAATTAAATAAAAATATACCAATGAGTGTTTTAGTAAATAAAGATTCAAAAATTATAGTTCAAGGATTTACAGGTAGTGAAGGTACTTTTCACGCTGGTCAAATGATCGATTACGGTACAAATGTCGTAGGAGGTGTAACACCAGGTAAAGGAGGTCAAGAGCATATCGGTAAACCAGTTTTTAATACAGTTGATGAAGCTGTGCAAAAAGTAGGAGCAGATACCTCTATTATTTTTGTACCACCAGCATTTGCTGCTGATGCTATTATGGAGTCTGCTGAAGCAGGAATTAAAGTAATTATTTGTATTACTGAAGGAATTCCTACTGCTGATATGGTAAAAGTTAAATCTTATATCGATCAATTAGAAGGTTGTACTTTAGTTGGTCCTAACTGTCCAGGAGTTATTACTCCAGATGAAGCTAAAGTTGGTATTATGCCAGGTTTTATCTTCAAAAAAGGTAAAGTAGGTATCGTTTCTAAATCAGGAACGTTAACATATGAAGCTGCTGATCAGGTTGTAAAACAAGGATTTGGTATTACTACAGCAATTGGTATTGGTGGAGATCCAATTATTGGAACTACAACAAAAGAAGCTGTTGAGTTATTAATGAACGATGAAGAAACTGAAGCAATCGTTATGATTGGTGAAATCGGTGGAAACTTAGAAGCAGAAGCTGCTCGTTGGATTAAAGCTGACGGTAACCGTAAGCCAGTTATTGGTTTTATCGCAGGACAAACTGCACCAGCTGGTAGAACAATGGGGCATGCAGGTGCAATTGTAGGTGGTGATGATGATACTGCTCAAGCAAAAATGAAAATTTTAGCAGAAAACGGAGTTCACGTTGTTGAATCTCCAGCTAAGATTGGTGAAATGGTAGCAAAAGTGTTATCTAAATAATTTATCAGTATAAAAACTGTTAAATTTTCATAATATATTATTTTTTAATCCGTTGAATTTGTAAATTCAACGGATTTTTACATTTAATAAAAAAATAAACCTTCATGAAAACAATTAAATTGCTATTCATTAGTATGTTACTTACTATCGCAATAGGATGTAAGCAAACAAAAACTTCAGAAAAAGAAGTTAAAACCGAGCAACAGTCAGATGCTAGCGGTTACAATTACGAAACGGTTACAAATGATCCAACAGGATTACGTTTATATACTTTAAACAATGGTTTAAAAGTATATTTAAGTAAAAATACGGATGAGCCTAAAATTCAAACCTATATTGCTGTTCGTGCAGGTTCTAATTACGATCCTAAAGAATCAACAGGATTAGCACATTATTTGGAGCACATGGTTTTTAAAGGGACTGATAAAATAGGAGCTCTTGATTGGGAGAAAGAAAAAAACTATTTAGATACTATTTCTAATTTATATGAAAAACACAGAGCAGAAAAAGATGCAGATAAAAAGTTAATTATATATAAAGAAATTGATAGAGTTTCTTTAGAAGCTTCTAAACATGGTTCTTCGGGTGAATATAAAAAAATTGTAAATTCTTTAGGTGCTACAGGTACCAATGCACACACTTGGTTTGAAGAAACGGTATACAAAAATAAAATACCTGCAAACGAATTAAACAAATGGTTAAACTTAGAATCTGAGCGTTTTAGTACGTTAGTATTACGTTTATTTCATACAGAATTAGAAGCTGTTTTTGAAGAGTTTAATAGAGGGCAGGATAACGATGGAAGAAAGCGTTATGCAATGATGTTAAAAGATTTATTTCCTAAACATCCATATGGGCAACAATCTACTATTGGTACAGCTGCACATTTAAAAAATCCATCAATGGTTGATATTCATAACTATTTTAACAAATACTATGTGCCAAATAATATGGCAATTGTTTTAGTAGGTGATTTAGATTTTGATGCAACCATGAAACAAATTGACGCTACTTTTGGTAAATTCGAAAAGAAAGAATTAACACACCCAACATTACCAAAAGAAGAAGCGATTACAACTCCTATTATGAGCGAAGTTTTCGGACCAACATCAGAAAGTATTTCTATAGCATACCGTTCTGGTGGTGTAAATACTGAAGATGAGAAGTTTGTAACACTTTGTGATATGATTATGGCAAACGGTAATGCTGGTTTAATCGATTTAAATTTAAATCAAAAACAAGCTGTACAATATGCTGGTTGTTCTCCAACATTTTTAAATGATTACGGATATCACTCTTTTTCAGGTGCACCTAAATCTGGTCAAACTTTAGATGAAGTTAAAGACTTATTATTAGCGCAAATTAAAAAATTAAAGAAGGGAGAATTTGATGAATGGATGATTGATGCTGTTGTAAATGATTTAAAATTAAGTCAAACACGTCAGTATGAAAACAACACTGCTTTAGCTTCTGCTTATTTTAATGCATTTATTCACCATGAAAATTGGGATAATAAAGTGCGCTTTTTAGATGATTTAAAAAAAATATCTAAACAAGAATTGGTTGATTTTGCAAATAAATTTTATCAAAATAATTACGTGGTAACTTATAAGCGTAAAGGAGAAGATGAAAATATTGTAAAAGTTTCTAATCCAGGAATTACACCAGTAAATTTAAATAGAGGGAAGAGTTCTGAATTTATCACCGAATTTAATAAAATTAAATCAGCACCATTACAACCTAAATTTGTAGATTATAAGACTGCAATTAAAGAAACTACAACTGAAAACGGAATTAAAGTTTCTTATGTAGAAAATGAAAATAATGATTTATTTGACATGAATATTATTTTTGATATGGGTAGTGATAATGATAAGAAATTATCTTTAGCTGCAGGATATTTAGAATATGTTGGTACTGATAAATATACGAATGAAGAAATTAAAAAAGAGTTTTATAAATTAGGTATTTCTTATTACGTAAGTGCAGGTAACGATAAAACATATGTAGGTTTAAATGGTTTAAAAGAAAACTTATCTAAAGGGTTAGAGTTATTAGAACATTTATGGGACAATGCAAAAGCAGATCCTGAAGCATATGATAAATATGTAGCAAAAATTCAGAAAGGTCGTGAAAATGGAAAAACTCAAAAAGGGAATATTTTATTTACAGGTTTAATGAACTATGGTAAGTATGGTGAAAACTCTAGATTAAGAGACATCATGCAAGTTGATGAGTTAAAAGCTATAAACCCTGAGGAATTAGTTGCAATAGTTAAAGATATGAAAAACTATAAGCAACGTATTTTCTATTATGGTAAAGATGTAAATGCAGCGGTAGCTTCTTTAAATAAAAACCATAAATTATATGGTGAATTAAAAGAGTATCCAGTAGCAAAAGAATACAAAGAAACTGAAACTGGTGGAAATGTTTTCTTTACAGATTATGATATGGTGCAAACTGAGTTAATGTTTTTAGCAAAAGGAGCACCTTTTAAAGCTGAGAATTTAGCAGCATCAACATTGTTTAATACCTATTTTGGTAGCGGATTATCATCAATCGTTTTTCAAGAAATTAGAGAATCTAAATCTTTAGCATACTCTGCATTTGCATCGTATAGTAACGCTTCTAAAAAAGGAGATTCTAATTATGTTATGGCATATGTTGGTACACAAGCTAATAAATTAGAGCAAGCTGTAGATGCTATGATGGATTTAATGAACAACATGCCAGAGGCTGAAAAGCAATTTAATGCAGCAAAAGAATCTACATTAAAAAAGTTAGCAGCGCAACGTATTACTAAATCAAACATTTTTTGGACTTATGAAGGTTTAAAAAAACGTGGAATTGACAATGACCATAGAGAAGCAATGTACAATACCATTAAGAACATGAAAATGGAAGATTTAAAAGCATTTTTTGATAAAAATGTAAAAGGTGAATCTTATAACGTAATGGTAATTGGTAATAAAAAAGACTTAAATGTTGAGTCTTTGCAGAAATTAGGTAAAATTAAAGAGCTAGATATCGACTATTTATTTAATTATGTAAATGAGAAAAAGATAAAATCTTAATAAAATAATTTATAACTATTTAAAATCCTGCTAAAGAGTATTCTTTAGCAGGATTTTTATTTTTATATTTGATCTATCAAAACAACTAGATAATGAAATTATTAGAAAATAAAACAGCTATTATAACCGGAGCTTCTAGAGGAATCGGTAGAGGAATAGCTTTAGAATTTGCAAAACAAGGTGCAAATATTGCTTTTACATACAGTTCTTCAGTTGATGCGGCAAATGCATTAGAAAAAGAATTGACAGATTTAGGTGTAAAAGCGAAAGGATATCAGTCAAACGCAGCAGATTTTGATGCAGCTCAGGAATTAGCGAAAGAAGTACATACAGAATTTGGAAGTATTGATGTATTGATAAACAATGCTGGTATTACAAAAGATAATTTGTTAATGCGTATTTCTGAAGATGATTTTGATAAAGTAATTGAAGTGAATTTAAAATCGGTTTTCAACTTAACAAAAGCTGTTATTCGCCCAATGATGAAACAACGTAAAGGATCTATTATAAACATGAGTTCTGTTGTTGGATTAAAAGGAAATGCAGGTCAGGCTAATTACGCAGCATCAAAAGCTGGTATTTTAGGGTTTTCTAAATCAGTAGCATTAGAGTTAGGTTCAAGAAATATTAGAAGTAACGTAGTTGCTCCTGGATTTATTGAAACAGAAATGACCGCAAAATTAGATGAAAAAGTAGTGGAAGGATGGCGTAATGAAATTCCTTTAAAAAGAGGAGGAACTCCAGGAGATATTGCAAATGCTTGTGTGTTTTTAGCTTCTGATATGAGTGCATATATTACAGGACAAACATTATCTGTAGATGGTGGAATGTTAACTTAAGATATACATATAAAAACAAAAAAGCAGCAATTTTAAATTGCTGCTTTTTTGTTTTTAGCGTTTTTATGAGCTTTATTTCAGAAGGCAGGATTTATTAAAAAGCCAAAATGTTTTTTGGTAGCTATATAAAAAAGCCTGAATAATAAAATAATTATTCAGGCCTAATTTATTTAAGATCAAAAATAGATTTTATAATTCAGTGGCAGGTAAAATTTTACCAGTACATTCTCCAAATCCGATACGAACATCATCATTTTGAGAATATCCTCTCATAATAACAGTATCGTGGTCGTTGATGAATTTACGCTCAGAACCATCATTCATTTTTATTGGGTTTTGACCTCTCCAAGTTAATTCTAACATCGAACCAAAACTATCTTTTGTAGGTCCAGAAATAGTACCAGAACCCATCATATCTCCAGCATTAATAGGACATCCGTTTACGGTATGATGCGCTAATTGTTGCGCCATAGTCCAATACATGTACTTAAAGTTCGAATTACAAACTACAGTTTCTTCTTTACCTTCTGGTTGAATAGCCATTTGTAAATTAATATCTAAACTATCTTTACCTTCTTTCTTAAGATAAGGTAAAGGTTCATGTACTTGCTTTGGGTTATCAACTCTAAAAGGCTCTAAAGCATCTAAAGTAACAATCCATGGTGAAATTGTAGAGGCAAAGTTTTTACCTAAGAAAGGTCCTAAAGGCACATATTCCCAAGCTTGAATATCACGAGCAGACCAATCATTAAATAAAACTAATCCAAAAATATATTCATCTGCATCTTCAATCGGAATTCTATCTCCTAAATCATTAGCTACAGTTGTAATAAAAGCCATTTCTAATTCAAAATCTAATAATTTTGAAGGTCCAAAGTTAGGCGTTGTACTTCCTTCACTAGGACGTTGTTGTCCAACAGGACGACGTACTGGTGTTCCTGATGGAATGATAGAAGAACTTCTACCATGGTACCCAATAGGAATGTGCAACCAGTTTGGTAACAATGCATTTTCAGGATCTCTAAATAAAGAACCAACATTGGTTGCATGTTCTTTACTTGCATAAAAATCGGTATAATCACCAACAGAAACAGGAAGCTGCATTTCAACTTCATCCATTCTAAAGATTACTTCGGCTTTATGTTCGGCATTGTCACGTAATTTACCATTAGTAACATCAAAAATATCCGCAATTCTATTACGAACTAAACGCCAAGTTTTACGTCCGTCAGCAATAAAATCATTTAAGGTATCTTGTAAAAAAATATCATCTGTTAAAGGGATACCTTCAAAGTAACCTAGTTGATGTAAAGCACCTAAATCAATAGCAAAATCACCAATTCTTGTACCAATTGTTATAATATCATCTTTCGTAATGAATACTCCGAAAGGAATATTTTGAATAGGAAAATCAGAGTTTTTTTCAACATTTAACCAAGATTTTCTATTAGGATTATTTGCAGTTATTTTCATCGAAGTAGTTGTGTTTAATTTTAGAATCAAACCTACATATTTTTTTCAATTAAAACCAATATCAGCATAAGAATTTATAAATTTTATAGAAATAATTAAGAAGTTAATTTCTGTTTAAAATAAGATAAGAATTGCATAAAAATTAATTAATAAAATTAGTACTTTTGGTTACTTATTTAACAACACATAAGATGCAAAAAGATCATCAAATATTCGATTTAATTCAAGAAGAGAAAGAACGTCAGCTAAATGGTTTAGAGTTGATTGCTTCTGAAAACTTTGTGAGCGAACAAGTAATGCAAGCGCAAGGTTCTATTTTAACTAATAAATATGCTGAAGGATATCCCGGTAAACGTTATTACGGTGGATGTGAAGTGGTAGATATTGTAGAGCAAATTGCAATTGATAGAGCTAAAGAATTATTTGGCGCTGAATATGTAAATGTGCAACCACACTCTGGTTCACAAGCAAATACCGCTGTATTTGCAGCGTGTTTAAATCCTGGAGATACTATTTTAGGTTTTGATTTATCTCATGGAGGGCATTTAACTCATGGATCTCCTGTAAATTTTTCGGGTAAATTATACAATCCAGTTTTTTATGGTGTAGATAAAGCAACCGGAAAAATTGATTATAATCATTTAGAGCAGCAAGCAAAAGAACATAAACCAAAATTAATTATTGCAGGAGCTTCGGCATATTCTCGTGATATGGATTTTGAAAAATTCAGAGAAATTGCTGATAGTGTTGGTGCTATTTTAATGGCAGATATTTCGCATCCGGCAGGTTTAATTGCAAAAGGAATTTTATCTGATCCTTTACCACATTGTCATATTGTTACTACAACAACGCACAAAACGTTACGTGGACCACGTGGTGGAATGATTATGATTGGGAAAGATTTTGAAAATCCGTTTGGATTAAAATTAAAATCAGGAAAATTAAAGAAAATGTCAACTTTGATAAACTCTGCGGTTTTCCCAGGAAATCAAGGTGGACCATTAGAACATGTTATTGCAGCAAAAGCAATTGCTTTTGGAGAGGCATTAACTGATGAATTTTTAGAATATCAATTACAGGTAAAAGAAAACGCAACAGCTATGGCGAAAGCTTTTGTTGCTAAAGGATACGATATTATTTCTGGAGGAACAGACAATCACTGTATGCTAATTGACTTACGTAATAAAAATCTTACAGGTAAAGAAGGGGAAGATACTTTAGGGAAAGCAGATATTACAGTTAATAAAAACATGGTTCCTTTCGATACTCAAAGTCCGTTTGTAACTTCTGGTATTCGTGTAGGTACTGCTGCTGTAACTACTCGTGGTTTGGTTGAAGAAGATATGCAAACTATTGTAGATTTAATTGACGAAGCGTTAATGAATGTTGGAAACGACGATGTTTTAAAGCAAGTAGGAGAGAAGGTATACGATTTAATGCATGACAAAAGATTATTCGTAATGTAAACCACTAAGTGGTTATTAGATATAAAAAAGTCCACCTGATTTAGGTGGACTTTTTTGTGTTTAATATTTATAAAAAAGAATGTTGCTTTTTATTCATTTTCTCGAGCTCTTTCAACAATATTTTCGGGCAATGTTTTTTTAGCTTTCGCACCCATTTTCTTCAGTTTTTCGACACTCGTTATAAGATTACCTCGACCATCTACTAACTTATTCATTGCAGCATTGTAATCATCTTTAGAGGCATCTATTTTTTTTCCTATGCCTATTAAATCTTGTAGTAATCCATCAAATTTATCATATAAAGCACCTGCTTGTCTGGCAATTTCTAACGCGTTTCGCTGTTGTTTTTCATTATTCCACATGGTATCAATAGTACGCAAAGTAGCTAATAACGTAGTTGGCGTAACAATAACAATATTTTTTTCAAATGCTTTATTATACAATGAATTATCCTGATTTAAAGCAATGGCAAATGCCGGTTCGATAGGTATAAAAAGTAGTACAAAATCAGGAGATTCTATCTTATAAAGATCTTCATATTTTTTTTCAGATAGTTGGGTTACATGTCTTTTTAAAGAATTAATATGTGCTGTTAAAAAACGTTCTTTCTCTAAATCATCATCTGTATTTACATATTGTTCATAAGCGGTTAGTGAAACTTTCGAATCGACAATCATTTTTTTATTATCAGGTAAATGAATCACCACATCTGGTAAAACACGTTTGCCATCATCATTTGTAAAAGACTGTTGCACAAAATATTCTCTATCTTTCTCTAATCCAGATTTTTCTAAAACACGTTCTAGTACTAACTCCCCCCAATTTCCTTGAATTTTATTATCACCTTTCAAGGCTTTTGTTAAATTGATAGTTTCTTTACTCATTTGTAGGTTCATCTCTTTTAAACCTACAATTTGTTGACGTAAAGCTGAATGATAATCGATACTTTCTTTATGTGTTTTATCAACTTTATCTTCAAAAGTTTTAATTTTTTCTTGAAGCGGATGTAAGATGTTTTTAATATTTTCTTTATTCTGTTCTGTGAATTTACTTGACTTCTCCTCTAAAATTTTATTAGCCAAGTTTTCAAACTCTTTGGTAAATTTATCTTGTAGTTTTTCTACTTCAATTTTGTTTTCGTTAAGCTTTATTTGAAGGTTTTTTAATTCCTCATTTTTTCTAGCTAATTCAACATTTAAGAATTCTTTTTCTCTGCGGATTTCTTCCGTTTCTTTTGCTTTATCAGTGAAACGACCTTGAATTTCAGTTTTTTGAATTTCTAAATTAGAAGAATTTATTTGTTGAGTTGTTATTTTTTTTTCTAAATCTGCAAACTGTTGTTTAACTTTTAATTTTGATAAAAGATAACCGATAACAAAACCAAAAATTAAGGTGCACAAGGCAACAATGCCAATTAAAAGAGAAGTATTCATTAGAATTTCGTAAGTTTATATGCTAACAAATATAACGTAAGATTGGTTAATTTTGTTTGAATTTTATATAGAAAAGCGTAATTTTGAATTTTATAATTAATAGATGATATCTAAATTTATATTTACAAAAATTTTAGGATGGAAGTTTGATGGAGAGTTTCCGAAAGAACTTAAAAAATACGTATTAATAGGAGCACCACACACTAGTTGGGAAGACTTTTATGTGGGTTTATTCTCTAGAAACATCACAAAAACCAAACTTAATTTTGTAGGGAAAAAATCATTATTTAAACCTCCTTTTGGCGTTTTTTTTAAAGCTTTAGGTGGAGCACCGATAGACAGAACTAAAAGTACAAATGTTGTTGATGCAATTATTGATATTTTTAATTCAAAAGAAGAATTTAAATTAGCAATTTCTCCTGAAGGTACAAGGCAATATGTAGATAAATGGAAAACAGGATTTTATTACATTGCTAAAGGTGCTAATATACCAATTGTAATGCTTGGTTTCGATTTTGAAAATAAGCAAGTAAAGTTATCAAAGCCGTTTTATGTAACGGATGATATAAAAGCTGATTTTGCTCATTTTTATGAATTTTATAAAGACATTAAAGGTGCAAAACCCGAATTATTTAATAACAAAAACCTGCTTTAAAAGCAGGTTTTTATTTTTAATAATAACATTATTTATAAGTCGTTATTTGAATAAAAGGAATATGAATTGATAGTATTTCTTATAAGTGTGATTATCTTTGCATAAAAAATATTTTATGCCAAAACAGTTTTCAGATTTAGGAATTAATACAGAATTACAACAGAGTTTAGCCGATTTACAAATTTCTGTACCAACAGATGTACAGGAAAAGGCAATTCCTGTGATACTAAATCAAAAAGAAGATGTAGTTGTATTGGCAAAAACCGGAACAGGTAAAACAGCTTCTTTTGGTTTACCTTTATTACAATTAATTGATGTAACTTCACCTAAAGTACAAGCAATTGTATTAGCTCCTACGAGAGAATTAGGGCAACAGATATATAATAATCTTATATCATTTTCAGCTAATAGTCCAAAAATATCAATCGCAGCAGTTTGTGGAGGAATACCTATTAAACCACAAATAGAACGTTTACAGTCTGATACACATATTGTTGTGGCAACACCAGGTCGTTTGGCTGATTTAATAAAAAGAAATGCGATAGATGTTAAGCATATAACGCATTTTATTTTAGATGAAGCTGATGAAATGGTAAGTGCTTTAAAAGAAGGATTAGATAGTATTATTAAAGAAATTCCGAAATCGAGAAGAACATTATTGTTTACGGCAACAATGCCTGGAACGATAAAACAATTGGTGCAAAATTATATGTCAAAACATGTAATTAATGTTGAAGCAGACATGACAACAGTTGGTCACCAAGGTATCAATCATCAATATGTTGTAGTAGCACCAATAGAAAAATTAGAAGTATTACTTCATTTTTTAAATTCAAAAATTGGTCAGCGAGGTATTATTTTTTGTAAAACGAAAGCTGCAGTTAACAAATTGGCTAAGAATTTAGCGATAAACAAATTCTCTTCAGGAGCCATTCATGGTAGTTTAACACAAGGAATTCGTGATCGAATTATGGGGCAATTTAGAGAAGGACATATAGATATATTAGTTGCTACCGATTTAGCAGCTCGTGGTATTGATGTAAAAGAAGTTTCTTATGTAGTAAACTATCATTTACCAGATACTTATGATGCTTACGTACATAGAAGTGGTAGAACGGCTAGGGCAGGAGCAACCGGACTTTCGTTAACTATATTGCAAGAGGAAGAAGTAAAAGATATTGCAGATTTTGAAAAGGAACTAGGGATTAGTTTCAAGCCATTTAAAAAGGCAGATGCTAAAAGTATTGAAGAAAATAATGGCTTAATATGGGCTAATAAAATATTTAAAACCAAACCTAACCGTAACGTTTCAGAAGATTTTAAAGCAAAAATAAAAACAATCTTTCATCATTTAACAAAAGACGAATTGGTAGATAAAGTATTAGCTAATTATTTAGCACAATCTAATACTACGAAAGTGGAAAAAGACAAAAAAAGAAAATAATAAGTTGGTTTAAATGAGCCATAACTAATATGACATACAAGATTTATTAAAAATAAATCAATTAATATGTATTTTATCAAAAATATGGCACCATCTTTGCAAACTGAATAAGTATTATAAATTTAATTACATTACAATGAGTAAAGGAATAGTAAAGTTTTTCAATGACACTAAAGGATTTGGTTTCATCACTGAAGAAGGAGTAACAAAAGATCATTTCGTACACGTTTCAGGTTTAATCGATGAAATTCGCGAAGGAGACGAAGTAGAATTTGATTTAGAAGAAGGAAAGAAAGGACCAAATGCGGTTAACGTAAAAGTTATCTAAAAAATATACTTTAAGTTTTAAAAGTCCATCATTCTTTGATGGACTTTTTATTTTCATAGAATGTAATTAGAAGTAATACTTTTTCTTTTAAATTTAGGTTTAAAAGAATTTTTAAGTGAAAAAATCAAAAAAAATCAAAAAAAATACGTAATTTAGGATTATATTGGGGCGATTATGATAATCTCCAATGAAAGGTATTTATCAATACTCTAAATTATAACTAGTATTAAAATTATATATTAATTAATCTTATGGCAAAATCTCAGCAATCATTTAATAAGAATGAAAAAGAGAAAAAGCGTTTAAAAAAACGTGAAGATAAAAGAAAGAAAATGGAAGCTCGAAAGGCTGATATAAGGGAAAATGGACCAACTGGAATTGAATTTGCATATACAGATGCTTATGGAAATTTAAGTGCTACTCCTCCTGATCCAGATCAAGTAATAGAAGAAATCAGTTTAGAGGATATTCAAGTAAGTGTACCTAAAACTTTAGAAGGAGATAAAGAAGCATTTGATCCTGTTAGAAAAGGAACTGTTTCTTTTTTCGATTCATCTAAAGGATTTGGATTTATCATCGATTCTGCAGATCAAGAAAAATACTTTACACACGTTAGTGGTATTATTGATCAGATTTCAGAAAACGATAAAGTAAGTTTCGAACTTGAAAAAGGGATGAAAGGTATGAATGCTGTAAAAGTAACATTGGTTAAATAATTAATCTTACTTTAATGATTATTGCTTTTTTAAGAGCAACTATAAATAAAAAAAGAGATTTACCAATATTGGTAAATCTCTTTTTTTTGATTTTAGCATTAAAAAATAGCTATTATAAAGTATTTTTTATTCTTTAATAGATAAAATAAATTCATTAAAAATAGGTAATTTCGCGCCTAGATATAAAGAGTATAGCAGAGATTTTTATTTTAAAGCTATGACCTAGATATCGAAGGAGTATTCTGAAGCTATTTCAGAATAATTTGTATAGTAAAAGGATATTAAAACTTCTAAAATAAAAATAAATAATTTGTTTATGAGTGAAGAAAAATCGAATATAGACATTGCATCTTGTATTACGACTTTACAACAATTATTGGAAGATACAAACCAACTTTTTGAATTACCAGAAGCCCAAAGAGTAGCATTATTTAAGGCTGCAGGTGAATTAACTAGGCCAAATCGTACTGAGTTTGAACGCCGAAGAAAAGATGCTAAAAAGGCAGCGAAGCGTAAAATGATTGCGAAAGATACACACGCAAGAAAAACTACAGGAATTCGTTCTGCTCGTGAAGCAGCATTATTTGTGGCACCTAAATTATTAGCAGCAGCTGCCATTGATGAAGATACTTTAGAGTTAGAATCTGCCAGAAACTGTTACGTTTGTAAAACCATGTTTACAAAACTCCATCATTTTTACGATACGATGTGTAAAGATTGTGGTGATTTAAATTATGCTAAACGTTTTCAAACTACTGATTTAAAAGATCAAGTAGCTGTAATTACAGGTTCGCGTTTAAAAATTGGTTATCATATTACCTTAATGTTATTGCGTTCAGGTGCAACAGTTGTAGCTACTACACGTTTTCCGGCAGATTCTGCTATCCGTTTTTCTAAAGAAGAAGATTATAAAGATTGGAGCGACCGCTTGCATATTCATGGTCTTGATTTAAGACACATACCTAGTGTAGAAATTTTTTGTAATTATATAGAGCAAAAATACGATCGATTAGATATTTTAATTAATAATGCTGCTCAAACAGTAAGGAGACCATCAGGATTTTATTTCCACTTAATGGAAAATGAAAAATTACCTGTTGATAAGCTTCCGAAGTTAGCGCAAAGATTACTAAAAGATCATGAAAGTTGTTTAGAAGAATTATCGAGTTTAAGTATAGGTCCTTCTAAAACAGATAAAAATAACGTGTTGCCTGTTACTTGGCATGGACCAGAACCAGGAATAGGGTTACGTAATTCAGCAGAGTTATCTCAAATTCCGTATAGTTTTGATAACTCTTTACAAACATCAGAAGTATTTCCTGAAGGACAATTAGATGCTGATTTACAACAAGTAGATTTAAGAAAAACCAATAGTTGGCGTTTACGATTAGGTGAAATAGAAACTACAGAAATGGTAGAAGTGCAATTGGTAAATGCTGTTGCCCCTTTTGTTTTATGTAATCGCTTGTCTAACCTAATGATGAAAGAAAACACTGGTAAGAAGCATATTATTAACGTAACTGCTATGGAAGGAAAATTCCATCGCTTTAAAAAAGTAGATAGGCATCCACATACTAATATGGCAAAAGCTGCTTTAAATATGTTAACACATACTTCTGCTTCTACATTTGCAAAATCAGGTATTTATATGAATGCGGTAGATACAGGTTGGGTTACAGATGAAGACCCTGCTGAATTATCTAAAAAGAAAGTTGAAGTTCATGATTTTCAACCACCGTTAGATATTGTTGATGGTGCTGCAAGAGTTATGGATCCTTTAATTGATGGAATTAATACAGGTAAACATTGGTGTGGAAAATTTTTAAAAGATTATTTTCCTATTGATTGGTAATATCTAACCTGAGCTAATAAAATAATACCATTTAAAAATGTCCCGTAGTAATTTTAAAATTACTACGGGACATTTTTTATTAGATATAAAAGCTCATTTAAAATCTAAATTATTTTCTTTTAAAGTGGTATTTAATAAAAGGACTGATTTATTGGTTAAACTCTTCAAAACTTCCGTCAGTATATAAAAGAACAACTTTTCGTAGTTTTTTTGTGTTTCCTGACAATTGCATATTTGAATTAATTACAGGTTCTTCTTCGGATATCGAATTTTCAGAAAATAGAGAAGGAGCTTCTTTTTCTTTTTTAATGTTTACTGTTGATTTTTCAATAGCGATTTCTTTTTCTTTTTTAGGAAAAGATCCTTCATTATATAATAACCAGTACAAATCTACTTCTGGAAATTTATCAACCACTTTCATAACAAAATCTAAACTTGGTTTGTTTCTGCCCGACAATAGGTGAGATATGCTAGAGCGTGGCACTTCTATACTATCCGCAAAAGTTGACGATGTTAAATCGTAATGAGCAATTATTTCTTTTAATCGAGTAAGTAAATCCATAGATAAGTTACAATTGTGAATTACATATATGAATTGTAAAGATACACAATTGTAAATTAAGGTAGGTAATTCAACAATACAACTTAATAACCTCTATTGTAGTCTATTAAAGCTATAGGTAATCGGTTATAAATTGCTAAAAAACAGATACTTATGGTTTTGTTATAGAGATTTTCAATAGTTTATACGGATTAGGTCGCTGTTATTAAAGGAATCAACTAGATACATTTGTAAATATATAACTTTACTTAGATGTTAGGTTACATATGTAAACAGCTTGTTTATTAATGCAAAAGAGGTATATTTAATAACGCATAAATAGAACTATAGCGATTAAAAATCAATAAGTGTATAGTATTTAAGGGCTTTAAAGAATACTTAATTAATATATATAAGTATATATATAAGCATATATATTAATTAACAGATAAACCACTTCATTTAAGATATATAAACTTAAAATAAGGTGATAATGAAGTATTTAATCATATTTACAATTGTAAATATCAATAATTCAGAGCATTTTTAGAATAAATCCTATTACTGTTTTAAAAAGCAAAAACACTTATAAATACATAGTTTACAATTGTGAATTACTTAATATTTATAAAAGTTAACTTAAAACAGGTCTCATTTGTATGTGATACAAACCGAATCGTTCCGTTGTGAGCTTCCATAATACTTTTACTTAAAGTTAAACCAATTCCAGAACCGTCTTTTCGAGTTGTAAAATATGGAATAAAGATGTTGTCTTTAATATCATTAGAAATTCCAATACCGTTATCTATAACAGATAAGTTTATTCGGTTATTCTCTTGATGTAATTTAATTGTGATTTTTGGATTTTCTATAGCAACTAAAGCATACAAACAATTAGATAATAAATTTATAAGTACTTGTTCTATTTGTTGTTTATCAGCATTAATAATTATCTCTTTAGAAACATCGAATTCTATATGTATTTTTTTAGATAAAAATTCTTGTTGAAAAAGTGTTAAAGTATTTTTAATAATTATAGTAAGATCTACTTCTACTTTTTGTGGCAAAGGTAATTCAGCTAACTTTCTATAAGTATCTACAAAAGATGTTAAATGGTATGAACGACGTTTAATTATTTGCAACCCTTGCGATAACTCTTGTATTGTTTCTTCATCAGTTTGATCTTCTTGTAAAAGAGAATCTAAATTTTCGGCTAAACTACTAATAGGAGTAATGGTATTAATTATTTCGTGCGACATTACATTCATTAATTTATACCAAGCTTCTTTTTCTTTCTTATCAATTAATTGCTGAATCGTTTCTAAAGAAATAATTAAATATTCATATTGATTGGTTTGTGTTACCGAGGTTTTTAAGAAAAAACTTTCTTTTATATCATTTACATCAATACTAATAGTATGCTTAACTTCTTCCCATTTAGATATGAAGTTAGCTAGGTTACCTAGTTTACCTTTTAATAAATTCCAATTATAAAATTTTGGTATTTTTAAAAATTCGGTAAACGCTTTATTAATTTGAAATACTTCAATTTGTAGATTCGTATCTTTTCTTAAAATAAGAATACCTGTACTTAAACTTTCTATAATATTGGTAAGAATTAACGCTTCAGAAGTTTTTAAAAGACTTTTCTTTCGGTTTTTTTCTAATAATAAAGCAGTTTTGTTGTGTAACGGGTTTTCTCTTTTTTTAGATGAAAAAGTATTCGAATAATCATCATGCAATAAACAATCTATCGATTTTTCGATATCAGCAAACAGTTTTTTTAGATAATCAAAAAATAAGAATAGTTGAAAAATAAACAAAAAAGAAAACCCAATAGTGTTAATTGAGTATCCGTTTAAATAGGTGAAAAAAACTAGAATTCCGTTTATTATCAATAGCAAAACTCTAATAAGTATCTGAATAAATTGAGGTTTTCCCATTTTATAATTGATGTTTTTCTAAGCGTCTATATAGTGCAGCTCGGGTTAAACCTAAATCTTTTGCGGCACGAGAAATATTACCTTGATGCTTTTGCAACGCTTGTTCTATTAACAACTTTTCAGTTTCTTCTAAGTTTAAACTATTAGCCAATGTAGCTTCTAGTTTTTTAGTTGAAAAATGTAAATCTTCTAACTGAATTTCAGTATTATCTGTTATAATTACTGCACGCTCTACAATATGTTCTATTTCTCTAATATTTCCAGGCCAATGATATTTTTTTAATCCACTAATAGCTTGTGTACTAAATCCGTTTATTTTCTTTCTGTATTTCTGGTTTAGTTTCTTCAAAAAATGATTAGCTAGTAACTCAATATCACCAATACGATCTCGAAGCGGCGGTAAGTTTAATTCGATGGTATTTATTCTAAACAACAAATCTTGACGAAACAATTGCTCTGCTACCATTTTATGAACATTTGCATTTGTAGCACAAATAATGCGCACATCAATAGCTCGTTCTTTACCTTCACCTAAACGTGTTATTTTTCTGTTCTGAACAACAGTTAATAATTTAGATTGTAAATGGAGTGGAAGGTTACCTATTTCATCTAAAAAAATAGTACCGCCTTTTGCTAATTCAAATCTACCAATAGTATCTTTATGAGCATCCGTAAAAGCTCCTTTTGTATAACCAAATAATTCACTTTCAAATAAATTTTCATTTAAAGAACCTAAATCGACATGAATAAAAGGATGGTTTTTTCTTTCGGATTTTAAATGTATTTCTTTTGCAAATACGTATTTACCTGTTCCGTTTTCACCTAAAATTAAAATAGTAGCATCTGTAGGTGCAACTTTTTGCGCCAAGCCAACCGCCGATTTCATTGCTGGAGAAGTACCAATAATATGTTCTGTTTGTTGATGAAAATCTTTATCGTTTAATTTTTGAACGGTTTGTAATTGTGTTGTTTTTCGTTTAGAACGTGATAATTCTATTCCCGAATTTACAATTCCGTATAACCTCTCAGTATTCCAAGGTTTTAATATAAAATCAGTAGCTCCTTTTTTAATAGCATCAACAGCTAAATTTACACTACCAAAAGCTGTCATTAAAAGCACGGTAGTTTCCGGACTAACTTCTTTAATATGCTTTAACCAATACAAACCTTCTTTACCATCTTCATAACCAATACGGTAATTCATATCTAACAAAACAACATCTATATGGGTTGAAGAAGTTAAATGATTACTTATTTTCTTCGGATTATTAGCCGTGATAATTTCGGTGAAATATTTCTTTAAACTTATTCTGGCAGAAAATAAGATATCATCATCATCATCTACTATCAATATGGTTGCTTCTTTTTTTCTCATACTACATAGTTAGTCAATTGTTTGAATATGAACAAAAAAATGTTCGTTTTTGAACACCTGAGAACTTAGTTGAAAACTTAAACACCTGTTTATTAGTAATTTACATATATATTTTCTAGTGGCACATTTATGGACTTAACTATGCCAAACGAAGACAAATTATAATGGATAAACAGATACAGACAAAAAATAAATCAACTAAAAAGATGCTATTATGGGGAATTCCAATCGTCTTATTAATATGTATTATTTTAATGAATTTAACACGTAAAAAACAAGTTAACATTAATAAAGATAATTTAAGTATTAGAGAAATTACTCGAGGAGATTTTGAAGATGTAATTTTATTTAATAGTACAGTTGAGCCAAAAACGTCTGTTTTAGTAAATGTTATTCAGGGTGGTTCAGTGTCTGAAATTTTTGTTGAAAGCGGGCAAATGATTAAAAAAGGAACGCCTTTATTAAAAGTTTACAACCCCAATGCTGAATTAAATTACTTAACGCAAGAAACAGCAATGATCGAGCAGATTAATAATTTAAGAAATTTACGAGTAAGTATTAAAAATCAGCAATTAAGTTTAGATCAGCAATTATTGAGTATTAATAATGATTTTAGAAATGCAAAACGTCAATATGATTTAGATAAGAAATTATTCGAGAAAGGAGTTGTAGCAAAAAATGATTATGAAAAATCTGCTCAAGAACACTCGTATCAAAAAGAGAGAAATGGCGTAATTAAAAAAAGTGTTTCAGAAGAAAAAAGGAGTAGAGATTTACAATTAATAAGTATAAATTCATCGTTAAATAACATGGGAAAAAGCTTAGAGTTATTACGTAAAAACAAAGAAAATTTTACTGTAAAAGCGCCGGTAGATGGTTTGTTATCTTCTTTTAACCCAATATTAGGAGAAAATTATAATCAAGGACAACCAATCGGAAAAATGGATGTTTTAGACGGTTATAAATTAGTAGCAAATGTTGATGAATACTATATTTCTAAACTTAAAAAGGGAATTAAAGGAAGCGTTTCTGCAAATAATGAAAATTATAAAATAGTCTTATCAAAAATTTATCCTGAAGTACAAAACGGACAATTTAAAGTAGAATTATTGTTTGAGAAGGATACTTTATCAAACAACATAAAAAGAGGTATGTCTTTAAATAGTAAAGTGTTTTTATCTGGTAAAACAAAAGCTTTATTAATACCTAAAGGATTGTTTTATCAAAGTACAAATGGTAAATGGGTTTTTGTTTTAGATTCGGATAATAAAGCAGTAAAAAGAAACATTAAAATAGGTAGAGAAAATCCTTTTTATTACGAAATTATTGAAGGTTTAAAGGAAGGAGATAAAGTAATTACCTCTAGCTATGATGATTTTGAAAAGATGGAAGAGGTAAATATAAATTAGAGTTTAAAAGTTGTAAAGTAATAAAGTTAATGTCAGTTCGAGCGGAGTCGAGAACTGTTAAATAAAAAATTAAAAAACATATTAAAATGATAAAAATAACAAATTTAGTAAAGGTTTACAGAACAGAAGAAGTAGAAACAACAGCTTTAAATAAGTTGAGTTTAGAAGTTAAAAAAGGAGAGTTTGTTTCAATTATGGGAGCATCAGGTTGTGGTAAATCAACTTTATTAAACATTATTGGTTTGTTAGATGCGCCAAACGAAGGAAGCTATTTATTTGATGAAACAGAAGTGGCAAAGTTTAATGAAAAAGAAAGATCAAGCCTGCGTAAAGCAAATATTGGTTTTGTTTTTCAGAATTTTAATTTAATTGATGAGTTAACAGTATACGAAAATGTAGAACTTCCTTTAATTTATAATAAGGTAAAAGCATCCGAAAGAAAAGTTAGAGTTACAGAAATTTTAGAACGGATTGGTATTGCGCATAGAGCAAAACATTTTCCGTTACAATTGTCTGGTGGTCAGCAACAAAGAGTAGCTGTAGCTAGAGCTTTAGTAACGAATCCTAAATTAATTTTAGCCGATGAACCAACAGGTAATTTAGATAGTAAAAGTGGTAATGATGTAATGGAATTATTAACTGAATTGCATGCTTCTGGAGCTACAATTGTTATGGTTACACACTCATCTTACGATGCTAAATTTTCTTCAAGAATTATTACTTTAAAAGACGGGGAAGTAATTTCTGAGAAAAAGAATGAGCATAAAGTTGATGTTTTAATTAACTAATCTAAAAAAGAAAAATTTATGTATCAAATATGGTTAAAAATATTTTTTAGGAATAGCAAAAAAAACTGGTTAAATACAATTATTAATATTAGTGGTTTAACCTTAGGTTTGGCTGGTTTATTAATTGTTTTATTATACTTAAACGAAGAGAAAAGTTATAATCAATGGAATCCTAATAAGGATGATGTTTATCGAGTAAACCTAAAACAGGCTAAAAATGATGAAGTTTGGTATACCGTAAATGCCGGAATGTATTTAACATTTCCAAAAGAGTTACCAGAAGTAACAGCATCTATAATGGTAAAACCATTTTATAGGAGTAAGGTAATTCAGTACAAAGATGGTTATGAATTTAATGACAAAACAATATTTACAGAACCTCAATTTTTTGACTTTTTCCCTTTTGAAATTATAGCAGGATCTTCTCAGAAATTTACTGAAACAAGAAAGAATATTGCATTATCAAAAGCATATGCTGAAAGAATTTTTAAAGGAGATAAAGCGGTAGGTAGTACGGTAAAAATTGATGGGGAAAATTATATTGTAAGCTGTGTATATGAAATTCCGAAGAATTCACATCACGAACCTGAAGTTTTAATTCAGTTTGATGAAGCATTTGAAGTTAATTGGGGAAATCATAATAATGAAGTTTTTTGCAGAATTACTAAAGGAACAGATTTGGAAGATTTACAACAAAAAATGAATCAAGTTATTATTGAAAAAGCATATAGACCTGAGGTTGAAAGTCATGGAATGACAATTCCAGAGTTTGATAAAAAATACGGAATTCCAACAGTACTTTTAGACAAACTAGATACGTTGTATTTGCATAATACTGCAAAAAGAGCAGGACCGAGCGGAACAGGAAATTATCAACTATTAATGGTTTTATTAGGTTTATCTATTCTTTTAATTGTTATTTCTTGTGTAAATTTCATCAATTTATCTGTAGCTACAGGAAGCCAAAGAGCTAAAGAAGTAGGAGTAAAGAAAACACTTGGTTTGCCTAAAAAACATTTACTTTTTCAATATATATTAGAAATTGTTTTACAAGGATTTATATCATTTCTTTTTGCTTTGGTAATTGTAGAATTATCGTTACCATTTTTTAATGAATTTGTTGAAACTGAAATTTCAATTTTACATTCAAATTCATTAATAACGTTATTTTTTACGGCAATATTTATATCTCTTTTTGTAGGTAGTATTCCTGCAATATATCTTTCTAATTTTAAAGCTATTGAAGTATTAAAAGGAAGTGTTTCTAAAAGTAAAAAAGGAAATTTAGCTAGAAACATAATGTTAGGATTACAGTTTTTAATTTCTGGTTTTTTTATTATTAGTATGTTAATTGTAGGAAATCAAATTAACTATATGATGGAAAAAGAGTTAGGTTTTGATAAGGAACAAGTACTTTCTGTAGATGTTTATAGTATGCCTAATAAATTTCAAAAATATAAATTAGCAAAAGAAGTTTTATCTAAAAAAGAAAGCATTATTGCTGTAACAGCAAGTATGTTCGTTCCAGGAGAAGGCTATGTAAATGGTACTGGATTAAGGCATAAAGTAAACGACAAAAGTTTAAATACAGCATCAAACGTTGTAGATTATAATTATATAGATTTTGCTAAAATTGAAATACTAAAAGGTAGAAACTTTTCTGATGAAAAAGCAACAGATAAAACCAATAAAATTATAATAAATGAAACAGCTGCTAAAGCATTAGGTATTTATAACAATCCTTTAGGAGAAAAATTAGCTTTAGGTTGGCTTGAAGACGAAGATGAATCAAACTCATTTGAAGTAATAGGTATGATTAAAGATTATCATTTTGATGGTTTTGATTCTAAAATAGCACCTATGTTTTTAGTACCATGGGAAGGTTTAGAGTTTACACATGGTTGGATTCCTGCAATTCAATTTAAAATAAAACCTAATAATATGGATAGTTCTATTGCAGAAATAGAAACATATTGGAGACAAAATATAGATGTAAAGTATCCTTTTTCATATGAGTTTTTAGATACGAAATTCGCCAAAACGTATAAAAAATATCAGAAGCAACAAACATTGTTTTTAGTGCTTTCTTTATTAGTTATTTTAATTTCTTTATTAGGGTTATTTGCTTTGGCAACCTTAACAATTCAGCAACGATTAAAAGAAGTAGCAATTCGTAAAACATTAGGCGCATCAGTAAATGAAATTATGATTCAGTTATTACAAAATTTTTTAAAGATTGTAATAATCTCTTCAGTAATACTAGTTCCTATTGCTTATTATTTTATGCAAAACTGGTTACAAAACTTTGTTTACAGAATAGACATGCCAATACTACCATACATAATAACGCCAATTATTTTAATTGTCTTAGTGCTCGCTGTCGTTGGTTTTAAAGCTTATAAAGCAACAAAAATCGATTTAATTAAATATTTGAAATTCGAATAATTATGTTTAAAATATGGTTTAAAATATTTTTTAGAAATAGTAAAAAGAATTGGTTAAATATAGTCGTTAACATATTTGGTTTAACTTTAGGTTTTGCTGGGTTATTATTGGTGTTATTATACTTAAATGATGAAGAAAGTTATAATATTAAGAATCCAAGTGCAAATGAAGTTTACAGAGTAATTCATAAAATGTCTGATGGAGAAATTTGGGCAAGTAGTAACAATTTAGAAGGAGAAAAATTTAATGATGAAATACCTGAAATAAATAACTTTTATTTAAGTAATAGCTGGACTCATAACACGCTAATTAAAGTGAATGGGAAACAATCATATGTTAGAAATGTGTTAAAAGGAACGTCTAGTTTCTTTGAGTTTTTTCCTTTTCAGATAAAAGAAGGTAGTTCAGAAGCTTTTAAGCAAGGTAGAAACCATTTAGCTATATCAGAAGAACAAGCTAAAAATTTGTTTGGAAAAACATCTGCAATTGGAAAAACAATTGATTTTCAAGATAGAAGTTTTATAGTTACAACTGTTTATAAAATAACTGGTAAGCATTATTTTATGCCAAAAATGGTCATTCAGTTTAAAGAAGATTTAGAAGGAAAATGGGGTAGTTTCTCAAATAATTTGTTTGTTAAAACAAATATAGGTTCAGACTTAAAAGAATTAAATAAGAAAGTAAATGCTGTTTGGTTTAAAAATGTTACAGAACCAGAAGCTAAAAAAGATGGTTTATCAATAGAAGATTTTTTCGGAAAAAATGGAACAACTGTTATTCTTGAACCGTTAAAAGACATTCGTTTAAAAACAATTGCAGATGATGCTGGGCCAGAAGGGAAAGGAAATTATCAATTAATTTTAATAATGTTATCCTTATCAGTTTTATTAATCATTATTTCTTGTGTAAATTTCATTAATTTATCAATTGCTTCAGCAACACAAAGAGCAAAAGAAGTTGGAGTTAAAAAAACGCTAGGACTTTCTAAACTTGCTTTAACACAACAATATGCTTTAGAAATTGTTTTACAAGGATTTATAGCATTCATTTTATCATTAGTTTTGGTAGAACTTATTTTGCCATCATTTAATGACTTTATGAATAAAGAAATTTCAATTTTAAATATAGAATTACTTTTAAAAGTTGGAATCTTAGCATTACTTATTTCATTAACTGTTGGTTTTATTCCAGCTATTTATTTATCAAAATTTAAAGCTGTTGAAGTTTTAAAAGGCAATATTTCAAGAAGCAAACAAGGTGTTTTTGCAAGAAATATTATGCTAGGTGTTCAATTTTTAATTTCTGGGTTCTTTTTAACAGGTTCAGTCGTCATTTATAATCAAGTAAATTATATGATGAATAAATATCTTGGTTTTAAAGGAGAACAAGTTGTTATTGTATCACTCAATGATTTTGATAATAGATTTAAAAAATATGAACTCGCTAAAAAGGAATTAATAAAACATCCAAATATTGATGTGGTTACAAGTAATTCCTTTACAATTGGAGGAGGGAGTTCAATGTCTACAAATGTAGATTATAAAGCCCTCTCAATACAAGCTTATGCAAATGCTTTTGATTTTAATTATTTGAAAACAATGGAAGTAACTTTGTTAAAAGGTAGGTTTTTAGACAAAAATAAAGCTTCAGATACTATTAATAATATTTTAATAAATGAAACATTAGCAAAAGAGCTTAATATTTATGATGACCCAATTGGAAAAAAAATAAAACCAGGTTTTAGTGATGAAACCAATAAAGTTAAAGTTTTTGAAATTGTTGGTATGGTTAAAGATTACCATTCATTTGGTTTAGATCGTAAAATAGTACCAACTTTTATGTTTCATTGGAATACTTTTGACTGGATTAAACAAAATTTTTGGCAAATACAGTTTAAGATAAAACCAAATAATGTATCAGAGACTTTAAAGCACATAGAGAATTATTGGAAAGAGAATGTAGAGCAAGGCTACCCCTTTAATGCACAGTTTTTAAACAAACGCTTTGCTAAAACGTTTAAAAAGTATCAAAATCAAAAAACATTATTTTTAATATTAACTTCTGTTGTGATTATTATTTCTTTATTAGGGTTATTTGCTTTAGCAACATTAACAATTCAGCAGCGATTAAAAGAAGTTGCTATAAGAAAAACATTAGGTGCTTCTATTAAAGAAATTATGGTTGAACTAATAAAAAGTTTTTTAAAAATTACTTTAATTTCTTCAGTAATATTAATTCCTATTGCATATTATTTTATGCAAACCTGGTTGCAGAATTTTGTTTATAGAATTGATATGCCAATACTACCATATGTTTTAACACCAATTATTTTAATTGTTTTAGTATTCGCTGTTGTTGGTTTTAAAGCTTATAAAGCTACGAAAATTGATTTAATTAAATATTTAAAATTCGAATAGTATTTTTGATTATTTAATGCATAAAAAAGGGCAAATTAAATTGCCCTTTTTTATCCCCTAATTTTTTAATATGTTTTCCCCTTATAAACATATTATACTTGTGTGTTATACAAATGTAAAAACTTTATAGTGCTTATAAATGTAAATAATCGTATATGTTTATTTTTTTAACATATTAATTGTTATTATGATTATTTATGAGCTTAAGTAATAAGATAAATACATGTTTGTGAAAGTAATAATTAATTTTACTTAACTTGTTATAAAAATAAAAATTCTTATTCTTTTTTTTAAACTAGAAAAAAATGAAACTTTAGAACACAAAAAAAAGTGCGAAAAAAATAATTTTCGCACTTTTTACCACTAACTATTTTTTGTTTAATACATTTTATTTAAAAGATGTTAAATTCTAAACGTTATCCAAATATAATCATCTATTAAAAATAGTAACTGTAAATAATCGTAATTATAAATCTTTGGAATATGCTTTTATCAAAGGATATTCTTTTTTAAAATATTCTTTAGGAGTTTTTAACATAAACAATTTAAAGTCTTTTATAAAGTGAGAATGATCGTGATAATTATACATATAAATAAGATCATTTAAATCTATTTCATTATTTTCATATTTTCGCATTAGTCTTGTAAAACGAATCAATCTAATATATTTACCAGGTGTTAAACCAATAATTTTTTTAAATTTTGTTTCTATAGATTTTTGAGAAAAAGGAATGATTTTTAGGAGATCTGCCATCTGAATCATTCCGTCATTTTCAGAAATATATGTAATAGCTTTATCAATAAACACAACATCTTTATCAACAATTAATTCTAAATTATCTATAAACTCTATTATCTCTTTTATAAAATCAGAGACGTTTTTTTCATGCTTTAAAAAAATAGGGTTTAATTTTTTAAATAATTCATCATTGACTTTCTCTAAAGAAACATGATTATTTGTGAACATTGAAACGTTTTTTCCTAAAATTTTATATAAGGCAGTAGGATGTAAATTTATTCCTAAATTAAAACTCTCATTATTTAAAAAGTATTCATAGTTACATGAAAACTGACCAACGATGGTTAAACTTTTAAAAGAGATTGTCTTTTTTTTATGAACGATTATTTGTTCTCCTCCAAAAAAATATGCTAAAGCTGGTAAAGTAGTAGGTATAATCGTTGCTGCAAATGGTAAGTCATCTTGCGTAAAAGCTAAGCTAAAAACATTATTTATAAGCCCTCTACTATCTTTTTTATCATAAAAATTAAATTCCATTTGTTTTTCTAAGTTTATGAGCAATTTTAATTATTTGTTGTTCTTTTCCTGAAAATAAATTTTGGCAAGATTTAAAAAAGACCCCTTTTCCTTTTTCAATAAACTTTTTACAAAAATTATGCTATTACAGTAACTAAATCTTTCATAGGTTTTCTAACCTTTACCAAGTTAACTAACCAATCTTCAGCTTCTTTTCTATATCCTAACGGTAATAAAACAGCGCTACGTAACCCTTTTTCGCGTAATCCTAAAATTTTATCAACAGCGTCTGGTTCAAACCCCTCTAAAGGTGTTGCATCTACACCTTCATAAGCAGCAGCTATAATGGCATGAGAAAAAGCAATATATGCTTGTTTAGCAGCGTGAATAAAATTTTCCTCAGCATCTTTTTGAGGGTACATACCTAATAACATTTGACGATAATTCTCCCAACCTTCGTTTTTAAAACCACGAATTTCATTCGTTAAATCGAACATATAGTTAATTCTTTCTACAGTATACGTGTCCCAGGCAGCAAAAACGAGTAAATGTGAGCAATCGGTAATTACAGATTGATTCCATGCAATTGGCTTTATCTGTTCTTTTATTTCTTGATTTTTAACTACAAATATTTCAAAAGGTTGTAATCCGCTTGATGTTGCAGCCAATCGTGCAGCTTCTAAAATACGTGTTATTTTATCCTCAGCTACTTTTTCGCCATTCATCGCTTTAGCAGCGTATCTCCAGTTTAACTTATCTAATAATTCCATAATTAATAATTTATATTGATGCTATTTTTTTTATTTCGTTTGAAGTAATAATGACTTCAGTATTGTTTGTTTTATTTGCTAAGTTTAGCATTGCTTGTGCAATAGTTTCAGCATTTATGATTTTGTACTGTTTTAATTTTCCGATAAATAATGGTTGAACAACTTTAAATACAAGCAACCCTATTTTTTCTAAAAATCTATGTTCTTTACGATTACCACCAATTAAAGAAGGTCTTAAAATAAACGTGTTCTTTATGTTTAGAGATAAGACAGCGTATTCCATTTCTCCTTTTGTTTTATTATAAAATACATTACTTTTTTTATTTGCTCCCATTGCAGAAACCACTAAAAAAGTAGCTATATTATTTTCTTTTGATAACTTAGCTGCTGTTACTGTAATACCGTAATCTATTTGTTTATAAGTGTTTTTGTCTGGCGTTTTTTTTGCTGTTGTGCCAATACAACAAAACACTTCATCCGCAGTAAAATCATTTTTAAAATCAGCTAACTTTAAAATGTCTCCTATAAACTGAGTTACTTTATTAGGTAACCCTTTAATTTTAGCTCGTGAGAATAATTTGATATTATTGTAGTTATCATCTTCAATTAATTTATGCAGTACAAGTGATCCTGTTAACCCTGTTGCTCCTAATATAATGGCTGTTTTTTTCATATTAATTACAAACTTTTATACTATTCCAAGCCGATTGATAAGCTTCTTCTAGATGAGTTTTATTTAATGTAAATGCACCACGTTTTTGAGAAGTCATTAAAAAAGATAACGGATTTATAGCGTAAGCATATAATAAATAATCAGACATCGATTTAATAATTCCTTCTTTTTTACCACGAGTCCAAAGGTCTAGTAGGGGTTGTAAATGCTTAATACCTTCTTGTCTACTTAGTTCATCAATCATTGGTGTATTATTACATTGCGCTAAAAACATGGCATTTTCACATTCTCTTAATTTAAAGTCTGCAATACGATGCCATATTAATTTAAACCCTTCTTCTACAGCTATTTTTTCATCAAAAGTTGCAAAAGCATAATCAGTATATTTTGCTTTAACGTCTATATATGTTTGGTTTACTAAATCTTGTTTGTTTTCAAAATATAAATAAATAGTCGCAGGCGAAACGTTTGCCATTTTCGCAATTTTACTCATTGGTGTAGCATGAAAACCATTATTATTAACCAACCCGATGGTTGCTTTTACAAGTGCATTTCTTTTATCAATACTTTTTTGAAGTTTAGCCATTATTTGTTTTTTTTCTAAGTTTGTAAGCCAAAGCAATTAAAACAAACTGCATTGGTAATCGTATTAGAGCTGCTTTATGGCTACCAATTGCGGGAACATCAGAAAAGACATCCCATATATGTATTGGTAGAAAAATTAGCATTAAAATTAAGATTCCACTTGCAGCTATATATTTGTATTTAGGAATTAGTAACATTATTGCCAAGGCGATCTCAATAATTCCTGAAGCAAAGACAATAAAAGTTTTATATACCAAGAAGTTGGGTACGAATGGACTAAAAAAATCAGGTTTAATAAAATGTTGAACTCCAGCATTTAGTATAAATAGTGCTAATAGTATCCGTAAAATATTCCAGAATGGTTTCATAAAGTTCTTTTAGATTACTAAGATACGAAAAAAATGAATATTCATTCTTTTTTATATTGAAATAAAAAATAAGCGTTCGTAAATATCTAGATTATAGACTTAAACGAACGCAGTTTTTATAGCAATTAATATCTATAAAATAGAGCGGGGGACTCTTACTATTATTTTTTAGTTTTTTTCTTTGCAAAAGGATCTATGGAAATACCTATTTGAAAGTATCCGGTAGCTTTTTGAGTATTTTGATAGATGTAATCTTTTGATGAAGCTCCTTTTTCTGTTAAACGATTGCTGATAAAATTTTGCAAACCTCCTTGAAAAGTACCTATCAAAAAATTATTAAATCGGTATTCATACATAACACCCGATTTAATTTCTAATTGACTGTATTCAAATGTTTCGGTATAAGCAGGGTTGTCTTTTATATTTACATAAAAACCATTACCGCCAAAACTACTACCAATTGAAAATCTACCATTTTCACCAACGAATCTTCTAAATAATAGACGTTGTGGTAGTATAAAATCTAATTCCCATTTAGAGTTTTTAAATTTGTGACTGTATGAAAAAGTAGGAAAAAAAGGTATTTGAGATGTTGGATCAACAAAAACAATGGCACCTAAAGTCATCATGGTACGTTGCGTTCTTTTTAAAATAAAAGATAAACCAACTAAACCTTTAACACGTTCTAAGCCTTTATTATTTCCATCAACAATAAATGAAGCATTATAAATTACAGGTTTTTTAAAAAGTGATGAGAAATAGGTTGAACTTATTGCTGTAGAAAAATTATGAAAATTTACAGTTCCGTTTTGTTCGAATATAGGTTGATTAGTTTCATTTACATTCTCAAATTCAAAGGAATTTAATAGATAATTTAAAGAACCAGTAACAGCCCATTTTCTGTTTTTTGATCTATGCAAAGGAATATTTGCAGATGCTTTAAAAGTATGTTGAGTCTTTATTTTAGCGTTATTAAAATTAACTCCTAATAACTCAGAATCAAAATTACGCGCTAATGACTGTCCGTATTCAAAATTAAGTAAACGAGCATTCGGAAATTTTTCTTTTACACTAATAGCTGTTCTTTTTTGTAACGATGCTGATTTTTCTTGTGCATTTGCAATTGATACGATAAAAAGAAGCGCTATAATTATTTTAAACTTATTCATTTTTAGGGAGTTCTTATTTTCTATTAAATTTATCTATTTGTTGATCTTGAAAAACCATTGTTCTGTGAGGAAAAGGAATTTGAATACCTTCTTTATCAAAACGTTTTTTAATACTTTCATATAAATCACATTTCATAACAAAGGCTTTGTCAAAATTTTCGGCCCAGGCCCAAGCACGTAATGTTACTGCTGAATCTCCTAGATTTATAACTCGAATAACAACCTTTTTTACATTGTTATATTTATCTAATTCACTACGATGATCTAGTATATTAGGATGATTTTCACACTCTTCTCTAAGAACATGTTTAGCTAAATCAATATTACAATTGTATGAAATACCGACTTCTATCCACTGGCAACACATACGTTCACCTAAATCATAATTAATCAACTTTTCTTTGTTAATTACTGAGTTAGGAATAACAATCATCTTGTTTTCATAATTTCTTATAATTGTATGGCGTAAGGTAATATCTGTAACACGACCTACCATTGTTTCATCTAGTTTAATGATATCACCAATTTTAAAAGGCTTAAAAGAGATGATAAAAACTCCGCCAACTACATTCGCCAAAGCTTCCTGAGAAGCTACACCTGCAATAACGGCAAGTACACCAGCACCACCTAAAGCGGTTTGGGCAATACCACGTAAAGAAGGGAAAGCAAGTATGGCTAATATGGCGCCAATAAAATAAATACTAATAAAAGTGATATAGCTTAAAAATTTATAGCTCGTTGGATCTTCGTTGTTCTTTGTTTTTTTGTCAATAGTACGCGTAAACCATGTTTTTGTTAATGATGCTGTGGTTATTGTTAGTACAGCTACGATGCCTAAATAAAAAACAAGGTAAAAATTTTCGGTAGCAGTTTTGTAGCTTTCTTTATCAATAAATATAAAAGCAAGTGCCATAATACCTAATACAATCCACAAAGAATTTAATATTTTTTGTGTTAGATGAATTGTTTTAGGTATTTCATTTGGACGTTTCTTTCGTGATTGCTTTTCTAATAAATTATGAAATAATTTGGTAAAAAAACGAAAGACTAAAACGACACAGATAACTATAAGTGCATATATGATTGCTTGTTTATTTGCAGTCCAAAATTTAATCATTTTACTTTTTGATGTTTTTTAGTTTTGTGTTAATTGATTAGTTCTGAATTAAAAGAACTATTTTTTGTAAAAAAAACTTATTTATTTTTCCAATTTTCAATCAATTTAATACTCTCTTTTTGATAATACTCTATAAATTGCGTAAAGTCTTTTAGTTGTGAATTAAATTCGGGTGTTTCGTTAGTTCTGTTATTAAGTATCTGAAGTACAACTTCGTTATAGCTTGTAAGTGCATTAATGCTATCTTTAAAGGAATTTCTCCATTGACCTAGTTTGGTATGAAAATACCTTTTTCGATCTCCTGGTTTTGTTTTGTAACCAATACGTTTTAGCATTAATAAATTATTAATAGCATTGCTAGTTGCACTTTTACTCAACTCTAAATTTTTACGAATCTCATCAAATGTTAGTTCAGGAGTATCAGCTACAATAAGTAGTGCATCAACACGAGCAGAGGCAGGTGACAATCCCATTCCTTCTTGAACGACTCCAAAACTCTCAATGAGTTCTTTTTGTTTTTGGCTAAGCTTATTTTTCATAATTAAAAGCAAATGTAATTAGTTTTTTAAGTTCTGCTATTATGAAATTTAAAAATAATTATCTGTTTCTTAAAATATTTTGGTTCCTATAATAAATTTAAAGAACCTTTAAAATAGTTATTGAAACTACTATAAAATTATTATTTACTAAGCTAGTTTTAGTATACTTTTGTTTTATCAATTTATTAATTACATATTTAAAGTTAGTACGCTATTTATTTTTAAGACAGAATAAAGATATTTAAAGACGAATTTTAAATTAACGCTACATTAAATAAAGCTAGCCTAATAACAATAAGTGGTTCTCTTAGAAGAATAAAAATTATGACAACACAATACTCTATAATTATAGCAGATGATCATAGCATGTTTTTAGATGGTTTACGTAGCATTCTTTCTGAAGAAAAAAACATAACGATAGTACTAACCGCTACTAAAGGAACGCAGGCGCTTAAATATTTACAAATTAATACGACTAAAAAAATAGATTTAGTGATTACTGATATTAACATGCCAGAAATGGATGGTATCACATTAAATGATGCTATTAAAACGCAGTTTCCTACAACAAAAACGTTAGTAGTAAGTATGTTAGAAGATCCTGTAAAAATACAGCAATTAATAACCGCTAATGTGAATGGCTATTTATCTAAAAATGCTGAAAAAACAGAGCTATTAAAAGCTATTAAAACGATTTTAAAAGGAGATAATTATTTTTCACCAAGAATAAAAAACATATTGATGGAAGCAATGTTTGTTGCCAAATCTAAACCTGAAATTTCTTTAACTAAAAGAGAAAAAGAAGTGTTAAAACTTATCGCTAAAGAATTTACAACGAAAGAAATTGCTGCTCAATTATTTTTAAGTACACATACTATAGAGAGTTATCGTAAAAATTTAATTTCAAAATTAAGTGTACGTAATATTGCTGGATTAACACGTTATGCAATGGAACACGGGATTTTATAGTAGCTTACATTTAAAGGTATCCCTGAAAATAGGGAGGTAAATTTCACGGTATTTGGTCTTAAATATATTTAGTGATTCATGCAACTTTGCAACATACAATTACACTAATCTATTAAAAACTAAAAATTATGATTTACGGAATTACATTAATCCTTTTAAGTATTATCGCAGTACCATCTTTGATTTTAGCAAAAAAACCAAATGCACAAGAGTTATTAGATAAAATTGAACCATACCAAGGTTGGATAGGTTTAGTTTTTTGTTTAGCAGGTGTTTGGGGAGTTATCTCTGCTTTTTTAAATATGGGATGGATTACATCATTACCTATTTGGTGGATTACTCTTTTAGCAGGAAGTTTAGTTCAGGCAGTACTAGGTTTTATGTTAGGTTTTGGGATGATTAATAAAATATTACTGAGTAAAAACGAAGCAGCACTACAAAAAGCAGCAGCATTAAGAGAAAAATTAGCGCCAAAATTAGGGAAGTTAGGTGTTTTTGGTCTTATCGTTGGTGGTTGGATGATTGTAGCTTCTTTACTTTTTATATAAGCTTAAGAAACATTGAACAAGAAGGGGGATCTAAAAATTAGTTTTTTTAGATTATTTAAAGCCTGTACAATTATAAATTGTACAGGCTTTTTTATTTATTGATGTTTTCAAATAAAATTAAAGAGCGCTATAATTTATATATAACAAACAACACTTATTAAATAGTACTGAGTAAGCTTAACTTCCTGAATGAAGAATTTTATAAAATTTATTTCAAATCTTGTTTAGCTAGTTAAACAGTAATTGTCTTGGCATATTGCATAAAATAAGATTCTAAACGCTTTAGAATCGGGTGCATTTTTTTTGAATATAATACAAACTGACATTTATTAAGACTCTGAGTAATTGACATAAGAGCAGTATATGAAGCATTATTAACTAAAAAATCAGCATCATGTATACTAAATATCTTTAACTGAGAAATACTTAAACCTTCTAACAAAAGTAACTTGTTTACAATTTTAGGAGTCGCTATTAGAACATCAACACCTTCAAATATTTCTGATTTTAACACATCAATATGCAATTTTTCATCACCTAAATATACACGTAACGGGTGATATCTAGTGTATTTTAAAAAAGCATTATGAAGTTCAGTAGCTTTTTTATTATCTCCTACTAAAACAATGGCTCTTGGGGCATTACCAACAGCTTCAAATTTTAATTTTTGTAAAGTAGTTAGTATTAGTGTGGTTGTTTTTCCGCTACCTTCTGGAGCAGTACAATAAATATTAGCACCGCTTTTTATTACAGGAATACTCGCTTTCTGAAAAGGAGTAGGTGTTGTTATTTCAAGAGATTCTAATTTCTCTTTTATATCGGAATGTAATTTTTTAAAAGGCATAAAAATAAAAAGGATAACTGTTTAGTATACTATTTTTAGTAAGAAATGCAAATATACAATTAAATGGATGCTATTATATTTTTGTTAAAAATATAATTAAAGTTTAACAGCTGCTTATTAATAGGCAATAGTTTAAACTATATTAATTTTTTCTACCTATAAAATGTATTTGATAATAGCAAAATTAGTTGGTATTAGTATTAAATGCACAGGCAGTAATATTTGGTTTCATGCACAGCTATCAAGGATTTGTAGGAGTGGTTAATAGCTTTCTTTTTTGGGTTGATTTATTTAATAACCAAGCGAAAACTATTTCCTTTACTATTTACATATATGATTTTTGACATACTTATTTATGATTTCATTGTCTGTTTTTGATGCTTCACTATAAATAAAACAACAACTTTATCTCATAAAATTCTAGCCTAATAATAATAATAATGATAATAAGTTATTTCTAGGTTATCATCCAACGGGTAATTATCTAGAAAATACAATGAGATGTAATCTGAATTTACTTGAAAATAGTGTATTGAAAAAATCAAAACATTTGCACTATAATGTTCTGCGTTATCTTATTTTGCTTTGGTAAAAGCCGTTTGCAGAAACAATCTTACTTTTATTTTTTTCTTCTCAAATGTTTCTTTAAAAATGTAATAGAATACGTTTTGTCCGAAGCGACGATAGGAGTGAAGTGGTAATGTGTATTGAATGGAATTATAGTTCTAATTATTATTTTTGCATATATTAGCGTAATAAATACGCATAAAATGCAACAAGCAATTAAACTTTCTGTAGATGCTGTAGTCTTTGGCTATGAAGAGCAAACAATTTCTGTACTACTTATTAAAAGAAAATATGAACCTTTTAAAGGAGAATGGGCAATTCCTGGAGGCTTTGTTTTAAACAATGAATCTTTAGAAGAAGCAGTAGAGCGAGAACTTAAAGAAGAGACAGGTATTAAAATTAACTACTTAGAACAGCTATATACTTTTGGTAACCCTAAAAGAGATCCTAGAAGTCGAGTAGTATCTGTTGCTTATTTTGGTCTAATTAAACCTAGTGCTTTTAAAATATTTGCATCAACCGATGCAGAAGCAGTACAATGGTTTAAAATTGATGAACTACCAAAGTTATCGTTTGACCACAAAGAAATCTTGAAAATGGCTATTACCAGATTACAAGGTAAAATAACATATGAACCAATTGGTTTTGAGTTATTAGACACTAAGTTTCCTTTTTCAGATTTAGAAAAACTATATACAACCTTATTAGGAAGATCAATAGATAGACGCAATTTCAGAAAAAAAATGTTAAGTCTTAATGTTTTAGATGAGCTCGATGAAAAAGTTTATAAAGGTTCAGGAAGACCTGCTAACTTGTTTAAATTCAATAAACAAAGATATTTCAAATTAAAGAAAGAAGGAATTTTTTTCGAGATTTAGTAAAGTAAAATCAGTTTTATGTAAAAAAACACAAATAAACTTGTGCGAAATCTAAATCAATTATATATTTGTGTTATAATTACGCAAATACAATTATTTTGGTTTATACATCAGAGAAACAATTACCACAAGAGAAAGGAAATTATGTTTTCTTAGCAGGAAGTATTGATAAAAGATATTTTGGTAACTGAAGAAAAACAATAATTGAAGAAATAGGAGATAGTAATATTATTTAGACCCTACAAATAGGAATCACGATAAATTGAGTGATAAAGAAATGAAGCTACATATTCAATGGGAGTTAGATACTTTATCAAAAGCAGATATCATTTTATTAAACTTTCTTTCTGACTCAAAATCACCAATATCTCTTGTTGAACTAGGTCTTTACGTAGCCTCTAATAAATTAATTATTATATGCCCTAAAGAGTTTTATAAGAGTAAATATGTATATACATTGTGTGAGAAATATAACACACCAATATTTGATAATATAAATAAAGCATTAGTTAAATTTTAAAAAAGAAATTATGAACGGATTATTATTAACTGACGGTTACAAAACAGGACATCACCAACAATATCCTAAAGGAACAGAAGAAGTTTATTCTAACTGGACACCTAGAAGTAATAAATATGCTCCAAAGGGTTGTGATAAAGTAGTTTCATTTGGACAACAATACGTTTTTCAATGGTTACACGATTATTTTCAAGATAATTTCTTTTCAAAACCTAAGGCAAAAGTTTGTAATGAGTTAAAGGAAGAATTGTCTTTGTATTTAGGTACTGATTATGATGTAACACATTATGAAGAGTTACACGATTTACAATATTTACCAATAAAAGTGAAGTCACTTCCAGAAGGAGTAGAGGTACCAATTAGAGTTCCTATGGTTACTGTAGTAAATACAGATAAAAAATTCTATTGGATAACTAACTTTTTAGAAACTATTTTATCTACTATGTTATGGCAACCAATGACATCAGCTTCTATAGCATTACGTTATAAGAGAATTTTTAAAAATTGGGTGTTAAAAACGGATAAAGAAAATGAAGCTTTTATAGATTTTCAAGGGCACGATTTTTCAATGCGAGGTATGGGAGGTTTACAAAGCGCTATATCTTCAGGAATGGGACACGGAGCAGTATTTTTAGGTTCTGATACTTTACCAATAATAAGTAGTTTGAGAAAATATTACAAAGCAGAAGGTTTTGTAGTAGGTTCGGTGAATGCAACAGAACACTCTGTAATGTGTGCAGGAACAAAAGATGATGAAATAGGTACTTTTAAAACTTTAATGAATACTTATTCTAGTGGGATCTTATCAGTAGTAAGTGATACTTGGGATTTATGGAAAGTATTAACAGATTATTTACCACAATTAAAAGAGGAAGTCTTAGCAAGAGATGGTAAGCTAGTAATACGTCCAGATAGTGGAGACCCTGTAGATATTATTTGTGGTGAAACTAAAACACTTGGCGGAAAAGCACCAAAAGATAAAGGAGTAGTAGAGTTACTATGGGATATTTTTGGAGGAACAGTAAACGAACAAGGTTTTAAAATTTTAGATAGCCATATTGGAGCTATTTATGGAGATAGTATTACTACGGAAAGAGCAGAAAATATTTGTCAACGATTACACGATAAAGGTTTTGCTTCTACTAATGTAGTTTTAGGAATTGGTTCTTTCACTTATCAGTTTAATACAAGAGATACTTTTGGTTTTGCAATGAAAGCTACTTCTGTAGTAGTTAACGGAGAACGAAGAGAGATTTTTAAAGACCCAATTACAGATGATGGAATTAAAAAATCTGCAAAAGGTTTAATTAAAGTAGATAAAGTTAATAATGAATTTGTTTTAATAGACCAGGTTACTTCTGAAGAAGAGAACAAAGGTGAGTTACAAGTAATTTATGAAAACGGTAAATTTTTAAATCCAATTACTCTACAAGAGATTAGAGAAAGAATTAATACTAATATTTAATTAAACAGCAAGATTATTTAGCTCATAAAAGTCTATTTGTAGCATTTGATTATGATAATACAGTTTTCGATTACCATAGAAAAGGTATTAATTATGAACCTATAGTAGAGCTTTTAAGAATCTGTAAATCCTATAGATTCACGTTAATATTATTTACAGGGAATGAAGGAGAAAAATTAGACGTTATAAAGCAAGATTTAATTGAACGTGATATTCCTTTCTCATTAATTAATGAGAATCCATTAATGAAAACTAGAAAGCCTTATTGTAATATATTATTAGACGATAGGGCTGGATTAAAAGAATCGTACAATAATTTAAAAAGATTGACAGATGAAATACGAGATAAAGAAATTTAAAGACGGACAAGTATCTGCAAAGATTACTAAAGACGGAGATATTCATATTAAAATTCGTGGTAATAGTTATGAAGATTTATTTAGAGCTGGTGCTATTAAAGAAGCTTGGGATGCAGAGAATTCTGAAAACAAAACTACTATCGCTAAACTGACTATATTTTGTTTAATAGGTCAACGTTCAGACAGGCGCTTTAATAAAGGAGAATCTTTTGATTTAAAAATCATCAGTAAGTTTATTAATTCTATGCAATTTGATAAAGTTTTTATTTTACATCCACATAGCTCAATTTCTTTAGCGTTAATAAATAATTCAGAGAAAATCTCTCATTTTGAATATGTTGAAAAAGTATATAAAACAATAGGTAATCCAGTATTAGTTAGTCCTGATGCTGGCGCCTATAAAACAACACACGAAATTGCAGAAGCATTAAATGCTGATTTAGTTCCTTCTAATAAGGTTAGGGTAGAAGGAGCGCCTGTAATTAGTATTCAAGGTGATGTAAAAAACAAAGAATGTTTAATTGTTGATGATTTAGCTGATGGTGGTAGAACATTTAAGTTTTTAGCCAAAGCTTTAAAAGAGCAAGGCGCATCAAAAGTGTTTTTATATGTAACTCACGGACAATTCAATTATGGTTTTGATGAATTAAAAGAAACAATTGACCATATTTATTGTACAAATAGTTATAAAGATATAGATGATAAATTTGTAACACAACTAGATGTATTATGTTAAATAGAAGTTAGAATTATAAAGAACGGCCTCAGAAGGTTTTGGCTAAAACAATAGGTGAAATGAGAGTGAATATTTTAGATTTTTAGTACTAAACACCATTGATTTCACAAAGTTTAAAAGAAAATTAACAAGTTAGAATGTATTCTAAAATATAGCGAATGAACCGTGATTGTTTCCAAAGGATTCTGAAGCCTTTATTTTTTGTTTTTTTTGCATCAAGGCAAAAGATAACGCAAGAAATTAAAAGGATAAATTGAAACTACAAAGTTAGCAAGTGTACAGAAATTATCTCGTCAGAGTAATTTTGTACTGTTGCGTATATCTAACGAGAATCTTCTGAAAAAAATATAAACGGAATCATCTTCAAATACGAGAATTTCAATAGAAACGAAATGTTAGCTTTACCCGGTTGCAAGCGTTGGCTAATTGTGTTTAAAAATAAAAGCCTTTTCGGCTTTAAGTTTTAAAAAGCAATCCGAGCGATTTTGGCAAGAGGCAATTTTACATAATGTCTAATTATAGCTACAAATGTATAGTTAGAATGTTTCTTGAGAATCGCTTATTTAAAAAATGTTGAACTATTGTACAGAATACTCAAATTAAACGAATAGCTTAATACTAATGTTCAATGACCCAAGTAATATAGATTCTTGTAAAACGTAAACACTGTGGGATATTTTACATAATATAGAATTATAGCTATCTAATGGATGAAATACATCTGTACTATAATTAATATTATGTTAAATAGTTTATTTTATAATAAAGAGTATATAAACAATCCTACTCAAAATAAACACCTATTTTTGCCGAATGCAAAAAAACAAGTCAAAATTAGAGTTTATAGGTTTAATGGCAGCCTTAATGTCGTTAGTTGCATTATCTATAGATGGATTATTACCTGCTTTAGAACAAATAGGAATTAGTATAAACATACAACAAAACTCAAATGATAATCAACTATTAATAACAATGATATTTTTAGGATTGGGGTTTGGACAATTAATTTCGGGACCTATATCCGATAGTTTAGGAAGAAAACCCGTTATCTATTTCGGATTTAGTGTTTTTGTAATTGCTAGTTTTATTTGTATCAGTGCAACGAGCATCGAAATGATGGTTTTTGGAAGAATTTTACAAGGTATTGGTTTATCTGCCCCAAGAACAATTAGTATTGCTATGGTAAGAGATAGTTTTGAAGGCAATTACATGGCTAAAATAATGTCATTTATTGTAGTGATATTTATTCTAGTTCCTGTTGTAGCACCTGCTATTGGTAAATTAATGTTAGATGCTTATGGTTGGAAATTTATATTTTACAGTCAATTAATATATGGGTTTATTGTTATGATTTGGTTATGGAAGCGCCAACCAGAAACATTAAAAAAAGAAAACAGAACAAAACTATCTATCAGTCTTTTTATTGAAGGAACAAAAGAATTTTTAAAACATAAACAAGCCGTTGTATTTACTTTAATATCTGGTTTTATAACAGGTTCATTTATGGTATATTTAAGCGCTTCACAACAAATTTTTCAGGTACAGTATGACTTAGTAGAAGAATTCCCCTATATTTTTGCAGGATTAGCTATTTCGGTGGGATTTGCTACTTTTTTAAACGGAACTTTTGTTATGAAATTCGGGATGTTTAAACTGATTACTACTTTCTTAGTAATTTTCACACTGATTCCTGTATTATATATCGTACTGTTTTACGGGAAAGAAAATCCGGATATAAACGTATTGTTAGCCTTTTTTGCTTTGCAGTTTTTCTCTCTCGGTTTTCTATTTGGTAATATCAGAGCATTAGCTATGCAACCAGTAGGTCATATTGCCGGAGTTGGTGCAGCTATAAATGGTTTTGTTTCTACAATTATGGCAGTTCCTATTGCTACATTTATAGGAACTTATGTTAAAACCACTACCCTGCCTTTATTTCTAGGTTTTTTAATTTGCGGAATATTCTCATTAGTTTTATTAAATTTTACCAAGCTTAAAATCACAAATAATTAAATTTATGAGCCTTACTATTCTTTTTGAAGACGACTATATACTTTGTGTTTCTAAACCAAATAATGTAGTTGTGCATCATGCGTATCATTCACGAAATGTTTCTGATGAAGATTCTTTATTGCAGTTGTTGTTCAATCAATTCGGACATAAATTTTATCCGATACATCGGTTAGACAGAAAAACTTCTGGAGTTATTTTGTTAGCAAAAGAAACCAAACATGTGTCTAAATTTCAGGAATTATTTACAAATAATGAGATTCAAAAAACATATTACGGAATTGTAAGAGGGCATTCTCCTGAAAGTAAAGTAATTGATTCTCCTGTAAAAGGAAGAGATTCGGATGTTTATAAAGAGGCTGAAACACATTTAAAAACAGTTGCTAATGTTATTGTTGATATTCCTGTAAAACCCTATGATAGTTCTCGATATAGTTTAGTAGAAATGAAACCTGCTACAGGAAGATTACATCAACTGCGTATTCATATGAATAAAATCAGTCATCCACTTATTGGTGATCCTAAATATGGTGACAAAAATCACAATGTAATGTTTATTGATCATTTTAATTGTGAAAACCTTTTTTTACACGCATATTCACTAGAATTTGTACATCCTTTTTCTAACGAAAAACAACTAATAAAGGCTGATTTACCAAATGACTGGAATATTGTTTTTAAACGTTTTAATTGGGATATTTAAATAAATAAAAGCTATCTGTGGATTATAAAAACTAGTATTTAAAGTTAATAAAAAAGGGTTGTATATTTAAATATACAACCCTTTTTTTATATGATTTATTCTTAAATTTCTTGAAAAATAGCGTGCATTAAACGCTTTTTATCATTAATGCTTTCTTCTAAAGAAATCATCGTTTCTGTACGATTAACTCCGTTAATATCATCTATTTTGTAAATAACATCCTTTGCATCGTTTGTACTCTTAGCTCTCACCTTACAAAAAATATTGTATTTCCCTGCTGTTACATAAGCAACAGTTATATTAGGAATTAAGCGTAAGCTGTCTAAAACGTGTTGTGTCATTGATGTTTTTTCTAAATACACACCAACATGGGCAATAAAGGTATAACCCATTTTATCATAATTCAACGTTAATGTCGAACCCTGAATGATTCCTTCATCTTCCATTTTTTTAACACGTACGTGAATTGTTCCTGCTGATACTAATAATTTTTTTGCAATGTCAGTAAAAGGAGTACGTGCATTTTCAATTAAAATATCTAAAATTTGATGATCAATTTCATCTAATACAAACTTTTTCATTATTTCTGTTTTCTTCAAGTAATACTGCTAAAATATAATTTTTTTCTAATTTAAAAACACTTTTGTTGAGAAATATTTAATTATTAACATTCTTTGTTAAATTCCTCATGTGCTATATATGAAGATAAATCACCTTCATTCTCTTTAATTAAAATCTTGGTAAATTTACCGTTTTCTAATTTCTCTACATACTGATAAGCGACATCTTTTTTATTATTTTTATCCCTATAAATAACATCATAGAAGTTCTTGATATTGTTAGGGATAGATAAATAATCTAAATAATTTGTGAAATTTTCAGTTGTTGAAATATGATAAATCCCTTGTAAAAGCGCATAAAAATTATATTTTCTTACAATTTCTCGTTCATAATCATTCGGATAATGGCCTGCTTCAATTAGAATTGTATTATGTCCTAATTTCTGAAAATTATCACCTGTTGCCGTTGGATAAAACTCATCAGTATAACGACCAATATGATTGGGTATTAATTTTTGTAACAAGTTGTTCATCGAAATAATTACATTCATGGTTTCTTTACGACCTTGTGTAATTTCTCTATTTTTTTCTTCAGACGGAGCTAAAAAAGAAATTGTAGCTGGCTTGTTGCTTCCTTCCACTCCAAATATTGTTCTTTGGTCGTGAAGATTAAAACAAAAGTCAGGTTTAAATTCATCTAATATTTTTCGTAATAATTTACTTTCTTTTGCCGCTAAAGCAACTGCATCTCTATTTAAATCTACTTCTTTTGCATTAACACGTGTATAAACTTCTGCTCCATCAGGATTTAACATCGGTATAATAGTAATGCTACAATTATTTAAAATTGAAGCTACAATTTTATTATTGGCATATAATTTAATAAAGTTTAAAAAATCAAAAACAGCTTTGGTTCCAGTACTTTCATTACCATGCATTTGGCTCCAAACAAGTATTTTTTTTGCTCCTGAACCTAATTTAAGTTGATAAATATCTCTTCCTTGTTCTGATTGACCAATTATAGCTGACTGAATAATTGTATGTAAATCATTATAAAGAGGTTTTATATCTTTTAAAGTAATATACCTACCTCCTATTTTTTCTTCTTTTATTTTAGCGTAGGTTTCTTCTAAAAAAGAGGGCGTTAATAAATTCATATTATAAGGTAAACCAGTCAGCAATTATTTCTTTTTCTATTGGTTCAGTAAGTTTATGAACATAATCATTTTTAGCCATATCATATTTATAATCTTTCGACCATTCTGCTATATTCTGAGTTAAGGTATTTAATGAATTGCAAATAAACGCTATTTCCTTATCTGTTACTGTAGGGTGTACAGATAAACGTACCCAACCTGGTTTATCAGTATTACATCCTTCAGAAATTTGATCTTTAATTTTATGTGATGTATTTAAATCTACATTTAATAAAAAATGTCCGTAAGTACCTGCACAAGAACAACCTCCTCTTGTTTGAATTCCGAAACGATCGTTTAACAGCTTAACAACTAAGTTAAAGTGATACTTTTCATAATAGAAAGAAAAAATACTCAATCGATCTTTATTGTTTGGTGCTAATATTTTTACGCCTTCTAAATTTTCTAAACACTTAAAAATAATAGGATTTATTTCATCTTCACGTTGCTTCATTTTATCAGTTCCCATCTGATTTTTTAGCTGAATAGACAATGCTATTTTCATTGTTTGTAAAAAAGCAGGCGTTCCGCCATCTTCACGAGCCTCAATATCATCAAAATAATCATGCTCTCCCCAAGGGTTTGTATAACTTACAGTACCTCCACCTGGGTTATCAGGAATCATATTTTTATATAATTTCTTATTAAAAATTAATACTCCAGAACTTCCTGGCCCTCCTAAGAATTTATGAGGAGAAAAGAAAATTGCATCTAAATATTCATTTTCATTTTCTGGATGCATGTTTATATCAACATACGGTGCAGAACAAGCAAAATCTACAAAACATAAACCGCCATACTTATGAATTAATGAAGCTACTTTATGATAGTCGGTTTTAATACCTGTTACGTTAGAACCAGCAATAATCGAGGCAATTTTTATTGGTCTATCTATATACTCTTTTATAATTTCTTCAAATATATCTAAGCATATATTACCTTCACTATTACAAGGAATAACTGCTACATCAGCAATCGTTTCTACCCAAGATGTTTGATTAGAGTGATGCTCCATATGGCTCACAAAAACGATAGGACGCTTTTCTTCTGGAATATCTGTATGCTCTTTTAAGTTTTCTGAAACTTTTAAACCTAAAATTCGTTGAAACTTATTTACAACACCTGTCATTCCAGAACCTTCTGTAATTAGTACATCATCTTTTGATGCATTTACATGACGTTTAATAATATTTCGTGCTTCGTGGTAGGCTAAAGTCATAGCAGCACCTGAAGTTGATGTTTCGGTATGTGTATTTGCTACAAATGGCCCAAATTTATTTAATAATTGTTCTTCTATAGGTCTGTATAATCTACCACTTGCGGTCCAGTCAGTATATATCATTTTTTGTTCTCCGTAAGGAGATTGATATGTTTGGTTGATACCAACAATGTTCTTTTTAAACTTAGCAAAATATTGCTCTAAATTCATAATCTGATACTGTATTTATGATATAAAATTAAGAGTATCTTAAGAGCTAGCCTAAAAAGATGATACTTTTAACTTATTTGTAACTTTTGTTTATTATACAATGAACATTCCTCCTATTAAAAAAAATATTTTTGTAATATTAAAAATGATCTAATGATTGTTCACTGAATTTGCTATTATGAATAGTTTCCGAATCAGTAAAAAACTAGATAATTTTATTTTATAATTTGTGCTATTTCTGCTATAAATCGTTCTGCAAGTGTATCTGCATTTTCTTGACTGGTACTTTCGGTGTAAATTCTAATAATAGGTTCAGTATTAGATTTACGTAAGTGTACCCACTCGTTTTCAAAATCAATTTTTACACCATCAATCGTGTTAACGTCTTCGTCTTTGTATTTAGAAGCCATTGTTTCTAAAATTTTATCAACATCGATTTGTGGAGTTAGCTGTATTTTATTTTTACTCATAAAATAACTTGGGTACGAATCTCTTAATGCTTTACAAGACATTTTTTTATGTGCCAAGTGCGATAAAAATAAAGCGACACCAACTAACGAATCACGACCATAATGAGAAGCTGGATAAATGATTCCTCCATTTCCTTCACCACCAATAACCGTATTGGTATCTTTCATCATTTGCACCACATTAACTTCACCAACTGCAGATGCAGTATAAGTTCCACCATGCTTTTCTGTAACATCACGCAATGCTCTTGATGATGATAAGTTAGAAACCGTGTTTCCACCTCCTAATCTTCCTAATACATAATCTGCACAAGCTACTAAGGTGTATTCTTCACCAAACATAGATCCATCTTCAGATATCAACGCTAAACGATCAACATCAGGGTCAACTACAATACCTAAATCGGCTTTTTTCTTAACTACTAATTTAGAAATATCTGCTAAGTTTTCTTTTAAAGGCTCTGGATTGTGAGGAAACTGACCGTTTGGCTCACAGTATAATTCTATACATTTAACACCTAATTCTTTTAACAAAGCAGGAATAAAAATTCCTCCTGTAGAGTTAACACCGTCAACAACTACTTTAAACTTGGCTTTTTTAATTGCTTTTACATCAACTAAATCTAGTTTTAAAACCTCTTTTATATGTTTTTTTAAGTACTTTTTATTCTTTTTATAAGTTCCTAAATCATCAACTTCAGCAAAAGTAAAATCTTCACTATTTGCTAATTTCAAAATTTCTTCTCCATCAGCACCATTTAAAAACTCTCCTTTTTCATTCAACAATTTTAAAGCATTCCATTGTTTCGGATTGTGAGAAGCAGTTAAAATAATTCCTCCTTCAGCTTTCTCTAACGGAACAGCAACTTCAACTGTTGGTGTGGTAGACAAGCCTAAATCTATTACATTAATTCCTAAACCAACCAATGTGTTGGCTACTAAATTGCTTATCATTTTACCAGAAATACGAGCATCTCTACCTATAACAATATTTATTTTCTTTGCTTCCGGATTTCTCTTTATGATAAATGCTCCGTAAGCAGCAGCAAATTTAACGGCATCAACCGGAGTAAGGTTTTCACCTGTGCTACCTCCTATTGTTCCCCTAATTCCTGATATAGATTTTATAAGTGTCATCGTTTCTTTTTATTTATTACAAATATAGTAGTATTTAAGAATATACGAACACTTCATAATGGCTTTAACTGTAACAATAGTTACATATAGTACTAATTATTTTTTACATTAAGTTTGAGAAATAGGATATAAAACAAATAAAAACTCCTTAAACTAAATTTAAGGAGTTTTATATTAAATATGATGGTAATTTTATTAATCTACCACATTAGATGTTGTAGTAATAGTATTATTTTCATCTATAGTTATTTTATAAGTTCTACAAAATTCCATAGTAACTGTTTTAACTACTTCCGCTCCACTTTTTAATACAATAGTGAATTCTACTTCACCAGATGCATAACTTACAGAATTAGAAGACATTCCTGGTTCTATTTTATTTATATTTTCAGTATTTCCTCCAGAAGTTTTAATTTGTACACTCACATCTTCTGTTCCGTTATTAACAACTTTTGCTGAAGGATTTTGATTGTCACATCCTGAACAACTATTTAAAGTTATAGCAAAAATAAACACTAACAAAACACTTGTAACTCTTTTAAATAATTTCATAATATTCTTAGGGTTTAATTTGCAATATAATAATAATTTAACTGGTTTTTTAAGACATAAAAAAACCGCTACTTACGTAGCGGTTTTAAAATTTATGATTTCAGGAGCTTATTTTCCTTCCATTTTTCTTTTTAATTCAGCTAATCCACCAATATCTCCTAAAGTAGTTTTTTCTACATCAGCAGCTTTTTTAGCAGCAGCCTTGATGTTTTTCTTTTCTTCTTCTTTGAAAAGAGAAGTATGAGAAACAACAATTCTACGGTATTCTTTACTAAATTCAGTAACGATGAACTTTACAGCATCACCTTTTTCTAATTTAGAACCGTCTTCTTTTTCTAAGAAACGAGTTGGAGCGAATGCTTCGATACCATCTGCAAATACTACAGTTGCACCTTTATCATTCTTCTCTTTAATAGAACCTTCGTGAGTAGATCCGATTGCATACGTAGCTTCATGAGCATCCCAAGGGTTATCTTGAGTTTGCTTGTGACCTAAGTTTAACTTACGGTTTTCAACATCTAATTCTAATACTTGAACCTCTAATTTATCACCAACAGTTACAAAATCTGATGGGTGCTTAATTTTCTTAGTCCAAGATAAATCAGAGATATACACTAATCCGTCAATTCCCTCTTCTAATTCTACGAATACACCAAAGTTAGTGTAGTTACGTACAGTACCAGTATGAGTTGAACCTACAGGATATTTAGTTGTAATATCTGTCCATGGATCTGGGTGTAATTGCTTCATACCTAAAGACATCTTACGATCTTCACGATCTAATGTTAAGATTTGAGCTTCTACTTCATCACCAACTTTTACGAAATCTTGCGCAGAACGTAAGTGTGTAGACCAAGACATTTCAGAAACGTGAATTAATCCTTCAACACCTTCTTCAACCTCTACGAATGCACCATAATCAGCTAAAACAACAACTTTACCTTTTACTTTATCACCTACTGCTAATTCAGTATTTAAAGCTTCCCAAGGGTGAGCAGATAATTGTTTTAAACCTAATTGGATTCTAGATTTGTTATCATCAAAGTCTAAAATTACAACATTTAATTTCTGATCTAATTCAACAACCTCATTCGGGTGGTTGATACGAGACCAAGATAAATCAGTAATATGTACTAATCCGTCAACACCACCTAAATCAACAAAGACACCATAAGAAGTAATGTTTTTAACAACACCTTCTAATACTTGTCCTTTTTCTAATTGACCGATGATTTCTTTTTTCTGATCTTCTAAATCTGCTTCGATTAACGCTTTATGAGATACTACTACGTTCTTAAATTCGTGGTTGATTTTCACAACTTTGAATTCCATAGTTTTCTCTACATACTGATCGTAATCTCTAATAGGTTTCACGTCAATTTGAGAACCTGGTAAGAATGCTTCAATACCAAATACATCAACGATCATACCTCCACGAGTTCTACACTTAACAAAACCGTTAACGATTTCACCAGTTTCATGTGCATTATTAACACGTTCCCATGCTTTAATTACACGTGCCTTTTTGTGAGATAACACTAATTGACCAGAAGCATCTTCTCTTTTGTCAACTAATACCTCTACAGCATCACCAACTGCTAAACTTGGGTTGTAACGGAATTCGTTTAAAGAAATTACTCCCTCTGACTTAGAGTTGATATCGATAATTGCATCTCTATCAGTAATTCTTGTAACTTTACCTTCAATTACATCACGTTCGTTTACAAAACCTACTGTACCTTCTAAGGCTTTTTCGAATTCTTGTAATTTAGATTCATCAACTTCATCAATACCTTCTTCGTATTTATGCCAGTTAAATGTTGCTAAAAATTCTGCTGGATTTACTGTAACTGCTTCTGCAGTTGTTTTTGTTTCTTCAGACATTCTGAATAATACTTTGTATCTTTTTGTTAGCCAGATTCTTAACAACACTAACGCCAAGAGAAATTTATATAATTTTTATTTTCTCATTCCTTTTATAAATCTGTTATTGTAAAAAGGAGTGCAAATTTACGAAGTTTTATTTAAAAAACCTATAAAGCTTTTGATTTTAAGTGAGTTGAGACAATCTCTTTTTATAGCAAAATAATTATTCTTATTATGTTATATCTTTTTCGTTTTGTGAATTTGACATCAGAAAATGGTTCAAATGTCTTATATTTTTAAGTTTCTATTGATTTATAAAACAAAAAAAGTAATATTCCTAACATTTATAATGCTATGAATATTACTTTTTTTTAAAACCCTTATATGGGTATACTTAAATTTTAAGCTCATTAAATAAATCAACAAGTTTCGTATCAGAAGGTCTTGGAGCATCAGAACTTACAATATTACCAGCTGGATCAATTAAAATAAAACGAGGTATTCCTTGAATACCATAATCAGTTACAAATTTCGATTTCCAATCATTATCTGACATTAACTGAATTCCACCTAACTCTTTATCAATAATCATTTGCTTCCAAATACCATGATCTTTTTTAACATCAATTGAAAGACTTACAAATTCGATATTTTTATCGTGATATTTTTTTTCAATTTTCTTTAATGACGGAATTTCAGCTTTACATGGTCCACACCAAGTTGCCCATACATCTATATACACATATTTTCCTTTTAAATCGGCTAAAGATGTTGTTCCACCTGCATTATTTTCATAATTCTCAAATACTGGAGAGGTTTTTCCTTTTGCTAATTTTTTAACAAGATTAAATTGTGCTGTTAATTGTTTTTTCAAGATTTCATCTGAAGAAAGCTCCATAATTCCATTGTACAACTCCTCTGAATTAGGATTACGTGCCGATACTTGACGAGAAAGACCACGAAGTATGTTATCCCTTATTATTTCGCTTTTATTTTCTTTAACCAATTTTAAAGCAGCTGTTTCGAAAGAGATTTTTTCTTTTTCAGAATTTTCTCTAGCTACGGTATTAAAATTAGATCCTACAATACCTTTATAAGCAGCAGAAGATTTATAATGCTCTTCATTATTAAAATCAAAACCTTTTAAAACATCAGGAAAAGAGTCAGAAATTTTAAAATCTTTCTTTTTTGCAAAATAACGATGCGCAGGTTCGTAACTTAATAAATGACTAATATGGTCATAATTTAAACTTACTTTTTCTTCTTTTATAAAATCAGCATCTAAACCTTCTAATGATTTTTCTAGCGTTTCTTTTTGCGCATTCATTTTTTTTAAATAAGCTGTTTCTTCTAAAGAATAAAGCGCTGATGTTGTACCTGCTCTTTCTTTTATTAAATATTTTTGTGCTAAAAAATTATTTACATCACTACCGTTACCAGAGTAAACAATACTTTCATCAAACTCTTTAGCGTCTAAATTTAAATTAATGGTATATCCATTCTTTAAATATATTGATGAACTTTCCTTTCCATCATCAAAACTATAATAACCATTTGTGTTAAAAATAGTATCGGAAAAAACTCCTGAATCAGAAACCTTAATTTCTCTAACAGTTTCATTTGAACTGTTAATAATTGCTATGCTTTCACTGTTTGCGTTTTTAATGGTTCCTGTAAATAACGTATAATCAACAGGTTTTGAGTTGTTACACGAAATAATAGTAATGGCAAGGGCGCCAAAAAGTAGTTTTTTCATAATGTTTTTTATTTTTTAAATAATCGACAATATAGTTAAATATTAATTATTCGTTTTTTATAAATTTAAGTACCGATTTTAAACTTTCTTTAGGGCTTTCTTCCATTGGGGTATGCCCTACTTCTTTTAAAGTTACTAAACTATTATTAGGTAAGTCTTTTTGAAATTGATACGCATTTTTTAAGGGAATTAAAAAATCTTCTGCTCCCCATAGTATCAATGTTGGTTGCTTGATTGTTTTAATTTTAGCAGACGAACTTGCAGGTGATTTCATATTAAAACGATCTACAAAAGCTTGACGATTTCCTTCTCTTAAGGTTAATTCAAAATACCTTTCAACCATTGAATCGGTTACTTTAGATTTATCATGGTACACATTTTCTACACTTGCTCTTACCATAAAACGCGGAGTTACATACAGTAATAATTTATTTAATAATGGAGTTTGGGCGACTTTAAAAGCCATCGGGACACTTTTCGATTTCATCGGATAACCAGCTGCATCAATTAAAATCATTTTTTTTTACATTATTTGGATAGTTTACAGTGAAATTCCATGCTATTTGTCCACCTAATGAGTTTCCTCCTAATATACATTCTTTAATTTTTAAGGATGATAAAAAATCATGTATAAACTTCACGTAATTGTTCATTGAATAATTTCTATCAGGAAATGGCCCCGTTAATCCGTAGGCAGGTAAATCCATTCTAATTACTCTTTTAGTTTTCTTTAATTCATCCGTCCAAGCATCAAAAGTGTGTAAACTTGCTCCTGTTCCGTGAATTAAGACTATAGGAATACTATCTGATTTTACTCCTTCATCACGATAATGAACATCCATCCCGTTAATAGCAACAAAAGAAGATGCTTTATTCGCATATTTTTCTTTTAATTTTTCAACCGGAATATCTTGGTATCCATAAAAAACGACAATGCTTGTAAAAACCAAAGCGATGATTAATAAGGTTACTTTTACAATCTTTTTCATTGATAAATATTTTAGTTTATATCTGTTATGCATTAATAAATTTTATTATAACGAAAATGTCAGTTCGAGTAATTTTCTGTTAGATTGAGCATTGCCTTCAATCAAAATGTATTTAGATTAAAGGTAGCGAGTATAGTTCGTTGATATCAAAGAAAATTGTATCGAGAACAGTTTTTTAGCTAGAGAATTTAATTCTCGATAAAAATGTTCTGGATTGTAATCCAAGATATTTACTAGAATTGACAAATTAGTTTACATCCTTTTTTAAAGGAATTTGACTCATGGCTCTTTCTGCAATTGCTGTAATTGATAACGAAGGATTTACTCCCGGATTTGCAGAAATCATAGCACCATCAATAACATATAAATTATCATATCCGAAGATTTTATTATTTTTATCAATAACTCCTTCTGATTTATTTTCTGCCATTACAGCGCCACCTAATACATGTGCTGTTGATGGAATCCCTACAAGTGTTTCCAATGCAAAAGACGTACTAACTCCGTTTACGGCCTTACTATATTCGTTTACTAATTTTTTAGATTCTTTGATAAAAGGCGTTGGTTTTTTACCTGAATTAACGGTTGACGTCATAAATCCGAAGATATTACGTTTAAATTTCAGCGTACTATCTAACGTTTGCATAAATAATAATACTACCGTTTTTTCTGCCCAATTATTAGTAAAATAGACTTTAAAATATTTTATAGGTGATTTTAATAACGAAACAAACATCATCATTAAACGAGCAAACACGTTTTTATTGGTTACATAGGGTAAATGTAAAAACTTCCAAGCGTTTGAACCTTTTCCGTATCGTACAATCTCTAAATGACTATTTTCATCCGTATCTAAAATACTTCCGATTGCCACACCTTTTGAAAAGTTTTTATCTTTATCTAAAGTAGATACACTTACTAAGGTTTCGTTATTGGTTCTAATATCCAATCCTAATCTGTTTGAAATATTTGGAAGTGAATCTTTTTTTAATTTTAGTAATAGTTTGATTGTTCCTAAAACTCCACCAGAAAAAACGACCGCTTTTGTTTTAATCTTTTGACGTTTTTTTAAAAATTTTGTACTTGTTTTTATAAATACTTCATAACCGTCATCAGAAGGTTTTACGTCGTAAACTTCGTTTTCTGATATGATTTCTGCACCCAATTTCTGAGCTAAATACAAGTAGTTTTTATCTAAAGTATTTTTAGAGTTATTTCTACAACCAGTCATACAAGCCCCACAAAAATTACATCCAGTTCTTTCAGGGCCTTCTCCATTAAAAAATGGATCTTTTTTAGTCACATTTTCTTCACCAAAGTAAACAGCTACATTGGTTGCATTGAATTTATTTTTGATATTTAATTCTGATGCAATATCCTTTAAACCATTATCTCCATCAAATAACTTCGGATTTCTAGTAGCTCCAAGCATTCTTAAAGCTTCTTTATAATACGGTTTTAACTCATTTTCCCAATCTAAAAGATTGCTCCAGCTACCTGTGTTAAAAAAAGTAGTTTTAGGAATAGGCAACGTATTGGCATACACTAAAGATCCGCCACCAACACCTGTACCCGAAACAATAGCAACGTGTCTAAAAATGGTTAACTTCATGATTCCAAAAAAGCGTAATTTCGGCATCCAAAGCCATTTTTTAAAATTCCAATTTGTTTTAGGAAAATCCTTGGCTTTAGACCACTTACCTTTTTCCACAACCAAAACTTTATAGCCTTTTTCTGATAATCGCAATGCACTTACCGAACCACCAAAACCACTACCAACAATTACGTAATCGTATTCTTTTTTTAAAAGCACACACCCCTTTTTATATATCTATTATTTTACTTCAGATATTGTTAGAACGCCAAGTTATAAGATTTTATGATAACAATCAAACTGTTATTACTTTAGTGAATAATAAAAAAGAAAATTACTCTTTGGCTCCGTGACTCTTTGCTATTTCTATCCAATGTTCAGAAATTCCTTTGGTATCAGCTCCTAAACCTCTAGATAAATGTAAAGCCACAGCAATTATTAAAGCTGATGCCTCTTGAAGTTCTTCTAAAGTTTGAATGCTACCAAATGCTTCTTGTGATTTTTGAAGCAATAAATCGTTGTGTTTTTTTGCAAATGATATAGGATTTTCAGCATCAATAGTAATTTTAGGAAGCATTAAGCAATCTAACCACTCTTGCCCTATTCTTTTGGCTGATAATTCGTGTGATTCACTTCCTGATGCTCTCCATAATGCTAATGTTTTAGTATTTCCAGAAGCAGCTAATCCTGAATCTAACAATAATTCGAAACCAATATCAGCGATATTTTGCATCACAATTAAATATTCGTCCAATGCTTTTTCAAACTCGCTTGCTTTTTGTCCTTTAAGATACTCGCCAACACTTAGTTTTGGTAAATCTAAAACTTCAGCACAATCCGTTAAACAAGGAAATTGCTTTCCTTCATAAATAAAATCTACTTTATCGTATTGTACTTGACGACCTAGTGGATACAAACGACAAGCCAATGGGCGACCTAAATGCACACTACAACCTGCGTTATCTACATATTGGCTACATGCTTTTTGTCCTTTTTTATCGGTTTTTCCATCAAACAATAATTGAATTCCACCATATTCGGTATACAAATTACGAAATTCAGATACTGAAACCTTTTTTTCTTTACTAAAATGAAATAATTCCCATGGGTTAAGCATCACGTCTTTACCAAAACAACAGGTTCCAGATCTTGAACAAGTAAGTGGTAATATACTTTTAGAGGTAAGTTTGGTTATTTGCATTTTACTCAACTTCTTTTATTTCAACCTTAAATAGGTTCTCAAAAATATCAAAAATCATTTGTGCATCTTTTTTACGCACAGAAATAATATATTGGCAATCCATTTCTAATTTTTGATTGGTTATATTTAAATTTCTCTCTTTAATGATACGTTGTACTTTGTTCATCATATCATATCCAAAAGTTAATTGATAATCAATATCAACTGTTTTTTCTTTTATTTCTGATATTTCTAAAGCTAATTGCGCCGAAGTTCTGTAAGCATTTATCAATCCTCCTACACCTAATTTTGTGCCACCAAAATAACGAACAGAAACTATTAAAATATTGGTTACCTCAAAGGCTTGAATTTGACCATATATTGGCATTCCTGCCGAATTACTTGGTTCACCATCATCATTTGCTCTAAAACGTGTTTTTAGAGTTCCTAATTGCCAAGCGTAGCAAAAATGACGTGCCGAATGGTGTTTTTTCTTTAAACCATCAATAGCTTCTTTAACATCATCTTCAGTAAAAACAGGAAAAGCATAGCCAAAAAACTTACTATTTCTGTCTTTAAATAATGTTTCTTCTGAAGCTACATCAATTGTTTTATAAGTGTCTTTTATTTCAATCATTACGCCGAAGCTACTAATAAAATACTAATTACAGCCAATCCTATTCCTATCCAATTCTTTTTAATCAATTTTTCTTTAAAGAAAACTAAAGCAAAAACAGTGGTTAAAATAACAACAGATACATTATTAATCGTGAATAAAGTTGAACTTTCTAATCCTTCGGTTTGTAATGCTTTTAATAAAAATTCCATCGAGTAATAATTCGGAATTCCTAAAGCAATTCCTCCTAAAATATTTTTCCATTGAAATTTAAAACTCCCTTTTATTAGTTGTGCCATTATAAAGATACAACCCAGTATAAAGGCACAACCAAAAATAGTAGCTAAAAACATAGGTACTGCTCCGTTTGACACGTAGGTTGTTTCAGTGTATTTTAAACCAGCATCTATACACCCTGAACCAATAAATAACAATAATGGATATATTAAGTTTTTAAATTTTACAGGAGAAATATCACTTTTAGCAGAAGATAAATAAACAGCGATTAACGCCATTAATATTCCGATAACTTTCACAAAACCAACACTTTCATTATATAAAAACAATCCAGCTAAAATAGGTATAACCACCGACATTTTACCTGCAACTGAAGCAACTGATAATCCGTTTTTTTGCGCTGTTATCCCCATTACATTAAATATTGTGATAAACAAAAAACCTAAACAGAAAGCACCTAAAAACCAAGGTTGTTGTGGTATTTGCGTAATTGATAAAGGTACATTTGAAGTAAATAAACCAAAAGACAATGCGATAACATAATTTACAACAATGGCTTGTGATGTGTTTATTTTAAAAACATCAAACAATTTAAAAATTACAAATAATAAACTAGAAACTAATACACTTAGTACTAAATAAATCACGCTAAAAATTCTTTTCTTTTTAATAAATCAACTACATCTTCTTTTCCTGGAATTAAATTCCAAACTTGCATTCCTAATTCTTTAGCTGCCTCGGTATTTTCTTTTAAATCATCAACAAAAATAGTTTCTGATGCTTTTAAAGCGTTTTCATTTAATACAAATTCGTAAATATTTGCATTTGGTTTTCTGAAGTTTATTTCATGCGATAAATAAAATTGTTCGAAGCAGTTTTTAAACTCACTGTATAAATCAGCTCCCCAATTATTCTGAATCCAAGAAATATGTAAATCGTTTGTATTGCTTAATAAAAATAATCTGTATTTATTTGACGCTACTAACTCTTTTAAAAAAGCTAATCTGCGTTTCGGAAAATCTAATAAAATAGCATTCCAAGCATTCACTAAACTTTCACGACTTAATTGCGGAAATTTGGTTTTATAAAAATTCACAAACTCATCCGTAGAAATTAAACCCATTTCATATTGATGATAGGTTGTTATCATATCTTCAGAAATATTGGTTACGCCCAGTTTTGCTAACTCTTTATAAGTTGCTTCTTTATCTAAATTGATGAAGATATCACCAAAATCGAAAACAATATTTTTAATCATTTATATATGTCTTTAATACATCGCCTTCGATGTTTTCTTCTTTTTCTAAACTTCCTTTTATAACCGGACCTACTACCCCACTTTTAAACGATGCCTTTCCTATAAAAACTTTTGCTTCATCCCAAAGATTAACATTTATAAAAGTTTGCAATGTTTGCGTTCCTCCTTCAATAATTACAGATTGAATATTGTGGTTTTGCAATACATCACATATTTGTTCCGCTACGCGGGATGAAAAATCGATAGATTCAAAAACAAGTTCTTTACTGCATCTCATCTGCACTCGATGTAAAACATTAGATAAAGAGTTGTCTTTTTTATCTTCATTTTTTTCTTGTTTATCAAAAAGAACAATCGTTTTTACTTTCTCATCGAATACTATGGCATTTTCAGGGATTCGTAAGTTTTTATCTATTACAATTCTAATCGGATTATTTCCCGACCAACTGCGTACTGTTAATGACGGATTGTCTGCAATTACAGTATTTGTACCCACTAAAATAGCATGTTCTTCACTTCGCCATTTATGAACTAACTGTTTTGAGTATTCATTAGAAATCCAAACAGGTTTTTGTTCATTTTTTGATAACGGTGCTACAAAACCATCCGAAGTTTCGGCCCATTTTAATATTATATACGGACGCTTTTTATTCTGGACAGTAAAAAAACGTTTATGATGTTGTTTGCATTCTGCTTCTAAAACACCTACAATTACATTGAGTCCTGCTTTTTCTAAACGCTCAATTCCTTTACCTGCAACCAAACTATTCGTGTCAACACAACCAATTACAACATTGGGTATTTTATGTTTTACGATTAAATCGGCACAAGGCGGTGTTTTCCCAAAATGCGCACACGGCTCTAATGTTACGTAAATCGTTGCTTCTTTTAATAACTCTTTATTTACAACTGAGTTTATCGCATTCACTTCTGCGTGATTACCACCATAAACACTTGTATATCCTTCACCTATAATTTTATCATTATAAACGATAACAGCTCCAACTGACGGATTTGGGCGTGCAGTACCTATGCCATTTTTGGCTAATTGTAAACAACGTTGTATGTAGTTTTCGTGCTTCAAAAAAACTAGAATTTTATTTTAATATCTTCCGTTTTATCAATCGGATATACATCAGAAAAACCTAAAACGCGATATTTTAAATCTCCTTTAAACTGTACTTTTATACTTTTGGTTAAAATCGAATTAATCAAACCTCCTAAAATTCCGTTTTTAGTATCTCCGAATATCTTTTTAGCAGGAATTACCACTTTTAACGGAATATTAAATTCTTTCCGTGCTGGAACTTCAAACTCATCAGAAGAAACCTGAGCAACTTCTTCGCCATTTACGATTACTTTAATTTCGTCTGTTGCTAATTTACCTCCAATATCATTCGGGTTTTTAAAAAATGCTGTTGCTTTTAATCGAATCGTATCTGATGCTATTGACATAATTTTAATGTCATCAACCTTTATAAATATTGGTTTCTTTTTTACAGAACAACTCACAATAAATAAAACAACTATAAAAAACCCCCATTTCTTCATTTCAATTCTTATTTTTTTAGGTAATTTGCAAAGCAAAAATAAGGTATTCCTATGACTCCTTCTGATTTTATTATCCGAGAAATTAAACCCAATGATAATCAACAAATAGCGAGCGTTATTAGAACCGTTTTAACTGAATTTGGCGCACCTAAAGTTGGTACCGCTTATGAAGATAAAGCAACTCACGAAATGTTTGAAACGTATCAAAAAGAAAAAACAGCCTATTTTGTAATAGAACATCAAAATAAAGTAATTGGTGGTGTTGGTTTTGCTGGTTTACCTGATTTTGAAGAGACTATTTGTGAACTACAAAAAATGTATTTTTTGCCAATAGCAAGAGGAAAAGGTTTAGGAAGTAAGCTAATTAATTATTGTTTATCTAAAGCAAAAGCCCAGGGATACAAACAATGTTATTTAGAAACCATGCCTTATATGAATGCGGCTAGAGCTTTGTATGCCAAAAACGGATTTGTTAATTTAGAGGCTCCTATGGGAAATACAGGTCATTTTTCTTGTAACGTTTGGATGTTAAAAGATTTAATAAAGGCTTAAAAATGATTTTAAAAGAATTCAAAACATATTTTACACAAGAATTATCAGTAACCTATCCGCAAACAGAAATCGATTCTTTTTTCTTTTTATTGATTGAGGGAAAATTAGGTTTTCAACGAATTGATTCCGTTTTAAAAGCTGATTTTAATATTCCTTCGGATGTTTTAGAGTTTTTTAGTCTCACCATAAAAAGACTTCAAAAGGAAGAACCTATTCAGTATATATTAGGAAATACCGAGTTTTATGGATTGCCTTTTTTAGTGAATAAAAACACGTTAATTCCAAGACCAGAAACCGAAGAATTGATAGAATGGGTTTTAGAAGAAGTTGCTGTTCTGCAAAATATACAAGATGAAAAAATTTCTATATTAGATATAGGAACCGGAACTGGTTGTATTCCTATTTCATTAAAACAGCAGTTACCAAATGCAACAATTTCAGCTATTGATGTTTCTTCGGATGCTTTAATTACTGCTAAAGAAAATGCCAAACTAAATTCAGTTAAAATTGATTTTTTTGAAGCTGATATTTTAAAAACCAATAATTTGGAGGAAATTCTGAAACAGGGTCAAAATGACGTGAAGTTAGATATTATTATTTCCAATCCGCCATATGTTCGAGAGCTTGAAAAAGCAGAGATTAAAAATAATGTTTTAGAAAACGAACCACATTTAGCTTTATTTGTTGATGACAATAATCCGTTAATATTCTATGATAAAATAGCCGATTTAGCGAAACTTCATTTATCAAAAAATGGACTGTTATTTTTTGAAATCAATCAATATTTAGGAAAAGAAACCGTGAAAATGCTAGAAGATAAAGGTTTTAAAAAAATAGAACTAAAAAAAGATTTTTCTGGAAACGACCGAATGATAAAAACTAGTTTTTAAGCGTTAACATTGTTGTTTTTAATTTAGCAATTAATTCGTAAATCTCTTTTTCATTATAACTTGCAAAACCAATTCTAATCGCATTGTGGTTTGTATTAACAGCTTCATAGCGAGAATAATCACCAATTTCTAATTGGCTTTTTAAAGCCTCTTTTGCAACTTGTTTCCACGAATATTCTTGATTTAAAATCGTCCAAACAGCCATTCCTCCTTTTGGCTTATCAAACTTAAAAAAGCCACCTAATTCTTTGTCTAACAAGTAACAAAACAAATCTCTTCGTTGCTTGTAAACCTTCATTACTTTTCTAATATGCCTATCTAAATCCCCCGATTTTATAAAATCTGCAAATGTTAATTCTAACAACTCATCTCCTTGCCTATCCACTATTTTTCTACGATTTGCAGCTTCATCTACAAATTCTTTAGACGCTATTAAATACCCAACTCTAAAAACAGGCGCCACCGTTTTGCAAATTGAACCAATATAAATTACATTTTTATTTAAATCATGACTTTTTAAAGGTAAAATTGGCGCATGATTGTAGTTAAAATCATAGTCGTAATCATCTTCAATAATTGCAAAATTATATTGTTTTGAGAGGTTTAATAAATGAATTCTTCTTTCTGCTGATAAGGTTACCGTTGTTGGGTGATGATGGTGAGAAGTTACATATACAGCTTTAATTTGTTGTTTTTTACAAATAATTTCAATCTCATCAGTCATAATTCCATTTTCATCAACTAAAACAGTTTTCAATATTGCTTTTTGACCCGAAAAAGTTGCATTAGCCGAAGCATAATTTGTTTCACCAACTACAATAATATCATGCTCTTTTAATAATAACTGTGAAGATAACCAAATCCCCATTTGACTTCCGCGAGTTATTAAAATATTCTCTTTGGCTATTTGTAATCCTCTTGTTTCATTTAAATAATTAACTAAAACTTCTCTTAATGTATCACTCCCATAAACTGAGTTATACCCCAAATGTTTATATACATTTTTTTTAACTGCAATTCTTCTGTAAGTTCTTGCAATTTCATCCATTGGCGTTAATCTGCCGTCAGAAATACCGTCATTTAAATAGATAATAGTATTATCTTTCTTTTTAGAATTATTTTGATGTTTGCTATTTTTATAGAAAGAAAAACCCGTTTGTGCTTCTTCAGTATTAAAATCAGATTTAGAAAATTCAGTTTGTTCTAATAAAGGTAAATTACGATGTACAAAAGTCCCTTTTTTAGCAATACTTTCTACCCAACCTTGTAACATTAACTCATCATAACAAGCAACAACCGTTTTTCTATGCACATTTAACAACTCTGCTAAACTTCTACTTCCTGGAAGTTTGGTTTTAGGTTTTAATTTTTGTTCTTTTATCAATTGAATAAACTGATTAGACAATTGTAAGTACAAAGATTGAGAACCTTTTCTATCTAATTTTAAACTGGTTTTATATGGAAACATCTGGACTACTTATTATATCTCTTCTGGATGATTATAACAACCCATAAATATATTATTTTTGAACAAAAAAACATTAAAAATGACAAAACAAAACGTACAACCCAACGAACATGATGCGTATTACAAAAGATATTTAGATAAAGTAGCAGATTCGGTAGATTTAAAGACAGGTTATGAAGAGGATAAAAAAATGGTCATCGATTTCTTTTCATCTGTACCTAAAGATAAATTAGAATACCGTTATCAACCTGAGAAATGGACAATCAAGGAGCTTTTACAACATATTATTGATACCGAACGTATTTTTATGTATCGCTTTTTACGAATAGCAAGAAAAGATACTACTGCTATGGCTGGTTTCGATCAAGATATTTATATAGATCCATCAGGAGCAAACGATAAATCTATGGATGAATTATTAGAAGAATTTACTGTTTCACGTATGTATTCAGTGAATTTAATTAATAGTATTTCTGATGATAATTTAATCAATTTAGGAACCGCTAGTAATTCTCCAGTATCTGCAAGAGCATGTGCTTTTATACTATTAGGGCACAGCATTTGGCATATTGATATTATTAAAGAACGCTACCTATAATGTTAGAAATAAGACCAAACTGTGAGCATTGCAATAAAGATTTACCTAGTAATTCTACTGATGCCATGATTTGCTCTTTCGAGTGCACTTACTGCAAAACATGTGCTATAGAAATATTCGAAAATGTATGTCCTAGTTGTGCTGGTAATTTTGTAGAACGCCCTATAAGAACATCAGAAATGATAGCAAAGTATCCTATTTCAACAAAAAGAGTATATGCTCCGAAAAATTTAGAAAAAGCGAAATTTAATTCTGATAAATTTAGAGGAATAAAACCTAAAAATAGATAATTGATGATTACTTTTAAAATAGCAACAACTTCAGATACAGAAGTCATAGCCTTATTAGGTAGAATTACTTATACAGAGTCTCATGGTCATTTTATTGATGATAAAAATGATTTATTAGCTTATTGCGCGAATGCTTTCTCTATCAAAAAAATAACAGAAGAATTAGAAGATAAAAACAATCTGTTTCATATCGCTTACATAGATGATTTACCTGTTGGTTTTTCTAAAATTGTATTAAACCAATCATTTGAAGACAAAACAGCAAATAGTAGCGCAAGATTAGAAAGAATTTACATTTTAAATCAGTTTTTACCAATGAAAATCGGGCAACCTTTTTTAGATTTTATTATTGATAAAATCAAAGAAAAAAAGGCCACTGCAATATGGCTTTCTGTATATATTAAAAACGAAAGAGGTATTCGTTTTTACCACAGAAATGAGTTTAAAAGCATTGGTGATTTAAACTTTAATGTAAACGGAAAAGAGTACGACAATTACGTTTTATCAAAAGAAATTTAACATGGAATACGAACAATCAAAATTAAATAGAATAAAGCGCGGAGCAAACAGAGCTACTTATGATGTAGCAAAGATTAACACCATTTTAGATGCAGGTTTTTTATGTTATGTTGGCTATATTTATGACGGTAATCCTATCACAATTCCGATGGCATATACCAGAAGAGATGATAAGATTTATATTCATGGTTCAACTGCGAACAGAATGTTATTATCGATTTTAGAGAGTGGTAAAACTTCGATAACAGTTATGCATTTAGATGGACTGGTTTTAGCGCGTTCTGGCTTACATCATTCTGTAAATTATCGTTCGGTAACTCTTTTTGGGAACTTAAATAAAGTTGAAAAAGATACTGACAAGACGGAAATTTTAAAATGGATTGTAGATCAAATGGTTCCTAACCAATGGGATTCTTTAAGACCTATGTATCAAAAAGAATTAGATAGAACTTTAGTTATAGAATTTACTATTGAAACTGCTTCTGCAAAAGTACGAGATACTGGCGTAGCTGATGAACCTGAAGATTATGATTTACCTATTTGGGCGGGTATTGTACCTATAAAACAAGTAGCTGAATTTCCTATCTCTGATGATAAATTAAAAGAAGGTGTTGAAATTCCTAAACATGTGTTAAACTATTATAATCAACATAAATAGTCATTTTATAACATCGTAAATTATTGTAAATTTCGAGCATGAAAATTTACGATGTTATAATTCTTACAGAAAACAGGTATCTAAACCCAACAAAAGTTGATATCTACTCAAAAAATGTCTTAGATGAAGACAATTATGTAAAAGTCGCTTTAGAAAGAATAGGCTTAAAAGTTGGTCGTCTTTCTTGGGATGATGCTACTTTTAATTGGGCTACAACTAAATATATTTTATTTAGAACTACTTGGGATTATTTTGATAGATATGACGAATTTTCTAAATGGTTAAATAACGTTTCTAAACAAACTGTTTTACTAAATTCAGAAGCTATAATTCGTTGGAATATTGATAAACACTATTTACAAGACTTACAGAAAAAAGAAGTTCATATTTGCGAATCTTACTTTATAGAAACTACTGAAAAAAGAAGTTTACAAGAATTAGCCACAAAACATCAACTTAACGAGTTTGTACTAAAACCTTGTATTTCTGGTGGCGGAAGACATACTTACCGAATAAATACTCAAAACATTTCTGATCATGAAGCTGTTTTTAAGCAATTGATTCCTAAAGAAGCTTTAATATTACAACCCTTTCAACATAATATTGTAGAAAAAGGTGAAATTTCGTTAATCGTTATAAACGGTAAATTTACACACGCTGTTTTAAAAATTGCTAAAAAAGGAGATTTTAGAGTTCAAGATGATTTTGGTGGCTCAGTTTACGACTATACTCCTACCCAACTAGAAATCAGTTTTGCAGAAAAAGCTGTAAAAGCATGCGACAACCTTCCTATTTATGCCAGAGTTGATGTTTTTACAGATAATAACAATAATTTAGCACTTGCAGAATTAGAGCTGATTGAACCTGAATTATGGTTTAGAAAAAACCCGAAAGCTGCCGATGAATTAGCAAAAGGTATCCAACAATTAATCAATCAAAATGAAGAATAAAATATTAAAATTTTTAGGTGCAATAGTATCAACTCTTATTATTGCTATTAGTGTATTCTATTTCGCTAATAATGAAAATATCCCAGAAGGAAAACAAGGTAATGAAGCCGATTTACTGGCTAATAAAATGCTAAAAGCAATTAATCATGAAGCTTTTAAAAATACAGAACTTATCGAATGGTCTTTTAGAAATCAACATTTTTATAAATGGTATCAACAAGAAGATAAAGTGGAGGTTTCTTGGGGTAAAAACAAGGTTGTTTTATACACAAAATCAACAGAAAAAAGTACCGTTTCTGTCGACGGAATTATAGTTAAGGATCCATCACTTTTAAAAACAGCTACAAATTATTTTAATAATGATAGTTTTTGGCTGATTGCACCCCATAAAGTTTTAGACAACGGTGTTGAAAGACGTATTGTAAATTACAAAAACAAAGATGCTTTATTAATAACCTATACCTCTGGTGGCGATACTCCAGGCGATTCTTATCTATGGATTTTAAATGAAAATGGTTTTCCTACTGATTATAAAATGTGGACAAAAATTATTCCCATTGGCGGAGTTTCGGCTACTTGGTCTGATTGGAAAACAACCAATGCTGGTTTTAAATTACCTACTAAACACAAACTTTCGTTATTCGGTGTGGAATTAAATATGGGCAATGTAAAAGCATCAAATCCAAAAGCTGATGTATTGGCTAATAAAATATTAAAAGCAATAAACCATGAAGCGTATAAAAAAACAAATACTTTAGAATGGAGTTTTGGAGGAAAACGTCATTTTAAATGGGATAAAAAAAATCATATCGTAGCTGTTTCTTGGGATTCAATCCTCGTAAACCTTCATCCAAACAGCATAGAAAAAAGTACCGTTTTCTTTAATAAAAAACCACAAGAAAAAGTGGATACTACCTTAGTGAAAAAAGCATGGAATATTTTTAATAATGATTCTTTTTGGTTGGTTGCACCCCATAAACTATTTGAAGACGGAATTATTAGAACTATAAAAAAAGTAGATGGTAAAGATGCTTTATTAGTGAAATATACTACTGGTGGCTCAACCCCTGGAGATTCTTATTTATGGACTTTAGATGAAAATAATATTCCTATAAGCTATAAAATGTACGTTCCGAGTATGAAAATGAACGGAGTTTCTGCTACTTGGCAAGATTGGATTACTACTGAAAGCGGAACACTTTTACCTACAAATCATTCATTCGGAAAAGGCAGTGTTTTAAGTATGGGAATCGTTAAAGGTTCTAAATAAATAGATCAATTATTTAACCAAAAAAAAGGAACAACTTTTCAGTTATTCCTTTTTTTTGTTAATCTTTAAGGGTAATTGTCTTACTTCTTAAAAGTATAAATTACACCAAAATTAAGTCCAAAAGAAGAATAAGGAGCATCAAACTTTTTTCTTTGAGTATCAGATGGATTATTTGAATATGTAAACTCATCAAAAATAGAAAGTTTGTCTTCCTCAAAGAAAGCACTTGCTTGTGGATTACTTTCAATTAAAGCTATTAACTGATCTCTTCCAACAGGTTGCCCTGCCAATGTTCCTGAGTATCTTGTTAAGGTAGATTTATTTGGAACAACATCTATACCTTGGTATTCCATTTCAGCAAAAACACTCCAATTACTAGTTACTTCAAACTTAACACCAAACGCACCAACAAAACCTAAAGGAAATTCCCCAGCATTATCTCTATCAAATTCAACTTCTAAAGATAGTGTTTGACCAGACCCTGCTAAAGCAGGATTAACCCATTCTCCAGGAATATCTAAATCTAAACTTCCTTCTGCAATACTTTTACCTCCAATTTTAGTAATTAAACCTGCGCGTACATAAACATTATTAGATAAGTTATAAATAGCAGCTAACGAAGCTCCAAAAGCCCTTGCTCTTGCATTAATGCTTAAATAGTCATTTCGTATTTGTTGATCTTCACCATGTAGATAACCTACACCTAAATCGACACCAATTTTTTCATTAAAAAAATAACCTCCTCTTACTTGAGTCTGAATTCCCTCACCGTAACTACCTTTTAAAGCTCCATTTGAAGTAGATAATAACTTCATATCTGCCTTATTATGTACTCCTCCACTAACTGAAACATAATATTGTGCGTTAACAGAAAGTGATGTTAAAACAATAATTACAGATAAAATAATTTTATTCATTTTTATTCTTTTTTAAAAATTTAGGCGGCAAAAATATAAATAAAATAAGAACACAAGCCTGCATTTACTGTATAATATCAGTAAATTATTATAGCTTTGCTTTTAAAAACCGAAGGTTGTTGAATACCAGTATTTTAGATAAAAACGTACAAGAATTTATTGATAAGAATTTAAATTCTGATATCACAAAACTGATTTTAAAAGGAAGTCCGTTTGAGATGGTGTTTATACAAGAATTATCGAGTCAAATTGTTAGCAAACAGAAAGCTAAAAATAAATTACCAAGTTGGTTTAATGTTAAAAACATATATTATCCTCCAAAAATAAGTATTGAGCAAACCTCTTCTGAAATAACTGCCAAATACAAAGCAAGCTTAGTTTCTGGTAATAATTTAATTGATATAACAGGCGGATTTGGAGTTGATGTTTTTTATTTTTCTAAAAAATTTAAGAACGTAATTCATTCAGAAATCAATGAGGAATTATCTAAAATTGTAGCACATAATTATCAACAATTAAAAATAGATAATGTGCAAACCATAGCTTCTGACGGATTAGAGTTTCTTAAAAATTCTTCCAAAAAATTTGATTGTATTTACATTGATCCTTCTCGTAGAAATGATCTAAAAGGAAAAGTTTTTTTATTGAAAGATTGTTTGCCTAATGTTCCTGAAAACATAGATTTTTTATTCACAAAATCAGAAACAATTCTGATTAAAAACTCACCAATGTTAGACATTAGTTCAACATTAAATGAGTTAAAATATGTAAAAGAAATTCATGTTGTAGCTGTAAATAACGAAGTAAAAGAATTGCTTTTTTTATTAGAAAAAAAATGCAAATCAATAATTAAGGTAAATGCAGTTAATTTACTGAAAAACAAGAGTCAAGAGTTTACTTTTAATATCAATAACGAACAAAATTCAAAATACTCTTTACCAATTAATTATTTATATGAACCTAATGCCGCTATTTTAAAATCTGGTGGATTTAACGAAGTAGCAAATCAGTATAAAATAAATAAGCTACATCAACATTCACACTTATACACCTCTGAAAAATTAGTTATTGATTTCCCTGGAAGAACATTTAAAATAGAAGAGATTTTTCCTTACAATAAAAAGAAATTAAGGAAACAATTAACTATTTCAAAAGCAAATATTACCACGCGAAACTTTCCTAAATCAGTTGCCCAAATTAGAATTGAAACGAAACTGAAAGACGGTGGTGATACTTATCTTTTTTTTACTACAAATTGTAATAATGAACTGATTATAATTTGCTGCTCAAAAATTTAGCAGCTAAATTTATATTATTAATAAAACATGCTATAACCTGAATATTTCAATAGTATTTATTGATAAAATATCTTCTTAAGCTTAACTTTTCAATTCATTTACTTTTAAGTACTTTTGTTTGTAAGATGAAACAAGCAAGTACCTACCAATCTATTAAATTATCAGAAAATTCTTCTCTAAAAGTAGAAGATACACTTGTTATTGAAGCACCGCTCCAAATAAACATAAACAGTGAATCTTACACTGTGGTTATGAGAACTCCCGGAGACGATAAAGAACTTATAAGAGGGCTTTTATACGCAGAAGATATTTATAAAAGCAATGATGAATTAAAGATAGATATTATTGAAATTAATAGTGATTTTTCTGCTGTTTTAAATGTTGTTATTCCAAAGGAAAAACTAAGAAAAGGCTACCTAAATAAACGCACACTTTTATCGGTTTCATCCTGTGGTATTTGCGGAAAAAAAGAATTAAAGGATTTAAAAGCAAGTGGAAATCCACTCAATAAAAAAAGTAATCAATCAATTGATATAACATTTGATATGTTTTTAAAAATGAATGAATTACAGTTTTTATTTAAGACAACTGGCGGAAGTCACGCTTGTGCTTTATTCGATATAAATAAAGAACTTTTAACTATTAAAGAAGATATTGGTCGTCATAATGCAGTTGATAAATGTATTGGCGATTTAATCAATAAAAAAAACTTAAAAAAAGTAAGCTATATGCTTGTAAGCGGACGCGTTTCGTACGAGATTGTTTCGAAAGCTTTTTTTGCTAAAATCCCTAGTATTATAGCCGTTTCTGCTTGTTCTTCTTTAGCCGTTGATTTTGCGAAAGAATTCGGGATTTGCCTGATAGGTTTTAGTAGAAATAATAGAATGACAGTTTACTCAAATCCTCAATATATAAATCATGAGTGATAAAAAAATACACGCACAGCCACCAGAAAAATTAACAGGAATAAAATTAATTGATATTCCTAAAAAAGCAGTGGGTACAAAAGCAATACAATCAGCCTTAAAGCATGTTTTTTCAGAGACAGGTGTTGCTAAAGGAATCAGTTTACTTAAAAACATCAATCAAATTAATGGTTTTGATTGCCCAGGTTGTGCTTGGCCAGATCCTGATCAAAAAAGAGCTTTTTTAGCAGAATATTGTGAAAACGGTGCGAAAGCAGTTGCAGAAGAAGCTACAACTAACAGAGTATCTCCCCTATTTTTCGCAACACATTCTGTGCAAGAAATGTCTGAATGGTCTGATTACGAAATTGGTAAAAGTGGACGAATCACCCATCCGATGATCTTAAAAGAAGGATCAGATAATTATGAAGAAATATCATGGCAAGCCGCTTTTAATATAATCGGAACAGAGTTAAATAAATTAAATTCTCCTGATGAAGCAATTTTTTATACTTCAGGAAGAACCAGTAATGAGGCTGCTTTTTTATATCAACTATTTGTACGTCAGTTTGGAACTAACAACTTACCTGACTGCTCTAATATGTGTCATGAAAGTAGTGGTAGCGGACTTTCAGAAACGCTCGGAATTGGTAAAGGTTCTGTTACTTTAGATGATTTTAATCATGCTGATTTAGTTATTGTTATAGGTCAAAATCCGGGAACAAATCACCCTAGAATGCTTACTGCATTAAAAGATACTAAAAAGCATGGCGGAAAAATAATGACTATAAATCCGTTGCCCGAAGTTGGATTAATGAATTATGTAGATCCGCAAAACCCGTTAAAATGGTTAGGTGCTGGTGATAAGTTAACCGATTTGTTTTTACAAGTGAAAATTAACGGAGATGTTGCCTTACTAAAAATCATTTTAAAAATGATGAAGGCACAAGAAGAGAAATCAGGTGATGTTTTTAATCATCAATTTATAAAAGAAAAAACACACGGTTTAGAGCAATTTCTAGTCGATTTAGAAAAATATTCAATAGAAGAATTATTACCTCAAACAGGCTTATCTTTAGATAGAATTAAAGAAGCTACAGATATGATTATCAGCAATGATAAAATTATTATTTGTTGGGCAATGGGATTAACGCAACATAAAAATGCGGTTGATAATATTCGAGAAGTTGTTAATTTATTATTATTAAAAGGAAGTATCGGTAAAAAAGGTGCTGGTACTTGCCCTGTAAGAGGTCACTCGAACGTGCAAGGAGATCGAACTATGGGAATATGGGAAAAGCCTAAGGATGATTTTTTAGATAATTTAGAAAAGGAATTTCAATTTAATGCTCCTCGTAAACACGGTTATGATGTTGTTGCCGCTATTGAAGCCATGCATCAAAAAAAAGCAAGTGTTTTTATTGGAATGGGAGGTAATTTTATCTCAGCAACTCCAGATACAACATATACAGCAGAAGCTTTAAAAAACTGTGATTTAACGGTTCAAATATCAACAAAACTAAACCGCAGTCACTTAATTCATGGTAAACAAGCATTAATTTTACCTTGTTTAGGTCGTTCAGAAAAAGATATGCAAGATAGCGGAGAACAATTTATTACCGTAGAAAATTCGATGGGTGTTGTACATCAATCAAACGGACATTTAACTCCCGCTTCTAAACATTTACTAAGCGAACCTGCTATTGTTGCTGGTATTGCTGAAGCTACATTGAAAAATACTAAGACTGAATGGAGTAAATTAATTACTAATTACGATTTAATTCGTGCTAAAATAGAAGCCACCATTGCCGGTTTTGATAATTACAACGAAAGAGTTCGTGTAAAAGGAGGTTTTTATTTACCAAACAATGCGAGAGAAAAAGACTTCACTCCTACTTTAACTGGAAAAGCAAACTTCTCAACAAATTTACCTTCGGATGTTGTTTTAGATAGTAATCAATTTATGATGATGACCATTCGTACACACGATCAATACAACACTACTATTTATGGTTTAAACGATCGTTACCGTGGAATTTTAAATGAACGAAGAGTAATTTTCATGAATCCTGATGATATGAAAAATCAAGGGTTAATAAAATTAGACAAAGTAGATTTAACGAGTCATTTTAAAGGGGAAGAAAGAAAAGCTAACGGATTCTTAGTAATTCCGTACAGCATACCAAAACAATGTACTGCTACTTATTTTCCTGAAGCAAATGTATTAGTTCCGCTAAAAAGTAAAGCTAGAATTAGCCACACACCAGCTTCTAAAACAGTGATTATAACTGTTAAAAAGCAAGACTAAAAAAAGATTTGTACTTTAGTAAAATATTTCAACAAAAACCAACCTATAATTATGCCTTTCATAGAAGAAGAAAAATTCACATTAATGCAAGAGGACTTAGATAATGCTAAGTTAAAAAGAGAAGCCGCAGAAAATGAATTAACCCAAGCAGAAGAGAAAATTACTTCGTTAAAAAAGGGATCTATGATGCTTCCTATTATATTGGGCATATTACTAGGTGCTTCTTTAGGAGCTGCTTATTATTTTTACGCTAATAATAGTGGTGTTTCATTTCCTTCATCAGAAGAAATAGCAACTATAAAAAAGAGCGAAAACATAAGAATATTAGACAGTATTAAAAGAGCAAATGCTAGAACTCAAAGAAAGGTTGATGCAGGCATGGCTGTTGAAGACTTGAATAAAACAATTGATGCTGTTGCAGATAATATTAGTGATAAACCTATATACTCTGTTCAAATTGGTGTTTTTTCTGAAAAAAATCATTCATTAATTTCTACAGCAACGATACCATCAACTGTAACTATAAAAGATGATTATTTTAAATATTCTATTGGTTTATTTGAATCTTTGGATGAAGCAAAATCATTAAGAGAAGAATTAATAAAAATAGGATTTAAAGATGCTTTTGTAGCTTCATATATTAATGGCGAACGTCAAAAAATACACCCTTAAAAATAATATATAAATGCTATTTAAAATTAGTAAAAGAGCACTCTTGGTATGTTTTACCTTGAGTGTTCATTTTTTATATGCTCAAACCAATATTCCTAAAAAGGAAACTCAAAAAGGTTTCGGACAACTCGATTTTTTATCTATAAAAATGCCTGAAGGTGAAACTAATATGGATTTTACAGGAATTCATTACAACATAAAACCCAATAATTGGAGCTATGTTGGTTTAGGTTTTTATGGTGCAGTTGGTGGAATTCGGGGTGGTTTTTTTACTTTAGGAATCAATGCTGGTATTCAGCATAAAATTACCGATAAGTTATTTATAGATACTGGTTTTCATTTTGGAGGTGGTGGCGGTGCTGCTGCTCCAGATGGTGGCGGTGCTTTTATTTTACCTCATTTTAATTTAGGATATAACTTTAAACACTTTGCTACGACTGCGGGGTATAGTTATGTTAATTTTTTTGATAAAGGAACAATTAATGGAAGTCAATTTAATGTAGCTGTTCAAATACCTTTACTTTTTGAAACTACAAACTTTAAAGAACGCGAACACTCCTTCATGCTAAATCAATTAACAAATAGTTTATGGAACACTCCTGCTAATAAAATTTCTTTGCTAGTGCACTTAAATAACTTATCAGTTACAAAAGGTTCTTACAAAAACAAAACGATACGCTTAGCTGGGTTCGAGTTAAATTCATACATCAATAAAAATGTTTTCTTTTTTGTAAAAGCTGACGGTGCCTATCACGGAATTAAAGCGGGATATATGGATATTCTTTTAGGCGGTGGATATCATTTATCAATGAATAAAAACCGTACAAATATTCTAGCTAAATTCGGAGTTGGTGCTGGCGGTGGCGGTGGTGTTGATACCAAAGGTGGATTTTTAATATATCCTGATATTTCTATTGAACAAAAATTGTTTGATAATATCTATGCTTCAATTAATAAAGGATATTTAATGTCGCCTGATTCACATTTTACTTCTTCTACACTAGGTTTTGGATTAAAGTATTATATAGATAAAGACGGAATTATTTCAGAGAACGATAACTATACAAAAGGAAAGTTTAAAGGCTTAGAAACAATTATAAAACAAGATTTATATTTAAATGCTGCAAGAGATAATAACGGCGGATTTACTCAAAACATGCACCAAATCTCATTGCAAATCAACTTTTTCTTAAATAAGTATATCTATGGAGCCGGACAAACATCATTTGCTAATTTTGGTGATGCAGGCGCTTATGCTGAAGGTATTGTTGGTTTAGGAATACAGTCAAACACTTTCTTTAATAACACAACCTCAATATTCGGACAAATATTAGGTGGTGCTGCTGGTGGAGGTGGAATTAGTACAGGACAAGGTTTAATTGTAAAACCGAGCATGGGACTTAGTTACAAACTAACGAATAAATTAAATATACGTGGTGGATTAGGGTACGTTAAAGCACGAGGAGGGAATTTAAGTAGCACTTATTTAAACTTTGGTGTTAGCTATAACTTTTCTTTTTTAAGCGTTAAATAATTACATCATCTATATAATATAGCTAAAGAGTCTATTTAAAATGAATAGGCTCTTTAATTATATTAAAAGAATAATACTAAATTATTTTACCATAACGATTTTACTGCAACCTGAATCTTTACCATATAATTGAAAACAAAAAAGTCCTAACGGTTGTTAGAACTTTTTCTATTTGTTTAAAGTCATTTTTACTAAACTTTTGAAATCAACTTAAATTTTTTAGTATTTAAAAAAAGTTGTCTAGCGAAACCTTTAAAACAAACAAATTAAGGGGAGGGGACTATAATGTTATATTTCCTTTATAAAAACTAATCTATGAACGTATCATAATTAATTATGCTGAATCTATACCAAGAGCTAGCTTAATGGATTGAATTATATTTTTTTTTAAAGTAGATTTGATTAATGTTAAAAAAAGATACTTGTTAAATACTTTACTTTCATAATTTTAAATAATTATATTATATACAATAATACTCGCTTTTAACAACATTATTACCAATCACTTTGTGAGTAGCAATTTGGCTTTGTAAACGATTAAAAATGTAAGTATTTTCTTCTTTTTTATGCACAAAAAAAGCCCTAACAGTTGTTAGGACTTTTGTTCTTAAAAGTTGATTTTTAATAATTAATAAATCTAAAAATTAAACTTAAAAATAACTTCATGAGAACCATTACTATATTTAGAAATATCATTTGTTGCATGCTGATATGCATACCCTAACTTAAATTCTTTAATAAATTGAAACATTAACAATCCACTAAATGATTCCTGTAATCTATGAGATACTCCAAACTCTACCTTGTCTAAAAGACCAACAGTAGCTGTTACATCTAATGATAATGGAACTCCAGACACATAACGTGTCATAAATGAAGGGGTAACTTTTAATTTATAGTCATTTTTTAAATCAAATGTATATCCTGCTCCTAAATAAATATGTGGTTTATCGGATGCTCTGGTAACCGTATTTCCTTCTTTCTCATAACGCTTGCTTTCTAATAATACAGGTACTGATAAACTTGCGTAGTAATTCTCGCCTTTTAAATAAGCTCCTGCACCAAAATTAGGATTCGTACGATTTACATTTTGATCAAAAAGTGGATCATTAATATCTAATGATGTTAAATCAACACTAAAAAATGAAACCCCTCCCTTTACTCCTAAAAATAAATTAGTGCTTTCTGATAATTGTAATTTATAAGAAAAATCTACATAAACATCTGTTTCTTTTGCTACAAAAACTTGATCATTTACAATCGATAATCCTAAACCTAAATTTCTACCAACTGGTGATGATAATGATAAAGTTTGAGTAGTTGGTGAGTTTTCTATTCCTGTAAACTGACTCTTTATCATGGTTGTTAACTCTAAACCATCTGATGACCCTGCGTATGCAGGGTTTATCAGATTCATGTTTAGTTGATACATGGTAAATGAAGGATCTTGTTGTCCTTGTACTTGTACACATAACATTACTACGATTAAAGTAAGTATGTATTTTATATTATATAATTTCATTTTTATTTTTATTTTGAATGATTAGATTTATTATTAGTAATTTATATATAACCAACCTTTAATAGGCGTAAATCCTGGTTCATTTAAATTGATAATATATAAGTAAGAACCTACTGGTAATTTGTCGCTACTACCTCCTCTTTGGTTAGCTTTACCATCAAAATCATTCTTATAATCACTTACTTTATAAACTCTTTCTCCCCAACGATTAAAGATCTCTACAGTGTTTTTAGGATAATTATCTATATTCTCTATTACCCAAGTATCATTTTGGTTATCTCCGTTTGGTGAAAATCCTTTATTAAAAACAATTTCTTTACTATCACATGCATCCGAAATACCGTCATTATCTTCATCTGGTCCTGTAATTGTTACAATTGCTGTACCTGTAGCTGAATTACCGCTAGTATCTGTAACTGTTAATGTTACTGTTACATCTCCTAATGTTGGACAATCAAAAGTACTTTGATCTAAACTCATTGAAGCTATTCCACTACAACCATCACTACTTCCATTATCAATATCTCCTGTTGTAATTGATACACTTCCATTAGCATCTAATGCTACTGTAATATCTTGTGTTACAACTGTGGGTGCTACCGATTCTGAAACTGTTACAATTGCTGTATTTGTTGAAATGTTTCCATTTACATCTTCTACAGTTAATGTTACGTTGTTTGCTCCGATATCTGAACATGTAAAATCTGTTATATCTAAACTTCTTGAGTCGACACCACAATTATCACTACTTCCGTTATCTATATCAGTTGTTGTTATTGAAGCATTTCCATTGACATCTAACTGAATTGTAACATTCTGTGTTAAAACTACTGGTGCTACATTATCTTCAACCGTTACTGTTGCTGTTGTACTTACACTTGTTGCTCCCTCAATCGCTGTTAATGTAACTGTATTTGTTCCGATATTAGCACATGTAAAGTCTGTTACATCTAAACTTAAGGTTGGATTACTGTTACATCCACTTCCTGATCCATTATCTACCTGTTGTGGTGTAATGGTAACATTTCCACTAGCATCTAATTGTACCGTAATATTTTGAGCAATTGCTGTTAACGTCTGATTTGGATTTGGATCTACCGTTACTACTGCTGTAGCTGTATCGCTATTTCCATTTACATCTGTTACTGTTAAAGTAACTGTATTTGCTCCTAAATCTGAACAGGTAAATGCAGTTGTATCTAAACTCATTGATGCAATACCACAATTATCAGTACTTCCGTTGTTAACTTGTGTTGGTAATATTGATGCATTTCCATTTACATCTAACGTAATTGTAACATTTTGTGTTACAACGGTTGGTGCAATATTATCTACAACGGTTACTGTTGCTGTATTATCTGCACTGTTTGCTGATGAATCTACAACCGTTAATGTTACGATGTTTGCTCCGATATCTGAACAAGTAAAGTTTGATTTATCTAAACTACTTGAATCAATACCACAATTATCACTACTTCCATTGTTTATATCTGCTGTTGTTATTGAAGCATTTCCATTGGCATCTAACTGAATTGTAACATTCTGTGTTAAAACTACTGGTGCTACATTATCTTCAACCGTTACTATTGCTTGCGCTGTATCTGTTGTTGATCCGTCTGTGGCTGTTAAAGTAACTGCATTGTTTCCTAAATCTGCACAAGTAAAAGCTGTTTTATCTAAGCTTAAGGTTGGATTATTATTACATCCACTTCCTGATCCATTATCTACCTGTTGTGGTGTAATGGTTACATTTCCACTAGCATCTAATTGTACCGTAATATTTTGAGTACGTGCTGTGAATGTTTGATTTGGATTTTGTGATACCGTTACTACTGCTGTAGCTGTATCGCTATTTCCATTTACATCTGTTACTGTTAACACTACATTGTTTGCGCCTAAATCTGAACATGTAAATACAGTTTTACTTAATGTATAGGTAGAAATTGAACAATTGTCTGATGATCCATTGTTAATTGCAGCAGCTGTTGTTGATGCATTTCCGTTTACATCTAACGTAATTGTAATATTTTGTGTTACAACGGTTGGTGCAATATTATCTACAACGGTTACTGTTGCTGTATTATCTGCACTGTTTACTGATGAATCTACAACCGTTAATGTTACGGTGTTTGCTCCGATATCTGAACAAGTAAAGTTTGATTTATCTAAACTACTTGAATCAATACCACAATTATCACTACTTCCATTGTTTATATCTGCTGTTGTTATTGAAGCATTTCCATTGGCATCTAACTGAATTGTAACATTCTGTGTTAAAACTACTGGTGCTACATTATCCTCAACCGTTACTATTGCTTGCGCTATATCTGTTGTTGATCCGTCTGTGGCTGTTAAAGTAACTGCATTGTTTCCTAAATCTGCACAAGTAAAAGCTGTTTTATCTAAGCTTAAGGTTGGATTATTATTACATCCACTTCCTGATCCATTATCTACCTGTTGTGGTGTAATGGTTACATTTCCACTAGCATCTAATTGTACCGTAATATTTTGAGCACGTGCTGTGAATGTTTGATTTGGATTTGGATCTACCGTTACTACTGCTGTAGCTGTATCGCTATTTCCATTTACATCTGTTACTGTTAACACTACATTGTTTGCGCCTAAATCAGAACAGGTAAATGCAGTTGTATCTAAACTCATTGATGCAATACCACAATTATCAGTACTTCCGTTGTTAACTTGTGTTGGTAATATTGATGCATTTCCATTTACATCTAACGTAATTGTAATATTTTGTGTTACAACGGTTGGTGCAATATTATCTACAACGGTTACTGTTGCTGTATTATCTGCACTGTTTACTGATGAATCTACAACCGTTAATGTTACGGTGTTTGCTCCGATATCTGAACAAGTAAAGTTTGATTTATCTAAACTACTTGAATCAATACCACAATTATCACTACTTCCATTGTTTATATCTCCTGTTGTTATTGAAGCATTTCCATTGGCATCTAACTGAATTGTAACATTCTGTGTTAAAACTACTGGTGCTACATTATCTTCAACCGTTACTATTGCTTGCGCTGTATCTGTTGTTGATCCGTCTGTGGCTGTTAAAGTAACTGCATTGTTTCCTAAATCTGCACAAGTAAAAGCTGTTTTATCTAAGCTTAATGTTGGATTATTATTACATCCACTTCCTGATCCATTATCTACCTGTTGTGGTGTAATGGTTACATTTCCACTAGCATCTAATTGTACCGTAATATTTTGAGTACGTGCTGTAAATGTTTGATTTGGATTTGGATCTACCGTTACTACTGCTGTTGCTGTATCACTATTTCCATTTACATCTGTTACTGTTAACACTACATTGTTTGCGCCTAAATCTGAACATGTAAATGCAGCTCTATCTAAACTCATTGATGCAATACCACAATTATCTGTACTTCCATTGTTAACTTGTGTTGGTAATATTGATGCATTTCCATTTACATCTAACGTTATTGTAATATTTTGTGTTACAACGGTTGGTGCAATATTATCTACAACGGTTACTGTTGCCGTATTATTAGCACTGTTTCCTGCGGTATCTTCAACAGTTAATCTTACTGTGTTTGTTCCAATATTTGAACAAGTAAAGTTTGATACGTCTAAATTTCTTGAAGCTATCGCACAATTATCACTACTTCCGTTATCTATATCAGTTGTTGTTATTGAAGCATTTCCATTGGCATCTAATTGTACCGTAATATCTTGTGTTATAACTATTGGAGCTACATTATCTACTGAAGTAATTGTAATTAAACTTGATGCTACATTATTTACATTACTTGAATTTTGTGCTACATCTTCAGGTACTTTTAATGTTACTGAACTAGCACAAATACTTGTTGGTGTTACAACAACCGTATATTCTGTACCACTAACTGCTGTAAAGTTGCTTAAACTAGCGCCTGTTACTTGAATATCACTAACATCAAAACCTGTTACTGCTATATCGAACTGAATCGTAGCTGTAAAGGCTGACGAGATACTAGTAGGCGGTGTTATAAATGTTGGTGTGGGTGCCGGTATTAAACTAAATGTTGCTGTTACCGTTTTATCTGCATCCATTGTAATATTTAATGGACTTGTTGTTCCACTTGCATCTCCACTCCATCCATCAAATTGATAACCTGTAGCAGGTGTTGCTGTTAATTCAACAATTTGTCCATCATTATAAGTTCCATTGGTTGGATTTGGATCTGTTGCTACTGTTCCGTTTGTAGCGTTTATTGTTAATGTTCTATAAATTGGTGCTGAAGAACCAAATTCATAAGCACCCATATCTACCGTAGTATTAAAAATACGATGGTTACCTAATAAATCTAAAATTGTTGTTATAGCACTGTTATTTCCTGTATTAGCGGCTGGTGAACTAGCTGCTGATAATGTAAAGTCACTACTTGATGTAAATAGTGGATCTGCATTACTTGTATTTGTTTTAGACCCTGCAGCTATTGAAGAAAAACTATTTTCATCTATACTATTTTCAACAGTTACAGTAGCCATTGTTTCTGTTAAACCTGTTATAGATCTTGAAACAGTACCACTATTTGCACCTCTATTATTATAAAAAATATTATTACTTACACTAGCATTATGGGTTGCAGCTGCATTATTTTTAGTTAAAGCTAAAGTTGCTCTTGTAAAATTGTTTAAACCAGTAGCTGTACCTGTATCTATATTATTTACAAATGTATTATTTACAATAGAAGTAGTAAGAGTTGAATTTGTTCCTGTAGTTCTCAACCAAGCTGCACTACCAGAGTTACCTACATTATTTGCATTATCTTCAGCAATATTCCCATTAAATAAAGTGTTTGTAATCGACACATTAAATGTTGAACTAGCTGGAACGCCAACATAAATACCTCCTCCAGATCTAGCATTATTACCTACAAACTTGCTCGCATCTATATTAAGATTAGCGTTAGTAGTATGAGGTAAAGAATATATAGCTCCTCCTCCACTTGTTGCTTTATTATTTAAAAAAGTTGATTTACTTATAGTAACTGTACCTGGATTTCCACTTGATAAATACTGATATACTGCACCTCCACTTAGTGAGAAATTTTCCTCAAAAACACTTGATTCTATTGTCATATCTCCTAAGTTAAAAATAGCTCCCCCATTTCTATGACTTCCATTTCTGAAAAATTTACAATTTGAAACTACCACATTATTTGCCGCAACATTATTAATTCCACCTCCATCTTTAGAGTATGTTGCCATTCCTGCGGTAATTGTAAATCCATCTATAGTAAAACCATCACTAATAGTAGTTAAATCTATAAGTCCTCTTGTATTATCTGATCTTGTAGCATCTATATCATAAAGAACACCAGTAGCATCATTACCATTAATATCCCCAGAAATAATAGATTCATTCATCCCTAAAACTCTTTGAGACAACAATGTTTCTGTACCTGCAAAACCACCATAAAGGCTAACATTAGGTTTATCTATATTAAAACGTACGTTGATGTTTGAACTTTGTGTTTTGTAAGTACCTCCAGCAACCCAAATTTCTTGTCCGTCACTATCTATATCTAATGCACTCATTAAACTAGTAAATGCATTTTGCCATGAAGACCCGTCATTAAGTCCTGTAGCAGTATCATCCACATAAATTGGACCTAATGTTCTAAAACTAATTGGGTTTGACCAATTTGACGTTAAACCCGAAGCACATTGCTCACGTATATAAACATTATAATCTGTTGAAGCTTGTAAACTAGCTATGTTAACAGTTGAATTTACATTGCTTAAAATAGTTGCATTTGCAAGACTTTCTGATTTTAAGCCATAGGCTATATCGTAAGTATTTGAATTAAGAGATACATTTATTGTTGCTGAATTTTCTGTTATTCCGGTTGCCGAAATAATATTGTTTTGCGGTACTAAACAATAACCATCTTGTGTTGCAAGCGTTAGTATTTCACTAGCATCTAAAACTCTAGAATAAACAAAATAATCATCAAAATAATCTTTATATTTATTAACACTACTTAGGTTTCCAACCCTATTATTACCTATAGCAAGCGTTCCTGAATTAAAAGGAAATGTACGTACTGCTCTTGTAGTATCATATGTATTAGAAGCATCTAAAACACCATCTATATATATTTTAGTATTAAGATACCTATCAATAGTACCATTAGTATAAAACACAACTGCTACATGATGCCATGTATCATCAGCTATTACACTAGATGTTAAAGCGCGACCTATATCATTAAAAGCACCATTATTTCTTTCTTCTTTAATCCTAGTATAAAGTATAATTCCTCCATTTCTTAGATGGATATCATAACCATAAGTTGTACTATTATAACCAGCTCCAGGTCTATCTGAATCTCCAATTATAGTCTCACTATTATTATTATTAGTACTTGTTTTAACCCAAAAAGCGTGCGTTACAGATCTTGTAGTAGGAATGTTCGCCCTAGAAAAATCATCACCATTAAGCTGAATAGCATCACCATTGCTACTATTAAACCTATCTGTAGCGCCTGTAGCTAAAGCTCCGTTTTGGGTTAAGTTTGCTACACCTACCTGATCTACTAAAACAGCACCAGAGTCAAATTTATAATACCCCTGAATATCTGTAATAGGGAATGTTTGCGCATAGGACATGCTAAACGCAAATAAAAAGAATAGATAAAGTAATTTTACTTTCATAATTATTAGATTTAAATTTTACCCCAACAGTACTACATTCTATTAATATTATCACAAACCACTTTGTGAATGGCAATTTGGCTTCGTGAATGAAGAAAAACAACTTAAATAAATATTTTTTTTCATGAAAAAAACTCAACCATTACAGCTGAGTTTTTTTATAAAAAAGGAAATATTAGAATAGGGGATTTCAGTTTATCTAAAAAAATAGTTTTAAGCTATTCAGATATTTGATCAATATATTCTTTAATTTTTTGTTGGGTCATTGCAGCAACTTTGGTTTTATTTTTACTGTAAAAATTACTGAATGAAAAATAAGACCAATCTGCATTCTCTTTATTTGAAGGCATCACCATTACAAAACTTTCGTAATCATAAAAAGCCCGATGTCATAGTAAAAGAATGGAAAGCCTAACGCTTCACTCTCTTCCTTTTTATATTTATATATTGCAGGCATACATTTTTTGCAAGCTGCAATTGCTAATACTTTATCTTTTCCAAATATTCCATACTGAAAAATTTTAGTTTTAGTTTATTTGTTACCAATACCTCTTTCTGCTTCTAACAAATGATAGGTTCCATTAATGGCTTTAGTAGGTATTGCCCCTTGATAAAAAAGTAAATAAGGTGTAAGTAGTACGATAAAATAAGTGAAAAATGTTTTCATAATTTAAAAAAAGTTAGATAGTATTTTACACATTATCTAACTTTATATTATTAATTAATTTACGCTTACAGTTTTACCACAACCTGAATTTTTACTATACACCTTTCGGTTTGTAGATCTTCCGTTAACTTGTATATAGGCATTTTGACCGCAATTCCATTTTGCTGAACCTCCTGCACTAATTTTTGTCCCTCTATTTTTACTTGAACCTCGACCTACATAAATATCTCTTCCGCTAGTGTTATGTAGTGTTACCACATCTCTTTTCTGAGCACTTTGGTAATTTGCTTCATTCTGTCTTTTTCTTCGTTGTAAATCTTTGTATTCTGGAGTTGCTTTAACAGAATCGTTATATCTTTTAGAATCTGCCCAAGAAGCTTCCCTTGCTTCTGCCGCTGCTTTCTTTGCTTTCTTTGCTGCTAATTCTGCGGCTATTTTTAGTTTTAAAATATTTTTATCAGCTTGCTTTTCTTTTGAAGTTCTAGCATCTTGCTTTACCTTCATTGATACTAAATAACCCGTTACCATTTTTCTTATATTCTCAGCTATAAATGAATCATATTCAGGATTGCTTGTTGCAGATCCTCTACCATCTGTATTTCTGGTTAACAGTGCACCAAGACCTCCTGCTTTCATTGCTGCTTCAACTTTTAATTCATAGGCACTCTTCTTTTTCTTTTTTACCTTATCCTTCTTAGCAGACTCTGCTACTTTAATATATACATTTTTAATAGACTTAAAAGAGGTTAAGTCTTTTGAAATTCCGTCAACCTCAAGAACATACTTATCAACAGATATATATGCACGTTTACCATAATTTACCGTTAACATAGATTCGTAAGGATAACCTACACAATTATTCTCTTTATCTACAGCATCTTTAGTGAAATATTGTTGCCCTGCATTATCACCGCTATCTAGAATAGCCGTTAATTTAGTAGTTTCACCAGTTGGTAATGATTCTTTTTTAAACTTAACGAAACCTGGGGCTAGTCTTGATTTAAAGAAACCTTGTTTGTATTCATATATCGTCGAATACCAACGGTATTGGGTTTCTTCTGAAATGTTATTAAATAAACTGTTTTGAGCAATTGTTACAGTTGTAAGTAACAATAGTGCTCCTAAAATTAGTTTTTTCATCTTTTTTAAATTAAATACTTAAACAAGAATACAAAATGAAAATCATTATATATCAAACTAATTTATGAATGGCAATTTGAGTTTGTGAATGGTAATAAAAGATGCTTATTTCTTATTTTAAGCACAAAAAAAAGCCCTAACATTTGTTAGCACTTTTTCTTCTTTATTAAAACTTAGTACCTTTAATTAAAACAAGTTTAAAATTTGTTTTTATAAGGCATTGTTAAAGTTACCCTGGTTCCTATAGCTATTTTATTTTCATATAAATCCTCGATAAAATAGCCTATGTTTTCCGAGTATTGGTTTTTAAATATTTTTAATCTTTTTTCTATTGCACTAAGTGCAAATGACTCATGATGATTACCTTGACGGCTTGCAATTTTATCAGCTTCTTTTCTACCAATACCATTATCGGTAATTATACACTGTAAAACATCAGTAGTGAGTTTAAAAGTAATTTCAATTTCTTTTGCTCCTTTTTTATGCATTAAACCATGTACCAAAGCATTTTCAATAAAAGGTTGTATTAGTAAAGATGGAACTTCTATTGAATCTTTTTCATTAAAATTTATCGTATAATTAAATGCATCGCCAAATCGTAGTTTTTCTAATTTTAAATACAATTTTAAAAAATCTAATTCCTTTTCGATTGATATAAAATCTTGATTCGAATAATTTAATGTATTTCGCACTAAATCAGCAAACATAGTAACATAATCATAGGAAGCATTTGTTTCTTCTTTTAATATTAAATCCTGTATAGAGTTTAATGCATTAAAAATAAAATGTGGATTCATTTGTGATCTTAATGCCGTTAAATTAATAGATATTAACTCTTTTTCTAATGATACCTTTTCTAATTGTACTTTCCGTTCTTCTTCTTCTTTTATTAATTTTCTTTTATAATAGAATACAGTACTTCCAAAAAGAAGAATTAAAATACTCAATATAAACCACCAAGTTTTCCAAAATGGTTTTTTTATAATAAATTCAATTGATTTCATTTTATTTACAAGAGGTTCCTTACCTAAAATAGGTTGCACTTGAAATATATATTTACCTGCTGGAAGACTGTTATATTTAACTGAATTTACTCCTTTATCTGTTAACAACCAATCATTATTAAAGCCTTTTAATCTGTAATAATATTTATTTTTATGATTGTATAAATAACCATTTACATTAAATCCTATTTTTATAGAATTCCGATTATAACTTAAAGTATAATTAGAGGTTATTAATGTATCTTTTTCATTAATTTTTACTTCATTAAAATATAATTTAGGAATTTCTTTTTTAAAAAAGTGATTTCTTTTTATAGAAAAAAGACCTTTATTAGATGAAAAATATACTTTATCATTAAGTATTTCAATACCTGAAATATCATAAGATACAATCCCATCTCTTTTTGTTAATGTTTCTATTTTATTGGTAGTAACATCTAATAATTGTATACTATTTTCTAAAGTAATCCATAATTTATTTTGAACAGCTTTTATTTTCCCAACAGTATTTGATGTTAATCCATTTTTACTTGAGTACTGTTGTATAACAGTATTATTTTTAATTCCGAAAATACCATCATTAAAAGTAGCTACCCAAATTATACCATTTTTAGTTTGGGTTATTGAATTGGCAAAAATAGGCTTGTTTTTATACTGAATATCATTAGGATCCCATGTACTATCATAACGTATTAACCCTTTCATATAGGCTATATAAACCGATTTATCTATTGAGTTATAATAAGAAGCATAAGTTCTAGTTTTTTCTCCCTTTAATAAATAATTTATATCCGTACTAAATTCAGAATCACTTATTACATTTGCATTGTTATGTTTTGTAAAAAGTAAATCATTACCGGGTAATATTGTTATGCTTTTTCCTGTAGTAAATCTCTTAAAGTTTTTAACACTTTTATTAGCAGGATCATAAATATACCCAGATAAATCTTTACTGATGTAAACTTTGTTTTTTATGGGATGGTATTTTAATACAGAAACACGATCTTTTGTGGGTAAGTTTATAATTTTTTCTGAATCATTTAGAGTATTATAAAAACCTATGCGCCCTTTAATATTACCAAAAACTAACGTACTATCATTTACAACATCTATACTACTAATATTTTTATTGTCTATTGAAATAGATGGTGTTTCTATATTAATATTTGGAATTATATATATACCATCATTAAGTGTCGTTAACCAATAATTATTATTTGCATCTTTTATTATTTTTGTAACGTTGTTATTTTTTAAAAGTCTCTTTTTTAATAGATAAGATTGTAAAATACGTTCATATATCCAAACGCCGGAACTTGTTGCAAACCAAATTTCATTGTCGTTTTCAAATTGATGGTAAATACGTTCTTTTTCTATAGCTCTAAAATCATTTACAACTTTTTTGGAACCTACTTTAAAATTTAACTTAATAATAGTATTTTTATTATGTCTTCGTTGCCTGAAAAATATATCAGTAGCTGTTTTAAATAAAATAGGATTATCAACAGCTACATTATTTCCGTTTTTATCCTTAAAAGGAAGATTAATGGCTAATTTTGATTTCAATTGATTCTTTGAATTAATACTAAAAACAGCATCTATATTTGCAAAATAAATAGTGTCATCTAATTTAAAAGGGGCTCCAAGAATTTTTACATCTTTAGCATTATGAGTAAACTCTATTTTTTTTGTAAATAAGTTTACTTTATAAATTTTATAATGCGTAAAAACCCATAAATAGTTTTTTTTAATTATAAAATTAGCTAGTTGTCCTTTTAAATTTTCACTTAAATCAATAAATAATTGTAGTTTATTATTTTCAATATAGAAAAATTGCCCAGAAATATTATTACACCAAACACGCCCTAAATAATCTTCTTGCCCATTAAAAACAGACAAGCCTCGTTGTTCTTTGTGTTTATAGTTTTTATACTTTATACCGTTATATCTAAACAAACCTTTATCGGCACACAACCAAATAAAACCTTTACTGTCTTCAATTATATCATAAAATTCTTTATCACGTAAACCATCTTTATCTGAGAAATGCACATAAACAGGTTCTTGTGCTTGAACATTAAAGTAAACACAACAAAAAAGGAATAATAAAATATATCTTTTAATCAAGGAGTATCTAATAACTTATAACTGAAAAACACTCTCAAAATGCTCTATTTTAGATCTTGAAAGTTTGGCTTTTACAGTTTCTTCTGCTAATGTAATCTTTAAATTAGTTTTATTTAAAGATTCTATATAAATTATATTAATAAGCCAAGCTCTATGTGAACGAAAAAAAGTAGCTTCTTTTGGCAAAACCTCTTCGAAGTATTTTAAATTTTTACTTGTAGTAATTATCGATTTATTTTTTAAATAAATCTTACTATAACCACCATCTGCTTCAATAGCAATAATATCACTTAAGTTAACAATACGTCTATTCCCTATTTCTGGTATGATTATTTTTTTATATTCTTTTTCTTTTATTGTTGTTAATAAAACCTCATAATCTACTAACGTAGCTTTTTGCTTTAATTTATTTTCTAATTTCTGAATTGTTACGTTTAACTTTTCTCTATCTATAGGCTTTACTAAGTAATCTATAGCACTCAGTTCAAAAGCTTTTATTGCATATTGATCGTATGCTGTAACAAAAATAATTTCGAAATTTATATCATCAAAAAAACTAGAAATCTCATAACCTGCATAATTTGGCATTTGCACATCTAAAAAGACAACATCGGGCTGCAATTCTTTTATAGACTTAACACCTTCTTCTAAATCTTTACAAGTTGCAATAATATTTACATTAGCATGCGCTCTTGTTAACAAAGTAGTAAGTACATTTCTTGCACTTTGTTCATCATCTATAAGTATAGCCTTAATTGTATTCATAAGTATAAATATAAGCAAAAGACTATTGTTTTAGGTAAAAGACTTTGTGAATGGCAGATTAAGCTTGTAAAGCGATAAATTTCATTTAAACTTTTTTATTAGAAGTACTATACCTGTCTTTATTATCTTGCTTTTTAAAAAAAACAGTGCAAAAAAAGTATCTTTGTTTAAAATTTTATTCGACCCATTTTGCAAACCTTTTTTCAATATTTTTCGACTTCTATAAATGAAATAAAACTTCCTACAAAGTTTACTTTTCCGTTTTATTATGAACCGCATTCATTATGTAAGTTAGCTACAAAAGAAGTGCAGGATTATTTAAATGAACAAACGGATTTTGAGCATAATTTTGGATTAGATACTTCTAAAGAAGGCGCTATTACAGGAAAAATGTTCGGAGTTTTAGTCGTGCAAAATAAACAAAATGAAATTGGTTACATAACCGCTGTTTCTGGGAAATTAGGCGAAAAAAACAACCATAAAAAGTTTGTACCGCCTGTTTACGATATGCTTGTTAAAGATTCATTTTTCTTAAAAGAAAAAGAAAATTTAAACAATATAAGTATGGAGTTAGATTGCTTGGAGAATACTACTGAATATTTAAAACTACTTACTCTTTACGAACAAGAAACAAACAAGGCTACTGCTGATGTTACAGAAAAAAAAGAAGCTTTAAAAATAGCTAAAGCTGCTCGTAAACAAAAAAGAGAAAGAGCATTTACCGAGTTATCATCAGAAGCGTATGAAAACTTAAAAGGTGCTTTAAGTAAAGAAAGTTTAGATGCCAAACATTACCTAAATAATGTAACTCGTTTTTGGGAGCATACTTTAAAACCAATCAAAGAAGAATTATTGGTTTTTACCAATAAAATAGCTTTATTAAAAATAGCACGTAAAACTAAATCGGCTGCTTTACAAGTATACATTTCTGAACAATATCAATTTTTAAATTCGAAAAAAGAGGTTAAAAATTTAGGGGAATTATTTACGAACATTTCCGTACAAAATATTCCTGCCGGAACTGGCGAATGTGCTGCTCCTAAATTATTGCAATATGCTTTTTTACATGATTTAAAACCGATTGCCATGGCGGAGTTTTGGTGGGGAAAATCACCAAATAAAGAAATACGAAAACATCAACAATTTTATCCGGCTTGCCAGGGAAAATGCAAACCTATTTTAACACATATGTTAGATGGTATTGAGATGGATACGAATCCGTTATTAATAAATCCTGCGGTTGGTAAAGAATTGGAAACTATTTTTGAGGATGATGACTTAATTGTAATTTATAAACCTAATGACTTTTTATCGGTTCCAGGAATTCACATTCAAGATTCGGTATTTACTCGCATAAAACAACAGGTAAATGATATTTCTGGTCCAATTATTATTCATAGATTAGATATGGCTACTTCTGGTTTATTGGTGTTAGCTAAAAATAAAGAAGCTCATAAAAATATTCAAAGTCAATTTATAAATAAAACTGTTAAAAAAAGATATACTGCTTTATTAGACGGAATTATTACTGATGAAAGAGGAACTATAAATTTACCTTTAAGAGTTGATTTAGATGATAGGCCACGGCAATTGGTTTGTTATGAACATGGTAAACCTGCTAAGACAACTTGGGAGGTACTTGAACGAAAAAACGGAAAAACAAAAGTACACTTCTACCCTATTTCTGGTAGAACACATCAATTACGAATGCATGCTTCTCATAACTTGGGTTTAAATACTCCTATTATTGGGGATGATTTATATGGTACGAAATCTGATAGGTTGTATTTACATGCTGATACTTTAGAATTTACACATCCTACGACGAAGCAAAAAATGAGTTTTCATAAAAAAGCAGGTTTTTAATTAGTTTTCAGAAAACTAGGTAAAATAACTTAGCCCCGATTGAAGCCTTTGTTTGAGCTCCTCGCAGAGAGCGAGTGCGGAAAGCGGGAAATAGCTTCAAAAAAAAATCTGCCTAAAAAGTAGCGATTTGTCAACCTAAATTCATTTTAGGTTCTCATAATGATTGATGATCAGTATGATGATATTCTGAAATAAATTTAGAATGACGATTTCAAATACTTTTTAGACAGCCTTTTGCAATTATACTAATTTCTTAGCATTTTTTACTTTTTGCTTGGTAAGTGCAAGGTCAATTACCTCTTTCATTTCGGTTACGTAATGGAATGTTAAGCCTTTTAAGTAACTTTCTTTTATCTCTTCAATATCTTTTTTATTCTCTGCACACAAAATAAGTTCTTTAATATTTGCACGTTTTGCTGCCAATATTTTTTCTTTAATTCCGCCTACTGGCAATACTTTTCCACGTAATGTAATTTCACCAGTCATGGCTAATTTATTTTTTACTTTACGTTGTGTAAATACCGATACCAACGAGGTTAACATGGTAATACCTGCACTTGGCCCGTCTTTTGGTGTTGCACCTTCTGGTACGTGAATATGGACATCGTATTTTTCTAAAACTTGTGGATTAATGCCAAATTCTTCGGTATTTGCTTTGATGTATTTCATGGCAATTGTTGATGATTCTTTCATCACTTTACCTAAATTACCTGTAATAGAAAGGTTTCCTTTTCCTTTTGATATAATTGACTCTATAAATAGAATATCGCCACCAACGCTTGTCCAAGCTAAACCTGTAACTACACCAGCAACATCGTTATTTTCATATTTATCACGCTCTAAACGTGCTGGTCCTAAAATAGTTTCAATATCCTCGTTAGTTAAAGCAATGTTGTACTCCTCTTCCATTGCGATTGATTTTGCAGCAAAACGTATCACTTTGGCTACTTGCTTTTCTAAACCACGAACACCTGATTCACGCGTATAACCTGCTACAATTTTTTCTAATTGCTTTTTTGCAACCGTTAAATGTTCAGGAGTTAAGCCATGTTCTTTTAATTGCTTTGGAAATAAGTATTTTTTAGCTATTTCAACTTTTTCTTCAATCGTATATCCGGTAACGTTTATAATTTCCATACGATCACGTAACGCCCAAGGAATTTGACCTAAGTTGTTTGCCGTAGCTATAAATAATACTTTAGAAAGATCGTAACCAACCTCTAAATAATTATCATAAAACTCCGTATTTTGTTCAGGATCTAACACTTCTAACATTGCTGAAGAAGGATCTCCTTGATTACTTTGACTTAATTTATCAATTTCATCTAAAACAAATACAGGGTTTGAAGTTCCTGATTTTTTAATATTCTGAATTAAACGCCCTGGCATGGCTCCTATATAAGTTTTACGATGCCCGCGAATTTCAGCTTCATCACGTAAACCACCTAACGACATACGCACGTATTTACGCCCTAATGCTTCTGCAACCGATTTACCTAATGATGTTTTACCAACACCTGGAGGTCCGTATAAACAAAGAATTGGAGATTTCATATCGCCACGTAATTTTAAAACAGCTAAATGTTCTATAATACGTTCTTTAACTTTTTCTAATCCGAAATGATCTCTGTCTAATATTTTCTGAGCTCTTTTTAAATCAAATTTATCCTCAGAAAACTCATTCCAAGGTAATTCTAACATCAGCTCTAAATAATTACGTTGCACACCATATTCAGCCATTTGAGGATTCATTCGCTTTAAACGACTTAATTCTTTCTCAAAAGTTTCGGCAACCTCTTTATTCCATTTTTTAGTTTTAGCTTTGATTCTCATCTCATCTAATTCCTGATCATGAGAAACACCACCTAATTCATCTTGAATGGTTTTTAATTGCTGATGTAAATAATATTCGCGTTGTTGCTGATCTAAATCAGAACGTGTTTTAGATTGAATATCGTTACGTAATTGTAGTTTTTGAAGCTCTTTATCTAAGTTTTTTAAGGTTAAAAGAGCGCGTTCTTTTAAGTTGTCTTTTTCAAGTAAAACTTGTTTTTTAGCAACACTTAACTCCATATTTGATGAAATAAAATTCACCAAAAACGAATTTGATTTAATATTTTTAATTGCAAAAGATGCTTCAGAAGGTAACATTGGGTTTTCTTTAATAACCTCTAATGCTAGTTCTTTAATAGATTCTATAATTGCATTAAACTCTTTTTCGTCATCAACCTCTTTATCATCTAATGCTTCATGAACCTTTGCTTTTAAATATGGTTCTTCTTGTGTAATTTCGTCAATTTCGAAACGCTTTTTTCCTTGAATAATAACAGTTGTGTTACCATCAGGCATTTTTAAAACACGTAAAATTTGCGCTACAACTCCTGTTTTATGAATATCATTTAACCCAGGATCTTCTACATTACCGTCTTTCTGAGCTACAACTCCAATTACTTTATCACCTTTGTTTGCATCTTTTATTAACTGAATAGATTTATCTCTACCAGCAGTAATAGGAATTACAACACCTGGAAATAATACGGTGTTTCTTAACGGTAAAATTGGTAACGTTTCAGGAACTTTTTCTTTATTAATTATTTCTTCATCTTCAGGCGTTAATAAAGGAATCAATTCTGAATCTTCATTAAAAACGTCTTGAAGCGACAAATTGTCTAAATGTATTATTTTTGATTTACTCATAATCTTATATATGTGTCATAGTGACATTTTAACGGTTATTTAAAACACTGTAAAATTCACTTTTTACTTTTTAAATATTTAATAAACAACAACTTAGTGTTACTTACATTATTTTACTTGTTTTTATAAGTCAATTGTTATGCCAAGTAAAAAACGTATTACTTTGTAACTAATTATTACATAAGTCGTCTTATTTATATATTTTTACCAAAAGCCACCGAAAATGAAAACTAAACTACTTTTTCTTGCTGTTTTATTACTTTTAATAAATTGTACTACAAGTAAAAATTCTAATGATTTTATAAAAAAAGCTACAGGACGTTATTTTTTTAATGCTGATGAAATTATAGCCGTTAAATTTAATGAAGAAAAATTACTTTTAACGTGGCGTAATCAAAATTTAGAACCTTTAAAAATTAATGATAGTACTTTTTATGTTAGAGAGTTAAACGAAAAATTAATTTTTAATACTTCTGAAAACAAGATTCAACTCGCTAAAAAAAGAGAGCATAAAGATGAAGTTTTTGTTTTTAATAAATTAAAGGAAGGTGAAAAAACTCCTAGCGAATATCTTTTAAATAACAATTTTACTGCCGCTTTAAAGGGCTATAAATTGATTAAAGAAAAAGATAGCTTAAGCCCTGTAATTAGAGAAAGTTCTTTAAATAGTTTGGGATATCAATATTTAAAAGATGAACAACATAAAAAAGCTATCGAAATTTTTAAAATCAATATAGAATTATATCCAAAAAGTTCTAATACTTACGATAGTACTGGCGATGCCTACTTAAAAACAAAAGATACTGTAAACGCCATAATTTACTACAAAAAAGCATTGGCTATTAACTCTGAAAACAGAAGTGCTAAAAGAACTTTATCTAAGCTGACTAAAGAACAATAAAATTAATGGAACATTTAAAATATCCGATAGGAAAACCTATTATTCCTACAGAAATTTCATCAGAAAAAATTAATGAATGGATTGCTGTTTTAGAAGAGTTTCCCACTAAACTAGCCACTTTAGTTAAAAATTTATCAGAAGAACAATTAAATACACCGTATAGAGATGGTGGTTGGTCTGTAAAGCAAGTGGTACATCATTGTGCAGATAGTCATCACAACTCATATACGCGGTTTAAATGGGCTTTAACTGAAGATAAACCAGTAATTAAAGCTTATTATGAAGATCGTTGGGCTGAATTATTTGATTCTAAGTCTGCTCCTATAATTTTATCTTTAAACGCTTTAAAAGCTTTGCATGCTAAATGGGTGTATCTTTTAAAAGGTTTAACTAATGATGATTTAAATAAGCTTTTTATTCATCCCGAAGGAAACGAAGAAGTTAGTTTAAAAGAAAATATAGGCATTTATGCTTGGCATTGTAAGCATCATTATGCGCATATTAATCAGTTACTTTTAAAAAATTCTTGGAAATAATACAAAATGCGTATTTTTACCTAAAATAATAAAGTGCTATTTATTATTTAAGTTCAGATAAATATTGAAAATATGATACGAAACTACAGGAATGAAATGTGGAAAGAAATAGTATTTGATAATAAAATCTCTGAAAAAGAAAAATTTAAAATATCCAATTACGGTAGAATCATCAACTGTAAAAAGGAAGAAGAAACTTTGGTAAATGAATATTTTATAAACGGTTACCAAAACTTACCTTTAAAACAACGAGTAAACGGAAAAAATACCAGTAGGTATGTTCATAAACTCGTAGCTGAAAGTTTTTTAGATCGTAAAGAAGATGAGTTATATGTAATTCATTTAAATTATGATAAAAAAGATAATAAAGTAGAAAACCTTAAGTGGGCTACAAAAAGAGAAAAGGAAGTACATCAATACACCAACCCCGAATACGTTAATAAGGTGCATAAGTATAAACCTAACACAACAAAACTTACAGAAACCAAGGTTATGTTGCTAAAACGGAAATTAAACGACCCAAATAGACGAACTCGTTTAAAAATGATTGCGAAACAGTTTGGTGTTTCAGAAATGCAATTGCATAGAATTAAAACGGGTGAAAATTGGGGATATGTTACCGAAGATTAATTTATAGTAAAATTAATATAGCAATGGCTATAAAAACTACAATTTGCGCCCATTTTAGGAACACTCCTATTTGGGCGTTCTTTTTTATTGATGTTGATATTGTTCCTGCCAAAATAGCAATTGTAGAAAATATTACAAAAGAAGTAAGTATAAACAAGCCACCTAAAACATAAAACTGAATTACCGTAGAAATTGTTTCTGAAAATAAAAACTGCGGAAAAAATGCCAAAAAGAAAATAGTAACTTTCGGATTTAAAACATTCATCCAAAAGCCTTTTTTAAATAATTCGAAAGTTGATTTCTTAACTATATTATCTGTTGAAAACGCAATCTTTGCGTCACTTTTATAAACTTGGTACGCAATATATAGTAAATACAAGGCTCCGAATAATTTGATAATAAAAAATAAATTCGGATTTTGTTTTATAACTTCCGAAACACCAAAGGCAACCAAAGTAGTGTGAATAATACAACCTGTCATTAATCCAATAACTGTTGCTAAACCATATTTTTTGCCATGTACAATACTTTGTGTTAGTACAAAAATATTATCAGGACCTGGTGAAAAAGCTAAAGTAGCCGTAGCTAAAACAAACGAAATAAGAGTTTCAATCATTAATTAAATAATTATAAAAAGCTACTGAAATTAGTTCAGTAAAAGTTAATTTAAGATTGATCTAAAATAGCTTTATTGATTCGCTTTACCAAACTCGGTCCTTCATAGATAAATCCTGTATAAATTTGTACTAAATCGGCACCTGCATTAATTTTATCTAAGGCATCTTTTTCAGAATGAATCCCTCCTACTCCGATTATAGGAAATGCTTTGTTTGAGTTGTCTGCCAAATATTTAATTACTTTCGTACTTCTTTCTTTAACTGGTTGTCCGCTTACACCGCCATTACCAATTTCTGATAATCGTTCTTTAGAAACCTTTAAATTATCTCTATTTACTGATGTATTTGATGCAATTACTCCATCAATTTTAGTTTTAGCAACCAACTCAATTATTTCATCTAATTGCTGATTATTTAAATCTGGAGCTATTTTTAATAATATTGGCTTTTGAACAGCTTCCTTATTGTTTAATTGCTGAACTTCAGTAATTAACTCTTTTAAATACTCAACATCATCTAGTTTTGCATGGCTCCCAACATTAGGACAACTTACATTCAATACAAAATAATCTACATACGGATGCAATCCTTTAAAGCACTCTAAGTAATCTGCTGTATAATTTTCAGGAGCAGTATGGGTGTTTTTACCAATATTACCGCCAATAATTATTTTCCCTTTATTCTTTTTTAATTGTTTAATAGCAATGGCTAATCCTTCATTATTAAATCCCATTCGGTTGATGATTCCTTGATCATCTTTTAAACGAAATAGTCTTTTCTTCGGATTTCCTGCTTGCCCTTTTGGTGTTACAGTTCCTATTTCAACAAAACCAAATCCGAAGTTTGCTAATTCATTATATAAAACCGCGTTTTTATCAAATCCAGCAGCTAAACCAACAGGGTTTTTAAAAGTTAACCCGAATAAATTACGCTCTAGTTTTTTATCATTTACCTGATATAAACCTCTGAATATGGAAGCTACAAAAGGAATTTTTGTCATGAATTTCACTAATGAGAAAGTAAAATAGTGAATCTTTTCTGGATCAAAAAGAAAGAAAATCGGTCTTATAATTAGTTTATACATGTGTTTGTTTTTTTGTCATGCTGAATTTATTTCAGCATCTCATAATTAACTTATATTGATGTGATTCTGAAACAAGTTCAGAATGACGTGAAATTTCATAAAAAAAGCCCCAATAAAAATTGGAGCTTTTGAATTACCTTAAAACAGCATCTAAATTTTTCTCGAATGTTTGCTGTAATTTTTGCATTATTTTATCAATCTGTTTATCTGCCAATGTTTTGTTTTCATCTTGAATTACAAAACTTACTGCATATGATTTTTTACCTTCAGGTAATTTATCACCTTCATAAACATCAAACAAATCTACTTCTTTTAATAATTTCTTTTCTGATTGAAAAGCAAGATTGTAAATTTCTTTAAACTCAATTTTATCATCTAATAACAACGCTAAATCACGTTTTACTGACGGGAACTTAGCTAAATCTGATACTTTAATTTTCTTATTACCTGCTAAGCTTAAAATGTTTTCCCAATTAAAGTCGGCAAATAAAAGTTCTTGTTTAATAGAAAATTCTTTTAAAACAGCCCTTTTTATAACTCCGAATTCAACTAGTTTAGTTTTTCCTAAACTTAATACTATACCTTCAGAAAACACATCTGTTTTAATAGGTGAAGTTTTTAAATTATCAAGTCCTAATCTACTTAATAAGTTGGTTACAATTCCTTTTAAATAAAAGAAATCAGAAGCTTGAGTAGTCGTTTTCCAACTATCTTTCGTTCTATTTCCTGTAACAAACAACGTTAAGTGCTTGTCTTCCTGATATCCGCTTTCGTATTTATGATATGTTTTACCAAACTCATAAAGTTTTAAAGCGTTATTTTTTCTGTTGATATTATAAGAAACAGATTCTAAACCGCTAAACAATAATGATTGTCTCATTACTTTTAAGTCGTTACTTAACGGGTTTAACATCTCTACATTATGTGTTTCATTTAAACTTTCAGACAACGCTACATAAGATGCTTTTGTTAACGAGTTAGCCATTGTTTCGTTAAATCCTAATGAAGTTAACTGATCTGCAACAATGTTTTCTATCTTAACTTCTTTATCGCTATCAAAAGATATTGAAGTATTTAATTTGTGAGAAAACTCAATATTATTGTATCCGTAAACTCTTAAAATTTCTTCAATAATATCAGCTTCACGCTGTACATCTACTCTGTATGAAGGTATTGTTAAACCTAAACCACCTTCAGTTACACTGTTTATTTTAATTTCTAAAGAAGCTAAAATATTTTTAATAGTTTCTTTAGGAATTTCTTGGCCTATTAATTTATACGTGTTTTCGAAAGATAAAAACACTTCAAAATCTTCTATTTTCTCTGGATAAAAATCTAAAACATCCGAAGACATTTTTCCACCTGCGTACTCTTCAATTAATAAAGCAGCACGTTTTAAAGCGTATTTTGTAGAATTGATATCGATTCCTCTTTCGAAACGGAAAGAAGCATCGGTATTTAATGCGTGACGTTTTGCTGTTTTACGAACAGAAACCGGGTTAAAATAAGCACTTTCTAAGAAAACTGCTGTGGTATGCTCTGTTACTCCCGATTTTAATCCGCCGAAAACACCACCTAAACATAATGGATTATCATCTGCATCACAAATCATAATATCATCTGCATCTAACGTTCTTTCTACTTCATCTAACGTTTTAAACTTCGTTCCTGCGGCTAATGTTTTAACAATAACTTTATTACCTCTAATTTTATTAGCATCAAAAGCATGTAAAGGTTGCCCTAACTCATGTAAAACATAATTCGTAATATCTACAATATTATTTTTAGGCACAATACCAATAGCTTTTAATCTATTCTGAATCCATTCTGGAGATTCTTTTACTTCAATATCGGTAATTGTAATTCCGCAATAACGAGGCACTAAATTTTTATCTTCAATTTCGATATCAATCTTTAAAGTACGTTCATCTACATGAAAATCAGACACCGAAGGAGAAATTAATTCTAAATTTGTTCCTTGATGCATTAAACCGGCACGTAAATCACGTGCAACACCGTAATGGCTCATTGCATCGGCACGGTTTGGTGTTAAACCTATTTCAAAAACATAATCTGTTTCGATATTAAAAACATCGGCACCTAAAGTTCCTGGAGCAATAGCATCATCTAAAACCATAATACCTTCATGACTTTTACCTAAACCTAACTCGTCTTCGGCACAAATCATTCCTTGGCTTTCTTCACCTCTTATCTTCCCTTTTTTAATTTTAAATCCTTCTCCTTTTTCATCATATAAAGTAGTACCTACAGTAGCAACAGGTACTTTTTGACCAGCAGCTACATTTGGCGCTCCACATACTATTTGAACCGGATTACCATCACCTAAATCTACCGTAGTAATTTTTAGTTTATCAGCGTTTCGGTGTTTTACACATGTTTTTACTTCACCAACAACGATACCATTTAAGCTACCTTTGATGCTCTCTACCTTATCTATTCCTTCTACCTCTAGACCTAAATCTGTTAATAGTTCTCCTGTTTTTTCAGCTTCCCAGTCGGTTTGTAAAAATTGTCTTAACCAATTGTATGATATCTTCATAATCAATCTCTAATTTGAGCCTGCAAATTTACAGAAAATAAAGGAAAAAACGATAATCATTTCCAAGAGTATTCATTAAATTGATTTTTAATTGTTTGTTATTTAACATAACCATCATTTTGAAATAATTAGAACTTGATAAGGTTACTACCTATATAAAAAATCAACCTCTTCTATTATAATCACGCAAAAGTTTTATCAAAAAAAAAGGACAATCATTTAGAGATTATCCTTTTACTTAAAATAAAAAATATTAAATTTCAATTGTTTTTTTTGATTCCTTAGTGCTAAATACATACGTAAATAGCCACATTAGTGTAAAAGTTGGTATTACATCTAAACCAGGCATTGCTTCTTCAATAAAAGCAACTCCAGCAGCAATTTTTCCTTTATTACCTTTATACATGCGAGTCATTATATAAGCTGATGCTGGCGCCCAAACTACATCTATTAACTCACCCACGCCAGGTATTACATACGACACAAATCCTATTGCATCAAATAATAAACTAAGTGCTAATTTTTTATATTTATTTTCTTTATCCATTTATTTAAAATTAATTCTGTTAATTACAAATCAAAATTCAAGCCAAATTATTTTATATTTAACTCTGTAAATTAATATGTTTGCTCTAAAATACTAAAAACGAATGACTTTTTCTGATTTTACAAATCAACTTGAAGAAATACAACACAAACCTTTAGGCGGATTAATTTCTCAATTTAAATTGGCTCCTAAATTAAGAACTCAATTTTCACAGGAATTAATTGACAGTAAAAACCCAAAAAAAGCTGCAGTTTTAGCATTATTTTATCCTGATAAAAACAATAAAACTTGCCTATTATTAACACAAAGAGCAAGTTACAAAGGAAGTCATTCAGCTCAAGTTAGTTTCCCTGGAGGAAAAATAGATCAAAAAGACAATAATCTTAAAGAAACTGCGTTAAGAGAAACATTAGAAGAAGTTGGAGTTATACCTGAAGATATTAAAATAATTCGTCAACTTTCAGATTCTTATATTCCGCCAAGTAACTTTTTAGTAGCTCCGTTTATAGGTGTCATCAATAAAAAACCTGTTTTTAAACCTAATTATGAAGTTGCCAATATTATAGAAGTGTTTATTAGTGATTTGTTAAACGACAATAATTTAACTTCTACAGAAATGGAAACATCTTACATGAAAAACATTAAGGTACCTTGCTTTAAACTAAATGGTTATATAGTTTGGGGAGCAACAGCTATGATGCTTTCAGAAATTAAAGATTTATTTAAGTAGTCATGTTTTCTATTTCTTTTGTAATTTAGCTCTTATCACTAAAAATATAATTACAAATGCCTTTATTTAAAAGGAACCCATTCGGTCATATTTTATTCATAAAACGCTTCCTTATTCAAGTATTGGGAGTTATATCACACGGTCGTTATCGTAAATTCAATAATTTACAAATTGAAGGCATGGATATACTTCGTAATTTACCTGAAAAAAATGTCTTATTCATTTCTAACCATCAAACTTATTTTGCGGATGTCGCTTCGATGTTCCATGTATTTAACGCTGCTTTAAAAGGTCGTGATGATAATATTAGAAATGTAGGTTATCTATGGAACCCAAAATTGAACCTTTATTATATTGCAGCTGGCGAAACTATGCGAGCTGGTTTATTACCTAAAATATTTGCCTATGTAGGCTCTGTTTCTGTAGAAAGAACCTGGAGAAGTAAAGGAAAAGAAGTAAAAAGACAAGTAAAAATGTCTGATATTTCTAACATCCGTAAGGCATTAGATGATGGTTGGGTAATTACTTTTCCGCAAGGAACTACCACGCCATTTAAACCTATTCGTCGAGGTACTGCTCATATTATAAAAACATATAACCCTGTTGTAGTACCTATTGTTATTGATGGTTTTAGACGTTCCTTTGATAAAAAAGGATTGCTTATAAAAAAACGAAATGTTTTACAATCAATGGTTATTAAAGAACCTTTAGATATTGATTATGAGAATGAGGATGTAGCTAGTATTGTTGAAAAAATAGAATATGCTATCGAACAGCACCCATCATTTCTAAAAGTTTTAACTCCAAAACAATTAAAAGAAGAACAAGAATATCGTGAACAGCGACGTTTTTGGGGACCAGATTCTAAAAAAGAAGAAGAGGAATAATAAAACAACATTACATATATTATGACTAAAAATAACTCAATTTTAAACGAGAAGTCAATAGATTTCTTAGCTAAATATTTAAATAACGCTGCTCCTACCGGATACGAATGGGAAGGGCAAAAAATTTGGATGGATTACCTAAAACCTTATGTTGATGAGTTTATTACTGATACATACGGTTCGGCTGTTGGAGTAATTAATCCTGATGCTAAATATAAAGTTGTAATTGAAGGACATGCTGATGAAATTTCGTGGTATGTAAACTATATTTCAGACAACGGATTAATTTATGTGATTCGTAACGGAGGTTCTGATCATCAAATTGCACCAAGTAAAATTGTAAATATTCATACTAAAAACGGCATCGTAAAAGGTGTTTTTGGATGGCCTGCAATTCATACACGAAATAAAGGAAAAGAAGAAGCACCAAAGCCTGATAATATTTTTATTGATACTGGTTGTGCAACGAAAGAAGAAGTGGAAAAATTAGGAGTACATGTTGGTTGTGTAATTACGTACCCAGATGAATTTCATATTTTAAACGGTGATAAATTTGTGTGTCGTGCTTTAGACAACAGAATGGGAGGATTTATGATTGCCGAAGTTGCGCGTTTATTAAAAGAAAATAAAAAGGAATTACCTTTCGGATTGTACATTACAAACTCTGTACAAGAAGAAATTGGTTTACGTGGTGCCGAAATGATTGCACAAACTATAAAACCGAATGTAGCCATTGTTACCGATGTAACACATGACACAACTACTCCGATGATTGAAATGAAAAAGGAAGGTCATTTAGAGCTAGGTAAAGGTCCAGTAATTGCATACGCACCCGCTGTACAACAAAAATTACGTGATTTAATTATTGATGCTGCTGAGGCTAACGAAATTCCTTTTCAACGTTCTGCGTTATCAAGAGCTACTGGTACAGATACTGATGCTTTTGCTTACAGCAATGGTGGTGTTGCCGCTGCATTAATTTCGTTACCTTTACGTTACATGCACACTACTGTAGAAATGGTGCATCGTGAAGATGTTGAAAACGTTATTAAAATGATTTACGAAAGTTTATTAAAAATTGAAAACGGAGAAGATTTTTCATATTTTAAATAAACCTACATATTATAAGCACAAAAAAGCTCGATAACAGTAATGTTATCGAGCTTTTTACTTTAGTAGTAATTATACTAAAATTTTACTTCCTTTTGTTTTTGTTTGGTTTCTTTTCCAACCGATAACATATTCGCAAATAATTTATAAGCTCCGGAAACACCTGCTGGCAATTCTCTAAAGAAACTTAAACCAGTATATATATAATTTCCTTTTCCGTATTTAGCAATTAACAAACTACCTTCTTTAGTTGTTTCTCCTTTATCATTCATAGCTAAAATTGGCGTATATTCTTTACTCCATTGATTCGGAAAATACAACCCACGTTCTTGAACCCAACCTTTAAAATCAGCTTCAGTAACTTTATTCGGATAATTTAATATCGAATGATTTTTAGCCAACAAAGTAACCTTTGCATTTTCATCAGTAACCCTATCTCTCGATAATTTTAACTCAAACGGTGCTTTTACATCTACTCTTCTATTGGTATTGTATTGCACAATCATGTTTCCACCATTTTTTACAAATTCTAACAAATATTTTTGTTTAAATTGTAATTCTTGCAAAGTATTATAAGCTCTAATTCCTACTACAACAGCATCAAAATCTTGTAAATTTTTATCGTTGATATCTTTCGGGTTAATTTCTATAACAGTATATCCTATTTGACGTAAACTTTCTGGAATTGCATCACCTGATCCTTGAATATAAGCAACCTTTTCGCCTCTTTTCTTAATATTTAAACGAACTAATTTTGCTTGTGATGGCAATAATATCGATTGTTTCGGAATATGATCGTAGTTAATTTCTACCAATTCTTTATCATACGTTTTATCATTAATCGTTGCAATTACTTTTAAAATCCCTTCGGATTGATTTTTAGATGGTGTAACTTTAAAATCTACAACTTGTTTATCTCCCTTTTGTTCTATATTAAAATCTGCTATTTTAGGAGACACCTCCCATCCGTTAGGAACTTGTAAAGCAACAGTTCCGCTTACGTTTTTAGCTCCTGAACGAACTTCTAAAGATACTTTTTGAGCAACATCTTCAGAAAAAATAATAATTTTACTTTTTAATTTTGTAGTTACTTTTGGTAATACTTCAAAAGGCTCATAAATTTCTCCTTTATCTCTTTTAGAATATCTGTAAACAACCGGAATTACGAATTCAATTGATTTTCCATCAATAATCATATTATAAACAATATGAACTGGTCGTGAACTTTCTGGATTTCCAATTAATTTCTTATCATCAACAGTGTACATTCCTAAATCCCAAGGTTTTGTTAACCAATATGGAGACGAATAACCAACGTTTTTAATTGTAATATTTTCTTTAAAATTTTGTTTCGAATTTGGCAATAAATCTAATTCTTTTAAAATCGTTTTTTCACTAGGTAATATTTTAATAGATGCTAATTCAATTGATTGATTACTCCTATTTAACACTTCAAAATCGACGTTAAATGTACTATTAGGTGTTGCACTCGATTTATTTGCTGATGCTTCTAAATACAAACCTGCACACGACTTTATAATTAATTTTAGCTCTTTTGATTTTATATTTTTCCAATGTTCATCTTTTAAATTCTGAACCAACTCATAAGCTTTCATTAATTCAGGTAAATGCTTCGACGGATTTACAAAATCGAAATTCTTTTCAACCTCGTATAAAATGTCGCCAATTTCGCCACCACCTTCTACTCTATTCCAGGTAGTATTAATTCCTGAAAAAATATCTTTTTTATCCTTCGGAAAATCTCCTTTTAAAAACTCAACCCATTCTGTTTGGCTTCCACGTGTTGTTAATCGACCAAAACCTTGACATAAATGCTGGCTACTTGCCATAGAAGCAACTTCATTATTCGACAATCCTTTTAATGGATAATATGCGCCTACATCAAAACTTAACATTTTACTCTTATCCGCTTTCTCAAATTTTTCTTGACTCCCATAAAACCACCAAGAAGTATTAAAAAATAAGCGTTGTGGTTGCCAAGTACTAGTATTTTTAAGCTGACTAGCATATTTTGTTTTATCGTTTGACAAATCGAAAGCTTCCATACTTAACATTGCTGATGAAGTATGATGACCATGTGTAGTACCTGGTGTTCTGTGATTAAAACGATTGATAATTACATCTGGCTTAAAAGTACGAATAGCCCAAACTACATCTGCCAAAACCTTTTCTTTATTCCATATTTTTAACGTTTCATCTGGGTGTTTAGAATACCCAAAATCGTTTGCTCTCGAAAAACGTTGTTCTCCACCATCTACCCTGCGAGCAGCCAATAATTCTTGTGTACGAATTACACCTAATAATTCTCTCATTTCTGATCCAATTAAATTCTGACCTCCATCACCACGAGTTAATGATAAATAACCTGTTCGTGCTTTTTCGTGATTTGATAAATAAGCGATTAAACGCGTATTTTCATCATCAGGATGGGCTGCAATGTACAATGCGGTACCTAAAAAGTTTAGTTTTTGAATTTTCTCATAAACTTGGTTAGAACTTAGTTTATCAGGTTTTTGTGCAAATATTGATACAGATATCAATAAAAAAGAAAGGCTAAAAAGCGTTTTTTTGTACATCTTTTATTGTTTGGTTGATAAGAAATTTGGTGAACCTAAATTTATTTCAGATTCCTAACTTAATTATAAAACACTATGAAATTCTGAGATAAATTCGGAATAACCTAAAATATTATAACAAACAAATGTACTTTTTTTAGTTAGAACTTTTATTAAATTAACAAAACACTAACATATATTTTTACTCTATAAAAAACAAAAAACTCGCGATTAACTTAATGAAAAATCCATTTGAAAATTATAAGAAACACGCACTTCTTTTCCTTCTTGTTTCCCAGGGGTAAACTTAGGAAGTAAAGATATAATTCGGATTGCTTCTTTTTTTAAGATATCGCTATTTAAGCTTTTAGATGACACTTCGATATTTTCAATATTTCCGTTTACATTTATTATAAAACTAACAAATACAAGAGCTTCTAATTTGTTAATTAATGCTTTTTTAGGATAAATTAAATTACTTTTAATATGATCAATCATCTTTTCATTAAAAGAATTTTCATTCCTTTTTGATAAAGGAAATAAAGGTGTTTTTTCAACTTTTTGAAAGGAAATTATACTTTTTGTTTTACTTATAGATGAAATTATATTCGCTATTTTATCTTTACTTTTAAACGACTTTTTAAGGTTTCGTCTTCGCTTAAAAGCTCTTTCATTTAAACGATTTTTAGTAATATTTTTTTCTGCTTTCAAATTTTCAATTTCACACTTTTTTATAGCGATTTCATTTAAATCTTCGAAATTAGATGCTTCATCGCTAACACATACTGATTGTGCAAAATTTTGTTGATATATGCAGATAATTAAAATTAGAGTTATTCTTTTCATGCTATTTTTTAAACCTTTTTAGTAGAAATACTATACCTTAAGACAACAAAAAAATAAAAAGTCACATAAAAATTTTAATCTAAAAAATAATCGTCTTTAAAGCCAATTAAATACAATTTATCTTGCGCTCTGGTAATTGCAGTATATAACCATCGTAAATACTCAACACTTGGCCCGTCGGGTAAATAAGGTTGCTCAATAAAAACGGTATTCCATTGTCCTCCTTGTGATTTATGACAAGTCATTGCATACGAGAATTTTACTTGAAGGGCATTAAAATACTTGTTCTTTTTTACCCCCATAAACTGTTTATACTTCGATTTTTCATCTGCAAAATCTTCTTTTACAGCTTCGTATAACTTATTAGATTCTTCGTAGGTTAAAGACGGACTTTCACTAGAAAGTGTGTCTAACAACAATACTGTTTCAAAGGGATTCATATCAGGATAATCAATCATACGAACTTCTACTTCAGCAAATTTAAATCCGTATAATTCTTTAATAGTATTAATTCGCATTACTTCACAAATATCTCCGTTCGCTATAAAACCTGCAGAAGAAGAATCTTTTAACCAGAAATAATTATTCTTAACAACCATTACATAATCTCCAGTAGAAATTTCGTTTTCTTGACCGCGAATTTTTGTTCTAATTTGATCATTATACTGGTTTGCTCTTTTGTTTGATCGCACTATAAATGCGGTATCCTCTACGCCAATATCTCCATCATACGCCATTGTAATAGCATCTTGAATGTCGTAACTATCTTCTAATCGAATAATATCAGGATAATTTACATCAAATTGAAAGTCTATAATATTATTTTGTATCAATAAACGTAAATCGGTTGCATTTGCTAAGATTCCAGAATTTTGCTGTTGCCTTACTACTTCATCCAATTCAATTTCAATAACATCTTTATTAAAATCAAAAGAAAGTCTATCAGCTTCTAAAGCGGGACTTATCGTTAATTTAACAGGCGGTAATTGCGCAGTATCCCCTATAAAAACAATTTTACAATTTTTACCAGAGTACACATACGAAATTAAATCATCTAATAAAGAACCGTTTTCAAACAGTTTTGAGTTTTGCCGAGAATCGGATATCATTGAAGCTTCATCAATAATAAATATCGTATTTATGTGCTTATTTGGCTGCATTACAAAGCTTACGCCCCCATTCCCTTCTTTTTTCGGAAAATAAATTTTCTTATGTATTGTAAAGGCTTGCTTTTTAGAATAGCCCGAAATTACTTTAGCTGCACGACCTGTTGGCGCTAATAAAACGGCTTTTTTACCCGCTTTCCATAAATTATTAACAACAGTACTTATTATAGTTGTTTTACCAGTACCAGCATATCCTTTTAATAAAAATAAGGCATCTGTATTTTTTCCAAATATAAAATCCGTTAACTTATCTAATAACTCATTTTGCTTTTGAGTAGGTTGATATGGAAATTTTTGAAGTATTTCTTTATAAAAATTAGAGGCAGATTCTATCATATTTTAAATAATGGCCAAAGATATATCTATTTATACAGAAATATTTTTATGATTGAAAAAAAATTGTAGATTTGCGTATATCATATTATTAAAACAAAAAAAATGAATTTATTATTAATGATTTTAGCAGCCGTTGTCGTTGCAATTCTTTTAGCTGTAGTTATAGTTAAATTTGTACCACTGAAAATGAGATGGTTAGTTTCTATATTACTCTTAGCAGCCACCGCTTATTTAGGATATCTTATTTACGGAGGTATTATGGAACCTATTCATTTTGCTAAAGAAAAAGAAGTACGATACGCTAAGGTTATTAAGAATTTAAAGTTAATTCGTGATGCTGAAGTTAAGTACAAAGAGGTTTACAGAACGTATACCGACAGTAAAGACTCTTTAATAAACTTTATTGAGAAAGGGCAATTGGCTTTAATTGAAACTAGCAATATTGAAGAAGAAGTAGATAGAGGTGGTGGAATTATGATTACTATTTCTAAAAAGAAAATTGATACGATTGGTTATGAACCGGTATCAAAATATTTTGAAGGAAAAGATTATAAAGGAATGTTTAACGTTCCTGGAACCGACAAGCAATTTGAAATAGCAACTGGTACTGTTGAAAAAGTTACAGGTTTATTTGTACCTGTTTTTGAAGTAAAAGCTGACAAATCTTCTGTTTTAAAAGGAATGAGTACTTCTTTAGTAAAACAAGAATTAGAAGCTTTAGAAACTGATCAAATTAAAGGAGCTTATGTTTCTGTTGGTTCTTTAGCAGAAGTTACTACTGGTGGTAACTGGCCTCCTTCTTACGATAAAGGTGAAGCGGTTGTTAAAGAAGACTAAAAAAAGTAGCGCAATTGCGCAAAATAAAAATCTATCCATCCAATTTAGTTTGGATGGATTTTCTTTTTGTATCGCTAATTCTGATACCAAAGAAATACTCTTATTTACTGAATACACGTTTAAAAATTCCTTAGCTTCTCCTGAAGCTTTATTAGATAAAATTATTACCATTTTTGCTACTGATAAAGATTTACAACAAGATTTTATAACCGTTTTTGCAATTCATCAAAACAACTTAGCTACGCTTGTTCCTAACGAATATTTTGATAGAAGTAACTTAGAGGCCTACTTAAAATACACTGTTAAAACTCTATCTACGGATTTTATAACTTATGACTCTTTAGAAGCTATAACTGCAAATACAGTATACATACCATATGTAAACATCAATAATTATTTGTTTCAAAATTTTGGTGAATTTGAATACAAACATCATTCAACTATTTTAATAGATAAATTATTAAATTTTTCTAAAGAAGATTCTGAAAAGCAATTTTTTGTACAGGTTTCACCTAATCAAATAGATATTGTTGTTTGTCAAAAAAATAACTTAATTTTATACAATTCATTTTCATTTTCTACAAAAGAAGATTTTATTTATTATATTTTATTTGTTGCAGAACAATTACAGATGCATCCGAATGAGTTTCAATTAACACTTATTGGGGCTATCGAAAAAACGTCTGAACTTTATGATGTTGCCTATAATTATATACGTAATATTCATTTTTTTAAACCTATTTCAAACTTCTTTACAGAAAGTGAAGAATTTTCAAATCATTCTAATTTTATCTTAGCAAATTAATGAGAATTATATCAGGAAAATATAAAAGCAGACGACTTTCTGCTCCGAAAAAATTACCAGTTCGTCCTACGACCGACATGGCTAAAGAATCGTTATTTAATATTTTAAACAACGATTATTATTTTGATAGTATTGCTGTATTAGATCTTTTTGCAGGTACTGGTAATATCAGTTATGAATTTGCATCTCGCGGAACCTTAACAATACATGCTGTTGATGCACATTTTGGATGTGTAAAATTCATAAATGACACTGCTAAAGAATTAGATTTTGATATTAACACCTACAAAAGTGATGTATATAAATTCTTAGAAAAAACAACTATAAAGTCGGATGTTATTTTTGCAGATCCTCCGTATGATTTTGAAGAAGAACAGTTTTTAAAAATTGCTGACCTTGTTTTTGAGCGTCAACTTTTAAATGAAGAAGGTACTTTAATAATAGAGCACTCTAAACACACCGATTTAACAAAACATCCAAACCATAGCTACGATAAACGTTATGGAGGTAATGTTTTTAGTTTTTTCGAAATAGAAACAACTACAGAAGAATAATCATAAAAAAAAGGAAGCTATTTAATTAGCTTCCTTTTTTTTATGTGATAAGGTATTTATTATGAATACATTTTTTTTCTTAATTCCTTTACCTTAGAATCAGATAAATATTCATCGAAAGTTGAATACTTATCGATAACTCCTTTTGGTGTTATTTCAATAACTCTGTTAGCTACTGTTTGTGCAAACTCGTGATCATGAGTAGAAAACAATACAGTTCCTTTAAAGTTAATTAAAGAGTTGTTTAAAGACTGAATAGATTCTAAGTCTAAGTGATTGGTTGGCTCATCTAACAAAACAATGTTTGCTCTTGTCATCATCATACGAGATAGCATACAACGCACTTTTTCTCCTCCAGAAAGCACATTACTTTTCTTTAAAGCTTCTTCACCAGAAAAAATCATTTTCCCTAAAAAACCTCTTAAAAACACTTCTTCTCTTTCTTCTTCGGTTTGTGCGTACTGACGTAACCAATCTACTAAATCTAACTCTCCATCTTGAAAAAATGATGAATTATCTGCTGGTAAATAAGATTGCGTAGTTGTTACTCCCCAATTGTATTTTCCAGAATCAGCTTCTTCATTTCCAGCGATAATTTCATAAAATGTAGATACTGCTTTCGAGCTTTTTGAAATAATAGCTACTTTGTCTCCTTTATTTAAGTTTATATCAATATTCGCAAATAACGGACTTCCTTCAAAGTTTTTAGATAGCCCTTCTATATTTAAAATCTGATCTCCTGCCTCTCTATCTCTATCAAAAATAATTGCTGGGTAACGACGACTAGAAGGTTTAATTTCATCAACATTTAACTTATCTATCATCTTCTTACGAGAAGTAGCTTGTTTAGATTTTGCCATGTTTGCAGAAAAACGACGAATAAATTCTTCTAATTCCTTCTTCTTGTCTTCTGCCTTTTTATTTTGTTGCGCTCTTTGTTTTGCAGCTAACTGACTAGATTCATACCAGAAAGTATAATTTCCAGAAAAGTGATTTATTTTAGCAAAATCAATATCAGAAATATGTGTACAAACGGCATCTAAAAAGTGACGGTCATGTGATACAACGATTACGGTGTTATCAAAATTAGCTAAGAAGTTTTCTAACCAAGCAATAGTTTCAAAATCTAAATCGTTGGTAGGTTCATCCATAATTAATACATCAGGATTCCCAAATAAAGCTTGTGCTAATAAAATACGTACTTTCTTTTTAGATTCTAAATCAGCCAATAGAGTATAATGATCTTCTTCTTTAATACCTAAATTAGATAATAAAGTTGCAGCAGCAGCATCGGCATTCCAACCATCCATTTCTTCAAAACGAACTTGCAACTCCCCTATTTTCTCTGCATTTTCATCAGTATAATCTGCATATAGAGCATCTATTTCTGATTTAATTTTATGCAATTCTTTATTCCCCATTAAAACAGCTTCTAACGTAGTATACTCATCAAAAGCGTAGTGATCTTGAGTTAAAACAGACATTCTTTTTCCAGGTTCTAAATGAACATGACCAGATGTTGGTTCTTGTACCCCTGATATAATCTTTAAAAAAGTAGACTTTCCTGCTCCGTTTGCCCCGATAATACCGTAGCAATTTCCTTGAGTAAATTTTGTATTTACTTCATCAAACAAAATACGCTTACCAAACTGAACTGATAAATTAGATACTGATAACATTTATAGCTTTTTAAATTGGCTGCAAAAGTATAAAATATACTGACTTAAAAAGAATTTGCAAGGAAATATTTAACATCTTACATTTGACGCTTTTAATTCTTTTAACAATGAATTAACAACTAAATTATATAGAGATGTTTATTTTTGAACATTATATCTTTGTAAAAGAGAACCGCAAAAACATGACTAAATATTTAGTACCCTTTATATTAATTTTACTCATTAGTTGTAATGAACCTGAAGCTGCAAAAGCTACTTATTTTGGTGGTAAAATCATCAATCCAAAATGTAGTTATGTAACGCTTTCAGACAATTATAGCTTTAATGATACTATTTATTTAAAGAAAGATAATAGTTTTTTAGGTTCTTATAAGAATTTTAAAAAAGGATTATATTTATTTGAGCATGGACCAGAACACCAATATGTATACTTAGAGCCTAAGGATAGTTTACTTTTTAGGCTAAACACTTGGGATTTTGATGAATCTTTGGTTTTTAGTGGTAAAGATGCTGCACGTAACAATATCTTAATTGAAGCTTTTTTACAAACGGAACAAGACAATAAAAATTTTTCGAAGTTTTATAACTTATCTCAAGATACGTTTCTAAAAAAAATTGACTCTCTTAAAAAAATCAAGCATAATATTATTAACAATTATAAAAATAGTGATAATACAATTTCTAATGATTTTATAGAAATACTAAATATTTCTTTACTATATCCTATTTATGCGAATTTAGAACAGTATGCTATTCATAATTTCAAAAAAGAAACCCCTGAAAAATTAGTTGACTCTTATTTTGATTATCGTTCTGACATCAATTCAAAGAAAGATTCTTTAATTTTCTTTAGTCCGTATTATAGTTTTATGATTGATAAGTTATACAATGACGTATATCTTAAAAAAGACAGATCAGCTAATTTTACTGTTGATTTATTACATAATATAGACTCAAATATAACATCCGAAGAAATAAAAAATAAATTATTATACAACACCGTTGTACGCCACTTCTTTAAAGAACCTAATAAGAAAGACAAAAATAAAATGTTCTTTACTTTTTTTAAGTTGAATACAGATATAGAACAGAAAAAAAACATACAACGTTTAATTAACGATCTTAAAGTACTACAAACAGGAGAAAAACTACCTTCTTTTAACTTAATGAATGCCAAAGGAGAAGAAAAAAATATTTCAGAAATAATAGGCAAGAAAAATACTGTTATTTTATTTAAAGATTATAAGCATGCTTCTGATGAATGGATTGCATCTCGTACTAATTATTTAATTAGAAAAAATCCGGAAGTTAATTTTGTGGTTGTTAATCTATCTACAGCTTCTAAAAGATATACTAAGAAAATTGATATAAAACACCAGTATACTTTACCTAAAAAAAGTACTGTTTACAATTTTTCATCTAGTAAGTTTCCACGTTTAGTTTTAATTGATAATAAAGGTGTTATAACTAACGGATACACTAGTTTATCTTCTAAAGGAATTAATCTAGAAGTAAGCAATTTACACAAAAACAAATAATCCTCTATAATCTATATTATTTATCATACCTTTGCGGGATTTTATTTTTGAAATAAAATGAAATTTAGATTATTAACTACCAGATTATTAGCCATATAATCTATTGTCCAAATTAAGAATCAGGTTTACAGATACTGGCGTCTGTGAATCTAAAAAGAACACAGACGTATATATGTCAACATTTTTAGATTTAGGTTTAAAAGAGCCTATCAACAAAGCATTAACAGATTTAGGTTACGAAAAGCCTACTGTAATTCAAGAAAAAGCAATTCCACAAATTATTTCATCTACGGCAGATTTAAAAGCATTCGCCCAAACAGGTACAGGAAAAACTGCTGCTTTTAGTTTACCAATTATCGAGCAAATAGACTACTCAGATAAAAATACACAAGCTATTATCTTATCTCCTACTCGTGAACTTGCAGTTCAGATAGGAAACAACATTAAAGAATTCGCTAAATACATACCAGACTTAAAAGTGGTAACTGTATATGGTGGTTCTAATATCGAAGAGCAAATTAGAGGTTTAAAAAGAGGTGCACAAATAGTTGTAGGAACTCCTGGTAGAACTGTCGATTTAATAAATCGTAGAGCTTTAAGATTAGGAAACGTAAAATGGCTAGTTTTAGATGAAGCTGATGAAATGCTTAACATGGGGTTCAAAGACGAACTTGATAAAGTATTAGATGCAACTCCTGAAACAAAACAAACTTTATTATTTTCAGCAACTTTTCCTAGAGAAGTAGAAGCTATTGCTAGAAATTATATGGATAATCCTGTTGAAATTACATCAGGAGAAAAAAATCAAGGATCAGATAACGTTACTCACGAATACTATGTTGTAAACGAAAGAACACGTTACCAAGCATTAAAAAGAATTGCAGATGTAAATACTGATATTTACGCAATTATTTTCTGTAGAACAAGAAGAGAAACACAAGAAGTAGCCAACAACCTAATAAAAGATGGTTATAGCGCTGATGCTTTACACGGAGATTTATCTCAACAACAAAGAGATAGTGTAATGGGTAAATTTCGTAAGAAAACTATCCAAATCTTAGTTGCAACTGATGTTGCTGCTCGTGGAATTGATGTAAACGATTTAACACACGTTATCAACCATAAATTACCAGACCAAATAGAAAACTACAATCACCGTAGTGGTAGAACAGGTAGAGCTGGTAGCAAAGGTATTTCTGTTGTATTAGTAAATAATAAAGAAAAAGGTAGATTACGTTCTATTGAGCGTATCATCAAAAAGAAATTTGAAGCTAAAAAAGTACCTACAGGTAAAGAAATTTGCCAAAATCAATTAATGCATTTAATTGAAAAGGTAAAAGCTACTGAAGTTAATACTGAACAAATTGAAGAATTCTTACCTAGTATCTATGAAAAATTAGAAGACTTATCTAGAGAAGAATTAGTTCAAAAATTCGTTTCTTTAGAATTCAATAAATTTTTATCTTACTACAACAAGTCTGACGATTTAAACGATGTATCAAACAGAGATAGTTCAAGAGCTAGATCTAATGATGAAAACATGACTCGTTTCTTTATCAACTTAGGTAGAAAAGATAAATTGAATCCTGCTTCATTAATCGGTTTAATAAACGATCAAAAAATTGCAGATAAAATTGAAATCGGTGCAATTGATATTTTAGATACTTTTTCTTTCTTTGAAATTGATAAAAACTTTGAAAAAGAAACATTAGATGCTTTTGGATCTAATGATGCTGACTTTAACGGACGTTCTGTAAACATTGAAATTACTAAATCTAATCGCGGTGGCGGTGGAGGCGGAAGAAAACCTCGCGGTGGCGGTGGTGGATTCAGCGGAAGAAGAAGAAGCGGTGGAAATGATAGAGGGCCAAGAAGTTCTGGTAGAAGAAGTGATTCTAGTAGAGGTGAATCTTCTAACAGAAGTGATTCTAGAAGACGTAGTAACGACAGTGGTTCTTCATCTTCTTCTAGAAGAAGTAGTGGTGATGGTAATGCTTCTGCTGGTTTTGGAAGAAAACGTAAAAGAGACTAAGCAAAGAATCTTATATATTAAAAAAGCAACTCATAAATGAGTTGCTTTTTTTTGCTTAAATTTTAATGAAGTTTATTGGTCTCCTAAAATAATTGGCATTCCGCTTTTACCAGCTCCAATCAACACTACCTTACTGTTTGGTGATTCAGACAGCTTTAATGTAGCCTCAATACCTTTGTCTTGTAAAATCTTATCAGTTAAAGAAGCGCTTAAAATTTTATTCGCATCAGCTTTACCCTTTGCTTCAATAATTTGTTTTTCAGCTTCTTTTTGTGCGGTAACTAATCTAAATTCGTATTCTAAAGATTCTTGTTCTTGCTTTAACTTACGCTCAATTGCTGTTTTAATTGTTGGAGGCAATGTAACGTCTCTTACCAAAACTTCATTTAATTGAACATATTGTTGGTCTAAAATCTTTTTTGTTTCAACAAATATTTCTGTTTGGATTACATCTCTTTTACTAGAATATAATTGCTCAGGTGTGTAACGGCCAACAACACTACGAGCTGCCGATCGAATAGCTGGTTGTATAACTCTAGAAATATAATTTTCTCCTTTTTCTTGATGTAGAGAACCTATTTTACCAGGTTGTGGTTGAAACCAAATAGAAGCCTCTAACTGAATTTCTAATCCGTTTGATGATAAAACTTGCATTTTCTCATATATTTCCTGCTGACGTACTTCGTATATGAATACTTTATTCCAAGGCGCTACAACCTGAAACCCCTCTCCCATTGCTGCCTCATCTGTTACTACTCCGCCACCAAAGGTTTTATATAAAACACCTGCTTGTCCTGACTTTATAGTTACGGTTGATTTTGAAAAAGCAATAATTGCTATTACTGCTAAAACTCCTAAAAGAATTCCTCCTTTTGGCAATTGTAAATCTAATTGTTTATTATTATTCATCTTTATAATTTGTGTGTATTCAAATGTACAGAATTAATCACAATTACCTTAACATAGTCTTACAACTCTACATGATAATTGTCATTTGTATTTTTTATAATTTTATTAAAATTCCTGTATTAAAAACAAACCCGTCAGTAGGTGCCCAAATATCTGTAAAAGTTGGATTATTATGTGGTGCATTTATCATTGATTGATAATTTTGTTGTTTCGTGTCTGTAAAGTTTTCAAAATTTGTATATAAACTAATCTTTCCGAAAGTACGCATTACCATAAAACCCATTGTCCAATAATTGGGCGTAGCTGTTAAATCATTTCTTAGCTGGGAACTCTTGTAATATGCCTCATAACCTATTCGCCATTTATCGTGTACTTCATACATTAAAACACTACCAATACTGTGCTTCGGGGTTAATGCTTTTTGTGTTGTATTAAGTGTTACATTATTATAAGCATAATTGGAAAACAATATAAAGTGCTTGTACTTAAACTTTAAATTAGTTTCTGCTCCGTAACTATTTAATCTATTTTCAGCGTTAGAAAACTCATAATTAGTACCATTTTCTTGTAATATGAGTGAGTTTTTTAATTGCGTATAAAAAACTAATTGATTGAATGATAATGATATTTTACCATTAAATATTCGAGTTTTATAATTTACATCTGTATTAACCCCAATAGAAGTCTCTGCCTTAAAATTGGTAACATTTATGGGTAATACATTTTGGTACGAGCGCAATTCGGCATCTTCAGTAAAAATAGTTGGTATTTTATAACCTAAACCACCTCCTATTCTACTTGAAACAGCGTCATTATATTTTATAAATAATGACAATCTTGGTAATAAAAAAGTTCCGTAGTTATTATCATAATCAGTTCTTAAACCACTTTCTAAAGTCATTTTTTTATTAAATTCCCAATTATTTTGAGCAAAACCACCAAATGTAAATTGATTATAACTGCGATTTAAATTTGTAGTTTCAGTTTCTTTAAAGTTTTCTGTGATAATATTCCCTCCAAAAACCCAATCAGAATTATCTTTATATAAATTATAAGTCGCCTCAGTAAATGTTGCTATTTGATTTCCTTTAAATTGAAATGTAGGTAAACTTAAATTACGTTTAAAATAACTTACACTATTTTTAAATGTTAGTGTTTTATCTTCAGAAATATCATTGCTATATGTTAATTGCGAAGCATAACGTTGCGTTTTATTTTCTTCAAAAAAGTTATGCTCTGGCGAAACATTATTATTTATAGCATCAATATCCCCTCCGATTCTTTTTTCTACTGATGCGTTTAAACTTAACCGTAATTGTTCTTTTTCATTTGGATAATAAAAAAAAGATGGATTAAAACTAACACTTCTTACTTTAGGAATATCGGTAAAATGATCATTATTTACATCCGTAGCATTTTGATGATTAGCAGAACCATATAATGAAACTCCAATTTTATCAAATCGTTGGCTATAAAAAGCATTTAAAGTACTTCCATTACGAGAAGTCTGATCGAACATTAAACTAATTTCTGGTGTTTCCGTTGGTTTTTTTGACACTAAATTTACCAAACCTGCAATTGCGCCACCGCCATATAATGTTGACGAACTTCCTTTTATTATTTCAACTTGTTTTAAATCTAAAGGTGGAATTTGCATAATACTCAATCCGCTTGAAAAACCTCCGAATAACGGAAACCCATCTTTTAGTAACTGTGTAAAACGTCCATCTAACCCTTGTATTCTTATAGATTGATTTGCTGAATTGGCCGAAGTTTGTTGCATTTGTATTCCTGTACTCTCACGCAATACCATAGCTATATTTGCCGAATTCATAATTGCTTTTTCTCCGAGCTCTTCTGCCGAAATAACTTCAACACGTGTTGGTATTTCAGCTATACTTCTTTTACTTCTGGTTGATTGAATTACAACCTCTTCTAATGATTCTTCATCTTCATGAAGTTCAATAATTAGTTGTTTTTTTAAAGTTGGAAATTGAATTACTCTCTCTACTGTTGTAAAACCTATAAAAGATATTATAAGTATTTGTTTTCCAGAGGGAATATTGTTCATAGTAGTTAATCCATCTAAATTGGTTTCATTACCTATTTTTGTGTTTTTTATAAATATTGAAGCTCCTGGTAACGGATCTTTTTCATCTGAAATTACTTTAATTGTAATTGAATTTTGTGCGATTAAATTCACTGCGAATAACCATAGAAATATGGTTAGGACTATATTTTTTATCATTTTAAATGATTTAATTAATTATAAATGTAAGTGTGTAGTTATACATCTTTTTTGATAAAAAGATGTATTCGTTTTCAATAAGAAATTGAAAAAATTATAATTAATTATGCTCTTGGAGGTTGAAAAAGTTCATCTAAAAAACTAGCAGTATTTAGAACTTTATGAAAGTGTATTTTCTTTTTAATTTGAAGAGGTTTTTCAAACTGAAATTTAAATTCTGAAGTAATAATTGCATTCGATATTCCTAAAGAAATACAGTGATGATGGTGTTCCGTTTTTTTTTCTTCCTCTGTATCATTTTGATGATGGGTATCAGAATGCGCAGTATCCATCTCATCAATATGAGTTTCTATTATATTACCATCATTAAAAATAATAGCATCAGAGTGCGCTTGAACCGGAGGTACAAACAACAATAACGTTATTATGATAATGCTAATATTTTTCAATTCATTAATTTAAAGAAATACAAAAGTATAAAAAAATCCGCACGATTTATTTATTTAACCTGTCTTTAACGTATTCTACTTCTGTTTTTCCGTGACTTATTGGGTTACCGTCTTCACCCAAACTAACCATAACTATTTTATCAATTTCAATAATTGTTTTATGTGTTAGTTTATTACGTACTTCGCAGTTTAATGTAATTGAGCTTGATCCGAATTTTACAACTTCAATTCCTATTTCAATAATATCACCTTGTTTTGCTGAACTAACAAAATCTATTTCAGACATAAATTTAGTAACTGTTCTTGGTATTTCTAACTGAATAATAGCATAAATACCTAATTCTTCATCAATCCATTGTAATAATCTACCTCCAAATAAAGTTCCGTTTGGATTTAAATCTTCTGGTTTTACCCATTTTCGTGTGTTAAATTTCATATATTTCGTTTTACACAAATTTCGATAAATATTTTCTATTTAATTGATTAAAACTATCAGTGTTTTAAATTTTACCATAATATTTTCTGATAAACCATTCCGTTGAGAACAAAATAACAACTAAAAATAAAATCCACTTCCAATCAATTAAATTTTGCTTTTTTGTTATTGATTTTTGAACCGTATAATAAGAACCATCCGTAGTTAAACTTTGTAATAATTCTTCGGTTTCATTTGCATAAAATAATTTACCCTTAGTTTTTATAGCTAATGAATTCATTTTTTTATCATCTGCATTCGTAAATTGGGCTTCTATTTGATAATCGGTTACTTTAAACTTTCCATAGCTGTTTATTTTTTGATTTGTTACCGAAACTTTATACGAATATTCACCTGCTAAAAGTCCCTCAACCGATACTTGATACGAATTATTGATTAACGAAAACGGAAGTACCTTCTTACTCTTTGTTTTGTTATTTGTTACCGTTAATTCTAACGAAGCTCTATTATCAAACTGATAATTTTTATCAACATAAAAAGCTGACATCGTAATTGGTGAATTTGCAGCATACAAGTTCTCACTCTTAACATCTAGTCTTTTTCTCTTTTTATTTGATGCCAAATACTGTACTAAATTTCCTAGAAATGTATCAAACGTTTCAAAATTTTGTTCTTTTAAAAAACTAGCAGATCTCCACTTCCAAATTCCTTCACCAAATAGTACAGCATGCTTTTTTGAGTTTTTTTCTATCGTGGTTAATAATGGTTGCGTAGTTTCTACTCCCGCAAATTTTTGATACAGTAAAGTTTGGGCATCACCTGTTAACTGAACAGTTCCGAATTTATCTCGTAAAGGTGGAAACTCACTAAAACCAATATCTTTCTGCAAAAAAGTTAAAAAGTTTGTATTATAAATCCCTAAATAATCTTCAGTTTGATTGATTGCTTCTTTTGTAACTCCAATTTTTTGGGTGTTTAAAAAATTCCAAGCTGTTTTCGTTCCTGAAACCACCAAATAATTAGAAGGTATTTTCTCAAATACTTTTTTAAAATAGTTATTAGGTTGATAAAAAACAAAAAACTGATAATCAGCATAATTGACTTTTTTATCATTAATTAAAGCAATTGTTACTTTGCGTTGCTTATTACTTTCTATTGCTTTTTTTATAGCACCTAAATCAGGGTGTAAAAACGAGCTTAAAACCAATACTTTCGTTTGCTCATCGATAACTTCTACCGAAAAATTTTGGTAATTATTTTTGGTGTTTTTCTCGTTTTCAATTTTACTAATTGCGCTACGATAATATTGAATTCCTTTTTTATCCGAAGTTAAATTTGTTAAAACCGTTTGCACAGGGTTTGAAGGAGAAAATTGAAGTCTTTTTGAAAACACTTTTTTTCCGCCATTCGAAATTGAAAAAGTTGCACTTACTTTTTCTTTTCCTTCATAATGAAGTAAAGCTTCTACAGGAAATTTATTTTTTATATAACTATATTTATTAACGTTTAACTGTGATATTTGTAAATCTTGATACAAAGTGGTGTCACCAACTACGATTGGAAATATTTTACCTTTAGCATTTATATATTCATAATCATTACCCGTAGTTTGATTTCCGTCACTAATTAAAATCGTTGCATTTAAAGTGTTTTTATTTAATTCGTTAACCGATTTTATTGCTTGAGAAATATCTGTTTGTGTTTCTGTAAAAGACAAACTATCTAAAACAGCGATTTTAGTTCCAAAAGAAAAAAACTGAACATTAAATTTATCTTGTATTTCTTTATGCTCTTTTATTTCTTTTAAAATAGCTGCTACTTTTTTATCCTCTTTAAAATATTTTATAGAAAGTGAGTTATCAACCATAAGAGATAAAACAGGCTTAATATTTACTTTTTCTATCGTTTCTATTTGGGGATTTATAAATAATAAAATCAATAAAAACATACTCAATGCTTTTAAAGCAAAAAGTAAACTATTAATTTTAGAATTATTTTTCGTTTTATAAAAGTATTGAAAAAAAGCAACAGCAATACTCAATAAAACTGCTACAATAATATAAATAAGGGTTCTAGTTTCCAATAAAAGTATTTTAGATTGTGAAGATAAAAAAAGCTATCAAATAAAATGAATCAAACTTCTTTTTACTTTATGATTTAGGTCATAAAACAAATACTTCATTGACTTGTAAATTTGTAATAAAATATATTAGGCATGGTAACAACAGAACAATTAATCGTAAATAGTGGGACTATTAAGTTTCCGAAACTTAATTTTTTAGCGACTATAAATAGTAAAATAGCTGCAGAAGAAAGGAATGCTTTTGGTATTTCAATAATTTTATTAATGGCTAGCAGTATGATTGCTTCTTTTTCTGCAGCATTGGCTGTTCACGGAGAAGTAAATTTATTCGCACTAGTAATTACTTGTATTTCTGCTATGGGCGCAAATGCAGTAGCTATAAGTCAGCGTAGTTTTAAAACAGTAGTTTGGACATTCTTTTTTGCTGTTTTAGCAAACATAGCGCTGATAATTTATCAGCTTATGCTTTAGGTTTAGCGTCAAACATTCTAAAAAAGAGCATCGATGCAATATTCCTTGCTCTTTCTTTTGCTTCGTTTGCTTTAGTTCCTATAAAAAGAGCATCTAAAGTTTCGAACCACAATTGCAACCATCTCCCAAAATGCTCTTGAGAAATTGTGTGATTAAAATTACTATCTAAATCCTTATGTGCTTTCATCGGGTTTCCTTTAAATTTTCTAACAAAAAAAAGATTCGTTTCCCAAAAATCAGTCAACTTTTGTAAATGTGATTCCCATTTTTCATCAGGAATAGTTTTTAAAAAAATAGGTCCTATAAAATCATCCTTTTTAAGGCTGTCATAAAAAGTTGATACTAATAAATACACATCTTCTCTATTTTCTATTTCTTTTTTATCCATCTAAAAAATTATATTAATTTGCCGTAAAAGTATATCTTTATACGATTGCAATTTATGACTTAAATCATAATGATACCAGAAGAACTTTTACTCAAATTTAACGCACATTATAAAGATTTTAAAAAAGGAGAAATTATATTTTCTGAAAATCATACTGCCTATAATTATTATCAAATTTGTAGTGGTGCAGTAAAAATGAATAATTATAATGACGACGGTAAAGAATTTATTCAAGGTGTTTTTTATAAGAATCAAAGTTTTGGCGAACCTCCTTTATTTATCGACGTAAAATACCCAGCAAATGCCGAAACTATTTCTGAAAGTAAGATTTTAGTTATTTCTAAAGAACAATTATTTAAATTACTACAAGAAAACCCTGTAATTCACTTAAAAATAACGCAAAGTTTAGCTAAACGACTGTACTATAAAGCAATTATAGCGTCAGAGATTTCTAGTCAAGAACCCGCACATCGAGTACTTCGCTTTATTGATTATTTAAAAAACGATGTTTATAAAGTAACCGGTGATTTTACCTTTAAAGTAGACTATACCAGACAGCAAATAGCGGATATTTTAGGCTTGCGCGTAGAAACCGTAATACGAGTAATTAAATCGTTAGAAAAAAAAGGTGCTCTCAAAATTTTAAAGCGAAAAGTGTTTCGTTAAAAATTCCTTACCTATATCAGTTAAATAAAGTAAGTATTTTCTATTTTTGCAGCTTACAACACAACAACAAAACATGAACTTAACACAATTAAACGCCATCTCTCCTATTGATGGTAGATACCGTAATAAAGTTGCTGATTTAGCCAACTATTTTTCTGAAGAAGCTTTAATAAAATACAGAGTAAAAGTAGAAATAGAGTATTTTATTGCTTTATGTGAAATTCCTTTACCACAATTGGCTGATTTCAATAAAGATTTATATGTTGATTTACGTAAGATATATGAAGATTTCTCTACCGAAAATGCTCAGAAAATTAAAGATATTGAAGCTATTACTAATCATGATGTAAAAGCGGTTGAATATTTTATCAAAGAAGAGTTTGATAAACTAAGTTTGAATAAGTACAAGGAATTTATTCACTTCGGATTAACTTCTCAAGATATTAACAACACTGCGATTCCATTATCTATAAAAGATGCAATGGAAGAAGTGTATTATCCTGCTTTAGATGGTTTAGTTTCTAAATTAGCTGATTTAGCGGAAGAATGGGATCACATACCAATGTTAGCACGTACACATGGGCAACCAGCCTCTCCTACTCGTTTAGGAAAAGAGTTTTTTGTTTTTGTAGAGCGTATTAACAATCAAGCAATACATATACAACACACACCTCATGCCGCTAAATTTGGTGGAGCAACAGGTAATTTTAACGCACATAAAGTAGCCTATAAAGATATTGACTGGAAAAATTTCGGAACTCATTTTGTAGAAAATATTTTAGGCTTACATCATTCTTTTCCAACTACTCAGATAGAGCATTACGATCATATGGCGGCTTTATATGACGGTTTAAAGCGTGTAAATAATATTTTAATTGATTTAGATCGCGATGTTTGGACCTATGTTTCTAACGATTATTTCAAGCAAAAAATTAAAGCTGGTGAAGTTGGTTCATCTGCCATGCCACACAAAGTAAATCCGATTGATTTTGAAAACTCTGAAGGAAATTTAGGAATAGCAAATGCTATTTTCGAGCATTTATCAGCAAAACTACCAATATCAAGATTACAACGTGATTTAACAGATAGTACTGTTTTACGTAACGTAGGTGTTCCTTTTGGTCATACTCTAATTGCTTTTTCATCTACTTTAAAAGGATTGAATAAGTTATTATTAAACGAAACTAAATTTGCTGAAGATTTAGAAAATAATTGGGCAGTAGTAGCAGAAGCTATTCAAACAATTTTACGTCGTGAAGCGTATCCGAATCCTTATGAAGCTTTAAAAGGTTTAACACGTACTAACGAAAAAATTAATCAAAAATCAATTGCTAATTTTATTGATACTTTAGAGGTTTCTGTTGAAATTAAAGAAGAATTAAAAGCAATTACACCTGCTAATTATACCGGAATTTAATGAAGTATTTACTTAGTTTTTTAGTCGTTTTTTTAGTGTTTTCTTGTACTCCAGAAAAAGAAGGAGATCCTAAACGTTTTAAATACGGAACTTTCGAAATTCCTGCTGGTAACGGTTATGGTAAAACTACAATTGTACGAAAAGACAGTTTGCAAATAGAAGAATATTCTAAAATAGTAAGTATTTCTTCGGATAGTTTAGTTACTGAAAAAGAAGTTAAACATATTGATACACTTTTTATCAAATGGAAAAATAACTTCGCGTATTCATTACGAATGAAACATCCGAAAACTGAATTAGACAAAGACCCAATATTTGTTCAAATTACAAAAGTAACGGATAGTTCTTTTAATTTTATAGCAAAAATTGGCTATTCGAATTTTAAACAAAAAGGAACTGTATATAAAGTAAACTAATGATGGAAATTTTCTTACAAGCAGACACTTGGGGTGCGTTAATAACCTTAACTTTTTTAGAAATTGTTTTAGGTATTGATAATATCATATTTATATCAATTGCAGCAAACAAACTTCCTGAAAAACTTCAAAAAAAAGCAACTAACATTGGTTTAGTATTAGCCATGTTTTTACGTATTGCCTTACTTTTTGGTATTTCGTTACTTATTGCAATGAATGCACCGCTTTTTCATGTTGATTTTTCTTGGTTTAAAGCAGGGTTTACTGGGCAAGCCTTAATTTTATTTGCTGGTGGACTTTTTCTACTTTATAAAAGTACCAAAGAAATACACCATAAAGTAGAAGGATTAGCCGAAGACGAAACGGATGGTAAACCGCAAAAAGGATATACTTTAAGTCAAGCTATTATTCAAATAACGTTAATAAATATTGTTTTTTCATTTGATTCTATTTTAACTGCTGTTGGTATGACTAACGGTGTTGAAGGTGCAATGATTATTATGATTGCTTCGGTAATTTTATCGATGATTATTATGATGTTATTTGCAAACCCTGTGGGTAAATTCGTAAACAAACATCCAACAATACAAATGTTAGGATTATCATTCTTAATATTAATCGGGTTTATGTTAATTGCCGAAGGTGCTCATTTATCGCATGCAAAACTTTTTGGAGAAGAAGTTGGTACTGTACCTAAAGGATATTTATACTTTGCTATCACTTTTTCTTTAGTAGTAGAAATGTTAAATATGAAAATGAGAAGTAGTAAAAAATAATATTAAGAAAATTTTAATATTTAAAACACACATATAAAGTTGCTATTGCAACTTTATATGTGTGTTTTTTTTATACATTTGTCCTAAATGTTTTCACTTAAGAGATTTATAACTTCATTTTTCTTGTTTGCCTTATTATTACCAACGGCAATACAAGTAGCACATGCTTTTGAAGAGCATGAGCATGTAGTTTGTATCTCAAAATCTGAAAAACATTTACACGAGTTAGAAAATGATTGTGCCGATTTACATTTACAATTAACTGTTTTTCATTACGACTTTAGCAATCCAAATTCATTATTTAATGAAGTGGTTTATACTAAAAATTCTATTCGTAAATCTCAACAATTAAACGCTAACTATTCTTCCAATAAATCACCTAGAGGACCTCCTATTGTAATAATTTAATTAAAATTATCATAATTATAAATTACAATTAAAACTTTAGATGAAACTTAAAAGTATTTTATTTATACTTTTACTTACCACAGCTGTTTCTTTAGTAAAGGCTCAAAATTGTAGTTATACTTTTTCTGGTTTAGTAGAAGATTTTCATGACAAATCTGTCATTGTAAACGCTACTATTTTTATTAAAAACCAAAATAAGTATACCACTACTAATTTTGATGGAAAATTTACTATAAACAATGTATGTGCAGGTAAAATTATTGTCGAAATTTCTCATGTATCTTGTGATAAAAAAATCTTAGAATTAGATGTTTCAAAAAACATTTATAAAGTTATAGATTTAGAACATCATATAGAAGAATTAAACGAAGTTAATGTTAAAGGAACAACAGGTTTAAAAACCAAAACGTCTCAAGAAACATTATTAAAAACCAATACTTTAGAAAAATTTAGTGCAGCATCGTTAGGTGATGTTATTAAAAATATTTCAGGAGTATCTTCAATAAATACAGGTAGTACTATTGTTAAACCAATAATTAATGGCTTGCATAGTAGTAGAGTGTTAACTACCTTTAATGGTGTTCGTTTACAAGATCAAGAATGGGGTATTGAACACGCGCCTAATATTGATATTAATGCTGCTGGAAGCATTTCTGTTATAAAAGGAGCAAATGCTTTACAATACGGTGGTGATGCTATTGGTGGAGTAATTATTGTTAATCCATCGAAAATAATTTTAAAAGACACCTTGTTTGGTAAAACAATTGCCTCACAACAAAGCAATGGTAAATTATTTTCTATATCATCTAGCTTACATAAAAGCTATAAAAAAGGTTGGTTTATTAACGGACAAGCCTCTTTTAAAAGTGCTGGAGATTTTGAAACACCTAGCTACAACCTTACCAATACCGGATTAAATTCTAAAGCTTTTACCTTACACACTGGTTATAAAAAGTTTAATAAAGGTTTTGAAATTTTTTACAGCAATACATCTAATAAAATAGGAATACTTCGTGCATCGCACATAGGTAATGTTTCTGACTTAGTTAAAGCTTTAAATAGTAATGTTCCGTTTGTTACAGATGATTTTAGTTATACTATTAATAATCCAAAGCAAGAGGTAACACACCAATTGTTAAAAGCAAAAGTTTACAAACGTTTAAAAGGTATTGGAAAATTAGCTTTTCAATATGATTATCAGCAAAACGAAAGATTAGAGTTTGATATAAGAAGAGGTGGACGTAGCTCAATTGCTGCTACCAATTTATTATTAAAAACACATTCTTTTAAAGGTGATATCAATTTAGATTCAAATTCTGACAATACTTATAAATTTGGAATTAGTGGAGCATATCAAAATAATTTTTCGGATCCTAAATCTGGAGTTAAAAGAATTATACCCGATTATAATAAATATAATCTGAATACTTACGCTATAACCGATTTTAGGTTTGAAAACATTGTTTTAAACGCTGGAGTTCGATATGATTTTGAACAAATTAATGCAAAAAAGTTTTATGTGAAATCAAGATGGAATTCCTTAAACTATCAGCAAGAATTTGGTCATTTAATTATTGATGATAGTAGTTATCCATCTGATTTTTTAGTAAACCCAATATTTACTTATCATAATATTTCTGCTTCATTAGGAGGAGCTTATTCAATTAATGATGAAAATACTTTTTTAGTAAATTATGGTTTATCAAACAGAGCACCAAATGCATCTGAATTATTTAGTGATGGCTTGCACCACTCTGCTGCCAGAATAGAATTAGGTGATTTACGCATGCAACCAGAAACATCTAACAGATTCTCAGCAACCTATAAATATAATAATCAAAAATTTAACGTTGCTTTAGAAGGATTTTATAATTATGTAACCGATTTTATTTACATTGAACCTACTGGGATAGAAACCACTTTGCGTGGAGCATTTCCTGTTTGGTCATACAAACAAACTAATGCACATTTATTAGGTTTAGATACTAGTATAAAGTACCATGTAAATACCAATTTTAATATTAACAATAAGACGTCGTTTATAAAAGGACGTGATTTAACAAACAAAAAAGCTTTAATAGATATACCTGCTTTTAAAACCACTACAACATTATTCTTTAAAAAAGAGAACTGGAAAAATTTCTACGCATCTTTAGAAAGTGAGTTTAACGCAAAGCAAAACGAGTATCCTAATAACAATTTCATGGCTTTTATTCCAGCTACAAACACCCGTGAACTTGTAGATATTAGTACTCCGCCAAAGGCATATCATTTATTAAATTTCTCTTCTGGATTTGAATTTAACATGTCTCAAACAAAAGTGAATCTTAACTTTTCTATAGACAATGTTTTAAATCAATCATACAGAAATTACTTAAACAGATTGCGTTTATATGCAGATGATTTAGGAAGAAATTTTCAAATTCAAATTAAAATTAATTACTAAAAAACTAAAAAATGAAAAATTTTAAACTTATAGCATTATTATTCATCAGTTCAATTATAATAACTTCTTGTTCAGACGATAACAGTCCTGAACACATTCATGAAGAAGAAGTAATTACAACTATGAAAGTTGTTTTAACTCCTGAAACTGGAGATCCTGTAACTTTAGAATATGATCATGAAGAACCTGAAATTACTGGAGGTACTTTAATGGCAAACACTACTTATAGTGCTGTTATTACATTATTAAATGAAAATGAAAGTCCTGCTGATAACATTACGTTAGAAGTTATAGAAGAAGCTGAAGAACACCAGTTTTTTTATACAACTTCAGGTATAGTTAGTACATTTACGTATACAGATACTGATGCTGATGGAAATCCGTTAGGAGTTAAATTTACTGTAGAAACAGGTGCTATTGGTACAGGTAGTTATACAATTATTTTAAAACATGAACCAACTAAAAATGGTGATAATGTTGCCGATGGAGATATGACAAATGCTGGTGGAGAGACTGATATAGAGGTTGTGTTTCCTATTACAGTAGAAAACCCAATACCTTAAAAATAAAGGCACTTTAAAATTAATTAGCTTTTAAAATATTTTTTAATTCCTTCAATTACTTTTTAAGTAATTGAGGGAATTTCTTTTTAAATCTGTTTAACCTCGGAATCGAAACATTTTGTATATACGGATTTTCTGGATGTAACTTTTCATAATCTTGATGATATTCTTCTGCCTTATAAAACTTATTAATCTTTTTAACTTCGGTAGCTACTTGTCCGTTATAAACTTGGGTGTTTAGTTGTTTAATTTTGTTTTCAATAATCTTTTTTTCTTGCAGATTATTATAAAAAGCAATCGATCTGTATTGAGAACCATAATCAGGATGCTGTCCATTTTTTGTTGTCGGATCATGAGAACCGTAATACACAGCAACCAAGGTTTTAAAACTTATTTCTTTAGGATTATAGTACACCGCAACGGCTTCTGCATGACCTGTGCTACCTGTATTACTACTTTCATACGTTGGGTTTTTAGTAAATCCGCCAGCATAACCAGAAACAGCCTCCTCTACTCCTATTACACTTTCAAAAACAGCTTCAACACACCAAAAACAGCCACTCGCAAAATAGGCTACTTTTGTTCCTTGTAAAATTAATTTATCAACCTTAGTTATAGATACTTCTTTTGATGTCGAAAAATTCATCAACAATAAACTAAAAGAGAAAACAGCTAAAAGTGTACCGAGTTTAAATTGTTTCATATTAAATATTTTAAGCATTAGTCGTAAGCAAAGATAAGATTATACAATTGTTTACAACTTTAGATTTTCCTTCAACAAATTGTTTGTGAATTGCCATGGGGTTTTCTATTTTTGTTTACATAAACAGTACAAATTAATGGAACATTTTATAGTATCGGCACGTAAATATCGTCCTCAGGTTTTTGAGGATGTCGTTGGGCAACAAGCCATAACAAATACGTTAGAGAACGCTATAAAAAACAACCATTTAGCACAAGCTTTACTTTTTACAGGACCTCGTGGAGTTGGTAAAACTTCATGCGCTCGTATTTTAGCAAAACGTATAAATCAAGAGGATGCAGACACTAATGCTGATGAAGATTTTGCATTTAATATTTTTGAATTAGATGCCGCTTCTAATAACTCAGTTGATGATATTCGTAGTTTAACCGATCAAGTACGTATTCCGCCTCAAACAGGAAAATACAAGGTTTATATTATTGATGAAGTTCACATGCTTTCTCAAGCAGCCTTTAATGCTTTTTTAAAGACATTAGAAGAACCGCCTGCTCATGCTATTTTTATTTTAGCAACTACCGAGAAGCATAAAATTATACCAACGATATTATCTCGTTGTCAGATTTTCGATTTTAAACGTATTGGTGTTTTAGATGCTAAAGAATATTTAAAAACAATTTGTGCAAAAGAAAATATTACAGCAGACGATGATGCTTTACATGTAATTGCTCAAAAAGCTGATGGTGCTATGCGTGATGCTTTATCTATTTTTGATAGAGTTGTTAGTTTTTCAGGTAGTAATTTAACGCGCGAAGCTGTTACCCAAAACTTAAATGTATTAGATTATGATGTGTATTTTAACATCACTGATTTATTAATTGAGAATAAAATTCCGCAAGTCTTAATGGCTTTTAATGAGGTTTTAGGAAAAGGTTTTGAAGGACATCATTTTATAAACGGATTAGCATCACATTTTAGAGATTTATTGGTTGCAAAAGATACTGCTACTATTTCTTTATTAGAAGTTGGTGATACTACTAAAAAGAAATATTTAGAGCAATCTAAAAAAGCTGACATGCAGTTTTTAATGCCTGCCATTGATAAAGCTAATGATTGCGATTTAAAATATCGAGGTAGTAAAAACCAGCGATTACTGGTAGAACTTACCTTAATGCAAATAGCCTCTATCAATTTTGATGGAGCAAAAAAAAAATCTAACAACTACATAATTCCGGCTACTTTTTTTACTTCTTTATCTCCATCAATTAAGAAAACTCAAGTAAAAACAGCTATAAAAACTTCCGGAAAAGTTGAAGTTAAAACTGAAGAAAAACTTCATATAAAGGCTCCTTTGGCCAAGGTTGTAACTGAATCAACAAAACCTCTTTTAAAAAATATAAAACGTCGTGCTTCGGCTTTGTCTTTAAAAAGCATTCATCAGAAAAAAGATATTAAAGCGATTTCAGATGATGATGAAAGTTATGAAAACCACCCAAGAACACCTTTTACTCATGAAGAATTAAAAGATGCTTGGAAAAAATATTATTTTAAACTACAAGAGCTTGGTGAACGCAGTATCGCAGCAATACTAGCTTCAGGAGAGCCGCAATTAGGAAAACCTTTTACCATCATATTTTCATTGCCTAACGATTTAATGAAATCGCAATTAGAACGAGGTAAATCTAAATTAACAAGATTTTTACGTGAAAAATTAAACAATTACGGAATTCAAATAGAAGTAATTGTTAATGAAACTGTTGAGAAAAAATTCGCCTATACTCCTCAAGAAAAATATGAGAAGTTAAAAGAGAAAAATCCAATACTAGAAAAATTAAAAAGTACCTTTGGATTAGATTTATAATTCTTTTCCAAGATAAACTAGTTGCCAGTTTTCTATTGTAGTAACTTTCTTTTCAAACTCTGATATTAATAAAATTTCGTTATTCTTATTTTTCATTAAAATCGGAATTGATTTTAACTCTGCATAAATTTCATTTATTTTCTTTTTATATTCTTCAATCGAATTTACAGGTGTTTCGTAAATTTGAGGGTATTCCCTTACAGTATCCATTAAATTTAAAAAATCATCTTTAATAGTAAACAGATCATCTTTATTTTCATATTCTTGTGTAATAATTTCTTGAGAGCTTGCTAAACGATAAGCACCTTGCTCTCCAAAAACACCTGAAAAATTAGAAATTGCATATTTATTTATTGAGTCACTACCTGTTATTGAAAGTAAATAACCTACATCGTTAAACTCAATATTATCTGTTAAATTATCATCATAAATATTTACCTGAAAAGACTCTAAACCTTCATTCTTAGCTTTTTCAATATTATCTTTATTTGAATCGATAATAACAACTCTTCTATTATTTTTCTTTAGATATACTGCTATAAGTCGTGCCATATCTGAAGCTCCAATAATCATAATAGCATTCGATTTTTTTAAGAAAACACCTATCATTTTAGCAAACAATCTTGCAGTGGTTGCGTTTAACAATACGGTACCTAAAACAATCATAAAAACAAGAGGGGTTATATATTCTGCCCCTGCTACACCTTGCTTTAATAACTTACTTCCAAATAACGAAGCAATACCTGCTGCAACAATACCTCTTGGTCCTACCCAACTTATAAATAATTTTTCATTAATTTTTAAATTCGAATTGTAGGCACTTACAAAAACTGCTAAAGGTCTAATTACAAATACAATTAATGCAAAAAGAAGTAATGTTTCCCATCTATATAGTAGCATTAACTCTTCAATATTCATGTTTGCTGCCAAAAGAATAAATAATATAGAAATTAATAGTACACTTAAAGATTCTTTAAAATAAAGTATCTCTTTTAAATTTTTCAACTTACTGTTACCTAATACCATTCCCATTACTACAACAGCTAATAAGCCTGATTCATGAGCAAATATTTCAGATTCAACAAAAACTAAAAGAACAGTAGATAATGAAACTACATTTAATAAATAATGCGGTACCCATTTTTTATTGATAATAAATATTAAAGCATGTGCAAATGTAAATCCAAAAGTAGTACCAAATAAAAGAATTTTTAAAAATTCTAACAATGCTGTTTGTGTAAATCCAGCACCACCACCAACACTAATAAACTCAAAAACTAATACCGCAACCAAAGCTCCTATTGGGTCAATCAAAATACCCTCCCATTTTAAAACTGCGGATACATCTTTTTTTAGAGGAATATTTCTTAAAATTGGTGTTATAACTGTTGGACCTGTTACAATAATTAAACCAGCAAATAAAAAAGATAGCTCCCAACTTAAGTTAAAAGTGTAATGTGCAATAATACCTGCACCAAAAAAAGTAATGCTCGAACCTAAGGTTATTAATTTAGTTATTACAGGGCCTATATTCTTAATTTCTTCTCTACGTAAAGTTAATCCTCCTTCAAAAAGTATAATACTTATGGCTAATGAAACAAAATAATACAGCCCTTCTCCAGGAAACAATCCTTTTTTACCGTTCCAAACAGGCTCTATCCATTTGCTACCATCATCATTAAAAAATTCAGCAGCTATAGGCCCAACAAACAACCCGATTATAATTAAAGGTAAAATTGCCGGAATCTTAAATTTCCAAGCAAACCATTGCGCTAAAATTCCTAATATTATAATTCCTGCCAATTCAATCATAAATGTTATTTTCTTGTAAAAGTAATTTTTTTTTTAACAACAAGAAAATTATATCTTCGAGCGTTTTAAATTTTATACTTTGACAAAAAATATACTTATAGGTATTGCCTTTTCACCCAATTTAAAAGCCAACTTATTTGAAACAATTCGGTTATCAAATATGTTTAATGCACAATTAATTGGTGTTCATGTTGGAAAAAAATCTGACCAAAAGGAAAAACAACTACAACAATTATTAAACAAAGCTCCTAAACCAAAGTTTCCATTAAAAGTTATTTGGCAAGAAGGAAAGCCTGTTGATGTTATTTTACAAACTATAAAAAATGAAAATGTAAATTTATTAATACTAGGTGCTTTACAAAAAGAGAAAATATACAAATATTATGTAGGTTCTATTGCCCGAAAACTTACCCGTAAAGCTCCTTGTTCTGTTTTATTACTCTTAAAACCTTCTGTAAAAAGCGTTGTTTGTAAACACATTGTTGTTAGTGGTTTGAAAGATGAAAAAACTGAAGAAACAATTAAAGTTGCTTTCAATATCTCAAAAGAATTGGGATGTAAAAAAGTAACTATTGTTGAAGAGATTAGTCAGACTGAATTAAATGTAAAAGTTAACGATGATATTTCATTGCGTAAGGCAACCTTAACCAAAGAACGTTTACAAATACGGGAAGACGAACGTGTTCATAAAATGTTAGCATGTATAGATACTAAAGATATTACTATAAATACTCAAAGTATTTTTGGTCGAAGAGGTTATTGTATAGGGCATTATGCAAAAATTAAAAGAGCTGACTTATTAGTAATGAGTGCACCTAAAAAAACAGGTCTTTTAGATCGAATTTTTCCGCATGATTTAGAATATATTTTATCAGAATTACCAACCGATGTTTTAATTGTTAAATAATGAAAAAAGAAAAACGTTTTAAAACATTTTTAAATGAAATACCGCAAAACATTTTTGCTGGTTTTGTTGTTTCTTTAATTGCACTTCCTTTAGGTTTTGGGTTAGCTTTAGCTTCTGGAGCTCCACCAATATCTGGTGCAATTGCTGCTATTGTAGGCGGTATTATTGTAGCTATTTTAGGAGGCGCTAATGTAACAATTACTGGGCCTGGTAACGGACTCGTAGTCGTGGTCTTAGCCGCAATTACAACTCTTGGTGCTGGTGATATGCAACAAGGATATTTATACACGTTAGCTGCCATTGTTTTCTCTGGTGTTATTATGATTATTCTTGGATTTCTTAGAATGGGATCACTGGGTGACTTCTTCCCCTCTTCAGCAATTCAAGGGATGTTAGCTGCTATTGGTATTGGTATTTTTGCCAAACAAATACATGTAATGCTTGGTAATTTAGATGCCAAAGGAAGTATTGTAGACTTACTAATACAAACACCAAAAGGAATCATAAACTTAATTCAGACAGATAGTACAAGTGTTTTTTATGCCGGATCTGTAGGTATTATTAGTTTACTAATTATGATTTTTTATAGTAAGATACGTAATAAATATTTTCAGTTAATTCCGGCTCCAATGTGGATTGTTGTTTTAAGTGTTGGCATGTATTATTACTATGATTTGGTATCATCATCTGCATATCCAATAGATAAAAGCCTCTTAATTAATTTACCTGAAGATGTTTTATCTAATTTTGCTTTTCCTGATTTTGGTAAAGTATATCAGTTCGAATTTATTAATGCAGTTATTGCCATTACTTTAATTGCAAGTATTGAAAGTTTACTAAGTATTAAAGCGGTTGACAAGTTAGACCCTTTAAAAAGACGTTCAAATATAAATAAAGACATTCGTGCTTTGGGTTTAGCAACAGTTGTTAGTGGTTTTTTAGGTGGATTAAATGTTGTTACTGTAATTGCACGTAGCTCTGTAAATGTAAATAATAAAGGTAGTAATCGATCAGCTAACTTTTTTCATGCAGCATTTTTAATTGTTTTTATTTTACTTTTTGCCACCGAATTACGTAAAATTCCGCTACCTGCATTAGCTGCTATTTTAGTATATACAGGATATAAATTAGCTTCACCTGAAAACATTAAAAAAGTATTTAAAATAGGTAAAGAACAGTTAATTATATTTTTAGCAACTCTCCTTACCACAATTACGACCAATTTAATTACAGGTATTTTAGCAGGAATATGCATAACTTTTATTATTCATATAATTATTAATAAAAACATCACGCTATTTATTAGAAACTTATTAAAACCTAATGTTTTAATGTTTAAAGAAGATGATAAATATTATGTTTCAGTTAAAAACTTTTCTAGCTTTTTAAACTATACTAAATTAAAATCTAAACTAGATCAAATACCTGAAAGTGAAGATGCTATTATCGATTTTTCTTTGTGTAATTTTATAGATCATTCTGTAATGGAAAATCTTAACAATTATGCAGAAACCTTTAAGCGAAAAGGTGGTTATTTTGAAGTAATTGGTTTAGATGGTTATAAAACAGGTAGCGAACATCCGTTTGCTTTACGTAAAAATAATCCTTTTCAATTACAAGAAAATAAAAATACCCTAACAAAAAGACAAAAATCTTTACAAAATATTTGTACAGATATTAATTGGAAATATGAAGCTTACCCTGAAAAAGAAGTCACAAAAATTCCGCATTTTGGGTATTTTAAAACTCGAAAAATAAGTAAAGTATCTAACATTTTATCTAACAATAATTGCTCTTTATTTGATGTTGAATTTTCTGAAGGTGAATTAATTGCAAAACAAGTAATTAAGGTAACCATGATGTATATTGATATTGAAAAATATACACCTGAGTTTACATTAGATAAAGAAGGTATTTTTGAATATATATATCATTTTACTGGTTTTAAAGATATTGATATTGATAAGCACCCTGATTTTTCAAAGCGTTTTTATTTATCAGGAAAAAATGAATCTGAAATAAAACAGTTTTTTACAGATGAACTTGTACTATTTTTTGAAAGCAATAAATATTATCATATTGAAGGAAATAAAAAAGGTTTATTAATTATTGGTAGAGAACGATTGGCTGGAATTAAAGAAATTAAGACACTGGCTGATTTTGGAGTTCGATTGAAAAAAACAGTTTGTGATGAAAAAATAGCACTTTCTATGTATTAATAAAATAACCTATAAAATTATTTTAATAGGTTATTTTGTTACATATAATTATTCATAAATTATTTCAACGCTATCTGTTAACGGTAAACTTTGGCAACTTAACACATAACCTTCTTTTATTTTTTCATCTGTTAAAGCGGCATTATTATTCATATATACACGCCCATTTTTTACTTTACAAACGCAACTTCCACAGACACCTCCTTCACATAAATAAGGTGGGTTATATTTATTATCCAACAGGGCTCTTAATATTGTTTTTCCTAACGGAATAGAAATTTCTATTTTCTTATTTTCTAAATGAACAATTAAACTTGCTCCATCTACAACATTTACTACCTCGTTTATTTTAGGAGAACCAAAACTCTCTATAAAAATTCTACTCTCAGGTACATCTATACCTTGTAAGGTTTTTACTGTATTATTTATCATTGTTCCTGGACCACATATATAATATGCTGTATTTTGTGCATAAGGAGGAAATTGATTAATTAACCAAGAAATTGAAGTTACGTCTACCCTTCCTTTTATAAATTTATTTTCTTCCTTTTTCCATAAATCACTCCAAGAACTTATAGGGTTACTTAAAGTATGAATTAACGTAAAGCGATCTTTGTACTCTAGTTCTAATTGTTTTAATTCTTCTTTAAACATAATGCTTTTATGATTTTTGTTTCCATAAATCATATAAACAAAGCTTTTTTCTTCTACAAATAAAACAGTTTTTAATATAGAAATTATAGGTGTTATTCCACTACCTGCTGCAAACAAATAATATGTTTTATAGTTTTCTTTTTTTATTTCAGCATAAAACCGACCATTTGGTGCTAAAACATCTATAAAATCACCAACATTCAAGTTTTCATGAATATGATTAGAAATTAAACCGTTTTCAACACGTTTTACTCCAATTTTTAATGATGTATTTAAAACAGGAGAACTACATAATGAATAGGAACGGCGTACTTGCTGCTCTTTTAAATAAAACTGTAATGTTATATATTGTCCGGGTTTATAAATGAAATTCTCTTTTAACTTTTCTGGAACTTGTAAAGTCACAGATTTTGAATTTTCTGTTTCTTTTTGAATATCAATAATTTTTAATGAATATACCTCGTTCATAATTATTACTTAAACATTAGCTCCATTTTTATTCATCCATTTTCTTACTTCCTCCTGAAAGCGTATTATAGCATACTCACCTCTTTGTGCTCTTGCTCCAATACTAAATAAAGGCGATGTAAGTGATTTTTGTTGTTGCTCACAAGCATACACATCTTCTTCCATAAAGTTACCGCTAGCCATAGGATCATCTACATTTCCTTTATATTTTCCTTTGTTTCCGTATTTAGTCCAAACATTACTTAAGACTGATTTGGTTGTTTGCTTAGTATATTCCCATTCGCTTACATTTGCCGTTTTAGTACGAAATGTAACTAATGTTCTATCAACTGATATTGGCGTTACATGAAAAGTACTCCAACTTGACTCACTTTCTGCCAAACCAATATTAGGAAAAAACCAAGGTACATAAGCGCCTATTTTATCTTCAGGTATATGATTTATTAATGGCATTAATGATGCATTTTTAAAATCATCTTTATACTCTTTAACTAAAGGCTCAAAAAACCAATAATGAGGTCCTTCCCATCCAAATTTTGCTTTTTCATGATCATACATGTTTAAAGTTCCTTCATGTAAATGCGCTAAATGGTAATGATCAATATTATTTTCCACTACAATTTTCCAATTCGATTTAATTTCTTTTGTATATATTCCTTCTTTAAATTCTATTAATTTCTCAGGAATATGCGGGCCTAAATGTGGTAATATTTCTCCAAAATATTCCATAATGTTCGGTGCTTTTTTATCTGGATGTATAAATAACATTCCTTTAAAAATATCTACAGATGCTTCATGTAAATTTAATCCACATTCGTGAAGTTCTTTTTGGCATAAATCAGGAAATTCATCTTCTTTTTTAGGGATACTAATTAATTTACCTTCTAAATTATAAGTCCAATCATGATATGGACAAGTAATTACTTTTTGATTTTTACCCACAGCTCGTAACAATTGTGTTCCTCTATGACGACACATATTATGAAATGCTCTTAAACGATGATCACGTCCCTTGATAATAAAAATATTATTTAAACCAGCTTGTACAGAAATAGAGTCTCCAGGGTTTTCAATATCTTCTACTAAGCCTGCAAACTGCCATGTGGTAGAGAAAATAGTTGCCATTTCTTTATCAAACCACTCTTGCGAAGTATAAGCTTCTACAGGCAATACATGCATCATTTTCTTTTGAATACTCATAATCTCTTATTTATCTTTTACATTTCTTTTCCATACTTCTTTATATGGTTTTCCTTCAATAGTCATTAAAACTTCCAAAGAATTAGTTCCTCTTAATTTTAAAATAACATTATAATAACTGCCATCTGGTAAATACATTTTTCCGTTTATATATGTTGTGCCCTTTTTTTCTACATTAGTTAAAAAATAATCTTTTTCTTTATTCTCTCCTTTATATTCAGTTTTATCATCAAGATAGTAATGAATTTTACCAAAAAATTTATTTTGATATGCTACAATTTCATATGTGGCTTGATAATTATTGTTTTTTACATTCCAAATTCCAATAATTTTATCGTCGTTTTGAGCACATGATACTAAACTTAATGATATAAATAATGATAATAATAAGTGTTTCATTTTTTTTAATTTATAATCGTTAAAACTATAGTTACTTATAATTAAATACTTTTTTTTGGCATCCAATCTGGTGGTTTTATAAGAACCAATAATTTATTTTTAACACCAGAAACCTGCCCCAATTTTCTATACAACCTAGATATTCCGTGAAAAAAAACTTTAATAGGATTTACACTATTTAATGGTTCTGAAATACCGTAAACTACTTTTTCTTTTTCTGGTTCAAAAGTTCCTAAAAGGCGATCCCATATAATAAATATTCCTCCATAATTTTTATCCCAATATTGTTTATTAGATCCATGGTGAACTCTATGATGTGACGGTGTATTAAGTAAGAATTCTAAATATTTAGGTAACTTACCTATAATTTCGGTGTGTAAAATTGCTTGAAAAGTTTGTACAAATAACTCTGCCGCTAACATTAAAAAAGGGTTAAAACCTAACATTACTGCAGGAATTGAAAAAAGTAACGGAAAAACAGCGTCTAAAGGACCAAACCTATAAGCAACCGACATATTAAAATGCTCTGAACTATGATGTACTGTATGTGTTGCCCAGCCTAACCCTATTCTATGCATCATTCTATGTTCCCAATAATATAAAAAATCAGCTAACAAAATACTACTGATAATTGTTATCCAGTTTAGTGGTAATTCTGGTAAAATTGAATAATATGAGGCATACATATATAGTTTTGTTACTAATAAAATACCTAAAATATATTCAATTCCTACAAATAAAAAAACCGTAATCACATTGGCAACAGAATCTAAAACCAAGTTTTTATTTAATCTTTTTTGTACTAAGTATCTAATTAGCTCCACTCCAAAAAATGGTAGGATAATATAAATAACGCTTAAATCATTAAAGAGATAAAAAAGGTAATCTACATATTCAGAATCCAATATTTCTAAAGTTAAAAAATTAGAAGATGAATGCGATATCCCAACTATACTTAAAATGATAAAAACACTGTAAATTAATAATCTTATATTACTCATAATGTATAAATTAATGTTACTGCAAATTTCAATAAAAGAGTAAAAAATTCTTTTGATCTAGGTCAAAATATTTAAATAATTTAAAACCGAAAATAAAGCTAATAATGACCATATACATATCATTACCCAATAGATTTTAGGATGCTCTTTTTTCGTTACGGATTCGACAAAATGAATTTCTTCACTTTTAATTGTGTGTAATAAACCTATTAAAATAAATATTGCCCAAAACCAATTCCAATTAAAAATTACGGCTAAAATTAATAATATCAATGCCGTAATTGTTTTCCATTTATCCATATAATTATACTTAATAATAAAATTGATTATAGTTTATAAAAATTTCCGATAATGAATACAAAGCCATTAACAACCAGGTTATTATAATAACCCAAAACAAGAATAAATGATCTTTTTTTGAAATTGGTTCTATGAAATAAGTAATACCATTAAAAATATCTGGTATTACCCAAAACAAGAATAATATACCCCAAACCCATCTATAATTCATAAAAATAGCTATGTACATTAAAATAAGCGCTATTATGGTTCTCCATTTCTTTGTTTTTTCCATTTTTATAAATAAATCATAGCTAGATACAAATACCGAACCTTTTAAGCATCTTTTTTTCCATAGTCCAAAAGAAATTGAATTGTCCAAAAAGCCATCCATAAATTACAAGAAATAATTGATAAAATAGAAAACTAGAAAATAAAAAAATTGGATAATAAACAAACCTAGGGAAATTAATCAATGTAACTCCTACTCCTTTTAAAAATGGTCTTCCTACTGCTATTGATGTTGAACCTGTAATAGAAAATACCATAAGAATCAAAAACAAGTCTCTAGTTTTTTCAATATTCCAACGTTTCATTAATTTTTTCATCATAAAATAAGTTTAAGTGCAAACTTATAATATGCTCTTATTTTTTAATTTGATTTAAGTCAAAATACTTTTTATAGTCTGATTTTGACATAGGTCAAAAATACTTTTTATAAACCTTCTCAATTTTGTCCTCACAATTATTAAAAAACATAAAATGAAAAAATATTTGTTTGGTTTATCAATTTTTATAATTGGATGCAATCCTAAAATTGACAACCGAATTTTAGGAACCTGGAAAGTTCAGAGTAATTATTATGATGCTACTTACAAAATAGAAAGACAAGGTAAAAAGCTTATCGGTAAAGTAATTTACTATAACGATGGCACTACTATTTTAAGAGAAACAAAGACCCAAAAAGATGTCTTTTTAAAAAACTTAAAATATAAAAATAACATTTTTATAGACGCTGTGTCGGGTGCTACAAAAACCAATTCAAACTACTTATCTATTAAAGTTAATCATAAAGACACTTTAGAAGCTACAAGTTATATAATGAATAAACCTTTAATTGAATTCTGGATAAAATCAACAATAAATAATTAAGTTATGAAAAAAAGACACTTCCTTTTAGGAGTTTTAATCACGCTAGCACTTAGCAGTTGTGAAGATGGTATAAGAGATATTACTGACGGAGGAAAATCAACCATACCTCCTATAAATTCATCAGAAGTTATTCCTATAAACATTAATAATGAAGGGTTTGATTTCCTTGAAAAAATGCAAGGACATTGGGTAGGATCTAATAAAGTTATTGCTGATGATTATCCTTGGTTTGCCTGGGACTATAGAGCGATATCTAAATCACATATTCATGGTATTCATGAAGGTGGTTCATTAGGAAACTTATTAACTTCTTTTTTTGTTACAAATTATAAAAATAAAAGAACATTAATGGCTCGTAATGGTGGCTTATTAAGTGGTATTTATCGAACAAGTTATTTTGTTTTAGATAAAGTAGAAGACAAAGCATCAGAAGGTAAATATTATCGATTTGTAGATGCCATAGGAGGTGAAAATATTATGTATTTCGAACTGCGATTTAAAAACGATGAGTTATTTTTTAACTCATACACTAGTAATTTAGGTAACCGAGTTCCTTCTCGTCATATGACTTTTAAAGGAAAAAAAATGCACCTAGATCTAGCTCAAAAAGCTGCTAATGATGTTGGTTTTCCGCAAAACTTGGTTGATGAAGGTTTAGACTTCGCAAATGGTTTTATAACAGAAAACTTGTATAATATTGATGTTAACGAAAGCCCTAAATCAGCTACATTTTTAGCACAACAAAGTAATAACGATGTATATGAGTTGGCTCCGCAATCTGGTGATCCATATCAAATAACAGATCATCCAAGATTAGGAACTTTAACGGTAAACATTACTAGAAACAGTACCATTACAAACACGAATCTACTGGTTTACTTATCAAAAAATGCCATAACTGATGAGAATGGATATTTAACATCTAATACTAATGCTTACAATACTTTATTACATTTTCCTAACCTCGAAAAGAATGAAAACAACTTCTTATTCACATATATACATCCAGGAGATTATTATATAACTATTATAGCTGACACTAATAATAGTGCATCACCAAATGAAGGCGACATTTTAAGTATTAGTAAAAAAATAACAATTTTACCTTTAGAAAATAAAATTGAAAACATCACAAATATTGATGTCCAAAATTAAAAATATGAAAAAAATATTTTATTTCTCAATCATTGCCATATTATTAATTAACTGTACTACGGCAGAAATTCCTTTAGTTGATATACCTACTGATAGAACTATAACATATTCACAAGACATTGAAGCTATTATTTTTAATAATTGCTTAACCTGTCATAGTTCTGTAAATCCTAGAAATGGTTTGATTCTAGAAACTTATACCCAAGTTAAAAATTCTGCTCAAAGCGGAAGTTTAATCTCAAGAATGAATGATGCAGCCAATCCAATGCCTCAAGCTGGACTTCTTACTGCTGATAAAAGAGCATTAATTGATAAATGGAAAGCCGATGGTTTTTTAGAATAGTTTAACTACCTAACAAATATAAAAATGAAAAAAACATTAATTATTGCAATTGCTTTGTTAAGTCAAACAATCATTGCGCAGAAATACTTTACAAGAACAGGAACTACAAATTTTAAAGCTTCTGTTGAAACCTTTGAAGTAATAGAAGCAACAAATAAAAGTGCTACAGCTATTTTAATTACTGACACTGGTGATTTAGCTGTGCAATTATTTATCAGTGCATTTGAATTTAAAGTAGCATTAATGCAAGAACACTTTAACGAAAATTACATGGACAGCGATCAGTATCCTAAAGCTACATTTAGAGGACAGTTACAAGGTTTTTCTTTAAAAGATTTATCTAAAGAAAAAGAACTGCCTTTAAAAGGAACACTAACTGTTAGAGGTGAAAATAAAAAGGTAAATACTATTGCTAAACTTATTTCTATTAATGGTAAAATTAAAATAAATGCTAGTTTCTCTGTACAACCTAAAGATTTTGGTATTAAAATACCAAGTATTGTACGTAAAAAAATAGCAGAACATATAAACGTAACTATAGATTATGAATTGGCTGAAAAGAAATAAAATTTTACTCACATTATTAATTGTCTCTTTTGGAGCATATTCAACATATAAATATGTTTATAGGCCTCATAAAAACATAGAGAAATTAGCCACCAGCTTTACGGGTAATTGTACTGAATTCTTATCAAGAATTAAAGAAGATACTAATATTTGGAATTCTAAAATTGTAGAATTATCGGGTAAAGTAACATCTATAGATAAAAACGGAATTACATTAAATAAACAAATTTATTGTCAATTTAAAGAACCTTTAAAGACAGCACGTTTAAAAGAAAATCAAACCATAAAAATTAAAGGTCGTGTTATAGGATACGACGATTTGTTAGACGAATTAAAATTAGAACAATGCATACTAAAATAACACAATATATATTTTTAATCGCTTCATTTTTATCCATTACAATTTATGCTCAAAATGATTTATTAGATGAATTAGATAACGAAACTAAAAATACGAAACAATTTAGCTTACCTGCTTTTAAAGCAATGCAAATTGGTAATTTACAATCTACTAAAATCGCAGACAAAGGGGATTTATATTTAATTGTTTCACATCGTTTTGGTTCTATAAAAGATGGTATTGATGAATTTTTCGGGTTAGACCAAGCAAACACCAAGATTCAATTAGCTTATAGTTTTTGGAACGGTATTCAACTAAGTTTAAGTCGTGATAGTTTCGAAAAAACATATTCTGGTACCGCTAAATTTAATATTGTAAAACAATCAACTCAATTTCCTTTAAATCTTGTTGGGTATGCTAGCTCAGATATTAATTCTGAAATTAAAAAAGAAAACTATCCGAATATAAAATTTAGTGACCGTATGAGTTATACATCTCAGCTATTAGCTTCACGAAGAGTTTCAAAAAAATTATCTTTAGAAATTGCTCCAACGTTTGTTCGTCAAAACTTACAAGATGTAAACATTACAAAAACAAGAAACCATAATCAATTTTTAATGGCTTTTGGAGGCCGTTTAAAAGTAAGCAAACGAATGAGTATTAATCTTGATTATGCATATAATTTTAATAAACATCAAGATTCAAAATATAATAATCCTTTAACTCTAGGTATCGATATAGAAACAGGAGGACACGTGTTTCAACTATTATTCTCAAACGCTAGAGGTAGCAACGACAGCGCTTTTTTAACAAAAGCACAAGGTGATTGGAGTAAAGGTGATATTTCTTTTGGTTTTAATGTTGTGAGAGTTTTTTAGTAATACTTCTAAAAAAATTCACATTTAAGCTTTCTTTTAATTAAGAAAGCTTTTTTATTTACCTCTAATTCTGCTTAATGTTTCCTGACTAATTCCTAACATAGAAGCTATATGACCTAAATTAGCAATTTGAGTAATATTAGGAAATGCTTTTATTAATAAATCGTACTTTTCTTTAGCTGTTAAAAAGTAATATCCTTTATAAAAGTCATCTATTAAAGCTATTTGTTCTTCCATTATTAAGCGACCAAAACGTTCTAATTCCGGAAATTTTTGATATAATTCTTGCCATTCATCATATGAAATTGCGATTATTTTAGCATTGCTTATTACTTCTATATATTCCGATGATGGTTTTCTTAAAACATAACTATGCCATGAAGTAAAAATTGAATTTTCAGGATATATCCAGTTCGTTATATCTTTTCCTTTTTGATATAAATAAGTTCTAACAGTTCCTTTTGATAAAAAATACAATTCTTTACATACTTTTCCTTCTTCTACTAATAAGTCTCCTTTAGTATATTCCTTTTCTACAATAAGCGCTTTAATTACTAATTCTGCTTCTTTTGATAAGTAAATATATTTTTTAATAAAGTCTATAAAATCTTGCATGGAACAAATTTAGTGAACAAATAAATATAATATTTATTTGTTAAAGACTAATTTATAATATTTCTAAAAATCGGGTTTTCTCATTTCCTAAATTATCAATCACAATAATTTTGTGGTTTCCTATTTTCGGAGTTATCGCTTGTTCATGATATTGAGAAGTTTTACCTATAAAAACATCATTTAAATACCAATACAAAAGAGCATCTGTATTGGCATGTGTAACTTTTAAGATTACCGGATTCACTTTGTTATTAAGCCCTTTTGTTAACGATATTTTAGATCGATATTTTGTTGGAAACACAAAATCCATGGTGTTATTTTGTTCCTTATCACAATCATTTCGATAGTTTGGCAACACACTATAATCTGCATTTTTTTGTTGATAATAATGTGCCATTAAAGGAGGTAAAACAAACCATGTTTTGGTTTTCATGTTAGCAACCGATTCACAATTAGAATTTACTTGGTGTTTTTCTGAAAGATCTACCGTAATTTGTTTGTGGTACGGACAAGGTTTTGCTCTCACACCGTTTTTGGGTATTCTTTTTACAACTGATTTACAAATAGGTAATGCCAAATAGCCGCTTTTTTGACAAATATTTTCTTCAACTAAAGCTTCATAGGGTTCTAAAAACCAATTCGATTTTGGTAACACATCAAAAACATTAAACATTAAAGGAGCCGCACTACCCACACCTGTTAAATCGGGTCTTCCTTCTCCGTCTGAATTACCAATCCAAACTCCAACTACGTATTTCGGAGTAACACCAATTGCCCAAGCATCTTTATTACCAAAACTGGTACCTGTTTTCCATCCTATTTTTTGCGAAGAATCAAAATATTTCCAAGCCTGATCGGTAAAAGGCCTGTTAACTTCTGTTAATGTATTTAAGGTTGTAAAAGCAACTCCAGCATCAATATGAGTTTCATTTTCCTGAACAGTACCAAAAGATATTTTATCTGATTTTATATAACTAGGTTCCGTGAATTCGTTTGAATAATACTTATGTTTTGTTTCTTCATAATGATTTATAACTCCGGCATAATTAGCAAAAGTTTTACATAAATCCCACAAACTAGCTTCTGCCCCACCTAAAATTAATGACAATCCGTAATAATCGGCCGATTTATTAATATCACGAATCGAATATTCATTTAAATCTGCTCTAAATTTTTCTAATCCATATGATTGTAACATTCGTACTGAAGGGATGTTTAGCGAACGAGTTAATGCTTGATTTGCAGGAACAGCTCCATCAAAAGATAAATCGAAATTTTTAGGCGTATAACCCGCTATTTCGGTAGGCACATCTGCCACTAATTGCGTTGGTAAAATTGCTCCCGATTGTAACATTTGTGCATATAAAAAAGGCTTTAAAGTACTTCCTGTACTTCGTGCAGAAATTACATTATTTACATTTTTTTGATGTGCTTTATCAGTTGGGCTATTACCTACATAACTTAATATTTTTCTGGTTTTAACATCTAAAACTAAAACCGCCATATTATAAACTTCATTTTGTTTTTGACGTTCATAATGTTTTTTAACTAAACTATTTACTTGTTTTTGCAAATGAATATCTAAAGAGCTTTGCAACTGTTTCCCTTTGTGTTTTTGGGCTACTTCTTGTACAAAATGTGCTGCTAAAGTGGGTAAATTATAGGGCTTTTTAGGAATTTCTTCTAACAACGATAACTCAAAAGTAGTTTTATCAATAATAGCTGTTTCATATAATTTTTTAAGCAATCTGTTTCGTTTTTCTTTTAGTATTTGTTGATTTTTACCCGGATATATCAACGAAGGTGCGTTTGGTAAAACTGCTAAAGTAGCTGTTTCTGCCCATGATAATTGGTGTGGTTGCAAACCGAAATACCGCCATGATGCCATTTCTAACCCTACTACATTACCACCAAAAGGAGCATGAGAAGCATATAAGTTTAAAATTGATTTTTTTGATAATCGAAATTCTAATCGCGTTGCCAAAATCAATTCTATTATTTTTTCTTGATAAGAGCGTCCTTTATTTTTTCTTGATAATCGAATTACTTGTTGCGTAAGTGTACTTCCGCCACGAATCACCTTTTTAGCTTTTATATTTTCTACAAACGCTTTTCCTATGGATATTGGATTAAATCCGAAGTGTTTATAAAAATGTGCATCTTCAAACTGTAAAATACATTGCTCAAATTTTGTTGGAACGGAATCTAATTCAGGAAAACGCCATTGACCATCCTTAGCAATTACAGCACCTAACAATTCATTATTTTTTGCAGTAACCACAGTAGCTGTTGGTGTTACAAACAATTTTTTAGGCAAACAATAATAGTATGCAATCATTAAAAAAAATATAATGATTGCTTTTATATTATGCTTTTTTAAGAAGTTAAAAACTCTTTTCATTTACAATTTATCTATTTCAAAAGTATAAAGTTTAACTTTAAAATATGAAAGATAAGTGAGTTATATTTGCAACTTATTACATACTATGAGTTTTACCTTACTTTCATCACCTTTACAAGGATTTACCGATTTTCGCTTTAGAAATGCGCAGCATAAATACTTTGGTGGTATTGATACTTATTACGCGCCATATATTCGTTTAAACGGAAAAATGAAGATTAAATCGAGTTATGAACGTGATTTATTACCTGAAAACAACGATACTTTAACCGTAATTCCGCAAGTAATTACAAACGATCCTGATGAATTTTTGTTTGTAGCAAAGTACGTGCAAAGTTTAGGTTATAAGGAGTTGAATTGGAACTTAGGTTGCCCGTACCCAATGGTTACAAAATCGGGAATGGGTTCTGGATTGATTTGTAATCCTGCAAGAATTGATGAAGTTTTACATAAAGCACATAACGAAACCGACATTTTGGTTTCTATGAAAATGCGAATGGGTTATGAAAACAGCGAAGAAATATTACACTCTTTCCCTATTTTAGAGAAATATCCGCTTAAAAATATTGCTATCCATGCTCGAATAGGAAAACAACTATACAAAGGTGGCGTTGATTTAGAAGCGTTTCAGAAATGTATCGACGTATCTAAACATCAATTATATTATAACGGAGATATTACTTCTGTGGCTGGTTTTAAAGCGATGCAAGAACGTTTTCCGAGTATTACACATTTTATGATTGGTCGTGGTTTAATTGGGGATCCGTTTTTACCACAAATGATTAAAGATAATACAACTGAATACCCGAAAGATAGATGGCAACGTTTTGGGGAGTTTCATGATGAAATTTATCATCAATATGATGCCGCTTTATCAGGACCAACTCCCATTAAAATGAAGATGCTAGGATTTTGGGAATACTTTTCTAAATCTTTTTCTGATCCTCGTAAAACATATAAAAAGATTAAAAAAGCGGGGAATCCTAAGAAATATCAAGCTGCTGTGAAAGAAATATTGAGTAGCGAAAAATAAAAAAAGGGTATTTACAATTTGTAAATACCCTTTTTTATTTTATCTATTTAGAGCTAAGCCAAAGTAATACGCACTTTTTTATTCTTTAAACGTGTATTATTTAGTTCTTCTATCAACTTTTTTGCTTCGCTTACAGGTACTGCTATAAAAGCACAATCTTGTTTTAACTCTATAACTCCTAATTGCTCTTTTGTTAAGTTTCCTTTTTTAAAGAATAAACCTGCAATATCTCCTTTTGATATTTTATCTTTTCTTCCTCCAGATATAAATAAAGTTTCCCAATAATGCGCTTTTAATTTTTCTTTCTGAGAGATGTCTGTATTCGGAATATTCGCAAGAAATTCGGGTAAACTTTCTTTTTGCCATTTTAAAATATATGCCGTTCCTTTTGCATTTACTCTTGCCGTTCTACCATTTCTATGCGTAAATTCCTCTATTCTTTCTGGTAATTCGTAATGAATAATATATTTCATTTCAGGAATATCAATTCCTCTTGCTGCCAAATCGGTTGCTATTAAAACCTGACTGGTACCATTTCTGAATTTAATTAATGAACGTTCACGATCTCTTTGTTCCATTCCTCCAGAAAAACAACTATGTGCTATTTTATTTTTGGCTAAAAATTCACTTACGTGATTGATACTTTCCTTTAAATTACAAAAAATAATTCCTTGATGATTTCCTATATGTTGTAACAAATTAACCAATGTTTGGTTTTTGTTTTTTATAGGAGAAACAACTGTTTTTAAGGTTAATTGTCTAGATTTTTTTCCTGTTAAGTAATTTAATACTGTAGGTTTATTTAAACCTACAAATGCAGGAATTTCAGTTTCTTGCGTTGCTGATGTTAAAATACGCTTTTTTAGGTTTGGTAATTGATTGATAATACCTCTCATTTCATATTCAAAACCTACTTCTAACGATTTATCAAACTCATCTAAAATTAAAGTTTTTATGCTGTCTTTAGAAAAACGTTCATTTGCAAAATGATCTAAAATTCTTCCTGGAGTACCAATTAAAATACTTGGCGTATGCTTTAATTCGGTTTTATCTTTCGCCATCGAACGACCACCATACACTGCATTTACTTTTAAGCCGGTTCCCATTTCTCGAATTACCTGCTCTATTTGAATCGCTAATTCTCTTGATGGCACTAAAATTAAAGTTTGAATTTCTTTATTTTCAAAATCTATTAATTTTAACGCAGGCAATAAAAAACCTAATGTTTTTCCTGTTCCTGTTGGTGAAAGTATAACGGTATTTGCATTTGTATCAATTACCGAAATAGCTTTTTGCTGCATTTCATTTAACTCATAGATATTCAATTTTGCTAAAATATCTTCTTGTGTTTTCATTGTCATTGCCATAATATTTAAATATCTATGAAGTTTTTATCAACTGCAAAGATAAGTAGTGTTTATTTATTTACCCCTAAAACCCTACTTATTAGTTGTTACTATTTTAAAATTATACATCTTTTTATTCATTTTAATAAATTACTTAAAAAATTTAACAACGAAAGTTGATAAATTAAATTATTTTTGCTCGGATTTAAAAATTTTCAAGACTTGTTAAACTACTATTCTTATGAGCATGCTGTTTCTAACCAATGGGTAACATTTGTACATGGTGCTGGCGGAAGTAGTGCTATTTGGTACAAACAACTTCGTGATTTTAAAAAACATTTTAATGTTTTAATTTTAGATTTACGTGGTCATGGAGATAGTAAATCTGTTATAAAATCTACTTTTAATAAAAAATATACTTTTGATGCTATTACAGAAGATATTTTAGAAGTTATTGATTATCTAAAAATAAAAAAATCGCATTTTGTTGGTATTTCTTTAGGTACTATTTTAATACGAAACTTAGCAGAAAAGAAACCTAGTTTAGTGAGTAGTATGATTATGGGAGGCGCAATTATTAAATTTAATTTACGCTCTCGTTTTTTAATTTTTGTAGGTAATTTATTTAAATCAATTGTACCTTATATGTTATTATACAAGCTTTTTGCTTTTATAATAATGCCTAAAAAAAATCACAAAAACTCTCGCTTATTATTCGTTAACGAAGCAAAGAAGCTATATCAAAAAGAGTTTTTACGTTGGTTTAAATTAACATCAGAAATTAATCCGCTATTGCGATTATTTAGAATGAAAGATCTAAAAATACCTACTCTATATATTATGGGTGATGAAGATCATTTGTTTTTACCTTCTATTAAAAATGTGGTTGAAAAACATGTAAATGCTTCTTTAGTAGTCTTAAAAAAGTGTGGGCATGTAGTTAATGTAGAACGAGCAACTGTATTCAATAAAAAAACGATTACCTACATAAATTCGATATCTTAAATAAGTTTTATTTTCTATTTAAAGGACGACCTCTTGGTTCATTTGCTTCTTGAAGTACAGCATCCGAATGTAAAAATTTTACAGCTTCTGCAGATCCTTTTACTTTTGATGCACTACGCTGTAACATTTCTAATTCAAAACCTTTTAATACACTTTCTCTGATTCCAATTTTTCTCCATTCTGATAAAGGCCTACATCCTTTAGATATTCCTCTAGCCAATGCCAAGGCGTCTAATAAAGCCTGATTTGCTCCTTGCCCTTTAAACGGACTCATAGGATGTGCTGCATCACCAATTAGTGTTACTTTTTTTTCTTCGGATAATAACTCTGGTTTTAATAATTCTCTATCATACACCGGATATCCCGAAATATTACTTTCATCAGTAGCTTCTAAAATTTGTGGAATAGGATTGTGCCACGGAGTTCTTCGACAAGCTTCTTCTTTAAGAGCTTTAGGCCCTTTTTCGCTTAATTGTTTTGCAGCTTCTTCTGACATCGGAAAACTCAGTTGCCACATTATTTTATCTGATGTAAATGGCATCATATAAATTCGTTCATTACCATTCGCTGTTTGAAATACAGTAGCAGAATCTAACAGAGAATTATCAACATTTTTAATATCTTTTAAAGGACAAATACCTAATATTACAATACAACCAAGATAACGTAAAGGTGTAATGGTTTCACCAATTAAAAGCTTGCGTACTGTGCTTCTAATTCCGTCTGCTCCAACTACTAAATTTGCCTTTGCTTTTTTAATTTTCCCATCAACTTTAAAACTCAATTCAATAAATTCATCTTCAGAATCATTAAATTTAATTAATTGATGTCCCCATTTTACAGATTCATGATTTCCTAATTGCTCTAATAACTCGAATCGTAAAGATTGTCGTGCTATATGTACATTTGTTCGTTTAGGAGAAGTTTTAGCACCAGAATCCATCCACTTTCTCATCCCCCATTCACCAATTACTTTTCCTTCGGGATTATGAACCACATGCTTTGTTGAAACAACACCTTCTTTCAGTTTAAAAATCCCCAATCCTTTAATAGCATTACTCGCTTGTTGTAGCGTTAGTCCGTAACCTTGTGATCTCGAATTAAAACTATCATCACGCTCATAAAGTGTGAACGGAATTCCACGATGCAAACACGCCACAGCAAGTGCAACACCACCAATACCACCACCAATTATAGCTACGTGCGGATAATTTTCTGTATCTCCTATAGGATGCTTATCAGCTTCTAATAATCCTGAGCCATTACATTCTAAACAAGAATATTGTACTGCTTTAGGACGAACAGGAGCGGCTCCTTGCTTGTCTGTTTTTTCATAAGTAGCTGATGCTGTTTGGTAACGAAGTTTTACATTTTTACGTATTCTTTTGTTTTTCTTACCGAATCCTTGGCATTCTTTACAAACCGTAAAACTTGATGTTTCGTTTTTATCTGTGTTCAATTATTTTTTATTTTTCAATATTTTCACAATACGATTAATTATAATTTGTGATAAATTCCATTGGTATCCATTAAAATCAGTCGTATTTATAAATTGAACAACAACCGTATCAATATCTTTATGATATTCTGCCAAACTTTGATAACCAGGAACTAAACCACCATGTTCATACTCGTAAATTGAAGTGTATATTTCTTGTTCACCATCCTTAAATACCGAACCATCGTTTAACGCTCGCAAAAATACGCCAACATCTTGTGCTGTAGCAAACATACCATCGTATTCAGTTTTTTGATCTTCTTCATAGCCAACATAATAACCACTCATTATGTCATCTAAATTTACTTCACTACGAGAACTAAACGTATGTTTAAGATTAAGTGGTACTAAAATTTCTTCTTTAATGTATTGGTTACGGCTATAACCTACTACTTTATCAATAAGTACACGAAGCAATAAGTAATTCGTATTAGAATACTCATAATCTTCATCAGGTTTAAAGTTGGCAGGTAAATCTAAAACTAAGTCAAGTGCTTTCTCATATTTTTTTGTTGGATTTTTCCAATAACCATATTCAGTATAATTAGGAATACCACTTCGATGCTGAACTAATAATCTTAACGTAATTTTTTCTGCATTTTCAATTCTCCCTATCAATTCCGGAAAATAATCAGCTACTGTTTTATCTAAAGATAATCGTTTGTCTTTTACTAATTTAGTAATAGCAACAGCAACATATAGCTTACTTATACTACCAATATTAAATAACGATTTATGATCGGCAGGTATTTTATTTGCTCTATTTTTCCACCCTCCAGTATAAAAAGCAGGTGGTTTTCCTGCTTCGTCTACATAAACAATCATTCCGTCTAACCCATAATTGATGGCTTCATTTACTTGCTCTTGAATTGTATTTGGTAAGGGTTTTATCCACGCTTTTACCAAAACCCAAGGCACAAAAGCCAAAGAACCTATACTTGCAATAATAAATACTATTTTAAGAAGCTTTCTTTTTTTACTTTTTATCATCTTTTTATATTTTCAATATATACTTAACGATTCAAAGTTCTAATAATAAATTCAATTATCATATTTTGTATTTCTGAGTTGTTATTTTTTTATGATGAATTGAAAAATTAATTAAACACTACTTTTCGTACTTATTACTTATTATTCTACTTCTTTACTTTTATCCATTCTCCTTTTGTTCTAGCTATATAATCATTATCATACATCGCTTCTACCTGCACTCCTGGCAAATAATAGGTTCCTAAATACGAGGCATTTAATAACACTCTAAACGTTTTACTCTCATACTTTTTTAGTGTAAAATAGTTACTAATACTAGCATCCCGGATATCCGTAAAATCTACTTGAGATGATGTTGTGTTGTTTCCGAAGTCAGTAAAACGAGTATTTATAATTTCCCATCCTGAAGGAATAAACTGTGTCAACGCTACATTCTCTACAGCATCGTTTGTACTATTTTTTACAGTAACTTCTGCTACAAAATTGGTTCCTTGCGATAAATTACTTGGCGTTATACGATTGCCATCTTTTGTTTTGTAAATAATTGTTGTTTCTAAATTATTTTGAAATACTTTTTCTTCTCCGACAGGTAAAATTCCTTTGTTAAAAACACGTACATAAAGTACTCCGCTATTTTTATTCGTTACTTTAAAAGTGTTTTCTTTGGTGATATCTTCAATATCTTCAGCATACAATGCTTTTGATATTTCAATATTTTTTGAGTTTTCATTTAAAGTATAACTCGCATTAATCCCTGTACTTCCACCATTTTGAAGCGCATATTTACTCATCGCTAATAAACTATAAGCAGTTGTTTGTGTGCTCATCCATTTATTGCTAGATAAACTTTGAGCGATTTCTTTTGCTAATTTAATAGCTTTTGTTTCCTCTTTTAATAATGTATAAGTAGCTAACGCCATGGCTTTATTACGAGTTTCAGATCCGAAATTAGAATAGCGTCTTTTGTTATAATCATTTGCCGTTAAACCTTCTAAAATTCCTTTTGCAATAGATTGTTTACCAATCAACGCATAGGCACTTGCCAATCGCATTTTTGCTTCGTTAGAAACTCCTTTTGTTTCTCGTAAACGATTCATCGAAGCAATATCTGCACTGCTTGCCAAACTTAATGTATACAACCTGTATGCTTGTGATAATGCATTATTATAATAGGTTGAATTATTTCGCCAATTACGTGCTTGTTGCTTTTGGTAACCTATCCATTTCGATTTAAAACCAATTGGTAAAGCGTACCCTTTTTTAGCGGCTTCAATCATAAAATGACCTGCATAAGATGTTCCCCAACTATTTGCATTTTCGTTTCCTTGCCAATAAGACAATCCGCCATTTGACACTTGAAAATCAGACAAACGCTGAATCGTAGCTTTTATATTTCTTTCTATATCTTGTTTTTTCTCTTCGGATAATTCAAAAATTTCTGCTAAATATAACTGCGGAAAAGCACTAGAGGTTGTTTGCTCTACACAACCGTGTGGATATTGAATTAAATATCCCATACGTTTGGTAAAATTCATTGGTGGCAATGTAGATAATTCGATACTTGCTGTATTAGTGCCTTTTGTACCAAAGGTGGTAAAATTAAGCTCCTTTGCCTCATTTGATTTTAATACCAAATCTTTTACCTCTGTGGTTACAGGATTCGGATTTAAAACATCTATTTCTACTTCGTAGGATGCTTTTTCGCGACCAGAAACGGCATCAATCTTTACTTTTCCAATTCCTTTAAAATCATTTACTTTTAAGGTAAAATACGCCATCTTTTCATCTGGTTCATTAAATGATAAAGTTTGAGTCTTATCGCCTACAATTGTAAATGATTCATTTGGTTGTACTGTAATTTTCACCTTTTTTACTGAAGGTAACATTGCAAAAACAGTTACTGGTAAAGTTACGGTTTCTTGTGGGGTAATTTTTCGTGGTAATGATGCTAAAATCATCACAGGTTTACGTACAAAAGCAGTTTTTTCGTCACTACCGTAGGCATCATTTTTAGCATCCGTTGCTACCACCATCGCTCGTACAGAACCGACATATTTAGGTATTCTTATTTGATGCTCTTTTGTAGCTCCTTTTGTTAAGCTAAACGGTCCTAAATAAGTTACCATTGGTTTAAAGCGATTGGCTTTTTTATTTTTACTTCCAGCTTCGGCTTCATCACCACCAATACTTAATATCTGATTTACTTTTCCGCCATAGGCGCCAATTACATCATCAAAAACATCCCAAGTTTTTACACCTAATGATTGACGCGCGTAAAAGGTATTCCAAGGATTTGGAGTTTTAAAACGTGTTAAATCTAACAATCCTTCATCAACCAAAGCAATTGTATAGGTCATTGCTTTTCCGTTTTTCTCTTTTACTTTAATATTAGCGATTGATTCAGGTCTTAACTCATCTGCTAAGTCAATTTCTGGCGCTAATTTCGTTGTAGGATCGTTTACCAACATTGGTATAGAACCGTACATACGAATTGGTAAATCGTTGGCCGTTTGACTGTGTTTTTGTAATAACGAGATATTTACAAACACATTGGGCGTATAATTTGCCAAAACTGGGAGTTTAAATTCCGTTTGTTTTGCAGTTGTTGCTACCCAAAAGTGATTTAATACTTCGGTTCCGTTTTCAATTGTAATTAAAGCTCTTGCTCCTTCAGAAGACGGAAACTTTACTGTAGCTGTTTCATTTACTTCATACGATTCTTTATCGGTAGTAAAAACCAACATCGTGGCATTGGTTTTATCTTGACTTCCTTTTTTCTTTCCGTACCAAGATGGCCAATCGAAATAAGCTATATTCGAAGTAATGTGTTTACTTTTCTTATCGGTTACTTTTATAAGGTAACGTCCCCAATCGTTTTCACTTATTTTTAAATCGAACGAACCTTTACCACTAACATTTGTTTTTACTTGTAGTGTTTTATACGTTTGATGATGACGTGTACCATCGTAATTAGAAAGCCCGTTATCCGCAGTACTCCACCACCAACGCCATGATAATTTATAAACCTTTACTTCTAAATCATTTGCAACTCCTACTCCGTTTTCAGTAACTGTTGCTACATTAAACGTATATTTTTCATCCGTAAATAAATAATTTTTAGATTGTTGTTCAGCTGCATTAAGTAAACCTACATAGGTTTTATAGGGAGATACTTTTTTAGAAAAAACATCCGTACTAAAATCACCACCATTTTCATAAACCTTGGTTATAAAACTCGCTTTTAACATTCCCGGAGCTTTTTTGTCTAACCTTGGTTTTACAGAAAAACTTGTTTTCCCTTCGCTATTTAAAGTTCCTTCTAATACCTTAAATTCTTCTGTACCAAACCTACGTGTAACATCATCAAAATTATAATTTTTGAATTTTGAAAATTCTGTTTTCGATTGCGTAAACTTACCGTTAATATCTAATTTTAAATTTCTAGCAATTGCTCCATGTAACCATTTTACATCCACATCTCCTTCAATTGGTGTATCAGCTTTTATAAAATCTGCTTCGGTTTTAAGTTTTATTTTTAAACGATTTGGTTTTATGGTTTCTATTTTAAGTGTTTTATTAAAAACTGCTCCACCAACACTTACTCTTAACTTCCAATTTCCGGTAATACCATCTTGGTTTGTTTTTGGCGCATAAGCATACACATTATTTAGGTTTTTAAAAAGTACTTTTCTTTCTATTATTTTTCCCTGCGGATTTAATAACTCAAATTTAATAGGATGATTTTCCGGTATCGGATTCGCATTATCATTCAACACAAAAGTCAAAAATAATTGATCTCCTGGACGCCAAACACCACGTTCACCGTAAATATATCCTTTAATTCCTTTTTGTAATTTTGTTCCAGAAACATCAAACTTACTCATAGAAAGTGCGTTTCCGTCATTCAATTTAATGTAAGTGGTGTTTTTATCTTTGGTAACTACAGCAAAAAAAGCATTTTTAATTCCATCGAAATTAACAATTCCGTCTTTATCAGTTTTTACATTTACAATAGGTTGTTGTTGTAAATTATATAGCGTTACGTTAGCATCAGAAACCGGTTCGGTTGTTAATAAATTAGTTACCGCAATAAAAGTTGTTTTGTTATTACCTTTTTTTACGATTGCTCCTAAATTAGTAGCTAAAATATTAGTACCCTTATTTTTATTGTAATAATATGAATTTGAACACGGATTATCTCTTTCATTCCAACGATAGCTATAATAATAGTCATTATTATAATAATTAGGATTGTCGTATTGTTTAGTGTCTATTTCTTTTTTACCATAAACTATTGTACTATTATTAATAGTTTCATCGCACGAATAATTAGAATATTTTTGATTGAAAGAAAAATCAACTCGATACATAGCTCCGTCTTCAATCGTTAAGACTTCAGTCAAATCTATCCCAAAAGCGTTTTCTTTCGTTAAATCCACTCCCTGATTCGTAAGATTTACCGTGTATTTAGCTTCAGGACGTCCAACATAACGTAAATTACCTTGGTTACCTAAATTATTATTTTGTAAAAACTGTAATACATTTTCTTTATAAATTTTAAATACCGTTACATCAACAGCTTTTAAATTAACTGCATTAAAATTAATTTTAAGATTTTTTGAATTTGGCAATATTGTTCCACTTTTTATAAATTTTACCGAAGGCTTTAATTGCTGAAAATGTAATGTTTTACCAAACGATTCTTTTAAAGCATAGTTTTCTGCATTTTTTATTCCTTTAAATATTTCGATATTTACCTTATCCTTAAAAGATGACTGCGGATAAATAGTTACTATATTATTGGTGATTTTATAGGTGAATTTTCTTTTTTGAGTATTTGCAAACTGAATTAATCCCTTTAAATCTTGTGATTTTTTTATGGGATCTGAAAAACTAATTTCAATATGTTGCTTATCAGTATTCGTAACTTCTACATTTAAAACCTTAAAATTATTTTTTCCTGTAATTGTTAATTCACGGGCACCTTTTGAAGTAGATTTTATAGCATCACCATTCCAAGATACTTTTAAATTTTCATCATCAACAAATCGTTGTAAACTATCTATTTTAAAATATACTTTAGAGGCTAACTTCTCGAAGGTTTGAAACTTTACTTTTGTTTTACTCCCTTTATAATTTATCTTTACTATTTCAGCTAATTTTTCTTTTTCAAGAACATCACTTGCTGTTAAAACTCCCTCTACAAAATACCATTCTTTATTATATACTTTTGGTGATTGTAAAGCAACATTAAACAGCAACTCTTTTGTTTTTACTTCAATTGTAAAATCTTTTAAAGCAGCATCAATATCATCGTATAATTTTGATAAATGAAGTGTTATTTTGTATTCTTTATAACTTACTAATTTTTCATTCGGCACAAAAGAAATCACATTATTATTTAATGTTACCGTTCCTTTAACATTAGGAACCATCGTAATTATATCATTAGTAATATTAGCTGTAATTTTCTTTTTTAAGATAAAATCGAGTTTTGGCGTAACCGAAATCAATTTTTCAGGAAAAACAGTAACATATTCGCTATATGCGTTTACATTTCTTTCTGTTTCTATAGTATTTTTACAAGCATTTCCAATAAATACCAATAAAACTAAAGCAATAAGTTTTATATTTTTTTTCATAGCAAAATATTTTTTTTTGAAGTCCTTCAAAGTTAACATTTTTATATATTTTTCTTACTTTTTTAGTAATCAAATATCTAAAAAAGAGAAGAGTACTTATTTTAAGTAAAAAAAAGAGCACTATTACTTTCTTAAATGTAATAATCCTTAGTTTTGCAAACGAAAAAATGAATTTAGAATATGTTAGGATTACAATTCGAGACTAAAACCTCCTGGGCAGATATTGCTAAAGATAACTTACAGCAAATATTAACAGATCATGCTTTTTTAGAACAAAAAGCGGCTTCAAATGCTGTTTCTATAATTATAAATTATTCTGAAGAAACCGAACTTGTACAAAGTATGAGTGAAATTGCTATTGAAGAAATGGAACATTTTAAAATGGTACATGATTTTATGGTAAAACGCGGAATGGTTTTAGGAAGAGAACAAAAAAACGACTATGCGATTCAACTACAAAAATTCTTTACCAAAACAAAAGACAGAACCAACGCACTTGTGCAACGCTTATTAATTGCCGCTTTAATTGAAGCAAGAAGCTGTGAGCGTTTTAAAGTTTTTTCTGAAAATATGGAAGATGAAGAATTGTCTAAATTTTATAATGATTTAATGATTTCTGAAGCCAATCATTATACCGTTTTTTTAGGTTTTGCTCGTAAATACCAAGACAGAAAGATTGTTGATGAAAAATGGGAAGCTTTAGTTGCTTTTGAAGCCGAAATGATGAGGAACCGAGGAAATAGCCCTAAAATACACGGATAATGTTTAGCAAAGAAGAATCAGCACAATTACGTAAAGAGTTTTGGACAAGCTTTGGGAAATCATTCCCAAGAAAATGGTTATTATATAACACTAAAATAAAAGGATTTGCTTTTAAATTTCAGGCAGACCGTAAAAAAGCTTCTGTTTGTTTAGATTTTGAACATTTAGATGAAGTTGCTAATGAATTACTATACGATCAACTATTGTCGTTAAAAACTATTTTAGAAACCGAATATTTACCAGAAGTAATTTATCATGATAATTTTGAATTAGATAATCGAAAAATTATCCGCCGCATATATGTCCCTTTTGATAAAAAATTTAGTATTCATAACAAAGATACATGGAGAGATTGTTTTGAGTTTTATGTAGAAAATATGGCGCAATTTGAATTATTTTTTTACGAATACGAAGATTTTATAAGACAAGCTATTTAACTCAGGAAAAACACCCTTTTTATTAATAATCAAGTATTTAACTTTTTTACTCTAGTTATTTAGAGTACTTTTGAAAAGTTATCAGTAACCCCCTAACCCCCCCAACAAATGAGTAACCACCCCCTAAGGTTATTAATAGTGTTATGTGCACTAGTTTTAACATCATGTTCTTCAAACAATGAATTAGATTTAGCTCAAGAAAATACAGAAACACCCACCACTTTTACAGAAAAAGGAATAGAATCTGAGATTTTAAGTCGTATAAATGACTATAGGGCTTCCAATGGCTATTCCACATTAAACAAACTGCAAGTAATTAAATCGCAAACATATAATCACACTAATTATATGATTGATAAAGACAAGGTTTCTCATGATCTTTTCTTCCAACGTAAAGAGTTTTTAAATAAAAATGCCAATGCTAAAGGTGTAGGTGAAAATGTTGCTTACGCATATTCTTCAGCAGCATCTGTTGTAAATGCATGGATAAATAGTGAAGGACACAGAAAAAACATAGAAGGTGATTATACCCACTTTGAAGTGACTGCCGAAAAAGATAGTAATGGAAAATGGTATTTTACAAATATTTTTATGAAAAAATAATTCATCAAAGTAACATCTTACAACAATATATATATTGTTTATTTAAACAAAAATGACTGACTTTTTATGTATCACAAGTGATACATAAAAAGTCAGTCATTTTACTATATATTACAGGCAGACTACATAATTAATAGTCTTGATAATTTATATTAACTACTCTTCTTCTGGTGGTGGATGACCAAAAATATCTTCATATATTTCATCAAAATTAGAACGTAAATGAGAATTTAATTTTTTTCTATAGTCATCTTGTAACCAATCAATAAAATTATGAGTACTCTTGCAAATACATTTAGAATATCTATGAATTCTATCATCTATTTCTCCGCCTAATTTCTTTGCTAAAATTAAAGCATCAAAAACATCTTCACTATTCTCTACACAAATTTTTGCGTGATGTATTATTGATTTTTCTAATACTTTTTTAGATGATTGTCCTGCTTGAATTGTGTCAATATAAATTTTCTTTACATCAAAATATAAATCTTCTGAATTTGAGAACTCTTTTTTAATATCAGCAGGTAACTCATACTTAAACTCATTTTCTATATCTTCATCAGATAATAAATTATCTAAATAAAAATTAGGCGCTCTAAACATTTTATGCCAATCTAAATCAGCTCCCCAAGGTCCGAAACGATGAAAATTATTTCCTAAATCAATTACATTAAAATCATTTTTTCCTTTAAAAATACGAGACCCTCTACCAATCATTTGATAATAAAGTGTTAATGATTTAGTAGCTCTATTTAAAATTATCGATTTTACTGATGGTTCATCAAATCCGGTTGTTAAAATACTTACCGAAGTAATAATTGCATTTGGTGTTGCATGAAACCATTTTAATATAAAATCACGTTCTTTCTTTGTATTCGTATTATCTAAATGCGCGATAGGATATCCTGCCTTTTTAAAAGTATCGTATACGTGAAGTGATGTATTAATTCCGTTATTAAAGATTAACGTTTTTGTACCTTTAGCACGTTCTTCATAAGCTTGTAAAAGCTTCGATAACATGTCGGTATTTGTATATAAATCTTCCGAAGACTTTACGGTATAATCACCGTTTGCGCCTATTTCTAATGATGTTAAACCAACATTATATGAAAATACATTCGCTCTTGCTAAATATTCATTCTGAATTAAAGTACCAATACTTTCACCAGCAATTAAATCATCATAATTGTCTTTCATTGGTAGTTTAATATTCGAACTTAAAGGCGTTGCTGTAACACCTAGTACGAATGACTTGTCGAAAAACTTAAATAATTTTGTGAAAGAATTATAATGGGCTTCATCAATAATAACCAAACCTACATCAGAAATATCTAACATATCGTCATTTAAACGATTGTTTAATGTTTCAACCATTGCTACAAAACAACCATAATTATCTTGATCATCTAAATCGGCCTTACTATCAATAATTTTATTATCTACACCAAACTCTCCAAGCATTTTTGCTGTTTGCTTGCATAATTCAATACGGTGTGTCATTATCAACACCTTTTTATTATAATGTTTTATAAACTGGCGAGTAATTTCTGAGAAAATTACAGTTTTACCTCCACCTGTTGGTAATTGATATAATAAATGATAATTTTCAGGAGCATTTTCAAAACTTTTAAAAATTTTAAAAAGCGCTTCTTTTTGGTAATCGTATAAATTTTTCCCTTTCGTTTCTTGTGTTGTTGTGATGTCGTCGCTCAATTTTATACTTTTTTGTAATAAGCAAAAATACGATGTATTTAAGTAAATTCCTTTAAAAACCGTGACTTTTTTAGAATTTCCTTAAATCAATTTGAGCAATATCATAATGAGAAGCATGTGCTACAACGGCTCCTTTTTTAACAACCAATAACTGAGGAGATTGATGTAAAACTTGAAATATATACCCTAATTCATCAGACACTTCTCGGTATGATAATAAATCGAGGTAGTATATTTTAAAATCTTTTAAATCCTCATCAAAACTATTTGCAAAACGCTTAATTACCATACTACTTATACCACATCTAGTAGAATGCTTAAATACTGCAACGGCTTCGTTTTCTGATTGTTTTTTAATTTCTTCTAATTGCGCTGTAGATGTTAAAGGAATCCATTTTATAAATGATTCTTCTTGTACTTCCTTTTCATTCTTCCCTCCAAATATTGTGCTAAATACTCCCATTTATATATATTTTTCAAAATTTGTCGATCTAAACAACTAAACCTTACAACAAGTCAAAAAGTCAGCTTAAATAATAAAAATAAGACTTTTTGTCTTCTTTACTATAGCGTTTATTATTGGTATTACTTTTGACTTTAGCTAATTGGAAAAGATAAATAACCTACAAATTATGAATTTAAACAATTATACAATAAAATCACAAGAAACCATACAAAAAGCGCAACAGCTAGCACAAAGTAATGGTAATCAACAAATAGAAAATGAACATATTTTTAAAGCTTTATTTGTTGTTGATGAAAATGTACTACCTTTTATATTAAAGAAACTAAGCATAAATATTAGTGTTCTTCAACAAATATTAGACAAGCAATTAGAAAGTTTTTCTAAAGTTACAGGAGCAGAATTAATGCTTTCTCGTGAGGCGAATAAAACTTTAAATGAGGCAAATATTATCGCTAAAAAAATGAACGATGAATATGTTTCTATCGAGCATTTAATTTTAGCAATCTTTAAATCGAAAAGTCAGATTTCTCAAGTATTAAAAGATCAAGGGGTTACCGAAAAAGGATTAAAAACCACTATTGATGAGTTACGAAAAGGAGAAAGAGTTACATCGCAAAGCGCGGAAGAAACTTACAATTCTTTAAATAAATACGCCAATAACTTAAATAAATTGGCGCAAGACGGAAAACTAGACCCTGTAATTGGTCGGGATGAAGAAATTCGTAGATTATTACAAATTTTATCAAGACGAACAAAAAACAACCCTATTTTAGTAGGTGAACCTGGAACAGGAAAAACCGCTATTGCGGAAGGTTTAGCACATCGGATTATTAGAGGTGATGTTCCCGAAAATTTAAAAGATAAAGTAATTTATTCGCTAGATATGGGAGCTTTAATTGCAGGTGCAAAATTTAAAGGTGAGTTTGAAGAACGCTTAAAATCTGTAGTAAAAGAGGTAACTACATCCGAAGGTGATATTGTTTTATTTATTGATGAAATTCACACCTTAGTTGGTGCTGGTGGCGGGCAAGGTGCTATGGATGCTGCTAATATTTTAAAACCTGCTTTGGCTCGTGGTGAATTACGTGCCATTGGAGCAACTACTTTAGATGAATATCAAAAATACTTTGAAAAAGACAAAGCATTAGAACGTCGTTTTCAGAAAGTTATGGTTGATGAGCCAGATACCGAAAGCGCTATTTCTATTTTACGTGGAATTAAAGACAAGTACGAAACGCATCATAAAGTGCGCATTAAAGATGAAGCTATTATTGGTGCGGTAGAATTATCGCAACGTTATATTACCAATCGGTTTTTACCAGATAAAGCGATTGATTTAATGGATGAAGCTGCTGCAAAACTACGAATGGAAATCAATTCTAAACCAGAAGAATTAGATGTTTTAGATCGTAAAATAATGCAGTTAGAAATTGAAATTGAAGCAATTAAACGAGAAAATGACGAGATTAAACTAAAATCACTCAATGCAGATGTTGCTAATTTTAAGGAAGAACGCAACGAGATAAATGCCAAATGGCAATCAGAAAAAGCCGTTGTAGATGCAATTCAGCAATTAAAAACTGATATTGAAAACTATAAAATTGAAGCTGACAAAGCTGAACGTAATGGAGACTATGGTAAAGTGGCAGAATTGCGTTATGGTAAAATAAAAGAAGCGCAAGAGGAACTTGAAAAACAACAAGAAATTTTAGCCAATCAAAGTGAAAACGCGTTAATTAAAGAAGAAGTTACTTACGATGATATTGCTGAAGTTGTTGCAAAATGGACAGGTGTTCCTGTTACAAAAATGATTCAGTCTGAGCGCGAAAAACTATTAAAATTAGAAGCTGAATTACACAAACGAGTAGTTGGACAAGAAGAAGCTATTGAAGCTGTTGCAGATGCCGTTCGTCGCTCTAGAGCTGGATTACAAAATCCGAATAAACCAATAGGTAGTTTCTTGTTTTTAGGAACCACCGGAGTTGGTAAAACAGAACTCGCAAAAGCTTTAGCTAGCTATTTATTTGATGATGAAAACGCTATGACCAGAATAGACATGAGTGAATATCAAGAACGTCATTCGGTTAGTAGATTAGTGGGCGCACCTCCTGGTTATGTTGGCTATGATGAAGGCGGACAACTAACAGAAGCTGTTCGTAGAAAACCATATTCTGTTGTTTTATTAGATGAAATTGAAAAAGCACATCCTGATACTTTTAACACGCTTTTACAAGTTTTAGATGAAGGAAGACTTACAGATAATAAAGGACGTGTAGCAGATTTTAAAAACACTATTATAATTATGACTTCTAATATGGGAAGCCATATTATTCAAGAGAAGTTTGAGAATTTTAAAGGTGATATCGAAACCACAATGGAACTAGCAAAAACAGAAGTTTTAGGTTTATTAAAACAAACTGTTCGACCAGAATTTATCAATAGAATTGATGATATTACCTTGTTCACTCCATTGTCACAAGACGATATTAAGCAGATTGTAAAAATTCAGTTGAATAATGTTAAAAAAATGATAGCTGAACAAAACATCACTTTTGATGCTACCGATGAAGCAATTGCTTATTTAGCTATTAAAGGATATCAGCCTGAGTTTGGTGCAAGACCAGTGAAACGTGTAATTCAAAAAGAAGTATTAAATCAATTGTCTAAAGAAATTTTAGCAGGAACGGTAACTACAGACAGCATTATTTTGTTAGATGCTTTTGATAAAAAACTAGTTTTCAGAAATCAATCTGATTTAATAGAAAATTAGAAGTTAGTTTTTATAGTTGATTAAAAGCGATGTTTGAAAAAAGCATCGCTTTTTGTTTTTTAAGTATATTCGCTACTTAAAATCATCATCATGAAAAAGTATCTTTTAGTATTAGTCCTTGTTTTTAGTTCATTAATTTCTTGTAATCAGGAAGAAACCAATACAACTTATTACTTAATTCGTCATGCAGAAAAAGATAGAACAGACAAAGCTAACAGAAATCCTGATTTGAATAATACAGGTCAAGAACGTGCTAAAAAATGGGCTAATTATTTTAAAGACATCAAACTAGATGCTGTGTACTCAACAAACTATAACAGAACTATGCAAACAGCAAAACCAACGGCTGAAAGCAAAAAAATAGAGATAAAAAAATACGACCCAAGAAACATGTATGACACTATTTTTCAGAAAGAAACAAAAGGAAAAACGGTTTTAATTGTTGGTCATAGCAATACTACACCACAGTTTGTAAATAAAATTTTAAAAGAAAAAAAATACGAGGATATAAACGATAATGACAACGCTTCTTTATTTATTGTTTCTATTAGCAAAAATAAAAACACAACTGAAAGGCTAAAAATTGATTAATTCTTAGCCTCTTTCTTTTAATTCAACTCTTTAATTTCAATATTATTTAACACAATTTCAGAAATATTTTTTAACTTATCATCTTCATATAATTTATCAATTGTATAAAAATCAATATTTTTATCTAAGGGCTTATAATTATTATAATCCACAAATCTAATTCCGTTTACAAAATTTTCTTTTTTCATATCTCTAAAACGAACACCACCACCGTTTGTATGGTATTTATAAGCTAGGTAAGTTAATTTAAAATCCTCTTTAGCGAACCAATAAATAAATACATCATCAAAATCGGTCCCGCCACCTTCTTCAGAAAAAGTTACTTGAACTTTATAGTACGTTTTCCCTTTTATAATTACAGGTTCTAACATTTTTTTACGAGCTGCAGGATCATTTAAGCCGTAAGGTAAAACAGCAAAATAATGCACCGAATTTACAGAGTCTCCAAAACCTTTTTTGTCTTTTTCTGATAATTGAATTAAACTATCATTTACATAACGCTTAACCCCTTCGTTCGACAAAACATCTTTTATAATTACCGAATCTTTTTTTGAAATTTTCTGAAACTCATAATTACCATTATTCCTTTTTGCTATATAATTATTCTTTCTAAACGAAAAAGATAAATTCGAATTTTCAACAACTTGTAAGTTCGATTTATTTATCGAATTATCTATCACTTTTTGCGCATCAATCCCATTATCAATAGGCTTACATGATACTACAAAGAACAACAATACTATTAAATATCTCATAAAAAGTTATTAAATAAAATTCATTTTAAAAACTCAAAATTACAAGAAATTATTTTATATAATATTTAAAATTGTGTTAATTAACAAGTCAATAAAAAATGCAAAATTCTTATCATTTTTAACCAAATACACATTATTACCTACCAAAAATAAAAAAATAATATCATTGCATAATAAATTAACTAAGGGTACTATTCAAATAGTTATATTTGCTATTGAGATATGCAGAAAAAAATTAACATACAGAATAAGAAAGCTCGTTTTGAATACGAGATTATTGATAAATATACTGCGGGTATTCAGCTTACCGGTACCGAAATAAAATCGATAAGGCTTAGTAAGGCACGTATAACCGAAAGCTTTTGTGAATTTAATGAGCAAGGAGAGCTTTTTATCATTAATATGTATATTGAAGAATATGCCTTTGGAAACCACTACAATCATAAAACCACAAGTGAACGCCGTTTACTATTAAATAAACAAGAATTAAAAAAACTAGAAAGAGAAGTTGAAGCTAAAGGGAGTACAATTGTACCTCTTAAACTCTTTATTAATAATGATGGTTGGGCTAAATTAGACATTGCTTTAGCAAAAGGTAAAAAAACACATGACAAACGTCAAACAATGAAAGACAGAGACAATAAGAGAGATTTAGCTAGAATTAAAAAAGATTTTAATTAAATGAATACTCTAAAAGTATTTTTTAATATTGTTGATTGGAAAAGAATTCTATATTTTTCTTTTGTAATTTTTTTAGCTAAATATTGTTTTTTATATGGATTTGGTTTTGAGACAACTTTATCTTTCCTAGACATAACCTTATTTACAACTTCATGTATGTTTTTTTACATATCTATTTATGTATTAAACTATTATTTTCTTAATAAAAATAAAAAAACAGCTAGATCTTTACCTAGTTTAAAAATTAGTTCTTACATACTTCTTCTTGCAGGACTTTTATTAGGTATTTATTTATCTTTCAAAATACATAGACCTTATTTTTCATTACTATTTCTCTTCTCCTCTATTTCTGCATACATTTACTCAAAATATTCTATACAGAAATCTTTTTTAAGTCTTTTATTTAAATCCTTCCTATTACCATTTACAATATTATCAGTTTGGTGGATTGATTCTCCTGTTAACCTAACAACAACACAATGGAATCTTTTTTTTAGGCTTCAATTTATTGCTATGATTTATATATTATTATCTTTTTTAAGCACCTTAACTGAGGAAATAATAATAAGCATCACCAATATAAATGAGGATAATTTTAAAAAAAACAAAACGCTACCTATTCTTTTGGGAAGAAAAAGAGCAAAAAACGTTACACTAACTATGATGGTTTTTTCTGCTTTTTTAATCTTATTTTTAGCTTTTAGTTTCTTTAAAATAGAATATCTTTTTATAACTATATTAACTTCTACCTTAATACCTCAAATATATATTATATACCTTTCAATTAAAACTTCAACAGATAAAGAGTATAAAAAATTACTTAAAACAATGAAAATATTTCATGTTTTCGGAATTATAGGTATTCTATCAATCACTTATTATTTTAAATATGTTGTCCAGTAAATTAGTCGATTATTCCATAATTTTAGCTTCAAATTCACCACGAAGACAAGAATTAATAAAAGATTTAAATGTACCTTTTATAATCAAAACAAAAGAAGTAGCAGAAATATATCCAGGACATTTAAGAAAATCAGAAATAACAGATTTTCTTTCCGATTTAAAATCGAAGCCTTTTGAAAATGAATTAACTGGTAAAGAATTATTAATAACTTCGGATACCATTGTTTGGGCTAACAACAAAGCGCTCGGAAAACCAAAAGACTATAATGAAGCTTTTAAAATGCTTACTGAATTATCTAACAACACCCACGAAGTAATTACATCGATATGTATTTCAAACAAAAACTTCAAAAAAATAATTAACGATACTACCAAAGTTACCTTTAAAAATTTATCATCCGAAGAAATAGCGTATTACATAAATACTTATAAACCATTTGATAAAGCTGGTGCTTATGGTATTCAGGAATGGATAGGTAAAATAGCTATTACTAAAATAGAAGGAAGTTATTTTAATGTTATGGGCTTTCCTGTTCATAAACTTTATAAAGAATTATCAAATTTGTAACGCTGCTTTTTTTATAAAAGATTATTTTTGACGCGTACAACACACAACATACACTAATGAAAAAATATACTTATACCGAAAAAAAAGATACCAGATCTGGGTTTGGTGATGGTTTAACTGAATTAGGGAAAACAAATCCTAATGTAGTTGCTTTATGCGCAGATTTAACAGGATCTTTAAAAATGGGAGATTTTAAAAACAATCATCCCGAACGTTTCTTTCAAATAGGAATTGCTGAAGCAAATATGATTGGTATTGCTGCTGGCTTAACCATTGGAGGTAAAATTCCGTTTACAGGAACTTTTGCAAACTTTTCTACAGGTCGTGTGTACGATCAAATTCGTCAATCAGTTGCCTATTCTGATAAAAATGTAAAAATATGTGCTTCACATGCTGGGTTAACTTTAGGTGAAGATGGTGCTACACATCAAATATTAGAAGATATTGGACTGATGAAAATGCTACCAGGTATGACTGTAATAAACACTTGTGACTATAGCCAAACTAAAGCAGCAACACTAGCTATTGCTGATTATGATGGCCCTGTATATTTACGTTTTGGTAGACCTAAAGTACCCGTTTTTATGACTGATGAGCCTTTTGAAATAGGAAAAGGTTTAAAATTAACTGAAGGAAACGATGTAACAATTGTAGCAACAGGACATTTAGTTTGGGAAGCTTTACAAGCTGCTGAACAATTAGAAGCTAAAGGTATTTCGGCAGAAGTAATAAACATTCACACAATTAAACCTTTAGATGAAGCTATTATCTTAAAATCTGTCGCAAAAACAGGTTGTATTGTAACTGCGGAAGAACATAATAAATACGGTGGATTAGGTGAAAGCGTGGCGCGTTGTTTAACAACCAACACTCCTACTCCACAAGAGTTTGTTGCTGTAAACGATAGTTTCGGTGAGTCTGCTACTCCAGCTGAATTAATGGAGAAATACGGATTAAACGATGCCGCTATAATTAAAGCGGTAAAAAAAGTAATTTCTAGAAAATAAACTATTTTCTATCTAAAATATTAAAGCATCATTTTTAAAGAAATGATGCTTTTTTTTAAACTACTTAAAATTTAACTACACAAAAATAATTTATAAAAAAATCCCGAAGCTACAAGCGAGGGCACTGAAAAAGCAACTCTTTTTGAAATTTAACTTTAAAAGCGATTAAGAAATGTTACATTTCTCTTAATCGCTTTTTGTTTGCTGTACTTTTTTTGATAAAGTCTTATGTTATATAAAAATTGGGTAAAACAAACCGTTTTTTAACTGCTATTTTAGGCAACTCTGACTTTCTTACTAGCTTAATTTGATTATTCTTTTAAGGTTAACCGCAAAAATTGTCATCGCTCCCTGGATTTCCATATTTGTGATACCATATGATGTAGCTCTTGCAAAACCATGCGCATTTTTTAACTCTCCGTTTTTTGCTTCAATCTTGTAACGGTGCTTCGCTTTTTCTTTAAAATAGTCGGTTTCTTGAAAAGCCATTTGTTCTTTATGAATAGTTGATTTTATGCTTACCGAATAAGTTTTTGATTTAG
>NZ_JAOBTH010000025.1:16068-212602 GCF_025215075.1 Tenacibaculum haliotis | reverse complement strand
TGGGAAGGGATAAGCGCTGAAAGCATATAAGCGCGAAACCCACCACAAGATGAGATTTCTTTAAAGGGTCGTGGAAGATTACCACGTTGATAGGATACAGGTGTAAAGGCAGTAATGTCATAGCCGAGTATTACTAATAACCCATAGGCTTATGTAGAAGTCTTGCTCTCGAAAGGGAGCAAGCGCAACTCTTTTGATAATTTACGATATGATTTTACTAATATGTTAACTTATACAGTTGAAATATACTGAACGATTTAAGGTGATTATCGCAATGGGGCTCACCTCTTTCCATCCCGAACAGAGAAGTTAAGCCCATTAGCGCCGATGGTACTGCCAATGGTGGGAGAGTAGGTCGTTGCCTTTCTTTTAAACCTCAATCTGAAAAGATTGAGGTTTTTTTTGCGTTAAACTCAAATGAAATTAGGATGAAAGGTGAAAGATAGAGGGGGAAAGGGTGAAAGAAGAGAATACTTACTTATAAGAACTTAAGTTAATAGTAAAGAACAGTACTTGTTTTATGGAGATATTAGTTGTCTGATTAATATTTGTAATGGATCTTAATGAAATAACCCTAACCGATTATAGTTTTTTATAATAGCAAAATAAATTAATTATACTTCTATCTTTAATTTCAATGTTTTTATATCAAATTTGATAAAAACACTTCCTGCTAATTAATGAAGTCAAATATTTTATGAATTAAAAGGTAAAAGTTTATAGTTAGAAGACTTACTCCCATGGTATAATAATTCTGACTTTAATGGTTTATAAAATTTGAGGATTATTCTATTTATTATTAAAAGCCTTTTTATGTATCATTTATCAAAAAAATAAAAATAAAAAAATGTTATAGTATTATTTATCTTGTTCAGTCAATATAATTAAAAGATAAGCTTAGTATTTTTATATTAACGTTTTAACCCCTTTAAAGAGTCTAAATGTTTTATATAAATGGAATTATAATTTAAATAAGTGATTTATGTTTTTTTTATAAGTTTGACCAATAGGAATTTTATGCTCTTTGATTATAATACGATTTCCTTCTATTTGTTCAATCTTACTTTTTGAAATTATAAAAGATTTGTGTGTTCTGATAAAAGTATCAGGAAGAAATTCTTCTAAAAAAGATATTTTTTCATTGCTTAAAATCATTTTATTCTTTAAATGAACTTTGCAATAGTGACCATAAGCTTCAATAAAAAGAATGTTGTTAAAATGGACTTGGTAGTGTTTTTTATCACCTTTTAAGAAAAAACTTTCAGGGTTTTCTGTCTGGTTTTCTGAAATATTATTATTTATTTCTTGCTGTTGATTGGTTTTTGAAATAGTTTTATTAACCGCTTTTACAAAGCGTTCAAAACTAAAAGGTTTTAATAAATAATCAGAAATATTTAATTCATATCCTTCTAAAGCAAATTCTTTATAAGCAGTGGTTACAATTATTTTTGGCGGATTTGGAATTGTTTTTAAAAGATCGAAACCAGAAAGTTTTGGCATATTAATATCTAAAAATAAAAGATCTATTTGGTTTTCGTTTAAAAGTTGCATGGCTTCAAAAGCGTTGTAACAATTCCCTTTTTTTTCTAAATGAGGTAAATTTTCACAATATTTTTCAATAATTCGATGGGCAATAGGCTCATCATCAACAATTAAATAATGTATCATACTATTTCTAATTTTAGCGATAATTTATACTTAGAATTATTTTTTTTAATAGTTAATTCATGTTTTTTAGGATATAGTAATTGCAATCGTTGTTTTAAATTATCTAATCCAATTCCTGTTTTTTGTGCAACTTCTGGTTTTTCAAAATTATTTTCAATTTCAAAAAGAATAATGTTGTTTTTTTTACTGATATTAATGTGAATATAAGCGTTTTCTGTTAATTTTTCAATGCCATGTTTAAAGGCATTTTCTAAGGCTATAATATACAAAAGTGGCGCAATTTTAACATCGGATATGTTGATGTAGTGAAACTGAATATCTACTTTTTTTTGATACCTTATTTTATGCAGTTCAATATAATTTTGTAAATATTCAACTTCATCTTTTAAAGGTACCAAATCTTCCTTTCCCATATAGATTGTGTAACGCATCATGTCAGACAATTTTAGCACAACATCTGGAGCATCATCTGATTTTTCTACCGTTAAACCGTATAAATTATTTAAGGTATTAAAAAAGAAATGTGGGTTTATTTGATTTTTTAACAAGGCTAATTCTGCTTTTGCTTTTTTTGATTCTATTGTTTTTAACCATTTCCATTGTTGAAAAACCCATCCAAAAATCAATATAAAAAAAGGAATGGTTAAAATAATTTTAATCTCTTTTTCTTGCTGTAAGTACACGTTTAAATCATCAATATAAACTCTTATATATAAGAAGTAACCGATGCTTAATAGGTAAAAAACGATTGTAAAAAGTGCGTATTTTTTTAAGAAATTTGTGGCAATTATAGAAAAGAAAGCTAAGCTCGTAATAATAATTCCTATAAACGTAATTGGATTGTCAATTATCTGGGCATGGATATCATTAACAATAACAAGTATAAAAAATAGGATTACGCCAATTAATTTTAGTGAAACTGATGAGTGTTTTTTTAAGAAAGGAAAATAATAAATTGGCAATGAAAACAACAACCAATAAAAGATAAAACTTAATATGTTTGATAGGTATTCTGAATTATCAATATAAATATGATCAAAATAAGTTAGCAACAGTACTAGGAGTCTGAAAATTATTAGCCCGTATATAAATGCCTTGTATTTTTTTAAAAATGATTTCACTTGGTAAAGCTAATGATAATGTAATAAATAGGATACTATTTTACACAAACAATCAGAAATCAAGCACCAACAACTAAAAAAGGACTCAAAACTGGTTCAAGTTTATAAAGATGTTTTTTGTGTGTAAAATATAGGCAGTTGAGAATTATTATTTATCTAAGATTAATTCGGTTTTATGTTTGCAAGGAATTTAAAATCAATTTAAAAATGAAAAAATACATATTAGCTTCCGTATTAACAATTGTGACTATAACAAGCACAATATCACAAAATAATGAATTTAACAAAAATGAAAAAAAATAGTTTTAAAATTAATTTCAGAGAAATTACTAGCGTCTTATATCAATTTAGATCTTGCAAAAGAAATGTCAGCAATGATCATATCTAATTCAAAAAAATACAAGTCTATTTCTAATCAAAAAGAATTTTCTACAGTAATAACCAAAGACTTACAAAAAGTAAGTAAAGATTTGCATTTAAAAGTAAATTTTGAGCCAAAAAGAATTACACAAAGTAAACGTATAATGCCCGCCAACATTAAACTTAAAAGAGATAAAATGATGGCTATGAAAATGGCAGAAATCAATTTTGGTTTTACAGAAACAAAAGTACTAAATGGTAATATTGGTTATTTAAATTTACGCATGTTTGCAGATATGAACTACGCAAAAGAGACGGCAACTGCAGCTATGAGTTTTTTAAAAAACACTAATGCAATTATAATTGATTTAAGAAATAATGGTGGAGGTGTTCCAAACATGATGCAATTATTATCGAGTTATTTTACGGGTAAAAAACCAGTGTTACTAAGTAATTTTTATGAACGTAAGACAAACAATAAAACACAGTTATTTACTTTGGAAAGTATTGATGGTAAAAGGAGAACAAATACGCCATTATACATTTTAACAAGTAAAAAAACGTTTTCTGCAGCAGAGGCATTTACATATACATTAAAACATTTAAATAAAGCAATAGTTGTTGGGGAAACAACTCGTGGAGGTGCAAACAGAACTAAAAGAGTGAATTTGAATAACAATTTTACAATCTCTATTCCGTATATTGAAGCAACACACCCTGTTACAAAAACTAATTGGGAGGGAAAAGGCGTAAAACCAACTATTAAATCAACAAAGAAAGATGCTTTTATAATTGCATATATTGATGCATTAGATAAAACTATAAAACGCAATAAAAACAATATTTTAAATAAAGTAGGATATACTTACTTACAAGAAAAAAATGTTGATTTAGCCATTAAAGTATTTCAAAAAAGCACAAAATTATTCCCGAAGGACGCCAACTCTTGGGATAGTTTAGGAGAAGCGTATTTTTATAAAAAGGATAAAGAAAATGCATTATTAGCATATAAGAAAGCATTTGAATTAGATGCATCATCAGTATCAGCAAAAAAGATGATTCAAAAACTAGAAAGTATTAAATAGTATGAAAAATAAGTTTTTAATAATAGGAATTATAATTGTTATAAGCCTTTTAGTTTTAATGTCTTTACAAGTATTTGCTCAGCCTAAAATTGTTGATGGAAATCAAATAGAATTGCAAAAAACGTATACACATCATAAAAATGAAGTATGGGAGGTTAAGTTTAGTCCAAACGATTCATTAATGATTAGTGGAGGAATTGAACCAAACGCTAAAATTTGGTCTAGAATTACAGGTGAAGTTTTACATGATTTACCACACGAAATAGGAACGCCAACAGTAGACTTCAGTTCAACAGGAAAAGTTGTTGCAACAGGAGCGTATGATGGAAACGTTAGAATCTGGGACGTTAAAACAAGAGCCTTATTAAAAACATTAAAAGGAAATGGAGGCACAGTTTGGACTGTAAATTTTAGTTCAAACGGAAAATTATTAGCAAGTGCTGGAGATGATAAAACAGTTAAAATTTGGGACACCACTAATTGGCAATTATTGCACACTTTAAAAGAAGATAATCAGGCGATTCATTCGGTTATTTTTATTGATAATGACAGGGTAATAGCAGGCGGAACAGACAAATCGATGATTGGAGAATTACTCGAATATCATTTTAAATTTTCAGGAGTAGTAAAACCAATTGTAGCAACTCTATGGGATGTTAAAAGCGAAAAAATTTTACAAACAATTTCAAATCATACCAATGATATTGGTTTGGGGATGGACGTTAGTTCTGACGGGAAATTAATAGCAACGCCAAGTAAAGATAAAACTGTTAAAGTTTGGAAAATCATTTAGGTAAATACTTTTTTTTAAAAAAAAATGAGTTTTTATTAGGATATTAATATTTAAATTTTAAATATTTGCACTCACGAAGTTCAATAACTTATTGACAATGTTATCAAGAAAGGTGGAGGGATTAGACCCGGTGAAACCTTAGCAACCCTTTGTACAAGACAAAGAAGGTGCTAAATTCTACTTAATTTTAAATTCATTTATTTAAAATTGGATAGATAACTCAAATGCAATTATTCATCTATAATTGTTATAATTCTTCATAACATTTTTCTAGTAAGTACGTCAAAAAAAATGACGCATTTGACTTTTGTTTTAATTTTTTATTATCTCAAAAAACAAGAAAAATGAGTACACAAAAATTCGCAACCAACGCGTTGCACGCAGGACACGATGTAAAACAAACGGGAGGTACAAGAGCAGTTCCTATTTATCAAACCACATCATATGTTTTTAATGATTCAGATCATGCAGCAAACCTTTTTTCATTAAAAGAATTAGGATTTATTTACACCCGATTAAACAACCCTACTAATCAAATTTTACAAGAACGTTTGGCTAGTTTAGAAGGCGGAACAGGAGCAGTGGTATTCGCATCAGGAACGGCAGCAATTTCAACAGGTTTATTAACGTTATTAAAAGCTGGTGATCATATTGTAGCCTCAAGTAGTTTATATGGTGGAACTTACAATTTATTGAATGTAACCTTACCTAGATTAGGTATTACTACCACATTTGTGGACGCTTCTAATCCTGATAACTTTGCTAAAGCAGTACAGGATAATACAAGAGCTTTCTTCGTTGAATCATTAGGGAATCCGAAGTTAGATGTGTTAGATTTAAAAGGGATATCAAAACATGCAAAAAAAGCTGAAGTTCCATTTATTGTTGATAATACAGTAGCTACACCAGCATTGTTAAACCCGATAGAACATGGTGCAAATATTGTAATTCATTCGTTAACAAAATACATTGGAGGCCAAGGAAACTCTTTAGGAGGCGCTATTATTGATGCAGGTACTTTTAATTGGGCAAATGGGAAATTCCCTGAATTTACAGAGCCTTCAGCAGGATATCACGGGTTGGTATATCACGATGCTTTAGGCGCAGCTTCTTATACTTTCAAATTAATTTTAGAAGGATTAAGGGATTTCGGAGGAGCCTTAAGTCCTACCAATGCATTTAACATTATTCAAGGATTAGAAACATTAGATATCAGAATAAAAAAGCATAGTGAAAATGCTTTAAATATTGCTGCATGGTTAGAAGAGCAATCAGAAGTAGCTTGGGTAAATTACCCAGGTTTAGAAAGCAGTAAATATAACAAATTAGCAAAAACGTATTTACCAAAAGGACAAAGTGGTATTGTTACATTTGGTGTTAAAGGTGGTTATGAAGCTGCAAAAAAAGTTTCTGATAACACAAAACTTTTTTCATTATTGGCAAATATTGGAGATACAAAATCACTAATCATTCACCCTGCTAGTACAACACATCAACAATTAAGTGAACAAGCGCAAGAAAGTGCAGGAGTTACGAATGATTTAATTCGTTTATCAGTAGGGCTTGAAAATCTTGAAGATTTAAAAAGTGATTTAAAAGATGCTTTTTTAACAATATAAACATAAAAAAATCGAATGTATTGAATCTTATTTTTTTGAAGGGGAATAAGTTCATGTAAATCGTTCGATTTTATAGTAAAATAGATACAGTTGAAAAATACTTTAGCACATATAAATATTGTTGATTTTACCACAGAAAGCGGCGTTTTATTAAGTAAAATAGCATTAAGCTATCAGGTTTTTGGGGAAAAATTGGGAACAGCTCCTGTGGTATTAATCAATCATGCTTTAACAGGTAATAGTAATGTTGCTGATGTTACAGATGGTTGGTGGAAAGAATTAGTAGGGAAAAACAAAGCGGTAAACACGCAAAAGTATACCGTTTTATGTTTTAACATTCCAGGCAACGGGTATGATGGTTTTTTAATAGAAAACTATAAAGATTTTATTGCAAGAGATATTGCTAAAGTTTTTTTAATAGGATTAGAAAAACTTAAAATAAAACAATTATTTGCTTTAATTGGTGGGTCATTAGGTGGTGGAATAGCTTGGGAAATGGCTGTTTTAAAACCTAAAATAACAAAACATTTGATTCCCATAGCAACCGATTGGAAATCTACTGATTGGTTAATTGGGAACTGTCAAATTCAAGAACAATTTTTGATAAATTCTAGCAACCCAGTGCACGATGCTCGCATGCATGCAATGTTATGTTATAGAACTCCAAAATCGTTTAAAGAACGTTTTCATCGATCAAAAAGAGAAGATTCAGAAGTTTTTAATGTAGAAAGTTGGCTGTTACATCACGGAAAAAAATTACAAGAACGTTATCAACTAGCGTCTTATAAATTAATGAATCAATTATTAAAAACGATTGATGTAACCAAAGGAGAAAATAATTCGGAAATTTTAAAAAAAATTAAAGCAGATATACATATTGTAGGAGTAGATTCTGACTTGTTTTTTACTGCTGAAGAAAATAGAGAAACTCAAAAAGAGCTAGCCTTAGTAAACGCAAATGTTACGTATAACGAAATAAATTCGGTTCACGGACACGATGCTTTTTTGATTGAATACGAGCAATTAGAAAAAATAATAGCGCCAATATTCAATCTAAATTCAAAAAATAATCAAATGAAAATAATCAAATTTGGCGGAAAATCGCTGTCGAATAAAGGAATTGCAAATGTAATTTCAATTATAGAGCAAAAAGTAAACGATCAAGAAAATATTGCTGTGGTTGTATCAGCAAGAGGAAATGCGACGGATCAATTGGAAGAAATTTTAGAAAAAGCAGCAAAGAACGCTCCTTATCAAGATCAATTTGAAGCCCTTAAATATGAGCAGTCGCAATTAACACCGTTGGTTGATTTTTCTCCCGAGTTTTCTCGCTTAGAAAAACTTTTTGAAGGTGTTAGTTTATTAGGAGATTATAGTCAAAAAATAAAAGACGAAGTTTTAGCTCAAGGAGAGTTGTTATCAACAAAAACAGTTGCCGCACTTTTAAATGAAAAAGGGATAAATGCTAATATTACCGATGCTAGAACGTTGATAAAAACGGATGAGAATTTTGGAAATGCACAGCCAATTATAAATATTTCTAAGGAAAACGTAGTAAAGCATTTTAAAAAACATAATGGAGATACTGTAAATATTGTAACAGGTTTTATTGCTTCTAACTTAAAAGGAGAAACGACTACGCTTGGGCGAAATGGAAGTAATTATACTGCATCATTATTAGCCAATTATTTAGATGCAAATGAGTTACAAAACTATACGCATGTTGATGGAATTTTTACTGCAAATCCTGATTTAGTTGCTGATGCAAAAAAAATAGAAGAACTATCTTTTTCAGAGGCTAATGAATTGGCAAATTTTGGCGCTAATATTCTACACGCAAAAACAATTATTCCGTTATTAGAAAAAAACATCAATCTTCGTATTTTAAATACGTTTAACCCTGCGGATAAAGGAACATTAATTACAGCTAAATCAAATTCAAAAGGTATAAAATCATTATCGGTTTTAGACAATGTAGCATTGCTAAATTTTGAAGGACGAGGTTTGTTGGGTAAAGTAGGTGTAGATGCACGTATCTTTAGAGCCTTAAGTAATAATGGCATTAGTGTAAGTATTATTTCGCAAGGTTCATCAGAAAGAGGTATCGGTTTAGTAATTGATAAAGAAAAGGCAGCAGCAGCTGTACAAGCTTTAGAACAAGAGTTTGAAAGTGATTTTTATACCAAAGATGTAAATCAAATTTCAATTATAGATAATGTCGCTGTAATATCAATTATAGGTCAAGATTTGAGTGAGTTTCATCATCCGTATAATGCGTTGATAAAAAACCAAATTGTACCATTATTATTTAACAATACAATTTCAGGAAAAAATGTAAGTTTGGTTGTTAAAAAAGAACAATTACACAAGGCGTTAAATGTAATTCATGGGCAAGTTTTTGGAGTTGCAAAGAAAATAAATATAGCCATATTTGGTAAAGGATTAGTTGGAGGAACTTTAATTAATCAAATTATAAAAAATACCAAATCTATATTAGAAAGAAAAAAAATACAGTTAAATATTTTTGCCATAGCGGGCTCTAAAAAAGTATTATTAAGTAGCGATGGAGCTGTAGAAAATTGGAAAACAATTTTAAAAAATAATGATGAGGAAACGCATATTGTTGATAGCGTAATAGATTTTGCTAAAAAACATCATCTCGAAAACTTAATAGCTGTTGATAATACTGCAAGTAGTGAATTTACAGAAAATTACATTCCATTAATAGAAAACGGTTTCGATTTAGTTTCTTCTAATAAAATAGCAAATACGGTATCTCATGATTTTTATAAAAAACTACGAAAAACATTAGAAATAAATACCAAATCATATTTGTATGAAACCAATGTTGGAGCAGGTTTACCGCTAATAGATACCATTAAGTTATTGCACGATTCTGGCGAAAATATTACACGTATTAGAGGAGTTTTTTCAGGATCTTTAAGTTATTTATTTAATAAGTTTTCTTCGGATGAAGTTCCGTTTTCAAACGTATTACAAGAAGCTATTGATAGCGGATTTACAGAACCAGACCCACGAGAAGATTTATGTGGAAATGATGTAGCACGAAAATTATTGATTTTGGCTCGTGAGCTAGATTTAGAAAATGAATTTGAAGATATAGCAATTGAAAATTTAATTCCATCAGAATTTAGAGATATTTCAGCATCAGAATTTTTATCAAACTTAGATAAATTAAATCCAGTATTTAAAAATCAAAAAGAAGCACAAGATAAAAATCATGTATTGCGATATATAGGCGATTTACATGGCGATTTATCAAAAGCAAAAGGAGAACTAGATGTAAAATTAGTATCGGTACCAACAAGTTCGCCTTTAGGAAGTTTAAAAGGATCGGATGCTATTTTTGAAATTTATACAGAATCGTACGGAGAACAACCCATTGTAATTCAAGGAGCAGGAGCAGGAGCAGAAGTAACAGCGAGGGGTGTTTTTGGAGATATTTTACGATTAGCAAACAAACAATAATTAAAGATTAAAAAGTATTTAACTATAAATAGGTTTTTTGATTAAAGAGTATAAAACAAACAATATGAGTAAAAATTTCGAAACTGAAGCAATTAGAACACAAACCGAACGATCGCAATTTTCAGAACATTCTACACCTTTATACTTAACTTCTAGTTTTGTATTTGATGATGCAGAAGATATGCGAGCGTCTTTTGCTGAAGAAAAAGAGAAAAATTTATATAGCCGATTTTCAAACCCAAATACAACAGAATTTGTAAATAAAATTGTGGCAATGGAAAAAGCCGAAGCGGGCTATGCTTTTGCAACAGGAATGGCAGCTGTTTTTTCTACTTTCGGAGCTTTGCTAAATGCAGGAGATCATATTGTTTCTTGCCGATCTGTTTTTGGTTCTACGCATAGTTTGTTTACTAAATATCTACCAAAATGGAATATTGAAACAAGTTACTTTAAAATAAATGAAGTTGATAAAATTGAAAGTTTAATTCAGCCCAATACTAAAATATTATATGCAGAGACACCTACCAACCCAGCCGTTGATATTATTGATTTAGAATTATTAGGTAAAATTGCAAAAAAGCATAACATATTATTAGTAATTGACAATTGTTTTGCAACGCCATACCTACAAAACCCGATAGATTTTGGAGCAGATATTGTTATCCATTCAGCAACAAAATTAATTGACGGACAAGGAAGAGTTTTAGGAGGAGTTGCTGTTGGTAAAGCCGATTTAATTCGTGAAATTTATTTATTTTCAAGAAATACAGGGCCTGCAATGTCTCCGTTTAACGCTTGGGTATTATCAAAAAGTTTAGAAACATTAAGTATTCGTGTAGAAAAACATTGCGAAAATGCCTTAAAGGTAGCGGAGTTTTTAGAAGCTCATCCGAAGGTAAATTTAGTGAAATATCCGTTTTTAAAATCGCATCCAAAATACGAAATAGCAAAAAAACAAATGCGCTTAGGTGGTAACATTGTTGCTTTTGAGGTTAAAGGTGGTATTGAAGCAGGACGAAATTTTTTAAATGCTATTAAAATGTGCTCATTGTCTGCAAATTTAGGCGATACAAGAAGTATTGTTACCCATCCAGCCTCTACAACGCATAGTAAACTTAGTATTGATGATAGATTAGAAGTTGGTATTACTGACGGTTTGGTACGATGTTCTATTGGTTTAGAAAATGCAGATGATATTATTTACGATTTAAAACAAGCTTTAGAGAATTAACAACTAAATAAAAAGTGTATTTTTGTACTATGCTTTCTAAAAAAACGAAATACGGCTTAAAGGCGCTAGCATTTATAGCTAGACAAGAAAAAGGAGATAAAGTTCAAATAGCAACGATATCTAAAAGCGAAAATATTTCTCATAAATTTTTAGAAAGTATATTACTTACCTTACGAAAAGCAGGTTTTTTAGGTGCTAAAAAAGGAAAAGGCGGAGGTTATTATATGTTAAAAGAAGCATCAGAAATAAAAATGACTGATGTTATTAGAACCTTAGAAGGACCAATAGCAATGTTGCCTTGTGTAAGCCTTAATTACTATGAAAAATGTAGTGATTGCCCAGATGAAGATGCTTGTTCTGTACATAAACTTATGATACAGGTTAGAGACAATACCTTGCAGATATTACGTAATAATACACTTGCCGATTTAGTATAATTTTCAACAATTGTTGGTTTAATGTAAATTTTTTAAATAAATGTTTTTTTATTTAAAATGAATATATACATTTGTCGCATCTTAAAACCTAGTTACCCGATAGGGTATAGAATTTAAAAATGATTTTAGAACAATTAATAGAAGATAAGAAAAATTATAATTCTGATAAAAATTCAGAAAATCCGTGGCGAAGTTTCGTTAAGTCGGTTAGTTGGAGAGTAATAGGTACTATTGATACCGTTTTAATTTCTTGGTTAATAACTGGTGAACTATCATTGGCTTTTTCTATAGGAGGTATAGAGTTAGTAACAAAAATGGTTTTGTATTTCTTTCACGAAAGAATTTGGAATAAAATAAAATGGGGAAAATAATGAGTTTACAAGAGCAACTAAATGTTGAGGAGTTAAATAAGGGATTAGAAAAATTAAGTCCAAAAGAAATTATAGAATGGGTTTTTGAGTTAAATCAAAAAACAATAGTTACTACTAATTTTAGGCCTTATGAAGTAGCTCTTTTACATTTAATAGCTAATAATAATCCATCTATAAAAGTTATTTGGTGTGATACAGGTTATAACACACCTCAAACTTATAAACATGCTGAAGAGTTGGTTGATAAATTAAATTTAAACATTCATTTATACGTACCAAAACAAACAGTAGCGCATCGTAATGTTACTATTGGTATTCCATCTGTAGACGATAACAACCATGTAGTTTTTACCGAACAAGTAAAGTTAGAGCCTTTTAAAAGAGCAATGGCAGAACACCAACCAGATATTTGGTTTACTAATTTAAGAAAAGGACAAACAGCGTTTAGAGATAGCATCGGAATAATTTCTTTTAGTAAAGATGGAGTTTTAAAAGTAAGTCCGTTTTATAACTGGTCAGATGAAGATTTAGATAAATATTTAAAAGAACATAATCTTCCAAACGAGTTTAAATATTTCGATCCTACAAAAGTAAAAAATAATAGAGAATGTGGTTTACATATTTAAAAAATATGATTATGAAAGCAAAAACAATAAAAGTTGGCCCTTTAGAAAGTGAAGCCATATATATATTTAGGGAAGTAGTCGCTCAATTTGAAAAGCCAGTGTTATTATTTTCGGGGGGAAAAGACAGTATAACATTGGTGCGACTTGCTCAAAAAGCATTTTATCCAGCCAAAATTCCGTTTCCATTAATGCATATAGACACAGGACATAATTTTCCTGAAACTATTGAATTTAGAGACCGTTTGGCAAAAGAATTAGGAGTTGAACTAATCGTTAGAAACGTTCAAGATAATATAGATAAAGGGAGAGTAAAGGAAGAAAAAGGGAGATACGCGAGCCGAAATATGCTGCAAACAGAAACGTTATTAGATGCAATTGATGAGTTTGGCTTTGATGCATGTATCGGTGGTGCGCGTAGAGATGAAGAAAAAGCAAGAGCCAAAGAACGTATTTTCTCTGTCCGTGATGATTTTGGGCAATGGGATGAAAAAAATCAACGCCCAGAATTGTTTGATATGCTAAATGGAAGAATTGATTTAGGACAAAATGTACGTGTTTTTCCTATTTCAAACTGGACAGAACTAGATGTTTGGTCATACATAAAAAGTGAAGAAATTGAAATCCCATCAATTTACTTTGCACATAAAAGAGCTACTTTTTTAAGAGACGGACTAATATGGTCGGCAGAAGACGATGTTGTTTATAGAGACGAACATGAAGAAGTGCAAGAAAGAATGGTACGTTTTAGAACCGTTGGTGACATGAGTTGTACAGCAGCAGTACTTTCAGACGCTGTTGATATAAATACAGTTGTAAACGAAATAAAAGTATCAACAATATCAGAAAGAGGTGCTCGTATAGACGATAAACGCTCGGAAGCAGCGATGGAGAAACGAAAACAACAAGGGTATTTCTAAAATATTTTGGGCGTTTTAACAGGCTTTTCACTATATCTTTTTTTGAGAAAAACAAAAAAAGGATGCCGCTTCAATCCCTAACGCACCTATTTACAGATACTTTTCAAGCTTAAAAAGCATTGAAATTATTAATAAAACAAATACAGCTAAAAGCCAAAAGCTAATAGCGAATAGCGAATAAAAATGAATGTATTAAAAATAGCAACAGCAGGTAGTGTAGATGATGGTAAAAGTACCTTAATCGGACGTATTTTATACGACACTAACTCGTTAACCGATGATAAGCTAGAAGCAATTGAAGAAAAAAGTAAACAAAGAGGTTTTGATTATTTAGATTTTTCATTAGCAACAGACGGTTTAGTAGCAGAAAGAGAACAAGGTATTACTATTGATGTAGCACATATATATTTTTCAACACCAAAAACGAGTTTTATTATTGCAGATACTCCAGGGCATATTGAGTATACACGAAATATGGTTACAGGAGCTTCAAACTCACAAGCATCAATTGTGTTAATTGATGCACGTAATGGTGTAATTGAGCAAACGTATCGTCACTTCTTTATAAACACATTATTACGCGTTGAAAACGTAGTTATTGCTATAAATAAAATGGATTTGGTTGATTTTTCAGAAGAAAAATTTAATCAAATAAAAAATGAAATTGAATATTTAGCAAGCAAAAGTTCTTATAAAAGTCAAAAATTAACTTTTATTCCTATGTCTGCTTTACAGGGAGATAACGTTGTTAAAAAATCAGAAAACACACCTTGGTATAAAGGAGAAACATTATTAGACCATTTAGAAGGTTTAGTTTCTGAAGATTTACAAGAAAAGTCTCAAACACGTTTTCCTATACAAACTGTTATACGACCTAAAACAGATAAATATCATGATTTTAGAGGGTATGCAGGTAAAATTTATGGAGGAGATTTAGCGGTAGGAGATGCGGTAACTGTATTACCGTCAAGCACAGCATCAAAAATAAAAAGTATTCATTTTTTTGATAAAGAGTTTACAGAAGCAAAAAGAGGTAGTTCGGTAACAATTACTTTAGAAGATAATGTAAATGTAAGCAGAGGTGATATGTTGGTAAAAACAAACGAACAGCCAACAGTTTCTAAAGATTTAAAAGTAACTATTTGTTGGATGGATAAAGAGCCTTTACAAGCAGCAAATAAATATTACTTAAAACATGGGGTACATGATGTACAAGCAAAAATAATGTCATTATCATCCATTATAAAAACTGATTTTTCAGGAGCAGAAGAAAATCCATCACAATTAACATTAAATGAAATTGGTGATGTGATTTTAAAATTAAGTAAACCATTATTTTTTGATTCTTATAAAGAAAATAAAGCGAATGGTACCTTTATCTTAATCAATCCAATAACCAATAATACTGCCGGAGTTGGCTTTATTCAGTAATTAAAAATAGTATGGCAATTATAATAACCGACGAATGCATCAATTGTGGTGCATGCGAACCAGAATGCCCAAATACAGCTATTTACGAAGGAGCTGAAGATTGGAAATATAGTGAAGGAACCTCGTTAATAGGTAATATTGAATTAAAAAATGGAGTAACTGTAGATGCTGACGAAACACAAGAAGCAATCTCAGATGAATATTATTTTATTTCTCCAGATAAATGTACCGAATGTATAGGGTTTCATGAAGAACCACAATGTGCGGCTGTATGCCCGGTAGATTGTTGTGTGCCAGATGACAACCATGTAGAAACAGAGGAAGAGTTATTGACAAAACAAAAATTCTTACATAATTAATTAAAAAGTAACGCTTACAAGCTTTAAGATATACAGTAATGCAAAGTTTTAGAACCGAAATAGAAAACCCAATTGTAGAAAAAGATATTCTAGAATTAGAGAGAAAAATCCAACTTTTTAAAGAAGGAAAAATAGACGAAGAACGTTTTAGAAGTTTACGTTTGGCAAGAGGAGTTTACGGTCAGCGTCAATTTGGAGTGCAAATGATTCGTATAAAATTACCTTATGGTAAAGTTACTAGCGAACAATTACATAGAATTTCAGACGTTTCAGATGAGTATTCTCGTGGAAGATTACATATCACTACAAGACAAGATATTCAAATACATCACGTAAGTTTAGATAGAACGCCAGAATTATGGGCGCAACTAGAAAAAGATGATATTACTTTAAGAGAAGCTTGTGGTAATGCAGTAAGAAATATTACAGCATCAGAAACAGCAGGAATTGATGTAAATGAACCTTTTGATGTTTCACCATATGCAGATGCTACGTTTCAATTCTTTTTAAGAAATCCTATTTGTCAAGAAATGGGACGTAAGTTTAAAATGTCTTTTTCAGGTACAGATGATGATACTGCTATTAGTTTTATTCATGATCTAGGATTTATTGCAAAAATAAAAACTGAAAACGGAGTAACTAAAAAAGGATTTAAGGTTTTATTAGGTGGTGGTTTAGGGTCACAACCAAGACATGCAGATGTTATTTACGACTTTTTAGATGAAAATGTTTTAATACCAACAATTGAAGGTGTTTTAAGAATTTTTGATCGATTTGGAGAGCGTGCAAAAAGAGCAAAAGCAAGGTTAAAGTTTTTAGTTAAAGAATTAGGTGTTGAAGCTTTTTTACAATTAGTATCTGATGAGGTAAATGCGTTAGAAAATAAAACATTTAAAGTAGATACTACCGAGTTTGAGCAGCCAATCTCTTTTCAAGAAATAGCAATCCCTTCAGTAAAAATTGAAGATGAAGATGCTTATGGAAAATGGAAAGAAACGAATGTGATTAAACAAAAACAAGAAGGTTTATTTGCAATTGGAATTAAAGTTCATTTAGGAGATTTTTACACTCCAAAAGCAAGATTGTTAGCCGATTTAGTTAAAAAGTATGCAGCAAATGAAATTCGTTTAACATTACGTCAAAATATTTTAATTCGCCATATTAAAGAAGAATTATTACCTTTTTTCTATGTAGAATTACAAAAATTAGGCTTTGCAAAAGCAGGTTATAATTCTACTGCAGATATTACGGCATGTCCCGGAACCGATACGTGTAATTTAGGAATTTCGAGTAGTACAGGTATAGCAGTTGAATTAGAAAAAGTATTAGAAGAAGAGTACCCAGCATATTTAAACAATAAAGAAATAGCTATTAAAATTAGTGGATGTATGAATGCATGTGGGCAGCATAATATGGCGCACATTGGTTTTCAAGGAATGTCTATAAAAGTAGGGGCTTTACAAGCACCAGCATTACAAATTTTAATTGGTGGTGGTATATTAGGTGATGGAAAAGGACGTTTTTCTGATAAATTAGTTAAAATTCCAAGTAAAAGAGGTCCAGAATCGTTGCGTATTTTATTAAACGACATTGCTGATAATCAACAAGAGAAAGAAACTTTTTTGGAGTATTATGACAGACAAGGAAAAACGTATTTCTACGATTTATTAAAAGGATTATCTGATACTAGTAATTTAGTACCAAGTGATTTTATTGATTGGGGACATTCAGAAAATTACGTAAAAGCAATTGGAGTAGGAGAATGTGCAGGTGTTGTAATTGATTTAATAGCTACACTTTTATTTGAAAGTGAAGAGAAAATAACCAATTCAGAAGAAGCATTAAAAGAAGGTTTATTTTCTGATAGTATTTATCATTCATATACATCTTTAGTTAATACAGCAAAAGCATTATTAATTGCAGAAAATGTAAAAACAAATACACAAGCAGGTATTATTACTAGCTTTCAAGAGCATTTTATAGCTACAGATAAAGTTAGTTTAGAGACCAGTTTTGAAGATTTTGTATATCAAATAAAGAAAGAAGCACCAACAAAAATATTTGCAGAGAGCTATTTAAACGATGCGAAAGCATTTTATAAAAAGATTGATGCTTATAGAAAAACAGCCGTAAGTAATGTATAATAAGATTCCGAAATTAACCGTTGTTGGCGCTGGTCCAGGAGATGTAGATTTAATTACGCTAAAAGCTATTAAAGTTTTAAAAACTGCAGATGTTGTTTTATATGACGCCTTGGTTAATGAAGAGTTATTAGATTTTATAAATCCAAATGCAGAATTAATTTTTGTAGGAAAACGTAGAGGTTGTTATAAATATCAACAAGAACAAATAAACGAGTTGATTGTTGAAAGAGCAAAAACTTATGGACATGTAGTTCGTTTAAAAGGTGGTGATCCTTTTATTTTTGGAAGAGGTGCTGAAGAAATGGAATTTGCAGCAGGTTTTGGAATAGAAACAGCAATGGTTCCAGGTATTTCATCTTCTTTAGCGGTTCCAGCATATCAAAATATTCCTGTTACAAAACGTGGAAGTGCAGAAAGTTTTTGGGTAATTACAGGTACAACAAAAGAGCATAAATTATCTAACGATGTGGCTTTGGCAGCAAAATCTAATGCTACAGTAGTAGTATTGATGGGAATGGGAAAACTAGCTGAAATTGTAACACTATTTAAAAAAGAGGGTAAAAACGAATTACCTGTTGCTATAATTCAAGATGGAACAACTTCTAGAGAAAAGGTTGGTATTGGAACTGTAAATACTATTTTAGAGGTTGTAAATAAAAAAGAGTTAAGTAACCCTGCAATTATTGTTTTAGGAGAAGTTGTAAAACATAGAGAGGCTTTAAAAAAGGCGCAAAAAGAAGTCAATTTTAAAGAATTGTTGCAGTTGTAAAGATAATTTAGAGAATGGTAAAGCATAAAATTAATAGATCTATAAGAATAACAAAATATATTCTTTATAAAGAAACTACATTAGATTTTAAAGAAGGTTTTTGGTCTTTTATTGGTGCTTTTATCGGAATAGGAATTATTGCTTTTATACAATCTTTTTATTTGTCAAAAGTTGAGAATATTTTTTTAATAGGTTCTTTTGGAGCAACTTGCGTGTTAATTTACGGCGCAATTCAGAGTCCGTTAGCACAACCAAGAAATTTAATTGGTGGGCATGTTTTATCAGCTATAATTGGTGTTACAATAGCTAAATTTATGCCAGATGTTATTTGGATTACCGCACCATTAGCAGTTTCTGTATCAATTATATTAATGCAATACACAAAAACATTGCATCCACCAGGTGGCGCAACGGCTTTAATTGCAATAATAGGAACAGAAAAAATAAAATTATTAGGGTATATGTATGTTTTTTCGCCAGTTTTAAGTGGTGTACTTATTTTATTTGTGGTGGCTTTAATAACAAATAATATGACTAAAAATAGAAGTTACCCGACGAATAAAAAATATACAAGAATATTTAGAAAAGTTAAGCGTTGATTTTTTAAAAAGAAGAAAATGAGTGAGGGGAAAAATAGTTTATATCCAATTTTTTTAAAAACTGAACAGTTAGAAATTTTAATTGTTGGTGGAGGTTTTGTGGCTTTAGAAAAATTATCTTTTTTATTAAAATCGAGTCCAGACGCTAAAGTAACTATGGTTGCTCCTTTTTTTAGAGAAGAAACAAAAGAATTGGCAAAAGAGTTTACGGTAAATATGATTATTGATAGCTACAATGAATCGTATTTAAATAATCAAAATATAGTTATAGCTACAACAGATAATATTGAAGTAAATATACAGGTTTATAAAGATTGTAAGCAAAATAATATTTTAGTAAACGTTGCAGATAATCCACCATATTGCGATTTTTATATGGGCGGAATTGTAACCAAAGGAAATGTGAAAATTGCAATTTCTACCAATGGAAAATCACCAACAACAGCTAAAAGATTACGTCAGTTTTTTGAGGAAGTAATTCCGGAAGATATTAATGAATTGGTAGAGAATTTAAATAAATATAGAAAAACCATTAAAGGGAATTTCGAAAAAAAAGTAGAAACATTAAACAAACTCACCGCGAGTTTAGTGAAATAAATTAAAAAACGTCATTTAGAAGAACATAAGTTATCTAATAAACTATAAAAAGATTGCTTTGTTACTTTTCTTTGTAATGACAAAAATGAAGAATATGATTACAACAGATATATTAATTATAGGCGCAGGACCTACAGGATTATTTACCATTTTTGAAGCAGGATTGTTAAAATTAAAATGTCATTTAATTGATGCTTTGCCACAACCAGGAGGGCAATGTTCAGAAATATATCCGAAGAAACCTATTTATGATATTCCTGCATATCCAGAAATTTTAGCAGGTGATTTAACCGATAAATTAATTGAACAAACTAAGCAGTTTGAACCTGGTTTTACTTTAGGAGAGCGCGCAAATACGATTGAAAAACAAGAAGACGGAACTTTTATAGTAACTACAAATAAAGGAACAAAACACCAAGCGCCCGTTGTAGCTATTGCAGGAGGTTTAGGAAGTTTTGAACCTCGTAAACCACCGATTCCTAATATTGCTGATTTTGAAGATAAAGGGGTTGAATATATTATTCGTGATCCTGAGTTATATAGAGATAAAAAAGTGGTGATTTCAGGAGGTGGAGATTCTGCTTTAGATTGGGCAATTTTTTTATCAGATGTAGCATCCGAAGTAACATTAATACACCGAAGAAATGAGTTTAGAGGAGCTTTAGATAGTGTAGATAGAGTGCAAGAGTTAAAAAATTTAGGAAAAATTAATTTAATTACTCCAGCTGAAGTAAAAGGGATTTTAGGTAAAGAGCATGTAACAGGAGTTGCTGTTGAGAAAAAAGGAGAAGCTCCTTTTATTATAGATACAGATCATTTTATACCGTTATTTGGGTTGTCACCAAAATTAGGGCCTATTGCCGATTGGGGATTAGAAATAGAAAAAAATGCCATTAAAGTTAACAATGCTTTAGATTATCAAACAAATATTCCTGGTATATTTGCAATTGGAGATGTAAATACATATCCAGGGAAATTAAAACTAATTTTATGTGGTTTTCATGAGGCAACTTTAATGTGTCAGAGTGCTTATAAAATAATTCATCCAAATAAAAAGTATGTAATGAAATATACTACAGTAGGAGGAGTTGAAGGTTTTGATGGTACTAAAAAAGAGGCCCCAAAAGCAGTTGTAAAAGCAATTCAATAAAACGATTTAATAAGAATATAATGTCAGATATCAACATAAAAATAACAGATAGAGAAGGAGTACTTCATGAAATTTTAGCGCCAACAGATATGGCAATGAATTTAATGGAAGTAATTCGTTCGTACGAACTAGCAGAAGAAGGTACTATTGGTGTTTGTGGTGGTATGGCAATGTGTGCTTCTTGCCAATGTTATGTAAAATCTGAACATGAATTACCTGAAATGGGAGTTGATGAAGATATGATGTTAGCAGAAGCTTTTCATGTTGAGGATAATAGTCGTTTAGGGTGTCAAATTCAAATGAAACCAGAGTTAGAAGGATTAGAAGTACAATTAGCGCCTGAAATGTAATTATGCCATTAAAAAATTACACACTCACATTAAAAGATACGGTAGAAACGTTTACAAAAAAACTATTTTACGCTCTTTTTGATGAGCAGTATTATAAAGAGAATATAAAAATAATAGAAAGTTTATTTATTGAAGTAACCCAAAAATTGCAGGTAAAAGAGTCAATAACTATTTGGGAACTTTATAAAGTAAAGTTTAAAGAAATTCGTGTAAAACTAGATTTAGATGCTATTGCTTTTGAAGAAACTGATCCTGCAGCTAAAAGTTTAGCTGAGGTATATTTAGCATATCCAGGGTTTCATGCGATAGCAGTATATCGATTAAGTCATGAGTTAGTAAAATTACATGTACCTACTTTACCAAGAATGATGAGTGAATATGCACATGGAATAACAGGTACAGATATTCATCCAGGAGCAACAATTGGGAATTCATTTTTTATAGATCATGCTACCGGAATTGTTATCGGAGAAACGACATTGATCAAAGAAAATGTAAAAATTTATCAAGGAGTTACCTTAGGAGGCATTCAGGTTAAAAAAAGTTTAGCAGAAACAAAAAGGCATCCAACGATAGAAAATAACGTAACTATTTATGCAAATGCTACTATTTTAGGAGGTGACGTTGTAATTGGTGAAAACAGTATTATTGGAGCTAATGTATGTGTTACAGAATCAGTGCCATCTGAATCGTTAGTAATTTATCAATCAGAAAATAAAATTGTTTCAATAGAAAAAAATAAATTATGAAGGCAAAAAAAATAACAGACTTTGTTGGAAATACACCACTTATAGAAGTGAGTAATATTCTTAATAAAGAGGGCGTACGTTTGTTTTTAAAGTTAGAAGGAAACAACCCAGGAGGAAGTGTAAAAGATAGGGCTGCATATAATATGATTTTAGAGGCTTTAAATCGAAGAAATATAAAAAAGGGTGATCATTTAGTTGAAGCAACTAGTGGAAATACAGGAATAGCACTTGCTTTTATATCAAAAGTATTAGGATTGCATATGACTTTGGTAATGCCCGAAAATGCTACCGAAGAGCGTGTAAAAACAATGAGAGCTTACGGAGCAGAGGTATTGTTAACGCCGAAAGAAGAAGGTATAGAAGGAGCCAGAGATTTAGCACAAAAATTACGCTATAAGGAAGGTTATTTTATGCTAAATCAATTTGAAAATAACGACAATTGGAAAGCACATTATAAAACTACTGGACCAGAAATTTGGAAAGATACTGAAGGAGAAGTAACTCATTTTGTATCTGCCATGGGAACTACAGGTACCATTATGGGAGTTTCTACCTATTTAAAAGAACAAAATTCAAAAGTTCAAATAATTGGAGCGCAACCAACTGATGGATCAAGTATTCCAGGAATCAGAAAATGGTCGAAAGAATATTTACCAAAGATTTTTGATAAATCAAAAGTTGATGAAATTATTGAAGTAAGTGAAAATCAAGCACGAAACATGACGCGTAAATTAGCTAGTCAAGAAGGTGTTTTTGGAGGAATGAGTAGTGGTGGAGCGGTGCATGTAGCATTACAAGTCGCTGAAAAAATAGAAAAAGGAATTATTGTAGCAGTTATTTGCGATATAGGAGATAGATATTTATCATCTAATTTATATAATTATTAATAAAGATGTTGTAAAAACAAAAAAAGTTTGTTTATTTGTACTTTAGTTCATTAACTTAATACGAATGTTATCAAGAAAGGCGGAGGGATTAGACCCTGTGAAACCTTAGCAACCCTATGTGCAAACAAAGAAGGTGCTAAATTCTACTTAAATATTGTGATGAAACAATTTTTAAGAGAGATAACGGAAAGACTTTCCTCTTTTCCTGATAACTTCTACTTATAAAATATCAGGAATGTCAAACATTTATACAGAAATACAAAAACGAATACTCGTACTCGATGGAGCAATGGGAACTATGCTTCAGGCTTATAAATTTACTGAAGAAGATTTTCGAGGAGAACGTTTTAAAGAATATCCAACTCCGTTACAAGGAAACAACGATTTACTGTCTATAACACAGCCAGAAGCCATCAAAACAATTCATGCAAAGTATTTTGAGGCTGGAGCAGATATTATAGAAACCAATACTTTTTCGGGAACTACCATTGCAATGGCAGATTACCAAATGGAAGATTTGGTGTACGAGTTAAATTATCAATCGGCAAAAATAGCCAAAGAAGTTGCTGATGAGTTTACAGCAAGAGAACCTCATAAACCACGATTTGTTGCAGGATCAATTGGCCCAACGAACAGAACAGCAAGTATGTCGCCAGATGTAAATGATCCTGGTTATAGAGCAGTTACTTTTGATGAATTACGTATTGCTTATAAACTACAAGTAGAAGCTTTATTAGATGGAGGTTCAGATATTTTATTAGTTGAAACTGTTTTTGATACCTTAAATGCAAAAGCTGCATTATTTGCTATAGAAGAAGTAAAAGACGAACGTAAAATTGAGGTTCCAATAATGTTAAGCGGTACAATTACCGATGCAAGTGGAAGAACTTTATCTGGGCAAACTGCCGAGGCTTTTTTAATATCCGTATCTCACATTCCGTTATTATCTGTTGGATTTAACTGCGCTTTAGGAGCCAATTTATTACAACCTCATTTAGAAGCAATTGCTTCGAAAACTGAGTTTGCTATTTCGGCACACCCAAATGCCGGTTTACCAAATGCATTTGGTGAGTATGATGAAACAGCCGAAGAAACAGCCGAACAAATTGAAGAGTATTTAAAGAAAAACTTAATAAACATTGTAGGTGGTTGTTGTGGTACTACTCCAAAGCATATTAAAGCAATTGCTGATTTAGCGCTAAAATATTCACCTAGACAGTTAAAAACGATATAAGTAATGAAAAGTATAATTCAATTAATCTTGGTTGTAGTTCTATTAATTTCTTGTAATAAAACTACCGATTCTGTAAAAGAAGAAAAAAAAGAAACTTCAAAATTGGCTTTGCAGGGTACCTGGAAACTTGTTTATGGTGAAGTTAAAGAAAATGATTCGGTAAAAGTTAAAGATTTATCTAAAGCAGAATTTATTAAAATTATAAACAAGAGTCATTTTGCTTTTTTTAATCAACCAAAAGCAACAGCAGAAGGGTTTTATGGAGGCGGAGGTAGTTATACCTTAAAAGGTAATAATTACAAAGAAACGTTAAACTATATTTCGGTAGATGCTGTTAGAGGTCACGTGTTTCCTTTTACGGTAAAAATAGTAGGAGATACTCTAATTCAATACGGATTAGAAGAGGTAAAAGAAGCAGGAATTCATAGAGATATTATTGAAAAATATATCAGAATTAAATAAGTAGCATTATTAAAAGATGAGTATAAAAACCAAAAAATACATGAAACTTTCAGGTTTAGAGTCTTTAGTTTTAAGTGAACATACGAACTTTATTAATGTTGGAGAGCGTACAAACGTTGCAGGATCTCGTAAGTTTTTACGGTTAATAAAAGAAGAGAAATTTGATGAAGCATTAGCAATAGCAAGACATCAGGTTGAAGGAGGAGCTCAGATTATCGATGTAAATATGGATGATGGTTTGATTGATGGAAAAGAAGCCATGGTTCGTTTTTTAAACTTAATTGCAGCCGAACCTGATATATGTAGAGTTCCGTTAATGATTGATAGTTCTAAATGGGAAATCATTGAAGCTGGTTTGCAAGTTGTACAAGGAAAATGTGTTGTAAATTCAATATCATTAAAAGAAGGAGAGGAAAAATTTATTTGGGAAGCTACTCAAATTAAAAGGTACGGAGCTGCCGTAATTGTTATGGCTTTTGATGAGGTTGGGCAAGCCGATACTTACGAAAGAAGAATTGAAATTGCCGAACGATCGTATAATGTTTTAGTAGATAAAGTAGGGTTTGCATCCGAAGATATTATTTTCGATTTAAATATTTTTCCTGTTGCAACGGGAATGGAAGAGCACAGAAAAAATGCCATCGATTTTATTGAAGCTACACGTTGGGTACGACAAAATTTACAAAACGCAAGTGTAAGTGGTGGTGTAAGTAATGTTTCGTTTTCTTTTAGAGGAAATAATATTGTTAGAGAGGCAATGCATTCTGTTTTCTTGTATTATGCAATTGAGGCAGGAATGAATATGGGAATTGTAAATCCGGCAATGCTAGAGATTTACGATGATATACCAAAAGATTTATTAGAACATATTGAAGATGTCGTTTTAGATAGAAGAGACGATGCAACTGAACGATTGTTAGATTTTGCAGAAACGGTAAAAGGCGTTAAAAAGCAAGATGAAGCAAAAGTTTTAGAGTGGAGAAGTTTGCCTTTGCAAGAAAAAATTACCCATTCTTTAGTAAAAGGAATCGATGAGTTTATTATTGAAGATGTAGAACAAGCAAGGCAAGAATCAGCAAAACCAATTCAAGTAATTGAAGGGCATTTAATGATTGGAATGAATGTAGTTGGAGATTTATTTGGAGCCGGAAAAATGTTTTTACCTCAAGTAGTAAAATCGGCACGAGTAATGAAAAAAGCGGTGGCCTATTTAAATCCGTTTATTGAAGCAGAAAAAGGAGAAAAACAAAAAGCCTTGGGTAAAGTTTTAATGGCAACTGTAAAAGGAGATGTACATGATATTGGTAAAAATATTGTAAGTGTTGTTTTAGGCTGTAACAATTATGAAATTGTTGATTTAGGAGTTATGGTTCCGCCAGAAAAAATTATTGAAGCTGCTAAAAAAGAAAATGTTGACATTATTGGTTTATCAGGTTTAATAACACCTTCGTTAGATGAAATGGTGTACTTGGCTAAAGAAATGGAACGCCAAGAGTTTTCTGTACCTTTATTAATAGGTGGGGCAACAACATCAAAAGCACATACGGCTGTAAAAATAGATCCTCAATATAAAAATGCGGTGGTGCATGTAAACGATGCATCAAGAGCGGTAACTGTGGTAAGTGATTTATTAAACGAAGAAACCAGTAATGCCTATGTTGCAAAGTTAAAAAAAGACTACGATGAGTTTCGCGAAAAATTCTTAAAAAGAGGTAAAACTAAAGCCTATATTTCAATTGAAGAAGCTAGAGAACGTAAGTTTAAAATAGATTGGAAAACAAGCTCTATTTTTAAACCTAAAGAGCTAGGAATTCAAACTTTAGAACAAGTTAGTTTAAAAGAATTATTACCATATATAGATTGGAGTCCGTTTTTTAGAAGTTGGGATTTACACGGTAGATATCCAGATATTTTAACTGATGAGGTAGTTGGAGAGCAAGCAACACAGTTATATGAAGATTCTAAAGTGATTTTAGATGAAATTATTACCAAACAATTACTAAAGCCAAAAGGAATATTTGGTTTGTTTGAAGCAAACACCGTTAATGATGATGATATTTCAATTCAGAAAAAGGGAGAAGAAATAGCTGTTTTTAGAACCTTACGTCAGCAATTAAAAAAGCGAGAAGGAAAACCAAGTTTTGCTTTGTCAGATTTTATAGCGCCAAAAGAAGCTAAAAAACAAGATTATATGGGGGCATTTTGTACGGCTATTTATGGTGCCGATGAATTAGCCAAAAAATATAAAGAAAAAGAAGACGATTATAATGCCATTATGGTACAGGCAATTGCCGATCGTTTTGCCGAAGCTTTTGCCGAATATTTACACCACAGAGTAAGAACCAAACATTGGGGATATGCATTTGACGAAACATTATCTAATGAAGACTTAATTAAGGAAACCTATAAAGGAATTCGTCCGGCACCAGGATATCCAGCATGTCCAGATCATTTAGAAAAAGAAACGATTTGGAGTTTACTAAATGTTGAAGAAAAAATAGGTGTAACACTAACTGAAAGTTTAGCGATGTGGCCAGCAGCAGCAGTTTCTGGATATTATTTTGGAAACGAAGAAGCTAAATATTTTGGATTAGGAAAAATTACAGACGATCAAGTACGTGATTTTGCTAACAGAAAAGGAATAACATTAGATAAAGCTCGTAAATGGTTGCATCCAGCGATAGCTGATAATTAAAAAATAGAATGAGTCAGAAATTTATAGAATTACATCTTAAAAATCATATTATTTCTCATGGTTATGATGAAAATAATGAGGAAATAACGGTTGAGGTTATTGCTGAAAATTTTTCTCCTAAAACAATTGCCGTTAGTAGAATTAAATCTTTGAGTGATAAATATATTTTAACCGATTATATAGAAGGTAGATGGATTTATTGGGAATATAAAGAGTCGTACGAATCGGTTAAAAATCAATTATTAAAACAACTATAAAACATAAAAAAAAGTGCGTATTTAATTAACAATAAATTATCTTTTAGGTAAAATGTAAACTTAAAAACGATTGTAATTTTGAACTGTAAAAATTCATAAAAACTGTAACAAGTGAAAAAGTATCGTTTAGAAATTAAGTTTATAATTCAATTACTGGTAATGTTTACAATATCATTATTAATAGCATCATTTATATAATTAAATATGCCTTTGTAGTAACTTATGAAGGTAACAGATCACATTAAAAAAGCAAACGGAAAAACATTGTTTTCGTTTGAAATCATTCCGCCCAAAAAAGGAAATAATATTCAAGATTTATATAACAATATAGATCCTTTAATGGAATTTAATCCGCCTTTTATTGATGTAACCACATCAAGAGAAGAACATTTATATATTGATAAAGGAAATGGATTATTAGATAGAAAAATAACCAGAATGCGACCAGGAACGGTTGGTATTTGTGCAGCAATAAAGCATAAATATGATGTTGATACGGTTCCGCATGTTTTATGTGGAGGGTTTACCAAAGAAGAAACAGAGTATTTGTTGGTAGATTGCCATTATTTAGGCATTGAAAATGTAATGGCTTTGAGAGGTGATGCGATGAGTCATCAAAAATATTTCGAACCTACAAAAGGAGGTCATCAATATGCAACAGAATTGGTAAGTCAAATTCAGGGTTTAAATACCGGAAAGTATTTACACGATGTAATTGAAGCTAATCATAAAGCTGATTTTTGTATTGGAGTTGCTGGTTATCCAGAAAAACATTTAGAATCACCATCGTTACAAACAGATTTAAAACGTTTAAAAGAAAAAGTTGATGCCGGTGCCGATTACGTAGTAACGCAAATGTTTTTTAACAATCAAAAGTATTTTGAGTTTGTAAATGCGGCAAGAAAAATAGGAATTATGATTCCTATCATTCCAGGTATTAAACCAATTGCAGTAAAACGACATTTACAATTACTACCTCAAGTTTTTAAAATTGATTTACCAGAAACATTAATTAAATCGATTGATGATTGTAAAACAAACAAAGAAGTAAGACAAATAGGAGTAGAATGGTGTATTGAGCAATCTAAAGAGTTACTTGCCGCAGGAGTACCTTTATTGCATTATTACTCTATGGGAAAAAGCGATAATGTTAAAGCGATTGCAAAGGCATTATTTTAAAATTAGCGTTTGTTTTTAGCTATTTTTTCTTTTATAATTAGTGCAACTGGCTTGTTTTCTATTTTAGATTCTAGCCACGATAATATGTCTAAATATAAAAAAGCTCTTTTTTCATAAGGGTGATTTTCGTAAATTTTTAAACGGTCATATATTTTTTTAAATTCCTTTTTAATTTGATGAGGAAATACGTCACCTAGCGCTTTTATTGATGAAATGAATTCTTTCTGAACTTCCTGAAGGTTTTCCATTTTTAATAAAAAGCGATAGGTGTCTTTAAATTGTCGCTCAAAATCATAATCTAAACCACATTCATAATGCGCAATTAAACTTAAAATTCGGGCAAAGCATTGTAAGTCTTCTGCAACATGAATTATTTTAGATTTAATAATTTTATCTAAATATAAAATACATTCTTTGTTTTTACCCATACCAAAGTATAAACAAGCAATTTTATAATACATAACCACAATATGATGGTTGTCTAATCGGTCTTTATAAACATTAATTTTATTATTGATGGTTTCTACCAAATATTCACCTTCAGAAAAACTACCATTTAAAAAATGCAAGTGTAATTTATTTGCATAATAATATTGAAAAATTAAAATTTCAGTATTACTATTTTGTGGAATTACGTTGTTTTTAATCTCTTCATCAAAAAGAGTCAGTTCTTTTTTAAATAAGGTATAATGTTTAATGAAAAATAAACTTTCTAATAAGTAATTTTTCCCTTTTAAGTAAAAAACAGGGTGAATTTGGATGTTTTTAGGCTCGTTTTTAAATAAATCAACCCATTTATTGGCGTATTTATAACTTTGTAAAAAATCTTGTGTTAAAAAACTATGCCATAAATTGGCTTTATACAGCCAAAGTTTTTCTCTAAAACCTAGATTTTCATATTCATAATTAGGCAATTTTAAGTTAAAATAAGAGTTTACTTTTTTTAGTTCAGCATCATTTTTTACATAGCCGGTTTTTAATAAAGTACCGTATAATTGTAATGATAAATTAGATAATTTACTAGTAATTACATTCTGCTGACTTAATTCTTTAGCTTGAATTGTTAACTCATCAGCTCTAGTGCTAATACTTCTGGTAATGTATTGACTTTCAATAACTTTTTCTAGTTCAACAATTTCATAAGCAATATTTTTTTCCTGATTATCAATTGCCGTATTTTTTGCTTTATCAAGTAATTTTAAACTTTGTTTATACAAGCCTTTTTGATATAAAATTGTAGCAAAATCTAATAATTCTCGTATTTGAATTCGAATATTTTTATGCGCAGGATTCATTCGTAAACTAATTAAAATTTGTTTGTACAAATGCGCTTTTAAATTTGATAATTGTTGTTTACTTACAATACCTGTTTTTATAATTCCTTTTTCGTCGTACTTCTTTTGCTTTTCTAAAAATTTAAAAAGAGAAAAAAATTTAGCATCATTATTACCGTCTAAACGACCAACATAAAGGTTAAATTGACGTTTTTCAGACTTAGATAAAGACTTTATCAAAACAAACAGCATATCGTTTTGTTGATTGGATGATGTAATTGATTTATTCATAATTAGCTGTTTTTTAGTCTTTTGTGTTTTTTTTACACCTTTTTAATATCGTAAGTAACAAATAGAATAAAGCGTGTAAAGAAAACCAATATATACATTTGATTTATATAATGACAATTATTTTAAATTAATGAATAACGATAAAGTCCAAATTTTCGACACCACTTTAAGAGACGGAGAGCAAGTTCCTGGATGTAAATTAGATACAACACAAAAACTAATTATAGCAGAAAGACTTGATTTTTTAGGTGTTGATGTTATCGAAGCTGGTTTTCCGGTTTCTAGCCCAGGAGATTTTACTTCGGTAAACGAAATTGCAAAAATTGTAAAAAACGCAACCGTTTGTGGTTTAACAAGAGCCGTTAAAAAAGATATAGAAGTAGCAGCTCAAGCTTTAAAATACGCTGTGAAACCAAGAATTCATACAGGTATTGGTACCAGTGATTCTCATATAAAATATAAATTTAATGCCTCGCAAGATGAGGTAATAAAAAGGGGTAAAGAAGCTGTTTCTTACGCTAAAAATTTTGTAGATGATGTAGAGTTTTATGCAGAAGACGCAGGAAGAACCGAGAATGCTTTTTTAGCTAAAGTATGCGAAGAAATGATAAAAGCTGGCGCAACTGTTTTAAATATTCCAGATACAACAGGTTATTGTTTGCCTGAAGAATATGGGGCAAAAATTAAGTATTTAAAAGAGCATGTAAAAGGAATTGAAAATGTTATAATTTCTTGTCACTGTCATAACGATTTAGGTTTGGCAACCGCAAACTCTATTGCGGGCGCAATTAATGGTGCAAGACAAATAGAATGTACGATTAACGGAATAGGAGAGCGTGCCGGAAATACCGCTTTAGAAGAGGTGGTAATGATTTTAAAACAACACCCGTATTTAAATTTACAAACCGATATAAACACTCAATTATTATACGATACAAGTATCATGGTTCGTGAGAGTATGGGAATGCCAGTACAACCAAATAAAGCAATTGTTGGCGCAAATGCATTTGCACATAGTTCTGGAATTCATCAAGATGGTGTAATAAAAAACCGTGAAACTTACGAAATTATGGATCCTGCAGATGTAGGAGTTACCGAAAGTGCCATTGTACTAACCGCAAGAAGTGGTAGAGCAGCATTGGCTTATAGAGCAAAAAAAATAGGGTATGAATTAACCAAAATACAATTAGATTCAGCCTATAAAACTTTTTTAAATTTTGCTGATAAACAAAAAGAAATAATAGACGACGATTTGCATTTAATAATGAAACAAGTAAATAAAATATCTAAAATCGCAATTGCCTAATGGGAAAAACATTATTTGACAAAGTATGGGATGCTCATGTGGTAGATACAGTTAAAGACGGGCCACAAGTTTTATATATAGATAAACATCTAATTCACGAAGTTACCAGTCCGCAAGCTTTTAACGAGTTAAAAGAACGTAACATTCCTGTTGCGCGACCAAATAAAATTGTTGCTACGGCAGATCATAATACGCCAACAGTAAATCAACATTTACCTGTTAAAGATGCGTTGTCTAGAAATCAGTTAGCGCAGTTAACAAAAAACTGTAAAGAAAACGATATTACTTTATATGAGTTAGGACATGAAAATAACGGAATTGTACACGTTATTGCTCCTGAATTAGGAATTACACAACCAGGAATGACCATGGTTTGTGGAGATAGTCATACCTCTACTCACGGTGCTTTTGGTACCATCGCTTTTGGTATTGGTACCAGTCAAGTAGCACAAGTATTTGCAAGTCAATGTTTATTGTTACAAAAACCTAAAAGTTTACGAGTTTCTGTAAATGGAAAATTAAAAAATGGGGTATCTCCTAAAGACGTTATATTATACATTATTGCTCAATTAGGAACCAATTCGGGCACAGGATATTTTTGTGAATATGCAGGAAATGTATTCGAAGAAATGTCTATGGAAGGCCGTATGACCGTTTGTAATATGAGTATTGAAATGGGTGCAAGAGGCGGAATGATTGCTCCTGATGAAACTACTTTTAATTATGTAAAAGATAGAGAGTTTGCACCAAAAGAGAGTGAATTTGATAAAAAAGTAGCTTATTGGAAAACATTACCATCAGATGCTGATGCTAAGTTTGATCAAGAATATAGTTTTAATGCAGAAGACATTGAACCAATGCTTACCTATGGTACAAACCCAGGAATGGGAATTAAAATATCTGAAAATATTCCTACAGATAATGATGCATCGTTCGAAAAATCATTAGCCTACATGAACTTTAAAAAAGGTGAAAGTTTAATTGATAAAAAGGTAAATTATGTATTTATAGGAAGTTGTACCAACTCTAGAATAGAAGATTTTAGAGAAGTAGCTAATTATGTAAAAGGAAAGCAAAAAGCAGGAAATGTAAATGCTTGGTTAGTACCTGGCTCACAAAAAGTAGCGCAACAGATTCAAAAAGAAGGCTTGCAAACTATTTTTGAAGCGGCAGGATTTGAATTACGTCAACCAGGTTGTTCAGCTTGTTTAGCAATGAATGATGATAAAATTCCTGAAGGGGAATATTGTGTTTCTACCTCTAACAGAAATTTTGAAGGAAGACAAGGACAAGGGGCAAGAACCATTTTAGCAAGTCCGTTAATGGCAGCAGCAACAGCAGTAGAAGGAAAAATTATTGACATAACGAAACACTTAAATTAAGATGGAAAAATTTGTAAAATTAATTGATACAGCGGTTCCATTAACAACTGAAAATGTAGATACAGATCAGATTATTCCAGCTCGTTTTTTAAAGGCAACCGATAAAAAAGGGTTTGGAGATAATGTGTTTAGAGATTGGCGTTATCATAAAGATGGAAGTGTAAATGAGAGTTTTATTTTAAATAATAAAAATTATAAAGGAAGCATATTAATTGCTGGCGATAATTTTGGCTGCGGATCAAGTAGAGAGCACGCAGCGTGGGCATTAGCAGGCTACGGATTTAAAGTAGTTATAAGCAGTTTTTTTGCTGATATATTTAAAGGAAATGCATTAAATAATGGCATTTTACCAGTGCAAGTATCTGAAGAGTTTTTAAATAAGTTACTTGAAAGAGTGGCACAACAACCAGATACGATTATAATTATCGATTTAGAAAACCAAATAATTAAAACACCAGTAGGAACCAGCGAATTTGAAATTAATTCCTATAAAAAGCTATGTTTAATTAATGGGTATGATGATATTGATTTTTTAGTAAGTAAAAAAGATAAAATAGAAGCTTTTGAAGCAGCATTATAAAAGATAAAAAATGAAATTTAATATAGCAGTTATCCCCGGAGATGGTATTGGACCAGAAGTAACCCTACAAGCGCAAAAAGTTTTAAATGCAATTGCAAATGTATATGAACATACATTTATATTTAAAGAAGCCTTAATGGGTGCCTGTGCTATTGATAAAACAGGTAATCCGTTACCAGATAAAACAATTTCTTTATGTAAAAAAAGTGATGCTATTTTATTTGGTGCAATTGGCCATCCTAAATATGATAATGATCCAACGGCTAAAGTGCGTCCAGAGCAAGGATTGTTAAAATTAAGAAAAGAACTAGGGCTTTTTTGTAACGAACGCCCTGTAAAAGCATATCAGCAATTAATTGAAAACTCTCCGTTAAAAAGAGAAATTATTGAAGGAACTGATATTACAATTTACAGAGAGTTAACTGGCGGAATTTACTTTGGTATTAAAGAACTTAGTGATGATAAACAAATTGCTTTTGATGGATGTTCTTATTCAGTAGAAGAAATAGAACGTATTGCTCATTTAGCATTTAAAGCAGCACAAAAGAGACGTAAAAAACTAACATTGGTTGATAAAGCAAATGTTTTAGAAACATCTAGATTATGGAGAAAAACAGTTACTGCTTTGGCTAGTAATTATCCTGATGTAACGTTAAATTTTATATTTGTAGATAATGCTGCAATGCAGTTAATTTTAAACCCAAAACAGTTTGATGTAATTCTTACCGAAAATTTATTTGGTGATATTTTATCAGACGAAGCAAGCGTTATTGGTGGTTCTATAGGTTTATTAGCATCCTCATCAATAGGAAAAGAAAACGCATTGTTTGAGCCAATTCACGGTTCTTTTCCGCAAGCAACAGGTAAAGACATCGCAAATCCTTTAGCCTCTATCTTATCAGCAGCAATGTTATTAAATCATTTAGGTTTAGATGAAGAAGCAATAGTTATAGAAAAAGCAGTAGAAAAATCATTAGAATTAGGCATTACCACAGAAGATATTAATTCTGATAAAAACTTCGGAACAAGCAAAGTGGGAGATTTTATTGCAGATTATATATACAATCAAGAAGATAGTGATATGAATTTTAATAATATTCACGCAGGTCAGAGCACAATTATCTAGCCTAAATTCACATATTTATAAAACACCATTGTAGTTTCTTTACCAAAAGAAATTACAATGGTGTTTTTTGTTGATTCTTTTTAAGTTTATAAAAGTGTTTTGTTTTTACTAAAGAAGTACTTTGATTATTGATTTGTTATTAAAATTCAATAAAAACAAGTTGTTCGTGTGTTTAATTGTGTGTTTTATCTATTTTGTTGATTTATTTTCATTAAAAAAGCTATTTTAGTAAGTATAATATAATTCACAATGAAGAAACAAGGCTTATACTTACCCGAATTTGAACATGAAAATTGCGGTGCAGGTTTTATCTGTAATTTGAATGGAGAAAGAACGAATAAAATTATACATGATGCGTTAGAAATATTAGTAAAATTAGAGCATAGAGGTGGTGTTAGTTCTGATGGAAAAACGGGAGACGGTGCAGGTTTGTTAATAGATATTCCGCATGATTACTTTAAACGAGTTTGTGATTTTGGTATCCCAAATCAAAGAGAATATGCAGTTGGAATGGTTTTTCTTCCCAAAAACTTAAATCAATACAATTTTTGTAAAACAACTTTTGAAAACGAAATAAAAGCACAAGGACTTGCTATTTTAGGGTGGAGAGAAGTACCTGTAGATTCTACTCAATTAGGTGAAATAGCATTGGCATCAGAACCTAATATCGAACAGCTTTTTATTCATAAAACAAAAGGAATAACAGAAGCTGTTTTTAAAGCAAAATTATATGCGGCACGTAAAATAGCAGAACATATTATCAGAAAATCTAAAATTTCTGAAAGTGCCTATTTTTATGTTCCAAGTTTATCAATAACTACCATTATTTATAAAGGTATTATTATGCCTGAAGATATTGGGCCTTATTATAAAGATTTACAAGAAACAGATTTAGTTACGCGTTTAGCCTTAGTACACCAGCGTTTTTCTACCAATACAATGCCAACTTGGGAACTGGCGCAGCCTTTTAGGCATATGTGTCAAAACGGAGAAATAAACACTTTACGTGGTAATGTAAGTAGAATGCGAGTTCGAGAAGAAATTATGAAAAGTGATGTTTTCGGTCCACAAATAGACAAATTATTCCCCATAATTTTACCAGGAAAATCTGATTCTGCTTCTATGGATATGGTGGTAGAATTATTAACGCACACAGCGCGTTCTTTACCAGAAATTATGATGATGATGATTCCTGAAGCTTGGGAAAAACACAAAACCATGTCAGAAGAAAGAAAAGCTTTTTACGAATACAATGGTTGTATTATGGAGCCTTGGGATGGGCCAGCATCAGTACCTTTTACAGACGGAGATTATATTGGCGCTTTGTTAGATAGAAACGGATTAAGACCTTCAAGGTATACAGTAACAAAGAGTGGAAACTTAATTATGTCTTCAGAAATTGGTGTAGTTGATGTAGCGCCAGAAGATGTAAAAGAGCATGGAAGATTAGAGCCAGGAAAAATGTTTTTGGTGGATATGAATGAAGGTAGAATTATTGAAGATGAAGAAATAAAAAGTAAAATTGTTTCAGAAAGACCTTATCAAGAATGGTTAAATAAAACACGTTTACATTTAAAAGATGTTCCTTATACAAGCGAAACTTGTCCGATAGAATCTATCGATATAAAAACACGTCAGCGTTTATTTAATTATACTTTCGAAGATATTCAAGAAGTAATAACACCAATGGCAATTGTAGGTAAAGAAGCGTTAGGGTCGATGGGAATTGATACACCGTTAGCAGTTTTATCAGACCAACCTCAATTAATTTCAAGTTATTTTAAGCAATTATTTGCACAAGTAACCAATCCGCCTTTAGATGGTATTCGTGAAGAAATTGTAACAGACATTAGTTTAAATTTAGGAAAAGACAGAAATATTTTTAGCATTACCGAAAGACAATGTAGAAAATTAGAAATCCAAAATCCTGTAATATCTAACGATGATTTAGAAAAAATAAGAAACATATCGGTAGAAAGTTTTAAAGCAGAAACGATAGAGATTTTATACAAAAAATCAGAAGGACTTAACGGGTTAGAAGATGCTTTAGAAGCTATTATTGTTCAGGTTGAAAAAGCATTAACAAGAAAAACAAATATTATAATACTTTCTGATAGAGGTGTAAATAAAGAGTTTGCACCCATACCAGCTTTATTAGTGTGTTCGTTTGTAAATCACCAATTAAACAGATTACGTAAGCGTTCTTTTTTCGATATTATTATTGAATCGGCAGAGCCGCGTGAGCCGCATCATTTTGCCACTTTATTTGGGTATGGTGCAAGTGCTATTAATCCGTATATGGTAAATGAAATTATCCGTTCTCAGGTAAAAGAAGGTTTTATTACTGGAATGGATGAGCAAAAAGCAGTTGATAATTTTAATACCGCTATCGGAAAAGGGATTTTAAAGGTGATGAATAAAATAGGAATCTCAACTTTACATTCGTACAGAGGTTCTCAAATTTTTGAAATTGTTGGTTTTAACTCACAATTTGTTGAAAAATATTTTCCATATACCGCCTCAAGAATTGAAGGTATAGGTTTGTATGAAATAGAAAAAGAAATAGATAAACGTTATAAACAAGCGTATCCAGATAAAGAAATAGATAAAAATTTAAGTTTAAATATTGGAGGTAATTACCGGTGGAGAAGAAATGGAGAGCGCCATTTATTTAATCCAACTACAGTTGCAAAATTACAACAAGCTGTAAGGTTAAGTGATCAGGATAGTTATAATGTATATGCAAAAGCGATTAACGAGCAGTCAGAAAGTTTAATGACCATTCGTGGTTTGTTTGAATTTAATAATTTAGATCCAATTCCTTTAGGTGAAGTAGAACCTTGGACAGAAATTGTAAAGCGATTTAAAACAGGAGCTATGTCTTACGGATCTATTTCTCGTGAAGCTCATGAAAACTTAGCCATTGCCATGAACAGAATTGGCGGAAAATCTAATTCAGGTGAAGGTGGTGAAGACAGAAAACGTTTTCAAAAAGATGTAAATGGTGATAGCAGAAACTCAGCAATTAAACAAGTTGCATCTGGGCGTTTTGGAGTAACTTCTCATTATTTATCAAGCGCAAAAGAGATTCAAATAAAAATGGCACAAGGTGCAAAACCAGGAGAAGGCGGTCAGTTACCTGGTGAAAAAGTATTGCCATGGATAGCTGCCGCAAGAAATTCAACTCCTTTTGTAGGATTGATTTCTCCGCCGCCACACCACGATATTTACTCAATTGAAGATTTAGCACAATTAATTTACGATTTAAAAAATGCTAATAGAGATGCAAGAATAAATGTAAAATTAGTATCAGAAGTAGGAATAGGTACCATTGCAGCAGGTGTTGCAAAAGCAAAAGCTGATGTAGTTTTAATTTCTGGTTACGATGGTGGTACAGGAGCTTCACCGCTTACCTCATTAAAACACGCTGGTTTACCTTGGGAACTTGGTTTGGCAGAAGCACAACAAACACTGGTTTTAAATAAATTAAGAAGTAGAATTGTTGTAGAGTGTGACGGACAGTTAAAAACGGGTAGAGATGTAGCAATTGCTGCCTTATTAGGAGCCGAAGAATTTGGTTTTGCAACGGCACCATTAGTAGCATCTGGGTGTATTATGATGCGTAAATGTCATTTAAATACGTGTCCGGTTGGTATTGCTACGCAAGACAAAGAGTTGCGTAAAAACTTTAAAGGAACTCCAGAACATGTAATTAATTTCTTTTATTATATAGCTGAAGAATTAAGACAAATAATGGCACAACTAGGTTTTAGAACTTTAGCCGAAATGGTTGGTCAAACCGATAAAATAAACGCCAATAAAGCAATTAAACATTACAAAGCTAAAGGATTAGATTTGTCAAGTATTTTACATAGACCTGCTACTTATAAGAGTATGGTGCTTAAAAATACAGAAACTCAAGAGCATAATTTAGAAAACGTATTAGATTTTACGATCCTTAAAGATTCTCACAGAGCTTTATATCGAAAAGAAAAAATGAATCTTACGTATCCGATAAAAAATACAAATCGTACTGTTGGGGCAATAGTGAGTCATGAAGTGTCAAAAATTTATGGGCATTTAGGTTTACCAGAAGATACATTGAATCTTAATTTTACCGGTTCTGCAGGGCAAAGTTTTGGTGCCTTTGGTGCACATGGATTAACTTTTACAGTGGATGGTAATACGAATGATTATTTAGGAAAAGGCTTATCTGGAGCTAAATTAATCGTAAAAAAACCAGATAAAGCCGATTTTATAGCAGAAAATAACATCATTGTAGGTAATGTTTGTTTATTCGGCGCTGTAGAAGGGCAAGCTTATATAAGCGGAATTGCAGGCGAGCGTTTTGCTGTTCGTAACTCTGGTGCAACAACGGTTGTAGAAGGTGTTGGAGATCATTGTTGTGAGTATATGACAGGAGGTAGAGTTGTTGTTTTAGGTAAAACAGGAAGAAATTTTGCCGCTGGTATGAGTGGAGGAATTGCGTATGTTTTTGATGCGCAAAATAAATTTACAAATGGATTGTGTAACACAGAAACAATCGATTTTGAAGCGGTTTTAAATGAAGATGCTGTAGAATTAAAAACGATTATTGAAAAACATGTTTTATATACTGGTAGTAAAAAAGGTGCTGCTTTATTAGCCGATTGGGATGCGAGTTTAAAAAACTTTGTAAAAGTAATGCCAACGGAATACAAGCGTGCTTTAGAGCGTATAAAAACAGCAGAACCAATGTTTGAAGAATTAACAATAGCATAATGTCATGGGAAAAGTAACAGGATTTAAAGAGTTTGAAAGACAAGATGAAACGTACACAGCTGTAAAAGATCGTGTAAAAAATTACAAGGAATTTACCGTTGCGCTTTCAGAAAAAGATTTAGAAAAACAGGGTTCCCGCTGTATGGATTGTGGTATTCCTTTTTGTCATAGTGGTTGTCCGCTAGGAAATTTAATTCCAGATTTTAATCATATGATACATCAGGGAGAATGGCAAAAAGCCTCATGGTTATTGCATTCTACCAATAATTTTCCTGAGTTTACAGGACGTCTATGCCCTGCTCCATGTGAAAAAGCATGTGTATTGGGTATTATTGAAGATCCAATTTCTATCGAAAATATTGAAAAAAATATAGTTGAACGTGCATTTAAAGAGGGATGGATAAAACCACAGCTACCAAAAAATAGAACTCAAAAAACGGTTGCTGTTGTAGGTTCTGGACCTGCTGGTTTAGCAACAGCGCAACAATTAAATAGAGCCGGCCATACGGTTACTGTTTTTGAAAGAGATGATGAAGTAGGAGGATTATTACGTTACGGAATTCCTAATTTTAAATTAGAAAAAGGAATTATTGATCGTCGTGTAGCAATTTTAAAAGCTGAAGGTATTTTATTTAAAACCAATGTAAATGTTGGTGTTAATTATAATGTAGAAGGTTTAAAAGATTTTGATGCAGTGGTTTTATGTGGTGGTGCTACCGAAAGACGTAGTTTACCAACAACAGGTATCGAGGCAAATGGCGTTGTACAAGCCATGGATTTTTTAACCCAACAAACTAAAGTAGTTTTAGGAAAAGATGTTGAAAACCAAGTTTTAGCTACTGATAAAAATGTAATTGTTATTGGAGGTGGAGATACAGGATCTGATTGTATCGGTACTTCAAATCGTCAAGGTGCAAAATCGGTTGTAAATTTCGAAATTATGCCAAAACCACCAGGGCACCGTTCACCAACAACTCCTTGGCCATATTGGCCTTTACAATTAAAAACATCTACTTCTCATAAAGAAGGTGTAGAAAGAAATTGGTTAATAAATGCCAAAGAGTTTGTTAAAGATAAAAACGGAAATTTAACTGCTTTAAAAACAGTAAATGTAGAATGGAAAATGGTTCATGGACAACGACCTCAGCTTATTGAAATTGAAGGGACAGAAAAAACATGGCCTTGTGATTTGGCTTTGTTAGCGTTAGGTTTTACAGGTCCGGAAAGTACTTTAGCGGATAAATTAGGTGTTGAAAAAGATGCTCGTTCTAATTATAAAGCAACTTATAGAAAATACCAAACCAACATTCCGAATATTTTTGCGGCAGGAGATATGCGTAGAGGACAATCATTAATTGTTTGGGCAATTTCTGAAGGTCGAGAAGCAGCAAGACAAGTTGATATTTATTTAATGGGAAAATCAGAGTTACCTTCTAAAAATGCGAGTGGAGATTTAGTAGGGATTTAATAAAGAATTGAATTTTTTTGAAAAAGGGAAGTTTTAAGAGTATGATTTTGGCAAAATCATACTCTTATTTTTTTACTTCGGAAACTTATCTTTAATTTTATCTAAACTTAAATTATGAATACTACCTACGTGTGTATGTTTTTTTAAAGTATCTGGTTTGTATGTTCCATCTTCAACTTTAGCACCAATATTTTTATAAGCATCTCTATAGGTCATCCCGTTTTCAACTAACGTATTCATATTATCAACCGTAAATAAAAATTTGTATTTTTCATCATTCGGATTTACTTCATTAACAATAATTTGTTTGATAGAAAAATTGAAAATTTCTAAAATACTCTTCACTTCTTCAAAAGCAGCAATCATATTTTCTTTTAATAACTGAAAATCTCTATGATAACCACTCGGTAAATTATTAGTAATTAAAATCATTTCAGCTTGCAATGCCTGTATTTTATTACATTTAGCTCTAATTAACTCAAATACATCTGGATTCTTTTTATGAGGCATAATACTACTTCCTGTGGTTAACTCATCAGGAAAGGAAATAAAACCAAAATTTTGACTCATATACAAGCAAATATCCATCGAAAAACGAGCTAAGGTGTTACATAATCCGCCCAAAGCCGCTGCAATTGTTCGTTCACTTTTACCTCTGCTCATTTGTGCAGCAACAACATTGTATTTTAACGTAGAAAAATTCAACTCTTGTGTTGTGAAAGCTCTATCAATCGGAAAAGAACTTCCGTAACCAGCAGCAGAGCCCAAAGGGTTTTGATCTACTACCTTAAAAGCGGCTTCTAACAAATATATATCGTCTATTAAGACTTCGGCATAGGCAGAAAACCACAAACCAAAAGAAGAAGGCATTGCTACTTGTAAATGTGTATAGCCAGGTAATAAATTGTTTTTATATGTTTCTGACAAACCTAAAAGAGTTTCGAATAAAGTATTCGTTTGTTTAATTACGTCAGCTATGTTCTGTTTGTAATATAAATGTAAGGCAACTAAAACTTGGTCGTTTCTAGAACGAGCAGTGTGAATTTTCTTTCCAACATCTCCATATTTTTTAGTTAACTCAAATTCAATTTTAGAGTGTATATCTTCAAAGTTATTTTCAATTACAAACGTGTTATTTTCGATTTGATGTTTCATTTCATCAAGCCCTTCTTCTAATTTTTGTAATTCATCTGAATTGATTATTTCAATTTTATGCAACATTTTTGCATGTGCTAAAGATGCTTGCACATCGTATTTTGCGATATGCATGTCAATCTCTCTATCGTTCCCTACTGTAAATTGTTCTATTTTTTTGTCTATGGTTAATCCTTTATCCCAAAGTTTCATATTCTTTATGTTTTATTGTCAATGCGAGGCGAGGCACGAAGCAATCTCATAATTAATTAAGAGGTAACTTTACCATACTTCCTCGTTATGACGATTACTTATTTTTTAAACTATTACTCGATTTAATAATTTGATATAAATTTCAATTCCTTCTTCAATTTCATGTAAATAAATAAATTCATTTGCTGTGTGCGAACGAGTGCTATCACCAGGGCCTAATTTTAAAGAAGGACAACTTAATACAGACTGATCTGATAGGGTAGGAGAGCCATAAGTTTTTCTTCCTAAAGAAATACCTGCTTTTATCAATTCATGATTAATCGGAATTGAAGAAGAACTCAATTTTATTCCACGAGGTTCAATAGTATCACAAGGAGATTCTTTTTGTAAAATATCTACAATTTCTTGATTTGTATATTTATCATTAACACGAACATCAACAACTAGTTTCACTTCTGAAGGTATTGCATTATGTTGCTTACCTGCATTTATTTGTGTAATGGTCATTTTTACATCACCTAAAGCATCTGACGATTTTTTAAATTGATAATTTTCAAACCACTTTAAAACATTAATACTATTATAAATGGCATTATTGGTATTTGGGTGTGCAGCATGACTTGGAGTACCTTTAACTATAGCATCAAAAACAACCAATCCTTTTTCTGCAACTGCTAAATTCATTAAAGTTGGTTCGCCAACAATAGCAACATCAATATTCGGAATGATAGATAGCATACTATTTAAACCATTATCACCACTACTTTCTTCTTCTGCAGACGCTACAATTACTAAATTATATGTTAGGTCTTTTTCATGATAAAAGTGAGTAAAAGTAGCTAATAGTGAAACTAAACAACCACCAGCGTCGTTACTTCCTAAGCCATATAATTTTCCATCTTCAATAATTGCCTTAAAAGGATCTTTTGTGTAGCCATTATTGGGTTTTACGGTATCGTGATGTGAATTTAAAAGTAAGGTAAGCTTACTTTCATCAAAATATTTATTAATAGCCCAAACGTTATGTACATTTCTTTTAAAAGGAATATTATTACTAATAAACCAACTTTCTAAAAGCAGTGCTGTTTGGTTCTCTTCTGATGAAAAAGAAGGTGTTTCTATTAAGTTTTTTAATAATTCGATCGCATCAAGCGTTAATTCTTGTTGTGTTTTCATTAAGCTTGTATTGTTGTGAATTTTGAATTCTGGTTGTATAACATTTCTGATTTTCCAATACAAACTTTATGTACCTGTTGGTTAATTGCATGAAAACAATTATTCATTTTTGGTAACATTCCGTCTGCAATTATTTTGTTGTTTAACAACTCTTTATATTTTTTTGTGTTGATGTTTTCTATGACAGAATCATCATTGTTTACATCTAATAAAACGCCGTTTTTTTCAAAGCAGTAATACAATTCTGTTTGATGTTTTTTAGCAAAACCAATGGCTAATTCAGCGGCAATAGTATCGGCATTGGTATTTAATAATTGCCCATTATTATCATGAGTAATGGCGCAAAAAACAGGTATAATGGCTATATCTAATAATGTGTTTAAGACAGTAGTATCTACATTAATTATATCGCCAGCAAAGCCATAATCTATTTCTTTTATAGGTCTTTTTACTGAGAGAATTGTATTGCCATCAGCACCTGTAAAACCAAGAGCATTGGTTGATTTTTGTTGTAAAGAAGCTACGATTGTTTTGTTTATTTTTCCAGCATAGACCATCGTAATTATATCTAATGTTTCTGTATTTGTTATTCTTCTACCATCAACCATTTTAACTTCTACATTCATTTGTTGTGCTAGTTTTGTGGCCAATTTACCGCCACCATGTACTAATATTTTTGGGCCTTCAATTTTAGAAAACTCCATAAGAAAATTATCTAATGCTATTGGATTGTCTATAATATTTCCTCCTATTTTTATAATTTTTAATGTTTCCATATTTAAATTTTTACATCGTTAAGCAGAACTTGATTCAGTTTCTCATTATTATATGTATGAGATTCTGAAATAAATTCAGAACGACGTTCTTTTTAAAGATTCTCTATTATTTTTTTTAGTACAACCTGAGCTGCATACGTTCTGTTATTAGCTTCATGTATTACTACAGCATTGTCACTATCTAAAACAGCATCCTCAACTACCACGTTTCTTCTAACTGGTAAGCAATGCATAAATTTTGAGTTGCCTAACTTTTCTTTTGTAAGCATCCAATTTGGGTCTTGAGAAGTAATTTTTCCGTAATCAATGTAGTTACTCCAGTTTTTTACATATACAAAATCAGCATTTCTAAGAGCTTCTTCTTGATTATGATTAATAGGCGTGTTTTTAGTGATTTCAGGATTCAATTCATAACCTTTCGGATGCGTAATAGAAAAATCAACAGCTGTTTCTTGCATCATTTTAACAAATGAATTAACAACAGCATGAGGCAATGCTTTAGGGTGCGGAGCCCAAGACAATACAACTTTTGGCTTTGGTTTTGTTTTTAACTCTTCAATAGTAATTGCATCTGTTAAAGCTTGTAAAGGATGCGCGGTTGAGCTTTCCATATTTACTACCGGAACTGTTGCATATTTTGTAAAGCTATTTAGTACAAATTCAGCTTCATCTTTTTCTTTATCTTTTAAGGAAGAAAAAGCTCTTACGGCAATAATATCAGCATATTGAGAAATAACTTTTGCGGCCTCCTTTACATGTTCAGATGAATTTAAATTCATAACTGTACCATCTTCAAATTCTAAATTCCAAGTATCATTTACATTTAATATCATAACTTGTAAACCAAGATTTTTTGCAGCTTTTTCGGTACTTAATCTTGTTCTTAAACTGGAATTGAAAAATAACATTACAAGAGTTTTATGTTTTCCTAAATTTTCAAATTGAAAGGGGTTTTCTTTTAATTGAATTGCTTCTTGAATTATATCAGAAACATTTTCAATATCGTTTATTGTGGTGTATTTTTTCATGATAATGCTTTTTTTAAAGCTTCAAAAAACTGATCAACATGTTGTTTTTTGATTGTTAGTGGCGGAAGAATTCTTAGTAAATTAGGATTTTTAGCACTTCCTGTAAAAATATGATGTTTAAAAATTAGTTCTTTTCTTAACGATGCAATTGGAAAATTAAATTCTATTCCAAGCATTAAACCTCTCCCTTTTATTTTTTTAATTGCTGGAATCTCTGCTGCTTTTTTAATAAAGTATTCAGAAATAATACTTGCATTTTTTAGTAATTTTTCTTCCTTCAAAATAGTTAAAACAGTTAAAGAAGCCACACAAGCTAAATGATTTCCACCAAAAGTGGTTCCTAATAAACCATAAGAAGCTTCAATTGAAGGATGAATTAAAATTCCGCCAATAGGAAAACCATTTCCCATTCCTTTAGCCATTGAAATAATATCTGGGGTAATATTGTGTTTTTGAAAAGCAAAGAAATTACCTGTTCTTCCAAAACCAGATTGTACTTCATCGGCTATAAACAAAGCTTTGTATTGTTTACATAATTTATCTAAACTTTGATAAAAAGTAGTAGTACTTTCATCTAAACCACCAACTCCTTGAATACATTCAATAATTACAGCACAAACATCTTTTTTTTGTAAAGCTTTTTCTACAGATTGTAAATCACCTAATTCGAAAAATTCAACCTCTTGTTGTGCATTAATTGGCGCAACAATTTTAGTGTTATCTGTAGCAGCAACCGCAGCAGATGTTCTACCATGAAAACCATTTTTAAAAGCAATAATTTTCTTTTTATTGGTATGAAAAGAAGCTAGTTTTAAAGCGTTCTCATTTGCTTCAGCTCCTGAATTGCATAAAAACAATTGATAATCGTTACAATTAGATTGCTTTATTAACTCATCAGCTAATTTTGTTTGTAACGGATTTTGAATTGAGTTACTGTAGAAGCCCAAATTACTTACTTGATTGCTAATACTTTTTACATATGTTGGGTGAGAATGTCCGATAGAAATAACAGCATGCCCTCCGTATAAGTCTAAATACTCCGTATTATTTTCATCATAAACAAAAACATCTTTTGCTTTTACGGGAGTAATATCAAAAAGTGGATATACATTAAATAAACTCATAATTGCTCAGTTTTTATGGTGTTAATTTTATTATATGAGGTAACCATTCCTTGTATTAATGAAGAACTCAACCCTTGATGTTCCATTTCATTTAACCCTTCAATAGTACAGCCTTTAGGCGTTGTAACTTTATCTATTTCTTGTTCTGGATGATTTCCTGTTGTAATTAATAAGTTTGCAGCACCATCACAAGTATGCATGGCTAATTCTTGTGCTTCTTTGGCATCAAAACCTAATTGAATAACAGCCTGAGTAGTTGCTCTTATCATCCGCATCCAAAAAGCAATTCCGCTTGCACAAACTACGGTTGCAGCTTGCATTTTAGATTCTGGAATAACAATAGAAGTACCTAATCTGTTAAAAACAGCTTCGGCTACTTTTATTCTTTCCAATCCTTTGATGTTTCCACACAAGCAAGTCATCGATTTACCAACGGCAATTGCAGTATTAGGCATTGCTCTAATAATAAAATTATGAACTCCAACAACCTCTTCAATTTGAGTAATTGAAAAACCAGTAATGGTAGAAATAATAATGTGATTCTCTTTTAATAGAGGCTTAATATCATTTAAAATTTGTTTTAAATGTGCTGGTTGAACAGCTAGAATAATGATGTCTGAATTTATAACAGCTTCAGAGTTATTAGTTGTTAAACTAACATTTTTATATCCTTCAAAATCTTTAATAGTATCTAGTTTTCTTCTTGTTAAATACAAAGAAGTTATAGCATTGGTTGTTATTAATCCTTTTGCAATAGATTTCCCTAAATTTCCTGTACCTATAATTGCTATTTTCATGTTTTATATTTTTTGTGGCTTTTCGAGCACAGTCGAGAGTTCTCAACTCCGCTCGAATTGACATTTCGTTTTCTAAAAATAAGTTGCTTTTAAATTTAGTCCTGCTGTTTCCTCAAACCCGAACATCAAATTCATGTTTTGTACTGCTTGCCCAGAGGCTCCTTTTAATAAATTATCAATAACACTTGTTATGAGTAATTTATTTTCATGCTTGTGTAAGTGAATTAAACACTTGTTGGTATTTACTACTTGCTTTAAATGTATTTCTTTATCTGAAATAATAGTAAAATTAGCGTCTTTATAAAACTCTTTATAAAGTGTTTTTGCTTCATCTAAAGTTCCTTTAAAATAGGTGTAAGCCGTAGCAAAAATTCCTCTAGAAAAATCACCTCTATTTGGCATAAACACAATTTGAGAGCTAAAATTAGTTTGTAACGTTTTTACAGATTGATTGATTTCTCCTAAATGTTGATGCGTTAAAGGTTTGTAATATGAAAAATTATTATCTCTCCAAGTAAAATGGGTTGTTGCAGATAAAGAGGTACCAGCACCAGTAGCACCTGTTACAGCATTTACATGTATATCGTTCGTAACTAAGTTGGCATTAGCTAATGGAAGTATTGCTAATTGAATTGCAGTAGCAAAACAACCAGGGTTTGCAATGTATTTTGCTTTTTTAATTTTGCTTTTTTGTAGCTCAGGCAAACCATAAACGAAGTTCTTTTCTTGAAAAATAGTATCTTTTTTTAATCTAAAATCATTTCCTAAATCGATGATTTTTGTAGCATCAGAAAAAGTATTACTTTCTAAAAACTTCTTAGAATTTCCATGACCTAAACATAAGAACAATACATCAATATTTGAATTAATTGTATTGGTAAAACTCAAATCTAAATTACCAATTAAATCTTGATGAATGTTACTTATTTTATTGCCTGCGTTAGAGGTACTAAAAACGAAGTTAATTTCAACCTTTGGGTGATGTATTAATAATCTAATTAATTCGCCAGCGGTATAACCAGCGCCTCCTATAATTCCTACTTGTATCATTTTTTAAGAATTAACTTGTTGATATATTTTATTTTGATTTCCTAGAATTTTAATAAAACCTTTTGCATCATTTGCAGTCCAAGCTTTATTTTCTTCTCCATAACTTCCAAATTCTGGATTCATTAAATCATGTTTAGAAGTAATACCATCTAACTGAAAATGATATGGTTTAAGAGTTATAGATACTTCACCTGAAACTTTAGCTTGACTATTTTCAAGAAAAGCTTCGATATCTCTCATAACTGGATCTAAATATTGGCCTTCGTGTAAATGCATTCCGTAAAAACTAGACAAATATTCTTTATGTTGTAATTGCCATTTAGTAAGGGTGTGTTTTTCTAATAAATGATGTGCTTTAATTGAAATTAGCGCGGCTGCAGCTTCAAAACCAACTCTTCCTTTAATTCCAACAATGGTATCACCTACATGAATATCTCTACCAATAGCATATTTAGATGCTAATTCATTTAATTTTTGAATGTTATTTTGTGGTGAATCAATTATAGCGTTTATAGCAATGAATTCGCCATTTTTAAAAGTCATTTTTACTTTTTCCTCTCCGTTTTTTTCTAATTGAGAAGGATATGCTTTTTCAGGTAATGCTTTAGCAGAAGTTAACGTTTCTTCTCCGCCAACACTTGTTCCCCATAAACCTTTATTTACCGAGTATTTTGCTTTTTCCCAAGACAAGTCAATTCCATTATCTTTTAGGTATTGTATTTCTTCTTGTCTAGAGAGTTGTTGATCTCTAATTGGTGTGATAATTTCAATTTCAGGAGCAATAGTTTGAAAAATCATATCAAAACGTACCTGATCATTTCCTGCTCCAGTACTTCCGTGAGCAATATATTTTGCATTAATACTTTTAGCATATTTTGCAATTTCGATTGCTTGAATAATCCTTTCTGCACTTACAGATAAAGGATATGTATTGTTTTTTAATACATTTCCGTAGATTAAATATTTTACTACTTTTTGATAAAATGTAGCGACAGCATCAATATTCTTATAAGTAGTAACTCTCATTTTATAGGCGTTTTTTTCAATATCTTGAATTTCAGTATTTGTAAATCCACCTGTATTTACGCTAACAGCATGAACTTCATATCCAGCTTTAGATAAGCTAACGGCACAATATGATGTATCTAAACCTCCGCTGTATGCAATGACTAATTTTTTCATTTTTTATATTTTTTTAAGAAAAGGCTTTCTTTAATTCTCTTTAATCTTTGAAAAACTTTCTCTTTAATTTTTACTTTAGTGTTGTTTTTTTCTTTGAATGATGGATCGTATAACATGCCTGTACATAAACACATTTGTTGTTTTGTTCTTTGTAAAACGTCATAGTTTTTGCAGGTTTGACAGCCTTTCCAAAAAGATTGATCATTTGTTAATTCTGAAAAAGTAACAGGTTTGTACCCTAAATCGCTATTTAATTTCATTACAGGTAAACCTGTTGTTATTGAAAAGACTTTCGCTGAAGGAAATTTTGTTCTCGAATGTTCAAAAACGGTTGCTTTTATTCTTTTAGCCAATCCTTGTTTTCTGAAATTAGGATGTACAATTAAGCCTGAATTAGCAACGAATTTTCCATGTCCCCAAGATTCTATATAACAAAATCCAGCAAATTTCTCATTCTCTAAAGCGATAACAGCATTGCCGTTTTCTATTTTAGTTATGATATATTCAGGTGTACGCTTAGCAATTCCTGTACCTCTAACATTAGCAGATTCGGCAATAGTGTCACAGATAATTTTTGCGTATATACTATGTGATTTATTAGCAATAACAATTTCCATTGTTCTTGATTTTAAATAATACCAATATGATTTTTGTAAACATTTAAGTGTTTGATAGGTATTGTGTTATTTGAAATAAATTGATTGTTTGAAAAGAAGAACCGGACTCACCTAGGTTCAATAAATTAGATAGCACCCAAAGGGCGACGGCGGAAAATAGGGCGTACAACTGCGGGGCTATTCGAAAGAATAACTACAGATACTATTGATATGAATTTGAAATTGTACAAAGAATAAAAGAATAAAAATTACGTATAAAGAAATATTTGTTTGCTTTTAGCTGCGACGGCGAAAGCGAACAAATGTACTGGGAGCAGTACTACGTATTTTATTTTTTTGTGTAATCATATTGCAAACATATAAATTAATTTTAAATTAATATAAAATAATTAGGATAATTAAAAAATAAATTTCAATATTTGCCTATCGGTTTTTTATAAACGGAGATTAAACAAAAAATGAATAAACAAATTTTAAATATTATTTCTATTGTAGTCATTGTAATTATTTTACAAGGATAAAGGAAGTATATTTAAAAAAAATAAATATTAAAAGGCTTCCTAAATTTTTAGGAAGCCTTTTTTATTACAACAAAATGAATCAAACTTTAAACATTATCGCATTAATTATTGTCATTATTAGCTCACCACCGAGTTGATACAGATGTTTATTGCTATACAATAAAAAACCTGTGTCAATTTTGACACAGGTTTTTTTTATATGTTGAATAGTATATATGTTGTTTTTTAAATTATTGATAATTAAACAATTAAGTGTTTTTATTGTTAGATAGGCATCATTAAAGTGAAAAGAAAATAGAATTAATAAAGAAACAATAAAATAATTTTGAATATTAAAAAAAGGAGAGGATGTATTATAACGAAGAAAGTGTGATTTTTTACGATGGAGAGTTTATCAAAGCAAAAGATGCTACGTCAAATCCATACAGTCAAAGTTTACACTATGGTAATGGTGTGTTCGAAGGAATAAGAGCTTATAAAACGAGTGAAGGCACTAGAATATTTAAATCAGAAGAACATTATAAACGACTTAAATACGGAGCAGAAGTAATGAGTATTGAGTTTAATTATACCGAAGAAGAGCTTACACGATTAACATATGAGTTGTTAGAAAAAAATAATTTACAAGACGCATATATCCGACCTCTAATTGTAGCAGGTGAAAATATGGGGGTCTTTTCAGCTAAAGATTCTCAATTAATTATACAATGTTGGGAATGGGGTAAATTAATGGGGAATAAACTATTAAGAGTTAAAACATCTAAATTTCAACGTCCAAATCCTAAATCATGCTTTGTTGAAGCAAAAGTAACAGGGCATTATACCAACTCTATTTTAGCATCAAATGAAGTGAAAGCGGCAGGTTATGATGAGGCTTTGTTGTTAGATATGAATAATAATGTTGCTGAGTGTTCTGGAGCAAATATATTTATGGAGAAAGATGGGAAATTATATACGCCTCCTAAAGGTCATATTATGGCAGGTATTACAAGATCAACAGTAATTGATTTATGTAAAGAAAATGGAATTCCACTAGAAGAAAAGCATGTGACTTTAGAAGAATTAAAAAATATGGACGCTTGTTTTTTTACAGGAACAGCGGCAGAAGTTGTAGGATTAGAATCATTAGATGAGTATCATTTCCCATTAGCATGGGAGAAATCGCACGGATATCAATTAATGAAATTATATAAAAACGAAGTATTAGGATTACGTAATAAACGTAAAGCAAGTTAAAATGAAATTAAACAAACACAGTAGTAGGTTAACACAAGATGAATCTCAACCAGCATCACAAGCAATGTTGTATGCAGTTGGTTTAACAGATGAAGACATGAGTAAAGCTCAAGTTGGTATTGCAAGTACTGGCTATGATGGTAACCCATGTAATATGCATTTAAACAATTTAGCAGCCGAAGTTAAAGTTGAAACAAAAATTGCAGGTTTAGTTGGTTTAGGATTTAATACAATTGGAGTTTCTGATGGAATTTCGATGGGAACTTCAGGAATGAATTACTCGTTAGCTTCAAGAGATATTATTGCCGATTCTATAGAAACGGTTATGAATGCGCAAAGTTATGACGCATTAGTATCGGTAGTTGGTTGTGATAAAAATATGCCCGGAGCAGTAATTGCCATGTTGCGTTTAAATCGTCCATCAATTATGATGTATGGAGGAACAATTGCTTCTGGAAACTACAAAGGAAAGAAATTAAATATTGTTTCTGCTTTTGAAGCTTTAGGCCAAAAAGTAGCAGGAGAAATAGAAGAGGATGAATATAGAGAAATTATAAAAAGAGCAATTCCTGGTGCAGGTGCTTGTGGTGGTATGTATACTGCAAATACAATGGCATCAGCAATAGAATGTATGGGATTTGCATTACCATATAATTCATCAATACCAGCAGAAAATCCTAATAAATTATCTGAAGCAGAAAGAACAGCTTTGGCTATTAAAAACTTATTAGAGTTAGATTTAAAACCTTTAGATATTATATCTAAAAAGTCTTTAGAAAACGCAATGGCATTAGTAAATGCTTTAGGAGGTTCTACCAATGCGGTATTACACTTTTTAGCAATAGCACATGCTGCTGATATAGATTTTACTTTAGAAGATATTCAAAAAGTGAGTGATAGAACTCCTTTAATTGCAGATTTAAAACCATCAGGAAAATATTTAATGGAAGATGTTCATTCAATAGGAGGTACACCTGCTGTAATGAAATATTTATTAGATAATGGTTATTTACATGGTGATTGTTTAACTGTTACAGGAAAAACATTGGCTGAAAACTTAGCAAATGTTGAGGCAATGGAGTTTGATGATCAAGATGTAATACACCCAAAAGATAAAGCTTTAAAAACATCAGGAAACATTCAAATAATCTATGGGAACTTAGCTTCTGAAGGAGCTGTTGCAAAAATTTCAGGAAATGAAGGATTGCTTTTTGAAGGAAAAGCAGTTGTATATGATGGAGAACAGGCAGCAAATACAGGTATTTCTAACGGAGAGGTAGAAAGAGGTGATGTGGTTGTAATTAGATATGTTGGACCAAAAGGAGGACCTGGAATGCCAGAAATGTTAAAGCCAACTTCGCTTATTATGGGAGCAGGCTTAGGAAAATCTGTAGCATTAATTACTGATGGTCGTTTTTCTGGAGGAACGCATGGGTTTGTAGTTGGGCATATTACACCTGAAGCACAATCTGGAGGAGCAATTGGTTTACTTAAAACAGGAGATAAAATTAGAATTAGTGCAGAAGACAATTCTATAAATGTATTACTTTCTGATGAGGAATTAGCAGAAAGAAAAGCACAATGGGTAGCACCTGCATTAAAGCATAAAAAAGGAATATTATACAAATACGCAAAAACAGTAGCGTCAGCATCTAAAGGCTGTGTAACTGATGCATTTTAATAGCTGAAATTATGAATACAAAAACGCAAACAAAACCTGAAACAGTTTCAAAGCAGAAAATACATATCTCTGGAGCAGAAGCTGTTGTTAAATGCTTACTTGAAGAAGGAGCAGATTTAATTTATGGATATCCTGGTGGGGCAATTATGCCGGTATATGATGAGCTATACAAATACCAAGATAAAATTAATCATGTGCTTACTCGCCATGAGCAAGGAGCTACGCATGCAGCACAAGGATTTGCAAGGGTAACTGGTAAAGTTGGTGTAGCAATAGCAACTTCTGGACCTGGAGCTACGAATTTAATTACTGGTATTGCTGATGCACAAATAGATTCTACACCGATGGTATGCATAACAGGTCAGGTAGCTTCTCATTTATTAGGGTCGGATGCTTTTCAAGAAACTGATATAGTTGGTATTTCAACTCCTGTAACTAAATGGAATTATCAAATAACAAAAGCTTCTGAGATTCCAGAAATTTTTGCAAAGGCATTTTATATAGCAAAATCAGGTAGACCAGGACCTGTATTAATTGATATTACAAAAGATGCTCAGTTTGAAACTTTTGATTTTGAATATGAAAAATGTACTTCAGTACGTAGTTACCAAGCAAAACCAGAAGTTAATATAACAAAAGTAGCAGCAGCTGCATCATTAATTAATAACGCTAAAAAACCAATGATTGTTTTTGGGCAAGGTGTTATTTTAGGAGAAGCAGAAGCAGAGTTTAAGAAGTTTATAGAAAAAGCAAATATTCCGTCGGCATGGACAATTTTAGGATTGTCAGCATTACCAACAGAACATGAATTAAATGTGGGTATGGTTGGAATGCATGGTAATTATGCGCCTAATAAATTAACAAACGAATGTGATTTATTAATAGCTGTAGGAATGCGTTTTGATGACCGTGTTACAGGAGATTTAAGTAGATATGCTAAACAAGCAAAAGTAATTCACTTTGAAATAGATCCTGCTGAAATTGATAAAAACGTAAAAGCAGATGTTGCTGTTTTAGGTGATGTTAAAGAGAGTTTAGCACAAATATTACCGTTAATCAACCAAAACAAACATAATCAGTGGTTAGAAGAGTTTACAAAACTAGAAGCTATTGAATATGAAAAAGTAAAGAAAGAAGATTTATACCCGACCAAAGATGGTTTAACAATGGCTGAGGTTTTAAAGGAAATAAATATAGCTTCAGGAGGAGATGCGATTATTGTCTCAGATGTTGGGCAACACCAAATGTTTGCATGTCGTTACGCTAAATTTAACAAAACTAAAAGTAATGTTACTTCAGGTGGTTTAGGTACAATGGGCTTTGCATTACCAGCTGCAATTGGAGCTAAAATGGGAGCTCCAGAGAGAGAAGTTGTGATGATTGCTGGAGACGGAGGTTATCAAATGACAATTCAAGAATTAGGAACCATTTTACAAACGAAAGCAGCAGTTAAAATTGTTGTTTTAAATAATGAGTTTTTAGGAATGGTACGTCAATGGCAACAATTGTTTTTTGATAAACGATATGCGTCAACAGAAATGACCAATCCAGATTTTGTAGCGATTGCAAAAGGTTACAGTATAGATGCAAAAAGAGTTACCAAAAGAGAAGATTTAGCAAGTACTGTTAAAGAAATGATGGAATCTAAAGATGCATATTTTTTAGAGGTTTGTGTTGAGAAGGAGAATAATGTATTTCCGATGATTCCAACAGGAGCATCAGTTTCAGATATAAGATTAGCATAATTATGGAAAATAAACAAACATATACCGTTTCGGTTTATACCGAAAACAAATTAGGGTTGTTGAATAGAATTTCAGGAATTTTTTTAAGAAGACACATTAATATTGAAAGCATGAATATTTCTAAATCAGAAATAAAAAGTGTGTCTAGATTTACGTTATTAGTTAAAGTAACAGAAGAACAAATAAAAAAGATTATCGGTCAAGTTGAAAAGCAAGTAGAGGTAATTAAAGCATATTATCATACGGATGAAAATACAATTTATCAAGAATCATGTTTATTTAAATTAAGTTCAGAGTTATTAATTGCAAATGATGAAATTCAAACAATTATTAATAGTAGTAAATCTAGAGTAATTAATATAAATAAAGACTTTTTTGTACTTGAAAAATCAGGAGCTAAAGAAGAAATAGAAGAATTATATCATACGTTAGATCAACATGGTATTATGCAATTTATCAGATCAGGGCGAATTGCAATTACTAAAGACGAAATGAAAATATCAACATTATTATCAACAAACAACTAAAAAATGGCAACAAATTATTTCAATACATTATCATTAGCAGGAAAATTAGAACAATTAGCAAAATGTAGATTCATGGACTCATCAGAATTTACTGATGGAGTAAAAGCATTAGAAGGAAAGAAAATTGTTGTTATTGGTTGTGGAGCTCAAGGTTTAAATCAAGGTTTAAACATGAGAGATTCAGGATTAGACGTTTCTTATGCTTTAAGAGCTGCTGCAATTGAAGAAAAAAGAGCTTCTTTTAAAAACGCATCTGAAAACAATTTTAACGTAGGTACTTTTGAAGAGTTAATTCCTACTGCAGATTTAGTATTAAATCTTACACCAGATAAACAACACACAAGAGTTGTAAACAGGGTAATGCCTTTAATGAAAAAAGGAGCTACATTATCTTATTCTCACGGTTTTAATATTGTAGAAGAAGGAATGCAAGTTCGTGAAGACTTAACGGTTATTATGGTTGCACCAAAATGTCCTGGTACAGAGGTAAGAGAAGAATATAAAAGAGGTTTTGGTGTACCAACTTTAATAGCAGTACACCCAGAAAATGATCCTGAAAACAAAGGATGGGCGCAAGCAAAAGCATATGCCGTTGCAACAGGTGGTCATAAAGCAGGGGTATTAGAATCATCGTTTGTTGCTGAGGTTAAGTCTGATTTAATGGGAGAGCAAACTATTTTATGTGGTGTGTTACAAACAGCTTCTATTTTATCATTTGAAAGAATGGTTGAAGAAGGAATTGAACCTACATATGCATCTAAATTAATCCAATACGGATGGGAAGTTATTACCGAAGCTTTAAAGCATGGAGGAATAACAAATATGATGGATCGTTTATCAAATCCAGCTAAAATTAAAGCATTTGAAATTTCAGAAGAATTGAAAACTATTTTAGCGCCATTGTTTACAAAGCATATGGATGATATTATGTCAGGTCATTTTTCAAGAACAATGATGGAAGATTGGGCTAATGATGATGTTAACTTATTATCATGGAGAGCAGCTACAGGAGAAACTTCTTTTGAAAAAATAACAGCTACAGAAATAGAGTTTAACGAACAAGAATATTTTGATCATGGTACTTTAATGGTTGCTTTTGTAAGAGCAGGTGTAGAGTTAGCTTATGATAACATGGTAGCATCAGGTATTAAGGCAGAGTCAGCTTATTACGAATCTTTACACGAATTACCATTAATCGCGAATACCGTAGCAAGAAAGAAATTATATGAAATGAATCGTATTATTTCTGATACAGCTGAATATGGATGTTATTTATTTGACCATGCTGCTAAACCAATGTTAGTTGATTTTATGAAAGACGTTGATACTTCTGTTATAGGTAAATCATTTACATCTTCTAATGAAGTAGATAATTTAGATTTAATTGCTGTAAATAATACAATTCAAGGACATCCAATTGAGGCTATTGGTAAAACATTAAGAGCGTCAATGACCGCCATGAAAACAATAGATCAAGAAGAAGAAAAAGAAGCAGTAGTTTTTCATTAATAATATGCAAGTAAATACCACATATTCACCAACAATAAAGGCAATTAAGGAGGCTGTAGCTACACTAAAAGGTGTAGCTATAGAAACTCCTTTATTCAAAAATTATATTTATTCAGAAAAGTTTAAGGCAAATGTTTTCCTTAAAAGAGAAGACCTACAACAGGTTAGATCTTATAAAATTAGAGGAGCGTATAATAAAATTAGTTCGATAACTAAAGAACAACGACGTAATGGAATTGTTTGTGCAAGTGCAGGAAATCATGCGCAAGGAGTCGCTTTTGCTTGTAAGAAATTAAAAATTCATGGTACTATTGTAATGCCAGCACCTACACCAAAACAAAAAGTAGAACAGGTTAAAATGTTTGGTGGAGATTATGTTGATATTGAATTGTCTGGTGATACTTTTGATGATGCTTATAAGTTTGCAAAACATGTATGTGATACTTTAGGTAAAACATTTGTACACCCTTTTGATGATGAAAAAATTATAGAAGGGCAGGCAACAGTTGGTTTAGAAATGATAAACCAATCTAAAGAGGCTATAGATTATGTATTTGTTCCTGTAGGAGGAGGAGGATTAGCTTCAGGGCTATCTAGTGTATTTAAATTACTGTCTCCAAACACAAAAATAATAGGAGTAGAGCCAGAAGGAGCTCCATCTATGAAAACATCTATTTCAGCCAATAGAAATGTTAAGTTAGAAAAAATAGATAAGTTTATTGACGGTGCAGCAGTACAACAAGTAGGGAATTTAACTTTTAATATTTGTAAAGAAAATTTGCATGATATGATAACGGTTCCTGAAGGAAAAGTATGCCAAACGATTTTAGATTTATATAATAGAGAAGCTATTGTGGTTGAACCTGCTGGCGCTTTAACAATAACAGCGCTAGATTTTTTTGCAGATGAAATTAAAGGTAAAAATGTTGTTTGTGTTATAAGCGGTAGTAATAACGATATAACAAGAACTGCCGAAATTAAAGAACGCGCATTATTATATGGTAAATTAAAGCATTATTTTATTATTCGTTTTCCGCAAAGAGCAGGAGCATTAAAAGAATTTGTAATAGACGTTTTAGGAGAAAATGATGATATTACATATTTTGAATACTCAAAGAAAACGAGTAAAGAAAATGCACCAGCTGTAGTTGGTATTGAACTTGTTAAAAGTGAAGATTTAGCACCTTTAATGGCTAGAATGAAAGCTCTTAATTTTTACGGTGAATACTTAAATGATAAACCAAATTTATTTGAATTTTTAGTTTAAATATTATTTAATTCATTTAAAATAAAATCACATCCTTCGTTAATTTCTTTATCAGAAATGGTTAATGGAGGAGTGATTCTTATAGCACTACCTTCAAAAAGCAACCAAAATAAAATTAAGCCCTTATCTAAACAATTTAAAATAACTTTTGAAGCAATTTCAGGAGAGCCAACTAATAAAGCTAACATTAATCCACGCCCTCTAATTTCTTTAATGGCAGTGTTATTTTTAAATTTATCCCTAATTAATTTCTCTTTCCTTAGTGTTTCTTCGATGAGGTTTGATTCAGTAATTTCTTTTACAGTAGCCAAACCAGCACTTGCAATTACAGGATGTCCACCAAAAGTTGTAATATGTCCTAATTTTGGATTTTCTTTAAGACAATTCATAATTTCAAAAGAAGCAATAAAAGCACCAATTGGCATTCCGCCACCTAAACCTTTACCAGTTATAATAATATCAGGAATAACATTGTAATTTTCAAAACCCCAAAATTTTCCGGTGCGCCCAATTCCTGTTTGAATTTCATCTAAAATTAATAAAGCACCAACTTCTTCACAACGTTGCTTTACTTTTGTTAAATAATTATTTTTTGGTTCAATAAAACCAGCACCACCTTGAATCGTTTCTAAAATAACACCTGCTGTTTTTGTAGTAATTTTTGCTAAATCGGCTTCGTTATTAAATTCAATAAATTTAATACCAGGAACCAACGGACGAAATGCGCGATTTTGTTGTTCGGCACCACAAACACTCATTGCGCCTTGGGTATTACCGTGATAGCTGTTTTTAGCGGCTATCATTTCATCTCTGCCTGTAAAACGTTTTGCTAGTTTTAGGGCACCTTCAGTAGCTTCAGTTCCTGAATTAACGATGTAAACAGAAGGTAAGTTTTCTGGTAATGTTTTTGCTAGTGCTTTACACAATTCTAGTTGAGGTTTTTGTATAAATTCACCATACACCATAACATGTGTATAAGAGTCTAATTGATTTTTTATAGCATTAGTAACTTTGGGGTGATTATGTCCCAATGTATTTGCAGATACACCAGCAACAAAATCTAACATTTTTTTTCCGTTAGTATCGTATATATAGCTTCCGCTAGCATGTGAAATTTCAATAGCTAAAGGATGAGGTGTTGTTTGCCCTTGATATTTTAAAAAATCGTTTTTCACTAGTTTTTATTATTTTAAACGTTTTATTTTTAATAGCGATTTAACCTCCCCTGATTTTTTTAAGCTTTGTTTTTTTGTAGTTTCTTTAATGAATAATTTTTTTGCTTTTTTTATTGCAGAATCATTCTTTTTAATAGTAGAAGTACTACTGTTTTTTTTGTTTTTCACAAAGATGTCTTCAACCTTTTTTGGTTGTTCTTCTTCTCGCCAAACAAAGTCTTTAAACTTTTTTTCTTCGGAAGGAAATTCAGAAGGAGGGTATGTTTTTCCTTCAGATTTTTTAAAATATTTTGTTTGAATAATCTCGTTGTTTTCTAACAGAAATTCAATATCACTAGCAATCTCTTTAGTGATTGTTTCTAGTTTTTGAGATTCGTCATTTCTATTAAAATATAACGATTCGGCGTTCCCTTTAACAAGCATGGTCCTTAAATCATTATTTTCAAACTTACCATAAATATTTCGACCTTTTATTTGATTGTAATCATCTTCTGATAAAGAATCTTTTTGAATCATAAACGCGTTTTGCAAGACTCTTAACGAATCGAGTTTATTTGTTTTTTTATCAGTAATAAATTGAATGCTATCTCCTGTAATCTGACTTTTTCCAGACCACAAAATAGGGTTGTTAAACATTCTTGTTAATCCAGTATTCTGACTTGTATGAATAGAATCACATTTTCCTTGTAAATCAGATTTAAAAATTTTTACATTCTTAAAAATTCTAACAATTCGTTTTTCTGGCTTACCAGTTAATAAGATTTTGTCACCCGCAACATACATAGAATCTTTATCTAATACAGAAATTGCGACAGCTCTGTTGATGATAAACAGCGAATCTTTCTTTTCATATAATTCTGCATAATTACCTTTGGTAACCATGTTTTGTAATGTGTCTATCACTTTTATTTTATTCGTAGCAGAAGCAAAACCTTTGCGTTTGTCATAGTATAAACTATCAGCTAAAATGGTGCGTTCTTTTAAAAAAAGCTTTGCATTTTTCACAAAATAAGATATGTCTGTATTGGTATCATAAAACCCTCTTTCAGAGTAAACTTTGGTACTATCTTTTAAATTAGTAACCGTACTAGGCCCGTATAAATACGCTAAATTTGAGTTTGTATAATAATCTAAATGGTCAGATTCTAAATTACTTTCAGAATTTACTACCGTAACTTTAGATTTCGCTGTGAATTTTTTATCCCTTAAAAAATAAGTTCCTTTAATACTTTTTAGTGTGTTTTTTTTATCGCGGATAGTTCCGCCGCTAGGGTAATATAAAATTTGATTTAGTCTATCAAAATGAAGTGTATCTGTGCTAAGTTTCATTTCTTTATCATGAATTTCTACATCTCCCCAAGATTTTGCTTTTTTAGTATTTCCGTTATAAATGGCAAAATCACTATACTGAATAATACTATCACCTTGCTCGATTATAACTTCTCCAAGCGCTTTAAAAATGTTTTCTTTTTTATAAAGAAGTGCTCTTTGGCAATCTAAAGTAGCACCTTCATGTTCCATTTTTACTTTACCTATAAGTATTGTTGCTCCAGGATATTTTTCTTCATCCGCAGTGGCTTGTTGAGTAGAAAGTATTTTTATTTTTTTTGCTTGGGAAAAACTTCCAAAAGCGTACAATAAAAAACTAAAAAAAAATATTTTTTTCAAAGTAACAGTGTTTAGCCAACAAAAATAATGAAAAGAACCTGCGATATTTCTTAATAAATCAATAAAATTATAACTATTAAAAGTGAGTGTCGCTTTTTTAATGATTATTTTTGTAGAAATATTAAAAAAAGAATTTTATGAGCGCCCATTTTGATTTATCTCTAGAAGAAATGAAGTCTTATGGCTATAAAATAGTAGACCTAATTGCTGAGCATTGGGATACTTTAAAAGATAAAAACCCTGTTACATCTGCGACCCGTAAAGAAATGGATAACCTATTTTTACAAGAAGCTCCTGATAAAGGGATGAAAGCAAACGATGTTTTAGACTTTGTGATGGATAATGTAATACCAAATAGTACTGTTATTTCTCATCCAAAAGCATATTCTTTTGTGCCAGGACCTAGTAATTTTATTAGTACAATGGCCGATAGTTTGGCTACAGGATTTAATGTTTTTTCTGGTGGGTGGATGGTTTCTCCTGCTGCTGCAGAATTAGAAATAGTAACCATGAACTGGCTGTTAAAAATGTTTAATTTCCCTGTAGAAAAAGGTGGAGGTATTTTTACAAGTGGTGGGTCAATGGCTAACTTAACGGCTTTGGTTACAGCACGTCGTATTAAATGTGGGGATGATTTTTCGAAAGCTGTCATTTACTTATCTGATCAGGCACATTCTTCTAATATTAAAGCAATTCGTGTTTTAGGATTTAAAAAAGAGCAGATTCGTATTTTACCAACTGATATTGAATTTAGGATAAGTATAAATAAACTAAAAAATGCCATAGCTAAAGATAGGCTAGAAGGGTTACAACCTTTTTGTTTTTTAGCTTCGGCAGGAACAACAAATACAGGTACTGTTGACCCTTTAGATGAAATTGCTGATATTTGTGAAGAAGAAAATTTATGGTTTCACATTGATGGCGCTTATGGTGGAGCCGCAATTTTATCAAAAAAAGGGGCAAAAGCTTTGCGAGGAATCGAAAGAGCAGATTCTTTAACTGTTGATCCACACAAATGGTTTTATCAACCCTACGAAATAGGATGTTTATTAGTAAAGGATTCGTCATGGTTAAGTGGTACCTTTAGTGAAAAACCTGAATATTTGAGAGATATTGAAGGGAATGAGTCTGAAATAAACTTTTATGATTACGGTATTCAATTAACGCGAAGATTTAGAGCGCTAAAATTTTACATGTCGATAAAAACCTATGGATTAGATACTTTTAAAAAAGCAGTTAGTTATAATATTAAACTAGCGGATGATGTTGAAAAAATATTAAGAAAAAGTAGAAATTGGGAAATTATTTCACCAGCAACCTTAGCAGTAATTAATTTTAGATATAACCCGATTGGATTAAATTTATCAGAAAAAGAAATTGATGTATTAAATCAAGAAATTTCTAAAAAGGTAATGGACTCTAAAGAGGCGTTTTTAGTAACAACTATTTTAAATAAACAAGTTGTATTACGTATGTGTTTAATAAACCCGAAAACGACAATTGATGATGTAAATGAAACATTAGCTTTGTGTCATAAATTCGGACAAGAAATTTTAAAGAAGTAAATAAAAAGGGAGTTCTTAAAGAGCTCCCTTTTTTATTTTTGAATTTTCTTGAAACTGTTGTTTCATATACTCTTTTGATTTTCCTTTGGCAATAGAAGCTGTTTTCCATTTATCATTTAAAATCATTTTACCCACATAAGTTATCTGACCAATATGATACGGGTAATGAGCTATTTGTCTAGTAATACTTTCTATAAGTTTATGCTTTTTATTTCTGATATAAATAGGTTGCTCGAAATTAGTTTCATTTAACGAATTCAAAGCCGTAAAAAGACAGTTCCATCCATTTTCCCATTTAGTTAATAATTCATCTTTTGATAAATTTTGAGTTTCAAACTCAGCATCCCTATCTCTAGAATCTTTTTCTCCATCCGAAGTAAAAAAATCTGTCCAACGTGATAACATGTTTTCAGAAAGATGTACAATAATAGAAGCAATGCTGTTACTTTCTTCATTATACTTAAAATGCAATTCTTTTTCTTGTAATTGATCTATAGTTTTATCGGCGACCTCTTTATAAGATTTAAATTGCTTGGTTATATTCTGTAAATATTCTTCTATCATAAAGCACAAAAAAAAGGAGCTCTTTATGAGCTCCTTTTTAAATTTATCTATTAATTGTTTGTTTTCTATCGGGTCCTACAGAGACTACTGTTACCGGAACTCCTGTTTCTTTTTCAATAAAAGCAACATACTCCAATAAGTTCTTAGGTAATTGATCTGCTGCAGTCATTTTTGTTAAATCATCTTCCCATCCTTTAAATTCAGTATAATTTACTGAAATGTTTTCAGGTTCGATATTATAAGGTAAGTGTGTTATCTTTTCACCTTTATAGTTATATGATGTACATATTTTTAAGGTATCAAAACCAGAAAGTACATCTCCTTTCATCATCATTAACTTTGTAACACCATTTACATCAACAGCATATTTTAAAGCAACTAAATCTAACCAACCACATCTTCTAGCACGACCTGTTGTAGCACCAAATTCGTGACCAATTCTTGCCATTTCCTCACCATCTTTGTCGAATAATTCGGTAGGAAAAGGTCCAGAACCAACACGTGTTGTGTATGCTTTAAATATACCAAATACATCACCAATTCTGTTAGGCGCAATACCTAAACCAGTACAAGCACCAGCAGCAGTTGTATTTGAAGAAGTTACAAAAGGATACGTTCCAAAATCGATATCTAATAAAGATCCTTGAGCACCTTCAGCTAAAATTGTTTTTCCTTCTTTTATTGCTGAGTTTAAATATTCTTCAGAATCTATAAACTGTAAAGTTCTTAATTTTTCGATACCTAAATCAAATTCAGCTTCTAATTCATCTAAATCATATTCAACCTGAACATTAAAATAATCAAGCATGCTTAAATGCTTTTTAGTTAAGGCTCTGTATTTATCTTTCCAGTTGTCTAACTCTAAATCTCCAACACGCATTCCGTTTCTACCGGTTTTGTCCATATAAGTTGGGCCAATTCCTTTTAAAGTAGATCCGATTTTTGCTTTTCCTTTTGAAGTTTCAGAAGCCGCGTCTAATAACCTGTGCGTAGGTAATATTAAATGCGCTTTTCTAGAAATTAATAATTTAGAAGTATAATCGATGTTGTGAACATCTAAATTTTCTAATTCTTTTTTAAAGATAACAGGATCAATTACCACACCATTACCAACTACGTTTAAAGCGGTTTTGTGAAAAATTCCAGAAGGAATTGTGTGTAAAACATGTTTGTTACCATCAAAAATTAAGGTGTGACCAGCGTTTGGACCTCCTTGAAATCGTGCAATAATATCGTAATTACCTGTTAATACATCTACGATTTTACCTTTTCCCTCGTCTCCCCATTGTAATCCGAGTAATAAATCTACTGCCATTTAGTGTGTTATTAAGTGTATTTGTTGTTGTTATTTTGTGTTTCGTTTTGTTCCGTAGAAATAAAGAGAGTGGTTGTGAATATCAATATCAAAAACATCTTCAATTGTTTTTTTGATGATTTGAATTCTTGGGTCGCAAAATTCTTTTACTTCGCCAGAGTCTGTCATAATTAAATGATCGTGATTCTTATCGAAATAACTTTTTTCATAACGGGCCATTGATTGCCCATCAAATTGATGTTTACGAACCAATCCACAGTCTAAAAGTAAATCCATCGTATTGTAAAGCGTTGCTCTACTAACACGATAGTTTTTGTTTTTCATTTTAATATATAAAGATTCAATATCAAAATGTTCTTCAGCAACATATATTTCTTGTAAAATAGCATAACGCTCTGGCGTTTTACGATGCTTGTTTTCTTCTAAAAAAGTAGTGAAAACTTTTTTTACAATTTCTTGATTTTCGGCTGAATTACTCATTATGATTTAAAAATTTACGGACGGACAAATTTACAGTTATTTATTGATAAAAAAACAAGGATATTAAAATGATATTTACAATGTATTAACACGCTCTACTTTTTGTACGCCTTCTAGTTTTTTCATGCTATCGATTAGCTTATTTAATTGCGATTTATTTTGAACATTTAAGGATAGTTTTCCTTCGAAAACGCCATGATCACCAGAAATATTAATACTATTTATAAAAACGTCCATACTATTAGAAATAATTCGTGTAATACTATTTACAATTCCTTTATTATCTATTCCTGATAGAAGTATAATTGCAGTAAACTCTTGTTTTGTAGAGTCTATCCACTTGGCAAGCATGATTCTGTAGGCGTAATTAGATTGTAAAGATATTGCATTGGGGCAATCGTTTTTATGTACTTTTATACCTTCGTTAATGGTTACAAAACCAAAAACTTTATCTCCTGGAATAGGAGAGCAGCATTTTGCTAAGGTATAATCTAAAGTTTGTTCGTCTTTACCAAAAACTAGTGCATCATATTTATGGGTAACTTCTTCTTTTCCTGAAATTCCACTAGAATTACGGCGAAAAGTATTTTTAATAAAGCCCATTATTAAACCACTTCGTTGGGCAACAAACTCTTTTAGTTGTGTGTTGTCTATAGCGCCATTACCAATTCTAAAAAATAAATCGAAACTGGTTTTTAAACCGAAATAACTAGCAAGTTCATTAATTATTTTTTCACCAGAACCAATTTTTAAATGGCGTAGTTTTCTTAATAAAATAGCCTTTCCTTCTTCAGCAATTATTTTTTCTTCTGCTTTTAAGGCTGATTTGATTTTTGTACGTGCTCTAGCGGTTAAAACAAAATCTAACCAACGTACATTAGGTTTGTTGTTACTAGCTGTAAGCACTTGTACTTGATCTCCACTTTTTAGCGTATAACTTAAAGGTACTAATTTACCGTTTACTTTGGCTCCTCTACATTTTAAACCAACATCGGTGTGTACAGAAAAAGCAAAATCTAAAGCAGATGCTCCTTTCGGTAAGGATTTTAAATCGCCTTTAGGCGTAAAAACATATATTTCTTTAGCGTATAAATTAAGCTTAAAATCTTCTACAAAATCTACTGCATCTGCACTGTGGTTTTCTAAGGTTTCTTTTAAACGATTTAACCAACCATCAAGTCCATTTTCTTGCACTTTACCTTGTTTGTATTTAAAATGTGCAGCATAACCTTTTTCAGCAATTTCATCCATTCTTTCAGAACGGACTTGTACTTCTACCCATCTTGCTTGCGGACCAATAACGGTAATATGTAAGGCTTCATAACCTGTTGATTTAGGTTGGGAAATCCAATCTCGCAAACGTGCAGGGTTTGGCTTAAAGAAGTCGGTTACGATAGAGTATATCTTCCAAGCATCAAATTTTTCATCACCAGATGTTGGTTCGTAAATAATACGAATAGCAAATTTATCATATACTTCATCGAAGGTTACATTTTGTTTTTGCATCTTTCTTCTAATAGAAAAAATGGATTTAAAACGTCCTTTAATTTCATATTTAAAACCTTCTTTATCTAAAGCTTCGTTAAGTATTCCTGTAAAAGTATCAATATATTTCTGTTGGTCTTCTTTGCTGTCTTTTATTTTAATTAAGATGTCTTTGTAAACTTCAGGTTCTGTATATTTTAAACCTAAATCTTCAAGTTCTGTTTTAATGTTGTACAAACCTAAACGGTGGGCTAAAGGCGCATATATGTACAATGTTTCAGAAGCTATTTTTACTTGCTTATGAGGTGGCATTGCATCCATTGTTTGCATATTGTGCAAGCGGTCGGCAATTTTAATTAAAATCACTCTTACATCATCATGTAGAGTAAGTAACATTTTTCTGAAATTTTCTGCTTGTATAGAAAAATCTTGTTCTTTTTTTAAGCTAGATATTTTGGTAAGTCCGCTAACGATACGTGCTATGTTTTCGCCAAATAAACGCTCCATATCATCAATGGTGTAATGCGTGTCTTCAACAACATCATGAAGTAGCGCAGCAGCAATAGAAGTAGCTCCTAAACCTATCTCGTAAGCAACAATTTTAGCAACAGCTATTGGATGAAAAATATAAGGTTCACCAGTTTTTCTACGTTGTTCTGAATGTGCTTCTACAGCAATATCAAAAGCTTTACGTATTAATTTTTTATCCTCGTCGGATAGGGTTTGATAGGTTCCTTTTAATAAATCTTTATATCTGTGGGCTATTTCTTTATTCTCTTCTTCTATCGTTGCATTATAACTCATACGCTTAAAGCTCTTTTGTTAGATGTGTTTCAAAATAAAAATAGTGTAAAGAATTTTACTGAGCAAGTTTTAAAGAGAAATGTTTAAGACTAATTTATGAATGATAAAAACTTAGCGTCTGTTTTTTTGATTGGAAGTTTATTTCATTTTTTTTAAGTAAAGTATATAAAAGGATAAAAAATATTAAAGTTATAAATATCAGGTGGTTTTCCTACAAGTTATATTAATTTAAAAAGATACATTTGTTGTATAATTCAGAGGTAATAAGGCTTTAAAACATGTAAGTCCCCCTGAAATATCATTCAATATGATATTTGAATCTCCGACTTTTTTATAAAGTCGGAGATTCTTTTTTTACTTTCAGGCAACCTTTTTTACAATCTTCTAGTCTTTATATTTGTAGACAAGTAAATTAACTATTTGAATTGAAAATTATCCAGTTACATAAAAAAGAAGCTGTACTAATAAAAAGAGCAAGCGAGCAAAACAGAGAAGCTCAGCAATTGTTGTTTGAACAGTATTCACCTAAAATGTTAGGTGTTTGTAGGCAATATGTAAAAGATATACATCATGCAGAAGATTTAATGCTTTCAGGGTTTTTAAAAGTATTTACAAAATTACACACCTTTAAAAATGAAGGAAGTTTTGAAGGTTGGATTCGTAAAATAATAGTAAACACTTGTCTTACATATCTAAATAAAAAAAATCCTATTCAATTAACAGATGAAGAATTTGTTTTTAATGATGCGGCTACTGAAAGTTTAGAGAATACTTCGGTAGATGATATTCAAAAATTGATAGACAAATTACCAGAAGGATATAAACTAGTTTTTAATTTATATGCTATCGAAGGATACAAACATGCTGAAATATCAAAAAAATTAAATATTTCAGAAGGTACCTCTAAATCGCAATTGTTTAAAGCTAGAAAATGGTTGCAAGAAAGTTATATAAAAACAAATCAGATTGAAAATGCAGAAAAATAATATAGATACACATTTTGCTGATAAGTTAAAGGATAGAGAAATAAATCCATCAATATCAGCCTGGGAACGTTTGAGTGTTCAGTTAGATAAAGAGCAGCAAAAGAAAAAAAGGAAACGATTTATCTATTTAAGTTATGCTGCTAGCATTGCGGTGTTAATTAGTATTGGTTTTTTTTACGAAAGCAATGATAATATTGTAAATATCGAAAACACCATAGTTAATGCTTCTTTAGATACGCTAAAAATAAAGGATATTAATTTACATGAAATATCACCAATTGAAGAAGCTATTGTTAATAAAGATAAAACAGTTATAGATAACGAAATTCCATCAAAAAGAATTGAAAAACTGGCAGTTAAGAAGTATATAAGAGCTACAGAAAGTATAATGGCAATTGTAGAAAACACTCCTTTAGATAAAGAAAAAGATGCTTTAATAGATGAGAAAAGAGAAGTTATATCGGTTGTAAATATTCAAAAAAATAAAGTTGCAAGACCAAGAATAAAAGTTAATAGTGATGATTTATTGTTTGCTGTAACGCACTCAAAACAAGAAGTAAAAGAATATTACGCTGCCTATAAAATAAAAAGAAAAGATATGTTGGATACGATTCAAAAAGAATTGATAAGATCTAACTTAAAAATAAATCCTGAAACAATTTTAGCAGAAGTAGAGTACGACATTGAAGAGGCAGATTTTAAGCAAAACTTTATGCAGAAGTTCAAATCAAAAATGTCAGATGTAATTGTTGCAATTGCAGATAGAAATAAATAAGCGCTTACTAATTATCGATAATTAAAATCACCCAATTTTACCGTTTAATTTAAAATTTAAAAACCATGAAAAGAATACTACTATTAGTGTTGTTAGTAACAACTATTGCCCAGTCTCAAGTAAAAACATTTGAAAGTGAAGTGCAAAAAATATCTAGAAAAATTGATAAAATAACAAAAGAGCAAAAAGACTCATTAAAGGTTAAAATAAAAGAAATTAATTTTAAGCTAACAGAAAATGAGCTTACAAATGCTGAAGCCACTTCCTTAAAAAAGGAAGCTGCAGTATATCATGCTTCTCAAATTGAAAAAAGTGTAAGTTTTCAAGAGCAAATGTTACAACAATTAGTACAAGATAAAACTGAAGGAAAAGTTGTAAGTAATGATGATATTGAAGAAGAAAATACTTTTAAAATAGGAGGAACCACTTTTAAATTAAGTTTGTCAGAAAAAGATAAAAAGAAGAAAAAGTACCGAGAAAGTAAGCGAACAACTACTCAGTTTGTTTTTGCATTGGGTGTAAATAATGTTTTAACAAATAACGAATTTAACTCATTAAATAATTCGGATTATAAGTTTTGGCAATCGCATTTTTATGAAGTTGGTTTTACCTGGAAAACGCGTATTTCTAAACAACCCTCAAAAACATATTTTAAATACGGACTTTCTTTTCTTTGGAATAATTTAAGAGCTGAAAATAATGAATATCATACTATAAATGGTAAGGAAACGGTTTTAAGTGAGCACGTAAATAAGTTAAGCGAAAGTAGGTTGCGTCATGTACAAATGACTTTTCCAATGCATTTAGAATTTGATTTTTCAAAAAACAAAAAATACGCTGACAATAAAGTTGTGGACAGAACACATAAAGCTATTCGTTTCGGACTAGGAGGTTTCTTTGGTTTTAAATTAGGAACACGTCAATATTTAGAGTACAAAAATGCAGAGGGAGTAAGTGTAGAAGAGCTTCAGAAGGCAAGTTTTAATACAAATACTATTAATTACGGATTAAGTGCTTATTTTGCTTATAAAGGTTGTGGGTTATACGCAAAATATGATTTGAACCCGTTGTTTAAAAATACAGAAACAAGAAATCTTTCATTAGGATTGCGATTTGATATTAATTAACAAAAAAAGGAGAAGTTTTAAACTTCTCCTTTTTTGTTTTCTTCCCATTCTTGGCGTAAATCACCAGAAAGTTTTCCTGATCCGTCGTGTTTCCATCCAGGAGGTTTTAAAAAGTATAAAATTCTTTTACCTAAAGATGTTTTGCTAGTAAAAACATCTTTTAATAGGTTATACCATTCTATATATGCTATTTTAATAGGATTGTGAGTATTAATGTTGGTAACCAATCCGTATACAGGTTTTTCAACTTCAGGTTCAAAAGTACCAAAGAGTCTATCCCAAATAATAAAAATTCCAGCATGATTTCTGTCTAAATACTGAGGATTCGTAGCGTGATGTACTCTGTGATGACTTGGCGTATTAAAAATAGCTTCAAACCATTTCGGTAATTTTTTAATAAGCTCGGTATGAATCCAATATTGATATAATAAGCTAATACTCATTTGCGTTAAAATCATTAACGGATGAAACCCAATAAGCGCCAACGGAGCCCAAAAAATAAACGTATAAAAGCTCCCGGACCAAGTTTGGCGTAAAGCAGTACTTAAATTATATTTTGTAGAAGAGTGATGCACTACGTGACTTGCCCAGAACAACCTGCTTTCATGTGCGATTCTATGGTTCCAGTAATACACAAAATCTTCAGCAAATAATAAGATAATCCACGACCACCATATAAAAGGTATTGTAAATATTCTGTAATTGTATAATAAAGTAAAAATAGTAAATACAACACCTTTGGTAAATAAACCAATAGCTACATTGCCTAAACCCATTGTTATAGAAGTAGCAGCATCTTTAAATTCGTAACCTTCTAACTTTACTTTTACTGTAATTATTACTTCAATAATAACCGTTAGTATAAAAAAAGGTATAGCGTAATGAATTAAGTTAGGGATTTCAGGAATTTGCATACAAATAGTTTGGTTACAATAATACATAAAAAAACATATATTATTTTTAGCAACAAGAGATTGTTTCCCCAATGAAAAACAGTATATTTGCAAACTTAAAATAAATTTTAAACAATTTAATTATGAATCATTACGAAACTGTTTTCATTTTGAATCCCGTTTTATCTGAAACTCAGATAAAGGAGACAGTAAAGAAGTTTGAGGACTACTTACTATCTAAAGGTGCAGAAATGATTTCTAAAGAAGATTGGGGCTTAAAAAAATTAGCTTACCCAATTGAAAAGAAAAAAAGTGGATTTTACCACTTATTAGACTACAAAGTAGCTGGAGATGCTATTACTCCTTTTGAATTAGAATTCAGAAGAGATGATAGTGTTATGCGTTATTTAACTGTAAGGTTAGACAAGCATGCTGAAGCGTGGGCTGAAAAAAGAAGAGAACGTGTTAAATCTGCAAAAAAGTAAGAAATGGCGTCAACTACAATAGAACAACAATCAAAAGGAAATAAGCAAGGTGAAGTACGTTACTTAACTCCGCTTGATATCGAAACAAAAAAAGAAGCTAAGTACTGTCGTTTTAAAAAGAACGATATTAAGTACATCGATTATAAAGATGCAGACTTCTTAATGTATTTAGTAAACGCACAAGGTAAAATTTTACCAAGACGTTTAACAGGAACATCATTAAAATATCAACGTAAAGTTGCACAAGCTATTAAAAGAGCTCGTCATTTAGCTTTAATGCCATACGTTGGTGATTTATTAAAATAATAAAGAAGTAGAGACATGGAATTGATACTAAAACAAGACGTAGAAAATTTAGGTTTTAAAGACGATGTTGTAACTGTAAAGAATGGTTATGGTCGTAACAGCCTAATTCCTAAAGGGTTTGCAATATTAGCTACTTCTTCAGCTAAAAAAGTATTAGCTGAAAATTTAAAGCAACGTGCCTTTAAAGAAGCTAAATTAGTAGAAGATGCTAGTAAAGTGGCTGAAACTATTAAAGGATATGAATTAAAAATTACTTCTAAAGTAGGTTCTGGTGATAAGTTATTTGGTTCAGTAAACAACATTAATGTTGCTGAAGCTTTAACTAAAGCTGGTACTGTAATTGATAAGAAATATATCAAAGTTACTGGAGGTAGTGTAAAAAGATTAGGTAAATATAACGCTGCTGTACGTTTACACAGAGCTGTAGTTGCTGATATCGTATTTGAAGTTGTTGCTGAAAAGTAAGACTTTAAAATAGTTATAATAAAAAGCCTACTCAACGAGTAGGTTTTTTTATGGTTAAAACTCTTTGGTGTAAAGAGTTAAATAGCTGTGTTTGTTGAAAAAAGGGGGTTTACCTACCTTTTTAACTGAAAATAAGTGCCATATTTGTAGTGTAATTGAAGTTAGGGGACTTTATTACAGTACTTTAAAATATAGTCTGTTGAGGGGTTGATTATATTTTAGATAAACTCTGATCTGTTAAGATCAGAGTTTTTTTATAGTTTAATTTCTTCTTGATTTCTAAGAATATCTTCTATAGTCTCTCTTTTTCTTATCAAATAATCTTTGCCTTTGTAAATCATAACTTCCGCTGGCTTAAATCTTGAATTGTAATTAGAAGCCATTGAGTAACAATAAGCACCAGCATTGTGGAAGCATAAAATATCTTCTTCAGAAATTTCATTAATTCGCCTGTTAGACCCAAAAGTATCAGTTTCGCATATATAACCTACAATGCTATAAAAACGTTCTCTACCTTTCGGATTAGATAAGTTTTCTATATAATGGTATGAATTATAAAGCATCGGACGTAATAAGTGATTCATTCCACTATCAATACCTGCAAAAACAGTAGAGGTTGTTTGTTTTATAACATTTACTTTTGCTAAAAAATATCCACATTCACTTACTAAAAACTTACCTGGTTCAAACATTAAGGTAACATTTTTACCGTATTCTTTACAAAATTTATTAAATCGATCAGATAATTTTTCACCTAATTCAACAATATCAGTAGAAATATCATCTTTTTTATAGGGCACTTTAAAACCACTACCAAAATCAATGAAATCGATATTTTTAAATTGCTTAGCAACGTCAAATAAAATATCAGAAGCTCTAATAAAGGTGTCAATATCTAAAATATCAGATCCTGTGTGCATGTGAATACCGTTAATACGCATTCCTGTATTTTCAACAACTCTTTTTATATGCGGAACTTGGTGTATTGAAATTCCGAATTTAGAATCTATATGTCCAACAGAAATATTACTATTTCCACCAGCCATTATATGTGGGTTTATACGAATACAAACAGGAACCTTAGGATGTTTTTGTCCAAATAATTCAAGTATCGACAAATTATCAATATTAATTTGAATTCCCAATTTAGCCACTTCTTCAATTTCTTGTAAAGAAACACCATTAGGAGTATAAATTATATCTTTAGGTTTAAACCCTGCATGTAAGCCTAGTTTTACTTCTTGAATAGAAACAGTATCTAATCCACTTTTTAGTGTATTAAAAACCTTTAAAATATTAACATTAGATAATGCTTTAACAGCATAATTTAATTTTAAACTTTTAACCTTAGAAAAAGCTGCTGTTATATTTTTATACTGATGTATTATTTTTTCAGTATCGTATACATAAAGTGGAGAACCATACTTGTTGGCTAAATTTAATAATTCTTCTCTATTCATTTTTATCTATTATTTGAAGTGTCAAATGTAACGAAGCATTGTTTTTTGTGAAATTATTTATAAGAAATATACAAATCTTGTTTTTTTGTAGAAAAAAAGGTTGTTATCAGAATTTTAAAAGGTGGTTTTCCTAAACAAAGAATTTTAAAAATGATACATATTTGTAGTGAAATAAAAATAAGGGGATTTATTTCAATTTAGATGATATTTTCTGTAAGGGGATAAAATATCATTATAAACAAAGCTCTAGTGTATAACACTAGAGCTTTCGTTTGTTTTTTAGATTGTTCTGTTTTATAAAAGGTGTTTTTCCTTTGAATTATACACCAAAAAAGTGTCATTTTTGTAATGAAATAAAAAGTTAAGGGGTTTTATTTCAATCTTTATGATATTTTCTATAGGGGTAGATAATATCATAAAAAAAACTCTAGCATTAGCTAGAGTTTTTTTTGAGATCTTATAAACTTACTATTTATTTTTTATTGAATGTTTGCTAAAGCTTTTTCCGTTTATTTTAGTGTACTTAGAGTCTATATCATAAGCAACATCCATATCGGTAATATTAAAATCACCAGATACTTTAGCGTATTTTATATTTAAATCTTCGTTAAACTTTACGTTTTTAAAAGAAACTCCATTATTAAATTCGGTGTATTTAAAAATAGCACTTTCATTAAAAACTGAATTAGCAAAACTTACATATTGTTTAAAATTGACATATTTAAATGTAGCAGGTTCCTCAAAGAAAGTATTTTTAAAAGAAATACCTCTCTCGAACTTGGCATATTTAAAAGTAGAGTCATCGTTGAATTTAGTATTTGAAAAATCAGTATTTCTTTCAAAATCAGAGTATTTAAACATGGCTTTTTGTTTAAAAGTACAATCTTTAAATATTACTTCGTCTTCAAAATTTGCAATAAATGTATAACCGCTTTTTTCATGAGGAATATATGCTAATACATCATTATTAAAAGTACAATTAACAAATGATACTTTATTAGTAATTTGTTTTTCTATAGTATTAGAGCCGCCGTTATTCCACCAGCTTTTCCTTTTTGGTAATTTAGGTAGCGCTTCATTCATAAAAGTAAAGTCTAATACGCCTTTAATGGTAGCGTTAGAAATAGTTACTGATTTACCATTTTTTACATCTTTAATAATATCCGAAGCATTTACTGTTTTTTGCGCATAGGTAGTTAAGCATAATAAAACGGCAATAAATGTAATTGTATTTTTCATGTTTTTGTTTTTGTAGTATACTTAATAGACAAATATTTGTTTTACTTGTGACACTATTATAAAGAAAAACAGCATTTAGTTGCCTAAATGCTGTTTTAAATATGTTTTTAAGAAAAGTCTTAGTTGTTTACTGAATCACTTAAGCCAGCACCCGCTTTAAACTTTACTACGTTTTTAGCAGCAATTTGAATTTCTTTTCCTGTTTGAGGGTTTCTACCAGTTCTAGCAGCTCTTTCAGAAACAGACCAAGTTCCCCATCCAACTAATGCAACTTTGTTACCTGACTTTAAAGACTTAGTAACGTTAGAAGTTAAAGAGTCTAATGCAGCTTTAGCATTAGCTTTAGAAATTCCTGCGTCAGCAGCCATTGCATCGATTAAATCTGATTTGTTCATAATTTTAATAAGTTTTAAAAATTAATTTTTGTTTTTCGCTAAATAGCTCAACAAATATAGTAGGAATGCGGTACCATGCAAGTTTTGACTCTGAAAAAAAGCTTATTTGTTAATAAGTAGGTTACAATTGTTAATAACCACGGTCGTTTTTTACCATAAAACGTTAAAACCTTATAAATAGAGGGCTACAGCGCTTTTGCTTCTTTATCGAATTGAAAACCGTTTAACAAACTTTTAGCATCCATTAATTTTTTACCAGAAATCTTAATTTCATCAACAATAAGAAAACCATCTTTTACAGCAATTTTTAATTCCTTTTTAGAAGTAATAACTGTTCCGTTTGTAAATTCATGGGCAGAAAATTCTTTTGTTACTCCATATATTTTAGCTGAAACTTCTTCTTCACCATTTTTTATAGTTGTCCAAGCAGCAGGGTATGGGTTTAAGCCACGAATATGATTGTAAATATCGGTTAAAGATTTATCCCAATCTATTTTACAATTATGAGGAAACAGTTTATGAGCAGGTTTCTCCTCTAATTCGGGCTGTTTTGTGGTATTTACATCTCCAGTAGCTATTAAGTCTAAAGTATCAGCAACTAAGCCTGCACCTAAATGCATTAATCGGTCGTGTAACTCACCAACAATTTCATTTTCTTTAATAGTTACTTCTTTTTGTAAGATAATTTCACCAGTATCAATTTTATCATCAATAAAAAAAGTTGTAACACCTGTTTTGGTTTCACCATTTATAAGTGCCCAGTTAATAGGAGCAGCTCCACGGTATTCCGGCAATAAAGATGCATGCAGATTAAAAGTACCATATTCCGGCATTGCCCAAACAGCTTTTGGTAACATTCTAAAAGCAACCACTATTTGTAAATTAGCATTCCAATCTTTTAAAGCATCCTGAAATTCTTCATTTTTTAAATTGGTAGGTTGAAGAATAGGAAGGTTTTGAGACAACGCATACTTTTTTACAGCAGATTGATTTAGCTTACGACCTCTACCGGCAGGTTTATCTGCAGCAGTAATTACACCAACTACATTATAATTGTTTTCGATTAGGTGTTGTAAAATGGTCACAGCAAAATCGGGTGTTCCCATAAAAACGATGCGTAAATCTCTCATTTATAAAAAGTATTTATTATTAATAGCGTTTATTTTTTCTTCGGATAAAAGCGTGCGCAAAAGTATTAAAATGTTTGCTTCTTTTTCGTTTAGATGTGTACTGATTTCGTATGATGTTAAGGTTTTATATTCTTGCAATAAATTAAGAATATCAGCCGGTTTTATAACAATGTTTTGTTTTGCTTGCAAGCAAACATCGCAAATACCGCATTCTTTACTACTAGTTTCATTAAAGTAATGTAACAACTGTACACTTCTGCAAACGTTATTGTTTTTAATAAACGCTAATAAATCATTATTTTTTTGTTTTTTTTGACCTAAATACAAACGGATGTTTTTAGAAACACGATTTACAGTTGTATCGTCTTCTCTCGGATGCAGAAAAAATAATTCTGAATTATTGGTTGCTTGGTTGTATTCAAGCATTTCTTTTTCAGCCATTCGTTCTAATTCCTCAATAACATGCCAAGAAGTAACACCTACTTTTTTAGCGATATAAAACTCATCAATTTTTACCAGGTTTTCAAAAACACCACCATACAAGCGTAATAATGTTTGTGCAAAGTTTTTAGAAGATGGATTTTGTTGAGAGTACAGCAAAATTTGTTTACTTGAAACTAAAAATTGAATGGTAGATTTTTGTTGAAAATTAGAATTTAATTCTATGATTCCGTTACTATTTAATATCTGTAAAGCGTTGTAGGTTTTATTAGGAATTAACTTGTATTTACTGCAAAATTCTAAAAAGTTAAAATCGAAAGCAGTTTCTATAAGTTCTCCTTTGGCAATTTGAAAATGTTGATATAACTTTCGATGTACCAGTTTTATATCTTCGATAACAGGCAGCGATTTTTCCAATAATTCTTTGCTAAGCTTAATATCATTATCATTTGTTAAAACGACAGAAAAAGCTTTGTTACCATTTCGTCCGCCACGACCAGCTTCTTGAATATAATTTTCTATAGATCCTGGAAGGTTTAAGTGAATAACAACCCGAACATTTGGTTTGTCTATTCCCATACCAAAAGCGTTTGTAGCAACAATAATTGGTGTTTTTTCGGTCATCCAACTATCAAAAGAAAGTTGTTTTTCTAAACTTGTTAATCCGCCGTGATAAAAAGTGCTTTTAAAACCATTTGCATTTAAATAAGCACTAATTTCTTTGGTTTTAATTCTAGCGTTTACATAAACAATTGCTGGTGCTTTTGTTTTAGTAAAAATCTGATGTAGTTTACGGAGTTTGTCATCCGTTTTAAAAATTTGATACGCTAGATTTTCTCTATAAAAAGACTTTTTAAAAACCGTAGGTTTTTCCAAGCCTAAAGAAACTATAATATCATCAATAACTTTTTTGGTAGCTGTTGCCGTTAAAGCAATAATACTTGTTGTTGGATGTAGTTCTTTTAAAATAGCTATATGCTGATAAGAAGGGCGAAAATCGTGTCCCCACTCAGAAATACAATGCGCTTCATCAATTGCAATTAAATTTACCTCTAATTGCTTTATTTTTTCTTGAATAAAACGAGATTGTAAGCGTTCGGGAGAAATATATAAGAACTTTATTTTTCCGAAACGGATATTATCAAAAAGTGTAATAATATCATCTTGGGAGCTTCCAGAAGGAATAACGGTAGCTTTTATGCCTTTAGCAACAAGACTTTCTACTTGGTCTTGCATTAATGCTATTAATGGCGAAATAACAATACAAACACCATCATTTATTAAAGCAGGAACTTGAAAACAAATAGATTTACCGCCACCTGTGGGTAATAAAGCGATGGTATCTTTTTTTTCTAATATAGCCGCTATAATTTCTTGCTGCGGAGCTCTAAAAGAACTGTGTCCCCAATAATGTTTTAATATGTTTATGGATGCTTCATACATCGTTTTATAACGATTGTAAAATAAAATCGCAACGTTTTTTTATAGTTCCGAAAGGAACATTTATAATTTCATATCCTATTTCTTTATAGGCAGCTTTTAAATAAGTATCAATTTTTACAGCTTGTTCGTAGCTTTCGTAGCGCTCATTATCTGATCTGTAAATTTTCTGCCATGGAGCACACATAAATACTTTTGTATATAAATATTGATCACTTTTTTCTCTGTAAATAGGAGGGTATTCATTTCCTAAATAATTCATGTATGCATGTACGTCAGGAATCCCTCTATCAAAAAAAACAATATCGGTATTACTTTTTTCAGCTTCTAAATATTGTTGTTCTCTACCTTCTAATAACATTTGACTAAAAAGCAAGGGTTGTTCTAAAAACAATTGATCTATTCCTTCTTTTTGAGCTTTAAGTATTACTTCTCTCGAAATTTCAGGCATACAATTATATCCTTGATTTATAAGCTCTCTTAAAATTGAAGATTTCCCCGTACCTGGTCCTCCTATTAAAACTATTTTTTGTTGCATGATGCAAAAATATAAGTTTCAAACTATAAATGTAATAAATAGTGTAATTTTGTGCTGTATCATTTTAAGGTTGCCTTAATTGATGCATATTATTTTTTAGAAAAAAGATTTATAAAGCATTATGTCAGATAGAGAAGCATTTTATATTAAGTTAAAAGGTCAGTTAGAAGATACCACTACATTCCCAAGTAAATATTTATATAAATTTATTGTGCCAACAGATGAAAATCAGGTAGAAGAGGTAAAGAATTTATTTGATAAAGGTGGTGCCGTTATTGAGACTAAAAAATCTAAAACAGGTAAATACAATAGTCTTTCTATTTTTTTAAATGTAAAAAGTGCTCACGAAGTAATTGCTTATTACAAAAAAGCAGACGTTATTAAAGGAATTATTTCTTTATAAAAGGAACAAGATATTTTAAATTTAAAAACATTTAATCAATAAAAAAGTGAGAAAAATAATCTTTTTATTAATAAGTATTTTAATTGTTTCGTGTGATTTAATTAGTTTAAAAACTAAAAAAGTAACACAACACAGGCCTATTGCGACTGTTTATAACAAAAACCTTTATAAAAAAGATATTGAAGAGTTACTACCAAAAGGTATTAGCAAAAAAGATAGTTTAGTTATTGTAAAAGGACTTATTAACTCTTGGGCAAAAAAACAATTATTACTCGCTAAAGCGGAAGAAAATATATCTGGTGTTAATAGTACTAAGATTGAAAAATTAGTAAATGATTATAAGAAAGGCCTTTATATAAATGGTTACAAAGAGCGTTTAATAAAACAGCAGTTAGATACGATTGTAAATCCGCAAGAAATTGAAGTGTATTATCAAAAAAATAAAGATAATTTTAAGCTAAATGAAGAATTATTACAGTTTGAATATATTCACTTCGGAAAAGATTTTTTAGACAAAGAAGAAGTCATCAAAAACTTTGAATCTTCAAAGGAAGAAGACAAAGAAGATTTAGAAAGGTATTTATTAAACTTTAAATCTTATCGATTACAAGATTCAACTTGGGTCTCATTTTCTTACTTACAAGAAAAAGTTCCGCCTTTTCAGGCGGAAACGAAGCAAAGTTTGTTAAAAATTTCTAAATACATACAAAAAGAAGATAGTTTAGGAGTATATTTGGTCGCTGTAAAAAAGATGTTGCAACAAAACGCCACAGCACCTTTGTTATTTGTAAGTCCGAGGATTAAACAAATAATTTTACACAAAAGAAAATTAGAATTAATTAGAGAGATAGAAAAAACGCTGATAAATGATGCAATTCAAAACAAAAACTTTAAAGAATACTAGTCTATTATTCACCTTTTTCTTAGCTAGTTTAGGGGCTGTAAATGCACAAGAAACTAAAATAGATGGAGTAGCAGTAGTAATTGGTAAAAACATTGTTTTAGATTCTGATATAGATAAGTTTAAGCAAGAGGTTGAGCTAAGGAGTGAAGGGAAAGTTAAAATTTCTAATTGTGAAATGTTAGAAGAGTTAATGGAGCAAAAATTATTAGCACACCATGGTGTTATTGATAGTGTTGTTGTTGCTCAATCAGATATTGACAGTAAAGTAGCAAGAAGTATTGCTTACTTTACAAATGAATATGGTAGCGAAGAAAAAGTAATTAAAGCCTATGGTTTTAACGATATTGAAGATTTAAAGAAAGAGCTAGCAAAAGTTCAAAAAGAAAACCTTCTTATCGAAAAAGAACAGCAAAAAATTACTGGAGATATAGATGTAACTCCAGAAGAAATACGTGTGTATTTTAAAAGTTTAGCAGATAAAAAAGAATTGCCAGAAATTCCTGCTGAAGTGAAAATAGCACAATTAGTTTTAAAAGCTACACCTACAAAAGATGAAAACGATCGTATTATAAACAAGCTTACTGAAATTAAAAAGCAAGTTGAAGCTGGAGCTAGTTTTAAATTAAAAGCGATTATAAACTCTGACGATCCTAGTGTTTCTCAAAATAGTGGTAATATGGGGGTCATAACCAAAGAAACAGGTTTTGTAAAAGAATTTAAAGAAATCGCATTTTCTCTAGAAGAAGGTCAAATATCAGAACCTTTTAAATCTCCTTTTGGTTATCATATTATTTTACTGAATAAAGTGAGAGGTAACGGACGTGATGTTTCACACATATTAATGCAACCAGAAATAGCAGATGAAAAGTTGAAAGAAACAAAAGACGCTATTGAAAAAATTAAAAAAGATATAAAAGAAGGAAAAATTACTTTTGAAGAGGCTGTAAAAAAATATTCAGAAGAAGAAGAGACTAAAAGTAATGGAGGATTATTGATAAATCCATATACACAAGAAACTACTTTCGAGTTAACAAGAATGGCACCAGATTTATTTGGTAGAATTAGCGAACTTAATAAAGGTGATTTATCGGATGTTTTTTATGATGAAACTCGTGAAGGTGAAAAAATGTATAAGGTAATCTTGTTAAAAGATAAAACAGAAACACATACAGCCGATCTTGTTGAAGATTACGTAAGAATGCAACAGTTTGCTTTGGTTAAGAAAAAAGAAGAGACCATAACAAAATGGACAAAAGAAAAAATCCAAGAAACCTACATAAAATTAGGAAGCGATTATAAAGATTGTACTTTTAAGAAAGATTGGAAAAAAGAAAACAAATAAGAACTAATAATTTTAGTATATTGTGATTCCCGCGTTTAGCGGGAATCTTAGTTTACAATAGTTTGTAAATTAAGATTTTTGAAAAAGAAAATTTAAAATTTAATCTATGTCAGACGTAGCTGCTGTAAACAGTTTAGTAAAGAAATTTGGTCTTTTACAACAAGAGATAAGTAAAGTTATAATTGGGCAGCAAGAGGCTGTTAACTACACCTTATTATCGGTTTTATGTGGTGGGCATTCCCTTTTAATAGGCGTACCTGGATTAGCAAAAACCTTATTAGTAAATACAATTTCAGAAGTATTGGGTTTACAATTTAGTCGTATTCAATTTACACCCGATTTAATGCCTTCTGATATTTTAGGAAGTGAAATTTTAGATGAAAACCGTCAGTTTAAATTTATAAAAGGACCCATTTTTTCTAATATTATTTTAGCGGATGAAATTAACCGTACGCCACCTAAAACACAAGCAGCTTTGTTAGAAGCAATGCAAGAAAAATCGGTTACCATTTCGGGTAATCATTACAAGTTAGATTTACCTTTTTTTGTGTTAGCTACCCAAAACCCTATAGAGCAAGAAGGTACGTATCCTTTGCCAGAAGCGCAGTTAGACCGTTTTATGTTTTCTATTCATTTAGAATATCCAACCTTTGAAGAAGAAGTAGCCGTTGTAAAAAATACAACATCAACAATAAATCAAAAAGTAAATGCAGTTCTTTCATCACAAGAAATTATAGAATTACAAAAATTGATTCGAAAAATTCCTGTAGCTGATAATGTAGTGGAGTATGCTGTTGGTTTGGTTGGTAAAACGCGCCCAAAATCAGATAAATCAACCGAGTTAATACAAAAATATATTGATTGGGGAGCGGGACCAAGAGCTTCACAAAACTTAATTTTAGCTGCGAAAGCACATGCAGCGATAAACGGAAAATTTTCTCCAGATATTGAAGATGTGCAAGCAGTTGCTATTCCTATATTATCACACAGAATCGTTAAAAATTATAAAGCGGAAGCTGAGGGAATTACAATTAAAGAAATTATTAAATCATTATTTTAATGAAAAAATTACTCGTATTTAGTGTGCTATTTTTAGCTATAATAGTTTCTTGTAAAAAAGAAATTGTTACAGTTGATCTATCAGAAGAAACAGAAAAAAAAGAAATTTTAGCTATAATGAAAGCTCAAGAAAAAGCGTGGTCTAATCACGATTTAGAAGGTTTTATGGAAGGCTATTGGAAAAGTGATTCTTTAAAGTTTTATGGAAGTAACGGAATTACTTTTGGATGGGATAAAACGTTAGCAAACTATAAAAAAGGCTATCCAACAAAAGATCATTCGGGTGAACTTAAGTTTAAGGTAAATGATATTTCAAAAATAAATAGTGGAGCTTATTTTGTGATGGGAGCATATCATTTAACAAGAAAAGTAGGCAATGCAAATGGCGTGTTTATGATTATCTTTAAAAAGATAAATGGTGAATGGAAAATTATAGCAGATACTTCTTGTTAAGGTAATTACTTAAAACCCAAAAAAGAGGCAATTTCAATTAAAATTGCCTCTTTTTATTATATAAAAATATTTTTAAGAAAACATCTTCGCTACTTTTTCAGCTTTTCTACTTTCACTATAATCGTAAAAACCTTCACCTGATTTTACACCTAATTTACCTGCATTTACCATGTTTACTAATAACGGACATGGAGCGTATTTAGGGTTTTTAAATCCTTCGTACATAACATTTAAAATAGATAAACAAACATCTAACCCAATAAAATCTGCTAATTGTAAAGGCCCCATTGGGTGCGCCATACCTAATTTCATTACCGTATCAATTTCAGCAACACCAGCAACACCGTTGTATAGTGTTTCGATAGATTCGTTAATCATTGGCATTAAAATACGGTTGGCTACAAAACCAGGGTAATCATTCACTTCAACAGGTGTCTTACCAATTTTTTTAGATAAATCAACCGTAAAATCCATTACTTCATCAGTGGTGTTATAACCTCTAATAATTTCAACCAATTTCATGATTGGCACCGGATTCATAAAGTGCATTCCAATTACTTTTTCAGGTCTGTTGGTAACCGCAGCAATTTGTGTGATAGAAATAGAAGAAGTATTGGTAGCTAAAATGGTATCTTCAGGACAAACTTCATCTAAGTTTTTAAATATTTTTAATTTTAAATCAACATTTTCAGTAGCAGCTTCAATAACTAAACTTGCGTATTGAACTCCTTCTTTAATTGATGTATAAGTAGAAATGTTGCCTAAAGTTGTATTTTTATCTTCTTCAGATATTTTTTCTTTAGTAACCATTCTATCTAAATTCTTAGTGATAGTTGCTAAACCTTTGTCTAAGGCAGTTTGCGATATATCAATAAGTTGAACATTGTATCCAAATTGAGCAAATGTATGCGCAATTCCGTTACCCATAGTTCCTGCTCCAATTACAGCGATATTTTTCATTTTGTGTGTGTTTTATTATTTTTTAAAGCAATCAATAATCATGTGGGCAACTCGTAAAGCTTCGGTTCCTTGACTTAATGATACGATTGGTGTTGTGTTATTGTTTATTGCATCCGCAAACGATTCTAACTCATCTAAAATAGCATTATTTTCAACGACCTCAGGATTATCGAAATAAATTTGTTTTTTAACACCTTCAGCATTTTGAAGAATCATAGCAAACTCATCCGGGTTTTCAGGAACATCTTTCATTTTAACGACTTCTGATTTTTTTTCTAAGAAATCAACAGAAATATAGGCATCCTTTTGAAAAAAGCGACTTTTACGCATGTTTTTCATTGAAATTCTACTAGAAGTTAAGTTGGCAACACAACCGTTTTCGAATTCAATACGAGCATTGGCAATATCTGGCGTGTCAGAAATAACTGAAACTCCGCTTGCATGCACATTTTTTACTTTAGATTTTACTACTGATAAAATAATATCAATATCATGAATCATTAAATCTAAAACAACAGGTACATCAGTTCCTCTAGGATTAAATTCGGCTAATCTATGTGTTTCGATAAACATTGGTGTGTCTATCATATCTTTTACAGCAGTAAAAGCAGGGTTGAAACGCTCTACATGACCAACTTGACCACGAATATGGTTTTGACTAGCTAAAGTTCTTATAGCTTGCGCTTCTTGTAGGGTATTTGTAATTGGTTTTTCAATAAAAATATGTTTCCCTTTTTCAATGGCTTGCTTTGCGCAATCAAAGTGAGATAATGTAGGTGTAACAATATCTACAACATCTACAGCATTTATTAACTCATCAATAGAATCGAATAATTTATATCCAAATTCTTTCGCTACTTTTTGAGCATTTTCAGTAAAAGGATCGTAAAATCCTACCAATTCATATTTTTTAGATTGTTGTAACAAACGCAAGTGAATTTTACCTAAATGACCTGCCCCTAAAACTCCAGCTTTTAACATAGTATGTTTGATTTTGTATGGTCATTTTTAATAGAAGAAAATTTTAAAATTTATCTTTAAAATGACGTTGTTTTTAACCTATTTATCTTTTCTTTTTTAAATAGAAAAGCAATGCTAACAAAGATACACTTTTATACAGATTTATTACTATTTTTGACTTGCTGAAATTTTACCATTTGTGATAGATACTACCAAACATCAAGGACTTAGAAATCAATTAGCTACTGTTTTACAGGCTAAAGGCATTATAGATAATAATGTGCTAAACGCTATTCGTAAAATACCAAGGCACCTGTTTATAGATAGTAGTTTTGAGGCACATGCTTATCAGGATAAAGCATTTCCTATTGCTGCAGAGCAAACTATTTCTCATCCGTATACGGTAGCATTTCAATCTCAAGTTTTGGAAATTAAACCAGGAGATAAAGTACTTGAAATAGGTACTGGATCAGGATATCAAACAGCTGTTTTATTAGAGTTGAAAGCGGAAGTGTATTCGATAGAGCGCCAGCATGAATTATTCAAGAAAACGTCAAGGTTTTTACCTAAAATAGGATATAGACCTAAGCGATTTATTTTTGGTGATGGTTATAAAGGTTTGCCTGAAGAAGCACTTTTTGATCAGATTATAGTAACAGCCGGAGCTCCGTTTGTGCCTAAAGCATTATTAGGACAAATAAAAGTAGGAGGTAAGTTGTTGATTCCTGTTGGAGATAAAGAACAGATAATGACATTATTTGTAAGAAAATCACCAAAAGAATTTGAAAAACACGAATTGGGTGATTTTAAGTTTGTACCAATGCTAGAAAGTAAGAACTAAAAAATCCGCCTAAGAAAAGCGGATTTATTGAATTTGAATAAAAGAAACATCAATTTATTCAGCAATCTCAGTTGCATCAGCAACAATAATTTCTGATTGATGTTGGTTTTGTTTTGTTTGGTCAACTTTAGATAAACCACAAGGTGCTGTACTTCCACAAGAAGAAAAACCTATTAAACTAACAACACAAATTGCAATAAATACTACTTTTTTCATTTTTTTGGTTTTAAAAAATCAAATATACATATTTCTAATTAATTCATTAGAATCTTTCTTCGAATCAATAACGTTAAAGCCTAGCATTTTATTTTGTATGCCAGTAATTAAATTTTCTGTGACAGGTTTACCATCAGTCCATTCGGTAATAGATAACCATTCTTGAATATCTTCTAATTGCTGTTCGTATCTGATAGCTAAAGTTTTATCAATATTTTCGATATTTTTAAAATCACTAGTACAGCTATTAACAATGTCTAAAACTTTTTTTACTTCTTCAAAATTGTTTTCTAAAACTTCATTACGAACCGCTACAACAAAACATGGCCATGGAGTAGGGCAATCTCCTAAACGCCTAAAGGTATTATTATCAACCAAAGGCTTTGTTGTAAAATGCTCCCACATAAAATAATCTGCATCTCCGTTTGTTAGTGCGTCAATACCACCTTGTAAATCGCCAACAACTTTAAATTTTAGTTTATCAATATCCCAGCCATTATTATGAGCATTTACAATTGCCATTAAATGTGAGCCAGAACCAAAACGACTTATAGCTACAGTGGCATTTTCTAAATCTTCAATTTTTTTAAATTTAGATTTATGACCAACATGAATTCCCCAAATTAAAGGACTTTTTACAAAGGTTTGTGTTATTTTAGATGGATTACCATTAATGATATCTTTAATAATTCCTTCGGTTAACACAATGGCAATATCCACATCACCAGAGCGCAATGCTTTACACATTTGACCAGTACCCCCAGGATAATCTTGCCAGCGTAAATTGATATTTTGGTTTGTGAATTCTTTGTTTTTTAAGGTAATATACCAAGGGTAATTAAAGTGTTCTGGTACGCCACCGATTTTTAAATTTAGCATTTATTCTACTAATTTATCTAATGTATATGTAATTAAGTCAGCAACAACTTTGCTAGGGTCTTCGCTAAAAGTACCATTTGCTCTATTAGCAATTATAGCGTTCATTGAAGCGGCATTATGACCTAATAGTTTTGATAGACCATATATAGCAGAAGTTTCCATTTCTAAATTGGTAATTCTGTTTTCATTATGACTAAAGCTATCTATTTTTTTATTTAAATCTCCATCTTGTAAAGCTAAACGTAACACACGACCTTGTGGTCCGTAAAAACCACCTGCAGTTGCAGTAATACCTTTAAAAACCTTGTTAGATATTAATTTTTCTTCTAAGTTTTTTCCGTTTGAAACAACTAAAGGATGTGATTTTTTAGCACTCCAATTAGTATGTGTTATAAAAGCTTTCTCAATTTCTGGATGAGCAATTTCTGCAGTTTGATATGATAATAACATTCCGTTTAAATCGATCGCATGAGAGCTTAGTAAAAAACTATTTACAGGAATATCAGCTTGTAAAGAACCTGAAGTTCCGATACGCGTAATATTTAATTGGGTGTGCGTTTCTTTTATTTTGCGTGTTTTTAAATTGATGTTAACCAGCGCATCTAATTCATTTAAAACAATATCAATATTATCAGGTCCAATTCCGGTAGAAATTACGGTTAATCGTTTTCCTTTATAAGTTCCTGTAGTTGTTTTAAATTCACGTTTTTGAGTAGTAAATTCTATGGTATCAAAATGCTGGGTAACTTTATCTACTCGGTATTGATCACCTACAAAAATAATATCGTTAGCAATATGTTCTGGTCTTAAATTTAGATGATATATGCTTCCATCAGGATTTAAGATAAGCTCAGAATGTTGAATATTCATTTATGATGTAATTTTTAGCAGCCTATTTGTAGTATTTACATATAAGTAGCTATATTTTTTAGCCCCGCCAAGATACGAAAAATCAGAACGTATTTTACCATAATAATTTGTTTGTTGATGTAATACTTGTTTACCTACTTTACTTAGTTTAACAGGATTAAAAGAGGTGAACATTTTTTTTAATTGATCAACTTTATTAAAATATTGAGAATCACTAAATCCGTAATTTTCTTGATTGATTAGCAGTTCATTAACCAGTTGGTTTTTACTTTCAAATTGATTATTTTTTACTGTTTTTAAAATGTTATTTTCAACATGATTTAATCCGTTTTCAATTGATGGAAAGCGTAAAAGGTGATTTTTTATGGCTTCTTCTAAATAACTGAAAGTTGTATTTGTGTGTAGTTTGTAAGCGTTTTCTAACTGTAATGGACTGTCAGAACAGTACAATTGCCAAATATAATCGGCATACTCAATATCGTCTTTAGTTAGTGTAATTTTATTTGTGTAGTGTTCTTTTAGTTGTGCATCAGAAAGCTCTCCTAAACCTAATAATTTATCTTGATTTTCAACTTTACCGCTACATACTAAAGATATCTGACGGTCTTTTCTATAACGTTTTAGCCAACTAATTACAGCAAGCATGTTTACTTGACAAAATAAATCGTACTCAAACCATAATATAATTTCATCTTGTGCTTTCTCATTACAAAGATTACGATATTCTTTTACCGTATAATCTATAAATTTTTGTTTAGAAATTTTATAGGAAGATTTTAAAAAGTCGAAACGTGTTCTCCAAAAATTTTCACTACCAACATCAACAGTCGTTTTTCCTTCACATAACATTTCGCGCCATGTAATTATTTTGCCGTCTAAGTTTAAATTTTGAAGTCTTTTAGTAGTAATATCTCCGTTTGTAATATGTAATTTAGGGGAAGCCATATTGATAGGAATTTAGTTAAATGTTTGATTTTCTATATAATAACGTTCATTTGATGACGTTATTATTAATTAATTGTTTTTTTTACATTTTTTTATAAAAAACAAAAGATGTCAAGAATTTAAATCCTTGACATCTTTATTATTGTTAACCTCCAACGCGTTTTACGTTAAAGCCTTTATCTTTTAATATTTGCATTATTTTATCACGATAATCTCCTTGAATAATTATTTTATCGTCTTTAAAACTTCCGCCAACACTTAGGGTTGTTTTAATTTCTTTGGCTAGTTTTTTAAAATCTTGCGTAGCGCCTGTATAACCATCTAAAATCGTAATTGGTTTTCCTTTGCGTTTTTCATATTTACAAAGTATTGGGTCATCTTGTAACCAAATTTCTGATTTCTCTGCTACCTTTACTTCCGTTTCTTTGTGTTCTGGAAATAAATTTTTTAATTGATCGTGTAAATCCATTGTATTATTTTTTCAATCCTAATTCACGTAAACGTTCATCTAAAAATTCACCTGCTGTAATATCATCAAATTTCTTCGGATTGTTTTCATCGATACAATTTTCTAAAACATCTAATTTCATTTCAGAAACTGGGTGCATAAAAAACGGAATTGAGTAACGAGAAGTTCCCCATGATTCTTTAGGAGGATTTGTAACTCTATGTATCGTAGATTTTAATTTATTATTACTGTGACGAGATAACATATCACCTACATTAATCATTAATTCATCCGGTTGTGCAACAGCATCAATCCAATCTCCTTTATGGTTTTGAACTTGTAATCCTTTTCCTTGCGCTCCCATTAATAAAGTGATTAAATTAATGTCTCCATGGGCAGCAGCTCTTTCAGCTCCTTTAGGCTCTGATTGAATAGGAGGATAGTGGATTGGACGTAAAATGCTATTTCCGTTCTTAATATAATTGTCGAAATAAGTTTCATCTAAATTTAAATGCAAAGCTAAAGAACGCAACACGTATTTTGCTGTTTTCTCTAACATTTGATAGGTCATTTTACCTACTTCATTAAATTTAGCAAGTTCTTCAACGTTTACATTATCAGGATATTCGTTTGCATATTTAGAAGCAGCGTCTACATATTGTCCGAAATGCCAGAATTCTTTTAAATCGCCTTCTTTTTTTCCTTTAGCACTTTCTTTACCAAAAGACACGTAACCTCTTTGGCCGCCAATACCCGGAATTTCATATTTCTCTTTTACATTTGTAGGTAAGTCGAAAAAGTTTTTTATTTCGGTATATAAATTATCAACTAATTCGTCGTCTAAGAAATGTCCTTTTAAAGCAACGAATCCGATATTCTCATAAGCGTCACCAATCTCATCGATGAATTTTTGTTTTCTATTTTTATCATCTGATAAAAAGTCTGCTAAATTTACGCTTGGAATTTTATTCATTGTTAATAAGTTTGATTATTTAAAGTGTAAAGTTAGTGAAACCAACTGTAAGCTCTAAAATTACTTATTAACAAAAGGTATTAGGTATGAGATTGTATAATTAAACCCAAAACCGGTATTACTTTCAAAAACACGATTAAAACCAGGTGCGTATAATGTTTTAAAATTCTTTTGATCGTCTAGACTTAACATTACTTTGTAAGAAAATCCACCACTTAAAAATAAGTTTTTTAAAACCTCGACTTTTATACCTAGTTGAAATTCAGTCCAATGAGCGGTTAATCCTGTTTCTGTAATTGGAGCTTCAATAGTGTTAGACGGAAAATAAGTACTACCTACGTTTGTTTTGTAGCTATTTAAAGTCTGATCGAAAAGAGCAAAACCATAACGCATACCTACATAAATTTCGTTATTCATGTCTAACCAATTTTGATAAGCATTAAAGTTTGCACCAAGTCTTATAAAGCTTCCTTTTGATGTTGATTTGGTAAAATCTTCAAAGGTTATTTCCTCTTCATAACCAAGCTCGGTAGCTACATACCATTTTTTAGAAATGCGATAATCCGCTACCAATTCTAATCCGCTATAACTTTTATCAACGATTGCTAATACAGGTCTGCTAATATCAACACCTAAACGTAATCCGTAACCTGTTTTATAAGTTATACTATCCTTTTTAGCTTCAGAAGTTTCTTTTTTTTGTGAATACCCATTTGCATAAATCACAACCAAACAGAGACTAATAATATACTTGTACATGCGCTTTTGTTTGATTATTAATATTTGTAATTGTTGAAGTAGATAAATTGTCAATCCAACTTGTATGTGTTAGTTCTACATCATTAAAAATAACTCTATATCCGCAAGAACGAGAAATATAATCGTCTTCTGGAGTATATTTTATAGTAAGTGTTGCTATTTTATTATTGATGGCTAAATTATCTGTTTCATTCATTTTTAAAGTATAAATAGTTTCTGTGGCTAAACTATTTAACGGAATTGCGATACTATCGGTAGTTTGATTTGTAAAAAGACTATCCGTTTTACCTTGTGCAATTAAAGAGAATCGTTGTACCTGCTTTAACTGAAAAACATCGTCTTTATCGTAAAAACGCAACACTAAATTGGGTGTTACAGGATTTTGAACACAGAAATCATCTTTTTCGCAAGATGAAACTCCTATTAAAAGAAGAATGAAAGGAAAGATGTATTTTTTCATAGCGGTTTATTTTTCAAATAAAACAACAGTTTCAATATGTGCTGTATGTGGAAATTGATCTACTAAACTAATTTTTTTAATAGTATAACCAGCTTCCATTAATTGTTCTGTATCACGAGCTTGTGTAGCAGGGTTACAAGAAACATAAACCATTCTATCAGCATTTAATCGAATGATTTTTCGTAATGTTTTTGGCGCAATACCAGCACGAGCAGGGTCTAAAATGATTGTTTTTATTTTATTCTGATATTGTGGGTGTTCTAATAAAAACTTACCAACATCCGCAGCATAAAACTGTAAACCTTCAATATTATTTCGTTTGGCGTTCTTTTTTGCATCTTCAATTGCTGAAGCTACAATATCTACACCAACTATTTTCGCATTTTCGCTTCTTGAAGCTAAAATCTGACCGATTGTTCCCGTACCACAAAACAAGTCCATTACCACAGTATTATCAATAGCTTCTTTATTTTCTAAAGCATAATCGATAACTTTAGTATACAGTTTTTCGGCAGATTTAGGGTTTGTTTGAAAAAAGCTTTTCATACTTATTTCAAAATTTAAACCTAATAATTCTTCTACAATTTTATCTTTTCCAGTAACTAGTTCTATACTTCCAGATGTAGCGATTGTTCTATCACCAATTTCATCATTTATAGTGTGTAATAAACCCGCTAAACGTTCTCCAAAAATATCTTTTAAGAATGTAGAAAATGCTTGCATGTCAAATTTTGGTAAATCGTAAGAAGTGGTTACTAAGTTGAATAATAATTCGTTTGTTTTGTATGATTTACGTACTACAAAATACCTAAAAAAACCTTCTTTTTTAGGTCCATGCCAAGGTGCTAAACCAGTTTTTTCGCAATATTCGCGAATCACTTTTAAATTATCTTCTACTTGCGCGTCGAATAATCCAGAATCCTTGTTTAAATTGTCACCCATCCACCAAACACCACGACGTTTAAATCCTAAGGTAAAAAAGTCAGCATCTGTTTTATTTGCTCTATCGTAACCAATAGCAGAAAAACCATACTCCATTTTATTTCGGTAGTGAAATACATTTGGCGAAGTAATAAATTCATCAAATAAATCTTCAATATTTTCAACTTTACCAATACGTTTAAATAAAGATAACGTACTTTCTTTTTTATATTGATGTTGTAGATCGATAGGTAATTGAATATAAGGCGCACCAGGAATGTCTTGAAACGGAACTTCAACTTCATCTTCAGAAGGTTCTAAAACATCTATTAATTTTGCTTCAGCATATTTTTTACTCGATTTACTAATCTGAACTTTTACCAATTGGCCTGGTAATGTATTAGGAACAAAAACAACAAAGCTTCCTTCTTCAGAATGAATTCTTGCAATTCCTTTTCCGCCAAAGGCATAATTTTCAATTTTTAATTCTAAAACTTGATTTTTCTTAACAAACTTATTTCGTTCTCTACGTGGCATTGTAAACTCTAATTTATGGTTGGCAAAATTAAGGAAAGATATTTTATATTTAGTAAATTGCAGCAATTTTAGGGATGATTTCTTTCCCACGCTGAATTTTCGACACTTTTCGGAAGGATAAAGGTAGATAAGAAATGGATTTTATATTCATTAATTAAAAACTTATTTTAAAATGGCTGTTTTAGACCAATTAACTTCGCAGCAAGCGATTGAATTAGAGAACAAATACGGAGCACATAATTATCACCCGCTACCAGTAGTACTAAGTAAAGGTGAAGGTGTATATGTGTGGGATGTAGAAGGTAAAAAGTATTATGACTTTTTATCGGCATATTCTGCAGTAAACCAAGGGCATTGTCATCCAAAAATTGTTGGAGCAATGGTAGAACAAGCAAAGACACTTACTTTAACTTCTCGTGCATTTCATAATGATATGTTAGGTAAGTATGAAAAATTTGCTACAGAACTTTTTGGTTTTGATAAATTATTACCAATGAATACTGGTGCAGAAGCGGTTGAAACAGCTTTAAAACTATGTAGAAAATGGGCATATGAAGTAAAAGGGATTAATGAAAATGATGCACAAATAGTAGTTTGTGAAAACAATTTTCATGGGCGTACGACAACGATTATTTCTTTTTCAAATGATCCTGTAGCTCGTAAGAATTTTGGACCGTTTACAAACGGGTTTATCAAAATAGAATATAATAACTTAAAAGCTTTAGAAGAAACTTTAGAAAGTGATAAGAATATTGCTGGTTTCTTAGTAGAACCAATTCAAGGTGAAGCTGGAGTATATGTTCCTTCTGAAGGATATTTAGCAGCAGCAAAAGCATTGTGTGCAAAACATAATGTATTGTTTATTGCTGATGAAGTGCAAACAGGAATTGCACGTACAGGTAAAATGTTAGCGATTGACCATGAAAATGTTAAAGCGGATATTTTGATTTTAGGAAAAGCTATTTCTGGTGGAGCATATCCTGTTTCAGCTGTTTTAGCAGATGATAGCATAATGAATGTTATTAAACCAGGAAACCATGGTTCTACTTTTGGAGGGAATCCAATTGCTGCAGCAGTAGCAACAGCTGCTTTAGAAGTTATACAAGATGAAAATTTAGCAGCGAATGCTGAAAAATTAGGAAAAATTTTTAGAGCTGAGTTAGCAGAGTTTGCAAACGAATCTGATTTAGTAATATCAGTAAGAGGTAAAGGATTATTGAATGCTGTTTTAATTAACGATACTGAAGAAAGCTCTACCGCTTGGGATATTTGTATGAAATTACGTGATAATGGATTATTAGCAAAACCAACACATGGTAATATTATTCGTTTTGCACCACCTTTAGTAATGACGGAAGTGCAATTAATGGAATGTATAGATATTATTAAGAAAACAATTTCTGGGTTTAAAAAATAATCCTTAAATTTTTGAATATAAAAGAGGAACGATTTTAATCGTTCTTCTTTTTTTGTGTTTTTGTTTTCTAAAGGATAAAAAAGGTTTTATAGTTAAAGACAAAACTTAATAAATAGGCTTAGCCCCGATTGTAGTACTTGTTTGAGCTCCTCGCAGAGAGCGAGTACGGAAAGCGGGAAACAGCTTCAAATAAATATTTTAACTCACCGTTTCGTAAATATTTAAATGCTTTTTTAAAATACCTGAAGGTGTGTTTTTTGTCTCATCAAAAATTCGAGTATCACCGAATAAAATAAAGCTTTCTTTGGCTCTAGAAACGGCTACATTTAACATATTTGGTTTGTTGTCTTTTTCGAAAAACATAGTACCTTCATCTTCGTTAGAATATACCGAACTGAACAATATAATGTTTCTTTCAGCACCTTGTAAAGCATGTACGGTACCTAATTTTATATTATTTACCTTAAACCCGGCTTCGGTTAATGCTTTAGACAATTCACCTTTCTGACTCGCAAATGGGGTAATGATACCTAAAACACTTTCGATTGTTTCAACATTATAGGCTTCTTGTATCTTTTCTTTATTTTGTTGTAGCCAGGTTATAATGGCTTTTACTTCGTTTATATTGCAACGGCTGTTAAATTTACGTTCGCTAAAACCTTCTACATGATATGCCATCATTGATGGGAAAACTTGATTGTCTTTTGCTTTTCCCTTCATGGGTTTTAAAATACCGTTGTAAGCAAGTTCGTTGCAAAAACTAATAATTTCATCGTTACATCTTCGGTGTTCTAATAAGACCAATCCTTGTTCTTTTTCAGTAGCTAAAGGTGTTTCGAACTCACAGGCATTTTGTGCCATTTTCATAATGCTACCGCTTGATGCTAAAAAGCCCATTTTTGTTAAATAATCTTCATCATTTTCATTTTGAAGCATGTTTAAACTGGTTAAATTACCAACATCAATTTTTTGAGGAATAGACCAAATAGGTTCAATTTGCTTTAAATCACCTATCACAAAAGCTTTTTGAGCCAATGAAAATACAGGAATACTAACTTCTGGAGTTACCTGACCGGCTTCATCAATAATTAAAAGATCTAAGAAATTGTATAAAGGCAAATACTCAAAAATAGGTTTTCCGTTTTCATCTTCTCCTTGAAATTGACTGTATAAAAAATGACTAGGAGCCATATAAAAAGTAGCCACAAAACAAGGTGTTAACATTGCTCTGCGCTTCCATTTATTCTTAATAGCATTTTCTCCTGTTCCTTTTTCGGTATTGTTTTCAAAAGCATCTTTTGTAGCTAATAACCAACGCGCTTCCCAATAATGAACTGCTAATAAAAAAGCTTTATGACGTAATTCCATATCAATCTCATCATAAAAAAAACGCTGCGAGTTGTCTTTAGAACTTATTTTTTCATATTCATTGGTCCACATTTGTTCTTCTGAAACAAAAGGAAATCCTTTAATTTTGTTTTCTGCTTTCCAGTTTTTTAATTTTAGATTTGCTTGTAGCGCTAAGTTTAAATTAGCGATGCATTCTTTAATAAAAGCAATTGTTTTGTTGTTACTAGCAATGATATCTTCAGTGATTTTGAAAATAAAATCCTGACTGTTTTCAGCAATATCAGTTTTAAAATATTTTTTTACCTGATCAATAAAATCGGCTTGTTTTGTGGCTGATTTTAAATTGGTAAGTATGGTTCGCCATTCTTTAAGACTTCCTATTTTAAAAGCATCTTTTTGAATGTAATCGGCTTCTTTTATAAGAATGTTATTAATGTAATTGATGGAAGTTATATAGTCGGCAGAAAACTGAACTCCGTCAATTAATTTATCTTCAATGGTAATAATTTCGTTTTGTAATGCATCGCAAACATCTTCTAACGAATTTGTTTCTGCATTAAAATAATTACAATAGTTTGTTAAAAAGTAATATTCGGCTTCGTTTAAGTATTTTTCATCTTCTAGATTACATAAAGTACCTTCATTACCAAACATATTTCCTTTTAAGAAGTTGATGTTTTTTAAGGCTTTTTCACTTTTAGAGTTTGAAGGCAAATAGGTTGCGTATCCGTTAAAATCAGGAATCCAACGGGCTGCTAATTCTTCCATCGAGCTTTCAGAATTAACAAAACTATCAATAATATTGGTAACTGCTTGGTTGTTGTTAGAGCAAGCTAAAATTACAGGAGCATCTTGTCCTGCAATCGCCGCTTTTACAAATTCGGTAGCTACTAAACTTTGTAAAAGTGTTGTTTTTCCGGTTCCCGGAGGTCCGTTTACCGCAGTAACCGCATTTTCTTCGGCGGTTAAATAAGAGAGCAACGTTTTACGCTGACTTACAGATAAAGGAAACTCATTAGACATTTGACCTAAATGCAAATGGTTGTAATTTAAAAAACCAGTATCGGTAACAGCTTCAATTCTGTTTTTTGCAGTAGGATCTATTATTTTTGATAAAATTGGTAATTCTTCTTCGTTTTTCAACAAGTTTTCATACAAGAAAAGAATACTTTTTGCGGTTGAAATTTTAGAACTAATGGCAAAATAAGTAAGTTGATATTTTGTCGTGTATCTTTCTATTTGATAATTATTTAAGTTACTATTGGTAATTGCCGAAAAGATATCGTTTATATAATTCCAGTATTCATCCCAGGGTACTATTTCATCGTCGTATTCAGTATATGGAGTTTCAAGTTCTTTAGCATCTAAAATAGTATCAATTTCAGAAAAAATGAAATCATTTTTAACATCGGCAACCGGCGTTAAATAATTACGAACAATTAAAGGAAACAATTCTTTAGGAGCCGATAATTGTCCTGAACGATTTACAACGGCAGTAATCCAAAAAGGATGTATTGGGCGTTGTTTATACGTAGTGTTATCCGTTTGATATTCTAAATGAAAAGGAGAGATAAGTATTTTAGTTTCTTCAACTTTATACCACTTGTTACTGTCTTTTTTGGTGATTCCTTTTAAACGATTAATACGTCGTTCCTCGACATCTAATAATTCATTTGCTTGTTTAGAGTTGATGAGCGCATTGCTTAAATCTGAAGATTGTTGGTGAAATAAGTTCTTGATTTTAGAAATATCAATAGCCAGGTTTTCACTATCAGATAAGCTGTTTTTATAATATTGTAACCAGTTTTTTTCGTTTTTCATGCGCTGAAGAAATCCTGAATTTATAGATTGATAAGGAAGGCGAAAATAGCATATTAATCAACTTAAAAATGACTTGCCTTTGTCTTTTTATCAACCAAAAATCAACAATTTTTTAACTGATTCGTATTTAATGAAATAACAAATTGTTTTTTAAAACTGAAGAACATATAATAGTCTGTTCGAGTGCAGTCTAGAATTTTTAGGTTCTTAAAAAAGAGGCCTAGACTACGCTCGACCTGACAGTAAATGAAGTAAGATTGAATACTTTTATCTAATAATATAAGGCTATTTACTGCTGCGCGAAATAATGATAATCTTTAATAACGGTATCTATAAAATCCATCGGGTTTTGATCAGTAGTAATATTCGTTAACTCCTTAACCTTTATATGTAATTTTAGAATTACTTGATGGTTTCTTTTCTTTTTAGCGTCGTTGTACACTTTTTTAATAGTGTGAATATCGCTATCGCTAAGTAAAGTAACTTGTGAGTAAAGAGGTACGTAATTATCGTCAATATCATTGGCGATAGTATCTTTTAAGGTAATTCTTTTCTTTTCAGAAATAACAGTAGTTGACGCAGCTAAATCACCTAAACGTTGTCCTTTTCCGTTTAAAAGAATAGTTAAAACAGCAACCGATCCACCAGCTAAAGTAAAATCTATAATACGTAATAACCAACGTATTAGATAACTACCAAATGTTGGTTTAGATCCGTCTATCTTTACAACTCTGGTGCTATTAAAATATTTACCAGGTGTTTGTCCGTTCATTAAAACTTCAAAAAGTAAACTGTAAAAAAAAGCAGGTAAGCCTAATAGCATATATATGCTCATATATTTCATACTAGGAGCCATATTTAGCATTGCCATTATAAAAAACAGGATAATGTAATAACCAGCAATAAATAAAGCGTCTATTAAGTAAGAACCAATTCGGGTAGTAATATGTGCTACATTTTGATTTATTGAAATATTTTGAGCAGTTTCTATTTGAAAATTATCCATGAATTAGTTTTTCAATTTTTTATTGATTGTTCTTTCAACTTTTTTTAGTTTAGCGAAGATAAAAATATTCTATGATTAGAGACGTTTCTCTTAAAATTTGCTATAATTTTTTTTCTGAATGAGAGAAGCTGCCTTTGTAAAAAAAAATAAGGAGAAGTGGCAATTGTTTGAAGATGCTTTGTACAAGAAAACAAGCCTTTCTCCAGATAAATTATCTGACTTATATGTTGAGCTGACTGACGATTTAAGTTATGCTAAAACCTTTTATCCGAACGGTAATACAGTGGTGTATTTAAATTCGATAGGATCTGTAGCGCATCAAAAAATTTACAAAACTAAAAAAGAAAGTAAAAATAGGTTCATCAGTTTTTTTAAAACGGAGTTTCCTTTATCATTTTACAAACATCAAAAACAGTTGTTCATAGCCTTTGGTGTGTTTGCTTTTTTTAGTTTGGTTGGTGCTTTTTCTTCTGCTAATGATGTTGATTTTGTTCGCCTTATTTTAGGTGACAGTTATGTAAACATGACGTTAGAGAATATTGAAAAAGGCGACCCGATGGCAGTTTATAAAAAAGCCAACGAAGTAGATATGTTTATTGGTATTACCATTAATAATATAAAAGTAGCCATGTTTGCTTTTGTTTTAGGAATGCTATTTTCTGTAGGAACTTTATATATAATGATGCAAAACGGTATTATGTTAGGTTCGTTTTTGTATTTCTTTTACGATAAAGGATTGTTATGGGAATCGTCTCGTACGATTTGGATTCACGGTACCATAGAAATATCAGTAATTGTAATTGCAGGTTGTGCAGGCTTGGTTTTAGGAAACGGATTGTTGTTTCCCGAAACCTATTCTCGATTAGAATCTTTTAAAAGAAGTATGAAAGATGGATTAAAAATTATGGTAAGTACGATTCCGTTTTTTATCATCGCCGGATTTTTAGAAGGTTTTGTAACGCGCCATACCGAAATGCCAGATTGGTTAGCAATCACTATTATTTTAGCATCCTTAGCAAGTATTATATTTTACTACGTAATATACCCAATTCAACTACATAAAAAATCAATTATCAATCAACCAACTTATGAATAAAGAATACATACAATTTAAAAAAGAACGAGATTTAGGAGCCATTATCACCGATGCTTTTAAGTTTATACGATTAGAAGGGAAACAATTCTTTTTAACGATATTAAAAACAGCAGCAATTCCTATTTTAATAGCAGTAGCAGCAATGATATATTATATGATGTCTATCTCGTCATTAATGTCGCAAGATACAAGCGGTGCTATAGGAATGTTTGCAGCTATTTTAATAATGATGGTTGCATATTTAGTAGCATTTGTGTTTATCAATTTAGCAGGCATGCACTATATAAAATCATATATTGATAATAACGGAATTGTAAATCAAGAAGAAATTTCACGTAACACCAAAGAACGTTTTTGGTCTTTTATGGGGTTTGGTTTCTTGTCAGGAATTATACTTTTTATAAGTGTAATGTTATGTGTTTTTCCGATGTTTTATACTTGGACGGTTTTATCTTTAGGAGCGTCGATTTTAGTATTTCAAAATGAATCAGCAACTGATACAATCGGTAAATGTTTTAGTTTTGTAAGCGGACATTTTTGGGAAACTTTCGGAGTTATTATTGTTGTTAGTCTTTTAGTTGGAGTGCTAGGTTATATTTTTCAAATTCCAGCCGTGATATATCAATTTATACAAATGGGAATTGGGCTTAATAGCCAAGATCCAACAGCTATATTTGGCTTATTTAGTGATCCTATTTATTTGCTGCTAAATTTAGTTTCTATCGTAGGGCAATTAATGTTTTATGCTATCACTTTAGTAACCAACGTGTTTTTATATTTTGATATTAACGAACAGAAAAATTTAACAGGAACCATTGAAACAATTGATAGTTTAGGTCAATAATATTTTGAAACAGATTCTTTTTTACATACTATTCTTACTGTTTTCTCTTCAGATGTTTGCACAAACATCTGAAGAGAAAACAGTTCAGTTTGACACTGAATTTATCGAATTGAAAAAATTCGACAACAAAAAAATTGAGGCTTATAAAAAGCAAGATGCTTTTATATATGTAGTAGAAAAACGTGAACCTACTATTTTAGAAAAAGCATGGAATTGGTTTAAACGAACAATCAAAAAAGTATTGTCTTACCTTTTTGATGATATTTCGCCAGCCATGGGGTTTTTAAAATGGATTTTAAACGTTTTACCTTATGTAATTGCAGGTTTAGTATTGTTTTTAATTATTAAGTTTTTCTTAAAAGTAAATGCACGTAATATTATTGATGGTAAAAAAGCACAATCTATTGTAAACTTATCTGATGAAGAAGCGCTAATAAAAGAAAAGGATTTACCTGCGTTAATTAAAACGGCAATAACCAATGGGAATTTTAAATTAGCAACTCGTTATTACTATTTATTGTTACTGAAAAAATTATCAGAAAAAGAGCTGATTTCTTGGCAGCAAGAAAAAACAAATGAAGATTATATAAAAGAATTAGCCACAAATAAAAGTTTGTATAAAGAGTTTGAAACACTAACTCATTTATACGATTATGTTTGGTATGGAGAATTTTTAATTGATAAAGAAAAGTTTTTAAAAGCAGAAATGAACTTTAAAAAAGTGATTGCTAAAATTTAATAAGTTGGATAAAAAACTAAAAGTATATATTGGTTTATTGGTATTTATACTGCTTGGTATTGTATATATCGAGTCTATAAAACCAAAAGAAATTAATTGGTTTCCGAGTTATGATGCGAAGCATAAAATTCCGTACGGAACCTATGTGTTGCATAAACAAATGCCAGCGTTATTTGCTGATAAAAAAGTAAGAGATGTATATCAATCTCCCTATTTATTTTTAAAAGATTCCACCAATAAAGGAACTTATTTTTTTGTTGATGGAAAGCTGAATTTTGGTAAAGAGGAGTTTAACGAATTACTAAAATTTGTAGAAACAGGAAATGATGTTTTTATAGCGACCAACGGTATTCATATTGATACACTTAATGTTAAAACAAAACAATTAAGTACTACAGCTTTTGAAGAAAAAGCATATCAAAAACTCGTAAATAAAAATTTAAACACCAACGAATATCATTTTGATAGAGATTTCTCGAAAGCCTATTTTTCTAAAATAGATACCTTAAAAACAACTGTTTTAGGCGAATTGTTAATCAGAAATGAAAAAGATTCCGTTGTAAGTCGTAAACCAAATTTTATTAAAACCAAATTCGGAAAAGGTACTTTTTACTTGCATACATTTCCGCAGGCATTTACCAACTACAACATGCTTTTAGATACTAATTACACCTATGTAGCAAGTGTATTATCGTATTTGAATGTTAATAAAAAGAATAGTTCAAGCGGACAAAACTCAGGAACTAGTAATAAAGCTACAATTCTTTGGGATGCGTATTACAAAACAGGAAAAAGCGGAATTTCTTCACCAATGCACTACATTTTAAGCTCTAAACATTTAAAATGGGCCTATTATATAGCATTAATAGGCGTTTTGTTTTTTGTGATTTTTAAAGGAAAAAGAAATCAGCGATTAATTCCTGTAATTACGCCTTTAAAAAATCAGACTTTAGCATTTACACGCACTATTGCGAATATGTATTATGAAAAATCAGATCATAAAAATATAGCTACGCATAAAATAAATTACTTTTTAGAATATATAAGAATTACACACCGATTATCAACCTTAAAAATTGATGCTTCTTTTTATGAAAAATTAGCAAGCAGAAGTGGTAATTCATTAGAGAAGGTAGAGAAATTATTTATAAAAATTGATAGCATAAATGCTAAAGATAAAATTTCTCAAGAAGAGTTGATTGCATTAAATAAAGCAATTGAAGAGTTTAAAGCATAAAAAATAAAATTATGAATACAGATAATAACCCAACACCAGAAGAAAAAGAACTATTTTCAAGCAGAATAGATTTATCAAAATTAAAAGAAGCAGTTGTTAAGATAAAAGAACAGTTAGCGAAAGTAATTGTTGGTCAAGAAGATTTTATTGAATTGTTATTGGTTTCGTTATTAGCAGACGGACATGTATTGATTGAAGGTGTGCCAGGAGTTGCAAAAACAGTTACTGCAAAGTTATTAGCAAAAACCATAGCTACCGATTTTAGTAGAATTCAGTTTACCCCGGATTTAATGCCTTCGGATGTATTAGGAACGTCTATTTTAAACATGAAAACATCTAATTTCGAATTTAAAAAAGGCCCAATTTTCTCTAATATTGTATTGATTGATGAAATAAACAGAGCGCCTGCAAAAACACAAGCAGCGTTGTTTGAGGTGATGGAGGAAAAGCAAATTACAATGGATGGTGAACGTTATGTTATGAATCCGCCATTTATGGTTTTAGCAACTCAAAACCCAATAGAGCAGGAGGGAACATACGCATTGCCAGAAGCACAGTTAGATCGTTTTTTATTCAAAATAAATGTTGGATATCCGAATTTAGAAGAGGAGATTAAAATAATCACTGCTCATAATGACAGAAAAGGAGCATTGCCACAATCTAAAATTGAGGCTGTTTTAACGGAAACTGATTTATTAGAATACAGAAGCAAGGTTTTTGAGGTATTGGTAGAAGAAAAAATTATAAAATACATTGCGCAACTAATTTCAAATACACGTAATAATGCACACTTGTATTTAGGAGGTTCGCCAAGAGCAAGTATTGCTGTTTTAATGGCTTCGAAAGCTTTTGCAGCAATTAACGGACGTGATTTTGTGATTCCTGAAGATGTGAAAAAGAGTATTTATCCGGTATTGCGTCATCGAATTATGTTAACTCCCGAACGTGAAATGGAAGGGATGACAACAGATAAGGTTATTGAGATGATTGTTCAATCTGTAGAAGTTCCGAGATAGTGATTAAATTCTTTAAATCCATATACATTCACAGTCGCTTTTTTAGTTATATAAGCGTGCTTTCGGCATTGTTTTTACTGTCGTTTTGGTTTCCGGTTATTTACAATGTAACATGGGTATTGGTATGGCTGTTTTTAATAACGATGTGTATCGATTTAGCTATTTTATATCGATTTAAAAACGGATTTTCATCAAAACGTGTAGTTTCAGATAAATTATCAAATTCTGATGAAAATGAAATTGCAATTACTTTAGAAAATAATTATCCGTTTCAGGTTTTTATTGGCTTGGTAGATGAATTGCCAAAGCAGTTTCAAAAGAGAGATTTCGATTATAAAACAACGTTACAATCCGCAGAAAAATCAACGTTTACGTATAGTGTTCGCCCAGTAGAAAGAGGCGCTTATATATTCGGAAATGTACATGTTTTTGTTTCTTCAGCTTTACAAATGTTCTCAAGAAGATATACTTTTTCAGATGATAAGGAAGTAAAAGTGTATCCGTCTTATATTCAGATGAAGAAATACGAGTTTTTGGCGATGCACAATAACTTAACGGAATTCGGAATGAAGAAAATCCGACGTATCGGGCAAACAATGGAATTTGAACAAATTAAAAATTATATTCCGGGTGATGATGTACGTAACGTAAATTGGAAAGCAACCGCTAAAAGAGGCGCCTTGATGGTAAACCAATATCAGGATGAAAAATCGCAACCTATTTATTCTATCATCGATTTAGGGCGTGTTATGAAAATGCCTTTTGAAGGATTAAGTTTATTAGATTATGCTATAAACTCAGCGTTGGCTTTTTCTAATATAGCTTTGTTAAAAAATGATAAAGCAGGAATGCTAACGTTTTCTAAAAATGTAGAAAAAATTATAGCAGCGAGTAATAAAAAAACAAATTTATCGGTAATTAATGAAGAGTTGTACAATATTACAACCGACTTTACAGATGCTAATTTTGCTTTATTATATGCAAGGATTAAAAGAAAAATTAACCAACGAAGTTTATTGATTTTATATACAAATTTCGAGCATATATCAGCCTTAAAAAGACAGCTTCCGTATTTAAAAGCAATTGCTAAAAAACACTTATTAGTAACTGTTTTCTTTGAAAACACAGAACTAGATAGTTTGGTAAAAGGAAATTCGGAAGACTTACAAAGTATCTATCATAAAACAATAGCCGAGAAATATACGTACGAAAAAAGATTAATTGTAAAGGAATTAGAACGGAATAGCATTCATGCTATTTTAACGAAACCGCAACAATTATCGGTAAACGTAATCAACAAGTATTTAGAGTTTAAGGCAAAAGGAATGATATAAAAAAAAGCGACCAAATTGGTCGCTTTTTATGTAATAGAGTAATCTATTATTGTAAGTTTTCTAATGACTCTCTAAATAATTCCGGATTCTGTATTGTTTCTAAACCAAAGAAAGCAATCATACCTATTATTAAAATAAGATATATAGCGCTTAAAATAATACCAACAATCGCTAAAATTTTACCTGTTTTAACATTTTTAATTCCGTTATAATCTTCAGGGTTGTTATTATGTAAAGTAGTAGCTTTTTTAGCTAAAACTAAAGCAACGATTCCTAAAACTAATCCGATGAAACCATAACAGCAGCATGTTAATATTGAAAGAATTCCTAATACTAAAACACCTGTTGAATTTGGTAATTTTTGTTTTTCCATAGTTTTTTTTAATAAAGTTTAAATTAATTGATTCATTTTTATAAAGTAACTTATTACAATAATAAGTACATTAATAATAGCTAAAATACTTATAATTTTTTGAGCATTTTTAACTTTGTAAAAGAAATTTATCACAATAAAAAAAGCTAAGATTAATAAAGTATATATAGCAGGGTACATTTTAAAGGCAGCAACAAATTCTCCGTGAATTAATAAGCTTATAGCACGTTGTATACCACAACCTAAGCAATCAACTCCAAAGAGTTTTTTGTTTAAACACGGTAGCATGTAATCATCTAATTGTAAAAACATTTTTCATTTATTTAAACATATTCATTCCAAGGAATATTTGGCATTCCATCTTTTGCAGCAATTGCTAATTCGTGTTCGTTAATATCACGCGCTCTTTTTAAAGCTTTGTTTATGGTTAGTATTAAATAATCTTCTAATTCTTCTTTATCTTCTAATAAAGATTCATCAATAGAAATTGCTTTAATTTGACTATTAGCAGTCACTGTAATTTTTAAAGTTTCATTAGTGGTAACTTCATCAATTAAAACGGTATTTAAACGTTTTTTAGTTGCTTCAACTTTTTGTTGAGCATCTTTCAATTTACCCATCATTCCAGAAATATCTCCAAACATCTTTTTTAATTTATTTTCAAACAAAAATACCATTTTAGAAGGGATTTAATCAATCTAAAATAAAATGAAAAAAATAATGTTCCCTGCTATATCTTTTAGCCTTATTTTTGCTCCCTGCAAAAAACAAGAAATGAAGAAAGATATAATAGCTCCAGTTGCTGAAAAGCAACCAACAACTTTAGAAAAACATGGAGACATACGTACTGATGATTATTTTTGGATGCGTTTAACTGATGCTCAAAAGAACGCAGAAGTTAAAGACGAACAAACTCAAAAAGTATACGATTATCTAACAGCTGAAAATTCTTTTTATGAAGATAAAACGAAAGAAACGAAAGGGTTTCAAGAGCAGTTATTTGAAGAAATGAAAGGTCGTATTAAAGAAGATGACGAATCTGTACCTTATAAAAGCAATGGGTATTTTTATATTTCTCGTTATGAAAAAGGGCAACAATATCCTATTCACAGCCGTAAAAAGAGCAATTTAGAGGCTGAGGAAGAAATTATGTTTAATGTAAATGATGAAGCAAAAGGGCATGATTATTTTCAATTAGGTGGTTTAAGTATTTCGCCTAATAATAAATTAACAACTTTTGCGACAGATACGGTAAGTCGTCGTCAGTATTTTATAAAAATTAAAAACTTAGAAACAGGAGAAATTTATCCTGATAAAATAGAAAACACTACAGGAGGTGCTGTTTGGGCAAACGATAATAAAACGTTGTATTATACTAAAAAAGATCCAGACACATTACGTAGTTCACAAATTTATAAGCACGTTTTTGGAACAGATACTGCTGAAGATGAATTAATTTTTGAAGAAAAAGATGAAACTTTCGGAACTTTCGTTACTAAAACAAAATCTAAAAAATATATTGTAATCGGGTCATATAGTACGGTTTCTAACGAATACCAAGTGCTAGAAGCTGATAATCCTGACGGTGATTTTAGAATGATTCAAACTCGTGAACGCGATTTAGAGTATGACATTGCACATTACGAAGATCATTTTTATATTAAAACAAATAAAGACGGTGCAACCAACTTTAAGTTGATGAAAACTCCGGAAGGTAAAACGGAGAAAGAAAACTGGGTAGATGTAATTCCGCATAGAAAAGATACCTTATTCGAAGATTTTTCAATATTTAAAGATTATTTAGTTTTAGAAGAAAGAAATAATGGGTTGAATAAAATCCGCATTAAACGTTGGGACAATACCGAAGATTATTATTTACCTTTTGATGAAGAAACGTATTCAGCAGGTGTACATGGAAATCCGGAATTTGATACCGATGTAATTCGTTATTCATACAATTCTATGACAACTCCAAGTTCGGTGATTGATTTCAATATGAAAGATCAATCAAAAGAAATCAAAAAAGAACAAGAAGTTTTAGGAGGTAAATTTGATAAAAATAATTACGTAAGTGAGCGTATTTGGGTTACTGCTCGAGATGGAAAAAAAGTGGCGTTATCAATTGTACACCATAAAGACACAAAGTTAACAAAAGATACTCCAATTTTACAATACGCATACGGATCATATGGATATACGATTTCAGACGGATTTTCAACAACACGTTTAAGCTTGTTAGATAGGGGTTTTGTGTACGCTTTAGCGCATATTAGAGGAAGCGAGTATTTAGGACGTGATTGGTATGAAGATGGAAAAATGTTGAATAAGAAAAACACCTTCAACGATTTTATTGATTGCTCAAAATATTTAATAGACAACAATTACACATCACCAAAACATTTATACGCCATGGGCGGATCTGCAGGTGGTTTATTAATGGGAGCGATTGTAAATATGAATCCTGAATTATATAACGGAATTATTGCTGCGGTACCTTTTGTTGATGTAATTTCAACGATGTTAGATGATACAATTCCGTTAACGACAGGTGAATATGATGAATGGGGAAATCCGAACGATAAAGAATATTACGATTATATTAAATCATACTCTCCGTACGATCAAGTAACAGCAAAGGCATATCCGAATATGTTAATTACAACAGGACTGCATGATAGTCAAGTACAATATTGGGAACCAGCCAAATGGATAGCGAAATTAAGAGAAGTAAAAACCAATGATAATAAGTTGTTTTTGCATACAAATATGGAAGCTGGTCATGGAGGAGCTTCTGGTAGATTTGATTCCTTAAAAGAAACTGCCGAAGAATATAGCTTCTTTTTGATGTTAGAGGGTAAGTTAGAAAAATAATTATATTTTTGCACTCGGTTTGAGTGTAAGCGTCATTGTAAAATTACGAATAATCTCAAACAGATATATTCGCAGTCATTTTACAATGACGCTTTCTTATTTTATAACAGCAATGAACAGACATAAAGGTATTACCAATTCAATTTTAGATTTAATAGGGCAAACTCCTATGGTAAAGTTAGCTAAAATAACAAAAGGTCTTTTAGGTACATATTATGCAAAAATAGAAGCTTTTAACCCTGGGCATTCTGCAAAAGACAGAATTGCATTACATATTATAGAAAGCGCTGAGAAAAAAGGGATTTTAAAGCCAGGGGATACTATTGTTGAAACGACTTCAGGTAACACAGGTTTTTCAATAGCTATGATTAGTGTTATAAAAGGCTATAAATGTATTTTGGCAGTAAGTGATAAATCATCACAAGATAAAATAGATATGTTAAAATCAATGGGAGCACAGGTACATGTTTGTCCTGCATATGTTCCTGCTGATGATCCTCGTTCGTATTATGAAGTAGCAAAAAGGTTGCACAAAGAAAATCCAGGATCTATTTATATCAATCAATATTTTAATGAGTTAAATATAGAGGCTCATTATAAAAGCACTGGCCCTGAGATTTGGAAACAAACAAAAGGTAGGGTAACTCATGTTGTTATTGCCAGCGGAACAGGAGGAACAATTTCTGGAACAGGTAAATACTTAAAAGAAAAGAACCCGAATATAAAAGTGTTGGGAGTAGATGCTATTGGTTCCGTTTTAAAAAAATATCATGAAACAGGTGAGTTTGATGAAAATGAAATAGCACCTTATAAAATTGAAGGGCTAGGAAAAAATTTAATCCCTACAGCAACCGATTTTGATGTAATTGATGTTTATGAAAAAGTATCGGATAAAGAAGCAGCACTTAAATCAAGAGAGTTGGTTAAAGCAGAAGGTTTATTCTGCGGATATACTTCAGGTGCGGTTGTATTAGCTATGCAACAATATGCGGCGAAAGGCTATTTTGATGAAAACAGTGTTGTTGTGGTTGTTTTACCAGATCATGGTTCACGTTACATGAATAAAATTTATTCTGATACTTGGATGAAAGAACAAGGTTTTTTAGAGTAGTACTTTATTGGTTTAATTTAAGTACCTTTTGTTTCTGTATCAATACATAATTTTTTATTTATTAAAACGTTATTCTTTTTAATTAGAATCAAACTATATTTATAGCAAACTTTTAAACCCTAATATTTATGAAAAAACTATTTTTTATAGCAACATTATTTCTTTCTGTTGCTTCGTATTCTCAAATTGAATTAATTGAAACAGCAAGAGTTGAAATTGTTGGTAGAGTAGAATTTGTTTATTTAGAGAAAATAGGAGATGAAGCGTATAATTTATTTTATAAAAACATCAATAACCCTATAAATGAATATGTGTCTTTTACATTTAAAAACGTAGATAACGATGCAGATAAGTTGCACCAAATTATGGTAAGAGGTTTTGAAGAAGCTGCAGGAAGTAAATACCAAATTAAAGCAAATGGAGATGTTGTTTATTTGAAATATGAAAGAGATGAAGGAGTAATTAAATTGCAAATAGAACAATATGTTAGTAGAGAACCAGATGTGCTTACAGAATCTAAATTATTAACATTAGATGAAATTAATAAGTTATTTAGAAAGTAGTAAATAATTTACAAAAATAAAAAACCCGCTTTTATAGCGGGTTTTTTGTATATATAAACGAAAGTAAATTACTAATTTTTTACTTTATTCTTAAATTTATCAAACTTGTTAGCGGTTTTCTTAGGCCAGCTATTGTTAGAAGTATCAACATCTGCAGTTTCAAAATCTGGATCTACAGTAATGTTTGTAACTTCTTTAGCAGAAGAAAATACTCTGTATACTTTATTGTCATTGTTCATCCAAATTTGAGCAGGAAACATTTCACGTTTTTTAGTACCATCTGCATAGGTTAATTCAACGATAATAGGCATTGGTATTCCACCAGGCTTTTCAAATTCAACTTGATACATAAACTTAGGTAATGTTTTTAAATTTGCTTTTTTATCAGCAGATAAACCATTAATATATGTTTCTACATCAGAAGAATTAGCTTCTTCTTTGTTGGTTGTTAAGAAAATTAATTTACCTAAACGTGCAAAGTAACCAGGGTATTGCTTTTGTAATTTTTTTGTTCTTTCGTTTGGTTTATCAGTTAAATACATAGGTTTAACTTCTTTTATACCAATATCAGTATAATCAGTTGTGTAAAACCAAGCTCTCCAAAACCAATCTAAGTCCATTCCCGAAGCATCTTCCATTGTTCTAAAGAAGTCAGCAGGAGTTGGGTGTTTAAACATCCATCTTTTAGAGTAAGTTCTAAAAGCATAATCAAATAATTCAGGTCCCATAATTGTTTTACGTAACATATATAAACCAGCAGCTGGCTTAGAGTATGCATTTGGTCCAAATTGCTTTACATAATCTCCTTGAGACATAATTGGAGAGATATTACTTTGATCTCCGCCCATATATCTTGTAATGTCTTTTGCAGGGTTTGAAGCAAATAATACAGGATCATATACATCTTCAGCTAAAATTTCAACAAAAGAGTTTAAACCTTCATCCATCCAAGTCCACTGACGTTCGTCTGAGTTTACAATCATTGGGAAAAAGTTGTGTCCAACTTCGTGAACAATAACACCAATCATTCCTTTTTTAGTTCTATCAGAATAAGTTCCATCAGGGTTTGGTCTACCAAAGTTGAAACAAATCATAGGATACTCCATTCCTTGTCTTTCTGAATGTACAGAAATTGCTTTAGAATACGGATAGTCGAACGTTAATTTAGAATATTCAACAAGTGTTGTAGCAACTGCTCTTGTAGAATGTTCTTCCCATAATGGGTTTCCTTCTTTAGGATATAAAGAAATAGCCATTACTGTTTTTCCGTTAATATTGGTTGCCATGGCATCCCAAATATATTTTCTTGAAGAAGCAAAAGCGTAATCACGTACACTGTTTGCTTTATAATGCCAAGTTTTTGTTTTTGTAGCACGACCTTTTTCAGTTACTTCAGCTTCAGCTTGCGTAACAATCATTACTGGATCTTTAAAAGATTTTCTTGCTTTTTCAAAACGCTTACGTTGTTTTTTAGTTAAAACTTCTTTTTCGTTTTGTAATTCACCTGTAGCTTCCATAATATGATCTGCAGGAACTGTAATTTTAACATCATAATCTCCAAATTCTAAAGCAAATTCAGAACGACCCCAAAACTGCATGTTTTGCCAACCTTCAACATTATCATAAACTGCTAAACGAGGAAAAAACTGTGCTATAGTATAGTTTTTGTTTCCATCAGGAAATTTTTCTAAACCAGAACGACCTCCGTCTGCATTAATATCATTAATTAAATAATTCCACTTAATTTTAAATTTAAAAACTTCACCAGAAGCCAAAGGCGTTGGTAAATTAATACGCATCATAGTACGATTAATAGTATGAGATAAATCTGTGCCATCTGCATTTTTAACAGCTTCAATTTTATATCCAAAATCTTTTGCTTTATCCATATTACTGCTTACAAATTGCTTTGGTGTTTGAAAACCGCTAGCTCCTTTAGATTTTGCTAATGGAGTTTTAGAATCTGGAGCACGCATATTTTGGTCTAACTGCACCCATAAATATTCTAGAACATCTTTAGAGTTATTATGATATGTAATTGTTTCATTACCATAAATTCTGTCATTTTTTTCGTCTAAACGAATATCCATTACATAATCAACTTTTTGTTGCGTGTATTGGTGTCCAGGAGCTCCAGAAGCAGTTCTTTGATCGTTTGGAGTAGCCAAAACGTCTTTTAGTTGACGAAATTTGTTTTGATCGGTATGACCTTTTTGAGGCTCTTTTTTTGGTGCTTCTTGTGCAAATATTGATGCAGAAACAAAAAGGGCTGAAAGTAATAGCGTAGCGTATTTTTTCATTTTTGTTTGATTGAGTTAAAAATATGTGGGAAGTTACTGAATTTTGATAACTAGAAAACAGTGTTTGTTAAAATTTTAACAAACTTTTATACAATTTAAGTACAAAAAAAAGCGGTACAATTACCTTGTACCGCTTTTAACTTTAAATATATTTATTTTAACCTTTAACCTTATTCTTAAATTTATCGAATTTAGTTGCGGTCTTTTTAGGCCAACTGTTGTTAGAGGTATCTACATCAGCAGTTTCTAAATCAGGATCAATTGTAATACTTTGTACTTCTTTTGATGAAGAAAATACTTTTGTAACTTGCTTATCATTATACCTCCAAATTTGTGCAGGATATGTTTTCTTTTCTTTTGTTCCGTCTTTGTAAGTAAACTCAACAATAATAGGCATTACTAAGCCACCAGGTTTGTTGTAGGTAATTTCGTAATGATATTTATTTTGTTTTTTAGAGAAACCTAAACCTTTAGAAGTATCTTCAATAAAGTTTACTGATGCATCTTTATTTTTAGTTGTATAGAATTTTTTAACACCTTTTACACCAATATCAGTAACATCTGTTGTATAAAACCATCCTCTCCAAAACCAATCTAAATCCATTGCCGAAGCATCTTCCATCGATCTAAAGAAATCAGCAGGAGTAGGGTGTTTAAATTTCCATCTTTTAGAGTAAGTAGCAAATGCATGGTCAAATAATTCTTTTCCCATAATGGTTTCTCTTAAGATCCATAAGGCAGTTGCAGGTTTACCGTAAGCGTTGTTACCAAAACTATACACATTATCTCCTTTAGACATAATTGGGGCAATTCTGGCTTGATTACCACTCATATATTTTACAATATTCTTTGGATAACCTCTTGTAATAGGGAAATCTTTGTCGTAATCTAATTCTGCTAACATTTCCATGTAAGAGTTTAAACCTTCATCCATCCATGTCCATTGGCGTTCATCAGAATTTACAATCATCGGGAAAAAGTTATGTCCAACTTCGTGAATTGTAACTTTTACCATTCTATATTTTATTCTATCAGAATAACCTCCATCAGCAAGATCAGGTCTTCCTGGATTGAAACAAATTTGTGGATATTCCATTCCCATTTGTCCGTCAACAGAAATTGCTTTGTGATACGGATAATCAAATGTATATCTCGAATATGTTTTTAATGTTTGTGCTACAGCTCTTGTAGAATGATCTCCGTATAACGGATTTGCTTCTTTAGAGTATAAAGATTCTGCCATCACAGTTTTTCCATTGATATCAACTGCCATTGCATCAAAAATAAATTTTCTTGAAGTAGCAAAAGCATAATCTCTTACATTGGTAGCTTTAAATTTCCAAGTTTTTGTTTTTTTAGAACGCCCTTGCTCAATTTTCTCAGCTTCTTTTTGAGTTCTAATAATAACAGGTTTGTCGAAAGTTTTTCTTGCTTTTTCAATTCTTTTTAATTCAGTTTTAGAAAAAACATCTTCTTTATTTAACAACACACCTGTTGCACCTAACATATGATCTGCAGGAACAGTAATATTTATATTAAAATCTCCAAATTCTAAAGCAAATTCACTTCTTCCCCAAAACTGATCGTTTTGCCAGCCTTCAACATTATCATACACACATAATCTTGGGTAAAATTGTGCGATTACATAATTGTTATTATTGTCTTTAGGAAAATGTTCGTAACCAGATCTACCACCTTGAGTTCTGTGGTTATTGATGTTGTACCACCAGTTAATATTAAACTTAAATGTATCGCCAGAGGCTAATGGTTGCGCTAAATTAATACGCATCATTGTTTGATTAATGGTGTGCGATAATTTTGTTCCGTCTGCATTGGTAACACTTGTAATTTTAAAACCACCGTCAAAAGCTTTTTCAGGAAAAGCTCTGTCATAAAAACGTTTAGGCAATTTTTTACGAATTTTTGTTGGAGCAATATCTGGAGTTTTAGAATCTGCTGCTCGCATATTTTGATCTAATTGCACCCATAAATAAGTTAATTCGTCGGTAGAATTATTATGGTATGTAATAGTTTCATTACCTGTAATACTTTGTTTATCGTCATTCAATACGATATCCATTGTATAATCAACTTTTTGTTGTGTATATTTTACACCAGGAGCCCCTGAAGCCGTATGTTGGTTATTTGGCGTTGGTAATTCTTGTTTTAATTGTCTGAATTTGTTTTGATTCGTATGTCCTTCTTTAGTAATTTGCTGAGCAAAAGCAGTAGTTGCTACAAAAAAAATAGAGAAAACGAATAAAATATTTTTTTTCATTCTGTTATGTAAATTATTTAATAGTTTTTAAAAGTAATAATTAGTAATTGGTATTGTTAAAGAATGTTAAAATTTTAACAAACCTTTATCATTTTTTTTATCTAAAAATAAACTCTTTCGATCCTTTTTTATCGACGTTTTAATTAAGTTTTGTTGCTCAGGGAAATGATTTATTAATACATCATTTTGTATTTCGAGGCTTTTTATATTGGTGATGTTTTCAATTTCTAAATAGAAATAAACAATGTCACCATCGTATTCTTTACCAATAAAACTATAGATTACATTAGTATCGTTTATTTTAACTTTAAAATGTTTTTGTAAATAATTAAAGAATAGTTCATCAACTTTTTTTGACTCATTTTTTGTAGTTAATTGTAAATCTACATTATAGTCTTTATTAATGGCATTTTCTATATCATCAATAAAAACATTCATAATCATTTGAACAGATTGTGTTTTTTCTTTGTATTCAATTTCTGTTAAAGAAATATAGTATTTGTGAACACTAAAAGAGAATAGTGGAAGGATAAATAATAGGATAAATATTTTTTTCATAATTCTTAAAGACCAATTATTGCGCCAAAATACTAATTATAATTGTTTGAATGTAATTTTTTAAATACTTCGGATTTCTTTTTTAAAAAAAGAATCATATTTATATCACCTGAATTATAAACCTGATTAAAATGTTCATCCGCAGTACAAAAATAAATAAACTTATAAACGTCTGATTCTTTGATGTGATACTCTTTTACAATGTGTTTAGAATACGTGTTTTTTAAATTTTTTACTTTTACTTCTAAACTTTCAATAGTTTTAAGTTTTCGAAGTTTGGTTATTCGTCCCGAAATACTGTTAATTATGTAATCTATAGAGAGTAAATTTCTTCCGCCCATTGCTGTATATAACCTTCTTTCGGCAGGTGTAAGAATTCTAGATCCAGCATAAGGTAGTTTTAGTGTTTTAGCATCTATTTTTTTCTCGATTTTTATGTTCTTGCTATCCGAAGTTAAATACCCTAATAAATTATTTTTCTTAATTGATATTTCATCTAGCTCAAATGCTGTTTTTACTAATTCGAAAGTGTTTTTTTGTATTCCGAAATGATGTAAATTAACAATTAAAAGGGTTGATTTATAACCAACGAAAGATATTTGTAAGGAATCGTGCTGTTTTGCTAAAATTCTAAATTCACCGCTTTCATTGGTGAAAGTTCCTTGTTTTGTATTTAAGTTAACAATATGCGCATTATAAACACCAGCAATCTTATCTTTTACATCGGCATACAAGAATTTTCGATTCTCCTGAGATTGGGTTTTTAAAAAAGAAATTAATAAAAAAAGAAAGATTAACTGTTTATTCATTCGGGTAAATCTATAACTTTTAAATAGCTTTTGCTTTCTTGTCGTAATATTTTTATAACACCTAATATGTTACCATCTTTATATAGTCCTTCTATATTTAAGGAATTACAGTAAGCTAAAAAGTGGTGATATTTTTCTTTCGGAATTTTTAATTCATCAAAAAAGAATTTTTCACCAAACTGAGAAATTAACATATTAGGAAAATTCTCTTTATATTTAATCTCTTTTCGAACTCTTCTTTTTTCTGCAGCATATTTATCGGGACCAGAATTAAAACCACCACCTACACCAGCAAATTTAGCTGTAGGATCTGTTTGTTTTTGCATGTTTGGCGCTTTTGAACGGTCTATAGCATCAACAGTAGTACTAACCACTTTTTCAAAATCGATCATCGAAAAATCTAAAGCACTTTTAGATTTGTCTTTTCCAATATCTTTAGGTGTTTTTTTTGCATCAACATCTAATGAGCCTATTAAATCATGTTTTTTTAATATAATTTCATCAAGCTCAAGAGCCTCTTTTTCTAAAATAATTTCATTCTTAAATAAGCCGAAATTCTTAATTTTCACCTTAAAAAAGGTTGTTTTATAACCAATAAATGATATTTGTAAGGAATCATTAACTTTTGCTAAGATTCTAAACTCACCTTCTTCGTTAGTATAGGTTCCTTGGTTTGTTTTTAGATTAATTATATGTGCGTTAGATACTAATCCGATTTTATCTTTTATCGTAGCATATAAAAATTTTCTATTTTCTTGTGCAAAGATTTTAAAAGAAACAGTAAAAAAAAATAAAAGTAAGAGTAGTTGTTTTTTCATAGATTTATTTTTGAGTAACCCGAGTGTTTTCTTTATGTAAAAGATACGGAGAGTTTTTACTATTATCCAATAAAACTGTGGTAAGTTCTAAAAATTTATCTTTTCTATATAAATTAATAATACCTTTTGAGATGCAAAATTCTAAAAACGGATTGATGTTTTCTTTTTTTATTTTCAGCTGATGAATAAAGAAGCTATCGGTAAAATGCTTTCTTATTTTAAGGATATTTTCGTCTTCTATTTTTAGTTTTTTAAAAACCTTTTTTTGTTTTGTATTCCCGTTTAAAGCATTTACTAGACCACCTAAACTAACAGATAAACCTGAGTTAATAACTACCGTTTTTTCGTCTTTAATTTGTTGATTTTTAGCGTACGGTAATTTTAATGTTTGGGCGTTAACAATTGGGCCTTTGTATATTAGTATGTCTTTGTCAACTTCAAAAATACCTCTCTTTTTTTTAAGAACAATTTCATCTAACATATAAGTTTTACTATCTAAATGAATGTTAATCTGTTTCGATCTTAAATCATCCTCTGTAATAACATGTTCTTTATATTCGAAGTTTACGTGAGAAATTATTAAAACATCACCTTTTACAGCAAGAATTTCAAAACGACCTTTTTTATCAGAAACCGAACCGATATCTAATTTAGGATTGATAATATGTACGTCTTCTACTGCTAAACTATCTAAATAGATGGTTCCAGAAACAATTTTAGCATTGTTTTGAGCAACCATAATTAGTGATGTTAAGTAACAGAATAAAAATAGAATCTTCTTCATTTTACAAAGAAACCACCTACTTGTCTTAAAAATGTTTTAAAAGGATGGTAAATTTTTGTTAATTTGAGGTATGAAAAAAATTATTATAGCTAGTACATCAACGATTCACGGAAGCGGATATTTAGAATATATATTACCAACGCTTGCTACTTTTTTTAAAGAAGCTAAAACTATTTTATTCATTCCTTATGCAAGACCAGGCGGAATAAGTTATGACGAGTACACAGCTATTGCTAAAAAAGCTTTTGCTACGATTGATAAAAAAGTAAAAGGGATTCACGAATTTGATAATCCGAAGGAAGCACTAAAACAAGCTGAAGGAATTTTTACAGGTGGAGGAAATACTTTTGAATTGGTGAATCAATTATATAAAAAGGATGTAATTACAGCATTAAAACAAGCTGTAGAAAGCGGAATACCGTATTTAGGAACTAGTGCAGGAAGTAATATTTGCGGAGTTACAATGATGAATACTAACGATATGCCAATTGTATATCCGCCAAGTTTTAAAACGTTAGCGTTTATTCCTTTTAATATAAATGCTCATTATTTAGATCCGATAGAGGGCTCTACACATATGGGCGAAACTAGAGAAACTAGAATAAAGGAGTATCATGTGTTTAACACGACTTCGGTTTTAGGCTTACGAGAGGGGAGTTGGTTAGAGGTAAGTGGAGATTCAATAATTTTAAAAGGAAGTTTATCTGCACGTTTATTTCAAAAAGATACAACACCTATTGAATTGGCAACAAATAAAGAGATAAGTATTTTATTTTAAAAAAAACTCCAAACATTTGTTTGGAGTTTTTTTACTTATTATAAATCATTTCTTTTACAGGCGAGTAAGGTGTTTTTTAACAACATTGCTATTGTCATTGGACCTACACCTCCAGGAACTGGAGTTATAAATGCTGATTTTTCGGCAACTTCATTAAAAGCAACATCACCAACTAAACGAAAACCTCGTTTTTTAGAAGAGTCAGCAACACGAGTAATTCCAACATCAATAACAGTAACATTATCTTTAACCATATCGGCTTTTAAAAACTCAGGAATACCTAAAGCAGCAATAATAATATCAGCTTGTAAAGTAATTTCTTTTAAATTCTTTGTTCTACTATGTGTTAAAGTAACTGTTGCGTTTCCTACTTTTCTTTTTTGAGCTAACAAAATACTCATTGGGCTACCTACAATATGGCTTCGACCAATAACGACAACATTTTTACCGCTAGTTTCTACCTTATAACGATCTAACAGTTCTAAAATTCCAAACGGAGTAGCCGAGATAAATGTAGGTAAGTTTAAGGCCATTTTACCAACATTAGTTGGATGAAATCCGTCTACATCTTTATCTGGGTTTACAGCCATTAATACTTTTTGCTCATCAATATGATCGGGTAGTGGAAGCTGTACAATAAAACCATCAATATCATTGTCGATATTTAAAATAGCAATTTCATTAAGCAATTCTTCTTCGGTTGTTTCTTTAGGAAGTCTAATTAAAGAAGATTCAAAACCTACACGATCACATGCTTTTACTTTTGCGTTAACGTAGGTTAAACTTGCGCCATCACTACCAACAATAATGGCTGCTAAATGAGGTGTTTTTTTATCGTTGTTTTTTAACTCTAATACATCAAGAGCAATTTCTTCCTTAATGTCTGCGGATGTTTTTTTACCGTCTAGTAAAATCATTGTGTTGTTGTGTTGTGATTGTTGTTAGTAGCTATATGTAAAAAAAAAGAGAAGCCACAGCTTCTCTTTATATTATTTCATTCCTTTCATCATTTGCATCATTTTTTTTCCACCACCACCTTGCATCATTTTCATCATTTTGCTCATCTGATTAAATTGCTTCATCAACTGGTTTATTTCTTGAACAGAGGTACCAGAACCTTTTGCTATTCTTTTTTTACGGCTTGCGTTTATGGAAGAAGGCGTGCTTCTTTCTAACGGAGTCATAGATTGTATAATGGCTTCGATACCTGTAAAAGCATCGTCTTCTATTTCAACATCTTTTAAGGCCTTTCCTGCACCAGGAATCATACCTACAAGATCTTTCATGCTACCCATTTTTTTGATTTGTTGTATTTGACTTAAAAAGTCATCAAAACCAAATTGATCTTTAGCAATTTTCTTTTGTAATTTTCTAGCTTCATCTTCATCATATTGTTCTTGAGCACGTTCTACTAAAGAGATAACGTCTCCCATACCCAAAATACGATCTGCCATACGATCTGGATAAAATACATCAATTGCATCCATCTTTTCGCCAGTACCAATAAACTTAATTGGTTTATTTACTACAGATTTTATCGATAAAGCAGCTCCACCACGGGTATCACCATCTAATTTGGTTAATACAACACCGTCGAAGTTTAAAATATCATTAAAAGCTTTTGCTGTATTTACAGCATCTTGCCCTGTCATTGAATCTACAACAAATAATGTTTCTTGCGGATTAACAGCTTTGTGAATGTTAGAAATTTCATTCATCATTTCTTCATCAACAGCTAAACGACCAGCAGTATCAATAATAACTACATTCTTACCGTTTGCTTTTGCATGCTTAATTGCATTTAAAGAAATTTCAACAGGATTCTTATTTTCTACTTCTGCATATACATCAACGCCAATTTGTTCTCCAACAACTTGTAACTGATTAATAGCGGCAGGACGATACACATCACAACCTACTAATAATACTTCTTTAGATTTTTTAGTTTTTAAGAAGTTAGCCAATTTACCAGAAAAGGTAGTTTTACCAGATCCTTGTAAACCAGACATTAAAATTACACTAAGAGAACCACCTAAGTTAACACCAACAGTATCACCACCCATTAATTCAGTTAGCTCGTCTTTAACTAACTTTACCATTAATTGACCTGGATTTAACGTAGTTAATACGTCTTGACCTAAGGCTTTTTGTTGTACTCTTTTAGTAAAATCTTTAGCTATCTTAAAGTTAACATCGGCGTCTAATAAAGCTCTACGAACTTCTTTTAGCGTTTCTGCAACATTAACTTCAGTAATTTTTCCGTGTCCTTTAAGCGTGTGTAACGCTTTATCTAACTTTTCACTTAAATTATTAAACATGTATCGGCTTCATTTTTAGAGGCACAAATATAGTAATTAGACTTTATATGTTAGACTTTAGATGCTAGATTTTTAGTCTTTTTTAAAGAAAAAATAATTGATAAATAAAATTAAGTAGTTTTTTTAGCCTGTAATTTTTTAAGAATTATAAAGGTTGAATTTATTAATGCTTCTCTTTTAAAATAGTAGTGTGATGCTCGGTATGATATCCTGTCCACATAATAATTTCTCTAATAGGCATTTTACCCATTAATGGATGAGGAAGAATTAGGGAATTTAAATCCTTGTTTTTCCAACGTTTCGTTTTATCTTGTAGTTTTTTGTTTTGTACTTGAAGTGTTACTAATAATTGGTTAAAATTAGCTTTGGAAGGAGTTTTTACTTCAATATTAAATTTCTTGGCTCTTTCTTGATTTTTAGAAAGCTTCTCTTGATAGCGTTTTGCAACTTCATCATAAGAGCGAACTTCTCTATTGGCGCTTCCGAATTTATACTTCAATAAAAATTTAGGGTAACTCAACGCTTTGTTTACTTGTTTTATTGAATCTACTAAATGAACAATATGTTGTCCTGTAGTCCATTTACCTTCAGGGCCTTTTTCAAAAGAATCTTCAGATTGTTGATGTATCCAATTAAATAATTCTTGATGTTTTTCTTCTAATAAAGTAACGATTTCTTTTTTTTCCATTATAAGTTTTCAGTAAAGTGTTTGCGTGATTTTGTTTTGCTAAATTTCTCATCATTGTATGCTTTTGAATTTCCTTTAGCTACAGATAAATTTTGCCACTCATCAATTACTAACAGTTTACCTAAAAAAACAATTTGACCTATATGATAAGAATAATGACAAAGTTGACGGTTTATAGCTTCAGTAATTGAATGCCCTTCATTTCTGATATAAATAATGGTATCAAAATTTTTTTCAGTAATTGTATTTAAAGCATCAAATAAAACTTTCCATCCTGTTTCCCAACAAGCAATAACTTCTTCTTTAGTTGTAAATGAATTTATAAATTCACTGTCTCTATCTCTCCATTCTTTTTCACCATCCTCCGTTAAAAAGTTTGTCCAGCGAGAATGCATATTGCCAACAATATGTTTAATTATAATAGCAATAGAATTATTGTTTTTATTTGGTAATTCAAAAAACTGATCATTATTTAATTGAATAAAAGTTTTATCACCTAAAGATTTATAGTATTCAAATTGTTTTTTTATACTTGATAAATAGGATGTTTCCATTAAAAAGAGCTGATTTTAGTCAGCTCTAAGTTACAATATTTTAATGAGTTATTTCTTTGGGATAAAATCTAAAGCAGCGCCGTTAATACAATGTCGTTTACCAGTAGTTTCTCTTGGGCCATCGTTAAAAGCATGTCCTAAATGACCACCACAGGTGTTGCATTTTAATTCGGTACGAGCATATCCTATTTTATAATCAACATCTAATTCAACATTCTTTTTTATGGCTCTATCAAAAGCTGGCCACCCTGAACCGGATTCGTATTTATGTTCAGATTTATATAATGGAGTCTTACAAGCAGCGCAAACGTATGTACCTTTTTTATAGTTTTTGTTTAACGAGCTTGAATTTTGACGCTCAGTACCAGCTTCTCTAAGAACATAATATTGTATTGGCGTTAAAAGAGATTTCCATGTTGTATTTGTTTTTGAAACCTTGTATGTTTTTTTATTTTGAGCGTTTCCTGAGTAATTTACAAGTGTAATTAAAATGAGGGCAAATACTATTTTTTTCATATTTATTGAATAATAAAGTCTACAATTTCAGAAGTTACTTTTTTATTACGAAGTATTTTAGTGTGTCCTAAACCTTTGGTAATTAAAAGTTTTCCTTTTGATATGTTTTGACGAATATTTATAGCACAACTTACAGGTACGTCTCCATCATTAGAATCGTGCACAATTAAAGTAGGAATATTTATATTTTTAGCAACAATACTTGACGAATGTGAATCGATATCCATTTTCCATTGCTTATCAAAAATATTTTTCATTTTTCGAGCAACAATCGGTTTTACTTCTAGGTTTTTTGTGAAATTTAAAATAACATCAGAAATTTTATCAGCAGCACCAACAGTTACTAATTTATTAATTTTAAAATCGGTTGCAACGCTATTGTATAAACACATACCACCAAAAGAATGCCCTACAGCAGCTTCAAAAGGGCCAAATTGTTTATCTATTTCTGTAATAGCATCTAAAAACTCAGGCATCATCGTTGTTTTTCCTTCTGATTTTCCGTGGGCTGGTCCATCAAAAGAAACTACCATGTATCCTTTTTCTAATAATTTATCAGCAATCATAAACAACTGAGTGCTTCTTCCTGCCCAACCGTGTACAAGTAAAACTTTCTTTTTTGAATATCCATAAGATAATATTTCTACTTTTTTAGAAATATTAGGTATGGTTATTGTCTTCTTTTGTGCGCTTTTTAGCATTACTTTTTCCCTTTCAGGAATTGAAAATTTTATAGGTGTAATAAAGAGTTTAGTTCCAAATTTAGCAGTTAAACCAGTGGATAAAAATTGAATCGATTTAGCTAAAAATATAATAGGTTTAGGTATAAGTAAGCTAGGGGAGAATAAAATAGAACTTTTAAAATTCATGAAATTTATTTTTAAGATAAAGATAGAATTTGTAAATTTAAAACATACAATTTGTTTACTACTTTTGTGACAATATATTTTTTAACGTGTCATACATAATAACCAACACAAATAAAAACAATAATAAATGAAAAGAATTATCGCTATAGGAATTGTTGCAGTACTTTTAGTACAATGTAGTACAGTGCCCATTACAGGAAGAAAACGCCTTAATTTTGTGAGTGATGCAGAAGTATTACCTTCAAGTTTTGCACAGTATAAAGGTTTTTTAGCTGAAAATAAATTATCTAAAGATGCTACTAAATCAAACCAAATAAAAAGAGTTGGTAAGAATATATCCGAAGCCGTAGATCGCTTTATGAGAGCAAACGGTATGAAATCTGAAGCAGATTCTTATAAATGGGAATTTAATTTAGTAGAAGACAAAACTGTAAATGCTTGGTGTTTACCAGGAGGTAAAGTAGTTTTTTATACCGGTATTTTACCAATTTGTGCAAACGAAGATGGTATTGCAGCGGTTATGGGGCATGAAGTTGCGCATGCTTTTGCAAAACACGGTCAAGAGCGTATGTCTACAGGACAATTACAACAATTAGGAGGTGCAGCTGTAGCGTTGGGAACTAAAAATAGTAAAAACGCGGCTATTTTTAATACCGCTTATGGTTTGGGAACTCAAGTAGGTGTAATGTTACCATTTAGTAGAAGTCATGAAACAGAGGCTGATAAGTTAGGATTGGTATTTATGTTAATGGCAGGTTATAATGGAGAAGAAGCTGCTGAAGTTTGGGTAAGAATGAGTCAAAGATCAAAAGGAGGAAAATCATCGCCAGAGTTTATGAGTACGCACCCATCTAATGAATCTCGTATTCAAACACTTAGGTCTTATTTGCCAGAAGCAAAGAAATTATCGGCAAAATTTAATGTGCCAGGGAAAAAATAAGAGAGTTAATTATTTATATTATATTGCAAACCGTTCATTTTATGAACGGTTTTTTTATTTAAGATATATGTATAAAATAGGGGATAAAAAGTTAATAAATGCATGGGCATTTTACGATTGGGCAAACTCAGTATATTCATTAGTAATTAGTACAGCTGTTTTTCCGTTATATTACAGTGCGGTAACAAAAGGGCAAACTGTTCGTTTTTTAGGAATGGATTGGGAACATCCAGACAGTTTGTACAGTTATGCATTGTCATTTTCTTTTTTAGTGGTAGCGCTTATTTCTCCAATTTTATCAGGAATTGCTGATTATACAGGAAGTAAGAAAAAGTTTATGAAATTTTTCTGTTGGCTTGGAGGTTTATCTGTAATAGCGTTGTATTTCTTTGATGGCTTAGATACTGTGTGGATTGGTATTTGGTTTACCATTTTAGCAAGTATTGGTTTTTGGGCAAGTTGGGTTTTTTATAATGCTTATTTACCTGAAGTAGCTTTGCCAGAGCAACAAGATAGAGCTAGTGCAAAAGGTTTTATCTACGGATATATTGGATCAGTTATTTTATTGATAATAAATTTAGGAATGATTATGTTTCCTGAAACATTAGGCATCACATCAGGTATGGCATCTCGACTTTCTTTTGTGATGGTTGGTATTTGGTGGATTGGGTTTGCACAAATTACTTTTAGAAAACTTCCAGGAGATATTTATAATAAACAACCAGACAACGATTATATATGGAAAGGATATAGAGAATTACAAATTGTATTTAAAGAAGTGTTAAATTATCCTACATTAAAACGATTTTTATTAGCTTTTTTCTTTTTGAGTATTGGTGTGCAAACTATCATTTTAATGGCGGCTATTTTTGGTTCTTCAGAATTGGGTTTAGAATCTACCAATATGATTGCAACCATTTTGTTAGTACAAATTGTAGCTATTTTCGGAGCCTTAATTTTTTCTAGAATTTCAGGTAAATACGGAAATTTTAAAGCTTTAAAATTAACTATTGGTATATGGATGCTTGTTTGCTTTTTTGCATTTTCATTAGATAAATCTCAAGAAAATGTAGCGCTATATTTTTACGGATTAGGAGGTTTGTTAGGATTAGTGCAAGGAGCAATACAATCGCTAACACGATCTACGTATTCTAAACTTTTACCAGAAACAGAAGACCATGCAACGTACTTTAGTTTTTATGATGTGGTAGAAAAAATAGCAATCGTTTTGGGAACTTCTGTATACGGAGCATTGTATGCAATTACCGATTCTATGCAATGGTCGGTATTATGTTTGGCAATTTTCTTTTTAATATCGTTTATCATCTTAAACACATTAAAGAAAACGAAATACGTAGCCTAATTTTAAAATGGAGCAGGAGAAGTAAATTGTACTTCTTTTTTGCTAATAGGATGCCTAAAAAGAATGCTTTCTGCATGTAAATGTAATCTGTTAGCTTTCATTCCATACAAATCATCACCTGCAATAGGTGTGTTTAAACCTAAATTGTGTGCAGCATGTACTCGTAACTGATGTGTGCGACCTGTAATAGGGTAAAAATATACTTTTGTTTTATTATCTATAACTTCAATAGTTTCCCATTTAGTAAGCGCTTTTTTACCGTGTTCGTAACATACTAATTGTTTAGGTCTGTCATCTAAATCAACTCTTAACGGTAGGTTTATTTTGCCTTCTTTTTCTTCAAAAGTACCATCTAATAAAGCAATGTAGCGTTTTTTTATAGTTCTATTGATAAACTGCGCTTGTAAAGATTTATGAATGATTTCGTTTTTAGCGATCAACAAAATGCCAGAAGTAGACATATCTAAGCGATGAACAATCAATGGTCCGGTAGCATTTGGATATTCCTTTTTAATTCTACTATACACCGAATCTTTAACTTCTTTTCCCGCTACAGATAATAATTCATGTGGTTTGTTGATTACAAGCAGATACTCATCTTCAAATATAATTTCAATTTCTTTTTTCGTTTGAAATTGTGCCATTAGCGGATTCTCATAAACAGTTAATCCCTGTAACATATGATGCAAGATAGGTTTACATTTACCTGTACAAGCAGCATAGTACTGTTGGTGTTTTCGAATAGCAGTAGCCGATGGTTTACCCCACCAAAATTCTGCCATGCAAATAGGAGTAAGGTTGTTTAAAAAAGCATATTGTAACAATTTAGGGGCGCAACAATCACCAGCACCAGCAGGAATATTTTGGGTAGAATCTTTAAAAATAGTTAATAGATTTTCCTTTTCATTTTTAGCGTTTAAGAATTCATATTGTTTAAATATTTCTTGTTGACCAGCTGCAGAAAGCTCTTTTCGTTCTTGTTTTAATTGCTGTATTTGTAGTAGGTAATTAGTATATTTATCTTGTATAGAAGTTATTTGATTGTTTAAATATACTCCGTATTCACGTAAATAAAACTCCTCATTAATATTAAGTTGATTGTCTTGTTTAGAAAGCTCTTTTCTTAATTTTCTGCGTGTTTTAATTATCTTTTTTTCTTCACTTAAAAGAATTTCATTTTTTGATACCCTTTTTAAATATGATTTTTTAATTTTTAAATAATCAATATTACTTTCTAATTTAGAAAGTTGAAGATTAATTTGATTGTTTTTCTCTTCTGTTTTTAAGAATACTCCGTTTTTAACTAAAACATCGTATACTGGTGGTACGAATTTTTTATGATGATTCGTTCCAGCAATTTTACCTGAAAAAGCAGCTAGATATCCTAATTCACCATCATTTTTTTTAACAACTAATACTCCAAACATTTTACCCAAAGCATCTTTGTCTTTCTGATTTTTTATGCCAAAGTTATGTGTAAAATCTGTTTGATTTTTTAAGTACTCTTGTAATTCTTTAGTAGCTATTTTAGCTAAAGAATGTGGTGTATAGTTATGCGGATAATCAAACTTATTGGGTAAAGATATAGTATTTGTTTTAGTAGTAAACGATAAGAATTTATCCATAATAAAAAGAAAAAGTGTTGCTTTCACAACACTTTTTAAAAATTAACAATTATATATTTTATCGTATAAATCTTTATAAATTTCTTTGATAATTTTACGTTTCATTTTCATAGTAGGTGTAAGGTGTCCTCCATCTATAGACCATTCTTCTGCCGTTAATTCAAAACGCTTAATCATTTCCCATTTTCCAAATTTAGAGTTACAAAGTGTAACTTCTTCTTGAATACGTTCAATTACTTTTGCGTTATTAATTAAATCAGTATTATTTTCGAATTTAAGATTATGTCTTTTTGCCCATTCTCTTACAAAATCGAAATTTGGTTGAATAAATGCAGCTGGCATTTTTTCTCCTTCTCCAACTACCATTACTTGTTCTATAAAACGTGATTGTTTTAACTCTCCTTCTAATAATGGCGGAATAACATATTTACCACCAGAGGTTTTAAACATTTCTTTAGTACGACCAGTAATTTTTAAGAATCCATCTTTATCAAGTTCTCCTTTATCACCAGTATAAAAATAACCATTTTTTAAAACTTCAGCCGTTTTTTCAGCATCTTTATAATAGCCTAACATTACGTTAGGTCCTTTTACTAAAATTTCACCTGTTTCAGCAAATTTCAGTTCTAATCCGTCAATTAATTTACCTACGGTTCCAGCTCTAAATCCGCCATTTCTAACATCATTTACTGTAATTACTGGAGAAGTTTCAGTAAGACCATAACCTTCCATTACAGGCATTCCTGCGGCAGCAAAAATTCTTGTTAAACGTGGTTGTAAAGCAGCAGAACCTGAAACCATTAATTTTAAATCACCTCCTAAAGCAGCTTGCCACTTCGAGAAAATTAATTTACGGGCAACACTTAATTGCTTTTCATACCACCATCCGTTAGCTCCGTATGGTTTGTATTTTAAACCTAAATCTATTGCCCAAAAGAACAATACTTTTTTGATACCTGTTAAGTCAGCTCCTTTGGCATAAATTTTATCATAAATTTTTTCATATAACCTAGGAACAGCTGTCATTACATGAGGTTTTATTTCTTGTGCATTTTCACTTAGCTTATCTATCGCTTCAGCAAAATAAATAGAAACGCCACAATATTGATATAAGTACAATATCATGCGTTCAAAAATATGACAGATAGGTAAAAAACTCAGTCCACGTTCTTCTCCATATAAAAGCGGTACTCTTTTTTCACTAGCTAACACGTTAGATACAATGTTACCATGAGAAAGCATTACACCTTTTGGTCTTCCCGTAGTACCAGAAGTGTAAATTAAAGTAGCTAAACTATCAGAAGTAACTGCATTTTTACGTTCTTCGACTTCATTTTGATTATCGGTGTTTTTGCCTAATTCTAAAATTTCTTTCCAACTTTTTTCATTGGCAATATCATCAAAAGTAAAAACGTCTTTAAGGCTTGTATTTCCTTTAATCTGATTTAGTTTTTCTAAAACAGTTTCATCAGAAACGAAACAATAAGTAGCACCTGAGTGATTTAAAACATATTCGTAATCTTCCTTCGATATTGTAGGATAAATAGGTACATTTTGCGCACCTGTTTGTAAGATACCAATGTCACAAATATTCCATTCTGTACGGTTGTTTGTTGAAATTACAGCTATCTTATCATTAGGTTGTACTCCTAAACGCAATAAACCCCTACTAATAGTATTGGCTTTGTTAATATATTCGTTGGTAGAGATTGACTTCCACTTACCATTATATTTGGTGGTAAAAGCTTTTTCTAAATTATAAGTTTCTTGTTGATAATAAGGAAAGTCAAAAAGACGGGTAATTTCAATCGACATAAATTTCATTTTTTTGCGTCTTGCAAAGTAGGGAAAATAGCTTGATTGTACAAGTTTCACCTTAATGGTTGATTTATTGTTGATTATATAATTTTTCATACAAATTGTTGTATTTTTCTAAGATAACTTTACGTCTCATTTTCAATGTAGGTGTTAAATGCCCTGCATTAACTGTCCATTCATCTGTTGTAATTTCGAAACATTTTACTTGTTCCCATTTCCCGAATTTTAGATTGTAATAATCTATTTCTTTTTGAATTCTTTCAATTAGCTTTTTATCTGTGGTAACATTATTAACCGTATACTTGTGTCTTTTTGCCCATTCCTTCACAAAATCAAAAGAAATTTGGATAATTGCTGCGGGCATTTTTTCACTTTCTCCAATGACCATTACTTGTTCTATAAAGCGTGATTTTTTTAATTCGCTTTCTAGCACCGCAGGAGCAATATATTTACCTCCAGAAGTTTTAAAAATTTCTTTTTTTCTATCTGTAATTTTTAAGAAACCTTCTTCGTCTATTTCTCCGATATCTCCGGTATGTAAATACTCGTTTATAATAGTTTTTTTGGTTTGTTCGGGGTTTTTATAATAGCCCATCATAATGTTAGTTCCTTTGACTAAAATTTCACCATCATCAGCAATTTTTATAGAAACATCTTTAATTGCTTTACCAACAGTGCCTATTTTAAATCCTTTATTTCGCATGTCGGTTACAGAAACGGCAGGAGAGGTTTCTGTCATTCCGTAGCCTTCAAAAACAGGAATTCCGGCTGCTGTAAAAATTTTAATTAGCCGAGGTTGCATAGGAGCGCTTCCTGCCAACATAAAATCTAATTTACCACCTAAAGCTTCTTTCCATTTAGAAAAAACGAGTTTTCGAGCTATTTTTAATTGAAATTCGTACCACCAACCATTTTCTTTATATGGTTTGTACTGTTCGGATAACTGTAATGACCAGAAAAATAATCGTTTTTTTATGCCAGTTAAATCACTGCCTTTATCAACAATTTTATCAAAAACCTTTTCTAATAATCGAGGTACTATCGCCATGAAGTTTGGGCGTATTTCACGAAGATTATCTCCAATTTTATCTATGCTTTCTGCAAAGTGAATTTCAAAGCCCATATATTGACAATAGTAGGAAGCGGCTCTTTCGAAAATATGCGAAACGGGTAGGTAACTAATGGCCTTTTTTTTATGGTGATGTAAATCTAAAGAAGTACTAATAGCAAAAATATTATCCACAATGTTCTTATGAGAAAGCATTACTCCTTTTGGCGTTCCGGTTGTACCAGAAGTGTAAATAATAGTGGCTAAATCTGATGGGTTTACTAATGCTTTATTTTTTTCAACAAGAGATTGAGTTTCGGTATTATTTCCTAAAGATAAAAAAGAACTCCAGCTATAATCTGTTGCTATATCTTCAAATGTAAATACTTTTTTTAGTTGCGTTTGATGCTGAACAGTAAGCACTTTCTCATATAAATCATTGTCAGAAACAAAGCAATAAATACTGTCAGAATGATTTAAAACATATGCATAATCTTTTTCTGAAAAAGTAGGGTATAAAGGAACATTTATAGCACCTGTTTGTAGTACACCAATATCTAAAACATGCCATTTTGGTTGATTTGTAGAGGTAATAACTGCTATTTTGTCTCCAGGTTTTATACCGAGATTTAATAAGGCTCTACTTACAGTATTCGCATCATTAATATATGTTTGTGTTGATACATTAACCCAAGTATTCTTTTCTTTTGATACAAAGCATTTTTCTTGTGGATACTGGCTAAGTTGATAATAAGGAAAATCGAAAAGACGTGTAACTTGTGTTGATTTATGCATATTAGTTCGTTTGGCATAAATCTATTAAAAAAATAATAATTACAAGAATAAAATAAATTTAGTGATTAAAAAGTTCACTTACTCGACTCTTATAAGTTTGTCCAATAGGAACTTTGTGTTCTTTTATTAAAATACGATTGCCTTCAATAAATTTGATTTTATCAATAGCTACAATAAACGATTTATGAACTCGTAAAAAATTGCCATCTGTTAAAATAGTCTCATAATGTGATATCTTTTCATGACTAACAATCATTTCATCAATTAAGAATAGTTTAGTATAATTTCCGTAGGCTTCGATATATAATAAATCATTTAAGTCAATTTGATGATGTTTTTTATCACCTTTTACAAAAAAACGAGTTGTTGATGAAGTGTTATTAGTAACTTCTTTAATAACTGTTTTTGCTGATTGGTTTTCTGAAACTTTATTAACGGCCTTAACCAAACGATCGAAACTAAAAGGTTTTAAAATATAATCAACAACATTTAATTCAAAGCCTTCTAAAGCATGTTCTTTATACGCTGTAGTAATAATCGTTTTAGGAGGTTTTGTTAATGTTTTTAGAAAATCTAACCCTCTTAATTTAGGCATATTAATGTCTAAAAACATAAAATCAATTGTGTTTTCATTTAAAAACTGCATTGCTTCCATAGCATTATAACAGTTTTTTTCTAGCTGAACATGTGGCAACATACTACAAAATTCTTCAACAATTTCGTGTGCTAAAGGTTCGTCGTCTATGATGATATATTTAAGCATGTTTCGCAATTTTTAAAGTGGTTTTATAAATGTTGTTTTGATTATTTACTTGTAATTCATGATTGTTTTTATAGACTAAAGATAATCTTTTCTTCAAGTTTTTTAATCCGATGCCACTAGATTGGGTTTTTTCTTTAGAATCAAAATTGTTTTCTAATTCAAAATAAATAGCATGTTTATCTTCATATAAATTGATATGAACAAATGCGTTTTCAGCAAGACTTTCTACACCATGTTTAAATGCGTTTTCTAAAAGAATGATGTAGAGCAAAGGCGAAATTGTTAAACTTGTGTTTATTGTATGGGTAAAAGTGATTTCTACCGTTTTTTTATAGCGAATTTTATGTAATTCTATATAATTTTCTAGGTATTCAATTTCATCAGCAAGTTCTACTTTCTCTTTTTCTCCTTCATAAATGGTATAACGCATCATGTCAGATAATTTTAGAATAACTTCTGGCGCTTGTTTCGAATTCTTAATTGTTAAAGCGTATAAATTATTTAATGTGTTAAAGAAAAAATGAGGGTTTATTTGCGCTCTTAACAAAGATAGTTCAGTATTCGATTTTTCGGCTTTTAAGTTCTGTAGCCATTTCCATTGCTCAAAAATCCATAATGAAAATAATATAGGGATTGGTATGAAAAATACTGTAAAAGGAAACTCTTTTTTAATTTCTAAATACGTTTCTAATCCGCCAGTAAACAATCTCAAATACATGAAATATAGAAATATTGGAACATAAAAGAAAGCAATTAATTTCCAATATTTTTTAAAAAAACTAGGTGCTAATAAATAAGCGGTTCCAATCCAAAAACCTATTAATAAAATAAATGTAATTGGATTGTCTGGTAATTGCATAAAAGAATCAATTGCTAATGCAATAAAAAATAACATAAATAAAACAAGTACACTAAGTACTGTTTTCTTCTTTCTTTTTAAATAATTAAAGTTATGAATAGGCAATGCAATTACTAACCCCCAAATAAATACGAAAATAACTATCTCATAGGTTTTATCTTCAGGAAGAAGAATTAAACCAAAATAGTCTAATAAATAAAAAATAGGGATTATAACCGAAAACCCAAATATAAAAGCTTTATACTTTTTTAAAAACTGAATCATACTTCAAAATTACTATTGTTATAGCATTATTGCAACATTATTGACATACAGTACTATTTTTAGGTTAAACAAACCATTTTTTTAGTTGAATTTAAGATAGCTCAAAATTCAAGTTATCTGAATTGAAAAAAGCCTTGTTTATCATCTTTAATTTAAGAAAGAGTTATAATATTTCATATTTGTGTATAATTTAAAACATCAGATAATGAATACTTTAAGAATAAATAATTTAACAAAAACATATCCTAATGGTGTGAAAGCATTAAACGGAATTAGCTTAGAAATAACTAACGGAATGTTTGGTTTACTAGGGGCAAATGGTGCCGGAAAATCATCATTAATGAGAACTATTGCTACTTTGCAAGAACCTACTTCTGGAAGTATTTCATTTAATAATGTAAACATTATTGAAAAGCCAAATAACGTTAGAAAACATTTAGGATATTTACCGCAAGAATTTGGTGTGTATCCAAAAATATCAGCAGAAAAATTGCTAGATCATTTGGCTGTTTTAAAAGGAGTTTTAAATAAAAAAGAACGCAAAGAACAAGTTACAGCTTTATTGCAGCAGGTAAATTTATATCAGCATCGTAAAAAATCGGTATTTACTTTTTCTGGCGGAATGCGTCAGCGTTTTGGTATTGCACAAGCATTATTAGGCGACCCACAAATTATAATTGTAGATGAACCCACTGCTGGTTTAGATCCAGAAGAAAGCAATCGTTTTTTAAACTTATTAAGTGAAATAGGTGAAAATGTCATCGTAATTCTTTCTACGCATATTGTTGAAGATGTGAGGAATTTATGCCCAAAAATGGCAATATTATCAAATGGAGAAATTATTTCTATAGGAAATCCAAAAGAATTAGTAGCAAGTATTGATGGCAAAATATGGACGAAAATCATTCCTAAAAAAGACATTACAATTTACAAAAAAGCATTTGATATTATCTCAACAAAATTAGTTGCAGGAGAAACTCAAATTAGAGTTTTATCAGATCAAAAACCCGAAGAAGGTTTTGAAAAAATCAACCCTAATTTAGAAGATTTTTACTTCACCGCCTTATTTAATCAAACTATAAAAGCCTAAATTATGTTTAAAAAATTAATACAGTTCGAAATTTTTTATCAGTTAAAACAAAGAGCATTTCCTTTATTAGCATTGTTGTTTTTAGCCTTAGGTATTTTTGTTGGTAGACAAGGTTTTGCTCCACAGGGCGTAAATTTTAATGCTGGTTTTCAAGTATATTTTCACGTTAGCTTATTTACATTAGGAAGTTTATTTATAATTATGTTTTTTGCTATAAGTACTATGCTTAGAGACAAACAGCATAAAATGGAAGGCTTAATTTATAGTTCTTCTATTAAGAAATTTCATTATTTTGGAAGCCGTTTTTCAGGAACATTCTTTTTTAGTTTGTTGGCTTTTTCTCCTTTTATAATTGGATATGTTTTTGGGAATTATACTGCCGATTTGGATCCAGAACGTGTCGCAGATTTTCAGTTAATGACTTACTTACAACCTTGGTTATATATTGTTGTGCCTAATATTTTTATATGTACTACTATTATTTTTTCGGTAGCAACCATTACAAAAAAAAGTACAGCAACTTACGTGAGTGCCGTATTTATTTACATGCTGTATTTTTTGAGTTCTATTTTTTTAAACTCACCATTATTGGCACAAGCTACGCCTGCTTCATCAGAAAGTATGGCAATAGCTGCCATTGCAGATCCGTTTGGAATTTCCGCATTTTTTGAGCAAACACAATTTTGGACACCCTTTGAAAAAAACACACAATTATTATCGTTTTCAGGATTGTTTTTATGGAATAGATTAATTTGGGTAATTGTGTCTTTCGGAATATTATTAACTACCTATAAACTATTTTCTTTTAGAAAAATCACTAAAAAAGTGAAGAAAAAAAAGAACGTTACCATTTCAAAATCTCCTTTGTTAGGTTATAAACCTTTAAAAGTAGCATCAAATTTTAAAGCACAAAAAATAGCATTATTATCTTTAGTAAAAGTAGAATTAAAAAGTGTTTTTAAAAGTTTACCATTTATAGCCGTTTTATTGATGTGGGTTTTTATAGTTTTTTCTGAAATATATTCAACATTAATAAGTGGAGGCGAATACGGTGTAAGCATGTATCCGTTTACCAATAAATTGGTAGAATTAATTGTAGATCCACTAACTATTTTTAGTTTAATTCTAATCATTTTTTACGGCTCAGAAATTGTTTGGAAAGAACGTAGCTTAAATTTTAATTTAATTATTGATGCGTTGCCAGTTAAAAACTCGGTATTCTTTTTATCAAAATTTACTGCATTAATATTACTTCCAATTATTTTAATAACAGTAGGAATTTTAATATGTATTGCTTTCCAAATAGCATTAGGGTATTCTAATTTCGAATTCGGTTTATATGTATCACTTTATTATCATTACGGATTGCAATTAGTCGTTTTTTGTATGCTTACTTTGTTTATAAGCAGTTTAGCAAAAAACAAATATATGGGAATGGGAATCTTCGGACTGATTGTGCTATTAACACTTAAATCTGGAATGTTAGGACTTGAGCATCCACTTACAAGTCTTGGTTTTTTACCAAGAATAGATTACAATAATATGGATGGTTTCAACGGTGTTTCAAATTTATATAATCATCTAGCAATGTATTGGTTGGCTTTTGGATTGTTGTTAACGTTGCTTTCCTTTAAGATTTGGAATCGTGGAATTATAGCTGATTTTTCAGTAAAAGTGAAGCAGTTTTTAACAAATTGGAATAAAGTTCAAAAATTGAGTGCAACTTTTTTATTCTTAATTTTTATCGGTTTTGGGAGTCTTGTTTTTTATAACATTAATATAGTTTCAGAATATAGTACGATAAATGATAATTTAGATTTTAGCGAAAACTATGAGCGTAAATTCAAACAATATGAAAGTATTGAAAGGTTGTATCCAAGTTCAAAAAAGACAGAAGTAGCTATTTTTCCTGAAGACAGAAGTTATACCGTAAATGCAAAATATGTTATGGTAAATCGTAGCAAAAAATCAATGTCGCAAGTGTTTATAACAGAAAGAAAAGCATTAGATACAGTTTTTTTAGAGAATGCTGATTTAATAAAGCAAAATGCTGATTTCGGAATCTACCTTTTTAAATTCAAGAAAGCATTACAACCACAGGATTCAGTAGTATTCAATTTTAAATTAACGAATAAAGTAAAAGGTTATGAAAACGATAAATCTATTATAAATAATGGAACTTACCTAAATCGATTTAGTAATTTTGACCCCATTTTTGGATATACAAATAGTTTTGAAATTTCAAATCAAAGAGAACGAAAAAAAAGAAATTTACCTGAACGTGTAGAAGAAAATGAAAGCACGGATGCTCACATTGCTCTTGAGGATGTTAAATATGAAAAAATAAATTTTGAAACTATAATATCTACATCAAGCAATCAAACAGCCATTAGTTCAGGAAAATTATTGAAGCAATGGACAGCAAATAATAGAAACTATTTTCATTATAAATCTAATAAGAAAATTTCACCTTCAGTAGGTTATTTTTCAGCAAAATATGTAAATAAAAAAACAAATTATAAAGGTGTAGCAATTGAGCAATATTATGATGTAAATCACAATTTTAATATTGATGCTATTGAAAAAAGCATCAAAGAAACATTAGATTATTGTCAAGATAATTTTGGAGCATATCAGTTTGATTATCTTAGAATGGCAGAAGTTCCTGCACATTGGCCATTTGGTGGATTTGCGCATCCTGGAGTTATTAGTATGGTTGAAGATCGATTGTATTTATCTGATGTGAGTGATGAAGATACTTTTAATGTAGTCGCAAAAAGAACTATTCACGAAGTATCGCATCAATGGTGGGGACACACATTATCTTCTAAACCAGTTGCTGGAGGTGCTTTTCTTGTTGAAGGACTTGCAAAATATACAGAAGCTATGGTGATGGAAAAAATGTATGGAAAAAGTGCATTGTACACTTTAGCAGAAAATGCAAGAAGCCGTTATTTTTCTGGAAGATCTTTTGCTTCTAATATTGAACCACCAGTATATAAAGTAGATGGGCAAAGTTATATTTCGTACGGAAAAGCATTAAATACTTTGTTAGCTTTAAGAGATTTAATAGGAGAGAAGCAAGTGAATTTGGTATTAAAAACCTTAACAGATTCTTTTAGAAATAGCAATAAACTGGAAGCAACTACTTTAGATTTTTTAACTGAAGTTTATAAAGTAACTCCAGTAAATCAACACGATTTAATAAACGATTGGTTTAAAAAAGTAATTACTTATGATTTAGAGATTGAAAACGCAACAATGAAAGCATTAGCAAACGAAACTTATGAAATTACAGTAAAAGTAAAAGCAAAACGTTTTGAAACATTAGAAAATGGAGAAGTAAAACAAATCTCAATTGATGAGCCAATTAAAATTGGATTGTTTACTACGCATCCATCCATGGTAAAAGATAATAAATCTGTATTGTATTATGAGTCTAGTCAAATCAATAAAGAGATATCAGAAATTAAGATAATTATAAAAGAGAAGCCAAGTTATATTGCAATTGATCCTTACGGAACAAGATCTGATGAGAACTTAGTAGATAATGTTTTTCTTTTTAAGTAAAAGATAAACCTCTCTTAAGTTGATTACTGAATGCATTTAAGAGAGGTTTTTTTTATGCAACTAAAACCTACTGGCGATATTAAAATAATAACTCAACGCTCAACATCAAATATTTACGTTCCTGTACTTTTTCTTTTTGATTTAAAAAGTATTTTGTTGCTTTGTTAAAATTATGAAAGCTAAAACAACTACATTTAATAAGAAACAGAATATAACTCTATATTGGAAATGTCAGCTCATTGGTTGGAGTTTGGTTTCTACATATTGGGCATATACTGTGTATACTAGAGATGATTATGGTGTTTTGTATACTTTTTTAAATTATGTTTTAGATGCCTCAATAGGAATATTTATAACTCATTTTTACAGAAAAATTTCCTTAAAAGCGAAGTGGAAGGAGTTATCAATAAAAAAACTCTTAATAAGGGTAATACCTTCAATACTTTTATTAGCCATAATTTACGTGTTAATAAACAACTTTAAGTGGTATGTATTCTGGACGTATTTAATTAAAAATGAAGTTGATTTTTTAACATCATTAGTTTATTGGGATCCAATATTCATTACAGGTTTACGATTAATGTCTATTTGGATATTGGCATATCACCTATACCATTATTATCAAAAAGAAGTAGTTACAGCAAAAGAAAACGCACAATTGTCTATCATCGTAAAACAAGCGCAATTAGACAATTTATCAGCGCAATTAAATCCACACTTTTTATTTAACTCGTTAAACTCTATTAAATCTTTAGTAATTGAAAACCCTGATACAGCAAGGAGATCGATTGATTTATTGTCTGATTTATTACGTTCATCATTGTATGAAAAAGACAAAGACTTAATTTCAATTAAAGAAGAACTATCTTTAGTAAAAGATTATATCGAGTTAGAAAAAATGCGTTTTGAAGAGCGTTTGCAATTAGAAATAACAATTGATAAAACATTGAATACATTTAAAATTCCTACGTTGAGTATTCAACTATTAATAGAGAACGCCATTAAACACGGAATCGATTTAATTGTTAAAGGAGGGATTATTAATCTTACGATACAAAAGCAACAAAATTTTGTTGAAATTATTGTTGTAAACCCCGGAAAAATAAATAATAAAAAAAGTACTGGATTAAGGCTAAAAAATTTGCAAAAACGACTAGAAATTCAATATAAAAACAAAGCAATTTTTAGTTTAGTAGCACTGAATACAAATGAAGTTGAAGCTAAAATAACCATACCAATTATTTCAGATGAAAATATTTAAAACTATAATTATTGATGATGAACGCTTGGCAAGAGAAGAAGTTAAGCGTGCGCTAAAAAGTTATCCTGAATTTGAAATTGTTGGAGAGGCAAATAATGTAGATGCAGCTTTAATTATTATAGAGCAGGAACAGCCAGATATTCTTTTTTTAGACATTCATATGCCAGAAAAATCTGGATTTGATTTGTTAGATGAACTTACAACTGTACCCGAAGTGGTGTTTACAACAGCTTACGATCAATATGCTGTAAAAGCTTTTGAGTTAAATGCTTTAGATTACTTAGTAAAACCTTTAAGAGAGGAACGTTTTTCTAAAACTATAGAAAAAGTAAAAGAAGAATTATCAAAAAAAGAAGAGTTAAAGACAGGTGTTTTACCAATGAATCGTAAAATATTTATTAAAGATGGCGAAAAATGCTTTTTTATTCCTTTATCAGAAATCTATTTTATAGAATCTATAGGCAACTATGTTCGTTTGTATTTTGGTGATCAAAAAGCAATGATAAAACGGTCTTTAAAATTATTAGAAGAAAAATTAGATGCCACTGTTTTTTTTAGAATAAACAGAAGTCAAATTATAAATACTCACTTTATTAAAGAAATTCACCCATATTTTAATAACAAACTTCAAATTAAATTAATAACAGGCGAAACTCTAGAAGCTTCAAGTAGACAGTCTATAAAGTTTAAAAATTGGAATAGCCTTTAAATTCAAAAAGATGACTAAAAAAAATTATGTAACAAAAATGCTTATTGTGTTTTTGATGTTCTTGCAATACACAGTAGTTTCACAAAATGCAACTTCTTATTCAATAGGAAAAACTTATAAAATTAAGTCTAAAGTTTTAAATGAAGAACGTACTTATATTCTTGAATTACCAAGTTCTTATATAACAGGTGAAACAAAGTATCCTATTTTAGTTTTATTAGATGGCGAAATGAGCTATCACTCTCATTCGGGAATACTAAACCATATGACACAAGGACGTCAAATTCCTGAAATGATTATTGTTGCCATTACAAACGTAGATAGAAACAGAGATTATACACCAACAAAATATTTAACCAATTTAAATGGATCTAGTGCTGTAGAAAACCATAAAACGACAGGAGGAAGCGCAATTTTTTTACAATTTATTGAACAAGAATTATTACCTAAAGTTGAAAAAAAATATAGAACTAACGGATTTAAAACCTTAGTTGGTATTTCTCATGGCGGTTTGTTAGTAGGATCTGCTTTTTTATCAAAAGAAACAACATTTAATGGTTTTGTTTCAATGGATCCAAGTTTTTGGTGGGACAATCAACAAGTAGTGAAACAATTAGAGAAAACAGATTTAAATCAAATAAAAAACAAAAGATTTTATTTATCTACCGCAGATAAATTTGAAAATTTTGATAGAATTCCGCATGTATTTACTGCCAATATAAACAGTCACGAAAACTTTAATGCAACTTTAAAAAACAAGGGTTTTTCACCATCAAATATTGCTCTAGAATATTTTAAAGAAGAAAACCATTGGACAGTTGCACTAATGAGTTTGTATCATGGAATGCAATTTATTTACAAAGGTTTGAAAATGAAAAATATGAATAGTAGTTCTATTGATGAAATTGAACTTTATTATCAAAACAACTATAATGGAAGTTTTTTACCACCAGAAAACGATATAAATTCTTTAGGGTATAGCTTTTTAATTAATAACCCTAAGAAAGCATTGACATACTTTAAATTAAATGCAAAGAATTATCCAAAATCATCTAATGCTTTTGATAGTTTAGGAGAAGTATATTTTAATATAGGTGATAAGGTAAATGCTTTAAAGAATTATAAAAAGTCATTTGATTTAGATCCGGATAATAAAAACGCCTTAAAAATGATAAAGCAACTAAATTAGTTGTTTGTTTAAAAATAGAACTAAATATTTTAACGTTTGTAAACGTATTTCTACGTTGCTGTACTTTCTTTTTTAAGCTATTCATATAATTGGTTTTTTGTAGCAGAAATAAATATTCTTTTTAGCAGAGAAGTAAAACAGTTAAATATAGCTTACATGAAAAATAAAAGAGGACTTAAAATGTAGGAAGAGTTTCAAAATTATCTAGTTTCTCTTTATCAAAATCTTGATAAAAAAGAAACAGTTACTGATTTATAATTCTCAATATTTCATGAAATTAAGCTTAAAATCATCTGTTTTTATTAGGATTACCTCAGATGTCATAATAATGTCATAAGCTTGGCGTAAGTGTCACTGTATATTGTATTTAATTTTGCATAGCAAATTTTAAACACAAATAAATGAAAAACTATTTTACATCAATTACTTTCTTTTTGATTACATTTTTAAGTTTTAGTCAAAACTATGAATCAAAAATTGACTCAATAATTTCTTTAAATTATAATGATAATGAACCTGGAATTTCTTTTTTGGTAGCTAAAGATGGAAAAACGATTTATCACAAAGCTTTAGGAAAAGCTAACTTAGAGTTAAATACTTCTTTACAAACGAAAAGTATTTTTCAAATAGGTTCAATTACTAAACAATTTACTGCGATTTCTATTTTATTACTAGCAGAGCAAGGTAAACTTAATTTAAAAGATAAAATTGGAAGATACATTCCAGAGTATGCTGGTATTGGGCAAGGTATTACCATACATCATTTATTAAATCACACTTCAGGAATAAAAAATAAAACCCTTTTAAGTGATAAAAATTTTATTTCTAGAACTGATGTGTCTCCAACAGAACTCATAGCGTATTTTAAAAACGAACCTCTAGAATTTTTTCCTGGAGAGCAATTTAAATATAGTAATGCTGGCTATATTTTATTAGGAAAGATTATAGAAATAGTTTCTAAGAAATCGTATGGTGAATTTATAAAAGAACATATTTTTGATAAAGTAAACATGAATTCTTCTTCCTATGGAAAAAAGAATCAAATTATACAAAAAAGTGTTTTAGGCTATAAGGTTGAAAGAAATAAATTCATAAAAGTAGATGATATGAACTTGTCGTTAGCGTATTCTGCAGGTGGAATTTTATCAACTACTAGCGATCTTTTGAAATGGCAAAACGCCTTGTTTTCTAACACTCTTTTAAAAGCGTCTAGTATAAAAAAAGCGATGACACCAACTCTTTTAAATAATGGTAAAAAAATACCTTACGGATACGGATTTAGATTTTCAAAATTAGGTAAATCTCCAGTAATTGCACATACAGGAAGCACAAAAGGATTTATATCTCTTTCTGTGTTTTTACCGAAAGAGAAGGTATATATTACGGCTTTATCTAATTGTAATTGTAAAAAAAATCAGTTCTTTAGCTAAAGAAGTAGCAGGTCAGTTTATTTTTATTCCAAAAGTAGATAAAAAGATTACCTCAGAAAGAAAATCAATTAAAGTCGATCTTAAAAAACTAAGAGAATATGTGGGTTCTTATGAAGTAAGATCAAATGTTTCTCTTACAATTGGTATTGATGAAACAAATCATTTGTATTTACTAGCACCGGGTCAAACAAAAAGAATTCCGTTATTTGCAGCAAAAGAAAATCACTTTTTTGTAAAAGAATTAAAAGTTGAAGTTATATTTAATAAAGAGGATAATCAGATGATAAGTTTAACCATGAATCAATCTGGTCGTAAAATTACAGCTAAAAAAAGATAATTATATGGTACATAGTAAAAAAATAATATTACAACAAGCTGTTGATTATGCTAAAATTCCAATTATTATTTCATTATTTCTAACACCAGTTAGATATTGTTTGGAGTTGATTGGCTTACCAGAATATGCTATTTTTTTAATCGGATTACTTTGGTTAACCTTAGGTTTTGCAATCTATTTAGGAATGAAAGTTTATAAAGAGAAAAAGGCAATTGGAATTTTGTTGTTAAGTTTAGTTGTGTTCTCCCCATTTTCTAGAATTCCTGTTGCAATTCTTTGGTGGGTAGATACAAAATGGGAAATAGGTACTCATTATGGATTATACTATAATAGTTTTGAACAAGCTTTATTAAATCATGTAGTATATGGTTCTTTGGTTCAAATTATACCTGCTTTTATTTTAGGAATAATAACTATTACAATTATGAGACAAAAAAATGAATTAAAAATAAAAACACAATAAAATGGATAAAAACCATTTAGCAATTAGAGTTAAAGAATTAAGAAATCAAAAAGGAATATCTCAAGAATTTCTTGCTGAAGAATCAGGATTAAGTTTACGTACAATTCAGAGAATTGAAAAAGGGGAGTCTAACCCTACTGGTGAATCATTAAAACGTTTAGCAAATGCTTTAAATGTAAGTCCAGACGAATTGATTGATTGGTCAATAAAAGAAGATAAAAAATATTTGATATATCTTAATCTTTCTGCATTAACCTTTCTATTTTTTCCATTATTAGGAATATTAATTCCATTTATAATTTGGACTTCCAAAAAAGGGAAAATTAAGAAGATCAATAAACTTGGAGGAGATTTAATCAATTTTGAAATAACATGGACAATTGTGTTATTTTTCATCCCAATATTAATGTTTTTTTTATCAAAAATTGGGCTTATAAAGAATATGAATTTAAATATATTTTTTATTGTTATAGGCATTTTATATTTCATCAATTTCATTTCAATATTGATAAATACATTACGAATTAGTAATGAAAGGGAGGTGTTTTATTTCCCAGGAATAAAGTTTTTAAAATAACCTAATAAAATTCGTTGTGCTTTATTCATAAATAATAAGTTAATTATAAAATAAACAGCTAATTGGATTACAAATTTTAATTTTATAAAAAGTGAATATTAAAATGATCTTAAATGTAGGGCATAAGATGTTGGAAGTAATCTATACCTAATTAAAATTTTAACCGATTATAGACATTACTATTATTTATAAAAATGAATCAGAATTTGAAAAATTAAATATAGTTTAATTAAAATAGGGCATCACTATGATGGTGATCAAGGAATTAAAAAAAAACAGTAGTTATTCCATTGTTTTTTAGACACAATTACGCATTACACACATCTAAAAATAATGAATCTTTGAATTGGAGTATTTAGATGAGATTTTTTTAAATAAATAATGATTGGGTAAGATTGAAATATCAAGTTTACTTTTATCAAGAATCAAAATATTTTAAGGACAGATTTAAGTTGTGTTAATAGGTAAAAGTAGTATTTATTTACCTATTTGAAGAGATTGAGATTAATAAGGGCAGTTGTGTAAAATGAATAGTTTTTAACTCCTTAATTTTAGTAAACCTAAATAGGATTTAAAAATATACTACTATTTAGACAGTAAAAAATATTTAAAAACCACCTTCAAAAACATTTTGCTTTTGGAGGTGGGTTTTTTAAGCATTCAAAAAAGATTTTAAATCATTATAAGAGCTAATTTTTATAGATTTTTTTTCTTTATCTATAACAGATTTAATCTGTTTAGGAATTGCAATTTTAATATTTAATGAATTTTCTACCACTTCTAAAAACTTAACAGGATGCGCGGTTTCTAAAAAGATACATACATCATTTGGATTTTCTTTTTGATATTCTTTAGCGCCTAAATATCCGACTGCTCCATGAGGATCAGCAATATAGTTGCTTTTTTTATAAATAATTTTCATCGCTTCTTGTGTTTCGTCATCAGAAAAAGAATAAGATGAAAAAGTGTTTTTTAATGCCTTAATATCATTTTTAAATAATTCTTGAATACGGATAAAATTACTAGGATTTCCTACATCCATCGCATTAGAAATTGTTGCTTTTGATGGTTTTGGTTTGTAAATTCCATTTGCCAAATAATTAGGCACGGTATCGTTTATGTTGGTTGCAGCAACAAAATGTTTAATAGGCAAGCCTAATTTCTGAGCCATAATACCTGCACAAATATTCCCAAAATTACCACTTGGCACTGAAAAAACAATGTCTTTTTGTTGTTTGTAAACTTGTTTGTAAGCTAAGAAGAAGTAAAACATCTGCGGTAACCATCGAGCAACGTTAATTGAATTTGCTGAAGTTAATACACGGTTAATTTTAGCATCTAAAAAAGCAGTTTTAACCATATCCTGACAATCATCAAAAACACCATCAACCTCTAAAGCAGTAATGTTTTTACCTAAAGTAGTTAATTGTTTTTCTTGAATGTCACTTACTTTTCCGCTAGGATATAAAATAACAACATCTACACCTTTTACATCTAAAAATCCATCCGCAACTGCTCCGCCAGTATCCCCTGAAGTAGCAACCAGTACCGTAACTTTATTGTTATTATTTCTGTTAAAATACCCTAAACAACGTGCCATAAAACGAGCACCAACATCTTTAAAAGCCATGGTAGGACCATGAAAAAGCTCTAAAGTATTTGTGTTTTCATCTATTGGAATTACTGGAAAATCAAAAGATAAAGTCTCACTAATAATCTGTTTTAGTGTTTCAGTTGGAATTTCATCTCCTACAAACTGTTTAATGACTTCGTAAGCTATTTCGTTGTTAGAATAGGTATCAATATTTTTAATAAATTCTTTTGATAAAGGTGTAATGTTTTCAGGAAAATACAAACCTCTATCTGATGCTAATCCGTTTACTACAGCATCTTTAAAGTTAACGTTAGGTGATTTTTTATTAAGACTATAATAGTTCATTTTTGTGTTGTTTGTGTTGTTTGTGTTGTTTGTGTTGTTTGTGTTGTTGCGTTTAGCAATAATTTATGAGTAAAAGTTGTTATTATTCTGATTCTAAAACCCGAATACCTTCTGTGTTTATTTTTGATGAAAAAAGTGTAAAATCAATGTTTTTGTCTGCATAAGATTTTTGGATAGCTTCTTGTACTTTTTTAGCAATTTCTTTGCCTTTACACAATGCAAAAATGGTAGGGCCAGATCCTGAAATTCCTGCACCAAGAGCACCTGCTTTGATGGCTTGACTTTTAACTAAATCGAAATGCGGAATTAAATGTTTACGAGCAGGTTCAACAATAACATCGATTAACGAATTGCTAATTAATTGATAATCGTTGGTGTATAAACCGCTTACTAATCCGCCAACATTTGCCCATTGGGTAACAGCACTTTTTAAAGGAACGTTTTTAGGTAAAACGTCTCGAGCATCTTTTGTTTTTACTTCTATTTGTGGATGTATTGCTACCAATTGTAATTCATTAGGAACCGGTAGTTTTATAATATCTAAAGGATCGTAACTTCTAATAAGTACAAAACCTCCGTAAACAGCAGCTGCTACATTATCGGCAATTGGAGTACCGCAAGCAGCTTCTTCTCCTAACATAGAGAATTTTGTTAATTCTAGTACAGAAAAAGGTTTGTTTAATAATTCGTTTACACCAAAAGCAGCACCAGCCGCACTAGCGGCACTACTACCCAAACCGCTTCCTGGAGAAAAACCTTTGTGCATGGTTATTTCAATACCAAAATTAACAGGATGCTTTGCTAACATTGCTAAAGCTACTACACCAGCAGCATTTTCTGTTGGATTAAAACTTAAGCCGTTTGCTCCAGTAATTTTTGTTATTTCAACTCCTTTTTTAGCTGTTTTTCTAAAAGTCATTTCATCACCCATGGTGTCTACAGCAAATCCCATAGAATCGAATCCGCAAGAAACATTGGCAACGGTGGCTGGGGCAAATATTTTTATATATTTCATTTTTTATGCAATTAATAGCAAGTTGATAGCTGTATTTACAGTTTCTTCTTGATATATTTTTAACTTAAAATTTAATTATTTCCTACTCTAATAATATCGGCAAAAATTCCTGATGCGGTAACATCTGCACCAGCACCAGCACCTTTTATTTGTAGTGGATTTATAGGATATCTATCAGTAAAAAATAACACGATGTTATCACTTCCTTCTAAGTTGTAAAAAGGATGGTTAGCCAGAATATGTTGTAGCCCAACTTTTGCTTTACCATCAGAAAATTCAGCAACATATTTTAAGCGACAATTTTTATCATTTGCTTCTTTAAAAATTTGTTGAAAATCCGCTTCAAATTCGGTTAAACTGGCATAAAAATCATCATTATTAGTAGTTTTTAAGCTTTTTTCTGATAAAAAAGAGTTGTTTTCAATGTCAGATAATTCTAAATTATATCCGCTTTCACGAGCAAGAATTAATATTTTTCTGGCAACATCAACACCACTTAAATCAATTTTAGGATCTGGTTCTGTATAACCTTCTTTTTGAGCTTCGGTAACAACATCATGAAATGTATTGGCAGCATTAAAATTATTAAAAACAAAATTTAAACTACCCGATAAAACGGCTTGTATTTTATGAACTCTATCACCTGAAGCAACTAAATTTTTTAACGTGTCGATAATAGGTAAACCTGCGCCAACATTGGTTTCGAATAAAAAAGGTGCTTTGTATTTTTTTGATACTGTTTTTAATGTTTTGTAGTTGTTTAAATCAGAAGCACAAGCTATTTTATTACAAGTAACTACGGCAATATTATTACGTAAATATTTTTCGTAAATTTCTGAAACTTTTTGATTCGCAGTATTGTCTACAAAAACAGCATTACGAAGGTTGTAGCTTTTTGTTTTGGCAAAAAAATCATCAAGAGTTGCAGGTGTTCCGTTTGTTAATAAATTTTTCCAATTATTTAAATTGATACCATTTTCATCAAAAGCCATTTTTTTAGAATTGGCAATTCCAACAACTCTAAGGTTCAATTTTAAATGTTCCTTTAAATACTTTTCTTGCTGTTGTATTTGGGCTAATAAACGCTCACCAACATTACCAACACCTGTAACAAACAAGTTTAATTGTTTTATTTTTTCTTCAAAAAACTGTTCATGCAATATGTTTAATCCTTTTTTAGCATCTTTACTATCAATAACTGCGGATATGTTTTTTTGTGAAGCGCCTTGAGCAATGGCTCTAATATTTACATTGTTTTTACCCAAAGTACCAAACATTTGTCCGCTTAAACCTTGATGATTTTTCATATTGTCACCTACTAAAGCTAAAATAGCTAAACCTTGTTCTACAATCACAGGTTTTATTTTATGACGTTCTATCTCTATCTCAAAAGCATCGTTAATTGCTTTGGCTGCTTTTTGGGTATCCTCATCATAAATACCTACACAAATAGAATGTTCAGAAGAGGCTTGTGTAATTAAAACAACATTAACATCTTGAATAGAAAGCGTTTCAAATAATCGTTTAGATATACCTGATACTCCAACCATTCCACTACCTTCTAGTGTTAACAACGTGATGTTTTCTATATGAGTAATTCCTTTTACAAGGTTTTTACTTTTAGCTTCTTTGCTAATTAACGTACCCACATTATCTGGTTCGAAAGTGTTTTTAATAACAATCGGAATTTCTTTTTCTAATACTGGCTGTATAGTAGGAGGGTAGATTACTTTTGCTCCAAAATGCGATAACTCCATCGCTTCTTGATATGAAATTTTAGATATTGGAAAAGCTTGTTTAACCACACTAGGATTTGCAGTAAACATTCCACTTACATCTGTCCATATTTGTAGTTCACTTACATTTAATGCAGCAGCGTAAATTGCTGCAGTATAATCAGAACCACCTCTTCCTAAAGTTGTTGTTAAACCACTTTCTGATTTTGCAATAAATCCCGGTAAAACTGTAACTTGATGTGAGTTGTTATTAAAAAAATCTTGACAATTTTTATTTGTAACAGCAAAATTTACCTGAGCTTTATCAAAAAAATTAGAAGTACTAATAAGTTCTCTACTATCTTTATAAGTAGCATTTAAGGTGTTTTTAGCAGCTTCAGAAATGATATATGAAGATAATAATTCGCCAAAACTACTAATAGTTGCCATTGTTTTTGGGGTTACTTCTTTTAAAAGAAAACAACCTTCTAGTAACGTTTGTAATTGGTTAAATAATGTGCTAACTTTTTGTTGTACTTTATCTTGTGCAGTATTGTTTACTAAATCTGCAATAACTTGTACGTGTAGTTCTTTTACTTCATCAAAAAGTATGGTGTACGAAGCATTATTATTGGCAGTATTATTTGCAGCTGCAATTAATTTATTGGTAGTTTTACCAAATGCAGATACGACCACTGCAATTTTTTCTTTTGAAGCAGTATTTGTTACTATTTGAAGTACTTTATTAATGTTTTGACTATTGGCTACTGATGAACCTCCGAATTTTAAAACTTTCATTTTAAAAGATATAAATGTAATTAATGATGTATTTTTTTGATGCTATTTATCTGTTTTCAATTTTTTGAAAAAATAAATATATACAGGATGATATGTAGTAAATAAACCCTTAAAGGGTAATAATAATTGTAGTAGAAATAATGGTAGAGCCAACAAAAGAAGTCGTAAAGTTTACGATCTCTGAAGAATTGATATTTCTTTTGTTGTTTAACATTGGGTCAAATGTACTCTTTTTTTTAAATAATTTTGATTTTTATTACGTTTTTATCATTGAAATAACAAAAAGACTAATTATTGTGTAATTTTGTACATGGGTTAATCCGCTTTAAAATATACCCAATGTTTATTTTCTTTACAAAAAGAAGAGTTTTCATGAATTACATCAATAGCTCCGTTTTCTATAAAATAAGCTTTAAATTCAACGGTTCCGGTTATATCTGTAAATGTTCCTTTAGTTGTATTTGTAACTTCTAACTTTACCCATTCTACAGATTTTGTCCAACTTAAAATCTCTTTATTTTCTTTTTGTGTAGGTCGAGTAGTGGAGTGGTGGCTTTCGTGTAAGTAACTAATATTTGCCAATACAAATGCACTATATCGCGATCGCATTAATTGTTCCGCAGTTAAAACAGTTTGTATATTTTGATGTGCTTTTTCACAACAAGCACTATATTTTTTTGACGGATTACAAGGACATTGCATAAAAAAAGCTAATTTAAAAGTTCGTTTTCTTTTATTCTAAAACAACGCTCTTCACCTAAGTATAACGGATTACCGTGTTTTTCAGACCAAAAACCATCTAAAATATCTTTAGAAATACATTGATAAACAACCACTCCTTTATAAATGTTTTTGTCGGCACCTTTGTAGTTAAAATTGATGACTAAAATATTATTTTTAAAAAAACCAGTACCAATTTGTTCTTGTTCATTATTAATAAGCCATGTAGCATTAATTCGCTTATTAGCATCTAAAACTAAAGAAAGCACACCTTTATAAGTGTGCTTTTCTGCATCTTGGTTATTACCAATAATGTTATATTTTCCTACTAAATTTTGTATTGTCATTATTATATAATAAAGTGTAAAACTACATTATTTTGTGTAGAAACCATAGGGTATTATTAGGGTTTTTATTATGTAATATTCATAAGTTTAAAAATTAAAATAATTTACTTAACAATTTTATTACATTAAAATATCTTTCTGTAAAAGTTTTCTTAACACTTTAAAGTTTACAAATAGTAAAAAAATAACTTGATTTGCATTAGATAATTTAACTATTGTAAAACTAAAAAAAATGAATAAATTTAAACTTTTATTAAGTACACTAGTAGTTCTTTTTATAAGTAATGCCGTTTTTTCACAAGAAGCTAATGTTTCAGGTATTGTAACTGACGGTAATTTTCCTTTACCAGGAGCTAGTGTTTCGGTAGCAGAAACTACAAAAGGAGTGTACACAGATTTTGATGGTAATTTTGTGATAAATAAAATTAAAAATGGTATTATAAAATTAGAAATTTCTTACATCGGTTTTCAAACAAAGATAGTAGATGTTTCTATTATTGGTAATGCTAGTAAAAATATAGGTGTAGTTGCTTTATTACCTTCTTCAAATGCATTAGAAGAAGTTGTAATTAATGGAGGAGCAAGAAGAAATAGTGAAGCAAAAGCTTTGAGTATTCAAAAAAAATCAATGAGTATAATGAATGTGATTGCTTCTGATGGTATTGGTAAATTACCAGATCGTAATGCAGCCGAAACAGTACAACGTATTCAAGGTTTATCTATTGAAAGAGATCAAGGTGAAGGACGTTTTGTATCAGTAAGAGGATTGCCTCCTTTTTGGACATCAACAACTATTAATGGAAATAGACTTCCAACAGCCGAAGAAGAAACCACTTCACGTGCAACGGCTTTTGATTTTTTTCCATCAGAATTAATTTCATACGTACAAGCAGCCAAAGCATACACACCTGATATGGAATCAGACGGTATTGGTGGAGGTGTTAACTTCATCACGCAAACAGCACCAACCAAACAACTTTTAAATGTAAATATTGGAGGAGGTTTTAATGAAAAATCGGGTAAACCAATTTATAATGCTTCTTTAACTATTGGTAATAAAAGTAAAGATGGTAAGTTCGGATATATCGTAAATGGTTCGTATTGGAATAGAAGCTGGGGTACTGATAATTTTGAAGCACGTAGAAAAGGAGACGAAGGTGTTTTTAGAATGGAATTAAGAGATTATAACGGTGTAAGAGTTACCATGGGATTAAACGCTTCGATGGAATATAATTTTACACCTGCTCATAAAATGTATTTTAGAGGAGTTTATGGAACTTTATCGGATACTGAGGAACATTATAAGCATAGAATTCGTTTTGATAAATTCGATTCAGGAACAAGTACTACAAGAGTAGAATTACAAAATATACATAACGAATTAATTACAGAGCTTTTTGGAAAAGAAATAGGAGGAAGACATCTTGTTGAAAACGGAAAATTCGATTGGAGCATTGCTTCTTATGCTAATGAATTTAAATATGGAAATACGCCAACAGCACAAGATAAAAGTTATTTTGTTGTAAAATTTAAACAAGATGGTGTTGGTATCAATGCTGAATATTTAGATAACAAACCAAAAGATGCTGGTGGTGCTGGTGATGATAGAGCTTATTGGAAAGCAGATGGTGGAAAATTAGATTATAATGATACCGATGCTTTATTTGGATTTTTTAGCGATTCTAAATTTAAAATGGATGCAACTAAAATGAAGTTTTCAGATTTAGAATTATACAAAATATCAATAAAAGAAAGAGATAATATAGCAGCCTCATTAAATTATGAACATACGATTAATGATAACTTCAAAATTAAAGTAGGTACTAAATATCGAGATAAAGATCGTAGAGCAACTTTTGAAGATTTATACTACGGATGGAATGGTGCAGGAGAAACTCCAGTGTTATCAGATTCTTCTCAATATGTTATTCAGCAACCAGGTAGAGTTGATTATTTAAATGAAATGGGGTCTAATATTCAATCAACTTTTGGACCTGTTTTATCTACCGAAGGAATGAATAATTTCTGGACGTCAAACAAAGCAAATTTAAGCGTTTTAGAAGATGATTCATCAGCTTTACAATATAATAGAGGATTAGGAAGAAACTTTAATGTAGATGAAACTCATTTATCTTTTTATGGTATGGGAACTTTAAAAGCTTCTGAAAAGTGGACTATTTTAGGAGGATTAAGAGCTACAAAAACGGAAACAAAAGTATCAGGATATGTTGTTGAAAATGATGTTTTAACAAAGTCGATAAAAATTAAAAATTATTGGGCAGTATTACCAATGTTACACGTTAAATATTCTCCTCAAAGAGATTTAAATATTCGTTTTGCAGCAACAAGAAGTTTTTCAAGACCTAATTTTGGAGATATTTCTCCATCAGGAACTTTTATTTCTTTTGATAATGAATTTAAAGGAGGTAATCCAGATTTAAATCCAACATTTTCATGGAATTTTGATTTATTAGGAGAATATTACTTTCAGAATGTAGGTGTTGTAAATGCAGGTGTTTTTTATAAATCGATTACAGATATTATTTATAATGATACCTATCAAGGAACTTATAACGGAAAAGAAGGTGTTGAATTTACGACTCCTGTAAATGGAGGAGCAGCATCATGGATTGGTGGTTTAGAATTAGGAATTAACAGACGTTTTGATTTCTTACCAGGATTTTTAAAATACTTTGGAACACAATTAAACGCTACGTTTATGGATTCTGAAATGACAAAAGCAAGTGGTAGAAAAGTAGCGATGGCTTATCAAGCAGGTAGTTTGTTTAATGCGCAATTATTTTTTGAAAAAGGCGGATTTAATACTCGAGTAGCTTTTAATCATAAAGGAAAATACGCTATTGCTTACGGTGAAAGAGATATTGATGATGTGTATTACGGAAAATATAATACGTTAGATTTTTCAGCATCTTATCAAATAGGAAAAAAATGGACAATATATACTGATTTCAATAATATTTTAAATAACCCCCTGATTTATCATTACGGTAAAAGCCAAGACCGCCCGAAACAAGTAGAATATTACGGTGTTAAAGGAAACATTGGTGTTAAATTCACTTTATAGTGGTTTTTAAATACAGTCATAAAGCCCTCAGTAATTGAGGGCTAATGATGTTAAAAAAAGAACTCATGCGTTTACGTTTTTTATTACAAGCTTCTATTGCAGCATTCGGTACTTATTTTTGTATGTATGCTTTTAGAAAACCTTTTACAGTAGCAACATTTGAAAACTTAGCTTTTTGGGGCGTTGATTATAAAATTTTATTAATCGTAGCTCAAGTTATTGGCTATACATTATCAAAATTTGTAGGCATAAAAGTAATTTCAGAAATGAAATCACACAAAAGAATGCTTTATTTAGTTGGTTTTATTTTTTCAGCAGAATTAGCATTGTTAGGTTTTGCAGTTATTCCAGCACCTTATAATATTCTCTTTTTATTTTTAAACGGATTACCATTAGGAATGATTTGGGGAATTGTATTTTCTTATCTAGAAGGAAGAAAAGCTACCGAATTATTAGGAGTAATTTTATCATCTAGTTTTATAGTTTCCTCAGGAGCTGTTAAAACAATAGGTAAAATGGTATTAGATAAATTTCAGTTTGATGAATATTGGATGCCATTTATTACAGGGTTATTTTTTATACTACCGTTACTGTTTTTTGCCTGGTTGTTAGAAAAATTACCACCACCAACAACAGAAGATAAATTATTAAGAGCTGTAAGAAAACCATTAAACAAACAAGAAAGAAAGCTGTTATTTAAAAAATACGCACTGCCTTTAACTTTAATAGTATTTTTCTTTATGCTATTAACATCAATTAGAGATTTTAGAGACAATTTTGCCAGAGAAATATGGGATTCTTTAGGTTATACAGATGCCTCTATTTATAGTATTTCTGAAATACCAATAGCTATTATTGTATTAGTTGTTTTAGGGATGATAGGTAGTATTACTAAAAATTATAAAGCTTTTATGTATTACCATTATGTGTTGATTATTGGGTGTGTTTCAATTTTAGTATCAACATATTTATATCAACAACAAGTTATTACACCATTAGTTTGGATGGTAATTTCAGGAATAGGATTATACAGTTGTTACGTACCTTTTAACGGAATTTTCTTTGATAGAATGATTGCAACTTTTAAAATTAATGGAAACGTAGGTTTCTTAATTTACATTGCCGATGCCTTCGGATATTTAGGAAGCATTCTGATTCTTCTTTATAAAAATTTTGGAAAAGGAGATATTTCTTGGCTTTCCTTTTTTACACAAGCATTATATTTTCTAGCATTTATAGGATTAGCAATAACAATTTATTGCTTTCAGTTTTTTAAAAACAAATACAAAAAACCAGTACAATTAAAAGATTTAGTATATGAACAATAAGTATGATTTAATCGTTGTTGGAGGTGGAGTTTTAGGAACTTTTCACGCTTATCACGCAGCAAAAAAAGGATTATCAGTAGCAATTTTAGAAAGAGATAATAAGCCACAAGGAGCAACGGTTCGTAATTTCGGACAAGTTGTACCTTCGGGAATGAATCAAAAATGGCAAAACTATGGAAGAGAAAGTTTAGCTATTTATAAAGATATTCAAAGTCAATTTGATGTAACAATTCGTCAAAACGGTACGGTTTATTTAGCTTCTAATAATGAAGAAGTTCAGTTAATTGAAGAATTACATCAAATTAATAAAAACAATAATTATACTTCAAATTTATTAACGAAAGCACAATGTTTAGATAAATACGCAGGATTACGTGCAGATTATTGTAAAGCAGGATTGTTTTTTCCTGAAGAAGTAACTGTAGAGCCAAAAACGATGATTCATCGTTTACATTCTTTTTTATCCGCAGAAAAAAATATTGATATTCATTACAATACCACTGTAATTAATACGGAAGAAATTAATAATGAAGTGGTGGTAACATCTTCAATAGGTGTGTTATATAAAGCATCAAAAGTTATTATTTGTAACGGAGTAGATTTTAAAACATTGTATCCATCAATTTATAATAATAGCGATTTGGTAGTTTCTAAATTACAAATGATGCAAACTAAGCCTCAAAAAAATTATACTTTGGATGGTTCTATTTTAACAGGTTCAACAATCCGAAGGTATGAGGCTTTTGAAGAATGTGCTTCTTGGAATCAAATTAAAGCAAAAGAAGATCCTGATAGTTTTCAGAAAAAATATGGTGTTCATATTTTATTTAAACAAGCTACGGATGGTTCGATAATTTTAGGAGATTCTCACGAATACGCTACTGCAAAAAATAGCGATGATTTAGGTTTTGACTTAAATGAGGATATTGATAATTTTATGATTGCAGAAGCTAAAAAAATAATAGACTTACCAACTTACGATATTCAGTATAAATGGGCAGGTTTTTACAGTCAATGTAAAGAAAAAGATATTTTTGAACACACAATAAGCAATAATGTACATGTTGTAACAGGTATTGGAGGAAAAGGAATGACAGGAAGTGCTGGTTTTTCAAAAGAAAATATCAATAAAATATTTAATAAATCATAATGATGATGAGCAAAGCAAAGAGAGAAATAGAAATGGTTGTTTTTGATATGGCAGGAACAACAGTAGATGAACAAAATGTGGTATATAAAACATTACATAAAGCAATTGTAGCCGCTAATGTTAAGGTGTCTTTAGAAACGGTTTTAGAATATGGAGCAGGAAAAGAAAAACACAAAGCAATTAAAGATGTTTTAACATATTTAAAGTCTGATAAATTAAAAGATTCTCAAATTATTTTTGATAATTTTAAAAAATTGTTAACAGTTACGTATGCCACTTTAGAAGTAAAACCGATAAAAGGTGTTGAAAACATTTTATTAGATTTACGTGCCGATGGTATTAAAGTAGTTCTAAATACAGGATATGATAGAAAAACAGCTACTTTATTATTAGATAAATTAAAGTGGGATGAAAAAGTACATTATGATGTTCTAATTACAGCAAGTGATGTTGTAAACGGACGTCCGAATCCAGATATGATATTTCAAGCAATGGAGTTATTAGGTGTAACCGATGCTTCAAAAGTTTTAAAAGCCGGTGATTCTGCTATTGATATAGAAGAAGGGAAAAATGCAGGTTGCGGAATTACAGTGGGTGTTTTATCAGGCGCACAAACAAAAGCACAATTAGAAAAAGAAAAACCAACATATATTTTAGAATCGTTGGTAAATTTAAAAGATATTTTTAAGAGAATTTAATCAGTATCAATAAAAAAATACAGCACAAGCATTGTACAATCTTGTGCTGTATGATTAAATGGTAAATGAGGTGTTTTTCCGTTAAAATATAGCGAATCACCTCTATTTACAATAATTTCATCTTCGCCAATATAATATGTACAACTCCCGCTAATAATATATTTAAACTCCCACGCGTCAGTAACTACTTTTTCTCTTTTTGAATTAGGGTTTATATTTAAAATAACAGCTTCAAATCCCATGGCAGATAAACTTTTACTAAAAATATGATTGTAAGTAAAACCTTTAGCTTCAACTTCTTTTTCAATTAATTGTTGTTGCTCTTTTGTAATATGAATATAATTACTTGCTTGTGAATTTTCTATATCTTTAAAAAAAGTACTAACATCAATTTTTAAAGCTCCTATTAATTCTAATAAAACAGGTAACGAAGGTATGGTTCTTCCGTTTTCTATTCTAGAAATTAAGCCATTCGATACGCCAGCATTTGAAGCAACTTCGCTAATAGTTAATTTCTGTTCTTTTCTGATAATTTTGATACGTTTACCAATACCAATTAAAAAATTACTCATGCTTTTTATTTGCTAAAATAAGGTTTTTTGTTATTTTACAATTTTTACAACCTCTTTTCGTAGAAATAAAATATATTTTTATAATTGTAATTTTTAGCTGTAAAAATTAGTTGTTTACTTTTTTTGATACCTCATCTTTCCTATTTCAATTTGAATTGCCGTTCTTGCCAATACCGTAAAAATAAGTGCGCCCATTGCCCAAATACCTAAAGTAACACCAATTTCAATTCCTGTAGGCGTATATTCAGCTATTTTTCCGTAAGGTCCAGGAATAAATCCAGGAACGATTAAGCCGAACCCTTTTTCAATCCAAATTGCAATAAATAAAATTGTACAGGCAAAAAATAATACTTTAAAATTATTACGAAGTTTATGAAACGTTAATAATACGGTTGCGATTACATTTAAGGTAATAGCTGTCCAAATCCAAGGCAACAACGCAGTTTTACCGTGCAATCCAAAAAATAAATAATAAGCACTTTCACTATGGTGTGTAGGCGCATAAAATTCTTTAAATAACTCAGAGATTAACATAATTAAGTTAATTTGAGCAGCAACAGTAACTACTAAAGCTAGTTTTTTTATGGTTTTATTTTCTATTTTAAACTCGGTGTACGTTCTAATAATTGCTAAAACTAAAATAATTAAAGCAGGTCCAGCTGCAAAAGCAGAAGCTAAAAAACGAGGTCCTAGTAAAGCCGTATTCCAAAAAGGTTTTGCTTGTAATCCTTGATATAAAAAGGCGGTTACTAAGTGAATTCCTACTGCCCAAAAAACAGAAATAATAGCTCCTGGTAAATACACATTTTTCTTAGATTCTTTTCCTTGATAATGCCTAAATAGTATATAAAATGGAATACTAATATTAATAAATAAGTAACCGTTTAAGGCAATAACATCCCAAGTTAACATTGAATTTGGAAAGTTAAAAACACCTATAACAGGCATCATATGCCATAAAACAGAAGGACCTCCCATATCGGCAACCACAAAAGCTAAACACATAATTAATGCGGCAACCGCTAAACCTTCTCCAATTAATACTGCTTGTTTAAAGTCTACATCTTTTAAAACATAGGTTGGCATTACTAGCATAACTGCCGCTGCAGCCACCCCAACTAAAAAAGTAAAATTAGAAATATACAATCCCCAACTTACCCGATCTGTCATTCCGGTAACACTCAATCCGTGTTCTAATTGAATGGAATAACAATACATACCAATTAGCATTATTAAAGTTAAAAACCCCATCCAGATATGATATCTTTTAGATCCTCGGGTAATAACATCTAAACTGTCTTTTATTAAACTTCCAAAAACTTTAAGTCTTCTCATTTTATTTTTTATTATAACGCTTCATTTATATTTTATTTTGGGCGTTCCCTAACGGTCGGGCTTTTCGTTAAATCTTTTATTTGACAACTTTTCCGCTTCGCTCAAAGTGACAAATAAAAGGATATCACTGCAATCCCTAACGCAAAACCAATTAATCCATAAAATACCAGAACTTAGGTTCAGTACCTAAATCTTCTTTTAATCTGAATACTTTTTTATTTTCTAATACCCAACGAATGGTACTGTTAGGATCTAACAAGTTTCCGAAAATACGTGCACCGGTAGGACAAGCCTCTACACAAGCAGGATTTTTACCAGCTCTAGAACGTTGTACACAAAAAGTACATTTTTCCATCACCCCTTTTTTACGCATTCTATTTCCTAAATAATGCTGATTTTTATTTACCTCAGCTTCCGGAACCTCTGGTTTACTCCAGTTAAAACGACGACCATCGTAAGGGCAAGCTGCCATACAATATCTACAACCTACACACCAATCGTAATCAACCACTACAATTCCGTCTTCTTCTCGCCAAGTAGCTTGTACAGGACAAACTTCTACACAAGGTGGGTTATCACAATGAAAACACTGAGTTCCCATATAAAAATGTCCTTCAGCAGGAACTTCATGATAATAATTATCATCAGCTTCATTAAAATTAAACCCTTTTCCGTCTTTCATTTCATGAATACGGATGTATTCCATTTGCGAATTTCTATCTTGATTATTTTCCTCCACACAAGCACTTACACAATCCATGTATCCTTGGCACTTTGAGATATTAAAAGCGTACCCAAACAACACATCTTCTTCGGCATTTTTATTAGACATGCTAATATTTTTACCGGTACGTAATTGATAAGAGCGCACAAGTCGATCAACAGTTGCGTTTTTCTCTTTGTCATCCATCAATTTATAGTTCCCTTTAAATTGCTCTTCCCAATCTATTTGTGCTTTCTCTTTTGATTCTTCGCTAGCGGTTATACTGGTACATGACGAAGCTGCACCGGCTCCAATTAATAAACTTGCAGTTAATTTTTTAAAGGCAGATCTACGGTCCATTTTTACATCAAAAACTTGATCAAAACCATCTTTATGTCTTTCATCACCAATAGCAGCATCAACTGCGGCTTCAAAAAACTCTTCGTTACTTAACTCTTCTTTAGGTTTATTAGAATCACATCCGTTAGAAGTGCTACCACAACCACATCCTCCAGAAGATTCTTGCTTGGTGGTGCTATTTAAATTCAACCTAAAATATTTTCCAATTCCACTCATATATTATACTTTCTATAAAATTGTTAGCATCAAAAAATGATGTTAAACAAATGTTAGGTTTATTGTCGTTGTTTTTCTTTTTTAGTATTAAATCGCGCTGGCCATTTGGTATCAAAACCTGGCGAATGCGGATTGTGACAGTTTACACAAGTCATCGATGCTCTTGGAGGCGCCCAACTTGCTATTTTTTTTCCGTGTGCACCACCTTTCCAATCTTTATATTGTTTTTGATGACATTGACTACATAATTTATAACTATTATTAAAGTCGATTTTATGCCCTGTTATACTTTTAAGATTATTCATACTGCTTCCATCATGGCAAGTAGTACAACTCATTGTATTGGCATCAGCATGATTTAATTTGATATTCCAGTGTGCTTTTTTTAATCCTTTACGTTGCATTTGCTGTAAAGGTTTGCTATGACATTCGGTACAAGCGTATGATTTTATTTCGCCTTTTCGTTTGGGAATAGAAAAAGTAATACCATTTTCGGTTACTTCTACTAATTTTAAATTTCCAATATATTTTTCTGATGAAATAGAAGTACCGTTATAATGTTTACTTTTTGCTTCAATTTTATCGGTAACACTATGATACTCATTTTCTTTATGCTTACAAGAGGCGGTTATCAACAAAAAAGTGATACTTAAAATCCAAAAATGTTTTATGTAATTTGTGTTTATCATTGTTTTCTTATAAAATCTTTAACGGCTGTAAGTTCTTTGGTATTTGGTACGTGACATTGCCTACAATTAACTCGCTCTGGATGTGAAACACGAATTTCTTTAGGAGCACTTGGTCCTGCATGACACGCCAAACAGTTTTCGCGTAATTGTGTTTGATGTGGTATTACGGGCGGACTTGTAACTAAAGCATTATTGTTACCAACTTTAGGAGCGTGTACCTTTGCAAAATTACCAGATTTAAATAGCGATTTTGATTTTTGAGGTACATGACATTGTTTACAATTTACCAATTCTGGATGTGGAGTTACAGGTGTATAAGCGTTAAACTTAGCTACAAAACCACCGTTTTCATGACATTTTAAACAAGTATTATCACCTATATTCTGGCGTTCTTCTATTGCATGCGGAATACTTGGAGGCGCACCATGATAGGCTCTATTATCATAATAATTATCTAAACTCCTTTGATGCTCAAAATCAACAGGCATATTGGTATAATCTAAAGCATGTTCGGCTCGTTTAAAAACACCAGCTTCGGTAGGAATTATAGGTGCTGTTTCGTTTTCTTTTACTGGGATATAAGCTTCTTCTTGCCCTTGGTAATAACTATAATTCCAAATAGTTATAAAAGCAATAAAAAGCAATACAAATAGCGATATGATACCTAATCGTTTTCTCATAACTTATGCTTTTTCTATTTTAACAGCACATTTTTTGTAGTCTGGTTCTTTAGAAATCGGACAAAAAGCATCTAAAGTAACATCATTAATCATCATGTTTTCATCAAAAAAAGGTACAAAAACTTGCCCTCTTGTTGGTAATCCTCTTTCGTTGATAGATGCAGGCAAAATACAAGAGCCTCTTCTTGAGGTTACTTTTATGTTTTCCCCATTTCTAATTTGCATTTTTTTAGCATCTTCTGGGTGTAATTCAACATAAGCATTTGGTACAGCTTTATGTAAAACGGGTATTCTTCGGGTCATAGAACCGGTATGCCAATGCTCAATAACACGACCTGTGTTTAACCAAAACGGATAAGCTTCGTCTGGCATTTCAGGAGCAGGTTCGTAAGGACGTTGCCAAATAACTGCTTTACCATCAGGTTTTCCATAAAAATGAAAATCTTCTCCGTTAGTACAAGCAGGATCGTATTTTGAATTGAACCTCCATTGGGTAGATTTTCCTTCAACATAAGGCCAAATTGCTCCTGATTCTTTCTTTAAAACCTCTAAAGGTGCCATTCCGTGTTTTGCGCCTTCATGGAACTGACGGTATTCGTTGTATATTTCTTCTACGTGATTTTCTTTACTGTACGGAAATAAATCTCCATACCCCATTCGTTTAGCTACTTCAATAAACATCCAAGCATCTGGAGTTGCATCTCCTGGAGCTTCTACCATTTTATCCCAATGTTGAGTTCTTCTTTCAGAATTACCATACAATCCAGATTTTTCGATATGCCAACTTGCAGGTAAAATAACATCAGCAACATCCGAAGTAGGAGTAGGGAATACATCAGAAACCACTACAAAACAAGATTCTTTTTCCATCGCAGGGCGATAACGACTTGTTTTTGGAAGGGATACTAATGGATTCGTAGCTTGTGTCCAAATAAATTTAATTTCTCCTCTATCTACAGCTCTAAACATTTCTGTTGCGTGATAGGTTGGTTTAGATGGAATTTTTTCAACAGGAACTTTCCAAATTCTGGCAGCCATTTCTCTGTCTTTTTTATTCATAACAACTCCGTGCGGTAACTTATGTGTAAAAGTTCCCACTTCACGAGCAGTACCACATGCTGATGGTTGTCCTGTTAACGAGAAAGGTCCGTTACCAGGTTGTGAAATTTTACCCGTTAGTAAATGGATGTTATATACTAAGTTGTTCATCCAAGTTCCTCTGGTGTGTTGGTTCATTCCCATACACCAATAAGAAACTACTTTACTGTTTGGATTTCCATAAATAGCAGCTAAATATTTAATGTCTTTAACTGATACTTTAGAGTATTTTGCTACTTTTTCAGGTGTGTAATCTTCTAAAAAGGCTTTGTATTCTTCAAAGTTTATTTTTTCAGGCTTGTCTTTAAATTTAAAATTGTCTTCTAAACCATAGCCTATATTTGTAGTTCCTTTATTAAAACTACAATGTTTTTCTACAAACGATTTATTTACCCATCCATTATGTATTATTTCATAACAAATAGCGTTAGCTACCGCTAAATCTGTTTGAGGTTCAAATAAAATTGATTTATCAGAAGCCATGCTAGAACGGGTTGTTCGTGTAGCAAAATCGATAATTTTAGCACCTCTACTATTTTTTTGAGATAACATTCTTGAAAATAATACTGGGTGCATTTCTGCCATGTTATTTCCCCAAGTAATAAAGTAATCAGCATGGTCTATATCGTCATAACAACCCATAGGTTCATCGGCACCAAAAGTGGTTAAAAATCCGGTTACAGCACTTGCCATACATAAACGAGCGTTACAATCTAAATTATTAGTACCAATAGCTCCTTTCATCAATTTAGAAGCGATATAACCTTCGGGAATTGTAGATTGCCCTGAGGTATACATTGCAACTGAATCTTTACCATGTTTATCTATGGTAGTTTTCATTTTATCAGCTACAATATCTAAAGCATCGCTAATAGGAGTTTTTACGTACTTACCATTCTTTTTTACTAAAGCATGTGTTAATCTGTCGCTAGATTGAATACACATAGTTTGGTGGTAACCTTTAACACATAAAAGTCCTTTATTTACTGTGGAATTAGGGTCACCTTTTACAGCGATAGCTTTTCCGTTTTCTACACCAACTAAAATACCACAACCTACCCCGCAAAAACGACAAGGCCCTTTTTTCCAATCTAAATTACCTGTAGGTATTCCTGCAAGTTGCTCGCTCGCAAAAATAATTCCAGGAAACATGGTTGCTGCTGCTGTCATTGCTGCAGTTGCAGCCATTTTTTTAATAAAACTTCGTCTACTTGTTAAAGAGGCGCTCATATCTTATTTGTTTTTTGGTGTATTAAATCCAGAAACCAAGGCTAATAACTTTAAACTATCTAGGGTTTCTATAGTTTCTTTTAAACTTTTATCTTCTGTATCATCTTTTGTTTCGGTAACAAGAACTAATACGTTTTTGTTTTCGGCAGGTATTATTTCACATCCACTAACAAAAGAGAGTGCTTTTTGCAACTCTTCTTTTTTTCCTTCATGTGGATGTGCTAAATAACTTTTAATTGGCATAAATAATAATTGATTAAGTGTATTACAAATTAGCGGATTTTGATAGAGTAATTGCATGATAAATATCATTATTTCAGTACGTTATGTTTTGTGGGGTATAACGAAATCGTATAATTTTCTTATAAAACAAGCATTTAGTTGTTATGTTAATATGAAATAAATAACTAATTTATTTCTATTATAAATAGTAAAATCAGAAAGATGACTTATATCATAGTTATACTATTTTGTTGTATTTATTTTTGATGAATAAGAATTTATTTATGGAATATAAAATTAAAAGCAAAATTTGGATTGAAGTTGATGACAATGTTTTTTTAGGTGATGGTAGGGTTAAATTATTAAAGTCGTTAAACAGTACTAAATCTTTATCTAAGTCAGCAAAAGAGCTCGGAATGTCTTACAGGAAGGCTTGGAATTTAATAGATTCTGTTAATAAAAATGCAAGTAAACCCATGGTTATAAAAAGTGTGGGCGGAGCTAGTGGAGGAGGAACAAAATTAACACCTTATGGTATTAAAATGATAGCTGTATTTGATACCGTTAATAATAATTGTTGGAAATATTTAGATAAACAACTTTGTAAACTTCTGTAAGTTTATCTCAATAAAAGATAAAAAAGTCTTTTAATATGATATTAATCATATTTTTAAATTACTAACTGCTTTAATTTTGTATAAAATAAAAAAAGCTACTAGATAATATACAGAAGGAAAGTAGCTGAGGTACATAAAAATCATTTAAAAATGAAAAAACTACAAAAGGGATTCTTATTTATATTAGTGTCTATATTTATTAGTTGTGGAGGAAAAGAGAAAACAGCACCTTCATATAATTCATCAAAAGAAAAAAAAGAAGTTATTAAAACTGTACCAGTTAAAACAATTGAAAAGAAAATTGAACAAACGGGTACGATAGATTTAAATAACAAGGGTATTGGTCCTATTAAATCTATTACAATAACCACAAAAATTGATAAAATGATGGCTGATAAAGGAAAACTTTTGTTCAAAAACAAATGCTCTTCTTGCCATAGAACAAACAGAAAGTTTATTGGACCAAATCCTACAGGTGTTTTAAAAAGACGTTCTCCAGAATGGGTAATGAATATGATTATGAATCCTGAAGAAATGGTTAAAAAAGATCCAATAGCTAAAGAATTATTAGTCAAATTTAAAGGTTCTCCAATGGCAAATCAAAATTTATCGAAAGAGGAAGCCAGACAGATTTTAGAATTCTTTAGAACATTATAACAACAATTAATTATGTTTTTATACTTAATGTTTTGAGAGTAGAAAATTAAAAAAATATCGAAACTGTAGAATTAAAAGAATTATAACAAAAATAGTATGATGAAATATTTAAAATTAAGCGCATTATTTTTCACGGTAACATTATTAGTTACAAGTTGTAGTAATGATAAGAAAGAAGGTAAGGATTCAGCAATGAAAAACGCTGCTGAAATAGTTGTTAAAGGTACTATAGAAGCTGAATTAACAGCACCACCGCATGTACCTGCTCCTGTAGGAAATAGAAGAGCGAAAAAATTATTGGTCAATATGGAAATTCTTGAAAAAGAAGGAACCATGACTGATGGAGTTAAGTACATGTATTGGACTTTTGGAGGTTCTGTACCTGGGAGTTTTATTAGAACAAGAGTTGGTGATGAGGTAGAATTTACCTTATCAAATCATCCAGATAATAAATTGCCGCATAATATAGATTTACATGCGGTTACCGGTCCAGGAGGTGGAGCAACATCATCATTTGTAGCACCAGGTCATGAAAAAACATTCTCTTTTAAAACCTTAAACCCAGGTTTGTATGTATATCACTGTGCAACAGCTCCTGTAGGAATGCACATTGCTAACGGAATGTATGGTTTAATTTTAGTTGAACCAGAAGGAGGTTTACCTAAAGTTGATAAAGAATACTATATTATGCAAGGAGATTTTTATACCAAAGGAGAAAATGGAGCACCAGGCTTACAAGCTTTTGATATGAGAAAGGCGGTAGAAGAAGATGCAGATTATGTAGTGTTTAATGGTAAAGTTGGTGCGTTAACAGGTGATAATGCCATTACGGCAAATGTAGGTGAAACAGTACGTTTGTATGTGGGTAATGGAGGACCAAATTTAACGTCTTCATTTCACGTAATTGGTGAAATTTTTGACAGTGTTCATGTTGAAGGGGGAGATTTAATTAATACTAATGTGCAAACAACATCAATTCCGGCAGGTGGAGCAGCAATTGTAGATTTTAAAGTAGATGTTCCAGGTACTTTTATACTAGTAGATCACGCAATTTTTAGAGCTTTTAATAAAGGAGCCTTAGGGATGTTAAAAGTAAAAGGTGAAGAAAGTAAAAAATTGTATTCTGGTGTAAAACAAGAAGGAATATACAATCCAGAAGGGGGTACATTACAAGAAATGCCAGATGTTACTAAAAAAGAAGTTGCTAAAAGAAGTTCTGAAAAATCTTTAGCAGAAAAAATAGCTTCAGGTAAACAAATTTACACTAAAACATGTTTTGCATGTCACCAAGCAAGTGGAGAAGGAATTCCGAATGCATTTCCTCCTTTAGCAAAATCAGATTATTTAAATGCAGATGTAAAAAGAGCTATAGGTATTGTACTGCATGGAAAAACAGGTGAAATTACGGTAAATGGTAAAAAATACAATAGTGTTATGACCAAGCAAACATTAGCTGATGATGAAGTTGCAGATGTGTTAACGTATATTTATAACTCTTGGGATAATAATAAAACAAACGTAAAAGTAATTGATGTACAAGAAGTAAAAAGTACTCACTAAATTTTAAATTAATGAAAACTGTTTTAAGATTGATAATTTATTTGTTTCCTTTTTTTACAATTCAAATGAGTTGTCAATCTAAAATGGTTAATATAAAAGGGAGTACTTACATTCCTTTATACGGAAGAGATTCCATGAAAGTTACTATTTCAGGTTTTCTGATGGATGTTTATCCAGTTACAAATCAAGAATATGTAAAGTTTGTAAAAGAAAATCCAAAATGGAAAAGATCAAAAGTAAAAAAACTATTTGCAGATGGTGGTTATCTTAGAAATTGGAAATCAGATTCAGAATTTGGTAATAAGCAATCAGCTAAAGCACCAATAACAAGCATTAGTTGGTTTGCAGCAAATGCATATTGTGAATGTCAAGGAAAACGTTTGCCAACAATTGATGAATGGGAATATGTAGCAATGGCGAATAAAAAAATACCTGATGCTAGAAAGTTAAAAAATTACAATGCTTATATTTTAAGCTGGTACGAAAAGCCTAAAAGCTTTAATAATGATGTCGGGTCAACTTTTAAAAATTATTGGAAAGTGTATGATTTACACGGTTTAGTTTGGGAGTGGACAGCTGATTTTAATTCGGTTTTAGTATCTGGTGAATCTCGAAAGGATGTTGACAATGATAGTAATTTATTCTGCGGAAGTGCAGCTGTTGGAGCAACAGATTTAATGAATTATGCTGCGTTTATGCGATATGCTATTAGAGGAAGTTTAAAAGCAAAATACACCATGAAAAATTTAGGATTTAGGTGCGTAAAAGATGTTAAAAAATGAAAAAATATAAAAGAATTGTAGTTGTATTAATGTTGTTAATAGCTTTTGTATCATGTAAAAAAGAAGTAACTACATCAATAAATAAAAGCAACGTGGCATATCAATGTCCGATGAAATGCGAAGGAGAAAAAACATTTATAACTCAAGGTAGTTGCGTTGTTTGTAAAATGGATTTAAAACCATTGGCTAGCATTTCAAAAAAAGAAATCACTGATAAAATATCAGACGAATCTATTTTTAATTTAGATTCAAAATGGAATACAGAAGAAGGAAATACCATTGAATTAAAAGATTTAAGGGGAAAAACGCTGGTAATGGTTATGATTTACACAACCTGTAAAGCAGCTTGCCCAAGGTTGGTTGCAGATATGCGAAATATAGAAAATCAGATTCCTAAAAAATACAATAACAATTTAAGCTATGTATTGGTAAGCATAGACCCTGAAACAGATACGCCAACACGATTAAAAGCATTTGCAAAAGAAAACCTTATGGATGATGAGCATTGGATCTTTTTACAAGGAACAAAAACATCTGTTAGGGAGTTTGCTAATGTTTTGGCGGTAAAATATAAAGAAATTTCTCCGTTAGATTTTTCGCATTCAAATATTATAAGTGTTTTTAATCCAGCAGGAGAATTAGTACATCAACAAGAAGGGTTGGGAGTAGATAATAAGGAAACAATTTCAAAAATTATTGAAACAGTAAATAAATAGTACATGAACTTAGTTAAGGCACTGTTTTATAAAATATGTAATAAGTTGTCTTAACTTAAAGTTTTACTTGACGCATTATTGTGTGAGGTACTTTAAAATTTAATTTTCAATTCTTGTTAGCTTTGTTTAGCATTAATTACCTAGCCATTTTTTTTGATAACCAGTTTGTAGAATAAAAAAGACATATTCTTTTAGGAAAGGTTGTGTTTTTTATTTCATTTTATAACCGTATTATTAATAATGGTTTAAGCATGATATTTATCATATAATAAAAAGTTGAGTACTAATAACTTGCTTGTTTAATTATTACAATAATAAATTATGTTAAAAACACATTCATTTCATATTCCTGTAATGGGAATAGGGTTTACAATAGATTCTCCTTTAAAAGTTTCGAGGTTCGGAATAGATTCTGTTATATCATTAGTAGATGATATTTTGTTAGAAAAGATAAGAAAAATGTATTCTTTAAAATTTAGAATTCCATATGATGAGATTACTGAAAAAATGGAAGATTTTAGAGCAAAAAGAATTACTTCGTATTTGAATTTAATGAAAACACTTTCTGAAGACAAATTTGAAGAATTTAAAAAGAATATCACCAAAACAAAAAAAGATATTTATGAGTTCTTTGAAACGCTTCCAGATACCTCTTCTTTAAAACAAGAGTTTAAAAAATTAACAGCAAACAGTTTCAATCTAACAACAATTGCAACGTGGTTAAAAGAAAATTTATCAATGGGTAAAATTGATGTAAATATCATGACCAAACTTGATAAAGAAAGTTACCACAAAGATGAGAAATTACCTATTGAATATAATGATGCGCATGCTGCATTAAGAGGCTTTGCTAATAGTGATGTTAATTCGTCTGTAGTATTTTCTGCAGGAATGAATCCAAGATTGTATACGTATTTAGAACAGTTTAAAGGGTTTTATCCTGATAAAAAAGGACATATTAAAAAGAAAATCATTTTAAAAGTAAGCGATTATCGTTCTGCTTTAATCCAAGGTAAATTTTTAGCCAAAAAAGGAATTTGGGTTTCAGAATACAGAATAGAATCTGGCTTAAATTGTGGAGGGCATGCCTTTGCAACTGATGGTTATTTACTAGGACCTGTATTAGAAGAATTTAAAATTAAAAGAGAAGAATTACAACAATCAATACAAGAATTACTTTTTAATGCTTTAAAACAAAAAGGATATCCAATTCCGAAAACAAATTTGCAATTTAAAATTTCGGCTCAAGGAGGCGTTGGTACTGCTGATGAACATCAATTTTTATTAGATCATTATAAAATTGATTCTATTGGTTGGGGAACTCCTTTTTTACTGGTTCCAGAGGCGACAACGGTTGATAAAGAAACTTTAAATAAATTAATTGAAGCCAAAGAAGAAGATATTTATTTAAGTGACATTTCTCCTTTAGGTATTCCGTTTAATAACTTAAGAGGCAATACAAAAGATCTAGAAAAGTCATCAAACATAGATAAAGGAAGACCAGGAAGTGCCTGTCCTAAAAAATTTATAGCTTTAAATAAAGAATTTACTGAAAAAGGAATTTGTACAGCATCAAGGCAGTTTCAACATTTAAAAATAAAAGCATTAGATAATGAAAAGCTTACTAAAAATGAATATGAAATAGCGTATCATAAAATAACTGAAAAAACCTGTACTTGTGTTGGTTTAGGAACTTCAGCTTTATTGGCATATGACTTAGATACAAAGACAGAAGGAAAAGGTGTTTCTGTGTGTCCGGGGCCAAATATTGCTTACTTTTCTAAAATGATGAGTTTAAAAGAAATTACCGCAGTTATTTATGGGAAATCATTAAATAATACGAGTAACAATAGGCCAAATTTATTTGTTAAAGAGCTAAATATTTATGTTGATTTTTTAAAAAATAAATTAGAAAAAAACGCACTAAAAAACAGCACTAAAGAGCTTAAATACTTTAAAAATTTTGTTAGTAATTTAAAAGATGGTTTAGATTATTATAACCAACTTTTTCGTGAAGAATATTATAAAGCTATAGAAATTACGCCTTCAATTCTAGCTGATTTAAACTTAAGTAAAAATACTATAAGCACATTATGTTTAGAAATAGAGGCGTTAAAATAAGTATAAAGCAAAACTTTCAACATTTAATTAAACTTCAAAGTCTTTTAAAGAAATATGGCTTCCTTTTAGTTTAATTTTTTCAGCAAACTCATGAATGTTTTTATCTTTAAAATCGTTCATGAGTTTCTTTTTAAAAGGAGCAACAGTAAAATGTATAGGGCAAGGATTTAAATCACTACAAGATGATAAACCCATAAAACAGTTATCAAACTTTGTAGTTCCGTCAATACATTTTATAATATCCCAAACGGTGTTTTTTAAGTTTTTTTTATTCAAATAAAACCCTCCAGTAGGTCCTTTAGAAGAAGAAACTAATTTGTTTTTTGTAAGTTGCTGTAATAGTTTCGCTAAAAAAGGTTGCGGAACTTCTAATTCTTCTGCAATTTTTTTAACTCCTACTTTTTTGTTTTCGTCAATTATTACCGACAAATAAAGTACAGAACGAATAGCGTATTTACAAGCGTTAGATAGCATCTCTATTTTTATATAAAAGTACTAAAAAAAGAAGTTTAAGTCTTTAATTATTTTTTTTAAACTGATTCCGTAAAATCATAGATATTGCTAATAAAAATATGCAACTAGCCATCACCAAATACATAAAATAATTCTCAATTAAAATAAGATTACACCAAACAACAAGCCCTTTATAAAAAATGATAATTTCAGTTAAAATAAAACCTATCAAGTAAAATAAGATGCTTTTTTTAGATAAACGAATCAAATTAAATTGATATAAAAAAAGTAGAAGAGAAACGCTTACAACCCCAAGAAAAACCCAATGTAAATAACCAATTATTAAATCTACATTTGAAGAGATTATAGTTGCAAAATATGGAGTTGATCCTATGAACTGAAATATCAATTTAAATAAAAAAAGTAAGGAAACTAATTTTAATAATTGAAGAAATAGGGTAGAGAATGTATTTCTAAAATTTTCTTGAAAAGAGAATAATTTCTTTGCTAAAATATAAAAAGAAATTAATTGTATTAAAGCGCCTAAACTCGAAAATAGATAACTTAAGATGTTTGGTTTCATCCATAATAAAGAAATTCCGAAGGTTAAAACCACTCCGATATTTAACAGCCAAAAGAAGAATTGAAATGTTTTTTTCGGAAGTAGAATTTTATGTTGTTCTAAAACATAAAAGAAAACACCGAAAAGAGCCAAAATAAACCATCCATTATATTGAAAATGAAGGTAAAAGTAGATTGCATTTCTGTATAAATCAGAGCTACTACCTGTAGTTTTTATAATAATTCCTAATGCCTAAGGCCCTATACTAGAAATAATCATGTACCACAACGCAATACGAATACATTTATAAGAATATGTTTTTTTTTGTAGTGTTGAAGTATATTTAAAAAATAAAAAAGTGAATACATAAGAGGTTATTAAAAAGAGGCTAGAAAATAAAATAGAAAAAAAAGCATACCCTGTAAAAGGAAACGTTATTAACATGCCTATAACGATAATTTGTGTGCACCAAAATAGTAGTTTATACTTAAATGTAATAGCAGCTTTACTTAGGTACATTTTAAAAATAAGCGTAGTTAAACCAGTATAAACCCAGCCTAAAAAAGCAACATGTGAATGTGAATGTACAGTAAAACGATAATTTATAGGTAAATCTATTATCGAAAATAGCCGAAGTAAAACTCCGAGAAAAGCAATTAAAACAAAATATCCTAAAGCTATGTTACTGTGTTTTTGTAAGAAATTGAATGAAGAAATCATATTTGTAAAAATACAGGATAAAACGATTGTTATTTATATCTTTTGAGGGCTTACTTTCTGTTGATATAAACAAGGAGTATTCAATTGAATACTCCTTGTTTAAGTGTAAATAATAAAAATGAATTATAGTAATTGTTTTTCTAAGGCAATAGCTTTCGGATGTAGAATATTGTTTTCGAGATGTATATGTTGGTGCAAATCTTGCTCAAATTCGTTTAATTTAGCATACAATGCTTTAAAAGTATTACAAGCTTCTGCAGGAGGCGTATAATTATTAGTTAACAATGCTATTTCTTTAATAATGTCTCCCGCATTTTCGTGCTCTTGCTCCATCATTTGTATAGGATTATTAACAGTTCCAAATGGAGCAGTAACGGCTTTATTTCCTGCCTTTTTTGTATCAACCAATTGTTTAATATAAGGAAATAAGACTTGTTCTTCTTTTTGCATGTGTGATAGTAACTCGTTGGCTACCTCATGAAAAAGTTGATTAATTTTTACAACTTCGGTATAATGATGCCCATGAACTTTGGCAACTTTATTTGCATATTCAGAAATTAATGGTAAACTTTCTCTAACATAATTATGGTGTACATTTTCGATATAAATCATTAAAAAATCTAACTCCCATTTATTATAATCTTCAATAACATCTTTTACAGCATCAACCTGGGCAAGTTCTTTTTCTAAAATTTCTTGATTTACATTTTTCTTTGCACAAATTTTTTCTATTGAAATATTACCTCCACAGCAAAAATCTATTCCATGTTTTTTAAATATATGGGCTGTTTTTATATTTTCGGTAACATATGCGGCTACTGTTTTTTCGTTTGATACTATCATAATTTTATTTTTTAGATGTAAATAATGTAGGGTTAATAGTAACCATTACCCAAGCCCAATTATTTGTATTATTATCTGAATTTACTTTTAAAACTTCCATACTTTCTGAGGCTAACATTTGTGAATATCCAGATTTAAAGCCGACTTCTTTAGTAAACTTATAAGCGTATACTACATCTATTTCTGTACCTAATTGTTTAGAAACAGAGGTATTAATATCTGCTGCTGCAGAAAAATTATGCACAAATACTGTTAAGCTAGATTTTGTATTTAATTTAAATTTTGCTTTTGCATATATATCTAGTAAACCAACATTATTACCGTGATTACCTACGTAGAAATAATCCATAAAACCATTAAATTTGTGATTTGTTCCATAAAAAGGAGTAAAAGCATTGTTTTTTCCTGTAGTACTATTATAATCGTTACCACTTTGTAATTCTGTACCTAAACCAATTGTTGTTTTATCAGTTACCTTGTAATTTACTTCTAAACCTACTAAATAAGCACTTAAATCATTATTAGCAACATCGTTTCCAAATTGATAATATAAGTTAGCAGCTATACTTAAATTATTCTTTCTCTTTTTTAAATGCGTACCAATTGTTTGGCTGTATTTAAGTCCGTCAGTAGATTGTAAACCGTTGTTTAAGAATAAAAAACTACCAGAAAAATTATTCCAATCTTTATGTAACCATGCATATTGCATTGCTTTATAGGTATTCGGAGTTGTTAAATCTGTTCCTGTTAAGTTTTCTTTTGATTGATTAAAAGCTAATCCTAAATCGGCTTTAAAACTTCCTTTTTTGTACCTAAATAATGCCAAGTCATGGCTGCGAGCTTGTTGAGCCCAACCTACATTACCAAATATTCTACTATCATCATAAATAATTTCTTGACGCCCTAGTTTTAAAGAATAATTTGCATCTAAAAGTATTTCTGCCCAAGCTTGATGCAAACTTAATCCGTTATTATCTGCGCTATTTAATTGAGGCACGTCTCCCCAAACTCTTACATCTTGAATACTTACATAAAAATTGAGTTTCTCAATTGATTGTGAGAAGTTTAAACGAGTTCTTTGTGAGGTAAATAAAGCGGCATTAGCATTGTTAGGAAACAATGTTTTATAACCATGTCTATATTCTACACGTGGGCGAATTTCTGCATCTATTTTTAACTGTGAGTATGTTAGTGTTGTTGTTATAATTAATATGAAACTAAGAAATTTGTTTGTTATCATAATCTTTTATTTTAGATTGTCTGAACAAATTTCAGTAGAAAGAGTGTTATAAAAAATGATAAAGATCATGTTCTATAAATCGATGTAATAAATAAGAAAGAGAGAAGGATTTTAATCCTTCTCTCTAAAAAAAATCAACCGTTATTTAATATTATTTTAGTTATTACTTAAGTTAGCATATTCTTCTTCAGATATTTTTCCTGAATGAATATCTCTTAACTCTTCTATTTTAGTTAACATAAACTTATGTAGATTTTCATCCATGTTTTTAAGTTTTTTAACTTCACTAGTTCTAAGACTACCAGGTAATACATAACTGTTGTAGTAGTAAAAAAAGTAGCGATCAATATCTCTGTTAGATAAGGTGTTCTGATCGGCTATTAACCAGCCTAATCTTAAAGCAGATCGCCTTTGTGTAGCAGATCCATGAGAAGATCCACTTGGCCCCGCAATAGATTGAGCAAAATTATAAGCAGGAATAACATTTGACCAAGTTGAAGTATAACTTTTTCTTAAGAAATACCCAGCAAAACCATCAGCTTCTAGCTCTGTGTTAGAGGCTCCGTTTACCGAAGGGTAACCTTGCCTAAACTGTACTTGATGAGCAACTTCATGAGCAGCAATATATGCTACAGCAGCTCTTCCATAATTTAATGCACCACTTAGCATTTCTTCACCCCAAATAATATAATTATTAGGAGGTCCGTATGACAATGCATTAAATGTACCACTACCAGCAGCAAAATATAACGTAACATTACTTAAACCAAAAAGATTTGATGCGTTGTTATTTTGTTGTTTTAAAAAATTTGTTTCACTAGTATTTACTAATGTATTAGACCAATAAGAATTTGACCCAAATTGTGATACTGTAGCACAATCATGTGCTGTATTATTGCTAGTAAAATCACTCGGTAAAAGACCTACCTCAGGAGAGGCAGCATTTAATAGTGAGTTTTTTTCTATTTCTTGTTCGTTACAACTATGCAGCGAAATTAAAATAGCTAAAGTCATTAATTTAATAAAATGTTTCATTTCTTTGAAGGGTTTGAAGGTTATGGTTGATTAACTTGATAACGAATACAATGTTTAATTTATTGTTTATGTAATAAATTAACTTTAAAAATAAATTATATATATGTATTTAATTAAAAAAACACGTATTTGTATGTTAATTAGCTATTATGGATACTTATATTATAAGTATCCATACACTTACCATTAACAATCCGATTAGCTCTTAATTTACTATTGAGTAATTAAATTTATTATTAAGAGTACCTAAAATTTTAGGATAGAAAAAACCTTATTTTGAGTAATTTGTAGAATTTGAAATAGATTAATGAAAGGTAAAGTTAAAATAAATCTACTTTCCGATACAAAATGTGAAGCGATACTGTGTATCAAGTAGTTGTGTAGATAGGGCAACATAAAGGCAACAAACTATTGATAATAAAGGAAATAGCACGATAAATAAAAGTGTGATTTTTAAAAAATATCTGTTGTCAAATATAAACCTTTTTTCTTTCTCTTAGCCTTTAGATTTAGTTTTTGATACAATGGTAACTCATAACAATAAACCTTGTTGTATGGCTTTGCATAGCCTTTTTGGATTAGTATTTTGTTAAGTGTTTTGCCGTTAGGTAAAATAATATAGGCTAATGTTCTTCCAAATCTGTCCTGTTGGTTTTTGACTTCTTGAATTATTGTAATATTCGTTTTTGGTTTTGCTTTCTTTTTTAAAAAATTAAATGATCTATATCCTAACTCAATTAAAAATTGACTTGGTAGGTGTAATTCTCTTTCATCTTTTTTGAGTTTTTTGCATATTTTAAGTTCTGGAGCATCAATTCCTAAAAGCCTTATTTCTTCCTCTTTATTTGTGAAAATATTTTTTACAATTAATCCATCCCCATCTACAACTTTTACTATTTCGTAATGTGGTCTTACTAAGATTTGTTTATTAGCCTTTGTTTGCATTTGTTTACACTTGTTTAAGTATTGATAATCAGATACTTGTAATTATATTTGTAATGATAATAAATTAATGTTTAACAAAAAAATAAATTAAAATGGCAAGACAGAAAGGACCCCTAAAATATGTAGGTACTCTTGGTGATATTAGACACTTCAAGATAAAAGGAAATGATGGATATTTTGCAGGATTAGTTGGTGGACCAACTGGCGACCAAGTAAAAAATGACCCTGCATTCCAAAGAACACGAGAAAATATGAATGAATTTGGTGGCTGTGCAATGGTTGGTAAATCTATTCGAGTAGGTGTATCAAGTTTGATGAAATCTATGGCAGATAGTCAAGTAACAGGACGATTAACTGCTGTAATGAAAAAAATCAATTTAGAAGATGGTTCAGAAGCAAGAGGTAAAAGAGCCGTACTTATTTCGCAAGTACCTCAATACTTAAAAGGATTTGAGTTTAATAGATTTACTTCTTTTAGTGGTGCTTTAAATGCTCCATTCACTTTAACACCTTCTGCAGGTAGAGATAGTTCAACTTTAGATGTTCCACCATTTAACCCTTTGAATTATTTAAATATCCCTGCTGGTGCAAGTCATTTCAGAATTATTAACTCAATTTCTGTAATATCAGATTTTGAATTTAATACTATAACAGGTGTATACGAACCAAAAGAACAAGCATTAAATGAATTAGTAAATGTTGAGTATTCTGCATATTTACCTGTAGATACTGTTACTCCTTTACAATCATTAATCGCAACATTGCCTGGTACTCCAACAATGACACCAGATGTTAATTTGATTAATGTTGTTGGTATTGAATTTTATCAAGAAGTTAATTCAAACTATTACATTTTCAATCAAGGAAATGCAATGAAGATTGTTGATATTTTCTAAGATGCCGTAATTTAGAAAATAGTTGATTAAAGAAGCCTGCTCATTGAGTAGGCTTTTTTTGTGCTGTATTCTATTTCATTGATTTATTAAGGTGGTGCAATCATAGATACTATATACTTGGCTTTTAGTGGACTTAATTGCGAAATACATTACTTTCTTCTTCTCGAAATATATCGGTAAAAAATAGCCCTTTTTGCATCTTGTATTAATTGGATATTTTGATGATACTGTTTTTCTTTATCTTCTAAAATTTGAAGTGCTTTTACAGATTTTTTAAATACAGGTTTATTTTCTTCTGCTATTTCGTAACCGCCTGCAATTGCTTTTCGCATATCGTTTATTGTGATAAATGGAATTACAGAACCTTTTAAATAATAATGAAATGATTTTGCTTTCCATAATCCAAAACATAACCAATATAAACTCTGTAATTCTTCTTCTGTATTTGCTGTAAGTACAAAGCAATTCGGACAAGGCTCTTTTAAAGGCTTTCCGCTATTCATCCCTTTGTTCAGAATGTAGAAGTGTGGTTTTTTTGTTTCGGCTGTTTTGCTGTTGGTTTTCAGATAGAATTTTGTCATTTTAAACGGATTTTAGTTGTATTCCGAAATCCCCTTCACAAAATTTTTTGACAAAGAAAAAAACGAAAAAAAAAGAAAGCCGTTTAACAAGTGGTAAGGGTTGGGCTGACAAGGTTTTTGAGAAAAATACTACCCTTTTGGGTGGAGATTTTTTTCAAAACCCGTAGGGCTTGACCTTTTCAGACCAAACCGTCCGCTTACTCTTGCATTCTTTTTTATTCTTTTGTTATAATATTATCTACCGCTATGTTTCTTGATGACTACCTAATGTTTTTCAATTCCTTTGGGGAAATATGACCAGAAAAAAAATAAACTATACCTATTCTAAAAGCGTTGGCATTTGGTGGCAAGTGTGACGATTGAACGAAATGGAACTATTGGGTGGGATGAAATGAAGTAAACTGAATATTTTGCAGGGTTGCAGAGTTTGCAAACTTTACAATTTACTGTAAACTCTTTTTGGGTGGAGAAAATATTCGGTTTGCGTAATGGAATTGTGCGTTGGCATAGTGTAATGTAGAGAATGAGTTACTCTTGCGTGGCTGTTGTAGGCGTTAGTGGTTGATTGTAGTGAGTGAATGTAGGCACGAAATGAACGAGTGTAATGAAACCTCTAAAAGCCGTAATTATGAATAGTTTATTTTTTTTCTGACCGCTGAAAAGGGTGGTGGGGAATTGTGGTCTTTCGGTTGGTGAAGTAGGTTTTATGCGTGGGATTGTGCGGTTATTTAACATAATGTTATTATAGGACATAGGCGAAGCCCGAAATGCAATGTAGCCCTTTTGGGTATGTACTATAATGCCACATTATGTTACTTAACTTTGGGTTGTTTTTTTTGGCACAAGTTTGTTCATTGCGGGCATTGGCGAACAATACGACTTGTTGCTTTTTCTGCAAGAAGTGTGACAAAAAAAACAACTATGCGGTGGGAAAGCGGAAGGGTATAAAAAGACAGAAGAGTTATGAGGCACGAATAACGTTGGATTTTTATAGCCTGTGGGAAAACCTACGGAACTAACCGATATTAAAGTCGTGCGTAGCACACCTATTAAATACTATGTTTGTTGTTTAGATAAATGCTTGTTTATAAAAACCATAAGTTCTTTTGACCGAAAGGTGGTAAACTATCATTCTTGAAGAAAGGATAAATTTCTGCAACCATTTCTGGGTATTTGATTGTAACAGGTAAATTTTGTTGTCTTACCGATTTCCAATACATTCTACTAAATTGATACACTTGGTCTATTAAATCTTTTTTGAGAAGTATATCTTTTAAAACTTCTTCATCTGATGATGAAAATGTAAGTTTAATTGGAAAAGGATTGTCTGTTACTGTTTCTTTTGTGTTGTATCGTGTATTATTAAATAATAGATATTGTTCTTTACCAATTGGAACGATAGAACCGCTTAAAGGCATCAAATTTGGACTATCTAAATCAAACGCTACATAGTCATTAGAAAGTGTTTTATTGATAGTAATAATGATAACTGGTATATTCCAATTAAACGTATGCAGAATGTCGTAGATAGGCTCTAAATCCTTTTTACTAATCTTTTTATAGAAGTGTATTACTAATCTTTTTGCTTGTTTATGATTATCTACTACATATTTCATAATTGCCTTACTAATTTCTCCACCTAATTTTTCGGTTTCGTTAGAATTGAAGCAATTAAAATCTTGAAAAGTACCATCATTATTAAAACAGAATGTACTTCCAATATATTTAGTTTTTTGAGTTACTGAATAAAAAGCACCTACACCTACCACTAAATCATCTTTTGTATCTGTATCTAATCTCCAAGGAATACCATTTATTTTTGCCAATAATGCGACAGCAATATTGGGTAAATACCATTTAAAATTAGCGTTGAATAAACTCTCTTTATAAATTACTTGAGATGTGACACCTTGATTTAGAAATAACTCTTTCATTTTGTAATACAACATTAATCTTTGATTGTCCTTTTCATCTTTTCTAACAGGACTTATATAAAAAGCAACATAAAGCGTATTGTCAACTTTTTCAAAATTAGATAATTGTTGTGTTATTTCTTGTAATGCAGTATCAACACTTGTAAATTCAAAACCTTTACTTTCTTCCATATAGAAGTTTTGTGCAATTGCATCTTTCATTGGTGGAAAGTTTACATACTCTCCATTTTTTAAACCATCACGAAGTATTGAGAATAGTTTTGTAACATATTTTTTTCTATCGTCTTTATGATAAATAAACACAAAACGAACGTTTGCATCATCAGTTGGTTTGTAAGGCTTTAGCCTTAAAAAGTCTTTCTTTGGCTCTTTACCTTTACCTTTACCAAAAGACAGTTCACTTGAACTGTTTTTAGTTTTTAATATTTGTAAATTGTTTGGATCATCATTATTAATAGAGATATAACCATTACCAACTAAAGGGATTATGTTTTTAAATACTTCTGTATTTAAATAAGTATCGTAAAAGAAATTTATTTCTTTAAGATATGGTTTGTATTTGTTTGGTTCACGTTTAAAAGGTCTATCAATAGTAAGTTCATCTAATAATGTTTTACTAAGAATTGGATATACTTTATCGAGATTTAGTTTTAATTCTTGACTTTGCCATTGATAACTATATATTTCATTTTCAAATAAGACTTTATTTATTAACTCTGGACGTAAATTATCGAACGCTGCAATGCTTTTTTTATGGACTAAAGAAGTGCCATCAAAAGTAACCACTAACTCCATACCTTTGGAAACATTGGCATACTGAACCCTTAATGAATATTTTTTATAAGTAGTGTATTCATTATTTCTTACTGTACTGTCTTTTAACCATACTTCTACGTCATTTACAAAACCAAAATTAACTGCATCTGCATTTCTTAAAAAGAAATCATAAATAGATTTAGTGTAATAATGATTAGCAAAAGCCCAACTTGTATTAAAATCTACTTCTGCAATAAAATCACAATCTGCTGTATCTTTAAAATTAGAATATAGTCTTTTGCAATCCTGTAACTCTTCTTCATATTTAGCCCATAAAGATTTTGGATATTCAAACTTTTTTAAAGGATAATAACCGTCTTTCTTTTCTTTATAAAAACCAAACTCTACTTTAGTAGAGGGATGGTTGAATGGGATGATATTTAGTGTGAGTTTTTGCATAATCAATTATATTTGAATGTTTAAAGATTCTATAACTGACTGTTTAAATACATTTTCAGAAGCCTTATTGTAAAGCGGTAATCCAACTAAACGATAATTTTTATTTTCTTCTTTTAATATGGTTTTAGCGTTATATTTTTCTGTAATTTCATTTAAGAAATCGCCTTTCCATTTATCTTTTTCTAATAAATGACCACCTTTAGGTTCTATAAATACTTGATAGTATAGGTTTTCTTCTTTTGTTTTTAAGAATAACAAGAAATCTGGCATAAAGCCTGTACCATCTTCAAAGTTGTATATTTTATAGACTTCTTCATTTCTTAGTAGATAAACTTCATCATATTTATCTTTGAAATTGTCCATTCTACCTTTTAGAAAACTAATCAAACTTTTTTCTTCTGATGTACCATAAAAAGCATCTAATACATACCAATCTTTTTGTACTAATTCTTTTTCTAAATTATAACTTTCTGCATCTTCTTGTACTGAAATTTGTTTAGGTTCTTGAAAATAATATTTAAAAGGAACAGCACTAAAATCTGTACCAATTCTTGGTTTAGATATACGTTTTAATTCAGTAACTAATTTTTCAAAAAACTTTGATAAGATGTTAAGATTGTCCTTTGGAGATACTACTTTAAAATAAGTTGCTATTCTTTCATCATCTGTTTTACATTTATTAAATTCCTCTTTAAAATCGTAAATTGTTACTGAAAGACTAAAGTTACCTATGTACTTATCCTCAAAGATTTCATTAATAGACGTAATGGCTAATTCATTTTTTAGATTGTTGAACCTTAAAATAGATTGGTCTTTTTTAGATTGTATATGTAATGCTTTATATACTATGTTTTTAGGGAAATCTTTTAACAATAAAGGTATTGTTCTACCATCTTTACTATTACCTGTTGCATAACGAGTAATATCCTCTTCCTCTTTTTCTAATTTGATATTTGTTTCTCTTACAGCAATAGTTTCTATTTTAGCATTGTATTCCCAATCTGTTTTTAATTCTTCTAATGTTCGTTTTCTTTTATTAGGATTGTCTTTAAACTCGTTTTTATATATTTTGAGTTTGTGATAAAAAGAATTTTTATCGTCTTTAATTTCTTTCTTAATATCAAAGATTTTTAATTGCTTGTCTTTTTCTGGAAGTAATTCTTGACGTTTTAACTCTAATTTTAATTCACTTATGTATTTTTCATCATTATCACTATGAAAGTAAAACTCTTCTAATACTCTTAATTCGTGATTAAGTTCTTTATCAAATTTCCTCTTGTTGTTAATATTGTCTTCAAAACTAAAAGGATAGTATCTAACACCTCTACCAATTAATTGCACTTCTGAAACAGTAGATTTACCTGCTTTCTTTTTATTTGTACCACCTGTATTCTGACCAGAATACATTCTTACAATATCATACAAGTTTAATACATCCCAACCTTCTGTAAGACGCATACAAGTAAATATTGCAGTAATTTTGTTTGTTTTGTCTTCTAAACTATTTAAAAGTTGATCTTGCTCTGGTGTGGTTTTATCTTCACCTCTTCTTCCTGATGCTACTTTTTCTTTAGAGTGTGTAATAATGCAATTGTTGTCTTTAAAGGCATCTTGTAAATAAGTGATTATTTCGCTATGATGTATTTTTTCTGATTTTAAATAATTAGCAATATCTACAATTCTACTTTGTCCTTTTTTATATAATTCATTACCAGGTTCTATAGTTACGTTTTCTAAAAAAGCAAAGTCGGTAGTTGATAAATCATCTACAATTGTTCTAAATAATTCATAATCTGCTCCTACATTTTCTTCTTGTTTGGCATCTACAAATTTGCTACGAAAAAGAATTACTGGTTTAAAATGAGGGAGATTGTATTTAAGCCCCATTTTATAACGATACCAATTAAAAAGTAAGGCTTGTAATACTCTTTGTTTTTTATCGAAAGAAGAGGAAACTAAATTTATTTCTTTGGTGTAACCTGCTTTTAAAAAGTCTTTTAATTCAAATTTGTAAACTATCTTATCTATATATTTTTTAACAATATTTGCGTTGGTTGGAACAGTTGCTGTAAACTCTAATAATACATTCTTGTTTAACTCTGTACTATTTTTGTTACCTCTTTGTAAAATTAGGTTAGTTACTGTATGCTCCCAACTTTTTTCTACCTCTTTTGCATTAGCACCACTTTTTAGTTCAGATATTATTTCTAATTCGCCTTGTTCGCCTGCTTTGGTTTTAGTATCTGAATTAAGATGATGTGCTTCATCTGCTAACATTACTATATCTCTGTTTTGTAAATCGTCTAAAAAGATTGCGTTTTCTTTTACTTGATATACTGCATTGTGTAGTTTGTGAATAGATGTAAATATGATTTCAATATCATCTGTAGTATCTGAAAAAGTATCTACTTTATTTATATTTATTGTTTTATCATCTATTACTATTGGGTCTTTGAATAGGTACTTGTTATGTGTAGGATCTAATAAATTGTTTTCTGTTTTACCTACAATGTTATTTTGGTTTACAAAAAACAAAAAATGACGATACCCTTGTTTGTAATAGTACAAGATTAAACTTGCCATTACTAAAGTCTTACCTGTACCTGTAGCCATATTAAATAACAAATGTGTGGCTGTATTTGGGTTTTCTTTTTCTTTTACCTGCTGGTAGTCTAAAAAGTATTCTAAGGCTTTCTGTTGCCAATCAAATAAGTTATACTTTACATTATCGGTAATATAGTTAGGCACTTCAGAATAATGCAAACGGTATTCACGCATTTTATCTGATAATTGCTCGTATAAAAATTTATTATCTGCCATTGTTGTTATTATTTTATTTGATAAAAATCTTTACTTAAAGCAATATCTTTTGCATCTAATTTATATCTGCTATCTTCCATTTCTGAAAGGTTTACATAGAGTTGGTTAAGGTCTAACATTTTGGCAAATATTTCTTTTTGCCTGTCTAATGCTAAATTTTTAAAGTTTTCTTCTTGGCTTATTACTTCTTTAAATTCTTTGATACGCACATTGTAATGTAAAAAATATTGAGTGTACATAGTTTCAAAATACTGCATTAACTCATCATAACTATTACACTTTAGAATTTCTTCTTTGGCTGTTTGGTTGTTTTTGGCTAATTCTAAATAAGTGAAAGAACCACCACCTTTCCAGTTTACGGTTTTGGATATACCAGATTGGTCATTATTTATAACATTTTGAAGCCTTTTTGTACTATCATTATCGCCATAATCTAATTGTTCTAATCCAATATATTGTCTATTCATTTTATGTGCTACTGCTGCTGTAGTTCCACTACCTAAGTGATAATCTAAAACAATATCGTCATCATCTAAAAGAAGTTCAATCAATCTTGAAATCAATTTCTCGGGCTTTTTCCCTTTTCTTAAAGTAACACTACCTTCATTGTGAATATCATTAGGCAAAACATCATCCCATATATCAGAAATCATTTCTCCAAAATGCCATTTATCATCAATCTTGATTAAACGGTCTTTAAAGAATAATATAGCGTTACCTTTATATAGATAATAGTCTTTAAAATTTTCTCTTTTAAATAAATATGTTTTAGTATTATCATCTTTTGATTGATATTTTACTTCTTTAACGCCTGCTGAAATACTTTTATCATCTAAACCAGCAAAACGTATTATTTTTTCTTTATTTGAATAAAAGAAATCCTCAAGTTTAATATCGTATTCAGCACCTAATTCTTTTTTTAACTTATTTTTTGGTATATCTAAATGTTTTGAAAATGCATCTAAAACACTTGAATAAACCCATTTCTCACAATCATCTTCTATATTTACGATAAAGTTATTATATCTATTATCTCTTGCTTTTGCTTTAAATACTTTATTAGGTTTCCAATTTTTTGTATTCTTTGAGTACAGTAATAAAAATTCACTAACATTTACAACACCAGGATTAATAACTTTAGCACCCGATACGGAACTTCTTTTTATACTAATAATATTTTTTTTATTTTCATTTGAAAATAGTTCATCAAGCAATGCTAAAACATAGGCAACTTCATTATGGTCTATACTGATGGCTATAGTACCATCTTCTCTTAATAAATCCCTTGCTACCATCAATCTATTACGCATAAAAGTAAGCCAAGTAGAGTGGTTAAAATTATCGTTATAGGCAAAACTATCGTTACCAGTATTATAAGGTGGGTCAATATATATTAGTTTCACTTTTCCTTTAAATTCTTGCTTTAAAGCGTGCAATGCTAATAGGTTGTTTCCTTTTATAATTAGGTTGTCTGTGATAGTGCCTTTTTCGTTTCGGTTAAATTGGGTTGGCTTGCTTTCTCCTTTACTGTCGTATTTTGTAATTTTGGTAAATGCTTTTGGTTCTAATAGTCTGTCTATTTCGTCTTTGGCTAAAACTTCATTAAAAAATATCTCTTTTCGTTTACTTTGTTTTTCTGTATAATCTTCTTCTGCATCATCATACTCAAAATAAGTATCTAAGCCATCTTCTGTACTTTGCCCACCTTCTAATATGCAATCTTTAAAAGGAAAATTTAACACTACATCTGTATTGTCTTTAAAAAACTTACCACCACTACTTAAACCTATTCTATTGCTGTATTGCGTAAAAGAATTGTCTATACTATTATCTTCTAAAAAAAACTTAAACTCATTGGTTTTAAACACATAGGCATCTTTTATCTTTAAGAAAAATGTATCTCTGCATTGTTCATCTCCCAATAATAAAGTAATCAATTTTTCATCAATGGTATTAGCAAACTCTTTTACGAGATTTCCTTTTAGTTCGCCTTGCTCGTCTCTAAGTCTATCGTCTTGAAGCAAAAGGCTTATAAGGTGGTTTTTAAATTTTATATTCATATTTATTTTGTTTGATTGAACACTTGCAAAAGCATTTATTCAAAATGTGTTTGCTACTTTTTTTTATATTCTTTTTCTACAATCTCTAATGCTTGTAAGCCATTTTTTTCATCTTTAATAATTAGATGTATTTTATCTGCTAACCATAAAGAAATAAGTTCGTTGTAATCTAAATTGAATATTTTCGAAAGTTGTTTGATATGTTCTTTTCGTGCTGTTTTTTCTCCTCTTTCAATTTTACTTAACATTGCTGTGTCCATATCTAATTGGGCAGATAAATGTCTGAGCAACATTTCTTGTTCTTCTCTTTTTGTACGAATTAAGTCTCCGAATTTATTCATCACTTATTTATTTGTTCTATTATGAGTTGTCAATAAAAGACAAATGTAATGAAAACAAAAGAAAAAAATACAAGTATAAATGTGAAAGGTGCAAAGTTTGCAAAAACTTTAAACACTTACTTTTTCATAATGACCAAAACTTGGTTGTGTAAGTAGTGTATTTAGTAGGTTTTTAAGTAATTCATCTACTGAACGAGATTTTAATTTATATTTTACACCTAATTGTATGGCTTCTTCTCGTTTGAAGTTTTTAGGCAAAGCCTCAAAAAACTTTTTCTTATTACTCTTCCCTTTAAATACTCCTGTTTCTTCTTTCTTTGGTAGGTTGTGATACATTAACAAACTGTGTTGTAGATAAACATTTGCAATATGTAAAGCCATTTCAAAATCTTCATCAGTACAAAATACTTCTTCTGTCATATCTCCGTTTTCAAATTTACGAAGTGCTGTGAAAATCATAGTAAAACGATATAAAATAAGACCTAATCTTTTAACTACACTACTTGCTTCTTCACTTGTGAAGATGGTTACTTCTCTTAACCATTGGTCGCCTGTTATATTGATTGTTTCCCATTGCTCTTGGCTTAGATTAATAACTGTTTTTTGAGATTGTAGAAAATCTATTAATTGTAATACAACATTGGATAGTGCTTTGAAATGGTCGTTTAAATTGATAGTATTGCCGTAAGGCGATACGTCTCTCCATTTTTGCTCTACTTTAAAAGTATAGAATAAAAACCTACTAAATAAACCATCTTCTGCTGATGAAATAATATTGGCAACTTGTCCTGGTGTTCCTGAAAGTGCAACAGATAATTTTGGGTCTTTGATTATTATATATTCGTTATCGGTTTTTCTTGAAACAGATATTGTTTCTCCGTGAAATGATTTGCGAAGCATATCAGAATAACCACCCCAATCTTGTTTAAATACTGCACCCATACTGTCCGCTTCTGTTTCGCAAATAATCCCTTTAGCATCATTCTGTTGAATGTGTTTTAAGATTGCTGCATACGAAGTGTTTGCAGGGATAAAAACAACTTTAAAAGGTGGTTTTACTGGTTCTTCTGCAACTGTTTCATCATTCTTTTTTCTGTTTCTTTGTGCTGTCTTGTATTCGGCTAATTCTGCATCATAGATTAGTTTTTCCTTATTGCTTTCTTCTAAAACTCTTTCTTGATATGGGTCTGCCAATACTTTAGCAAATTTTAAAGCACCTTTACCACTTGCTGCAGGTGCTATGATAAATGAAAATAAATTAGGGTAAACAGTCTCTTGAGCGTAAACACCTTCTACATTAGGTAAGCAACCACTTAAAATAGTTAATGCACCTGTAAAAAAAACGTCTCTTTCCCTTACGTCTGAAAATGCTCTTGTACCTTCTTTTAAAATGTCTGGCAGATTTTCAAATATATCTTTATCAAAGGTTGGTGTGTTTTTTAGGTAATCTTCTGTTGGTTCTTGTGGTAGTTGCTGTTGTAAAACATTGCTACTTGTTGCAATGGGCTTGTTTTGATTGTAGTTTTGAAACTCTGCAAATTGATTACTGTTATTAGTGTAGGCACTTTTTACAGATGCTTTTAACTCACTATCCTTTAGGTCGTATGTATTTGATATGAGATGCAAAGCATCATCAAATACAATACCTCTCCTGTTGCAGTTACAAGCCAGTTGATAAATATAATTGTTTCGGTTGCCTTCAATATAAGTTGCTTTATTTTCGGTGAATTGGATACATTGTTGAAATATATCTGAAGTTGTAGAAATATCATTTTGAATTGTTTTAGTTGGTGTTGATTTTGGTTTGATTTCTTGTTGTTCTATTTGTTCAATATCTACTATGAATTTTTGATTGTTGATGTTTCTGTATCCGTTAGGATCATCAGAAACAAAACACAAACGAGTAATGTCTTTACATTTTGGGTCTGCTTCAATCCCAATTGCTTTTTCGTAGTAATCTTGAACTTGTTGGTATGCCGTTTTGTGGTGTTCTATGCCTGTATTTATTTCAATAAATACTTTTAGGCCATTACCACTTGGGCTTGTGAAACAAGCAAAAGTGAAAGGAATATTATTTATAATTTCCGTTGCTTTTTCTAATTCTTCTGGGTAGAGTTTATCAAAGTCAAGATGTACAAAACCGCTGTACATTTTTAAGTATTCCATTTTTCTACCACCTTCAAAAATGCCTGATGGTGTAAATGCAGGAAGCGACTTTTTTAAATTATCTACTCTGCCGTCTTTTCCCATACCTATTGCCATACGAATAGGAGAGATTAAGTCTTTATATTTTCCCTCTACTATATCTTTTGTTATGAGTAACAAAGATTTAGTTTCAATGGGTTGGTTAAAGTTTTTGAATATTGTTGATGATGCCATAATTTCTGTTGATTTATTTCCCATTGGTAGGAGATTTAAAATTCTTGTTCAATAGTTCGAGAATATCTGAAAGACGATAATAGATTTTGTAACCTATCTGACAATAGCCAATTAGTCCGCTATCTCGCCAATGTTGGGCGGTACGTTTACTGATATTCATAATTTGTAGGAACTCCTGTGTATCGAAAAATACTTGGTCAGGATTTGTTCTTTGCTTGTCTTTGAGCATAAGAAGTAAATCGTCTAAACGTTCTTCTATTTGCTCTAACTTTTCGTGTGAAGGATGATAGTAGCCCATAGTTATCTTCTTTTATTTTGGATAACATAATTGGCTGCTGCCATTTCGATTTCAGCATCAGTAGATTGTCGGTTACGTTGTAACCAAATATCTAATTCCTGTCTATTGAAGTAGAGTTTTTTGCCCTGTGGGCAGAAATGTGGGATTTTCTTCTGACTTGTTAGTTTATATAGGTGCGAAGCACTTATATCTAAATAACTACAAGCATCATTGAAGTTAAGGACTTCTTTTTTTAAGAGGTTTTGTTCCTCTATCTTTCTATCTAATTGAGAAAGTTTTTCTAAGATTAAATTTTCATTGTTCATCTGTTACGATTTAATAAGTTATACAATAATTTCTGTTGCAAACTTATTTCGTAACGTGCTGATAATCATTGAGATATTAATATCTCAATGAGTAATCTCAATCATCTCAATGTTCTTTATTTCAGATGATTAATGTAATTGCTTATTTCTTCTTTTTTTTCATCATAATCATTAGAAACACTTGAATAAATCGTTTGTGCTTTTAGTGGTTTTTCGGGATTATCCTTGCTGTAAAACAATTTACTTTTTTCCATTTGTGTAGGATTAAAATTATTAAAATATACTTTAATAGATTCTATAAAATATTTGAAAACTACTGTCTGACAATTAAGATAAATATTAGGGCTGTTTTCTGTTAGATTTTTAGATGTAAATACTTCAAATAAATGGTTTTCAGTTGTTGGTGCTTTTATGAAATCACACTTTAAGACTAATTGACTTATAACAGTTTTAAGTTTCTCTGTATCTCCTTTAAATTTGAAAGAAAAAGCATCTGGAATATCTAAATTTTGTGTGATGATTTTTTTAGATACTTGTGTAGATAGGTTACTAATTTCTTTTAATAATGGTTTTTCTATATAATATTCTTCTTCCTTTGGTATATCTGTTTTAAGAAATTCGCTAAATATTTGGTATTTATCAGACTGTATGCTACTTAAATAATGCGGATATAGTAATTCTATTTCAAGTAATAAACGGACTGTATTGCTTTGCAATACGTCCATAATATTTTGTGAAGTTGGGTCTTGTGTTTTGATAACACTTTGGTTATCTCCAATAATTGATAAAAAAGAAACTATGTTTGATTTTATTGAGTTGACTATATATTTTCTATCTATATCCTTAATATCTCTAATTATAGCCTGTAAAATGTTGTTTGATACACGAGTTACTTCATTAATTATTAAAGCATAGTAAAACCGTTCTATTGGATTTGTTGCAGTTGGCTGTGGCAATACAATTAAAGGCTCACTAATTTGCTGTTTTATATTTAGTGTTGGTTGCTTTAAATAGATCGTTAAACTATCATCTTGAAATAATTCTCTATCACTTTTATAAATATCTTTTAGCAAGTTGTAATATTCGTCAATCCCATTTATGGGATTAAGAAATTGAGGTGTTAAATTGGTAGTGAAGAATTTATTGTTTTGATTACGAGATAACCAAGGTCTTAATTGACCTAATAGTATGCTTCTTAATATTGTTAGTTCCATAATTATAAGTCTAATTTAATTTTATCTGCTGCTTCAATCTTTTTATCATCTATTACTTTGGCATAAATTTGAGTAGTTTTTAATTCTCTATGACCTAATAATTTTGATACTGTATAAATGTCTGTGCCTAAAGACAACTGTAGCGTAGCGTAAGTATGTCTTGCACAATGAAACGTTATGTTTTTTGTAATACCTGCTCTCATCATCCATTGTAATAATTTTACATTATACCAGGCACTATATCTTAAACCAACAAAAACCCTTTCATCTGGTGCTTTTTCTTCTCCAAGCATATCTCTTGCTTGTTGAGAAATAGGAAGAGTTTCTGCTCCTTTGGTTTTCTTTTGTCTAAACCGAATATGATTTCCCATATGTTCTGAATGCTGAACCTCTGACCAAACTAATTTATTAATATCTGACCATCTTAATCCTGTAAGACAAGAAAATAAAAACGCAGTTTTTAGTGGCTTGATTTCACATTCTGTTTTGGTTATTGCTTGTAATTCTTCTAATGTTAGGTATTCTCGTTGTACTTCTCCTTGTTTAAATGCTTTTACTTGTTCTGATGGGTTGTATTTCATTATCCCATCCCTAACTGCTTGTTTTAGTGCTGCTCTTAATTTATTGAAATAAGAATATTTTGAATTTTGAGAAAGTGGCTTGCCACCTTTTGAAGTTGCTTCTTCATCAAGATAATCTCTAAAACCTTGAACCCATTCTCTATTAACTCTACTGAAAGTAATATCATTAGGACAATATTTTTTAAGGTGTTTTCCAACACTATCCCAATTTCCATAATTGCCGGTACTTTCTTTTCTCTTTTCTGTGAGTGTATCAAAGTACATTAAAAAATTACCTTTTAGTTTTTCGCTATCTTGAAAATCATAAATACTGTTGTGAATTTCTAAATGTCTTTTTGCTTTAATGCTTTCGGCTAATTGAAGTATTTTTTTATTTTCATCTTTTTGCTGTTTTGTAAGACTTCCATTCTCTGGTTCAGGCATTAGATAGAGTTGTAGATATTCGTATTGCCTTTTTCCTTTACTATAATAGTCAAGGTATAAACTTATCTTATTTCCCTTTTTCCTTTTTCTTAATGTAACTTTCATAATTTGCCGTTTTTTAGATGAATAGATTGTCGATTTGATTTCTTGCCATTATTTTCTTCCTGCCAATTTGCTTGACTGTTAATTGACCTCTTTTAACCATTCTTTGAATAGTCCATCTACTAACACCTAAAAGTTCTGATACTTCTATGATACTTAAAAACTCTTTTTGAGAAAGGTTTTGAGGTGTGATGATATTGATAGTTTGCAAAGTTTGCAGGTTTTCCTTTGTATCATCAATTGCAGATTGGATTTTCTCATCACGTTTACGTTTCTTGTATGCTTTTTTAGCACAAGAGTTTCCGCAGTATTTTGTTACTGTGGTTCTTGCAATAAATGCTTTACCGCAGAATTGACAAGTTTTAGGTATGTGAATGTTACTACTCATTTGTTGCATTGTGTAGCCTTATGGGTCAATATGTAGCGATATGGTGCATCATTTCGCTATGACTTGTTGCCATCAAGATTGGGCAACAAAACAGTAGTTAAGGCAACAACTGTGCAACAAATATAAGAAATAAAGAGATAATGGGCAACAAATAAGAGCAAGTAATTACTAACAAAGTCAACAATAACAGGTAGTTAGCAAACAAGAGAAAGATAATTACTTTCCGATACAGAAGTTTCCAAAAATATGCCCAAGTATATCTTTGTCAACGTCATATTCCCCTGTTATGTTTCCTAGATGACGTAAGCATTCTCGAATATCTATAGAAAATAAATCGGTAGAAATTTCTAAATCGATTCCTTGTTGCACAGAAGTGATAGCAGTTAAAGCATTATTTAAAGCCTCGAAATGACGAGAGTTGGTTACAATCGTTTCATTATTACTCAAGGCTCCTGTATTTACTAAAGAAGTTAGCTCGGTTTTTAACTCGTCGATTCCCGTTTTTTGTTTTGCAGAAAGTAAAATTAAATGATCAATTTCTGATTGTAAAATAGCAGAATCATGACAAGATAAGGTGTCAATTTTATTAGCAATAACTAATAAACGTTTGTTAGGAAAACGAGTTTGTATAGTTTTTATTTCTCGTAAAAATTCTTCACTAGAATGAGAAAATTTATTAGAATCGATTAAAAAAATAATCAATTGCGCATTTTCTGCTTTTTCATAGGCTTTTTTAATTCCGATATTCTCAACAACATCCTCAGTTTCTCTAATTCCTGCAGTATCTATAAAACGAAAAGCAACTCCGTCTATAATTAATTCGTCTTCAATAGCATCACGGGTAGTACCAGCAATATCCGATACAATTGCTTTTTCTTCGTTTAGAAGAGTGTTTAATAAAGTTGATTTTCCAACATTTGGTTCCCCAATAATGGCAACAGGAATTCCGTTTTTCATGGCATTTCCAAAAGCAAAGGAATCAATTAATCGCTTTAAAACAAAAGTGATTTTTGCAACTAATTCTTTAAACTTGGTTCTATCAGCAAACTCAACATCTTCACCAGAAAAATCTAATTCTAGTTCAATTAAAGCAGCAAAGTCTAATAACTGTACACGTAATTCTTTTAACTCGTTGGTAATTCCGCCGCGCATTTGCTGAATAGCCATTTGATGACTTGCAGCAGAATTAGATGCAATTACATCGGCCACAGCTTCCGCTTGTGATAAATCCATTTTTCCGTTTAAGAAAGCACGCATGGTAAACTCACCATTATCAGCCATTCTACAGCCATTTTTTAAAAATAACTGAATGATTTCTTGTTGAATAAAAACAGAACCATGACACGAAATTTCTACCACATTTTCGCCAGTATAAGAACGTGGATTTTTAAAAACAGAGACTAAAACTTCATCTAAAATAGTTGTATTATCAACAATATGCCCTAAATGAATGGTGTGTGTGTTTTGATTCAATAATGATTTTTTATTGGTTACAGATTTAAAAAAACTATCGACAATAGTAATAGCATTTTCTCCTGAAAGTCTAATAACAGCAATAGCTCCAACACCAGATGGAGTTGCCATAGCAATAATTGTATCGTTTTGAATCATGTTACAAAATTACCGATTAACAATTAAAAAATATCATTTATAGGGGAGGAATTTTTTTCATATACAAAGAGGGGGAAAATCCCCTTTTATTTAAATCTTGTTTTTTAAACTAAAAATATATACTACATTTGATATATCCATTTTAAAGACCTAAAAAATGGTTACCTCTTATAATTAATACTTAAACCCTATTAGTATTAATTTTTAATCCTCCTTAAAAAAATACCCTATCTATTATGTCTTATTTTTTATGATTTAATAAATAGTAAACGTTTACAATTATATTTCCCTTTTATCCCTGTTATTGATCCCTGCTTTATAGCCAAAGTTATAAAGGTTTAAATCTTAAATAAATAAAATGCGTAAATATGGAGCATAAAATTACTCTAGCAATTAGTTTTCTTTTTTTTAATATTTTTTTAATGAGTTCTCAGAGTCAAGTAGAAATTTCATTATTAAAGTATAGTGAAGCACCGAATTCAAAAAAAGAACAAATACACAAAATTCAAATTAAGAATACCAGTAATGAAACAGCTTTATACAATATAGTTGTTTCTAATTCTTTGTGTAAAAATCAAAAAAACATAGAAACAGCATTAGAATATTCGGTATTTGATGAGAACATGCTATCTATTAAAAACGCTATTAATATAGCCTCAAACAGCAAAAAAACACTTCACATAAAAATAACGAAACCTTATAACGCTAAATTAGATAGTTGGAATTGCTCTCAAATTGAGGTTTATAAAAACCAATCATCTTCCTTTAAAAATAGCTCAGCCAAGACTTCTTCTTCAGCTAAGTTAACTCTAAAAACATTTATACCAAATACCAAGAACTATAACTAAGCAATTACAAATGCTTATTAAACTCTTTTAATTATGAAAAAAATTACTCACTTAATTTTATTTTCTGTAGGCTTGGTGTTTCTTTTTAATATAGGAAATATTAGTGCTCAGGAAAAAGCAACTTTTAAACCTCGTTTTTCAGAAGCCGTAAACGGTAATGTAACGATGATTGCAAATAATGTACTATCAAGACATAAATCAGATAGTTATAATGGATCAGCAGGAAATCACGATTTTACGAATAATGTTTTTGTTGATATTGATAATGAAAATACGTTTAATTCTAGTAATGCAGAATTTATAAACCCAGAACCATCATTAGCTTGTTTAGGTATTAAAAAAGCGTATTTATATTGGGCTGCCGCAGATATGGAAGAAACGGATATAAATGATGAACCAAATTGGAATTATAATCAAGTTAAAATAAAACTTCCAGGCGAAGTAAGTTATCAAACGATTACTGCGGATCAAGTTATTTACAGAGGAAGAACCGAACATTTTGTAAACGATCCTTATGTTTGTTTTAAAGATATAACGAATCAGGTAAGTTCATTAAATTCAGCATACGGAATCTATCAAGTAGCAAATGTTAAAGCTAAAAAAGGCGGTTTAACATCTCATGGAGGGGGTAATACAGGAACTTCAGGAGGATGGCAAATTGTTTTTATATATGAAAGCCCAGTGCTACCAGCTAAGAATATTTCATTATTTGATGGTTATGGTCATATGACAAAAGCCTTAGGTGAATTAACAATATCATTTACGGGTTTTACAACCTTACCAGGAAACCAACAAGTAAATGCAGATATTGTAATTGGGGCTTTAGAAGGTGATAGAGATTTGTCTGGTGATAAATTACAAATTCAAAAAGTTAATAACAGTTGGGAAAATTTATCTTATACTAATAGTTCAAACCAAGTAATAAGAAGTGCTGACAATTTTTTTAATAGTAAGATAACGAAAAACGGAAATAATTTTACAAACAGATATCCATCAAGTGAAAATACATTAGGTTTTGATGCTGATGTATTTCCTTTAAGTAACCCTAATAATAGTGTTATAGGTAACAATCAACAATCTGCTAAAATAAAACTAATATCAAATCAAGAAACTTATGGGTTATTTTTAATAGGACTTTCTGTTGATGTTTGGAAACCAGATTTAGCACCTTTAGTTTTATCAAGTACTCCTGCTAATGGAGCTTCTGTTAATGTAGGTAGTTTGGTAAACATGTCTTTTCAAATTAAAAATAATGGAAATGATAACGTTAAAGATTTAGTTACAACTGTTGATATTCCTGAAGAAGTAGATTTAATGGAACCTATAATAAATTTACCATCGGATGTTTCTTATAATTATAATTCAACAACAAGAAAATTAACGTTTACTTCTTTGAACGGAATTACAGATGTAGGAGATCAAGCATATACCATAAATTATCAAGTAAAAGTAAAAGAACAATGTTATTTTTTAGAAGCCAAATGTTCTGAGGAGTTTCAGTTGCAAATGCTAGCAACTTATAAGGGAATAAAGAATACAAATACACAAACAACAAAAAGTTCAAGCACTACGATTAACTGTGGAATTGGAGATGAAAAACCTATAACTATTAAAATTAACCGTCCAGCAGAAGCAGATTGGATTACAGTAGTAAATTCATTAGATAGAAAAATATCATGTGATGATACAGGCGAATTAGAAGCGGCTCAATTATTAAAACCAACGTTAAGTTGTGATTTAATAATGACTAAAGTCTCAGGAGACTTTATTGAATCTAATAATTGTCCTACTATTGGAACTTATACTAATACTTGGGTATTTACAGATATTTGTGGACGAAAAAGTAATGAGTTTGTTCAAGTGATTACCATTGAAGACAAAAAAGTACCAACAATTACTTGTCCTATAGTATCAACTAATTATAATGTAGACGAAAACTCATGTGCTTATGAAGGTACATTTATTGCGGCAGCGACGGATACTTGTAGTGAAGCAACAATAGTATATAAAGTTAATGGAGTCCCAATTAGTTTTCCATATAGTTTTCCAGTAGGAACAACAATTGTTACAGCAATAGCTAAAGATGATTGTAATAATGTTTCAGAAGCATGTAGTTTCGAAGTAGTTGTAATTGATAATATCAAACCAGAAATAACGTGTCCAACAGTAGCATTGAGTTATAATGTAGATGTAAACGAATGTGATTACACGGCAACTTTTGAAGCCACAGCGACAGATAACTGTACGACCATTACAAGTTATGTATATAGTATTGATGGGAATGAGATTAGTTTTCCATATGATTTTCCAGTAGGAACAACAACAGTAAGTGTTGTGGCGATGGATAATAACAATAACACATCAGAAGCATGTATATTCGAAGTAGTTGTAATTGATAATATCAAACCAGAAATAACGTGTCCAACAGTAGCATCGAGTTATAATGTAGATGTAAACGAATGTGATTACACGGCAACTTTTGAAGCCACAGCGACAGATAAYTGTACGACCATTWCAAGTTATGTATATAGTATTGAWGGGAATGAGATTAGTTTTCCATATGATTTTCCAGTAGGAACAACAACAGTAAGTGTTGTAGCGATRGATAATAACAACAACACATCAGAAGCATGTATATTCGAAGTAGTTGTRATTGATAATATCAAACCAGAAATAACGTGYCCAACAGTAGCATCGAGTTATAATGTAGATGTAAACGAATGTGATTACACRGCAACTTTTGAAGCCACAGCGACAGATAATTGTACGACCATTTCAAGTTATGTATATAGTATTGAWGGGAATGAGATTAGTTTTCCATATGATTTTCCAGTAGGAACAACAACAGTAAGTGTTGTAGCGATGGATAATAACAACAACACATCAGAAGCATGTAGTTTCGAAGTAGTTGTAATTGATAATATCAAACCAGAAATAACGTGTCCAACAGTAGCATCGAGTTATAATGTAGATATAAACGAATGTGATTACACRGCAACTTTTGAAGCCACAGCGACAGATAACTGTACGACCATTACAAGTTATGTATATAGTATTGAAGGGAATGAGATTAGTTTTCCATATGATTTCCCAGTAGGAACAACAACAGTAAGTGTTGTGGCGATGGATAATAACAATAACACATCAGAAGCATGTAGTTTCGAAGTAGTTGTAATTGATAATATCAAACCAGAAATAACGTGTCCAACAGTAGCATYGAGT
>NZ_JAOBTH010000025.1:0-15893 GCF_025215075.1 Tenacibaculum haliotis | reverse complement strand
GTAATTGATAATATCAAACCAGAAATAACGTGTCCAACAGTAGCATCGAGTTATAATGTAGATGTGAACGAATGTGATTACACAGCAACTTTTGAAGCCACAGCGACAGATAATTGTACGACCATTTCAAGTTATGTATATAGTATTGATGGGAATGAGATTAGTTTTCCATATGATTTTCCAGTAGGAACAACAACAGTAAGTGTTGTRGCGATRGATAATAACAAYAACACATCAGAAGCATGTAKWTTCGAAGTAGTTGTRATTGATAATATCAAACCAGAAATAACGTGCCCAACAGTAGCATCGAGTTATAATGTAGATGTAAACGAATGTGATTACACAGCAACTTTTGAAGCCACAGCGACAGATAATTGTACGACCATTTCAAGTTATGTATATAGTATTGATGGGAATGAGATTAGTTTTCCATATGATTTTCCAGTAGGAACAACAACAGTAAGTGTTGTGGCGATGGATAATAACAATAACACATCAGAAGCATGTATATTCGAAGTAGTTGTAATTGATAATATCAAACCAGAAATAACGTGTCCAACAGTAGCATCGAGTTATAATGTAGATGTAAACGAATGTGATTACACAGCAACTTTTGAAGCCACAGCGACAGATAACTGTACGACCATTACAAGTTATGTATATAGTATTGAAGGGAATGAGATTAGTTTTCCATATGATTTCCCAGTAGGAACAACAACAGTAAGTGTTGTAGCGATGGATAATAACAACAACACATCAGAAGCATGTAGTTTCGAAGTAGTTGTAATTGATAATGCACCTCCGGTAATAGATGAAACCACTAAAGAAAATTTAGATATTGAATGTGGAGTAGGAAATACTGTATTGACATTAGAAGCATGGTTAACAAATAATGCTGGTGCTACCGCCACAGACAATTGTGGATTGGTAACATGGGATAATAACTACGGAGAAGATACCTCAGTTAAATGTGATGGTAATTATATTATTGTAAGTTTTACAGCAACTGATATTAATGGATTAAGTTCAACAATAACAGCAGGTTATTTAATTAAAGATGAAACTGGACCAACAATAACAAATCAACCAATAAATGAAACAGTTGAATGTGATGGAGCAGGTAATATTGATGCATTAAATGCGTGGTTAGATAATAATGGAGGGGCAACAGCAACTGATGACTGTAGTGTTGTAACATGGAGTAATGACTATACTGAGTTAATTTATAGCTGTAGTTTTATAGGGGAAGTAGAAGTGATTTTTACAGCTACAGATGCTTGTGGAAATGAAACAGCTACTGAAGCAAGGAAATTTATAATAAAAGATACTAAAAAACCAATTCTCGTTGGTACTTTACCAACAAACACTACGGTAAGCTGTGATACGATTCCAGAAGCAGTTATTTTAACGGCAACGGATAATTGTAGTGCTTCATCAGATTTAGAAGTAAATTATACAGAAGAAATTACAGGACAAGACGATGAATGTGCATCAGAATATACGATTACACGAACTTGGTCAGTATCAGATTGTGCAGGAAAYAATGAAAGTTATGTTCAGCAAATTACTGTAGAAGATACCGCAGCACCGGTTTTCGTTGAGAGTTTACCAATAAACATTACCGTAAGCTGTGATGCGATTCCAGAAGCAGTTATTTTAACGGCAACGGATAATTGTAGTGCTTCATCAGATTTAGAAGTAAATTATACAGAAGAAATTACAGGACAAGACGATGAATGTGCATCAGAATATACGATTACACGAACTTGGTCRGTATCAGATTGTGCAGGAAATAATGAAAGTTATGTTCAGCAAATTACTGTAGAAGATACCGCAGCACCGGTTTTCGTTGAGAGTTTACCAATAAACATTACCGTAAGCTGTGATGCGATTCCAGAAGCAGTTATTTTAACGGCAACGGATAATTGTAGTGCTTCATCAGATTTAGAAGTAAATTATACAGAAGAAATTACAGGACAAGACGATGAATGTGCATCAGAATATACGATTACACGAACTTGGTCGGTATCAGATTGTGCAGGAAATAATGAAAGTTATGTTCAGCAAATTACTGTGGAAGATACCGCAGCACCGGTTTTTGTAGGTACTTTACCAACAAACACTACCGTAAGCTGTGATGCGATTCCAGAAGCGGTTATTTTAACGGCAACGGATAATTGTAGTGCTTCATCAGATTTAGAAGTAAATTATATAGAAGAAATCACAGGACAAGATGATGAATGTGCATCAGAATATATGATTACACGAACTTGGTCGGTATCAGATTGTGCAGGAAACAATGAAAGTTATGTTCAGCAAATTACTGTGGAAGATAACGAGGCACCGGTTTTCGTAGGTACTTTACCAACAAACATTACCGTAAGCTGTGATGCGATTCCAGAAGCAGTTATTTTAACGGCAACGGATAATTGCAGTGCTTCATCAGATTTAGAAGTAAATTATACAGAAGAGATCACAGGACAAGATGACGAATGTGCATCAGAATATACAATTACACGAACTTGGTCGGTATCAGATTGTGCAGGAAATAATGAAAGCTATGTTCAGCAAATTACTGTGGAAGATAACGAGGCACCGGTTTTCGTTGGTACTTTACCAACAAACACTACCGTAAGCTGTGACGCGATACCAGAAGCGGTTATTTTAACGGCAACGGATAATTGCAGTATTTCATCAGATTTAGAAGTAAATTATACAGAAGAAATTACAGGACAAGACGACGAATGTGCTTCAGAATATATGATTACACGAACTTGGTCGGTATCAGATTGTGCAGGAAACAATGAAAGTTATGTTCAGCAAATTACTGTGGAAGATACCGCAGCACCTGAGTTAGTTTCAGAATTAGAAGATATTGTTATTGAATGTGACGCGATTCCTGAAATTCCAACTTTAGAGTTTACAGATAATTGCTCAACTACTGTAACACAAATAAATTTTGAAGAAGAAAATACTTTTGATGGAACAGATAATGATTATCAAATTATAAGAATATGGACAGTTAGTGATGATTGTGGAAATGTTGCTGATTTTACTCAAACTATAAATGTAACAATAAAAACAAACGTAACTGAAGTTGCTGATTCAAAATGTATTGATGATGGTGAGGTTGATTTAAATGATTATTTAACTGATAATACTGAAGATGATGGTGTGTGGGAAGTTACTACAGGAAATGTATCCTTATCAACAGATGCCACATTCGATCCATCAAATATTGCCTTAGGTGATTATGTATTTACATATACTGTTTCTAGCCAAGGTTGTTTATCAGCAATAAAAGTAACGATAAACATTAACGATGATTGTATCGTTTTACCTTGTGGTTTAGAAGATGTTAAAATATCAAAAGCAGTAACACCAAACGGAGATTCATGGAACGAGTTTTTTGAAGTAACAGGAGTTGAATCTTGTGGATTTATAACAAATGTAAAAATATTTAACCGTTGGGGAGCCAGAGTTTTCAAGTCGAATAACTATGCTAATAATTGGAGTGGTATTTCAGATGGATCAACATTTGGAGGCGCAAAAAGATTACCAGCAGGAACTTACTATTACATTGTAATATTAGAAAATAGTGGTTTAAAACCATTTACAGGAGCAATTTATTTAGGAACCAAATAATATATAAGCTATGAAACATAATTACAAACTGTATACAATTATTGTATTGTTTTTTATCTCGGTATTTAATGTTGAAGGACAACAATTACCTCAGTTTACTCAATATATGTATAATACAATTTCAGTAAACCCAGCGTATGCAGGAAGCAGACAAGTACTAAGTATGGTTGGAATACATAGAAGTCAATGGGCAGGTTTTGGAAAAGGTCCCGAAACACAAACATTATCCATTCATACGCCACTTAGAAATGATAAAATAGGGGTAGGACTATCGTTTATAAATGATCAGCTAGGATATGAAAAATTTACTTATTTATATGGAGATTTTTCTTATACAATTCAACTTAATGATGAAATAAAATTAGCTTTTGGATTAAAGGCAGGTTTTACGCAATATAACTTAGACGATGAATTATTAGCAGCTGAAGGTTCTGATCCCGGAATTAGCGGAATTAAAAACAGATGGGAACCAAACATAGGTGCCGGAATGTTTTTACATACTGATAAATGGTACGTAGGGTTATCAGCACCAAGATTATTAAATATTGATCATAACGACTTATCCATAGGAGGAGTTGATTATGGTGTTATTGATAAAGTAAGTTACTATTTAACAGGAGGATATGTTTTTGATTTAAGTGATACGGTAAAATTTAAACCCGCAACTTTAATTAAAGGTACAAATGGAGCGCCTTTATCGTATGATATTACAGCAAATTTTCTTTTTAATGAAAAATTTTGGGTTGGTGGATCTTATAGAGTTAATGAATATACATCAGCTTTAGGAGCTTTGGTAGATTTTCAAGTTTCTAAACAGTTTCGTATCGGGTATGCTTATGAATATCCTTTATCGGATATTAATCAATTTTCTAGTGGAACCCATGAAATTTTATTAATGTATGAATTGATTAAAGCAAATAGAGTAAAATCTCCTAGATACTTTTAAAAACTATAGATATGAAGACAAAAATTACATTTTTAATATTAGTTTTTTCATTTTTTTACTCTTTCTCACAGAAAAGAGTTGCCGACAAATTCTTTAAAAAATATGCTTATGTAAAAGCAGCTGAATTTTATGAAACAGCAGTAAAAAAAGGAGATAGTACTACGTACACTTTAACACGACTGGCAGATTGTTATTATAATAATTCTAATTCAGATAAAGCAATTAAATGGTATAGTTTAGCAGCCAAAAGCAGTGAAGGTTTAAGTAACGAAAGCATTTATAAATATGCCCAATCTTTACGAAGTTCAGAAGAATATGAAAAAGCAGATGAATGGTTAAGCAAGTTACCAACTAATAAAAACAGGGCAATAAATGTTGATTATGAAAAATTAAAAACATTAAATAAAGACTCTATAAAAATAACAAATTTAAAAATTAATACTAAAAACTCTGATTTTGGACCTTATGTACATAATCAAAAATTTGTATTCGCTTCGGCGAAAAATAAAAAAGGGAAAATTTATGAATGGAACAACGAACCTTATCTAGATTTATATGAAGCAACAATTATAGATTATGGAGAGTCTAAAGAAATTGAAAACGTTATTCCACTAAGTTCATCAAAAATAAATACTAGTTTTCATGAATCAAGTATCGCAATTACTAATGATGGAAAAACAATGTACTTTACTCGAAATAATTTAAATAAAAGAGAAAAGTTAGATTACGATAGGGAGGGAACTTCTCATTTAAAAATATTTAAGGCAACTTTAGTTAATAATGAATGGAGCAATATTAAAGAACTTCCATTTAATGATGAGATTTATTCAAATGGTCATCCGGCTTTAAGTCCAGATAATAAAACATTATATTTTACATCTAATAGACCTGATGGTTATGGTTTAACTGATATTTATAAAGTAGCAATTCTATCCAATGAATCTTATGGAGAACCTGTAAATATGGGAGAGAAAATTAATTCAGAAGGAAGGGAAATGTTTCCGTTTGTGTCAAAAGATTATACATTTTATTTTTCATCAGACGGACATGAAAATTTAGGATTATTAGATATTTTTAAATCAGATTTATTAAAAAATAACTCATCAGAAGTAATAAATATGGGGGCTCCTTTTAATAGCGGTTATGATGACTTTTCTTTTTTTATGAATAAAGATACAAAAACAGGTTATTTTTCTTCAAATAGACCAGGAGGTAAAGGACATGATGATATTTATAGTTTTGAGGCTTATAAATGTAAACAATTTATAAAAGGTAAAACTTTTGATGCAAAAACCAATCAAATTTTAGTAACTACCTTAGTAGAGTTAATAAATGAAGAAGGAAAAGTTATAGAAACTAGTATTACCGAAACAGATGGAACGTATATTTTTGAAGTTGAATGTGATAAAAAGTATACGGTAAGAGGTTCTAAAAAAGATTATAAGGATGATTTTAAAGAAATAGAAACCACTAGTGTTAGAAAAAAGGAAATTGAACAAGATTTATATTTAACACCGTTAATTATTGATAATGAAATAGTAATTAGCCCAATATTTTTTGATTTTGATAAATCTAATATAAGAACAGATGCTGCATTTGAATTAGAAAACATTGTTAGTGTGCTTAGAAATCACCCTAAAATGGAAATTAAAATTGAAGCCCATACAGATAGTAGAGGTGTAGATGCTTACAATGAAATTTTATCAGATAAGAGAGCGAAATCAACAAGAGATTATATTTTATCTAGAAATATTGATGCCTCAAGAATACAAAGTGCTATTGGTTTTGGAGAAAAGCAATTAGTTAATAAATGTACAAACGATATTCCTTGTACAGAAAAAGAACATCAAGAAAACAGACGATCAAAATTTATTATACTAAATGATTATAAATAAAAAAAGAGCGTGGAATTAACCTCGCTCTTTAATTTCTTCATACTATACTTCCCCCAAAGTCTAGCATAAAGCCAAGTTATAAATATTTTATAACTTAAAATTGTAAATAATCGTAATTTTTATTTATTCAAATATTCTTCTAAAAGAGGATAATCTTCTTTGAAGAATTTTTTAGGTGTTTGATTCATGAAAAATTTAAAGTCTTTAATGAAATGAGATTTATCATAATAATTAAACATATAAATAAGGTCTGTTAAGCTAATTTTTTTTGATTGATATTTTTGCATTAAATTCATAAAACGATATTGTCTTATAAATTTACCTGGAGTTAAACCTATAATTTTTTTAAATTTAATTTCTAATGATTTCTGACTAAAAGGTAAAGTATTCAGTAAATCAGTTACTTGTATTAAACCGTCTTTTTTAAATATTAAATCAATAGCTTTATCTATTTCCGTAACATCGTCATTGATTGTTATTTTTAAGGTATCAAAGAAATTTATTGTTTTTTCTTGAAAAACAGGTAGGTCATTTTTATATTTCAAAAAGATAGCTTCTAATTCATTTGCTATTTCTGAATTAATGTTTTTCATTAAAAAATGCTCATTGGTTAATAAAGATATATCAATATTAAAAATTTTATATAAAGATGTTGGATGTAAAACAATGCCAATATTATGAGCTTTATCATTTGAAAAAAAATTATAAGTACCATAGTATTGAGCAGTAATTACAAGACCTCTAATAGGTGTTTTTTTGTTTTTAAATGTTATTTCTTGCGTTTTGCTAAGAATATTTGTGAATGCAGGAAAACCAAGAGGAAGAATAATAGATTCAAAAGGTAAAATATTTTCTGAAAGTTTCAAACTATATAGATGTGCTATTAAACCTCTATGATCTTTTTTATCGATAAAATTATAATCCATTTTCTTAGTTTAATTAATTTAATTGGAGATATCTTAGTTCTCTTTTTTGGAGGAAAGGTAAATTTTTAATTTAATATTTTTTTTCTAAAAGCTCTTTAATCAAGTTTTTTTCAAATATTATAGATGTTCCTGAGCATGATATTATATCTTAACCCAACAACAAATGGTTTTTATATAAAAGGGGGTGGTAAATACAAGAGTCTTTAATATTTATGATGTATTAGGAAGAATAATATTAGAAAACCAAAAAGTAAATACGAATCAATTAATGTAAGTAGGCTGTTTGTAGGTGTTTATTTTGTGAAATTTAATGTAAATAACGGTTCAAATATTAAAAAATTAGTAATTAAGTAACTATTATTTTTAATAAAAAAACCTCGTTTTAAATATTTAAAACGAGGCTTTTTTTATTACACATTCTTAACTATTTATTCTCAATCCAAAGTTTAGCATTAACAAAAGCTTCTAACCAAGGTGAAACTTCATCTTTTCTATTTGATGGATAATTAGCCCAATTCCACTGAAAAGTAGAACGCTCAATATGTGGCATAGTAACTAAATGTCTTCCTGATTTATCAGATAACATTGCTGTGTTAAAATCAGAACCATTTGGGTTATTAGGATATCCTTCATAACCATATTTGGCTACAATATTGTAATTTTCTTCAGATTCTGGTAAGTTGAACTTTCCTTCTCCATGAGAAATCCAAACACCCAATTCTGTTCCTGCTAAAGAAGATAGCATAACCGAATTGTTTTCTTGAATTTTAACCGATGTAAAAGAACTTTCGTGCTTTTTAGAATCGTTATGTACTAATTTACCGTGTACTTTATGATCTGGATTTATTAAATCTAATTCCATCCATAATTGTGCTCCATTACAGATTCCAACAGAAAGTGTGTCGTCTCTTTTAAAGAAATTCTTTAAAGCAGTATTTGCCTTTTCGTTGTATTTAAAAGCACCAGCCCAACCTTTAGCAGAACCTAAAACATCCGAATTAGAAAAACCACCAACGGCTCCAATAAACTGAATATCTTCTAAAGTTTCACGACCAGAAATTAAATCGGTCATATGCACATCTTTTACATCAAAACCAGCTAAATACATGGCGTTTGCCATTTCGCGCTCAGAATTAGATCCTTTTTCACGAATAATGGCTGCTTTTGGTTTTTTAACTCCGCTAGAAGTAACAGGTAGTTTACCTGTAAAATGAGTAGGGAAGGTGTATTGTAAAGGTTGCTTTTTGTAGTTATCAAAACGGTTTTTCGCTAAACCATTTGCAGTTTGTCTTTTATCTAATAAATAAGATGTTTTATACCAAACATCTCTCATTTCAGTAACATCAAAAGAGAAGTTGTCTTCGTTGTTTTTAATAGTTACTTTTCCTGAATTATTAGCTGTACCAATAGTAAAAAACTCAATATTATTTTCTGATAAAATAGGTTCTACTGAAGCATCAGCTTGAAAAACAATTCCGTTATTTTCAGAGAATAATACTTTAATAGAGTCTTCTTCATTTAAGGCAGAAATATTAAAATCGGCTCCTAAATTAACATCAGCAAAACACATTTCTAATAAAGTAGTAATCAATCCACCGGAAGCAACATCGTGCCCAGCAGAAATTTTATCAGCTTTAATTAAATCTTGAATCGTATTAAACGTATTTTTTACAAAAGCTGAATTTTTTACATCCGGAGCTTCATTACCAATGGTATTTAAAACTTGGTTGAAAGAACTTCCTCCTAATTTAAATTCATCTTGAGAAATATTGATATAATAAATATTTCCGCCATCAACTTTTAAAAGAGGCTCTACAACTTTAGTGATTTCATTACAGTTACCGGCAGCAGAAATAATAACAGTTCCAGGAGAAATTACTTCTCCGTCTTTATATTTTTGTTTCATTGATAAAGAATCTTTCCCTGTTGGAACATTGATTCCTAAATCAATAGAAAACTCTGAAATAGCTTTAACGGCTTTATATAAACGTGCATCTTCACCTTCGTTTTTACAAGGCCACATCCAATTTGCTGATAAAGAAACCGAAGCTAAATTATCTTTTAAAGGTGCCCAAATAAGGTTGGTTAAAGATTCGGTAATAGAGTTTCTACTTCCTGCTTCTGGGTGAATTAAACCCGAAATAGGCGAGTGGCCAATAGAAGTTGCAACGCCTTCTTTTCCTTTATAATCTAGTGCCATAACACCTACATTATTTAACGGAATTTGTAGCGGGCCAACACATTGTTGTTTGGCAACTTTACCACCAACACAACGGTCTACTTTGTTGGTTAGCCAATCTTTACAAGCTACGGCCTCAAGCTGTAAAACTTGTTCTAAATAGATTTGTAAATTTTTAGTTTTATATCTTGAATTCTTGTAATTTCTTACAATTGTTTTATCGGTTAAAACAGTTTTAGGAGAAGAACCAAACATATCTTCTAAAGCTAAATCCATTGGTTTATCACCTTTAGATTTAGATTCAAAAGTAAAACGATCGTTTCCTGTAACATCACCAACGGTGTACATAGGAGAACGCTCACGCTCAGCAATTTTTTGTAATGTATCAATGTGTTTTTCAGGAATTACTAATCCCATACGCTCTTGAGATTCGTTTCCGATAATCTCTTTAGCAGATAAAGTTGGATCTCCGACAGGTAATTTATCTAAATCTATTTTTCCACCAGTATCTTCAACTAATTCTGATAAGCAGTTTAAATGCCCACCTGCACCATGATCATGAATAGAAACAATAAAGTTTTCATCACTTTCAACCATGCCACGAACTGCGTTTGCTGCACGTTTTTGCATTTCTGGATTAGAACGTTGTACTGCGTTTAATTCGATTCCTGAAGCAAATTCACCAGTATCAGCCGATGAAACCGCAGCGCCGCCCATACCGATTCTGTAATTTTCACCACCAAGAATAACAATTTTGTCGCCTTCTTGTGGCGTATCTTTTATTGCTTGATCAGCTTTACCATAACCAATACCACCAGCCTGCATAATCACTTTATCAAAACCTAATTTTCTTGGTTTTGCATCACTAGAAGCAGCATTTTCTTCATGCTCGAAAGTTAATACAGAACCTGTAATTAATGGTTGCCCGAATTTATTTCCAAAATCAGATGCTCCATTAGAAGCTTTTATTAAAATATCCATCGGAGTTTGGTACAACCAATCTCTAGCTTCAAATTTATTTTCCCAATATCTGTTTTCTTCCAGCCTAGAATAAGAAGTCATATAAACCGCAGTACCCGCTAAAGGTAAAGAACCTTTTCCACCAGCAAGTCTATCACGAATTTCTCCCCCAGAACCTGTTGCAGCACCGTTAAAAGGCTCAACCGTTGTAGGGAAATTATGTGTTTCTGCTTTTATTGAAATTACAGATTCATATTCTTTTGTTTCGTAAAAATCTGGTTTGTCTGCTGTTTTCGGAGCAAATTGTTCCACTTTAGGGCCTTTTACAAAAGCAACATTATCTTTATATGCCGAAACAATATCGTTAGGAAATTGTTTTGATGTTTCTTTAATTAATTTGAATAAAGAAGTAGGCATTTCTTCGTCATCTATAACAAAAGTTCCGTTAAAAATTTTATGACGACAGTGTTCTGAGTTTACTTGAGAGAATCCAAAAACTTCAGAATCGGTTAATTTTCTACCTATTTTAGTAGCAACACTTTCTAAATATTCAACTTCTTCATTGCTTAAAGCTAAACCTTCTTGTTGATTATAAGCCGCAATGTCTTCAATATTTAAAATAGGTTCTGGCTGAATATCAATCGTAAAAATATCTTGATTTAAACCGTTATATTTTTGAGAAATCATTGGGTCGAAATCTGAAAAATCTTCTAAAACTACTTCAAATTCTTCTATTCTGATGATATCAGAAATACCCATGTTTTGTGTTATTTCTACAGCATTGGTACTCCATGGTGTAATCATAGCAGCACGTGGACCAACAAAAAAGACGTCGAGAGACGTCGTGTTTATTTTAGATTGGTTGCCAAATAACCAGGTAAGTTTTGAAATAGTTTCTGTAGATAATTCTTTTGTTGTTTGAACAGTAAATACTTTACTGTTTACGTTTCCGAAGAAATGAATCATTATGTTGCTGTGTTTGTGTGTTGTTTAAAGCTGTAAATTTACTTATTTTGGATGAAATAAAAGCATAAAAAAAGCAGCAATTTCTTGCTGCTTTTTTTTAGTTTCTCTTTGTAGGAATCCTGTCCAATTCAATTTTACCTTTCTTTCGAGTTTTGTAATTTTCATAACAGTTTAATACTGCTTCAATAATTTGAAGATCACTTGCTTTTTTGATGAAATATTCTGAATAATTACAGTCCGTTAATAATTTATTTAATTCTTGTCTATCCATTTCTAGATATTCCATCATCACTTCTCTATCAAATTTACCTGCTAGCATTTTACGTAAATCATCTTCCTTTTTTAACTTTTTAAGTTTTTTAAGCTGTTTAGGTTTGTTTCCGAAGAGGTTATAAACTAAATCAACAGGGTTTAACAATTTAGCTATCGGTGATGATATTTTTTGAGGTTTTCCAACTTCATAAGTTTGTGGTAATCCGTTAATATGAATTCTGGTAAAACGATCTTTTGGTACTTGTTTAACATCTACTTCTAAAACACCTATCAATTTTGTCGATTTAATAATAATTTCTTTAACATCTTCTGGTTTTTCTTTTAATGATATTATAACTTCATTTCCTTTTAAAAGATCATTTGTTACTTTTAATTTGATAGAAGAAAATCCTAAAAAAGAAACTAAAACAGTGTCATTAGCCTTAGACGTTAATTCAAAAACTCCTTTTTCGTTGGTAATAGTACCTGTAACTGCATTTAAATTTAATATATGTGCGGCACTTAAAGGTTTTTTAGTATCGGCATCAATAACTTGCCCTTTTAATTTTTGACTTTGAGAGTAACCAATACTTGATACAAGTAAAAGTAAGATAAGAGATAAATATATTTTTTGCATGCTGTAAAAATAGGAATTATTGAGTTGGAATTAGTTAATAAATTGTGAAATGAATAAAAAGAAAGAAATAGGTTAAAAAAAGAAAAACTATAAATATTTTTAAAATATTTATAGTTTTTATGAGTGCACGTAACAAGAGTCGAACTTGCACGTTCTTACGAACACAAGCCCCTCAAGCCTGCGCGTCTACCAATTCCGCCATACGTGCGTAAACTAAAAAAGTTAAGCAAATGCTTAACTTTTTTGTGACCGGGCTGGGGCTCGAACCCAGGACCCTCTCCTTAAAAGGGAGATGCTCTACCAACTGAGCTACCAGGTCATTAACTTCCTTCCGAAAGCGGTTGCAAATATACAACTGTTCTTTAAATCTAAAAAACTTTTTTATGATATTTTTTACTGATATTTGTAACAGCTTAATTATTAGTTTATGAAAATAGTATTGGTAGGGTATATGGCGTGTGGTAAATCTACAATTGGTAGGTTGTTGGCTGAAAAAAAGAAGTTTTCTTTTATAGATTTGGATAATTATATAGAAGAAAAAGAGAAAATGTCAGTGTCAGAAATTTTCGAAAAAAAAGGTGAAATTTACTTTAGAAAGCAAGAGCATTTATATTTAAAAGAGATTCTAACCTTAAAAAATGATGTTATTTTAGCACTAGGCGGTGGTACGCCTTGTTATGCAGGTAATATGGATTTACTGATAGAGTCGAAAGATAGTACAACTATTTATTTAAAAACAAGTATTGCAACCATTGCTAAACGATTAACGAGTGAGAAAAATCAAAGACCTTTAGTAGCAAGACTAAAAAACGAAGAGTTAACAGAATTTATAGCGAAACATTTATTTGAAAGAAGCTTTTTTTATAATCAGTCAAATTACAAAGTAACTGTAGATGATAAAAAAACGGATATGATTGTTACAGAATTAAATACTTTATTAAGTTAAATAAACAAGAGTTTTGTCATTTTTAAATTCAACAACAACATGTTCTTTTATAGAGGTTGAAAGAGAAATACCTTTAAAATCGGCTTTTACGGGATATTTTTTATGATTTCTATTCACCAATACAGCCGTTTTAAACCGTTTTAAAGGAACATCTAAAAAATGTTTCACAGCATATATTAATGTAGTACCTGAATTTAAAACATCATCAACTAAAACTAATGATTTATTTTTATATTCATTAACTGTTAAAGAAGTTGTAATTGCGTTGATTGGATTTTTTTTGTCAATATAAACTTTACACAATTCAACTTTTAAAGGAGAAATATTCGATAAGACTTCATGTACTTTTTCAGCGAATAAATAGCCATTTTCAGCAATGCCTGCAATTATAATTTCTTCTTCATTACTATTGCTTTCGTAAATTTGAAAAGCAATGCGACGAATTTTTTGCTCTACTTGTAAATTGTCTAGTATAATATTATCGGCTATTGTCATCGGTTTATTTTAAATGCTAAAGATATTACAAATTACTATTATTTTCTTCAGAATCTACATTATAATCATCAATATCTCTACGATCTTTTTTGGTAGGTCTTCCAGCTCCTTTTTTACGATAATAATCCTTAGAATATTTTAATAAAGCTGTTTTATCAAACTCCTCTTTAGGAGTTAAATCTTTTCTATATAAATCAACCAATTTTGCGCCAACTCGACTTGACGGTATATCTAAAACCTTTATTTTGTAGTTTATTTGATTTTTACGGATGGTTATTTCCTCGTTTCCAAATATTTCTTTTGAAGGTTTTAAGTTATTACCATTAATTTTAACATGCCCTTTTTTACAAGTATCTGTAGAGATACTACGTGTTTTAAAAAAGCGAATACACCACAAATATTTGTCAATTCTCATATAAAAAGTTAAAATTTATCTTTTAGTTTTTTACAAAGGTATAAAAATGGTAAATTGCGCGTTAAAAAATCAATATTAAATGATAAAATTTAAACATTTTTTTTACATAGCACTTTTAAGTGTTTTACTATATTCTTGTGATAGTGATAATAACACTGTTGTAAATTTTGATCATGAAGCGCAAGAAATTATAGATAATGATTCAATAGTTAAGTTTTTAATGAATAATTATTATGATGATGCAGTTTCAAAGGAAGTAAAGCCAATGGTTGCAGGAGAAACATCATTATATGATGACCCAAAACTTATCACAAAAGAAGTTAAAGAAGCAGACATTGATTATAAACTGTACTATTATTTGATTAATGAAGGAACACCTGCAGGATCAACACCTACTGGTAACCCTACAGTTATGGATTCTGTATATTCTAAATATAGAGGACAAAGGATTCTTGAAGAAAAAAAATTAAGTGATGAGTTTGATCGTGGCACAACATGGTTTTCTTTAAATAGAGTAATAAAAGGTTGGACTCATGCTTTCGTACATTTTAAAGGAGGTGAAAATACGACTCCAAATGGAGGACGTATTGAATATACTGGTGGCGGTAAAGGTATTTTATTCATTCCTTCAGGTTTAGCGTATAGAGAAACAGGTACAACAGGTATTCCTCAAAATTCTAATTTGATATTTTATATTGAATTATGGGATTTTGTAGAAGATACAGATGATGATCAAGATGGTGTACCTTCCTTTTTTGAAGGTTTAGATAGCAATGGCGATCTTATAAATGATGATATTGATGAAGATAGAGTCGTAAATTATCTTGATACAGATGATGATGGTGATGGTGTTTTAACTAAAGATGAAGATGCAGATGGAGATGGTGATCCTAGAAATGACTTTAGCGATACTAATAAGCCTACAGTGCCAGATTATTTAAATAGAGATGTTAATTAGGAGTATTCTAACTTTTCTATAAAAAAATCCCGAAGCTTGTAGGAGGGCACTGAAAAAGTCCTCAAGACTAAATTAAAAGGAGTAGAAAGTAAAAACTTTTTACTCCTTTTTTCGTATCTTAAAAAAGTAAAATAATGCTTTTATAGATGCTGGTTCAACAACAAGAAATTCAATTTAGTCAATACAGTTCTTTGTATGATTTAATTGTTCCTAAAGATAATTTATTAAGAAAAATTAATGATTTAATAGACTTTTCTTTCATCTATGAAGAGTTGGTAACCAAGTATAGCCTGAATAATGGCCGCACAGCAGAATGTCCCATTCGAATGTTTAAATACTTGTTGCTAAAAGTTATTTATACGATTTCAGATGTTGATGTTGTAGAACGTTCACAGTTTGACATGTCCTTCAAATATTTTTTAGGAATGCTTCCAGAAGATGCTGTTATTAACCCGAGTTCGCTAACTAAATTTAGAAAACTTCGGTTAAAAGATACTGATTTGCTCAATTTATTGATTACAAAAACAGTGTCAATTGCTATTGAAAAAGAGATCATTCGTTCTCGCTCGATTATCGTTGATGCTACACATACCTTATCAAAATCAAATCCATTTACAGCCATAGACATACTTCGAGAAAGGTCAAAACTACTCAGAAAAACTGTTTATAGGTA
>NZ_JAOBTH010000024.1 GCF_025215075.1 Tenacibaculum haliotis | reverse complement strand
ACAAGTATTTAAACATTCGAATGGGACATTCTGCTGTGCGGCCATTATTCAGGCTATACTTGGTTACCAACTCTTCATAGATGAAAGAAAAGTCTATTAAATCATTAATTTTTCTTAATAAATTATCTTTAGGAACAATTAAATCATACAAAGAACTGTATTGACTAAATTGAATTTCTTGTTGTTGAACCAGCATCTATAAAAGCATTATTTTACTTTTTTAAGATACGAAAAAAGGAGTAAAAAGTTTTTACTTTCTACTCCTTTTAATTTAGTCTTGAGGACTTTTTCAGTGCCCTCCCTCACAGCTCGGTTTTTTTTTGCTTTAAAGAGAAATCTAGCTACTTTTTAATAAATTCGCTATTACTAACAACAAAGGTTGATGTCTCAAAAAAACGATTTAAAAGAAATAGCAAAACTCTTTTTTAAATTAGGAAGTATTGCTTTTGGTGGTCCTGCAGCTCATATTGCCATGATGGAAGATGAAGTGGTAAAGAAGAGAAAATGGATGACCCAAGAACATTTTTTAGATCTTATAGGCGCCACTAATTTAATCCCTGGACCAAACTCAACAGAAATGACCATGCATTGCGGTCATGAAAGAGCAGGTTGGAAAGGATTAGTTGTTGCAGGCTTCTGTTTTATTTTTCCTGCGGTAGTTATTACCTCTGTTTTTGCGTGGCTCTATCAAGAATATGGACAGTTACCAAAAGTTGAACCGTTTATTTACGGTATAAAACCGGCAGTAATTGCTATTATAATTATGGCAGGCTACAGGCTTGGTAAAAAAGCAATTAAAAACACCGAATTGGCTGTTTTAGGAGCCATTGCATTAGTGGTTTGTTTATTAGGAGTCAATGAAATTATAACGCTTTTTGGGTGTGGTCTTTTAGGTTTAGGATTGTATTTCTTCAAAAGAAACAAAAACAATTTACACAATTTTATTCCGCTATTAGCTTTTCAGGCAAGTGAATTTGTAAACTTAAGTAACATAAAAATATTAGTAACTTTCTTAAAAATCGGAGCGATATTATACGGTAGTGGTTATGTACTATTTGCCTTTTTAGACTCAGAATTAGTGGCAAATGGTTGGTTAACTCGTCAAGCATTAATTGATGCTGTTGCTGTGGGACAAATTACTCCCGGACCTGTTTTATCTACCGCTACTTTTATCGGGTGGCAATTAAACGGAATAACGGGCGCAATTGTAGCAACTTTAGGTATATTCTTACCTTCATTCGTTTTTGTGTTGGTATTGAATCCGTTAATTCCTAAAATGAGAAACTCTAAAGTTATCCGTGCTATTTTAGATGCGGTAAATGTTGCAGCCGTAGCTTTAATTATAGCTGTTTGTATAAATATGGCAAAAGATACTTTAATTGATTGGCGAACAATTGTTATTGCTATTGTGAGTTTAATTGTTGTTTTTGGTTTTAAAAAACTGAATAGTGCTTTTATCGTTTTAGGAGGATCTATACTTGGTTTTGTACTAACTTATTTTTAGATTTTTGCTAATACTTTAATAGAACTTATATTGTTTGATTTAGAGTATCTTTGCAAAAAAAATAATCAATGCAATTTTCAGACTTACATCTTAATCCATCTATTTTAAAAGCATTAAGCGAAGAAAAATATCACACAGCTACGTTAGTACAGCAAAAAGTGATTCCGTTAGTGCTAGATAAAAAAGATGTAATTGTTGGTTCGCAAACAGGATCGGGTAAAACCGCTGCTTTTGCATTGCCTATTATCCATAATTTAGTGCAAGAATTAGCATTAGTTCCTGAAAGAGGACCTAAAAAAATTAAAGCTTTAATTGTAAGTCCTACCAGAGAATTAGCCATACAAATTGAAGAGAGTTTTAACACCTACGCGAAACACACAAACATACTTACCGGCGTTGTATACGGAGGAATATCAACAAAAGCACAAAAAGAAACTTTAGCAAAAGGAGTAGATGTTTTAGTAGCAACTCCTGGTCGTTTAATAGATCTTAATGAACAAGGAAGCATCGATTTAAGCTTATTAAAAACTTTTGTTTTAGATGAAGCTGATTTAATGTTAGACATGGGTTTTATTCAAGATGTTAAAAAGATTGAAGCCTTATGTCCGCGTAAAAAACAAACGCTTTTATGCTCGGCAACTATGCCCGAAAAAGTAAGCGACTTGGCAAAGCAAATGTTGTACAAGCCAGAGACAGTTAACGTAATTCCTACTGATAACACGGTTAACAAAATTGGTCAACTATTATACTACACTCCTAAAAAACATAAGGTAGATTTATGTTTACACTTACTACGAAATACAATACAAGGTCGTATTCTTATTTTTAGACGTACCAAATTTGGTGTTGATAAATTAGAGCAAACACTTATAAAAAACGGCTACAAAGTAACAAGTGTTCACGGAGATAAAACACAAATTTTACGTAACCAAGCTATTGAAGATTTTAAAAACAATAAAGCTAATATTTTAATTGCTACGGATGTTGCCGCTCGTGGTATTGATATTCATAAAATTGATGCTGTTATTAATGTAGATATACCAAATGTACCTGAAACGTATGTTCACCGAATTGGTAGAACTGGTAGAGCAGGAAAATCGGGTATTGCTTTTTCGTTTTGTAGTGCAGACGAGACTAGCTACATAAAAGAAATTCAAGAATTTTTAAAGAGACCTATAAAAATCATTGAAGATCACCCGTTTCTTTTGGTAAAACCAAAACACATAAAACAACCGAATACTATCAGTAAAAATAAAAAAGGACGTAAATCTGAAGCTTCTAAAAAGAAGAAGAAACGCTGGTATTAATCCACTTACAAAATAAAAAATGCTCCGATAACAAAATAATATCGGAGCATTTTGTTTTAAATCAATTATTAATCGTAATATTGCAATATAATAATTAAACAATGGGACTTACCAAATCAGAAAAATTTACACCACAGCAAAACGATCTTGCTAAAATAGCAAAAGTGTTAGGGCATCCTGCTCGTATTGCTATTCTGCAGCACTTATTTAAAATTAATTCGTGTGTTTGTGGAGATTTAGTAAATGAAATAGGATTGGCACAACCTACCATTTCTCAGCATTTAAAAGAGTTGAAAAATTTAAAATTGATAAAAGGTAACATCGAAGGAACCAGTGTTTGTTATTGTATTGATCAAGAGAATTGGACAACCATAAAATCTTTATTAAATAACTTTTTAAACCTCGACAGCGAATCGAATAATTGCTGTTAAAAAAATTTACAATTATCCATCGTAATATTACAATTAAAATAAAAAGACATGAAATTATCAGAAATTAAAAAACATTTAGCATCCTTAAAAACAATTGCTTTTCAATTACCAAATGGAGATTTAGTGCCAAACCATTTTCACGTAACAGAAGTTGGGCGTGTAACTAAAAACTTTATCGATTGTGGCGGAACTGTAAGAAACGAAGAAGTAGCAAACTTTCAGTTATGGGAAGCTGATGATTATGATCATAGATTGCATCCAGAAAAATTAACACATATTATTGAGCTGTCTGAAAAAGTATTAAATATTGCAGATTTAGATATTGAAGTAGAATATCAAGGCGCAACAATTGGTAAATATGGATTGGATTTTGACGGAACAAATTTCGTGTTAACGGCTACTAAAACGGATTGTTTAGCAAAAGATAACTGTGGTATTCCGCAAGAAAAGCCTAAAATGAAGTTAGCAGAGATACAAACACAAAATGCTTGTTCACCAGAATCAGGTTGTTGTTAATATACTAAATTGATAAAAATGTATCCAGCTATAAATAAAACAATATTGGATTTACCTTTTGTTTCCGAAGAAAGAAAAGAAATATTGAATCCTTTACTACAATACATTCAGGAAAAAGCGACTAAAAAAGAGCCTATAAATCTTAATTTTATTTGCACCCATAACTCAAGACGAAGTCATTTAGCACAAGTTTGGGCGCAAACTATGGCGCATTATTATACGGTTTCTTTTGTGAATAGTTATTCGGGCGGTACCGAAGCTACAAATATGAATAGTACAATTGTTGCGACATTAAGAGATAACGGATTTAAAATTGAATCATTATCAGCAAACACAAACCCTGTTTATGCTATTAAATATAGCGATAACTTGCCTGCTATAATCGGTTTTTCTAAGAAATATGATGATGACTTTAATCCGGTTTCAGCGTTTTGTGCAATCATGACATGTTCGCAAGCAGATGGTGGCTGTCCGTTTATTTCTGGAGCAGAAAAAAGGGTCCCAATTACTTTTGAAGACCCTAAAATATATGATAACACTCCGCAAGAAAAAGAAAAATATTTAGAGCGTAGTTTACAAATTGCAGCAGAAATACACTATGTTTTTTCTGCTATAAAATAATTATGCTTTAAATTTCATTCCTAAATGGACAACTTTTTTAGTTTCAAAGAATTCTTCTTCAAAGAAGTCTGGTAAATCATAAGTAGTTGCAGATGTGTACTTCTCTAACTCTTCAGTTAAATCACCACCTTTTAAATACAGAATACCGTTTTTTAAATCGTGGTTTTGCTTTTTAGCAATTTTTCCTTTTGTCCATCCAACAAAAGTTTCCATTTGCGCTACTGCTCTACTTACAATAAAATCATACGTGTCTTTTACTTCTTCAACACGACCATTCGTAGTTTTAACGTTTTGTAAACCTAAACCTTCAGCAACTTCGTTTACTACTTTTATTTTCTTACCAATAGAATCTACTAAATGAAATTGCGTTTCAGGAAATAAAATTGCTAATGGAATACCAGGAAATCCGCCACCTGTACCAACATCCATCACTTTAGAACCTGGTTTAAACTGCATAACCTTTGCTATTCCTAATGAATGTAATACATGTCGCAAGTACAATTCATCAATATCTTTACGCGAAACCACGTTAATTTTTAAGTTCCAATCCTCATACAATTCTTGTAGTTTAGAGAACTGTTCTAACTGTGTTTCAGTTAAATCGGTAAAGTATTTTTTTATAAGTTCCATTGATTATTTTTTTCGTTGCAAAAGTAAAAAACTAATTCGTAATAGTTAATTATCTAACAAAAGATATATTTCTTGTTAAAAAGTTACTACTAAGCAATAACCATCGAGTAAAAACGTTTATTTTTGCGATCCCTAATATACAATAAATGAAGACAATAAACTTCTCAAGGATAGACAACGCAAAGTTCTTTCGAACTCTAAATAAACGCGTTAACTCATATTTCAAAGAAAATAACATTAAGCGTACAGGTAATTGGAAACTATATTCTAAAGCAATTATCATGTTTGCTACTTTTTTAATTCCTTTTATTTTAATACTAACCGTTACAATGCCACAATGGCTTATGGCGCTACTTATTGTAGTTACAGGTATTGGTATGGCTGGTGTGGGTATGAATGTAATGCACGATGCTAACCACGAATCATTTTCGAGCAAAAAATGGTTGAATAAATTAATGGGAAGTAGTATTTACATTTTAGCAGGTAATGTGTATAATTGGAAAGTACAACACAATGTATTACACCATACATTTACCAATGTAAAAGGACATGATGAAGATATTGATGCGGGTAGAATTATCCGTTTCTCTAAACATTCTACATGGTTACCAATACACAAGTTTCAAAAGTTTTATTCTATATTTTTATATGGATTATTAACTATTAACTGGGCTATAACTACCGATTTTAAACAAATGAGTAGTTATTTAAAACGTAAGTTATCGTACGGTAAATTTCCGAATCCTAAAGTAGAATGGACAAAATTAGTAATATCTAAAGTAGTTTATTATTCGTTGTGGATTGTATTGCCTTTATTGGTTGTAAATATTGCTTGGTGGAAAGTTTTACTAGGATTCTTTATTATGCATTATACAGCGGGTATGATTTTAAGTGTTGTTTTTCAATTAGCGCACGTAGTACCAAATACAAAAATGCCTTTACCTGATAAAGAAGGGAATTTAGAGCATACTTGGGCAGTGCATCAGTTGTATACAACCTCTAACTTTGCTCCTAAAAATTGGTTAGTTAACTTTTATACTGGCGGATTAAATCATCAGGTAGAACATCATATTTTTCCTCACATTTCTCATGTTCACTATAACAAATTAGCAAAAATTGTAAAGGAAACTGCACAGGAGTTTAACTTACCATACAACGAGTATAAAACGATGTCAAAAGCCCTTATCGAACACTTTAAACAACTAAGTTCTTTAGGTAAAGAACCTCAACTAGCATAAACAACACACAACTAACAACACAATGTCAAACGCATTATCAAACAGAATTAACAGTTTACCAATCTCACAAACTTTAGCAATGGCTGCTAAAGCAAGAGAGTTAAAGGCAGCAGGTAAAGATATTATTAGTTTAAGTTTAGGAGAACCTGATTTTAACACGCCTGATTTTATTAAAAATGCCGCTATTGAAGCAATTAATCAAGATTATAATTCATACACTCCAGTTGATGGATATGTGGAATTAAAAGAAGCTATTTGCGTAAAATTTAAACGTGATAATGATTTAACATACGCTCCGAATCAGATTGTGGTATCAACAGGTGCAAAACAATCTATCGCAAATATTGCACAGGTATTATTAAATCCGGGTGACGAAGTTTTATTACCAGCTCCGTATTGGGTAAGTTATTCAGCAATTGCAACTTTATGTGAAGCTAAATTTGTTGAAATCCCTTCTTCTATCGATAGCGATTTTAAAATTACTCCAGCACAATTAGAAGCAGCGATTACACCTAAAACAAAAATGATTTTCTTTAACTCACCAAATAATCCAAGCGGAACTATTTACAGTGAGGCAGAATACAGAGCGTTAGCAAAAGTATTAGAAAATCATCCGCAGATATATATATTATCTGATGAAATTTACGAACACATTAACTACGGAACAAAACCATTTAGTTTTGCTGCTATCGAAAACATGTTCGATCGTACTATTACCGTAAACGGATTGGCAAAAGCCTTTGCTATGACAGGATGGAGAATTGGTTTTATCGGAGCTCCTGAGTGGATTGCTAAGGCCTGTACAAAAATGCAAGGTCAAATTACATCAGGAACCAACTGTATTGCACAACGTGCTGCAATTACGGCTGTTTTAGCAGAACCTGTTAAAGTACAATATATGGTTGATGAATTTAAAACTCGTAGAGATATGATTTTAGGTTTATTAGGTGAAATTGACGGATTTAAGCTAAACGTACCAGAAGGTGCTTTTTATGTTTTTCCTGATATTTCTGCTTTCTTCGGAAAAACAGTTAAAGGAACTGAAATTAAAAATGCAAGTGATTTTTCTATGTTGCTATTAGAAGAAGCTAATGTAGCTACCGTTACAGGAGAAGCTTTTGGCGCGCCAAACTGTATTCGTATGTCGTACGCAGCATCAGAATTACAATTACGCGAAGCTGTAAAAAGAATTAAAGAAATATTGAGTTAATCTTTTAGAATTCAAACAATCTAAATAGATTTTTATAATAAATAAGGGTAGTAATTTTAAAATTACTACCCTTATTTATTTCTTTTAAGATATTTTTACAAAGCTGTTATTTAAAGAAATACTTATAATGAACATATTACTTGCTATTATTAATATACTTTTTAACCCTTTTTCTTTTTTAATCTTTATAGCTTTTTCATTTAAAAAAAACTCGTATTTTTTTACTAAAGAAGCAACAAATGTTACAAAACTTAAACTAGTACCTTATTTATACTTCTATTCCATTTATCTTATTGTTATACTTAGCTTAACTTATCTTTGTAGTTTATATATTGATTTTAATATTTGGGGCGTTTTTGTTCCTAAAAACTTATTAATATCAGCAGTTACCTGGTTAATAACAGGGTTTACTCTGCGTGTTTATTTAAAAGGAATGGAAGGCAATATTATGGGTTTTATATTTTTTCCATTACTTGCATTATCTATCCTTACACTAACTGTATTTAGTTTTTTTGATGTATTATCTTATCAAAAACTTCTAACACTACAACTTCCTGAATTAAAAATTAATTTTTGGATTAGACTACTAATACATTCTTTTTGCCCATTTTATATCATCCTATTTCTTACCAATAATAATGTAGAAAAAGAGAATCCAGATTGGATAGCTCCATTGATAAGCAGTTTAATACTACAGGTTTTATTCTTTAGTATTAATTGGGTAATTATTTATTTATTTGGTAATTCACTTACGTTTTCGCAATTTTTTGGAGAAGGAGAAACCATTATCTATTATATACCAATGATTGGAGGTTTCTTTCTTTTCATTTTATTCTTTATATCTAAAAAAATATCAACTAAGAAAAATGAACAATACAAATTAGAAACTATATCTTATTATGTAACCTTTATTAATTTTGGCCTTATCATCTTAGAAGCAATAAACTACCTAAACCTAATAAGTTCATCTTTTTAATGAGTAGTGCCACTACAAAACACACAATACTACTATTTAAAAAACCATCATTACAACAGCTAATCCAAAAACTGAAACCTTCAAAATTGTAGCTGTTTCACTATACAAGTTAGCACTACTTCTTCTTAATTTATTTTTAACTCTAAATAAAGATTCAATTTTCATCGAGTTAATATTCTCTCGAATCTCTTGTTTATATGCTGATGTTAAAATTCCTCTTTCTACGACTAAATTATTTACAGTTGATTTCATGGTTGTTGATTTTTAATTGACTACACTAATTCGACGGCTATCAAAATAAAATGTTACACCACAATTTTTAAATAGCACTTAATTAATCGATAATAAAACGAAGTGACTCTTTTATAAAACTCAATATTTACGGCTTACACCAATCAACAAACACTATCAATAAACCTCAATAACTACTAGTTAAATTTAACAAACTTTAACTAAAATACACACTCTAAAATGGCACTTTAAATGAATGTTTACGCTTCTTTTTCTTTAACTTTTTTAGATATAACACTTTCTTATCATAATCAATAAAAGCTTTGCCACTTTCTAAAATATCTGCACCAATAATTCCTGTTACTTTTTCGGCATTGTGTAGTGTTAAAGCTGTATTTACATGTGTTAAATCAAACAATACTAAATTACATTGATTCGTTTTCCATTTTCCGATTTTTAATGAATTGTTATCCGACTTCCTAGTTTCCATATCAGTTGCGCCAGCTCCAGCCGCTTTCACTTCACTCTCTTCTGATATTAACTTAAAATGTGTAATTAAATCTAGTGCTACACACGAATTCGAAGCACCAGTATCTAAAATAAACGTACCCTTTACACCATTTATTTCTGCCTTTAGCTCTAAATGATTGGTGACTATTTTTTTAAGTTTAATTTTAATATATTTCTTTTTCTTTAATATTTTTTTCAGACCTGCCATTTCTTGTACTTTTGTAACGTAAATATACAGCAATAAATGATTACCGATACTCATACACATTTATATTCAGAACAGTTTGACGAAGACAGAAACGAAATGATGCAACGCGCAAAAGAAGCGGGTGTTTCTCGTTTTTTTATTCCTGCAATTGATAGTTCGTACACAGAACGCATGTTCGATTTAGAAAAAAACTACCCAAGCGATGTGTTTTTAATGATGGGTTTACATCCTACCTCTGTTAAAGAAAATTACAAAGAAGAACTCGCACATGTAAGAGAGTGGATTGACAAGCGTAATTTTTATGCGATTGGCGAAATAGGAATCGATTTATATTGGGATAAAACATTTTTACCCCAACAACAAGAAGTTTTCAGGACTCAAATTCAATGGGCAAAAGAAAAAAAATTACCTATTGTAATTCATTGTCGTGATGCTTTTGATGAGATTTTTGAGGTATTAGAAAGTGAAAAAGGGACTGATTTATTCGGAATTTTTCATTGTTTTACAGGAACTTTAGAACAAGCACAAAAAGCTATTTCTTACAACATGAAATTAGGAATTGGAGGAGTTGCCACATTTAAAAACGGTAAAATAGATAAATTCTTAAACGAAATTGATATCAAACATATTGTTTTAGAAACCGATTCACCGTATTTAGCGCCAACTCCCTACCGAGGGAAAAGAAATGAAAGTGCTTATGTAGCTAATGTGGTAGATAAATTAGTAGATATTTACGGGTTAACTTTCAATGAAATTGCTGAAATTACCACTCAAAATTCAAAAGACATTTTTAAAGTGTAAAAAAGCATGAAAGAGATTGACAAAATCGCTTTAATTAAAATTGTAAACGGAAAAATATTAAGCACAAGATCTAAGGGAAAAAAGAAGTTTTATATTCCCGGAGGAAAAAGAGAAAGTCAGGAAACCGATCAGGAAACCCTAATTAGAGAAATTAAAGAAGAATTAAATGTAGCTATTACACCCAATACAATTATGTATTTTGGTACTTTTATAGCACAATCTGATGGCGACAAAACAGGAATTCTTGTAAAAATGACTTGTTATAAAGCTGAATATTTAGGAATACCAGAACCAACTAGTGAAATAGCAGAAATAAAATGGTTAAATTCCAACGATTTAGGCATCATTTCGGAAGTCGACAAAAAGATATTCAAGAATTTAAAAGAAAAAGGAGAGTTAACTTAATTAGTATTTTGAAAACAGAAATTACATATTACAAAACGCCTATTGGTACTGCAAAAATTGTAGGTGATGCCAACGGTATTCAAACTATTTCTGTTATAAATGATGCGATTGAAACTTCCGCAAAAATTCCACTTTGTTTGCAAGACTGTGTTACACAGTTGAACGAATATTTTAACGGAAACAGAAAAATATTCGATTTAAAACTAAATCCGCAAGGCACAGAGTTTCAACAAAAGGTTTGGAATGAATTATTAAACATTCCTTTTAATAAAAGCAGCACTTATTTAAAGCAAACCAAACAAATTGGTGACCCAAAAGCAATTAGAGCAGTAGCATCTGCCAACGGAAAAAACCCTATTTGGATAATCATTCCCTGTCACCGAGTAATTGGCTCAGATGGTTCTTTAACAGGATATGCTGGCGGAATATGGCGCAAAAAATGGTTATTAGAACATGAAAGCGGTTGTAAACAACAAGTCTTATTTTAAAACTCAACATAATTATTCGAAGCTATTTCCCGCTTTTCGCACTCGCTCTCTGCGAGGAGCTCAAACAAATGCTACAATCGGGGCTAAAAACAAAAACCACCTTGTAATTTCAGTATTTTCCTTAAATCCACAACAGTAATAAACATCAACATGATGCATTTAATTTAGTTCGGCATCGCATACTGTAAAAAATATTGCATAATGAAGATTCGAACCTGAACTAAATTCAGGTTGATGGATTCGAGTTCTGATTAATTCAAATTACGTTTTTCAATAAAAAATTTCTTCAGTAAAAAACCACACTCCTCTTCTAAAACACCTGTTACCACTTTCGTTTTCGGATGTAGTTTTGTTTGCAATACACTAAAACCTAATTTTGGCTCGCTGGCTCCGTATACTATTTTTCCTATTTGTGTCCAATAACTTGCCCCTGCACACATCTGGCAAGGTTCTAACGTAACATATAGTACACAATCTTTTAAATATTTTCCGCCTAAAAAATCAGAAGCTGCAGTAAAAGCTTGCATTTCGGCGTGCGCTGTTACATCATTTAACATTTCTGTTAAGTTATGAGCCCTTGCTATTATTTGATCTTTAAAAACCACCACTGCACCTACAGGAACTTCTCCTTTATCAAAAGCTGTTTCAGCTTCTTGCAGCGCTTTTTTCATAAAATAAGTATCATCAAACGGATTTATTTCCATGGTATTGGTAGTGTTTTCTACAAAAGTAGCTCAAATTAGTTATTTTTACCAAAAATTACAATTTTGATTTCTATCAACACCACCAAAAATAAAAAAGTGTATTTCGCTTCTGATCAACATTTAGGCGCACCAACTGCCGAAGCTAGCTTTCCTAGAGAGCAGAAGTTTGTTCGCTGGTTAAATGAAGTTAAAGAAGATGCTGAAGCTATTTTTTTATTAGGTGATTTATTTGATTTTTGGTTTGAATATAAAACCGTCGTTCCAAAAGGGTTTGTACGTGTTTTAGGAAAATTAGCCGAAATTAAAGATAGCGGAATTCCGATTTATTTCTTCGTAGGAAATCACGATTTATGGATGGCTGATTATTTTGAGAAGGAATTAAATATCCCTGTATTTCATAGTCCACAAGAGTTTTCTATAAACGGAAAAACACTTTTAATTGGGCACGGTGATGGTTTAGGCCCAGAAGACAAAGGTTATAAACGTATGAAAAAAGTATTTACTTTTAAACCTTTTAAATGGTTATTTCGTTGGTTACATCCTGATTTAGGAGTACGATTAGGGCAATACATGTCCGTTAAAAACAAAATGATTTCTGGCGATGAAGATTTTAAATTTTTAGGAGAGGACAAAGAATGGCTGGTTCAATATTGCAAGCGCAAATTAGAAACCAAACATTATGATTATTTTATTTTTGGCCACCGTCATCTTCCTTTAGAAATTAAACTGCAAGAAAACAGTGAATATATAAACACTGGCGATTGGGTACAATATTTTACCTATGGAGTTTTTGAAGGTGAAAAATTATCTTTAAAAAAATATAAGTCATAAAAAAAGCACCTTTTCAGGTGCTTTTTATTTATAGATAATTGTTGTTTTTTAGAATTTAAATGCAAATCCTGCTTTAAATGTTGTTCCACTAAATCCAAATTGATTTACTTCCCAAGGATATTTAAAACGCCCTCCTAAATTCGTAGAAAGATCACCTTTAGGATCTAACACATCTGGATAAATATCAAATAAGTTATTCACCTGTGCTGTGAAAGAAATTACCTCTGAAAATTCATACCCAAAAGATAAATCAGTAATTACTTTTCCACTAAAAGTTTGATCATTTGCTGGATCTGTTGCATGTTGCCATGTTACTTCACCAAAATAAGTGTTATTTAAATTCGCTGTAAACTTATTAATTTTATAATCTGCTCCAAACAAGAACTTAGTACTTGGTCTAGCGCTAATAATTCTTGCCTGTTCTTTTCTATTAAAAATAGCATTCTTATAACCCGACAATTTCGTTGGTGTTTTTACCTCACCTTGTAATTTTGTGCTATTAAGATTTAAAGCTACGTTTAGTCCTAATTTACCTGAAGCAAAATCAATATTTTTATAACGCATTGTATAATCTATACCTTCTGTTTCAGTATCTGCAGCATTTATAAAAAACTTAATACTTGTTACACTATTGTCATCTAAAATTTGTTGCACATCAGCATTTGCATTTCCGTTATCATCTGTTCCTGTAATTTCTCCAGAAAATACAACTCTGTCAGTAATTTTAATATTATAATAATCTAATGAAATTGTAAAATTATTAGATGCCTTTACAGTTAAACCTCCAGAGAAACTTTTAGAAGTTTCAGCAAACAATGAAGCCACTCCTAAATCTTTAATTACTGGACTTACATTATTAAATGTTCCTTGATTTGATATTACACCCGCAGTAAGCAATGTTTGCACGTTACTTAAATATACTTGATGTAAAGAAGGTGCTCTAAATCCTGTACCATATGAAGCTCGTAACACCCCTGCTTCACCTAATTTATATCTCGAACTTACTTTCCAAGAAGTATTTCCTCCAAAATCAGAATAATTTTCATGACGAACAGCCCCAGCAATTAAGAATTTTTCAGAAACATCCCAATCTAAAGTAGCATATCCACCTATATTGGTTCTAGTTTCACTTAAAGCATTACCCGGTTGTAATCCTGGAAAAGACTGAGCATGTCCTCCATCTCCAGGTACTAAACCTTCATAAGATTCAGATTGTCCTGCCGTTACATCAAATTGCTCCTGACGACCTTCAAAACCAAGACCAATACTTACGTCCCCAAAAGAACGACTTACATCAAAATTCCCTATGATATTACTAAAAGCATACGCTCCTACATCAAAAGATGTTGGGCTAGCCAATCCTAAAGCAGTGTTAAACGTATCTCCTACCGTATACCCTACAGAATTTTTCCCATAAGTAGCACTTAAATCCGCATCAAATTCACCTAACTTAAACTTAGTTCCTCCTGTAAACAAGAAATCTTTAATATCAGTTTCAAAAGTTGGTTGAAAACCTTGATAATCTCCATTACCATCGTTAAAAGGGTTGTCAGCCGGATCAGTAGGTATGCCAGGAAAATATGGTGTTCTATAAAGTGCAAAACTGGTACCTTGCCTAATATTAAACCCTCCAAAAGCATACACCTTTGTGTTTTCATTTAAAGGAAATTCAGCATTTACAAATAAATCCCCTTTTTTCATTTCTGGCAATCCAATTTGCATTCCTAAACCAGGATTGTCTTGTGTCCATTGGTTATCTATAACCCCTCCAAACAAAACATCTTTCGTAACAGAGTTAGGTCTATTTGTTTTTTCTTGATAACTCAATCCAAGTGTAGCGTTTACAAAACCACCATCACCAAATGTAAACGTGTGGTTTACATCTGCTGCTGCATTAAAACCATCGCCTTCTTTTGTTACCCCAGCACTAACATTAACTTTCGTGAAATCGATGTCTTTCTTTAAAATAATATTGATAACTCCTGCAACGGCATCAGAACCGTATTGTGCAGATGCTCCATCACGTAAAACTTCAATTCTTTCGATTGCAGCTGTAGGAATACTTTTCATATCTACACCAACTTCTCCTTTACCAGGAGTGTCGTTTACATATACTAAAGCACTTTGATTTTTACGTTTACCGTTTACTAAAACCAATGTTCTACTTGGCCCTAATCCTCTTAAATCTGCTGGATCAAAGTGAGCGGTACCATCAGAAATTGCCTGAGTACTTGAGTTGTAAGAAGGTATTGCATACGTTAACATTTGAGCAATGTCTGTTTGACCAGTAGCTTCTAACTCTTTTAAACTTACATTATCAATAGGTACTGCCGAATCTAAAATAGTTCTAGGCTTCGAACGGTTACCTGTTAATACAATCTCGTTTAAAACATTTCCTTCTTTTAAAACAACGTTTACATAGTAATTTTCAAAAACTATTTGCTCCATTGATGTAAACCCTACAGAAGAAAACACCAAAGTAACTGGTAATTCTTTTACATCTAAAGAAAACTCTCCATTTTCATCTGTACTAACACCTCTTACGGTATTTTTTTTCAAAACATTCACAAAAGGAAGGGGTTCACCACTTTCATCTATTACTTTACCTTTAATTGTTTGCCCAATTAAAGCAGAGGTAAAAGTCATTAATAAAACACATGTAAAAAGCTTTAATCTTTGCTTTACTTTGTTTTTTTTGTTGATTTTTATATCCATATTAAAATAGTTAATTTTTGTTAAAAATACTAATATATACAACACATAACAAGTAAATACTTAAAATTATAACACTAAATAAGTATATATAATAAATGTAAGTTTTATTTTTTCAGCTTTAACCATACTTTAACAACGGTTATTTTCTTATTATTGTAGCTTTGTTTCACGAAAAATAAAACATATTTCAATTACTATGGATGTAGATGTAAGAGCTATCAATGAAAAGATCGAAAGAGAAAGCGCTTTTGTTGATTTATTAACAAACGAAATGAGTAAAGTTATCGTTGGTCAGAAATATATGATTGAACGATTACTTATAGGGCTTCTTGGTAACGGACACATTTTACTAGAAGGTGTACCTGGCTTAGCAAAAACCCTTGCCATTAACACCTTATCTAAAGCAGTACAAGGTAGTTTTAGTCGTGTGCAGTTTACCCCAGATTTATTACCTGCCGATATTGTTGGAACCATGATTTACAACATGAAAGAAAACGATTTCATGATTAAAAAAGGCCCAATCTTCGCTAATTTTGTATTAGCTGATGAAATTAACCGTGCGCCTGCTAAAGTTCAATCTGCTTTATTAGAAGCAATGCAAGAGCGCCAGATTACTATTGGCGATGAAACTTTTAAGTTACAAGAACCTTTTTTAGTAATGGCAACTCAAAATCCTGTTGAACAAGAAGGAACGTATCCGCTTCCTGAAGCTCAGGTTGACCGTTTTATGTTAAAAACAGTGATTGATTATCCGAAGTTAGAAGATGAACAAACAATTATGCGTGCCAACTTAAGTGGTGCTTTTGAAAAAGTAAATCCGGTTATTTCTGTAGACCAGATTATAAAAGCTCGTGAAGTTGTAAACGAAGTGTATATGGATGAGAAAATAGAAAAATATATTCTAGACATCGTATTTGCTACTCGTTATCCTGAACGCTATAATCTAGAAAAACTACAACCTTTAATTAGTTTCGGTGCTTCGCCTCGTGGAAGTATCAATTTAGCAAAAGCAGCAAAATGTTACGCTTTTATTAAAAGAAGAGGTTATGTAATACCTGAAGATGTTCGTGCAATTGTAAACGATGTTTTACGCCACAGAATTGGAATTACGTACGAAGCTGAAGCTGAAAACATTACTTCTTTAGATATTATAAATTCAATAATTAACGAAGTACAAGTACCATAATCAATTATCAAGAAACAACAATCAGTATTAAAAATATTGCTGATTATGAAACCTGTTAACTGACAATTGAAAAGAAATGGATACAAAAGAGTTACTAAAAAAAGTTCGTAAAATAGAAATTAAGACACGTCGTTTGTCTAATCATATTTTTGGAGGAGAATACCACTCAACCTTTAAAGGTCGTGGTATGACTTTTTCTGAAGTGCGCCAATATCAATACGGAGATGATATTAGAGCGATTGATTGGAATGTAACTGCGCGTTATAACGAACCTTATATAAAAGTTTTTGAAGAAGAACGTGAGCTTACCATGATGTTAGTGGTAGATATTTCTGGCTCTGAATCTTTTGGTACTTCTAATCAATTTAAAAAAGATACCGTTACCGAGATTGCTGCAACACTAGCTTTTTCAGCCACACAAAACAACGACAAGGTTGGATTGATTTTATTTTCTGATCAAGTAGAACTTTATATCCCTCCTAAAAAAGGGAAAAGTCATGTGTTGCGTATTATTCGAGAATTGATCGAATTTAAACCTAAAAGCAAGCAAACAGATATTAGTGAGGCTTTAAAATTCTTATCAAACATTATGAAAAAGAAAGCGATTGTTTTTTTACTTTCTGATTTTATGGATGATAATTATGAGCGCACACTAAAACTAGTTGGTAACAAACACGATGTTACTGGTATTAGAGTGTATGACAAACATGATGAGGAAATTCCGAATTTAGGAATGGTACCGATGGTTGATGCTGAAACAGGAACTACACATTTAGTAAACACAAGCTCGTCATCCGTAAGAAATCAATACAAAGCAAATTCTTTAAGATTGACTGATTACTTCGAAACTACTTTTAAGAAAAGTGGTTCAGGAACTATAAACACTCGTGTAGATGAAAGTTATGTAACAAAATTATTAGGTTATTTTAAACGAAAATAAAAACTACCTACATTAAATGAAAACTAAATTACTTTACATATTCTTACTTATTTATGGCGTTGGATTTTCACAATCTGACAAAATAAAAGTTGAAATTGATACCACCAATATTAGAATTGGAGAGCAATTTCAATACAAAATTTCGGTAGCTGAAACTGAAAACGTTATCCTTCCTAAATTAGAAAATTTAAAAGGATTAGAGATAATTGATACATTAAAAATAGATACTGTTAAAAATAAATTAATTCAAAAATATATTTTAACAGGTTTTGATAGTGGTGCATTTTACATTCCGCAGCAACAGGTTTTCATTAAAAACCAACCGTATTTAACAGATAGCTTGTTAATTAATGTAGCAACCGTAGCTATTGACACTACTAAAATTAAAAAATTCCCTATTAAAGGAATTAAAGGAGAAGCATATCAATTTGATGATTTTAAAAATTATTTCTGGTGGGCATTTGCTATCCTTATTGTAATAGGGTTATTACTTTATTTCTTTGTTATCAAAAAGAAAAAAGAAGCCAAAGAAGAAATTATTGTTCCGTTATTACCGCCTTATGAAGAGGCGATTGAAAAACTGCAAGAGTTAGATAAAAAATTATTGTGGCAAAACAATAAAATTAAGAAATATTATAGTGAGTTAACCGAAATTGTTAGAGGTTATATAGAAAGGGAATTAAACATACCTGCACTAGAAATTACTACGGATGAATTAGTTGCAATTTTAGACGATTTAAATGAAATGAAATCGATTGAAACAGATAAAGAAACGATTTATAAGTTACGAAAATTATTACAAGAATCTGATTTAGTAAAATTTGCGAAGTCGAAACCGATGGCACATCAAATTGAAAGCGATCGTAAGGATGCTAAAAGTGTATTAGATAATTTGAAACCTAAAAAAGAACCAATAGAAGATGAAGTGGAATAATTTTGAATTTCATAATCCCGAATTTTTATGGTTGCTGATATTAATTCCGTTATTAGCTTTATGGAATTACTATTCTAGAAAAAAAGATAGCGCTCAATTAACAATATCAAGCGTTAAAGGTTTTAAAGTACAAGGTTCAATTTTACCGAAATTAAAACCTTTATTATACCTATTACGACTAGCTGCTTTAACATGTTTGGTTATTGCTTTAGCCAGACCTAGAAATGTAGCAGTAAGTAAAAAAACAAAAACAAACAGAGGTATTGATATTGTTATGGCAATTGACGTATCTGCAAGTATGTTGGCTAAAGATTTAAAACCAAATCGACTAGAAGCACTTAAAAAAGTGGCGGCCGATTTTGTAAATCGTCGACCAAATGACCGTATCGGTATTGTAGTTTATGCAGGTGAAAGTTTTACTCAAACACCAATTACGAGCGACAAATCTATCATTAAAAGAACCATTTCTGAAATTAAATGGGGGCAATTAGAAGGTGGAACTGCTATTGGTATGGGATTAGGATCTGCAGTAAACAGATTAAAGGAAAGCAAAGCTAAAAGTAAAGTTATTATTCTTTTAACAGATGGTGTAAACAACGCAGGTTTTGTAGATCCGAAAACAGCCACCGAACTAGCAAAAGGAAACGATATTAAGGTATATACTATCGGGATTGGAACTAATGGAATGGCTGATTTTCCTTGGGCAAAAGATCCTCGAACAGGTAAAATTTCTTTTAGAAAACAACAAGTTGAAATAGATGAAGCCTTGCTAAAACATATTGCTAATGAAACGGCTGGTAAATATTTTAGAGCCACAGATAACACGAAGTTAAAAGCTATTTATGATGAAATAGACAAGCTTGAAAAAACAAAAATAGAAGAATTTAAGTACTATAATTATACTGAAAAATATCGATTATTGGTATTTTTAGCCGGTATCTTTTTATTGCTAGAATTCACATTAAAAAACACCTTATTTAAAAGTTTTATATAAACAATGTATCGTATAGAAGAACCAATATATTTTTATCTGTTTGCAATTATTCCAATAATAATTGTTGTTTTTTTGTTGGTTTTATGGTGGAAAAAACGCACTCAGAAAAAATTCGCAAGTGCAAAAACATTCGCTAAAATCGCACCAAATTCATCTACTTTTAAATCGATTTTAAAATTGATTTTCCTTTTAATCGGACTCTCTTTTTTAATCGTTTCATTGGTGAACCCTAAAATGGGAACCAAGTTAAAAACAGTAAAACGTGAAGGTGTTGATGTGGTTTTTGCTTTAGATGTTTCTAAAAGTATGTTGGCAGAAGATATTGCGCCAAATAGATTAGAAAAATCAAAGCAAATTATTTCTAAAATTATTGATAAATTAGGAAGTGACAGAGTCGGAATTATAATTTACGCAGGTAACGCATATCCATTATTACCAATTACCACTGATCATGCGGCGGCTAAAATGTTTTTACAAAATGCAAATCCAGATATGGTTTCGAGCCAAGGAACAGCTATTAACGAAGCCTTAAACTTAGCTAAAACTTATTATGATAACGACGAGCAAACCAATCGTTTTTTAATTATCATTTCTGATGGTGAAGATCATCAAGAGGAAACAAAACAAGTTGCTCAGAATATTTCTAACGAAGGCGTAAAAGTATATACTATTGGTGTTGGTACCGAAAAAGGAGGTCCTATTCCTATAAAATTAAATGGTGCGCTTATTGGTTACAAAAAAGACAGAAAAGGAGCAACCGTAATTACCAAAAGAACAACAACTGTTTTACAAGATATTGCTGAATCATCCGAAGGAAAATATATTGACGGTAATAAAACAGACAATCCTGTTAAAATTATTGAAAATATTATTACCAATGCCCAAAAAAGCGAATTTGAAACAAAACAATTTTCTGATTACAAAGATCAGTTTCAATGGTTTTTAGGAATCGGATTGCTATTTTTAATTATTGATTTATTCTTTTTCGAGAAGAAAACGAAATGGGTTAAAAAAGCAGATTTATTTAACGAAGAAAAGTCATAGATTTTATTTTATAAAATGAAACAATTACAAAATATACTATTCGTGTTTTTAATGCTGATTACTATAAATGTAACGGCACAAAAAGACACGTTAAAACTGCAACGTGAGGCAAGAAATTTGTTACGTGAAGGAAATAAACTGTACAACAAACAAAAATTTAGTGATGCTGCCATTTCTTACCGAAAAGCGCTAGGAAAAAACAGTACGTACGACAAGGCAAGCTATAATTTTGGAAATACCTTATATCAAGAAAAAAAATATAAGGAAGCTGTTGCGCAATTTGAAGTAACCGCAAAAACATCAAAAGATAAATTTGCAAAAGCCGAGGCATATCACAATATTGGAAATGCACAAATGGAGCAAAAACAATATCAACAGGCTGTAGATGCATATAAAAATGCATTAAGAAGAAATCCGAATGATGATGAAACCCGTTATAATTTAGCTGCTGCTCAAAAAGATTTAAAGAAACAGCAACAACAAGACAAAAAAGATAAGAATAAAGATAAAAAAGATAAGGACAAGAAAGACAAAAAGGATCAGAAGGACAAGAAAGATAAGGACGACAAAGACAAGCAGAAGGATAAAAAGGAAGACAAAAAGGGCGACGACAAGGACAAGAAGGATCCAAAAGACCAGAACAAGCCTAACAAGGATGACAAGAAAGACGAAAAGCAAAAGCCCAAACCTCAACAAGGAAAAATGTCTCCTGAGCAAATGAAGCAACTGCTAGAGAGCTTAAATAATGAAGAGAAGAAGACGCAAAAGAAAATGAATGTTAAAAAATCGAAAGGAAGAAAAGTAAAACAAGAAAAAGATTGGTAAATTTCCGATTTTTAAAATCTTAGTTATTTTATGCTTTTGAAAATGAATATGAAGTTTAAATTATACACATCATTATTAATCTGTTTTATAACACTAACTATTAGTGCACAAGAAGCTGCATTAAAAGCAACTGTTAGTAAAAATAAGTTAGGCGTTAATCAACGTTTGCGAATCGAATTTTCGATTAACAAACAAGGCGCTGATAATTTTAAAGCTCCAAACTTTAAAAACTTTAAAGTTGTAGGTGGCCCAAGTCAATCGGTAAGTCAATCATGGATAAACGGTAAAGCAACCTTTAGCCAATCGTATACTTATATTATTCAGCCAAAGCAAAAAGGAGAATACAATATTCCTGCTGCATCAATAGAAATTGATGGGAAAACAGTAAAATCAAACCCTATAAAAATTATTGTTATAGCTGCTGTTGATGTTCCTAAAAATCCTAACGATCCAAATTATATTGCAGATCAAAATATTCATTTAGTTGCAGAATTATCTAAATCGCAACCCTATGTTGGTGAGAGTATTTATGTTGAATATCGCTTATATTTTAGTGACAATGTAGGTATTTACGATAACGCAATTACAGAAGCTCCACAATACAATGGTTTTTGGAATCAAGAGATAAAAAGAAACGGAAGCCCTGTAAAAACAGGAATGTATAATGGTGAACGTTACCGTTATGCCATATTACATAAAGCACTTTTAGTACCAACAAAAGACGGAAAACTAACAATAGACCCTATGAAGATGGATATTGTTGTTGCCGTGCCTACTGGGCGTGCCGATTTTTTCGGAAATGTAATCACAAAACAAGTTCGAAAAGAGTTTTCTTCTGCCAAAAAAGTAGTTCGAGCAAAAGCTTTACCTCTTGATAATAAACCTGAGAATTTTACTGGTGCAGTTGGTGAATTTTCTTTTGATGTTTCTTTAAGTAAACAAACATTAAAGGCTAATGAATCTTCACAAATAAAAGTAACAGTTAATGGTAAAGGAAATTTAAAATTATTTGAACTTCCGAAGGTAGAAACACCTAAAGAACTAGAGATTTATCAACCAGAAAGAAAAGAAAAAGTAAGTGTTACCGCAAGCGGATTAAGAGGTTCGGTTGCCGATACTTATACCGTAGTACCTGAATTTAAAGGAAAATATAAAATTCCGAAAACAAGTTTTTCATACTTTAATCCGAAAGAAAAAGTATACCAAACTATTACAACTAATGATTTATATGTTGTTGTTTTAGAAGGAAAAGAATTGCCTACAAATACGCAATCAAATTCTACGACCAAACAAGATGTAAAAATTACTGGAACCGATTTTAAGTACATCCAAACTTCAAGTAGTTTTGAATCAATAGAGAAATCAGATTTTTTTAAATCTATATTATTTTACATTTTATTGCTGTTGCCTATAATTTTAATTCCTGTTGCTATTTTTATCAACAAGAAAAAAGAAGAACGTGATGGAGATGTTGTAGGAAACAAACAACGTAAGGCAGATCGTTTAGCTAAAAAATATTTATCGGAAGCTGAAAAAGAGCTAGGAAATAAAGAAGCTTTTTATGAAGCTTTAGAAAGAGCTTTACATAACTATTTAAAAGCTAAGTTAGGAATAGAAACGTTAGATATAAGTAGCGATAAAATCACTGATTTATTACACGAAAAAAAAGTTAACAACACCGCTACAAAAAACTTTATTGAAGTTTTAAATGATTGTGATTTTGCTCGATATACGCCAATTACCGACTTACAGATGAAAGAAGAATATGAAAAAGCAAAACAAGTAATAACACAACTAGACAAACAATTATAATGAAACAAGTTATTGCACTACTATTGTTTTTTACCACAACTATTATGTTAGCACAAACTGCTGACGAATTATTTGTAAACGCCAACGCTTTATATAAAGACGGAAAATACCTAGAAGCAATTAAAAATTATGAAGCTATAGAAACCACAAAAAACGTTTCGTCTGAATTGTATTATAATTTAGGGAACGCATATTATAAATTAAATAAAGTAGCTCCCGCAATTTACAACTACGAAAAGGCACTACAATTAAATGCTTTAAATGAAGATGCTCTTAATAATTTAATCATCGCAAAACGATTAACTTTAGATAGAATTGAAGAATTACCTCAATCTATCTTTCAAAAAATAAATGAAAATTTCTTGCAAAAATTCACTTACAACACTTGGGCTACACTTGTTGTTATACTTTCTTTTTTAGCCACTGCTTTATTTTTATTATTTTATTTTTCGTTTACGCCAAGTAAAAAAAGACTCTTTTTTATAACTAGTAACTTTTCTTTTTTACTATTGATTGTTGGTTTGGTTATAACCTATTCACAATACAACCAATCAAAAAATACAGTAGAAGCTATTATTTTTTCTGAAGAAGTTGAAATAACAAATGAACCAACAAAAGACGCTAGCGAAATATTTACGCTACACGAAGGAACAAAAGTAAAAATAATAGATACGGTTGATAAATGGAATAAAATTAAATTAGCTGATGGAAAAACAGGATGGATGCTTTCTGAAAATTTAAAATCGTTAAACAAGTTTTAATTTTAATTTAACAAAAAAGACAAAAACCTTTCTTATTTTTGCAGGCAATTATAAAAACAATTCATTGAAAGTAAAAATCGCACTCTTTTTCTCTATTTTATTTACGAGCATGATTGTTGCGCCTACGATTATTACTTTGATTGACCAAGATCAAGATATATCTATCTTTTTAAATTTAACAGAAGAAGAAGAAAATCACGCAAAAGAAACTTCAAAAGAATTAAAAGTTTATACGAACATTGATTCTAGCATGTTCTTTAAGAAACTTCAAAAAAGAAAAAACATCGTTTTTCTTTCAAAAAATTACACTTCTCAATACCAAAAAGTTACCACGCCTCCACCTGATTTTACTATGTAGTTTTTCAAAAAAAATTATAGTAAAAATCATTCATTTTCAATTTAAAAAAGATTCTAAATTTTTATTTAGAGTATAAAGTATATGTTTAAAAACATTAAAAACGATTTCCCCGCAAGTATTGTGGTGTTTTTCGTCGCACTACCTTTATGTTTAGGTATTGCGTTAGCAAGTGGAGCCCCACTTTTTTCTGGTGTAATTGCAGGAATTATAGGAGGAACAGTTGTTGGAGCCTTAAGTGGTTCTAAAATAGGAGTTAGTGGTCCTGCAGCAGGTTTAGCTGCAATAGTATTAACCGCAATAAGTGACTTAGGTGGGTATGAGAACTTTTTAGTCGCGGTTGTTTTAGGTGGTGCTATTCAACTTGTTTTTGGTTTCTTAAAAGCAGGTATTATTGGTTATTATTTTCCTTCATCAGTAATTAAAGGAATGCTAACAGGTATCGGAATTATTATCATTTTAAAACAAATTCCTCATTTTTTCGGATATGATTCTGCACCTCAAGGTGTTGATAGTTTTATTGAAGCATCAGGCGAAAACACCTTTTCTGCTATTTTAAATATTTTCGATAACATCACTATAGGATCAATGATTATCGGATTTATAGGTTTAGCTATTTTATTATTATGGGATAAAGTTCTTAGTAAAAAAGGAAAGATTTTTAAACTTATTCAAGGACCTTTAGTTACTGTAGTTGTTGGTATTATTTATTTTGTATCGACCCAAGGTAGTGAACTATTTTCAATACAAGCCAGCCACTTGGTTAGTGTACCTATTCCTGATGATGTCACTTCATTTTTAGCGCAATTTACGCTTCCTAACTTCAGTGCCATTACAAATCCGGCAGTATGGGTAACAGCATTTACAATAGCTCTAGTGGCCAGTTTAGAAACGTTACTTTGTGTTGAGGCAACGGATAAGTTAGATCCTTACAAAAATGTTACACCAACTAACAGAGAACTATTAGCTCAAGGAACAGGAAATATCTTGTCTGGATTAGTTGGAGGCTTACCTATAACACAAGTAATTGTTAGAAGTTCTGCTAATATACAATCTGGTGGTAGAACTAAAATGTCGGCAATTATTCATGGTTTACTTTTATTAATATCAGTAATTTTAATTCCGAATTTATTAAATAAAATACCATTATCTGTATTAGCTGCTATTTTACTTATTGTTGGCTACAAGTTAGCAAAACCAGCTTTATTTAAACAAATGTATACCTTAGGTTGGAAACAATTTATTCCTTTTATCATAACAGTTCTTGGTATTATTTTTACCGATTTATTAACTGGTATTTCGTTAGGTTTAGCTGTAGGAGTTGTAGTTATATTGATAAAAAGCTATCAAAATTCTCACTTTTTACATATCGAAGATAAAAGTAATGGTCTTCATAAGATAAAAATGACATTAGCAGAAGAAGTTACTTTTTTTAATAAAGGCGCTATATTAAAAGAATTAGATAGCCTACCTAGAGATACTCAATTAGAATTAGACGTAACCAAAACGAGGTACTTAGACAATGATATTATTGAAATACTAGAAGACTTTGCTTTTAAAGCAAAAGAAAGAAACATCGATATTAAACTTATTTCAGAGCGAGGTGTTACTGAAAATCCATCAAGTTTTATTCAATTTTTCAAACTAAGACCTAAATCAGCCTAATTTAAAACATTATGAAAAAACAAAACACACCTATTACACAGAAACAGAAACAAAGAAAATTTAACTAAATCAGATATTAGAACAGCAATTAACAAATTAAACGTTTCGTTGTTTACAAATTAAAAACGAAGCAAATTCCATGAAATGGTTTAAATCATTAGGGGTAATAAACAACGTAAAAGTTGAGGAGTACCATTTGTAAAAGCAACTTAAATTCTAATTTCTCATTTTATTTTTTAATAATTAATTATATTAGTAACTACTTAAAGTAACATTATTTATGAAAAAATTATTCTCAAATTTTAAAGGAGATTTATTTGGTGGTATTACTGCCGGAATTGTAGCACTTCCCTTAGCATTAGCTTTTGGAGTATCTTCAGGATTAGGGCCAAGTGCTGGTTTATATGGTGCAATTTTTATTGCCTTTTTTGCTGCCCTTTTTGGGGGTACAGATACGCAAATATCTGGACCAACTGCCCCAATGACAGCCGTAAGTATGGTTGTTGTTGCTGGTATATTAGCAGCCAATGATGGTGATATTAATAAAGCTATGCCTGCCATTTTAACTGTATTCTTACTAGCAGGATTATTTCAAATTTTATTAGGTATTTTAGGTTTAGGAAAATACATCCGTTACATTCCTTATCCTGTAGTATCAGGCTTTATGACTGCTATTGGATTGATTATTCTGATCACTCAAATTTTACCTTCTGTAGGTTATTACGCCAAAGAAGACGCACAATTTGTAGAACAGTTTAAACCGCAAGCAGAAGAGCTAATTTTAGAAAACATCTTAAAAGAAGAAGCAGGTGAAGGTATTTTAGTTTTAGAAGATTTTAGAGAAACCATTAAAAGATCTGAGGCTACTACGCAAGCTGATATTTTAAAAGAAAGTAAAACGTTAGCTGGTAAAGAAGCTTCTGGTGCTTTAGGTGCCCTAAAAGTATTACCAAGAGCTTTAAGCAATATCAACTGGTTAGAATTATTATTAGCACTGGGAACTATTATTATTATTTACGGCTTTAAACGAGTTACCACTGCCGTACCAAGTACACTAGTTGCCTTGGTTGTAATGACAAGTATCGCCTTAGGTTTTAGTTTAAACTATCGTCCTATCGAAGAAATTCCAGGAGGATTTCCGATTCCAAATATGGATATTTTCACTAATTTTAGTATCTCAAGTATCACGCCTTATATTTTTACAGCATTAACATTATCGTTATTAGGTGCAATTGATTCATTATTAACCTCAGTAGTTGCGGATAATATGACTAAAACAAAGCACAAACCTAATAAAGAATTAATAGGGCAAGGTATTGGTAACAGTGTTGCTGCAATCTTTGGAGGAATCCCTGGAGCAGGAGCAACTATTAGAACCGTTGTAAACATCAATTCTGGTGGTAAAACAAAACTATCAGGTATGGTAGCTGGTGTTATGTTATTAGTAATTTTGTTAGGCTTAGGCCCTATTGCTTCTAAAATTCCTGCTGCCGTATTAGCTGGTATTTTAATTACTGTAGGTATTGGTGTAATGGATTATAAAGGTTTAAAAGCAATTCCTAATTTACCTCGTGATGCTAAAATCGGACCTTTTAAAGTAAGTTCAGAAGTAATCATTATGATCGTCGTATTACTATTATCTACTTTTTGGAATTTAGTGTACGCCGTGGGTATTGGTTTAGTAATAGCCTCGTTAATGTTTATGAAGAAAATTGGTGATTTAACTGCCGAACGTTCTGATGTAAAATCATTAAATGAAGAAGCTTGGGCAGATGAAAAAGACTTTCCGAAAGAATTAAAAGAAGAAGTTTTTATCAAGCATATTAAAGGCCCTTTATTTTTTGGTTCAACAAGCGATTTTCAAGCATTGGCAAAACAAATTCCTAACACGGCATCGAAAGTAGTGATTCGAATGGGAAGAATGCAGTATATAGATCAATCTGGGTTATATGCTTTAGAAGATATGTTAGTAGATTTAGAAAAAAGCGGCGTAACCGTTTTATTGGTAGATGTATTAAAACAACCTCGTTATATGATGGAACGTATTGATATGATTCCTGATTTAATATCTGAAGATCATATTTTCGACACCTTTAACGATTGCCTTTCATGGGTAAAATTAAATGTATCAAATAAAAATTAAAAAAAAATTAAATTATGCCACACAGAAATAAAGCAATAACAAAAGACGCTCAAGACAAATTAACACCAATGATTGTGTTACAAGATTTTATTGAAGGAAACTCTCGTTTTATTAGAGATGAAGTTCACACAATAGATCATAAAGCGTTGATTGATCAAACAACAGATAGTCAACATCCTAAAGCAATTGTGCTTTCATGTATAGATTCTAGAGTTCCTGTCGAATTAATTTTCGATCAAACTATTGGTGATGTTTTCGTTGCTCGTGTAGCAGGAAACTTCGAAAATACAGATATTTTAGGAAGCATGGAGTATTCATGTAAAGTTGCAGGAAGCAAATTAATTTTTGTATTGGGTCACGAAAGTTGTGGAGCTGTAAAAGCCGCTTGTGATCACGTAGAACTAGGAAACATAACATCAATGTTAAACAATATTCAGCCTGCAGTAAAAAAATCTACTGAAGAAATTTCTGGAGATCATAACTCTTCTAACAATGAGTTTGTTGACAGAACAATTGAAAACAATGTACAGTTAACCATTCAGAGAATTAGAGAGAAAAGTCCTATTTTAAATGAAATGGAAGAAAGTGGAGAAATTAAAATTGTTGGTGGAGTTTACCACATTAGTAGCGGAAAAGTAACTTTACTATAAACTATAATAATTTTTAAACTAAAAAATCCGAAGCTAATAACTTCGGATTTTTTTATATATAAATTTCTTACCACCTTACTAGTAACGCAACAACAAGTGTTAAAGAAAAGTTAACAAAAATAGGGTTAACCCTATTTGACTACCCAACACCCCTAACAAACAAATAGGGGGATTGGGTATTGTGCACTGTATGTTTGAACTGTATGTTTGAACTGTATGTTTGTAGAAGTAATAATTATACTCATTAAAAAAAATCTCATTGTACAAATACTAATCACTAAACAAATAAAAAACTAATATAATTATTACTTGGTTCCTAACTAACATTTCAAAACCTTAATAACATATTAATTGTAAAATTTACAACCATAAAATATTTTATTTTAATAAAAATCCTACTTCTTTTTATCATAAGTAGGCAACAAGTCTAGAGAAACAGACACAAAAAATGAAAAGAAGACACATAAACATACTGATTTTAGTACTAGTTATTACAGTTTTTGGGTTACAATATTATTTAATAACGTCATATATAGAAGATATGTTTCAATACACAACAATTGAAGTTAAAAATGAGGTTATCAATAATGAGATTGAACAATTTAAATCATATATAATTGAAAATTTTGTTATTCTATTTCTACAAAGTTTAGGGATGTTTATTTGCCTAAATATTGGTTTTTTGTATTTCAAAATTAAAACGAGTTTCAGGAATATATTAAATTTAGTAGTCTTTATCTTTTTAGCTGTTATAATATATCAGTTTTTAGTAATTATTATTATAAAGTTAAATAGCTGGACATTTACAATGGGTTCTATAAACACTGCTTCTGAAAAATTAAATCTAGCCAATTATATAAATGATGAGAAAACAGCACCTTGGATTGAATTATCATTAACAAGTATAAATTTAGGACAATTAATGATATTAACATTGTTAGCAATTGGCATACAAAAAATTATAAAGATTAAATATAGTAGAGCATTTTCAATCACTGCAAGAACATATGGTTTAAGCATTCTATTATGGTTAGTATTTACTATGGTTATGGAAATGAATTTTAGTTAGCTATCAAATTAGGCCTAGATAGAAAAGGTTTACGTATTTATCCTTCAAATAAAAATAAGAAATTTTATTTTATCTTTAAATTCTAAAAAATTATATAAGAATTATCAGTAAACAAACTAGAAAACCTTGAAGGCGGTAAATTTTGAGGTAAAGACAATTGTAGATGGGGAAGGAAACTCATGTTATGCAATTGAAGTATGCGATAGTTATCGCTTTTGGATAAACTTTGGTTCTAAACCAACAGGTAGAGACCGTGTTGGAAATTGTGGATAACCAACTTAATTAAAAGATTACAGCTAGTTAATAACAAAAATTGAATATTAATCTTTAAATTCAACAACTATGAAAAACAAAAAAATTGACCTTATTAAACTTCGAATATTCTTTTTAGGGATTACCTTACTCTTTACAAATTGTGAAAACGATATTAATCTTATAGAAAATAGCACATCTATACCTACAATTTCAGAATCAAAAACATTTTTATTAAACAATAACAATTCTTTTAGTGCTAGAGGAGAATCTAACACTTTTATGGATAGAATTGATTGGAATAACTCTAAAGAAGAATATTATAAAGAAAATACTGAGTTACTTTATTCTCCAATACAATTAAACACTACTAAAGCAAAATCTTTTGTGGCTTCTATAAAAGTAGATGGAGCAATTGATAATAGAATTATAACCTTACTTTATGATAATGATAATAGTCCAAAAATATTTTCTGGTACAATCTTCATTCATACTAAAGAAGGTGAACTTACGGAGTTTTACAACTATAAAAATGGGGAAAAAGAAGAAAAATATATTGTAAAAGAAACTCCTAATATAGCACAAGCTAGATCATCTAGTGATTATGATTGTTATGATATAGAATACCTTCAATGGTTTTTAGAAAACAGTGATGAGCCTATGGTCATGCTAGTACCTTGTGTAGCTTTAAATGCAAGTATAGAAACAGGTGGTTCTGGAAGCAATGGAAATTCATGGTATGAACCTATAGATTTTTTAAACGATGATTTTAACAGTGGTGATGATAACATAAATAATAATGACCTTACTGGAGGCGGAGGAAATTGGTATACTCCTAGTTGTGGGGATAACTATATCTTAGATAATAATGGGAATTGTGTAGAAGAAGACCAGATTATTAATGAGCTAACAGGAAAAGCAGATTGTATATATAATAAATTAAACTCTTCAAATTCTAATTTTAAAAATATGATTCAGAATTTTGATGGAGATTTTCCTGTAAGTCATTTAAAACTAACTATAAATAATAGTTTAGGTTCTGGAGTCTATGGGGAAACACAGCCTCCTGTAAATTATGTAACAGAAATTCAAATAAATGAAAATGGATTATTAAATTTATCAGATTTAGGTGCTGCTACAACACTTGCGCATGAAATAGTCCATGCCGAAATTTTCAGAAAAATGTTATCTGCTGCTCAGCGTGGTGACCTAAACACCAGTACTATGACTCAACAAGAGGCTGAAAATTATATTAATTCATTAAAAGACAACTTCCCTGGCTTATATGACTATTATGTTGAAAGGTGGCAACCAACTTGGAATCACAATATGATGGCAAGTCATTATATAAATACAATCGCAGATATTATACAAGATTTTGATAATAATCGTCTTTCTCGTTCAACTTATGAATCAGTTGCTTGGGCTGGATTAGGAGAAATAGAAAATAATCAAAGTACAGTTGCTTGGCAAAATTTAACTTCTTCTGAGCAACAAGCAATAATTGATGTATTGAATCAGTATTTTTTTAACGGAACTTCAAACTGCAACTAATTATGAAAAAAATATTTTTAATTTTATTAATGGGCATTACTATTTTATCCTATTCTCAAGAAAAAGAAAGTGAGTATTTTTCATTTAATAAAGGAGGGAAAAAACATTTAAAACCAATAAAATATATACTTTTTAATCCTAAAACAGATAAAAAAACAACATCAAAAGAAGAAATACATTTTTATATTAAAGGAGAAAGATTTAAATTTTCTAAAAAAATTAATAAAATAGACACTTGTAATATTAAGTATCTAAAAAAAATTGAACTTTCCAACGCTTATGAATTATCTAACGAAGAATTTAAATTTAGGAAACAAAAATTAAAAGAAGACAAGTATTGGAAAAATAAAAAAAATCAACCTCCAATGCCTTTAACTCAAAATCATAATTATTTCAAAACCTTTGTCGTAGAGAAATATGAAGATAAGATTTTGAAATATGATGTTAACTGGACTTATTCAGGAACAAGAGGATTTAAAGTAAACCGAAAATAATACAAACCACAACACGGTATATAAAAAATAGCAGTTAAGTGTAAACTACAAAGTTCATGCTTTTCTGCTAACTTTATTTTAAAACTGAGAATAATAGTGTTTTTATTCTGCTACTTTTCATACACCAACACGCTGACAATCTTAAGTTTATGTTTTTAAAACAAATATTAATTATAGTCTTTATTTCAAATACTATTTATAGTCAAAATAGAATATTAGATAAATCAAATCTTGAACCTTTATCTTTTGTAAATATTTATGAAAAAAACAACAAAATAGGGTTTTATTCAAATACTGATGGTTATTTTGAAATTCCGCATACATTAATACAATCAGATACTTTAATTTTTTCAGCTTTAGGATATAAATCAATAGAAATTACTATTAAATAAAAATGAAAATATATTTCTCGAATCTATCCCAGTTTCTTTATATGAAATTACAATTGTTTCAAAATTAAAAAACACAAATTACAAGTTACAAAAACTAGGTATTCTAAAAAATAAATCAAATTACAGACAATGTATTCTTTCAACCGCATCAAAAATAGCTGTATATATACCTAATAATACATATAAATCAAAAACATATATAGAAAATTTAGTTTATAAAAACTTAATTGTATCCTACAAAACTCCAATCTATAGAACAAAAATAAAAAATAGGGTAGTTACTCGTTTACAACTATATGATGTAAATTCTTTTACAAAAGAACCAAATAATCCAATAATTAATGATGATATTATAGTTACAATTGAAAAAAATGGAGATATAAAATATGATATTTCTAATTATAACATTGAATTACCTTTAAATGGTATTTTTATAGTATTAGAAGTTATAGGTATAAAAATTGATGATAATAAAATTGTAAATAATTACGGTAATATACTTTGTTATAAAGGCACAGAATATCTTGAAGGAAAAAATACTTGGCGAAGTTTTAATGGTAGTCCATGGCAAAATGAATACGATTGGTTTATTAATTCTGTAAAAAATGATAATAGAAAAATAAAACGTTCAATTTATAATGCAATGTTTAGCATAACTGTAAAATCGTATGAGTAACTATGAAAAATAAAAAATATTCACACACAATTCTAAAATATTACAATAGTAATTATTCATTAGAAAAATTAAGAGAATATAGTGGTACTACAAAGCAAGGTACAACTATGCTTGGCTTAATGCAATGTGGTAATAAAATAGGATTAGAGATAAAGGGCTATGAATCTACAATTGAAGCTTTTAAAAAAAACATAAAACTATTAACTTTAAAATAAAATATATCAATCTAATTATATATTTCAATAACATAAATTATAAACTACTTAATCCAATTTGTAAATTGAATAATATAAAACAAAAATCAACTAATCCAAAATAACCAAACAACACCCAGTTGCCAACACCATCTAAAATTAATTACTTTTTTTTTCTTATGTAATAAAAGGCTCACAATCTTTTTATTCCGTTTTTATTTATACATTACATAAATAATACAACAAGCCTTATATAACCCACAAAACAAAAGGTACAAAAAGGTTTTTCATCATTTAGGTATAATTTGGCTTTAACTAATTAACATTTAAATTAACATTGAAGCTGTAAGTACCGTTATTATTTTATTTTAATAGCAATTATTTCTTAACTTAACTATCATTAAAACCTCACTATTTACGGTGTATGTGGGGTTTTTGTTGTTTTTACAACTACTTACCTCACAAAATAAAAACAACCTCTTTCGGCTGTTGTTTTAATTGTTGGTTGTTGCTTAAAAAGAAACAATACAGCTTATGTCTAAAAAAAACAAAAAGTACATTAACTATAATTATCTATGATTTAAGTATAATTTAAAGCAGTAATAACTACCATTTATTAGAACACACCACTATAAAAAGGTAATTACCCTTTAATTACCACCATTTACAAGCCCTTACGGGCTTTTTTTACGCCTAAAAACTACCAAATAAAACCAATAAATAAACCATTTTACCAATGCCAGCAAAATGGTTAATAAAACGTATTTTTTAATTTAGGGGGACACATAGGGGGACACTTAGGGGGACAAAAAAACGCATTTTTTAGCGTTGTAATTAAGGTGTATTGCGCTTTTTTGGTTGTTAAATGCATAAAAACACGTTTATAAATGGGGTGTAGCGACATCTTTTTGAAGTTTAAAAAACAGATAAAGCACTGTTTTTTAGTTAATTATGTTAAAAACATCGTTTTTACCCTCTGTTTACCCTTAAACAAGGTACCGCAATACCTGTATCTTTTATATTATTCTAAACGAATTACACCAACTACTAAAGCTATAGAATACAGTTCCTCAATAGGTAAATCAAAAGGATCGTAACTTTTATTGTCTGAAACACATAATACGTGGTCCTCTTGAGTAGATTTTTTAATACGTTTAACCATTGCACCTTGACTGGTATCTAATACATATACTTTATTCCATTGAAAAAAGCTACCAAGCTCTATTTTTCTACAAGCCACGGTATCGCCACTATTGTATTTAGGGTACATGCTACTACCTTTTACTTTTATCATAAAATCAACCTTTAGCTTATCAAACTCAGGTACTTTATAGGTTTCTGCTTCATAATCCATTACCGCTACATCTCCTTGCCCCCAACCTGCCATTGCTTCAATAGGTATTAACGGCACACCATTACTGTCTTTTATAATTTTAGGTAATTCTACTTCGCTCTTTAATATTTCGCCTTTTCCTGTTAAAAGCCAATCTGATAAAACATCAACAAATGATGATTTTATTGCGTTTAAAACATCAAAACTCGGCTTACTTTTCCTTCCTGAAACTATATTTGAAACTACTTGAGGTGCAAATCCTATCATTTCAGCAAATTTTTTCTTATTGTTATTTGCCTTAATTTCAATAAGATAAGCTACTCTTTCATTTATGTTTGATAAATTATTCATCATTTGTTGCTTTAAAACATCATTTGTTTATATATTTGTCGTGTACAAAATACAAATAAGACAATGAACGAATCTACAAAAAAAAGAATCAAATTCAATGAAGAGATCTTGGATGTTTTAAAAAACAGGTATGGCTACTCTTTAGATTATATACGTAAGTCTTTGCGTGGCGATCGTGTTGGTATAATGCCAGATAAATTGATTAAAGAATATAAAGAGATAGAAAATGCTACCAAAAAAGCATTTCAGCAAAAAGTAAAAGACTTAAACTAAAAACTTCTCACATTAATTAATAAGTATCTCACCCATTCCTGAGAGGCATACACCTTGGTTCGAGTCCAAGGCAGGAGCAATAGTAATTTTTAATACAATAACTATGTACCAATACCACAATAACATCCTTTCTATTCCTGCTAATATTCTCTACAGAGAGTTAGATCTTATTTCATATGATGCGTATAAGAAGTGGTGCATTCGTGGTAAATTAGTTAAAACCAAAGAAGGTAGAGGTAAAGGAAACACGGCATGGGTAAGTTATTATGATATTGCTGAAGAGTGGGTAAAAAATGCTGTAAAAGCTAAGTTAGGAGACCCTAAGCAAGTAGTAATACAAAATCAGTTAGAAAACTACATAATGCCTGATCATAATGCTATTAAATTTTTTGCAAGCCACCGTAAGCCTGATGGCCGTTCATTATCTTTTGATAAACAGCGCGAAAAATGTACAAACGTAATGATTTTAAATGCTATTGAAACAGTGTTTAAAGAGCGTGGAGCGTTGGCTAAAATGTTTGGTAAAAAGAAAACTAAAGTTTGGCAAAACATAAGTGATGCCGTTAATGATTTAGCTAACAAACAAAATAAAGACAATTCTAAAAAATGGTATTTCAAACTACCGGGTAATGAAAGGTCTTTAAAAAGAAGATACAATGCTTATTTAAACGAAAGATATGCTTTGTTTATCCATAAAGGCGAAGGTTCAGACAATGCAAGAGTAGTTACCGAAATTATAGAAAACCTAATTATTAGCTTGTACTGCTTACCAAATAAGCCTTATATGGCAAATACACACGATTTATACTTGCAGTTTTTAGGAGGTGCTATTGAGGTGGTAAGTATAGAAACTGGTGAGGTGTTTAATAGAAACGATTTTTATAAAAATGAACAGCCAATTGAAATATCAGAAGGTACGGTTTGGAATATCATTAAAAATCCGAAGAACGATTTAATTATTAAGAAATTTAGAAACGGTGCGTATGATTTTAGCCATAAAAATCGCCCACACGTTAACCGTACTGCTCCTAATTTTTCTATGAGTAAAATATCTTTAGATGATAGAGATATAATGCACACCAAAACAAACGATGGTAAAAAAGTAATGGCATACTATGCTTTTGATGATTTAAGCGGTGCAATGATTGGTATTGCACACTCAAAAACAAAGGATCATGACCTGTATTTAAACTGTATTAAAAATATGTTTCAGTTTACCAGTTCTAAAGGTTTAGGTGTGCCAATGCAAATGGAAGTTGAGCATCACTTAGTAAAAGATTTTTCAGAAGGATTAATGAAAGCGGGTAATGTATTTCCTTTTGTACGTTGGTGTAACCCAACAAACTCACAAGAAAAATATGCTGAAAATCAAATTAAGCAGAAAAAATATGGTGTTGAAAAAATGAACAACCAAAATGTAGGTAGGCATTATTCAAGGCTAGATAGTAACAGGGTTACTAGACAAAAGATTTTTGATGAGCACAATGATAATTATAAAGAAGCAAAAGCATCATACAAACAAATTGTAGCAAACGAATTAGAAGAGCAGCAACAATACAATAATCAACTACACCCTAATAAAAAGCAATATCCTGGTATGACAAGATTAGACGTTTTTTTACATCATGTAAACCCTAATTTACCAGCATTTGACAAAGGTAATTTAGCAAAATACATAGGTGAAAAAACAACAACTACAATAAGACGTAATCAATATGTAACTGTACAATATGGTAAGTATCAGTTACCAAGTACGCAAACAATAGCATTGTTACAACCAAACAATTACAATGTCGAAGCCTACTATATACCAACAGAAAACAATACTGTTAGTGAGGTTTTTATTTACCAAAACAATCAATTTTTAGCAGAATGTAAACCTGTACCAACATTTAATAGAGCAAATGCAGAATGGACAGACGCAGATGTTTTAGGGTATCAAAACGCTACAAAATACATTAGTGAATTTGATAAAATGGTAAAAAATGATACTTCAAAAAAACTACAACGAGTATCTATTATAAAAAACAGCAACAAACCAATTATAGATGTAACTCCAGAAGTTGTTGAAACGGTTGAAGAAATTGAAGAGTACCAATTTGAAGCCTTAAATGAGGTTTCTGAAAGAAATAGAGCTATTAACGATTTATAAAAAGAATATGAACACACAAATTAAAAAATCAATTGTAGAAAAGTTAATTCATGACAGAGCAAATCACGGAAGTGATGTAAAACACGCTCGTGTTTTAGGAATAGATAAAGCGCAATATTCAAGAATTAAAAAAGGAGAATTAGAGCGTGTAATTTCTGATGCAAAGTGGATTTCTTTAGCAAGATTACTAAATGTAAAATTAGATAATTCTAAACCGTGGATAATTGTAAAGACAGAAACTTTTAATTATATCACTACCCAGTTAGGAGCTTGTCAACATCGTTCTATTTCTGCAATGTTTTGTGATATCGCTTCAGTTGGTAAAACTACAGCAGGAGTTGATTATGCTGCTAAAAATAAAAATGCTGTTTATATAGATTGCTCACAGGTAAAAAGTAAACAAAAGTTAATAAGAAAAATAGCTAGAGAATTTGGTGTTGATTACACAGGTAGATATGCAGATGTATATGAGGATTTAGTTTTTTATATACGAACAGTAGAAAATCCTTTAATCATTTTAGATGAAGCTGGTGATTTAGATTATACCGCTTTTTTAGAGCTAAAAGCATTATGGAACGCAACACCTTACTCTTGCGGTTGGTATATGATGGGAGCTGATGGATTAAAACACAAGTTTACACGCCAAAAAGATTTAAAAAAGGTTGGTTTTACTGAAGTTTTAGATAGATATGGTAATGATTATAAAAAAGTAACTCCCGACGGAAATGAGGCGTTAAAAGAATTTCACTTAAACCAAATAAACTTAATAGCTAAAGCAAATGGTGCTGATAAAACACCTTTAAAATTATACGGAATTTCTAAAGGATCATTAAGAAAAGTACGTCACGAAATAGAAAAACAGCAAGTAGCTTAATGGCAGTAAAAAAAGCATATAGCATTGCAGATATTGAAAAACGAAAGTTTAAAATGCTACCGCTACAAAGTGAATGGAAAAGGCACTTGGGCGAAATGGAACAAAGCGGTGCTATTTTAATTATGGGAGATTCAGGACACGGTAAAACCACCTATGCTTTACAAATGGCTAAAGCTATATGTGAATTTGAAAAAGTGCATTACAATAGTGCTGAGGAAGGAATCCGTGCAAGTTTTCAACGCTCTATTAGATTAAATAACATGAAAGTAGTAGAAAGTAAATTTACTTTTTCAAAAGAAAATTACAATGAATTGTTTGCAAGACTAAAACTCAAAAGGCAATCTAAAGTAATAATTATAGATAGTGTACAGTATTTTTTTAGAGGTAAAACAATAAAAGATTATTACAATTTAATAGAGACATACTCAACTACATTATTTGTTTTTATAAGTCACATAAGTAAAGGAATGCCAAAAGGAGCTGTGGCAAATGAGGTGTACTGGGATTGTCAAAACAGAATTTTAGTACATGATTTTAAAGCACATATTCAAAAAAGTAGATGTGGTGCAGATGAAATTGAACCTTACATAATTAACAAAAAGAAAGCTGAAGAACGCGAAATAAAACTTTTAAAAAACGGATAGTATGAAAACAGAAGTACAACTATTACTACAACAAACACCACAAGAGTATCAAATGATGGTTTTTAACTTATGGTTTAATTGGTGCGATGTAAAAACATCAAATATTAAATCGTTACACAAAGCTATTACTAGCCAGCCTCTTTTTAATTGGTGGAAAAAAGAGCTGTTAAAATTAGAGTTAATTTTTTTAAAAGAAATAAACCCTTACTCAGAAGTCGTATCAAAAGAAGTAGCTAAAAGCATGTATGATGATTGTACACATGAAATTTTTAAACGTTTTTCAAAAATTAAAAACCAAAACGAAAATGCAACTACAAGAAAAAATTAACGCCTTAAACTTTTGGTTAGTGTGTAATCCAACACACCCAAACTACCCAGTAATTTTAAAAGATAAACTAGAGCTAGAGCAACAAATACAACTAAACTAATGAGCACCTCAATACCAGTAAACGAAATAGAAGTTATTAATCCAATAGTAATAAACCCAAATTCAAAAAAAATGAGTACCGATTTATCAAAATTATCAGATGAAGATTTTCAAGTAGAAATGAAACGTCGTGAAACTATTAAACAAGAAAAAAAGCAAGCCCAAAAACAAGCCTATTTAGACTTAAAAAACGAAGCAATTGTTTGTTTAAGTAAGGACGCTTTAATGTTACATAACAGGTTAAAAGAATTTAAAAACACTGCTTTTGAAGCGATGCAGGCTTATTATGAATTATTATTAGAATACAGTGGTCGTGAAGCAGATGAAAAGAAAAGCTTTAAGGTAGAGAATGATGCTTTTAAAATTTTGTATCAACGTCAAGGAAAAGGAACTTTTGATGAACGTGCAGATCAGGCTGAAAAACACATTATCGATTTTGTTAATAAACACTTTCAAAGCGATAAAGATACCCAAGATTTTATATTCACATTATTAGAGCGTAATAAAGGCGAATTAGATATTAATTCTGTACAGAAGTTATACGCTATGGAAGATAGGTTTGAGGATGATAACTGGAAAAAAGGTATTTCATTGTTAAAAGAATCATACACCTACTCACATTCTAAAGATTATATCCGTTTTCAGAAAAAAGACGAAAAAGGAGTTTGGCAAACAATTAACCTACAATTTTCTAGCATTTAGTTCCCCTATTCCTGAAAGGCATACACCTTGGTTCGGGTCCAAGGCAGGAGCAAAAAGTAATTTAATCACAATTTAGTTATGGTAAAAGAAAATATGATTCAAAAGTTGCATTCAAAATTTATTCCTTCAAGTTTAGAGTACACCGTTTTTGAACAAAGTAACAAAAGAACTTATATTATTGAAGAGCTTACAAATAGTGAGTTACAAGGGTTGTTTTATTTATTTTTTCCGAACGAAAAACCTCAAACTACTACTCAAAAAATAGAAAATTTACAAAAGAACCAGGAGCTGAAAAGATTACGTGCCATTATTTTAAATGATGCTCAAATAATGGGTATTTATAAAACAGGAGACTGGAGTGTTTTTAATGGATTTATGAAAAAAATAAGTGTATTAAAAAAACCTTTAAATCAGTATGAAATTGAAGAGTTTCCGCTGCTAATAAAACAGTTTAAGAGCATGCGTTATAAGTTTAATAAAAGCAAAACACAAGTAGGCTCTAAAAGTTGGTATCAATTTTTAGGAATAAAACAACCTTCTGTAAACTAAAAAAAGTTCCAAAGCCATACAGCTCCAGAACCCATTTGTACCTGAACAATACAAATGTAATAAAATACTGTATGGCTTACAATAAAAAAAACTTCTATAAAAAGGTAATTAAAGTACAAAACCTAGTACTCGATAAAAAAAGAGAAAATGAAGATTTGTTTTTAAAAGAAATATACTGGGGCTTTATATATCAACAATACGATATATGCTACAGAACCTATTGTAGCTACTTAGGTGTAAATGCTAAGTCAGAGCTTAAAAAACTACTAGAAAAAGAACAACTATTAAAAGAACAATTAAACAAACAACAATATAATTTATTCTAATGAAAAAAATAAACGAAACCGATTTTAAAGAAGCAGCTAATGCTTTAAATGTTGAAATAGCTATTATTAAAGCTGTATGTGAAGTAGAAGCTCCTTTTGGTGGTTTTTTTAGCAATGGCCAGCCTACTATTTTATTTGAACGCCATAAGTTTCATCAGTTTACAGGAGGCGTTTATTCGAACCACTATCCTACTATATCTAACCCAAGAGCTGGCGGTTATATTGGTGGTCGTCGCGAGCATTTTAGGTTACAAAAAGCGGAAGCATTATCTCGTGATGCAGCATTAAAATCAGCCTCATGGGGTAAATTTCAACTCATGGGTTTTAATTATAAATTATGTGGCTTTAAAACACTACAAGACTTTATAAACGCTATGTATAAAGGCGAAAAGGAACAATTAAGAGCATTTGTTAATTTTATTAAATCGGTGGGCTTAAATGATGAATTACAGCGTAAAGATTGGAAAGGATTTGCAAGAGGATATAATGGTCGTGCTTATTATAAAAATGCCTATGACAAAAAATTAAAACGTGCTTATATAACCATTAAATCTAATGTAAATAACCTATGATAAACAACTGCACACACCCAAAAGAAAAACAAAGCTTAGTTGTTACTGAAGGATTTGCTAATTATGAAATTACACGTGTGCTTTGTGGCGATTGTAAAGAATTTATAACTGACCCTAAAACGGATTTTTAGCATGACAAACAAATACTTAATCCATATTATAAAGTCTGATATGACTTTGAAGGTTACTTACCGGAACAAACGCATTATAACAGTAACGCATCAATCAGGCAAATTTGATGAATTTGTAATTAATCATCTAGGCGCATTGTTGCCAGTTTACGAAAAGGATATTCCAACTAAAACAGAAGAATACTTAGGTAAAGTAACTTATAGTTTAGAAGTAAAACCGAAATCTTTATACACTTTATTCCTGGACGAATGGTACGCCTTTTTTAGAAAAGAAAACAAAGGTAGAAAGCCAAAATTTACAGGAGCAGACGGTAACGCTCTAAAACAGATAATTAAATATTTATCAGAAGAGCACGATGGTGATGAAGTTGCTGCTCTGTCGGTTTGGAATTTCATTTTAGATAATTGGAAACACGTTCCAGAGTTTTACAGAAAACACCAAGATTTAAAAATTATTAATTCAAAATTAAATATCATACTAAGTGAGCTCCAAGACAAACACACTAGTAACGAAAGAACATTCGAAGCAGCTGCAAATAGCGAAGCAGCAAGAGCTTTCAAATTTGGTAGCAATAATTAGCAATAGTGCTAAACTATCAGTAAAAGAAATGAGTTTAACGATTCCTGATGTATTTACAAAGCCAATAATTAGAAGTGCTTTTAAAGGTAATGAATTAGGCACATTAGCATTTAGTACCATGAGTGTTTTGGTTAATAGGTTGTTAGACTCTTTTGCTTTTACTCAAAAACTAAACCCAACTCAAATAGATATACTTACAGTAACTGCCTTAGAGAAGTTTGAATACGAAACTTTAGAAGATGTAATAATTTTCTTTAAAATGGCTAGAAGTGGTGCATTTGGAGCAGCCAAAAAGAGCTTAGATGCTAACTTGTTATTTGGCGATTGGTTACCGCAGTATTTAGATTTAAAAGCCCAAGAACGTGAGGTTTTTAAAAATAAAGAAAAAGGAGCTTATATGGATAACTCAACAGATGCAGTGAATTATTATAAGAATCGAAAGAGAATTGAGGAGAAAGCAAGGAAGCAGCAAGAAGAGATAAATCAAGTAAACAGAATAACAGAATATTTTGACAGGCAAATGCTTGAAGATTTAATTACAGACTGGAGCAAGAAACCTCTATTTATATCAGGTGTGAAATTATTGAAGAAAAAGCGAAAAGAACTTCCTTGGATAAAAAAAGATTCTCCCGATTATCAAAATTTTTTAAAAGAGCAAGATAACAGGGTAAGACAGTCAATAGAGAATAATGAGAAAATTGATAAAACACGAATTAAAAAGTAATTAACCAACGTTTAAAAACAATTTAAAACAAAATAACAATAATTAAATCTGTTAAGCGAAATATGAGAACAACAAGAGATATAGTAAGGCGTGTTTCAAACATAAATTTAACATTACGACAAAAAAAATTTAGCATTGATGATATAAATGACTTTTGGGATAGACTATTTGAGAATGCTCCAAAAATAGATAAAGTTGGAATTGATAATATAAAAGTTTGTACTGGATGTGGAACTTTAAATATTGAAAAAATAGAACCACCACGATTAGCTTGTTGTCCTGATAATAATTATATAAAAATTAATCAACATAAAACTTTTTAAGTATTCCAGTCAACGGTTAGGGTATGGCATTTAAGCCTACGACTTAAAAGAACGAAACTATGAGTATAGTAAGAGATAATTTAATGACAAGACAAGGTTATAGCCCGTATTGTGGTGACGAACTTTGCAAACCAAGAACAACGTACTCACCTGAAAGATGGCCGAGAACTAAATTTGATGGTGAACAGTTTAAATGCCCTAAATGTGGTTGGAAAAGTGAATTTGATAGTGAATTTATTGAGGGCTATAAAAAGCACTGGAATAAGTAGGCTTATTTGCTATACACTTTGTTGTATGGCGAAGCGTACCGTTTCAATGGCATACAACCAAAGAATGAAAAGGCGTTTTAATGCCTTTTATGCATAGTTGACTGGAGTACCGATATAAAACACTACATAACCTAAAAAGCAGATAATTTAAAATATCTGCCTCATAACAGATAAATCCAATTTAATATGATAAAAAGAACCCGAGCAGAAATTAGTAAATGTATTATTCATAAAGTAGCGAATAAATACAACAGCGGACACAATGCTTTTTCAGAAGATTTAGTACGATTTGATGAAGATAGTTACGAATTGCTATTGCCTTTTTTATTAAAGCCATTTGCATCGGTAACACAAAGTTATCGATTTTCGCATAATGCAGATGTTCGTTTAAATGAAATTAACAAATACGCTTCTACTGTTTTTGAAGATGATAGAACTACAACCTTTATTGAAAACTCAATAAATATTGTAAATCACTTATTTGAACAATCAAATTCGGCACAAATTAAAACAGGTGATGTATTGGTAGTTTATTTTGAAGGTGTGGAGTATAAAGATATTTTAACCGAAGCAATCGGTGTTTTTAAAATTGAAAGTAAAGTTGATTTTTTACAAACATTTAAAGATGAGCAAAGTTTTGATGTAGCGGTTCAAAAAGGAATATCAACCAAAAAGCTAGATAAAGGTTGTTTAATTTTAAACGCTTCGGACACTGAAGGAACTGTGGTTTTATCGGTAGATAACAACCAATACGATGCCCAATATTGGATTAAAAACTTCTTAAATGTTCAGTTTGCTGATGATCGTAATTTGCACACACAAAACTATCTAGAAATGTGTAAAGAGTTTTCTGAAGAAATTATTAAATCTGAATTAGGTAAGCAAGAACAGGGTGTGTTTTTAGCCAATACAGTAGATTACTTTAAAGAAAACGAAAGTTTAGAAATTCAAAATTTTAAAGATGAAGTTTTTGAAGATGACAAACAAAAACACCTTTTTGAAGATTACAAAAAGCATTTTGAAAAACTAAACGATGTTTTAATTCGTAACAACTTTGAAGTTTCAGATGCAGTATTAAAAAAGGAAAAAAGCAAGTTTAAATCAGAAATTAAACTAGATACTAATATTCAAATTAAAATAGATGTAGATGCTCCAGATGCCGCATCTGAATATCTTGAGCTCGGTTACGATGAAGATAAAAAAATGAAGTATTACAAAGTATTTTTTAATGATGAGAAATAATATGAATCACAAAGATAAATTAGAGTACTGGAAAGAACATGATCCAATTCATTATTACGAAATGACAAGTGATCCTACAGGAGTAGGAAATAGTCCTTCTTCATTTCCTTTTTTTTTGTTAATACTTGGTTGTGTTGGTTTTGGCTATTTTATATACAAAGCATTTTTACAATAACTAGAACCGCTCTAATTAGAGCGGTTTTTTTGTTTATATTTGATATTAAAAATAAATTATGATAGAGTTAGATGAGAAAATGAAAAAACGTAAAAAACAAAACATCCAAATTTTAAAGTTTGGATGCTTGCCTTTGTTTGTTGTATTTGCTTTTATTATTTTTTTAACAAGTGTTTTAAATAAAGAAGATTCTTTAGAATACTCAAAACCAGTACCAACTAAATTACTTACTAAGGCTGAATACCAAGGTAAATATCCGTTTAAAAAAGATTCTTTAACTCTTTTATGTAGGGATGGAGATAAGGTTATTTTGTGGCAAAATCAAACTATAAATACCTGGGCTGTAAATGGAACAGCAAGGGTGGTTGCAAAGCAAAACAAATGGGGAGACATTAAAGATGATAACATTTGGAATGGAAAGGATTTAGGTTTTGTTGTTAACTTAGGTTTAGAATTGTGTAATTAAATGAAACACCTACTACTAATACTGTTATTCATCCCTTTTTTAAGTGTTGCACAAATACACCAGGGCAATGTTTTTAAAAGTGTGCCAACTAGCCCAACAGAAAGCGTTAAACTAACAGGTGTTATTGAGGTAAGCAAAACAATGTATGGGGTAACTTTTAAAGATACTCGTATAGCTAAGCAATATAAAAACGCTGTTAAAACATTCTTTAAAAAGCGTTTAAATGGTTATACCGATTTAAAAAAATACCGTCTGCAGGTTAAAAAACGTACAGACGGTTTGTATATAGAAAACATAAAGATTTTAGTCTATTAACAGTTTTGTAATTAAACTACTTTCTGTCGTAAGAGCATCAATACTACCCTGCAAAATTTCTTTTTGTTGGGTATTTTTTTTACCCGAATAGGTACAGTTATATACTAGTGTAAAAACATCTACAATAGTATCTTCAATATTCAAATCTTCTGATAATAGTGTTAGTTTACCGGTGTTTTCGGTTTCAATACTTTTTACAATTACATCTACTTGCTCTATAAAGTCTAGAAAGCGCAAACTTTCATCAGTAGTTCTGCTAATACTACTGGTGTCTCTTAATTGTTCGTATGCCAACCGCAAAGTAATTGTAGCAATTGGTGTTTCGGGTTTATAATCAATAGTCCACTTTATAAAAATAGCAGGAAACAAATGTGTTTCAAAAGCGTTTTCATTATAATCTTGCCCAGCATATAAATCAATAAATTTAACAAACGGTAATCCTTTAGTTGTAAAACTGTTTTTAATAGTTGCGTTTTTAAAACGATTAATTAGTTCAGTATAAAATGCTTTCATTTTTTATAAATTTCGTTAGTTACTTGTTCGTATAAATGGTTTTCTAAGCGCCTAATTAACACTGCCGATTCTCCTAAAAACTGCCGTTGTGGTATTTTGGTGTTCATTTTTCGGGTGTGTGCACGTATTTTAATAGGTTTACTACGTCCTTTTCTTGTTCGACTATGTGCGCGAACTCGTGCTGTTGTTTTTATAACACCACCTTCGTTATGTATTTGAGCATACGGTACATCTGTACCAATAAGTACGTAATACTTGCCTTCACTAATTTTACGAATAGAGCGTTTTAAACGACCCGATTGCACTAAAATAGAGCCTCGTGTTTTACGTTTACGAGGGGCCCACGATTTTTGTGATTTATCAACCCAGTTTTTTTTACGAAACCTATCTTTAGAAAAACGTACCGCAATTACACCGGCTTCGTTAATTGTTTTGCTTAAAAAATACTTGTTATCTATTTTTTGTAGTTTCTCAAAAAAATCGCCTTTAAATTTTACGCCCATAATTAGCTAGTTTCTGCATTTCGTATCACTCGCATCATTGTTTCGTTAAACCAGTTTTCTACATCTTGTAAGCTCATACCTTGTGTTGCATCGCCTTTTAAATTAATGCCGCCTTTGTTTAAAGCATCAATAGTAATAGTAATGTTTCGTACTTGTTTGGCATCGCCAACTACTTTATTAACTTGATCACCTAGTTTTGTTTTAGTTGGTTTATTTCCTCCTGGTTTAATAGGGTTGCCGTATAGGTCTTTTTTAACGGTTTCTTTTTCATTTTCTGCTTCTTCAGGAGCTGTTAGGTTTAAACCTTTACGTAGGTCTTGCACTTTGTTTAATCCTAATTGAGCATATTTACCGCCCATAGCATCAGGTAACATAGCGGCAACTTTTAAAATACTTTCTAGCGGGCGTAATAAAACATCTAACAATACAATACCAATACGTTTTAATCCACCAATAATACCTTCAGATTTAAAAGCGTTTACAATACTATCCCAATGTTTTCGTACTAAAACAAATGCGCTAATAAGCATACCTATTGGTCCTAAAAAATATAAAACTGTTGCTCCCCAAGAGTCAAAGTGCTTAACAGCCATTATAACTAAAGTTATAAGTGCAGCAATCCAACCTACAAGTGGCACAGCATAAATTGCTGTACTGATAGCGTGGATAGCTAATTTAACAAAAGCTAAAGCTCCAGATAATGTTACTGAGCTTGCAGCAGCTAATAAGGATTGCGCTTTTAATACACCTAGTAAACCAATATATGTTCCTGTAGCTATAATAAGCACCTCAAATACTGCTTCTATTGCGCTAAAATTCTTATATAAAAAATTGATAACAGTCATTAGCTTGCCCAATAGTTTAGCAAGTATTGGTATAATTTTATCCCCTATTTTAGTAAATACCATTTCTAGCCTATTTCCAAATATTTCTTTCATTTTACCAAAATCACCTTCCGCATTTTCTAAGGCAGCTTCTAAGCTAAAAGCAGAACTATCAAAAGCGTTAAAGGTACTAATCATATCATCGGCTCCTGTTTTAACTTTTGCTAGTGCAGTACGTAAACCTTCGGGGCCACCAATTTTATTAATTGTATTTGTAATTTCTTTATCAGTCATGTTTTTAAATTTCTGACTAATTTGAAGTAGTATTTTATCGGCATCTTTCATTTTACCATCAACACCAAATACATCAATATCTAGTTCGCTTTTTAGTTTTTCGCCACGAGCTCCTAAACCATCAAAAAAGGTTTTGGTTTGATTAGCGGCTATATCTGCATTTTTACTAATAGAAGTAAACATGGCAAATACTTTATTACCTACATCTACCGATTGCCCTGCGGCACTTGTTGCGCCAGCATATTCGGTTTGTACTTTTGCAAGTTCATCGAAAGTAGTAATACCTGTTTGTACTGTTTTAGCGTTAGACTCTAAAAGCTTGTCTATTCCGTCTACTCCAATACCAAAAGCTTTCATTGCCTTTGTGGTGGAGTTCATAGAATCGCCTAAATCCGCTCCTGTTGCTTGAGAGTAACGCCCTACTTTCTTGAAAATTTCAATAGCATCATCGCCATACAAACCTGTTGCAGATTGCAAATCATACATTGCTGTGGTAGATTCGCCAAGATTAGTACCAATATCAAAAGCGGCATCCCTAATTTTAGAACGATAACTATCGAGTTCTCCTTTAGATTTTTCAAGATTTAACTGTTTTATAGGCAAAAAAGCGGTATCAAACTTTTCTGCCGCTTCGACGCCTTTACCTGCTATAACACCAACAGCAAGCCCTAAACCTACAAGACCTACGGTAGCTAATGCAACTGGGTTTTTTAACAAATCCATTGCTCTACCCAATATTGGTATTTCATCAATAAAACCTTTGTATTTTAATTTTAACTTGTCAAATTTCTGACCAGTTTTAGTTGTAAACTTATCAAACTTGGTTTGTAGCTTTTTAAGTTTACCTCCAAAAAGCTTGTCACTCAAATCTAATAGCATGGTCATTTTTGCCTTTGCCATAGTGTTTGTTTTATATTTTGTATATTTGTGTTAAGTTTTATACGACCCCATAACGTTACAGGGCTCACTTCATAGGGATAGAATAGCGCGTTGGGTATCATTTAATTGAGGGTGTTTTATTTAACTTATCCCTAACAAGAAGGCCTTTTCTATATAAAAGGTCTTCTTTTTTTATAGGATACCATGATTTAATTTCTAATCCTTGTTTATTATCTAATTTACAGTCAATAACTATTACTTTATCCTTGTAAAATTTGATATACCTTGATTGAAATTGACTTTCTAATTTATCAGGATTATTATACCAAACTTCATCAGGGTTATTAATAATTCCTTTTAAATGCGGAAACAACTTATCGCGTTGCTCTTGTTTATTTAGGTATTTTCCTTTAGTGTGTTGTTTAAATACACTTTCTTTCAAAATCATTTTTCTGCCTAAGTAATCTTTAAAGCCCATATGGTCTTTGTTTTTTACTTTTTTAAACAGCTCACTTACATTCTTTCCATTTATTGTTTCATCAATTTTAAGGTTGTTTAAAGTGTTTTTAAAACTACTATGAGGCTTTAAACCATACTTATCAAAAGTCATGGTATTTAATTTTTCAGGCAATCCTTTTATGTCGCTATAAAATTGTTTTTTTGTAAACACTTGTTTTAAATCGGCACGATTAACTTCAAATTGTGAGTTCCTGTATTTAGGATCTTGTTCTACCAGTAAAGCTTTCGCATATTTACCACTTATCAATTTGTCTCCAGGATCACCAATATATTGTACTAATTCACACCTACATCCATAACCATTAGGAGCTACTAAATCCATCGCAGATTTGTCTGATAAATTAAACACCTTACCATCTAACACTTCATGCGAATTTCTTACATTTTCATCGCCAATAGTTTGGTATTCTACAAATGAGGTTACTGTATCTTTTTCTTGTAACATACGTAAGTAGCTTGCTGAGTTTTGCCCAACAGCTACAGACAAGTTGTATTCCGTTCGTAACCAATTAGTGTCAAACTCTTTTGTTTCCTTTTCACATAATGCTTGAAATTCATTGAAATCACGTAGCTTTTTAGTGTCTTTATCAATAAGCAAATCAGTCATTGAAGCTAATCGGGCTTCGGTTTTACTTGCTGAAAATTCAAATAGGTTATACTCCATCATTTGAAGCATTAACAAATCGGGACCAGTATATTGACTGGTATTAGGTATTGTTGATTTTAAACCACTAAACAACTCTAAAGCTTCAGCAACAATTATGTTTCCAACAGTACCTGACGTATCAGAACTATTATATAATTCTTTTATCAGTTGATTTCTTAATGTTTGTAATAATTTACCAATACTACCCCCAACAGCGGTTATTATACTTGGGCAGCAACTTATTGGATACCGATTTGTTGCTAATGTAATTACATCTTTATTTGGCGTCAAGGTTTTTTTTTTACTGTCAATAGGTATATTAAAAGATTTTGAAAGCCAATCTAAAGGTATTTCATGCCCACTTTTTAGCAATCCGTCTGTTACTTTCCAAAGTTCTTTTAATGACAATACTTGTTTAGCTGGTTTAAACTCAAACATATCTTCAGGGCTGATTTTATAGCCTTGAGATTCTAATAAAGGAAACAACTGATCATTTACAATAAAAGAGATTAAACGTTTGTCTGCTTGTGCAATTTTATTATCTAAAGTGCGCTCATGTACCTCAGTTTGGCTTCGGTTAGAACCTTGATCTGATAACATGGTAGAACCTACTAATTGCTTGCTAACCATATCTGCATTTGTTTTTATGAATTGCAAGTAAGTATTGTAAGCATCGGTTCTGTTTGCTTCTTGAAACTTTATTTCTGTTCCATGAGGAAATGTACCAACACTTGCCTGTCCTAATTCTAATAACATTTTATGAACATTATTAATCGTAGTTGTATCAGTAGTATTAGTAGTTGCTGTAATTAACGGTAATCCGAATTTTTCGCAAAATTCCGCCCACGCTTGCATTACATTACGTAACCAAATAAGGTTTGGAATGATGTTGTTTAAAATTCCGATATCTCCACTTTTTCCAATCTGAATTAACCAACTATCAAACATCTCGTCACCATAATCTATATACTGAGGTTTTTGTAAGTCTGGAAAAATTTTATTTTGAGTACTCACTACATTTCTACGAGGAATAATGTCGCATTTAATTTTTTCTGCTTGAAATTCAGAAAATTCAATTAAAGTAGTACCGTATAATATATGATCTATTGCATGATCTAAAAACTCATAAAACCATTGTTGTTGCACTGTAAATGTTAGCTCTTCATTAATGTCTTTAGTTTTACGGTTAACAACATGAAAATCGGTGTTAGAAGTTGACATTTTTCGCATTTGTATTTGCGACTGTAAATGTCCATCAGTTTTTAAATCATCTATTAAATCATAGTAAGCTTGAAATTTAGGTTCTTCGGGATGCTGCATTAATTGTAATGCTTGTCTCCATTTATCAATATCTTTACGGCTGCTATCTTTAAACCCTTGAGCAATTTTTATAATTGCAGGGTTTTTTTTACCTGAATTGTTTGCTGTTTCAGTTTTTGCTAAAACATTCGTTTTTTTAATATTTACATCGTATCCAAATACTTTCATTTTTTATCTTTTAAATAGCTTTTAAAGCTGTTTTAAATTGTGTTACCAACGTTGGTTTTCAGGACTATATTTTGACGTAACCTTAATTCCTATCAACTCTTCTCCACTTTCATCTGTTATTTTTGGTAAATCAGCTAAGGTGTCTCCAGATGCTACTAATTTTAACCAATCAATAGCATCTTGATAACGAGCTGAACGAATATCGGGCATACTACGAGGTACAGTACTTGTATATAAATGATACAAAGCACAATCTATCACGATCATTACAATGTGACTATTTCGCTGATCATCTACCTGATTAAATATTTCGTTTACATTGTATTTACCTGCTAAATAATTACGTATTTGTGCTAAAGCCATTTGCTCGGCTCCTCTTAGCTTGGTGTCAGAATAGTCTTCTAGTAAAATTCCTTTTACTTCATCGCGTACCAAAACGGTATAATCATTATCTGTAATAAACATTAAAACCTGTTTTTTTGTTGCTTAATTAATTCTTTTCTACTGGTAGTTCTTGGTGGTGTTGAATTTATAAAAGCTGATGTATTTAACTTTGCAATTGCCGATTGTAAACTATCAGGAGCATCATCATGTACACCACTTCCTTTTTGAAAAGCTAATAATTGATCTAGCAATTCTTGGCAATCAATAGTTTCTTTTATTTTGGTATTAAAAAACACGTTTTTACGTTCAAAATATCCTGCCATACTTTCTACACGATCAAATTTTCCGCTCTTACTTTTGTTGTCAGCAACAACCGGAACATACCAACCCATTTCATCTCCTACTGCGTCAAAATCACTCACAAATTCATCTTGAGCAAACAATCCTTCAATCATATACTGAATGTTGTAGTTTAATAGGTTTTCATCTTCAACCTTTTCATATAACCACTTTGCTACGTTGTATCTTGATGTTTGCCGAACAAAACAATCCAACAAATGAAATTCGCGTCCTTTTTTACCAACAAACACCATCGACTTAAAATCTCCTGCATCTTTATAAGACAAATCGCCATAAAAACACAAGGCATCATATTGGTTGTATTTAAGCCTGTTTTTGTAACTGATGTATTCATTTTTAAAGATGGCACCCTCCACAATATGTTTATGCATGTATTCTCGCATAAACGAACGATGTGGTGTTGAATAATACTTTTCACGCCAATAATTAGCACTTGTTTTTTCAGGCCAATTAGGTTCAAAACTGGTTAAATCTTTAACTGCAGTTACAGTTACTACAAAGTGTTTTTTCTTAAAACCATATTCTTTTGCTTTTTTGTTGTTCAGTTCAAAATCTGATTTCAGTTGATTAATTACAGTATTTTTATGAAAGTTGTTATTAGCAACTACAAAGCGTTGAAATTTACCACCTTCGTCAAACGTTCCTTTTAAATCTTCCCAAACCCATTCAGCCGCTTTTTGGCTTCTTGCATCATTATAACATCGCTCTTTAGTATCAACATCGTCTACAACAATATAATCTGGGCGCTCATTTCCTTCACGTAAACCACGAGGAGATTGACCAATACCCATGGCAATAAACTTTACATCATCAGTAGTTGTAAAGTCTCCAGATGCCCAGTCGCCAAACTTAAATTTTTTACCATAATAATGTAAAAACCTACGGTTGTGAGTTAATTGACTTTGAATATCTGAAATTAGTTTTTTTGCCTTTGGTTCAGTTTGCCCAACCAATAGCATAAACTTCATTTTTTTTGTAACATATAAGTATAAAGGAATGCCCATACATAGATGTACCGATTTAGCTCCCGATCTATATATTTCAGCTAATAGATTACAAATATCATTTTCAATTAAAAGTTTCGCTATCTTTTTATGAAACCAAGCACTCTCAACTTTTGCATATTGAGGAAACATTTCTTGAAACCAAGCGATGTAATCTTTTTCTAATGCTTTTATTTTTCGTCTTCGTTCAGCAGGAGTTTGGTTAAGGTCTATAAAAGTTGATTGCTCTACCGATTTACAGTGAGCATCATACTTTTTTAGCAACTTTTCCATTGCTGTATTTAATCCTGTACCGCTCATTTAAGAATTTTGTTGTGCTTTATATAATAAGTAGTTTTTATGCCATGTTAAAAAGCTAATTGCAATTTCAGGATCTTGTTCTGCCATCCAATTGTCAAATTCTTTAAATACGGTATATACTACCTCTACAGAAGTTTCGTCTGCTATATCATGTAGTGCTCTAATAGCTGCCTGAATAGCTTTCATATCTAACTCAGCTTCTTTACCTTCTACAAGTTGTGATAGCTCATTAGATATTAGTTTTTTAATGTTATGAGGCGTTGCTAAAAATTGTTTTCTTTCTTCGTCCCAGCTGACAGGATTGTCACCAAAACCTTTTCGCCATCTACCAATAGTTTGTTCCGTTTTATCTAAAGCAATAGCAATTGCTTTTGCATTTAAACCATCCTCAACAAACATTCTTTTCGCGATAGATTTTACAGCATCATTATTGGTTCTTTTCGCCATAGCAATTATACATTTTATAGCAAAATTCAAAAAACTAAACTCTTTAAAATAAGATAGTTGCAACCCTTACGTGTATTGTTTTGCAAACAGAATTACCGCTATATGTTTGCTGAAAAATTAGGTAAAACAGCCAATTATAATGATTGTAAAAACGCATAAAAATACATTAACAGCTTACGGAGTTATTTGGGATGGAGATGGGGCTTATTTTGTTTCACATTTAAATAAATTAGAAGCTGAATACGATGATATAAAAGTGCGTATTCACACCTACGGAGGTAGTGTTTTTGATGGAAACTTGATGTACAATGCGCTGAATAAGTCAACAGCTATTGAAAAAATAATTATCGATGGTATAGCGGCAAGTATGGGGGCTGTTATGATATTATCTCGACCAAATGTTGAAATAGTTGAGAATGGTTATGTCATGATTCATGCTCCATTGTCTTATCGTGATGGTACTGCAGCTGATTTTGAAAAGGATGCTAAATTATTAAGGTCAATTGAAAAGAACTTTAAGAAAAAATTAATGGCCAGAACTGGGATGTCAGAATCAGAGGTTGAAAAACTAATGATTGGTGATAACTGGTTTGATGCTGAAGAATGTTTGGCTATGGGATTAGTTTCTAAAATAATTCCATCCCAAGTTGAATTAACCCTTCCTGTTGAAGAGCCTAGTGCTTTAAAAAAACAAGAAGTATTTAACAGGTATGCAGCCTTACTTACACAACCAATTAATAAATCTAACACAAATAACAAATCAAATATGAAACAACCATTGATTACGGCTTTGGGCTTAAAAAATGTTAATGCACAGAGTTCTGATACTGCTGTTGTTGAAGCAGTAGAAGCACAATTGCAAACGGAAACTCAAGCTCGTAAAGATGCTGAAAAAGAGTTAGAAACTTATAAAAAGGGACAAGTAAAAGCCTATTTAGACACTGCTGAAAAGAACAAATTATTTGATCCTGAGAAAAGAGAAGTTTATGAAAATATTGGAGAAAAGTCTGGTATTGAAGCTTTAATGACAGTGTTAAGCACTTCTAAAAAAGGTACTGCTCCAAATATTGTAGGTGCAATTAAAGGAGGTAAAGAAGGAGAAGATGAACCTCGTGCTAATTGGGGTTTTGACCAATGGATGGAAAAAGACCCTAAAGGATTCGAAAAAATGGCAGAAAAAGAACCTGCTAAATACAATCAAATTTTTAACGCTAAATACAATAAGTAATGGCATTAGTAGACGGAATTTGGCTTGAGCAATATGTAGAGCCACAATTATTAGAAGAGTTTAGAAATTTTAACGATGATTTTATCGGAACTCTTAAAAGACCAAACCCTGCAGCTATCGATAAAGATGGTATCAAGTTTAACAAGTTAATCAATAATGTTGGTTTTCATGTAAACAAAGGTGACGGGTTTACGCCAACCGCAATGGTAGGTAAGAAAGGATTGGTAAACTGGGATAAGTTAGATACGGATCCTACATCTGTAACAGATGCTGAATTAAGAGCAATGGCTTTTGATAAACAAGCAGCTGTTAGAGTAAAACATACCGAATCTTTTAAGTTAGGTGTTCGTGATTATGCGATGCACAAGTTAGCACCACAAGAACATGTTGCTGGTAAAATGCCAATTTTAAGAACTACAGGTACTGTAATTAACGGTAGAAAGCGTTTAACTTATACTGATTTAGTTGAGTATTTAGTAATGTTAGAAGCATTAAATCTTACTGATAAATCGGCTTGGTACATGATTTTATGTGACCATCATAAAGCAGATTTATTACATGATAGAGGTGCAACGAATAACTATCGTGATTTAATTATCAACCCAAAAACAGGGGCAATTGAGCGTTTCTTTAATTTGAAATTCTTTGAGAACAATGATTCTGTGTATTACAATGCTGCAGGACAATTAAAGTCTAACGGAGCAATAGTTGATGCTACAGATCAAAAAGGATCTGTGTTTTATTATGCACCAAACACGGTGTATCATATTGAACAAGTGCAAACATTGTTTAAGCCAATGAAAACTGATACAAGAAGTACAGACCCAACAAGTGAGTTGCGTTTACATTCTTACGGTTTGTGTGATAAAAAGCAAGAGCACGGATTTGGTGCAATTGTTAGTGCTAACGAATAATTCTTAGAAATTATGACAAAAGAGCAACGAAAAAAAGCCCATCAGATGTTAGATAAATTTCAACATGCGAAATTTATCTATATCAACCCAAGAGGCGAATTCTTTACCGAAAAGTATTTGGGTGATAACAGCTTAAAGAAAGGCGAAAATTTAGAATTTGTTAAGAGGAAATCAATTGGTTCTTCTCAAAAACAAGCCCAAAAGGATGCTGAAGCTCAAGCTGAAAAAGATGCTGAGGAACAAGCTCAAAAGGATGCTGAAGCTCAAGCTGAAAAAGATGCTGAGGAACAAGCCCAAAAGGATGCTGAAGCTCAAGCTGAAAAAGATGCTGAGGAACAAGCCCAAAAGGATGCTGAAGCTCAAGCTGAAAAAGATGCTGAGGAACAAGCTCAAAAGGATGCTGAAGCTCAAGCTGAAAAAGATGCTGAGGAACAAGCCCAAAAGGATGCTGAAGCTCAAGCTGAAAAAGATGCAGAGAAAAAAGGAAACACTAAATCTAAATAACAACGCAATAGCGAAGTTATCATAAAAACAAAAMACGCCGCTTTATAAAGCGGCGTTTTTATTTTGGATTAATTTTCTTTTTAAAATTGATTGTAATGACATGAAGAAGATCTTCCTCCACGGTTCACACTTCCGGCATTATTCCAATTCAGTTTAAATACCACACTTAAAGTTCCTTGAATGTGAGAACGCATACTTTCGTATGCTTCAAAAGAATGTTTATAATATAGTTGAGGATTTATTCCTATATTGTCCGTTATCCAATAAATACCACCAGCACCTAAATTAATAGTGGGTGTCATTTTTTTATCAGAATCTACAATACTTCCTCCTACAAAAACATATGGACTAAATTTTTCTAATACTGCATTAAAATTATAACGAACCGAACCATCTAGTGAAAAGTAACTAGCAACATTTTCAATGAACCCAACATCGTCTATTGTGTTTATAGACATTGCTCCGTCAATAGACAAGCGTTCACCAATTGGCATTGTTATACTAAGTACAGGTACCTGAAATTGATATTTATCTCCAATAAACGTAACATCACTCTGATTAAACATAGTAACTCCCATTCCAATTCCTATTTGCCAAGAATCGTTTAAATTTTGTGAAAACAAATTCATTGAGCAACAAAGTATTATAGTAAGTAAAATTCTATTTTTCATTAATTAGGGGGGTATTTAATTTAATAACTTGATTAACCGCAATTTAGTATAAATGTTTTAAATAGCATTTACTTTTTTAATAGCAATTGTAAACTCCTCTAAATCATTAGTATTCATTACTAAATGAATTGCTTCATCACAAACTTTTTCAATGTTATCTAACGGAAACTGTAAGGCCACCGCAGTTCTTTGCATAAGTGTTACTTGTTTTTTATCTATATGCTCATCAGCAAATATCATTTTAGTTAAGCGATATAAACGTTCAATACGTTCATCATAATTCACAGGTGGGTTTACAGGAAATTTCTCTGGATTTTTTAAGATCTCAATATATTCTGTTTCAGCAATGTTTAATTTTTTTGCTGCACGATCTAATAATTTTTGCTCACCTTCTGAAATAACACCATCGGTTTTTGCAATTTTCACAACACTTGCAAAGTGTCCTATTTCCTGTTTGTGTTTTCCACTTGAATATAAATCAGATATTGACATGATCTTAATATTTTAATAATTATAGTTTTTCTTTAGATACAAAGATGAAAAAAAAGTCACCTAAAACTTTTTACTAAAGTTAATAAATTTACAGAAAACATAATATTATTTTTTCTTATGATTTTGTGTTTAATAATAAATAATAGTGATTAAAAAAGAGTGTGAAATAGACCTTTTAAGCGATTATAAAAAAACCGTTGACGAATGTGTCAATAAGGGTTATATTTAAGTTTTAAGACAACTTTAAATGTGTTTTAGCTTTTAAAAAATAACAATGAATCTTATTTATGAAACCTTCAAAAAAATAAATTTTTATCGATTGCTTTTAGCTTAATTATTGTGTAGTTTTAAAAATAAAAAAAACAATTTTTTTCTTAGCCTTTATTTTGATAACTTATAAATGATTAAGTTTTTACTTCCTTAATTTATAAGTTGCTATACCAGTTTTAAAAATATTTTAAATGAAAATACTTCATACTGCCGATTGGCATTTGGGTCATAGATTACATGAGCAATCGCAATTAGAAGAGCAGACCTTGTTTTTAAATTGGATTGAAAATTACATTATCGATCAAAAAATAGATGTATTATTAATTTCAGGAGATATATTTGATACTGGTTCACCTTCTAACCAAAGTTTGGCAATGTATTATAGCTTTTTGGTAAAGTTAAAAGCAACTAGTTGTAAATCTATTATTATTACAGGCGGTAATCATGATTCACCAGGAACTTTAAACGCTCCAAAACATATATTAGATGCATTGTCGATAAAAGTGGTTGGTAAAGCAACAGAAAATATTGAAGATGAAGTTTTTGAAATTGATATAAATGATGAAAAAATTATCGTTGGTGCAGTTCCCTATTTGCGTGACGGAGATATCAGAAGAGCGGTGGCAGGTGAATCTTTCGATGAGCTTACAGATAAATACAAAACAGCTTTAATTAATCATTATCAGTTAGTTGCGAAACAATGCGAGTTAATAAATACAAGCAATGCACCCGTAATTGCAATGGGGCATTTATTTGCAACAGGCGGTTCGGTTTCTGATAGTGAACAAAATATTTATGTGGGTACTTTAGGGCATATTGGGGCAGCAGATTTTCCTATTTATTTTAATTATATCGCTTTAGGACATTTACATAGGCCGCAAATAATTGGTGATAATGATAAAGTACGATATTCTGGTTCTCCAAATATTTTAAGCTTTAGTGAAATTAATTACGATAAAAAAGTACTTGTTTTAACTACAAAAAACAATGAAATAAGTGCTATTGAAGATGTTGTAATTCCGCGTTTTAGAGAGTTTTATAAATTAACAGGAAGCATGACCGAATGTATTGATGGGTTTTCGAGTATTACTTCTAATTCTTATAAATTAACACCTTGGGTAGAAATTGTTTTAAAAGAAAACAACACTATAAATACAGAAGAGCTAAAAATAGCTGCCGAAAAATATTGCTTCGAAATATTAAAAACCTCTTTAAAAAAGCAACGAAAAACACAAGGAATTGAAGAGTTGCTAGAAAACACAAAATCGATTAAAGAATTATTACCTACCGAAGTTTTTAAACTAAAGTGTGAAGAAATGGATTTTGATTTAAAGGAAAACCCGGAAGTCTGGGATGCTTTTAATGAAGTATTACAAGTTGTTAAAAATCAATAATTATATATTGATATGAAAATATTAAAAATAGAATTACAAAATATTAATTCCTTAAAATCGGATACACCTATTGTAATAGATTTTGAAAATGAGCAATTTAAAGATGTTGGTTTATTTGCCATTACAGGTTCTACTGGTGCAGGGAAAACTACAATTTTAGATGCTATTACGATTGCCTTATATCATAATGTTCCACGTTTTAGTGGCACAAAAGGTTCGTTGATCGATGTGGTAAGTCACAGTGCAAATGATGCTTTTACTAGAGTTACTTTTGAAAATAACAATTTTATTTATGAAGCTTTTTGGGGAATTAGAATTGCTGATAAATCAGGGAAAAAATATAAGAATACTAAAGAAGAAGTAAGTTTAAAAAACTTAACGACCGATGTTATTATTGCCACTCAAAAAAGAGCTTTAATTACAGAAGTTCATAAGGTAACACAGTTAGATTATAATCAGTTTTTAAGGTCTGTAATGCTGGCTCAAGGTGATTTTGCATCTTTTTTATCGGCCAAAGGACCAGATAAGGGAAAGTTACTAGAACAAATTACAGGTGAGGAGATTTATAAAAAAATAGGTCAAGGTGTTTTAGATAGAAAATCAAAAGAAGACAAAAAGTTAAAAGATATTCAAGCTAAAATCAACTCAGAAGATGTTTTAACAACAGAAGAAAAAAAAGCACTAAAACAAAAAGATACAACACTTATTTCGGATATTAATACTATCGAAAAAGAGTTAAAAGCTACGCAAGTTATAGCAGATTGGTATGTTCAGTTTGACAAACTAACTTCAGAGGCAAAAGAACAAGAAGAAGCTGTTAAAAGCATTGATCTTTATATAAAAAAGCATCAAACAGAACTAGATGCTTTGGCTTTAAATGAAAAAGCAGCACCATTTAAAGAACTTATTCAGGATTTAAATAGAACAGAAAAAGAAGAACTTCAAAAAATAGCAACATTAAAAAATATAGAAAACCAATTAGCACAACTAAAACCAACAATTGATGGTTTAGAAAAATTGGTTTCCACTGAAACAGCACTGTTTGAAAAAGCAAATAAAGAATTTTCGGAATGGCTGCCAAAGTTCGAATTCATAACAAAACTAGACGGGAAATTAAAAAATGAAGCCGTTCAAAAAGAAAAAAATACACAACAATTCAAAGTAGTAGCCGAACAAATTGAGCGTTTAAAAGAAGAAGAAAAAAGCATACTCAAAGAAATTACAGTAACGACGGTTAAAGTAGAAAAAACAGCTTTATTTTTAAATGAAAACAAGTTTTTAAAAGAGGTTGCTGATAAAATTTCTAGTTGGACAAAAGATCTAACAACCTTAAAATCGAGTAAACAATCTTTAAAGGAAGATGTAGACTTTGTAGCGTTTAAAAAGAAAGAAGTTCTAAAAAACACGCATCTTTTAACTACTGATGTTGAATTATTAGCTAAAAAATCAATAGAAATTGCAACGATAGAAAAAGAATATATTCGAATTTCAGATGAATTAATCAAAAAAAATATTCAACAGCTTTTAAAGAAAAAAGAAGAGTTGCTGATACAAAAAGACAATTGGGAACAGTTTAAAAATATTTCTGAACAAACACTCAAAACCAAAGCTGCACAAACGGAAATAGAAGCTGAGCAACATAAATTCGTAAACACTTATAAATTAATAGAAGAAGAGTTAAAATTGGTGAAAACAGCTTTTGAAAATCAAGAAAAAGCAGTTAGGGATGCCTCAAAAATTTTAGATTTAGAAAAAAGCATTGCAAATTACGAAAGTGATCGCTTGCGATTAAAAGCAGGAGAACCCTGTGGTTTATGCGGATCTACAGCACATCCGTTTGTGGATAATTCCAAAATAAATGAGGTTTCTAATGCCGAATTAGAATTTAATTCTAGAACAAAAAACTTACAAGAACTTTCAACATCTAAGAGTACGTTAGAGGTAAAAAAAGCACAAATTATAACTACTATTGATGGATTAAATAAGCAAAGCAAAGCCATTGTAATAGCGCTTGGAGATTTTGAAGTATCAGCAAGTAAAATTAATATTCAGTGTGAATTAACCGATGTTGATAAAATAAATACAACGTTAAAATCAACTTCAGAAGCGTTGATGATTTTAAATAATGACATCGTAATTGCTCAAAAATTACAAACAGCTAAAAATGAATCTTCAGAGAAAATAAATAGTTTTAAAGAAGGTTTAGGTACGTTAACAACATCGGTTGCTACCAAAAAAGAGCATATTAAAAACAGCACTACCGAGATTGAAACTAAAGAGCAATCAATAGCGCGGTTAAATGCAACTTGTAGTAATTTAGAAAATGATTTAAGAGTAAAACTGGCAAAATATAATTACCTGTTACCACCTGTTGAAACGATAGATATTTTTATTCAAAATATAGAAGCATCTATAAGTAATTACAATAAAGAAACTCAAGTTTTTAATACACTAACATCAGAACTTACTGTTTTAAATAACAATGTAAAAAACAATAAAAATCAGCAAGAAAAAGATGATAAAATTTACAAAGAATATTTTAAAAATAAGGAGGAAAATGATGTTAAAATAAAAGATTTTACTACAAAACGATTCGCTATTTTACCATTAAATGTTACGGTTGCTAATAAAAGAGAACGATTACAGTTGGTTGTTAATCAAAGCAAAGAAAAATTAGATAAACATAAAAAGAATTTACAAAAACACCTCGATACAAAAACAGAGGTAGTAGCTTTAAAAACAAATACAGCTAAAGAACAAGCTGATTTAATTACCGCTTTAACCAATTTTAAATCAATTTTAGCAAACGATTTAAATCAGAGTGATTTTACTACTAAAGAGGAAATAGAAAAAGCGCTATTATCTAAAGAAGATTTAGAAAAATACACGCAAAATAAAGAGCGTATTAAAGAAAATCAGATTACTCTTAAAACCAAAAAAGAAAGTAATTTAAAAGCTTTTGAAGTTTTAAATAAACAGCGGGCTTTTGAAATTTCGGCACTAGAAAATAAAGTGGTTTTAGAAGATTTATCAATAAAAAATAAATATTTTTTAACTGAAAAAGGTAAAATAGTAGAAGCTTTTAGAAAAGATCAAGAAATAAGAGACCGAAATAAAGAAGTCTCTAAAAAGATAGATGCGCAAGCAAAAGTATGCGGTATTTGGGCTGCATTATTTAAAGTTATAGGAAATTCAAAAGATGCGTTTAATGTGTACGTTCAGCGTTTAACCTTAAAACATTTGTTAGACCTTGCTAATGTGCATTTGTATAAGTTAAATAAGCGTTATTCATTAAAAATGGAAGGAGCGTACAAACCGAAAGAAGAGCTTAATTTTAATTTAATTGACCATTACCAAACAGATCAGGCAAGATTGGTAGATACCTCTAGCGGTGGTGAAAAATTTATTATCAGTTTAGCGCTGGCCTTAGGTTTATCAGATTTAGCGAGTAAAAATGTAAAAATAGATTCTTTATTTATTGATGAAGGTTTTGGTACTTTAGATAGCAATACATTAGAAACGGTAATTTCTACCTTAGAAACTTTACAAGCACAAGGCAAAATGATTGGAATTATATCGCATGTAGAAAACTTAAAAGAACGTATTCCTACTCAAATACAAATCACCAAAAAGAGCAACGGAATAAGTGTTGTTGATGTTATTTAATGTATTGGTATTAAATTTTTTAACTATGTATAAATGTTCTTAAAAAATTGTTTTTTTTTAATTATTAGATAATTTTTGTTGCACTTTATAAAGAGACAATACTTCTTCTAATTCAGAAATTTTATTTTCAACATCTTCTATTTTTATATCATTTCCTTCTTCTTCCATTCTTTCTTCTAATAACATTTCATTTTTAGCTTCATCCATACCATTCATCACAACTCCAATGAAAAGGTTTAGAAAAATCATAGTACCTATTAAGACAAACGTTACAAAAAAGGTAATAGAAAGAGCGGAAGAAGCAGTAGAATTGGTACATAAATTCATAGTGTCAGTGTATCCATAATTTTCACAGCCATACATATTTATATACATAATATCTGTCCAGTCTTCTAAGGTTACTATTCTAAAAAGCGAAAGCATAGAGGTTTGTAAATCACCAAAATGTATAGGATCGTTTTTTCCAAAAAAGAAAACCCCAGCAACAGCATAAATATAAAATAACAAGGTTAGTAATATAGAAACATACCCCATAGAAGGTAAACTCTTTAAAAGAGCTCTTACCAACATTTGAAGTTTTGGCAATGCTTTTATAAGTTTTAAAACTCTTAACAGACGAAGCAATCGTAATATAGCAATAGAGCTACCACCAAAAGGAAGAAATGCAGCGGTTACAATAATAAAATCAAAAATATTCCACCCATCAGTAAAATACAACCAAGGTTTGTTTCCTTCCGCTAAAACTTTTATGATTATTTCTAGTATAAAAATCCCAAGAATTATTTGATTCAAAAGCTCTAAAATATTTTCATGTCTTACTGAAAATTTTTCATAAGTAGCTAATCCTACTAAAACACCAGCTATTAAAATAGCTGTTGTCACGAAATTTTGAAACCATTTACTATTACTTATTTTCTTACTTAACTTTAACATAAAATAATGGTATATTATTAGTTATATATTATTTAGAGAAGGATAAAATATTATAAAACAACATATATAAAATTATTTTCTTCCCAAATGAGTTTTTCAACTTCCCAGTAACAACTTTCAACTTCCAAAAATGATTCATCATCATATTTCGAGTTATTTTAACTAAAAAGCTAAAAAAATAATACTCGTATATTTGCGTAAATTTTTTAAGGTTGAGTAAGCAAACTATTGTAAATCATTACCAACAATCGGGCAAAGTAAAGCAGATTGTAAATGCACTTCAACAAGAACAACACCATTTTCAAATAGCGAATTTGGTTGGTTCTTCGTTGTCTTTTGTTATTTCTGAAAGTTTTAAAAAAGCTGATAAACCCTATTTGTTAATCTTTAACGATAAGGAAGAAGCAGCGTATTATTTAAACGATTTAGAACAATTATTAGGCGATAAAAATGTATTGTTTTATCCGGGATCTTATCGCAGACCTTATCAGATAGAAGAAACTGATAATGCCAATGTACTGTTACGATCAGAGGTTTTAAACCGAATTAATTCGCGGAAAAAACCAGCGATAATAGTAACTTATCCTACTGCCCTATTCGAAAAAGTAGTTACTAAAAAAGAACTAGAAAAAAATACACTTAAAATTACGGTTGGCGAAAATGTATCGCCCGATTTTGTAAACGAAGTATTGTTCGAATACAATTTTAATCGAGTTGACTTTGTTACCGAACCTGGTGAGTTTTCAGTGCGTGGGGGAATAATCGATGTGTTTTCATTTTCGAACGATGAACCGTATCGAATGGAGTTTTTTGGTGATGAAGTAGATAGTATTCGAACTTTTGATGTAGAAACCCAACTTTCTAAAGAAAAACTGAAGAAAGTTTCTATAATGCCGAATGTAGAAAACAAAACACTACAAGAAAGTAGAGAAAGCTTCTTAAAATACATTGCTGCTAAAACAGCAATTTTTGTAAAAAACAACGATATTCTTACCGAAAATTTAGATAAGTTCTATAAAAAAGCAGAATTATCGTTTAATGAACTATCTACAGATATAAACCACTCAAAACCTTCAGAATTATTTTGTGATGGTGCTTTGATAAAAAAACAGTTAGCAGATTTTACGACAGTTAATTTTGGTAAAACAGGTCATTCCGAACTTGTTTCGGAATCACATAATGCGACACTGAAACAAGTTCAGTGTGACGTAATTTTTGATACCCATCCGCAGCCCTCTTTTAATAAAAAATTCGATTTGTTAATTCAGAATTTCAATGAATTTTCAGCAAAAGGATTTACCAATTACATATTTTGTTCTAACGACAAACAAGCACAACGATTCCACGATATTTTTGATGATAATGAAGCCGAGGTATCTTATGAAACTATTGTATTTCCGTTATATCAAGGATTTGTAGATTTAGAAAACAAGATTGTTTGTTATACCGATCATCAAATATTTGAGCGTTATTATAAATTCCGTTTAAAAAATGGTTATGAGAAAAAACAATCTATCACTTTACAAGAACTTACCAAGTTAGAAATAGGTGATTACGTAACGCATATCGATCATGGAATAGGAAAGTTTGCAGGATTACAAAAAATTGATGTAGAAGATAGAAAACAAGAAGCCATTAAGCTTATTTATGGCGATCGCGATATTTTATATGTAAGTATTCACTCGTTACATAAAATATCTAAGTTTAATGGTAAAGACGGTAAACCACCTAAAATATACAAGTTAGGTTCAGATGCTTGGAAAAAAGTTAAACAAAAAACCAAAGCTAGAGTAAAACACATTGCCTTTAATTTAATTCAGTTATACGCAAAGCGGAAATTACAAAAAGGTTATGCTTTCGGTCCGGATACGCACATGCAGCACGAGTTAGAAGCAAGTTTTATTTATGAAGATACTCCAGATCAGTTCACATCAACACAAGATGTAAAAGCCGATATGGAAAAAGCACAACCCATGGATCGTTTGGTGTGTGGTGATGTTGGTTTTGGTAAAACAGAAGTTGCTATTAGAGCTGCTTTTAAAGCAGTAGATAACGGAAAACAAGTGGCAATTTTAGTGCCTACAACTATTTTGGCTTTTCAGCATTTTAAGACCTTCTCAGAGCGTTTAAAAGACTTTCCAGTTACTATTGATTACCTAAACCGTTTTAGAACCACAAAACAGCGTAATGGAGTTTTAGAAGGTGTTACTAACGGAAGTGTAGATATTGTGATAGGAACGCATCAATTAACCAATAAAAAAGTCAATTTTAAAGATTTAGGATTACTAATTATTGATGAAGAGCAAAAGTTTGGAGTTGCCGTAAAAGACAAGTTAAAAACGATTAAAGAAAATGTAGATACGTTAACCTTAACTGCTACCCCTATTCCGCGTACATTACAGTTTAGTTTAATGGCAGCACGAGATTTATCGGTAATAAAAACAGCGCCACCAAATCGTCATCCTATTGAAACTAGTGTAATCCGCTTTAGCGAAGAAACAATTCGAGATGCCATTTCTTATGAAATTTCTCGTGGTGGACAAGTATTTTTTATTCATAACAGAATCGAAAATATTAAAGAAGTTGCCGGTTTGTTACAACGGTTGGTACCGAATGCTAAAATCGGAATTGGGCACGGACAAATGGAAGGTAAAAAGTTAGAGGAATTGATGCTTGGTTTTATGAATAACGAGTTTGATGTTTTAGTGTCTACCACGATTATCGAAAGCGGATTAGATGTACCAAATGCCAATACTATTTTTATCAATAATGCCAATAACTTCGGATTGTCGGACTTGCATCAAATGCGTGGCCGTGTTGGGCGATCGAACAAAAAGGCATTTTGTAATTTTATTACGCCGCCTTTTCATATGATGACAGATGATGCGCGTAAACGTATTGAAGCATTGGTGTTATTTTCTGATTTAGGAAGCGGATTAAATATTGCCATGAAGGATTTAGAAATTCGTGGTGCAGGAGATTTATTAGGTGGTGAACAAAGCGGGTTTATTAATGATATTGGTTTTGATACCTACCAGAAAATATTACAAGAAGCTATTGTTGAGTTGAAAGAAAACGAGTTTAAAGAACTGTATCCAGTAGACGAAAATGTACCGAAAGAATATGTAAAAGAAGTACAAATTGATACCGATTTTGAAATTCTTTTTCCTGATGATTATGTAAATTCTGTAACCGAAAGATTGAGTTTATACAACAAATTAGGAACCTTAACCGAAGAAAAAGAATTGGTAGAATTTGAAAGTCAAATTACCGATCGTTTTGGAGAATACCCAACGCAGGTTCAAGATTTATTAGACAGTGTTCGTATAAAATGGTTGGCGAAAGAACTTGGTTTAGAGAAAGTTATTTTAAAACAAAAACGTATGATTGGTTATTTTGTTTCTGATCAGCAAAGCGGATTTTATCAAACACCAGCATTTACAAAAATGCTGCAGTATGTTCAAAAAAATTCGAAAAGCTGTGTAATGAAAGAAAAAACTACCAAAAACGGATTACGATTATTAATCACTTTTATCAGAATTGATTCAGTAAATACAGCTTTAAAAATATTACAAAAAGTATAAAACGAATGTCATTTCGAGGCACGAAGCAATCTGTATTTAAATATAAGATTACTTCATCGTTTCACTCTTCGTAATGACGAGCAGTATGGTTATTCTTGCTAAATGTGAGAACGGACGTTATTGGGATGTACAGAAGAAATCTGTATCTAAATAGAAGATTATTTCATCATTTTACTCTTCGTAATAAAGAAAAATAAAAAACATAAAATGGCATCAATATTTGGTCACGTATTAGCATCGTTTGCCTTCGGAAAAGGGTTTTCGAAATCTATTGTAAATTGGAAGTTCCTTTTATTAGGTATTGGTTGTGCAATATTACCAGACGCTGATGTAATAGGCTTTAGTTTCGGAATTAAATACGGGAGTTTTTGGGGACATCGCGGCTTTTCGCATTCACTTTTATTTGCGTTCATTTTAGGTTTTTTAATCACCTTAATATTTTATAGAAAAGAAATATTTACTAAAAAAGGTGCAGTTCTCATTTTATTTTTTACAATATGTACCGCTTCACATGCTTTTTTAGATGCTTTAACAACTGGTGGTTTAGGAGTTGCATTTTTTTCTCCTTTCGATACGAGTCGTTATTTTTTTCCTTGGCGACCAATTAAAGTTTCTCCCATTGGAATTGAACGTTTTTTTGGAGAAAGAGGCGTTAAAGTGATTATGAGTGAGTTTATTTGGATTGGAATTCCGAGTATAATCTATATGTTAATTACGAGCTATTTTAAAAGGGACAAAAAATAATCAATGCAAAACAATCAGCTAAAAAATATATCAGGTTTATTATTAGCAACACTTTTTATAAGTACGTCGGGTGTTTTAGGTAAATATATAGCCATGCCATCAGAAGTAATTGTATGGTTTCGCTCTGCTTTTGCCATGGTATTTTTATATGTTTTTTGTCGATTTAAAAAAATTGATATCAAAATAAAATCTACCAAACACGTAGTTCCGTTTATTATAAGCGGAATTTTTATGGCACTTCATTGGATTACCTATTTCTACGCTTTAAAACGATCTAATGTAGCTATCGGAATGCTCTCTTTATATACTTTTCCGGTAATGATTGCTTTTTTAGAACCCTTGTTTTTAAAAATAAAATTCAACCCTATATATCTTCTTTTAGGTTGCATGGTTTTATTGGGGATTTACACATTAGCGCCCGATTTTAATTTAGAAAGTGAGAATGTTCAAGGAATATTATTCGGACTCCTCTCTGCCCTATGCTACTCGATTAGAATCTTAATTTTAAAACAATATGTATTGCAATACAACGGTGTATTATTAATGTTTTATCAAACCTTAATAATTACAATATGTTTAGTACCTGTGTTGTTTTTTATGGATGTTTCTGGGTTTGAAAGTCAATATACGTATGTATTATTGTTAGCATTGTTAACCACCGCAATTGGGCATAGTTTAATGGTACATTCACTACAATTTTTCTCAGTTTCAGCGGCAAGTATTATTAGTAGTGTGCAACCAATATTCGGAATCATTTTAGCTTTTGTCTTTTTAAATGAAATTCCGACATGGAATACTTTTATAGGCGGAAGCTTAATTTTGGTAACGGTGGTTATTGAGAGTATTCGTAGTAAAAAATAACATTGTTTAGAGTTACTAAAAACCAAAAATGATGTGTAATTTTTATAGCCCTTCTTTATTAATACTTTTTTAGTTGTTCTTTTAAAAGAATACGATATAAATTTACTCTTCAATAATTTCTATTGAAGAGTAAATTTATATTAATACAGTTTTTGTTGTTGTTGGATAATGCTTTTCATAGTTACGTCTTCGTAATTTCTACGAACAAAACTTAAAGCATTGTCTAGTATTTCGCCCATTCCGTCACTATCTCTAAAATTAATATCACCTGTAAATTCGAAAATTTCCGATTTTAGTTTTTCAATGTTTTTAGGAATAGAAATATTGTCTGATTTCATTGCGGCAAGTAATCTGTTTAATCGCGAACGAGAACCTAAAACTCGTTTTGCTACAATAGATCGTTCTTCTAATTGATACTGTTCTACCGATTCTGAAGTTAATTTCTCAGCAACCAATTGCACCATTTTTAAATTCTCTTTAAAAAACTGCGGATAATAAACCTTAAATTTCCCTTCATAACACTGCTGATCAAAATCTATAGGACGAATTTTATACACCACATTTTCAAAATCGTGGGTTGGCACCACAACATAATTATACGAACGCATATCGCCTAATAAACGAATCATACAACGCTCGTTAAACTTTACAAATTCTTTGGCTATTTGTGCTTTTTCAATAGCCAAACAATCATCTAAATAATCTTTAATAAAAACATCACCCGGAATACCAGAAATATGTTCTTCAATTAAGGTATCTTGATGTACTAAGAAGTTTAAATTATAAGGCGATAAAATATCTTCTAATTCTAAGCCATAAATACGGGAAGCATCTGTTTTTTTAACGTAAAAATACGTGTAATTATCGTTTAAAATATTTCGGACCTTTACTCGAAATGGTTGCGAATTACCAAACGTACAAAAATCAACGGCATCAATATTTAAGTGTTTTATACTAGCATCCGACCCGTTTGAATGTAAAATGTTATACACTTTTTTTAAGCTTAAATCTATTTCTTCGCGTTCAAATTCGTTGTAATATACACGAACCCAAAGAGTATCGTTATCGTGTTTGTCATATACAGCTATTGATCCTTGAAAACGCAACAAATCATCGTAAAAGATAGGGATTTGAATGGTTCTATTATGTCTTTTTAAATAGAGCGAAAGCTTTTTATTAACAGGATATGCAGGTTTTCTTTGAGATATTAGTTTTTCTTCAGACATGTTTCAAAGGTACTAAATGGCAAACAATTTACCAGGTAAAGGTTTTATAACTCCTTTGAGCTCCATTTCAAGCAATAGTGAAGATAATTTATAAACAGGAATATCACATTCTAAAGCAATCACATCTAATAATTGTTTGCCTTTTTGTTGTAAAAAATCATATACTTTTTGTTCCGTTTCATTTAAGCTAATAAATAACTGTTGCTGTAAAGGAGTTGCTATTTTTGATTGTTGAATATCCCAATTCAACATTTTTACAACATCATTTGCTGAGGTTAATAAATGTGCTTGATTATTTTTGATAAGATTATTACAGCCTTTGCTATATAAATCGGTAGTTCTGCCAGGTAATGAAAAAACATCTCGATTATAAGAATTTGCAATATCTGAAGTTACCAACGAACCTCCTTTTTCTGCTGATTCAAGAATAATAGTGGCTTTGGATAAACCAGCAACAATCCGATTCCGTTTTAAAAAATTTTCCCGAAGTGGTTGCTCTTTATGCCAAAATTCGGTTATAAACCCACCATTTTTGTGAATTTCGCTCATATATTTTTTATGAGTTTTCGGATAAATTTGCTCTAATCCGTGAGCCAAAACCCCAATAGTTTGTAAGTTATTTTTAATTGCAGCTTTATGAGCACAAATATCTACTCCGTAGGCAAAACCACTTATGATTATAGGATTATATGCCGATAAATCAGCTATTAATTGATTGCAAAAATCACGACCATATGAGGTTATTTTTCTGGTTCCTACAATCGAGATAATTTTTTTACTGTTAAGGTTTATTGTTCCATCTTTAAAAAATAAGATAGGTCCATCAATACAATATTTTAAATTTTGTGGATAATCATCCTCTAAAAAATAAGAATACTCAATATTGTTTTTTTGAATATAAACCAACTCCTCCTCTGCCCTTTTTAAGTTTTCTAGATCAAATAAATGAGAAGTTACATGAGCACCGATTCCGTTTATTTTTTGCAAAGAAGTTGCAGTTTCTTTAAAGACCTGTTCAACATCACCTGTAGCAGTAATTAACTTTTTAGCTAAAATATCACCAATATTTTTAGTCGCTTGTAATCGAAGAATAGCTAAGATTTTAGTTGATTTCATGCAGCAATAATTTGATTATCAATATACAAAAAAACTGTTGATAAAAAATATGCGAAAACTACAAACAACTCAGCAAAAAAACTATATTTGTTATTATGACATTAGCTAACTACATAAACGATTTATTATACAGATACGATTGCGTAATTGTTCCTAATTTTGGAGGTTTTGTAACCAACAAAATAGGTGCTAAAATGAATGATGCTACTCAGACATTTTATCCGCCTAAAAAGCAAATTACTTTTAACTCGTATTTACAACATAATGATGGTTTGTTGGCAAATTATATTGCTTCGAGTAAAAAGATTTCTTTTGAAGAAGCAACAACTTTCATTGCAAATGAAGTTGCTGAATGGAAAAAGAAATTAGCAGCTACTTCAGTTGAGGTTGCATCAGTAGGAACTTTGTCTTTAAATGAAGCAGCACAAATTGTTTTTGAACCAAATGTAGCTAGTAATTTCTTAATAGCATCTTTTGGTTTGTCAGAAATTGAAAGTACTTCTGTAACAAGATATAAACAAGAAGTAAAACCATTACCTGTAGTTAGTCAAGAAAAAGAAAGTAATACACCTGTATTCTTTAAATATGCGGCAGCAGCGGCAGTTTTAGTAGGGATAACATATGCTGGTTGGAATGGTATTCAAAATCAATCGCAGAAAGAATTTTTAGCAAATCAACAAGAAACAGCAACTAAAAAAATACAATCGGCTACTTTTGTAATCGACAATCCGTTGCCTAGTATTAACTTAAATGTAACCAAAGCAAAAAACTTTAATTTTCATATTGTTGCGGGTGCTTTTCAAGAAGTAAAAAATGCTGAAAATAAATTAGCAGAATTACAACAACTTGGTTACGATGCTAAAATAATAGGAAAAAATAAATTTGGATTAATCCAAGTAACGTATTCAAGTTTCAGTTCTAAAGACGAAGCTCGTAAAGCGTTAATTTCTATTCAAGAAAGTGTTAGCGCAGATGCTTGGTTATTGATTAAATAATCAACTTTTAAATTACTTACTTTTTAGCTTTATGTATATCTTTGCATCAAAAATTAATTGATGAAAGCGCAAACACCTAAAGAATCATTAACAGTACTTACCGATCTTGTTTTACCAGGAGAAACTAATTATTTAGATAATCTTTTTGGAGGAGAATTATTAGCTCGTATGGATAGAGCTTGTAGTATTGCTGCACGTCGTCATTCTAGACGAATTGTGGTTACTGCCTCTGTAAATCATGTTGCTTTTACAAAATCTGTTCCTGTAGGAAGTGTGGTAACTTTAGAAGCAAAAGTTTCTAGAGCGTTTAAATCATCTATGGAAATTTATGTAGATGTTTGGATTGAAGATCGCCAATCTGGTGAAAAAACAAAAGTAAACGAAGGTATTTATACATTTGTTGCTGTTGATGAAACAGGAAAACCAGTACCCGTTCCACCAATTGAACCAGAAACTGAATTAGAGAAAAAACGTTACGATGCGGCTTTACGTAGAAAGCAATTAAGTTTGGTTTTAGCGGGTAAATTAGATCCTAAAGAAGCAAATGAACTAAAAGCATTGTTCTTAGGATAAAAAAGGCTTAAACCTTATCTATATCACCATTTTCAGATAGGAAAATAGCGACTGATTTTGTTTTGTCGAACTGAGAAAAGATAATAATCATAATCACGGTAATCGGTACACTTAAAATCATACCAGTAACACCCCATATTTTACCCCAAATAGCTAAGGATAATATAGTTACTAAAGGGCTTAAATTTAAGGATTTTCCAAATAATTTAGGCTCAATAATATTACCTACAATTACTTGTACCAAACCTACGGCAATCAATACAATTAAAAAGGGGGTAAACTCACCAAATTGTATCAAACTAAAAATTGCTGGAAAAACCGTAGCGATTAACGAACCAATGGTTGGTATATAATTTAGTAGAAAGATTAAAAAGGCCCAAAACGGTGCGCTGTCTACGCCTACAATTAATAAAACGATATAACTTAAAATTCCGGTAAGTAAACTTACATAGGTTTTTAATCGCAAGTAATTTGAAATAGAATATTCAATTTTTGCTAACATCGATTGCATGCTTGCATACTTATCTCCTTTTCCCTCAAATACTTTAATAAGTTTCTTTTTAAAGCTACTTTCTTCTAAGAAGATAAATAAGGCATAGATGATAATCATAAAAGTATCACCTAATAAACTACTAATTCCGTTAGCGATATTTCCTAAAACCGACCCGTAATTAAAATCACCAACGACCGATGTTACCGATTTGATGATATCAATATGAAAATAAGTATCTAAACTTTTAATAGTTGCATCAATATTCGGTTCGTATTTAGAATAAGAAGTAGATAAATCAGTAATACTATTGGTAATAATTCCTGATACAAAACCAAAACTTAAAACAATAAATGTAAACACAAAAACATTGCTTAACCAAATAGGAATAAACTTTTTAGCAAACGGTATTTTGTAGATTGTTTTACGAATTTCACGTGTTAAAAACCAAAAAATTAAGGCAAAAATAAAAGGTATTAAAATTCCTTTACCAATCACTAATAAGGCAATGATAACAGTAATAATGATGATAAAACTTGCAGAATTTTTCATTTATCTTAGTTTGTACGTATCCAGTTTGCTGGATTTAATTTCGAAGTATTTTTAAATAGCACAAAAAGAAGCTTTGTTTTGCCTGAAATTTTATCAGTAAAAACCTTTCCTACTCTTTCTCCAGTTTTTATATTATCTCCTTTTTTTACATATACGTTTTCTAGGTTGTTATATGCTGATATATAATTACCGTGTTGTATTAATACCGATTTTTTACCACCAGATTGTGATTGTAAGGCTAATACTTTACCGTTAAAAATACTTTTAGCATCTGTATTTTTTTTGGTAACAATATGTAAACCAGGGCTATTAATTTTTATTCCAGAAAATGTAGGATGTGGCTGTATACCATACCTTCGTGTTATAATTCCGGCTACAGGCCATGGTAAACGCCCTTTATTTTGCTCGAAATTTACTAATAGCTTTTTTTCAGCAGCATCTAAAACAAAACCAGACGATGTTTTTTTAGTTGTCTTTTTTCCTTTATTTGCTTTGGCAATGGCATTTCTAATTAATTTATCTATACGAGCTGTTATTCGTTGCTCTTCTTTTATTTTACGTTGTAAATCGCGCTTGTATTTTTTTTCTTCTTTTTTAATTTTAGAAACTAATTTTTCTTGACTTTTTTTATCAGATTCTATTTCTTTTTTCTGCGATTTTTCATCAGAAATTAATAACTCTTTAGCTTTTTTCTTTTGCACTAAAGAATCGTTAAAGTGTTTAATTTCATTTGATTTTACAATAATATCTTCTCCTTGTTTTTTTCGATATTCATTGTATTGCTGCATGTATTTTAAGCGCTTATAAGCCTGATAAAAGCTCTCAGACGAAAGTAAAAACATAGTTTTACTTTGTTGAGACTTACTTTTATGAGTTTTTACAACCATATCAGCATATTCTTTTTTTAACTTTTTAAGCTGCTCATTATAGGTGGCTAATTGCTTTTCATTTAGCGTTATTTCTTTTGATAGTTTTTGAGATTCTAGCTCAATTACTTTAATTAAACGTTCACGAGCACCAATTTTTTGACTTATATCTTTTAAATCATCTAAAGCATTTCCTTTTTGTTTTTTAGCTTTAAATAATAAGTTATTAATCTGTTTAATTTCATTTTTTAGCTTTTTGTGTTTTTTTTCTAAGGTCTTTCGTTCCTGACCAAAAGAAGAAAAACTTACGGTGAAAAGGCATAAAAATGAGAGATATAAAACAGTTTTTTTCATTATAATTTAATTTCTTTATAGCCACTTGGCATTTTAAAACTAACGTTCAGTTTTGTGTTAAATTCTATCGAACGTGTTGTAATATCAATATTGGTAAACGAATTATTTTGTTTTGCGTTGATCTTAATTTTTTCAGGAAATAAGACACCTTTTTTATTAGCATATTTAGGATATGAAATATCTAAACGTTGCTTTTTTTCTTTATTTACAACCGATTGTTTGTTCAATTTATAATGAAGTGAATTTACATAAAAAAAGAGATCAAATAATTCGGATTGCTTTTTTGGTGAAAGCTGATATGATTTGTTAGAAATTTCTACAGCATGTCGCTTCGATTTTACATTAAATAAAGACTGTCCCAATAACATGTTTTGTAATTGCTGAAAATTTATATCTGTACCTAATAATTTTTTAAGCATCGAAAAATCACCTTCAAAATAATTTTTATAAAAAGGAGAATAAAACTGCACTTTTGTAGGCGTAATTTTAGCCTTAAAAACAGTAATAAGCTTGGTTCCTTTTAACCAAATAACTTGATCTTTTTTAATTTTCATACGTACAGAAAATCCGACTTTTTCTTTGGCGTTTTTATAATTAACTTTTAAACGTGCGTCAATTGTTTTTTTATCAAAATTAGCAGCAATGTGTTTTTTAGCCACTCTTCGAGCAGACATTTCTTTAATTGGGGCTGAATTATTAGTCGCGTTTTTGCTCGATTTACACGAAATAAATCCTAAAAATAAAATGATAAGTATTGTAAAATATTTCATAAAGTTTATACTAGTAAAGAAACCTATTTTAGAATTTTTGAAGCTTTATTTTTAAAATTTTTAGCCCTTTGGTTATCATGTAAACCTTTATAAGCTGTAGCCATTTCTAAATAAAATTTTGCTTCAATTTTGTTGTTATCTATTACAAAATCAATGCCGTTTTGTAAAGTTAGCAATGCTTTTTTATGTTGTTTGTTGTTATTAAGAGCTTTACCATTCATTAAATAAACAAATGGCTGCGCAGGAAACAAGGTTAAACCTTGTTCGCTGTATTTTAATAAATCGCTGTAACTTTTTCTTATTGTTAGTTCTTTTAATAAGGATTGTAAGCTTTTATATGTTTTTTCTTTTTCAAAAACGGCTCTAAAATTGGTGTTTACTGCTTTAACGCTATGACTTTTAATTTTATGTTGCGAGTTGTTTATCCTTTCTTGAATTCTTCGTAATCTCGAATTTAATAATTTGGCTTCCTTTAGCTCATTTAATACTTTTTTTGCAGCAACAACATTTCTGTTTTGTAAATGTAAAAAAACCAATAATTGTTTTTTCTTTGGATGTTTTTCTGCAATTTTTTCTTGGGTAATTATGGCTTCATCGAAATGAGCAACTCTCCTTAAAATAGTTACTTTATGAGTTAGCATCCACAGGTTATCGGGTTCTTTATTTAGTGCTAAGTTGATATACTCTATAGCTTCAATATTTCTTCCTAGTTTTAAATAGTTTTTAGAAAGTTCAAATAATACCGATTTGTTGTTTGGTACTAATTGATTACAGTTTTCTAAATATTCAATAGCTTTTTTGTAATTGAATATTGCTTTTTGCGAGAGTGCTTTAAAGAAACTTTCTTGAAATAAGATGTCCTTTTTTTCGGTGAGAGCTTCTGCAGCAGGAATACTATCTTGAGAGTAGATAAATAGAGAACAAAGCATCAAGAAAAAAGATAAAAATACCTTAATTCTTGATGCTTGATGCTGTTTTTTTTTATGTAAGATCTGTGTAATCACCTATACTTACTGATGTATAATTAGCATTGTATTTTGCATGATTACCAATCATTGCATTGTCTAATTTTGCATTAGATATTTGAACATTTGTTTGAATTAATGAATTTACGATTGTTGAATTTTCAACAACACTATTCTCACCAATAGAAACAAAAGGACCGATTTTGGTGTTCTTTAAAACTACATTCTTACCCACAAAACAAGGTTGAATAATTTCTGAGTTTTCTAATACAACGTCAGTAGCTACTAAATTGTTGCCATCGGCTTGTTCGAAACCTAAAACTTGTTTGTTGGTATCAACCGTTGGATCTTTTTTACCGCAATCCATCCAAGCATCTACTTTACCAGGAATAAATTTAGCCCCTTGTTGTTTTAAAGATTCTAAAACTTCAGTTAATTGAAATTCACCAGTAGGTCTTATATCATTATCTATTAAATGTTTTATTTCTTCGCGAAGTTTATCACCATCTTTAAAGTAATAAATACCGATAATTGCTAAATCAGAGACAAATTCTTTTGGCTTTTCAACAAAATCAGTAATAACACCATCCTTTAGTTTTACAACACCAAAGGCACTTGGGTCTTCAACTTGTTTTACCCAAATAGCACCATCTGCATTTGCATCTAAGGTGAAATCAGCTTTAAATAAAGTGTCAGCAAAAGCAACAACGCACGAACCTGTTAAAGATTCTTTAGCGCAATAAATAGCGTGTGCAGTTCCTAAGGCTTCTTCCTGAACGTATACTGAGCCTTTTGCTCCTAAACTTTCGGCAATTGCAATTAATTTATCTTTAGTATCCGCAGGAAAACCTTTTGCAGCAGTACCAATTATAAAAGCAATTTCTTCTATTGGTTGGTTTACAACCGAAGTAATATCTTCTACTAAACGTTGTACAATTGGTTTACCAGCTATAACTGTTAAAGGTTTTGGAGTTGTTAGTGTATGAGGTCTTAAACGAGACCCAATTCCTGCCATTGGAACTATTATCTTCATATTTTCTTTTCGATTTTTAACGGTGCAATATACCATTAATAAAGCATTGAAAAAAGTTACAAACCTTCTGGTATTGCCGCTATTAATGTTTTGGTATAATTGGTTTTTGGATTGCTGTAAATTTCATCAGCATCTGCAATTTCTTCTATTTTACCTTTATTCATCACCACCAGTTGGTCGGCCATGTATTTTACCACAGATAAATCATGAGATATAAAAATATAAGTAAAGTTAAATTCAGCTTTTAATTGATTTAATAAATTTAAAACTTGTGCTTGTACCGATACATCTAACGCCGAAACGGACTCGTCACAAATAATTAATTTTGGTTGCAAAGCAATGGTACGAGCAATACCAATTCGTTGTCGCTGTCCGCCAGAAAATTCATGCGGATATCTATGAAAATGTTCTTTGTCTAACCCAACTTTTTCTAATAAATTATACACATATTCTTTTCGATCTTTAGTAGAATTTAAAATATTATGGACTTTCATCGGTTCAAGAATGGCGTTACCAATAGTAATTCGTGGGTTTAAAGACGAAAACGGATCTTGAAATATAATTTGAATCTCTTTCCGTAGTTTTTTAAATGCTGATTTTGAAAGTTTTGTAATATCTATTCCGTTATAAATTATTTGTCCTGATGTTGCCTTTTCTAACCGTAAAATAGTTCTGCTTAAGGTCGTTTTTCCACAGCCGCTCTCTCCTACTAGTCCTAAAGTTTCTCCTTCATAAATTTTAAAAGACACTTCATTTACTGCTTTTACAATGGTAGGTTTAGCAAACCAAGAAGCATTAGATATAAAATTTTTGTGTAAGTTTTTTATTTCTAATAATGGTGGTTGATTATATATTTTTTGATGAAATTTGGTACGTTCTTCATCAGAATATATAGTTTTATTTACCGTATTATTAATAAAATCGTTTACGGTTGGTAATATTTTAAAACGTTTTTTAGTATTCGGTTTTGAGTTTATAAGCGCCTTAGTATAGTTTTCTGTCGGATTCATGAAAACCTCATCAGCTTTACCTTGCTCTATAATTTTACCTTTATGCATTACCACCACATTATCTGCAATTTCTGAAACCAAGGCTAAATCATGAGAGATAAAAATAATTCCCATTTTATATTCCTCTTGTAATTCTTTTAAAAGTAAAATTATTTCTTTTTGCACGGTAACATCCAACGCAGTTGTAGGTTCATCAGCAATTAAAAGTTTTGGCTTACAGGCAATTGCCATGGCTATAACAACCCGTTGTTTTTGTCCGCCACTTATTTGATGTGGATATGAGTTGTAAATGGCTTCAGGTCTTGGAAGTTTAACCTTTTCGAATAAGTTAATAACCTCTTTTTTTATTTCTTGATTTGATAAATTAGTGTGCTGCTGTAAAATTTCTGCAACTTGTATACCGCAAGTTAAGGTAGGATTTAAAGAACTCATCGGTTCTTGAAAAACCATGGCTATTTTACTACCTCTAATTTTTTGAAATTGATCATTATTGTATGTTAACAAATCTTGCTCTTCAAATAATATTTGCCCTTTTATAGTGGCAAATTTTGGTAGTAAACCTAAAATAGCTAAAGAAGTAATCGATTTTCCACTTCCACTTTCTCCAACAATCCCTACGGTTTCGTTTTGTAATAAATTAAAAGAAACATTTTTAATAACAGAAGGAGCATTTTTAAAACTTATTTCTAAATTTTTTACTTGAAGCATTTGTGTAATTTTTAATAAAAATACGATTTTTTTCTTCCAAAAATTAAAAAAGCAAAATTGTTAAACGTAATTTGTTGACAGATAGACTAAAAGATAAAACCAGTAAGCTACTGGGTTTATAAGGTTTTTTACAAGAGTGTTTTTCGATATTACCTGTAATTAAGGTAAATAATTATAAATATATTAATATTTTGCTATATTTGCGGTGTAAATGATAAAATATTAAGATTTTTTTAATTAAAAATCTTTTATTATCAACTAACCAACTTAAACCCTTCAAAAATGAAACACAAGTACTTAAAAGGTCTTGTATTAGCTAGTGTTGTCTTTGGATTAAATTTTCAGGCACAAGCTCAAGACAAGAGAGAAGTAGAACAAATTCGTAGTAAGTATAATTTGACGAAGCTTCAAAAAATGAAAGGAGACTTTCAAAAAAATTCAAAAACAGAAAAACAACAAGCCATTCAAATGGCAAAACAAAAAGGTTGGAAAACTAAGTTTACAACAAAAAAAGGTAGTTTAGTTGAACTACAAAGAGTTGTAAACGGAAAACCTATTTACTACACTACTTCTAACGTTGCTGCGGCAAAATCTACAAGAACAAATCACTTAAATTCAGGAGGATCATTAGGTTTAAACTTAATGGGTCAGGGAATGACTGCCCATGTTTGGGATGGTGGTTTGGCAAGAACAACGCACCAAGAATATGATGGTGCTGGTGGAAATAACCGTTTTTCTATTGGAGATGGTACAACTGCAAGGCATTATCATTCAGCGCATGTAACAGGTACCATTATGGCATCAGGTGTTGATGCGAATGCAAAAGGAATGGCACCTCACGGAAAAGCTGTAGGTTATGATTGGAATAATGATAAAGCGGAAGTAACAACAGCAGCTTCAAACGGAATGTTAATTTCTAACCATTCTTATGGATATGCGACTAGAAATGATCAAGGTCAGGTACAATTACCACAAAACTATTTTGGTGGATATATAGATGAATCGAGAGCATGGGATCAAATTCTATTTAACGCTCCAAACTTTTTAATGGTTGTTGCTGCAGGTAATGATGGTAGTGACAATAGCGCGAATACAAACCCAACAGGAGGGTATGGATTTGATAAATTAACAGGACATTCAGTTTCTAAAAACAACTTAGTTGTTGCTAATGCACAAGACGCAAATATTGATGCTAACGGAAATTTAATTTCTGTATCAATTGCACCAAGTAGTAGTGAAGGTCCAACGGATGATTTACGTATCAAACCAGATATTACTGGTAACGGTTCAGGAGTTTATTCTACTTATGATAATAGTGATACTGCTTATAATTCGATTACAGGTACTTCTATGGCTTCTCCAAATGTTGCTGGTTCTTTAATTTTATTACAACAACATCACAAAAATTTAAACAATGGTAGTTTTATGAAAGCCGCTACTTTAAAAGGATTAGCGCTTCACACTGCTGATGATGCTGGTGCAGTAGGACCAGACGCTGTTTTTGGATGGGGATTATTACATACCAAAAGAGCTGCTGAAGCAATTACCAATAAAGGAAATACTTCTAAAATTGAAGAATTAACATTAACGTCTGGTCAAAGCTATACGATTACTGTTGATTCTGATGGTGTTAATCCGTTATTAGCGTCTATTTCTTGGACAGATAGAGCAGGTACTGCAACATCAACAGTAAATTCAACTACGCCTGTTTTAGTAAACGATTTAGATATTAGAGTTTCTAAAAACGGAACAACATATTTACCATACGAACTAACAGGTGCAACTACCAATGCTAAAAGAGACAACAATGTTGATCCTTATGAAAGAGTAGATGTATCAGGAGCTTCAGGAACATATACAATAACAGTAACTCATAAAGGGTCTTTAACTGGTGGAAGCCAAAACTATTCTTTAATTGTAACAGGAGTTACAGGTACCCCAGTGGCGTGTAATGCAACAGTACCAACAGGTGTTTCTACAACAGGTATTTCTGCTACAGGAGCAACCGTAAATTGGGCAACAGTTACAGGAGCAATTTATGATGTAAGGTACAAAGCTACGTCAGCTTCTTCTTCTTGGTCTACAAGTGCTGTTTCAACAACAACAAAAGTATTAAGCGGTTTATCTGCTTCAACAACATACGAAGTTCAAGTACGTAGTAAATGTTCTTCAGGAAATTCAAGTTATAGTACTTCGGTAAACTTTACAACGCCAGCAATTACAATTTCTTATTGTACATCAAAAGGGGCAAGTGTAAATGATGAATATATTCAAAAAGTTGTTTTAGGAACAATCAATAATACATCTGCTGGAGGAAACGGATATTCTGATCACACATCAATATCAACGAACTTAACAAAAGGAGAATCAAATACAATTACGATTACCCCAAAATGGACAGGAACAACATATGATGAAGGATACGGTGTGTTTATTGATTATAACCAAGATGGAGACTTCTCTGATGCAGGTGAAACAGTTTATACGAAAGCTAAATCTAAAACTACTCCGATAGTTGGATCTTTTACAGTACCAGCATCAGCAACAACAGGAGCAACAAGAATGCGTGTAGTGTTAAAGTATAATGCAACACCAACAGCATGTGAAACTTCTTTTGAATATGGAGAAGTAGAAGATTATACGGTTGTAATTGGAAATTCTCAGGCAGATACTACTGCGCCAAGTGCACCAGCTAGTTTATCAGCGTCAAGTGTAGCTCAAACAAGTTTAACATTAAACTGGTCAGCATCTACAGATAATGTAGCAGTAACAGGTTATGATGTATACCAAGGATCAACTTTATTAGGTTCTACCACAGGAACATCTACAAATATTACAGGTTTATCAGCTGCTACAGCATACAATTTCTCTGTGAGAGCAAAAGATGCAGCAGATAATGTATCAGCATCAAGTAACGTTGTAAATGTAACAACTTTATCTAATCAAGTTTCTTATTGTGCGTCAAAAGGAAACAGGTCTACTTATGAGTGGATTGATAATGTAGAACTAGGCGGAATGACTAATGCAACTGCAGGAAATGGTGGTTACGGAGATTTTACCTCTAAAGTAGCAACCTTAGGTCAAGGAAGTTCAAACCCAATGGTAGTAAGTGCAGGTTTTTCTGGAACAGCCTATACAGAGCACTGGGCAGTTTGGATTGACTTTAACCAAGATGGAACATTTGCAGATAGCGAGAAAGTAGTTTCAGGATCTTCGTCAAGCGCAAATAATTTAACAGCAACAGTTGTTGTACCATCTAGCGCAACATTAGGGCAAACAAGAATGCGTGTTTCAATGAAATATAATGCAGCACAAACAGCTTGTGAAACGTTTGCAGATGGTGAAGTAGAAGATTATACGGTAAATATTACAGCAACAACGTCTAACTTTAATGTAGTTTTTGGAGATGTAGATGCCCAAACTTTAGGAAACGAGTCTTCAATTAACTTAATGGCATATCCTAATCCATCAGTAGATTTTATACAAGTTAAGTTAGCATCTAAAGCTAAAAACATGACGTATAAGATTGTAAATGCAATCGGAAGAGTTGTGCAAAAAGGGAAATTAAATTCTTCGAATATTGATGTTACAAACCTAACAACAGGAATGTATGTTTTAGAAGTTAATGACGGTCAAAAATCGTTAACAACTAAATTGATGAAGAAATAATAAGATTTTTATTTCAAGGAAAGCTTAAGAAATAAAAACCTTAGCTATCGCCTTGTGATTAAATAAATAAAACCCGAGCATTTGCTCGGGTTTTTTGTTTCTTTGCATAAAATATAGAATATGAATTACCTATCGGTTGAGGGCATTGCAAAAGCTTACGGAGAAAAAGTATTATTTGAAGACATTTCTTTCGGAATCAATAAAGATCAAAAAATAGCTTTTGTTGCTAAAAATGGTAGTGGTAAAACCTCTATTTTAAATATTATAGCAGGAGTTGATGAATCTGATTCAGGGCAAGTTGTTAGTCGAAAAGACATTGACATTGCTTATTTATCGCAAGCGGATAACTTAAACCCTGATTTAACGATAGAAGAAACTATTTTTTCTACGGATAACAAAGTTTTATCAGTAATAAAGCAATACGAAAAAGCAGTAGAAAATCCTGATAATGTAGATGCGTTTCAAGAAGCTTTCGAGCAAATGGAACAGTACAATGCATGGGATTTTGAAACACAATACAAGCAAATATTATCAAAATTAAAACTAGATAACTTAGCACTAAAAGTAGATAAACTTTCAGGTGGACAAAAAAAACGTTTAGCGCTTGCCATTGTATTGATAAAAAAGCCAGAGTTATTAATTTTAGATGAACCTACCAATCATTTAGATTTAGAAATGATTGAATGGTTAGAAGCCTTTTTTGCCAAAGAAAAAATAACCTTATTTATGGTTACACACGACCGTTATTTCTTAGAACGTGTGTGTAATGAGATTATCGAATTAGATGAAGGTAAATTATATAAATACAAAGGAAATTACTCATATTACTTACAAAATAAAGAAGAACGCTTAGCACTAGAGGCAACTAATTTAGGAAAAGCTAAAAGTTTATTTAAAAAAGAATTAGATTGGATGCGTCGCCAACCCAAGGCACGTACCACAAAATCTAAATCTCGTATTGAAGATTTTAATCAAATAAAAGATAAAGCACACCAACGACGTAACGAGCATGAAGTGCAGTTAGAAATTAACATGGAGCGTTTAGGAAGTAAAATTTTGGAGCTTCATAAAATGAAAAAATCATTTGATGATAAAGTAATTTTAGATGGCTTTGACTATGTTTTTAAACGCGGAGAACGTATTGGTATTATTGGTAAAAACGGTACGGGTAAATCTTCTTTCTTAAACATGTTAACTGGAGCTATCGAATTAGATGGCGGAAAAGTAACAGTTGGTGAAACAGTAAAGTTTGGGTATTACACCCAAAAAGGAATTGAAATAAAACCAGGACAAAAAGTCATTGAAGTAGTTAAAGAATTTGGTGAATATATTCCGTTATCTAAAGGACGAAAAATATCTGCAAGTCAATTACTAGAGCGTTTTTTGTTTGACAAGAAGAAACAATACGATTTTGTAGAAAAATTAAGTGGAGGAGAACAAAAGCGTTTGTACTTATGTGCAGTTTTAATTCAGAATCCAAATTTCTTAATTTTAGATGAACCTACTAACGATTTAGATGTTGTAACGCTAAATGTATTAGAGAATTTCTTATTAGATTATCCTGGTAACTTAATGGTGGTTTCTCACGACCGTTATTTTATGGATAAAATTGTAGATAATTTATTTGTGTTTAGAGGTGAAGGACAAATTGAAAATTTCCCTGGTAATTACTCTGATTTTAGAGCTTATGAAGATTCTAAAGTAAAAGAAGCTAGAGAGGTAAAAAAAGAGGTTGTAAAACCCGTTAAAGTAGCTAAAAAAGTAGCTTTAAGTTTTGATGAAAAACGCGAATGGGGTTTACTTGAAAAAGATATCGAAAGATTGCAGAAGAAGAAAGAAACGATTGAGGGAAAATTTAATAGAGCTGAATTTTCTCCTGAAGAAATTAATGATAAATCAATAGAGCTTCAGCAAATATCAGATGATTTAGAAACCAAAGAAGAACGCTGGTTAGAGCTTTCTATGAAAATAGAAGGAGAGTAGAATTGTTTTTTATAAGGTTGATTATAAAAACTAGATGTAATTCTAAACCTTAATAACAGCTGTTTCAGGGAGCATTGGTTTATTTTAACAGCACAATAAAAATTGTACATAACAATCTAGGTTTTTAGAATGTCAGTTCGAGTGATTTTTGTTAAAAAATCGTATCGAGAACTCGTTATGTAGCAAAAACCCTATTCTCGATATAAATTTTACTTATTTTAATCGTAAAATTCACTCGAATTGACAGCGTTTTATCAAAATATACAATAACTTAAACCTTAACAACAGCTGTTTCGGCTAGCATCGGTTTATTTAAAAAACGTAATACTAATTGTGCTACGGCAACGGTATCTCGTTCGCAATAATCAACAATACGCGGTAAGTTTTTTTCTTTATAATACACGTTGGCTACTTCGCTACCGTCAATATCTTGTTTGGGTGAAGGAATTCCTAAAATAGAAGTCAATAACTTTAAAGAAGTATAGTGTTTGTAATCGCCAAACTTCCATAACTCTAAGGTATCTAAATGCGGAACTTCCCATGGTTTTTTGCCAAATAAATCTAGTTTTTTAGGCAAGTCAATTCGGTTGATAATCATTCGGCGTGCGATGTACGGAAAATCGAATTCTTTGCCATTATGGGCGCATAATAAATGCTTGTTTTGATTAAAATGTTTGTCGAGTAATTTTTTAAAATCAGTTAAAATAACAGTTTCATCATCCGAAGAAAAAGAAGTAATTCTTAATTGATTTTCTCCATCATTTTCTACAAAGTACCCAACCGAAATACAGATTATTTTTCCGAATTCAGCCCAAATACCGGCGCGATGATAAAAATCTTCAACATTAATTTCATCCTTTCGTTGATATTGCGTTTTTAAAGCATACAATTCTTGTTTTTCTTCAGATAAATCAGCAAATAATTCCACCTCAGGAACCGTTTCAATATCTAAAAACAAGATATTCTGTAAGTTAATTTTACCTAGCATTTTTTATTTCTTTTTTTAAAGATACAAAACCTCTATAAATAAACGAGAAATGGTTGGGTATTAGTAGTAGTTAGATTTAAGTCAATGTTTATGAATGATTAAATGAATGTTAAGTTAAGCAGGAGCGAACAGGGTTTATAATATTATAGTTACTTTTGGGTAACATAATATAAAATGACCTATGAATACGAATGATGTTAAAATTTTACTAGTTGATGATGAGCCAGATATTTTAGAAATAGTAGGATATAACTTAAAATCAGAAGGGTATCAAGTTTTTACTGCAAACAACGGTGCTGAAGCTGTAAAACTAGCAAAAAAAGTAACGCCACATTTAATCTTATTAGATATTATGATGCCTCAGATGGATGGTATTGAAGCGTGTCAGAAAATAAGAGATATTAAAGCGTTAGAAAATGTAATTATTTCTTTTTTAACTGCTCGAGGAGAAGATTATTCACAAATGGCAGGTTTTGATGCTGGTGCCGACGACTATATTACAAAACCGGTAAAACCGAAAGTATTGGTAAGTAAAGTAAAATCTTTATTGAGACGTTTAAAAACAGAAGAAGAAACAGACGCGACAACCAGAGTGGGTGATATTGTTATTAACAGAGATGAATATGTGGTTTTTCAAGGCGATAAAAAAATAGCTTTACCAAGAAAAGAGTTCGAATTATTATCATTATTAACATCAAAGCCAGGCAAAGTATTTAAAAGAGAAGTAATTTTAGACAGTGTTTGGGGAAATGAAGTCGTGGTAGGAGGAAGAACAATTGATGTTCATATTCGTAAACTCCGAGAAAAAATTGGAGACGATTTCTTTAAAACGGTTAAAGGAGTTGGTTATAAGTTTGTTTTAGAGGACGATAAATAATAATTCAAAAAACGTTAACCTTTATTTTTAAAGTGATTGATGTGATTCTGAATTTATTTCAGAATCACATCAAGCTGCTAATCAATAATTATGTAAACTTGTGATAAATTCAGGTTGACTAATATGCTATTTTAAGCTATTTTTTTATAATGAAAAAAATTAAAAAAACATACCGATATGCCCTTTGGTCGGCATTGTATTCTACCTCAATATCTATAGTAATAGCTTTATTATCGTACTTTCTTTTAGTTAATCGATTAGGTATTGGCGCTGTAATTGTTTTCGGAATTGTAATGTTTATAGCCTCATTTCTTATTATTCAATACCGAGCGGAGTACTTTATATATCAAAGAGTAAAAAAATTATATGAAGACATTTCTATTTTAGATGCAAATGATTTAGAAAGAAAAAATGTAACTACTGATATTGAAGAATTAACAAATAGTGTACAAAAATACGTAGAAGAAAGAAGTAAAGAAATAGCTGTGTTAACACAAAGAGATTCTTTTAGAAGAGATTTTTTAGGAAACGTAGCTCACGAATTAAAAACGCCACTTTTTACCGTGCAAGGCTATATTTTAACCTTAATTGAAGGTGCGGCAGAAGATGAAGAAATCCGAACCAAATATTTAGCACGAGCAAATAAAGGAGTAGAGAGATTAACCTCAATTATTAAAGATTTAGACATGATTGCTAAATTAGAAACTGAGGGAATGAAGATGAATATTGAAACTTTTAATATGCTAGAACTTGTTCAAAATGTTTTTGACTTGTTTGAAATGAAAGCGAAGAAACGAAACATTACTTTAATGTTTGATCGTCTTTACGATTTTCCTTGCTTTGTAAAAGGCGATATTGAGCGTATAGAACAGGTTTTAATTAATTTAGTAGTTAACTCTATAAAATATGGTAAAGTAGGTGGAATAACCAGTGTAAGTATTGAAACCTATAACCCAAACAAGTTTATTATTAAAATAATTGATGACGGAGAGGGAATTAAGCAAGAGCATATTTCTCGTTTATTTGAACGTTTTTATCGAGTAGATCAAAGTCGTTCTCGCGAACAAGGTGGTTCTGGTTTAGGCTTGTCTATCGTAAAGCATATTATTGAAGCACATAACGAAACCATTTTACTAAAAAGTGATTTTGGAAAAGGATCTGAGTTTTCGTTTACTTTAGAAAAAGCAATGTAAAAACCGATAGCGTTTACAGTACTTTAAAACTAATTTTGGTTGTAAGTTGTTGATTTTAAGTGTTTTTTTTAACTTAAAACCGAATAAACAGTAGTTTTTGTCATTTACACAAAATTTTAAGCAATCCGTACAAATGTTATAATTCAACTTGTTTTTTATGTTGATATTTGTAGTATAATACACAAGATATTCATATTGATAATTGGGGGATTAATCAATAATTATAAAAAAAGCGTCACTTTTAAAGTAACGCTTTTTTTGATATATAAGTTATTTCTAATTTTAGATTAAATCGAAACCGATGTCTTTTCGGTAATTCATACCTTCAAAAGAAATTTTGTCAATGCTTTTATAAGACTTTTCAAGTGCTTCTTCAATAGTATCGCCAAAAGAAGTAACAGCCATAACTCTTCCTCCGTTAGAGACTACTTTTCCGTCTTTTTCGGTAGTTCCGGCATGAAAAACAATAGCGTTATTTACCGATTCGAAACCCGTAATTTCTTTCCCTTTTTGATAAGCTTCAGGATAACCACCCGCAACTAACATTACCGTTGTAGCTGTTTGAGAAGTAACTTCGTATGATTTTTCATGCAAAGTTTGGTTGGCAACACCTTCAAATAAATCAAGTAAATCAGATTTAATTCTTGGTAAAACAACCTCTGTTTCAGGATCTCCCATACGCACATTGTATTCTACTACTGATGGGTTTCCGTTGTCGTTCATCAATCCGATAAAAATAAATCCACGATAATCAATTCCGTCTTTTTGTAAACCATCAATAGTTGGTTTTACGACTAAATCTTCCACTTTCTGTAAAAAATCATCCGTAGCAAAAGGAACCGGAGAAATAGCGCCCATTCCGCCCGTATTTAAACCGACATCACCTTCACCAATACGTTTGTAATCTTTTGCAGAAGGTAATATTTTATAATTTTTCCCATCAGTTAAAACAAATACAGAAAGTTCAATTCCGTTTAAAAATTCTTCAATAACTACGGTAGATGAAGCGTCTCCAAATTTTTGATTCGAAAGCATTTCTTCTAATTCTGATTTAGCTTCGTTTAAATCATTTAAGATTAAAACACCTTTACCAGCTGCTAATCCATCAGCTTTTAAAACAAATGGCGGTTGTAAGGTTTCTAAAAAGTTTTTTCCTTCGGATAAAGTTTCAGAGGTAAATGATTGGTATTTTGCAGTAGGGATATTATGTTTTATCATAAACTGCTTCGAAAAATCTTTACTTCCTTCTAATAAAGCCCCGTCTTTTTTGGGACCAATTACAGGAATGTTTTTTAAGTCGTTATCTGCTAAGAAAAAATCGTGAATACCCGCTACCAAAGGCGCTTCAGGACCTACAACTACCATCGTAATGTTGTGTTGTAAAACAACCTCTTTTACTTTGTTAAAATCGGTAGGATTAATAGCAATATTTGTAGCTACTTTACTTGTACCAGCGTTACCAGGTGCTACAAAAAGATTTTTTGTTTTGTTACTTTCTGAAAGGCTTTTAGCAAATGCATGCTCTCTACCTCCAGATCCTAAAATTAAGATATTCATTGTTGTTGTATTGTTGTGTTGTAAATGCAAATATAAAGCAAGAAAAAAGGCTATGAGCAAAACAATTCTCAAAAATCGGATAAAAAACAAAAAAGGCCTCTTTTTTACTTAAAAGAAGCCTTTTTAAAATTTATTTTTTGGCAATTGCCTAGCGACTAAAATATTTGTTCTAATATTTTTTGAGTAATCGCATAGGTTGGTGTTACTCCGCTCATTCCTAATCCTCCAGAAGCAAGTGTTGCACCTGTTTCTAACGGGTTATCTGAAGCATAATATGCATATCTTACTTTAATATCTTCTCGTACATTTCCTCTAATTTTAGAAGCAGACTGAATTGCTTTTTGATAATGCGCGCCTTCCATTTCTAACCCAATAACATTCCAGGTAGAATCGTGGAAGAATTTAAGTAAGTCTTTATTTTGTAAAGAAGTTCCTAATACACTCACCATCGTTCCATCAAAAACTTGTACACCGAACCCTTCTAAATCTTCTTTTGCTAATTCGTTTTTAAACGGATAATTATCAGCAGTTCCTTCAAAAATATGTGAAGAAGGAATCATAATATCACCTTTACCACCTTCTAAAATACCAGCTTTCCCCATAATAGAAACCGAAAGAACATCTAAATGAGTAGATTTATTTCCTGTTTTATAAGGCTTCAACAGTTCATCCATTGTTTCAAATGCTTGTTCTCCGAAAGCATAATCCATTACAATAATAACTGGTTTTTCACTTACAGAATTTACTTTTTCATATGAAGTTGTATCTAAATCGATTTTTTCAGTATCAATAATTTGAACATTAATATTGGTTCCTGAAGTATCTTTTAAATAAATCAAGCCGTTTTCTGATGCGTAATTTTTAACAGCCTTTTGTAAAGGTTGACTATTGGCATTACTTAATACCTCAAAAAGCTCAAACCCTTTATGTTTTTTTGTTTCTTTTGGTAAGGCGTTTTGTGCGTAAATACTATTCATAACACTGTGCATATTGGCACTAATAATATGAATAGGACGTTCTAGTAAATTATTATCTACAAGATTTTTTTTAATGTTGTTTGCCCAAATTTCACCATAAAAATGATGCCCAATTTCTTCAATTAAAACAGCACTAAATTTTACAGAGCGTTTTTCTTCTAAAAGTGCTTCGTTTATAGCGAGTTTACCTAACCAATAAATAAGGTGGAAAAAACGATTCGGGTTTTCTTCAGTAGCAAACGTATTATAAGCATCGTATACCTCGTCGTATGTTCGCCCTAAGATATTACCAAGGTGTACAACAATTACATCTTTTTCTTCATCAGTAAGTGTTTTGTTATACAAAACAACCTCTTCTAAATGCACCCATTCTCTAATAAAACCATCGCCATTATCAATAACAACACGATCTTTAATTTTATGAGATTCTATAAATAAGAAAGTAAGATGCGTAAGAATATCGTAAATTTCAGAACGACCACGCGTAATTTCAATATTCATTTGATCCTTATCAATACGGTAACAATTTCTTCTTCTTTTTGGAGGAACAATTGTTTTGAATTTAGAGTTCCTATAACCTTCATCGGCTGTTAAATAGATAAACTGACATTCTTCAATTCCTTCAGGTAATCGCTCTATAATATACACTAAACCGTTTAATTCGGTTTTATCTTCAGCAATCGATCCGTAAATTTCAGGTCTTAATTGTAATAATGATTTACGTAATGTTTCTCCAGAAATTCCCATCGGTTTATAAAAACCACGACTAAATAAATGACGCATAGAAATGTATAATTTTTCTATGGCATTGGTTGATTCTTGGGCTCTGGTACGTTCTTTATGGTTGGGTTTTGACATATTTATTTTTAAAGGTCAAAGATACAAATTATGTTATGGATACTATTTTGTTAAAATAGCATTATATTTTTTTTGATTCTTTAGTAAGTTTACTGCTTTATTTATGGTTTCATCATTTTGAAGTTGATGTTTAAACATCCCTTCTTTGTAGGCATATCGCTTTACAATTTCGTTTTGTATATTTTTAGATAAAACATCTTCATTCAATGCTATTTTACTAACTTTTTCTTTTTTTAATTTTTGAAGAATGGTATTGTATTCTGATGAAATAGTAGCATTGTTTTTTACAGCAAGGTATGCGGTTTTAAATAATTTTTCTTCTTTAGTTATAAAAACAGTGTCTTTGTTTAATAAGTAGTTTTTAAAATTTTTGAAATCAGTAGTTTTAAAAAGATAGTTTTCAGTAGTTAAATTTTGATTTTTATTCGTAAAATCAGTTACAAAATTAAAGATTGCTCTTGATTTGAGCAATTTTTTAGTTTCGGTAGTTTTTTTAGAAAAATTCATTTTTATATCTGGTGTTACCCCGCCACCGTCATAAACTGTTCGTCCGTTTTGTGTTGTAAATAAACTTACCGCTCCGTCAGAAAACTTTGGAACTTTACCTGTTTTTGTATCACGATTAGAATAATCTAATTCCTGAATACAACGGCCACTAGGCGTATAATATTTAGAAATAGTTGCTTTCATTTGGGTTCCGTAATTCAGCTCAAAATATCGCTGTACCAAACCTTTACCAAAAGAACGTTCGCCCATAATTACGGCACGATCGTAGTCTTGTAAAGCTCCAGAAACAATTTCAGAAGCCGATGCAGAACGCCCATTTATTAAAATAACGATAGGAATTTCAGTGTCTAATGGCTCTCTATTGGTGTTATAAGTTCTGCTATTTTTTTTAATCTTACCACGAGTATCAACTACTTTTAATCCTTTAGGGATAAATAAATTAGTAATATTTACGGCATCAAATAACGAACCACCAGGGTTACTACGTAAATCGAACACTAACTTTTTCATTCCCTTTTCTTTCAATTCACTAAAAGCTTTAGAAACCTGTTGTGTTGCCTTCTGATTGGTAAATTGAGTTAAAATAATATACCCAGTTTCGGCATCAATCATATCGTAAAAAGGCACTGGATTTACAATAACTTTATCTAGCTTTAAGCTGATGTTTTTTGCGATGTTGTTTCTAAGAATAATTAAAGAAAGCTCTTTATTTGGAGTTCCTTTTATCATTTGAGAATATTGACTTTTCTCTAATTCAATTAATTTTTGCCCATTTACAGTGGTAATAATATCCCCAGTTTTTAAACCTGCTTTATCCGCAGAAAAACCTTTATAAACTTCCGCAATAACAATTCCTTTTTTTGTGTAAAAAGTAGTAATTCCGATGCCGCCATATTCTCCTTCACGACGAATACGAGCATCTTCAACATCTTGTTCGTTGTAAAAATTGGTATAAGGATCTAAGTTTTTAAGCGTGTTTTTAATTGCTTTATCGGTTAAATCACCAGGGTTAATTTCATTAATATAATTAATGTTTAACTCTTTAAATAAGTTATTGTAAATTTCTATTTGTTTCGCTATTTCAAAAAAACGAGATTGAAATGAGAATAACAATGAGATAATAACTAGAGCGCTAAAAAAAAGTACTTTTCTATTTTTCATCCTTGGTAGTTTCTGCTACAAAAAGTGTTAATAATTTCTGCATTTTACGCTCTATATCAGCATACGTCCATTCATCTTTTGCAATATAAGAAATCATAAATACATACGGTTGATTTACAGCGTCATAAACCGTGTGTTTTTCTTTTCTGTAGGTTTCTCGCAATAAGCGTTTTATGCGATTTCTATCAACAGCGCTTTTAAAATTCCTTTTTGGAACAGAAACCCCAACCTGAACAGGAAATTTTGAAGTATGTTCAGTTTGTACATATACCATTCGAAGCGGAAAAACCTTTATAGATTTCCCTTCTTCATATAGTTTTTCTATTAGCTTTTTGCTCTTTAATCGTTCTTGTTGTCCTAGCGTAAATCTCATCTATTACAAACATACATAAATCGCTACTAAAAACCTTTTTTTTGAGTATTTTTGAATCAATACTTTTAAATAGAACCACTGTAATTAATTTACAAATCATCAACATATACAACGTTAGTAATTAACTTTAAAGTAAACTTATGAAAGCCGATTTATTTCAAGCACCTGATTATTATCAAACTGATGATTTGTTAACTGATGAACACAAACTTGTTAGAGATACAGCCCGTGAATGGGTAAAGAAAAATTTATCTCCAATTATTGAAGATGCTGCGCAAGAAGCAAAATTTCCAACACAATTAGTTAATGGTTTAGCTGAGGTTGGTGCTTTTGGTTCGTATATTCCTACTGAATATGGAGGCGCAGGATTAGATCAAATTTCCTACGGATTAATTATGCAGGAATTAGAACGTGGTGATAGCGGAATTAGATCTACCGCTTCGGTACAATCTTCGTTAGTAATGGGCCCAATTTATAATTACGGAAATGAAGCACAACGAAAAAAATATTTACCAAAATTAGCATCAGGCGAATGGATGGGAAGCTTTGGGTTAACAGAACCTAACCATGGAAGTAATCCGTCAGGCATGGAAACCAAGTTTAAAGACATGGGAGATCATTATTTGTTAAACGGAGCTAAAATGTGGATTTCTAACGCGCCAATTTGTGATGTTGCAGTGGTTTGGGCAAAAAATGAAGAAGGACGTATTCATGGTTTACTTGTTGAAAGAGGTATGGAAGGTTTTTCTACACCCGAAACACATAATAAATGGTCGTTAAGGGCATCAATAACTGGTGAGCTTATTTTTGATAATGTTAAAATTCCTAAAGAAAACATATTACCAAATAAATCTGGATTAGGAGCACCTTTGTTGTGTTTAGATGCCGCTCGTTACGGTATTGCTTGGGGTGCTATTGGTGCTGCAATGGATTGTTATGATACTGCTTTGCGTTATGCAAAAGAGCGTACACAGTTTGGTAAACCTATAGGTCAGTTTCAATTACAACAAAAAAAATTAGCCGAAATGATTACTGAAATCACCAAAGCACAATTATTAACATGGAGGTTAGGTGTGTTAAAAAATGAAGGACGCGCAACATCTGCTCAAATATCTATGGCAAAACGTAATAATGTAGATATGGCTATAAAAATAGCAAGAGAGGCAAGGCAAATTTTAGGAGCTATGGGAATATCAGGAGAATATTCTATTATGAGACATGCTATGAATTTAGAAAGCGTAATTACCTATGAAGGAACACATGATGTTCATTTATTAATTACCGGTTTAGATATTACTGGTTTAAATGCATTTAAATAAGAAGAAATGTTCTGAATACTATCCCCCAGTATATAAACAGCACCATTTCTTCTTAAATTAACTACTTTTAAATAAGAAGAAGTACTCTAGACGTTAAACCACCAACATATAAACAGAGCACTTCTCCTAAAATCAACTATTAAAAAAATATTTAATACAATTTGCTATTCTTTTTTCTTGCCAGTACTTATAAGAAGTAAAAGTGTAACAACTAGCCCTATACAAACCAACCCAAATATTGCAATCATAATGGTGCCGTTTGTCCAAGAAACTAGAGGGGTATTAACTAATTGTATCATGTTGTATCTAAATTAACACTACAAAAATATACAGATATATTTGTTTAAAACATGATTTTTATCAGGTTTTAGAAAGTAGTATTATTTTCTATCAATAACCAGTTGAGATAATGCTTTTGGGTAACCACGTTGAATGGCTAATTTACTAGCTAGTTTGTTAATTTCGTTTTTTGAAATACGATCTAATAATAAATTTTGAGGTAAGCTTTTTGGAATTAAAGGGATAATTTTTTCTTCCTGGATTTTATGAATTATTTTATTTGCAACGGTTAAGGCAGATGAGGCTTTAATAATTTCACATCGTGCATAATATTTATGAGGAAAACTAACTTCACCAACTCTTAAATTTGGATCATCACCATGAATCTGTTGGGCTCCGTAAAGTGGAGGTCCTCCAACGGTAGCAGATTTAAATGTAGGTAAAAACTGAGTAACAAGTTTAATAGCGTTTTCAGTTCTTGTTTTTATTTCTTCTTTTTTCCAACCATGATGTATTTTTTGATTAATAGCATCGTTAAATTTAGGCTGCGGTTCATTATTTTTAGAGTGTATCAATCCATTTTTGAATAAGGTAACATCCGCTGTCATTCCATGAATTTGATAATAATCTTCACAATAAGGGGTCAGTTGTACCATTCCGTTTGGTGTACCACGTTCACCGTGAAAAATAAGTTCAGGAATTAAACCTGAAATAGGTTTCCATTTAGAAACATAGGCAGCTTTAAATTCAATTAAACGAGCTGCATTTAAGTCTAAATGAGTATCAATTTCTCCTGTTTTAAATCCACATGAATTTATCAAATAGTTAACTTTATACAATGAATCACTAGTCTGTACTTCCCAGTTGTAATCTACATTTTTATTCCGAACATCTTTAATATTCGTAACATTAGTATTAGTTTTTAGAGTACATTTCTCGGTTTTATTTAAAGCTAATTGAGCTTGGGCTCCTAACCTAAAAAGATTCCACCCATATTCTTGAACTATGTATACCGGTGTTTTTAATTTTTTATAATCAATTAATTTAATAGTATTCGACATCCATTCATCAGCTGATTTTGGATGTTTAACAGTTGGTTGTTTTGCTAAAGCATTTAAATCGTCTTTAGTATATGCTTTATAATAATCTTCTGGAGCGCCGAGAACTTTATTAAAAGGATCTTCGGTTATTAATTTTTTGTAATACTCGACCAGCATTTCAAGACGACTATTAATTTTACTTACTTCGTATTTTTCTGATGTAGGAATGCTAATAAAAGTAGGCCTTTCGTCAATAGATTGTGGGAATAATCTTGCCATACCTATCGCTTCTTTCATAAGTATTTTACATTGCTCATCAGAAATGTCGGGATATAAATTACCGCCAGCATGTAAATGACAAAAAGGAGGGCCATTTACAAGACTTTTTTCTTGTTCAAATAAAATAGTGTCAACGTTGTGTTTAGCTAATTCTAACGCTACAACAACACCAGAAATTCCACCACCAATAATACCTACATTATAAATTTTATCCATGTTAAAACAATTCTTGTAACTCAGCAAAGTTATCAATCACTATGGTAGGGTTATAATCTGAAATATTTTCGTTGTAATTATATCCGTAACTCACACCGATACTTTCCATATTAGCATTTTGTGCTGCAAGAATATCATTTTTAGAATCACCAATCATGATGCTTTTTTTAATAGTAATATTCATTTCTTTAGCTAAGTGAAAAAGCGGAATAGCATTGGGTTTTTTCTTTGAAAGAGAATCTTCTCCAATCCAACATTTAAAAAAATGCTTAATTGATAACTTATCTAAAATGGGTTCAATAAAACCAAAAGGTTTATTAGTACAAATCACCATTTTATATCCTTTTTTATGTAGATAATTTAATGTTTCTAAAACATCAGGATACATATATGTTTCATCACAAGTAACTTCTTTATAAGCAGAGAAATAAATTTCGAATGCCTCATTTAAAAGCGTTGTAGAGACTTCTTTATTTTTTATTGAATATTCTAGCGCTCTTTTTACCAAAGGCTTTGCGCCATTACCAATAAAGGGAGTAACTTGTTTTATTGTTAAAGGTGATAAATTATAATGTGATAACATTTTATTTATAGCCAACGTTAAATCAGGAATACTATTAATAAGCGTTCCATCAAAGTCGAATATGATAAGTTCTTTATTTTTAAAATCCACAATGCTTAATTTGAAGCAAAGATGCGGAAGTTTTACTAAAAGAGTAAATATTTATAATGATGTTGGAAAATAATATATTCTACTAAATAGTTTTTAGAGTTTGGTTAAGAACTAAAAAAAGTGAATTTTAGATTAAATATAGTTATTGTTTGCTTTTATAGTTATATCAACGTATCCTAATGTTTTCGGTTTATTCTTAACTATTTCTAACTTATTCATGAATTATCTACTAATTTTAGGAAAGTACACATTTTTAAATTTTGTCAACTTTAATGATATGTTGAGGTTCAATTCGTTATATCAGGAGTTCTCGAAATTGTTAGAAATCTGCTTAATATTTAAATTAAATTTAATCTTTAAACTTGGTGTTTAACCCATCAATACTAATTTTATTTTTATCTTCCCAGTATTGTTCAATTCCGGTATCTCCTTTTTCTTCTGCCCAATCTAATAATTCATTTCGTTCTTCTTTGTATTCATAAAAAGGAATAGACATTCCGCATGAATTTTGTGTGCTTTCAACAGTTACATCAAATATTTGACGAGTTCCTGATAATTTTGGAAATTGAGTAATTAAATCATCCCATTCAGCATCATTTGGTAAAACTTCTTTTGCCATGCCATATAAACGTAAAATATTAGGTGCTCCTTCGAAAGCACAAAACATAATAGTAATTCGATTGTCGTCTAATAAATGTGCTGAGGTTTCATTACCACTACCAGTAACACTTAACCAAGCTACGCGATTTTCGTTTAAAACACGAAAAGAATCCATTCCTTTAGGAGATAAATTTATACGTCCGTTTTTAGGAGAGGTCGCTACAAAAAACACTTTTTGTGCTGCTATAAATTGTTGAACTCTCGAAGTAATTTTATTGTTGAATTTTGCCATTTATTCTCTTAATATTATTTAAAAAACTAGCTTTAAATTTTTGACCTAAAGGTATCTTTTTTGTGTTAATAACAGCCAAATTACCTTCAATATAATCAAGCTTATTTCTGTTTATTATAAATGATTTGTGAACCTGTATAAAAATTGATTTTGGAAGTAGGTTATTCATATCTTTTAAAGATTTATATGTTATTAGAAAACTGTTATTTAAGTGAACTTTAATATAGTCTCCTAAACCTTCAATATAATAAATATCATTAATTTTTAATTGATGTAATTTCTTTTCAGATTTTATGATAATATGATCAATTTCAGTATCATTCGAAGATTTTATTTTTGTAACTGCTTTCACAAAACGTTCAAAAGAAAAAGGTTTTAATAAATAATCGATGGCTTCAACTTCAAAACCTTCTAAAGCGTATTCAGAATAAGCGGTTGTGAAAATTACTTTTGGCGGATTTTTTAATGATTTATAAAAAGAAATACCAGAAAGTTGAGGCATATTTATATCTAAAAAAAGCAAATCAACAGTGTTGTTTTTTAAGAAATCTAATGCCTCTAAAGCATTATTACAAACTTGTAAAACATCTAAATAATCAATTTTATCAACAAACGATTTTAGTACGTTTTGTGAAGAAGGCTCATCATCAATAATTATACATTTTATATTCATTCTTATAAATTGATTGTTAATTTTGTAGTAAATATTTCCTCTTTTTTCTCTATTGAAAACCAGTGTTTTTCTGGGTAAATAAGTATTAAGTTTTTTTGAATGTTCTCTAATCCAATTCCATTATCAGTGGTAAGATTATTTGTGGTGATTTCTTTAAAATTATTGATAATAGTAAAATGAAGTTTTTTATTTTCAACAATTAATTTAATATCAATAAAAGGGTTTTTAATGCCTGATTTTAATCCGTGTTTAAAACTGTTTTCTAATAAAGGCAACAATAACATTGGGTAAATCTCAAAATTATTTTCAATTTTAAAATCAAAACTAATTTTAGAATCTTTTACGTGTCTGTTTTTTTCGAATTCAATATAATTTTGAATCAAAGTAATTTCTTTTTCAATAGGAATTTTATCAGTTTCAACATCGTAAATAACATATCTTAAAATACCTGATAATTGTAAAATTGCGTTTGTTATATCCTCTTTTTTATCAATAGCAAGAGAATATAAAACGTTTAAAGAATTGAATAAAAAATGTGGATTTATCTGCCCTTTTAAATAATATAATTGCTGTTCTATTTCTTGTTTTTGAGCTTTTAAAACATTGTTTTCTATTTGATTTAAATACACCCAATCTTCTCCTAATTTTATTAAGGAAGTTAACATCAAAAAGATGAAAAATATAAAATATATTTCTATTGTATTATGGTAGGATATAAAATAATAATCAGAAAAGAAAGTATTAACAATCAGTTCAAAAAACCAAGGATTTAATTCTGAAAAGACTACTATATTTAGTATGAAAAAGATAATAAAAACAAGATTTTTCTCTTTTTTTAAATATTTAGGAATTAGTAAATACAAGGTGAATGAAACAGGTATAATTAATGTAATTATAAAGCAAGTAGTGTATATATAATCAATTTTTGAAGGAGATGAACTTCCAGAAAAAAGAAACAATAAAATAATAAATGAACAAACCCATAATATGGTATTAAAGATTACCTTATTATGAGAATTTGTTCTTGTTAAGATGAATTTATTCTGTAGCATCTGTTTTACTTAATGTAAATTTCGTTGAAGTATTCCATTTTTCAGAATCATTGGAAGCCATGTATTTTTTTACGAATTTTTGCAATTCTTTAGAGGAAGCTGTTAATAAATATTTTTCATTTAACATGCCAGTTGTTTCGTGTTTAATCTTAATTTTTTTCTCTTCAAAAAGTGTTTTAATTTTATCTTCATCTAGCCATTTTATATCAATAGTTCCATTTGTCTTTACATCATATTTTACTAAACTATGTGTATATACAAAGTGACTTTCAAGTAAGTTATCAATGCCTTCTTGATTTTCTAATGGGAAAAAATCTAAAAACATTTGATCGTTAATCTTAAAAGGAGTTGCAATAAAAACAACTTCCTTATCATTATAAGTTCTTAGAATGGCATAACTATTTTTATATTTTGAATATAGTAGTTTATCTTCTTTAGATAAATTAACTGGTGAAACTTTTACTTTAATATTAAGACTTCCTTTATTATAAGTCGTATCTATATTTGTTTTATTATCATTAAATAATACATTTGTAAATCTTAATACTTTCCAGGTTCCTTTCCTTGAATCTTCCCATTCACCAATAAATTTTTTATCAAAAGAAATGGTGTCTTTTGTGTAAAACGGATTTAAAGATTTAACAACACAAGAACTTAATAAAAGTATACTTGCAATAACTAATACGGTGTTTTTAATTTTCATGATCATCAAATTTAGAATTATTTGAAGCAAAAAAATAAAAAAGACTAATGAAAAGTAAGTTTTTTAGACCAACACTGTTTTTTTCTCGGTGAAGCTGGTATTAATCTTCCCAATCTTTAGTACGTTCAACAGCTTTTTGCCATTTAGCGTATAATTTTTCTCTTTTTTCTGAAGGAAAAGCAGGAGTAAAGGTGTTGTTAATTTTTCGTCTATTTAAAATATCCTCTTGTTTCCATAGTCCCACACAAATACCCGCCAAATAAGCAGCGCCCATAATGGTGGTTTCAATAATTTCAGGTCGTTCAACTTTTGTGTTTAAAATATCTGCCTGAAATTGCATTAAGTAGTCATTAGCACAAGCTCCACCATCAACCTTTAAGGAAGTTAATTTAACTTCACTGTCTTTTTGCATTACCTCTAAAATATCTTTAGTTTGGTAGGCAAGTGAGTCTAAAGTAGCTTTTATTAAATGATTTTTACCCGTATCTCTAGTTAATCCGAAGATAGCACCACGTGCATACATGTCCCAATATGGGGCACCTAAACCAGCAAAAGCAGGAACAACATATACAGGATTTTCTCCTTTAACCTGTTTAGCTAAAGCTTCACTTTCATCAGCATTGCTAATAATTTGTAATCCGTCACGTAACCATTGTATTGCCGATCCTGCAACAAATACACTTCCTTCAAGTGCATAATATATCTTATTATCAATTCCCCAGGCAATAGTAGTTAGCAATCCGTTTTTAGAGTATTCAAGGTTTTCACCGGTATTCATTAACATAAAACAGCCGGTACCGTAGGTGTTTTTAGCTTCACCTTTAGTAAAACATGCTTGCCCGAAAAGTGCAGCTTGTTGATCACCAGCAATTCCTGCAATCGGAATTTTATATTCATCTAATTCATAATTTCCAAAATGATGTGAAGAGGGTTTTACTTCAGGTAACATTGCAATAGGAATATTGAGTTCTTTTAATAATTTTTCATCCCAACATAAATTTTTAATATCATACAGCATGGTACGAGAAGCGTTACTATAATCCGTGGCATGAACTTTACCGTTGGTTAAATTCCAAAGTAACCAAGTATCAATAGTTCCGAATAATAAATTTCCTTTATCGGCTTCTAATTTAGCATCTTTAACGTTATTTAAAATCCAATTTATTTTAGTGGCAGAAAAATAACTATCTATTACTAAGCCAGTAGTTTTACGTACGTAGTTTTCTAATCCTCTTGCTTTTAATTTTTCACAAATACTAGCAGTTCGTTTGTCTTGCCAAACAATAGCATTGTATATGGGTTTACCTGTTTTTTTATTCCAAACAACGGTGGTTTCTCTTTGATTGGTAATACCAATTCCAACAATTTCAGCAGGTGAAATATTAGCTTTTTGAATTGCTAGTTTTAATGTAGAAATTTGCGTATTTAAAATCTCTTCAGCATTATGCTCCACCCAGCCAGGATGCGGGAATAATTGTTCAAATTCCTGTTGATTCATTGCAATAATTTCTCCCAATTCGTTAATAATTACCGAACGAGAGCTTGTAGTACCTTGATCTAACGCAACAATGTATTTTGCCATTTAAATTGTAATGAATAATTAAAAAAGCAATTTACAATTTAAAATTAGGCAAATAAAAAACCTTCTTGATAATTTTATCAAGAAGGTTTTATCCCTTTGTTAGTTACTACTCGTATTTTAACAGTTAGTCAATACTTTTACTTTAATAAAAGTTGATGAAAATCTGTTTAATAAGTTTATAGTTTTTTTAGTAAAAAAATCCCCAAATTTTTACTGTTCAAAAAATTCCCCTTAAATTTTTCTTCAAAAGAACGCTGCAAATATATAATAGCTATTCGGTTTAAAAAACTGTGTTTTTCCGCAGTATTATATATTTAGATGTGAGTTGTAATTATTTTTCTTACTTATAAAGTGATTTTATTAAATAAATCCCAAAGTACAACGCCGCAACTAACAGAGATATTTAAAGAATGTTTGGTGCCTAATTGCGGAATTTCAATACAAAAATCGGCAGCAGAAACTACTTCTTGTTGTACGCCTTTTACTTCATTTCCCATTACAACGGCATATTTTTGATTAGCTTCGGGAGTAAATTTATTTAGTTTCGTACTATTCTCAGCTTGCTCAATGGCTAATACTTTAACGTTATCTTGTTTTAATTTTTCAACTAACTCAATTGTACTCTCAACATGTTCCCATGCAACGGACTCGGTAGCTCCTAAAGCTGTTTTATGAATCTCTTTGTTTGGCGGAGTAGCTGTGATTCCGCAGAGATATATTTTTTCAATCAAAAAAGCATCCGAAGTTCTAAAAACCGATCCCACATTATTTAAACTACGGATATTATCTAACACGACAATGATGGGTGTTTTTTCGGTTTGTTTAAACTCATCAACCGTAATTCTACCTAACTCACTATTTTTTAGTTTTCTCATAAATAATGTTAACTTTAAAATCGAATATTTATCTTCGCAAAACTAATTGAAAAAATCTAAAAAGTTGGCAAAAACAAAGGCAAAAAAGGTAACTCCGCTAATGCAACAATACAACGGAATTAAAGTTAAATATCCGGATGCAATGTTACTGTTTAGAGTGGGAGATTTCTACGAAACCTTTGGTGAAGATGCAGTAAAAGCATCTAAAATTTTAGGGATTATTTTAACAAAAAGAGGTGCCGGTAGCGAAAGTGAAACTGCTTTAGCTGGTTTTCCGCATCATTCGTTAAATACCTATTTGCCTAAATTAGTAAAATCGGGATTACGTGTTGCTATTTGCGATCAGTTAGAGGATCCTAAAATGACAAAAACGATTGTAAAGCGTGGTGTTACCGAATTGGTTACTCCAGGTGTTGCTTTAAATGATGAGGTATTGCAATCGAAATCGAATAATTTTTTAGCCGCAGTACATTTTGGAAAGAAAATAGTAGGTGTTTCTTTTTTAGATGTTTCTACAGGAGAGTTTTTAATTGCGCAAGGAAACGAAGAGTATATCGATAAACTTTTGCAAAACTTTACGCCGAGTGAAGTGTTGGTTGAGAAAAAAAATAAACAACGATTTTTAGAATTGTTCACCAATCGTTTTCATACTTTTTATTTAGAAGACTGGGTTTTTCAAAAGGAATATGGAAATGATTTATTAAGTAATCATTTTAAAGTTAAAAATTTAAAAGGATTTGGAGTTGAAGAATTAGAGCAAGGTATTGTAGCTGGTGGTGCAGCTATGTATTATTTATCAGAAACACAGCATAATAAAATAGAGCATATTCAATCGATAAGCAGAATTGCTGAAGATAATTATGTGTGGATGGATCGTTTTACCGTTAAAAACTTAGAGTTATACGGCGGAAATGATGTAAATGCTGTTTCGTTATTAAACGTTATTGATAAAACAATTTCTCCTATGGGAGGAAGGTTGTTAAAGCGTTGGTTGGCATTACCGTTAAAAGATTTAGAGCAGATTAAAAAACGCCATGAATTGGTAAAGTTTTTAATAGATAACGATGCTTTTTTCGAAACTGTTGCGTATCAATTAAATCAGGTTTCAGATATAGAAAGGTTGATTTCGAAAGTAGCCACAGGTAAGGTTTCTCCTAGAGAGGTTATCTTATTAAAAAACTCGTTAAAAGCTATTCTACCAATAAAAACATCCGCAGAAAAAGCGAATAACAAAACAGTACAAGAAATAGGAAAGCAATTACACGATTGTAAACTATTAATTGATAAAATTACTGCTTCAGTTTTAGAAGAAGCTCCGGTGAATATTAATAAAGGAAATGCTATTGCAAGCGGAGTTTCTACAGAGTTAGATGAACTGAGAAGTATCTCTAATTCAGGTAAAGAGTATTTAGATAAAATGTTGGCTCGTGAAATAGAACGCACGGGTATTACGAGTTTAAAAATCGCCTTTAATAACGTTTTTGGCTATTATATTGAGGTTCGGAATAGGTTTAAAGATCAGGTTCCTGAAGAGTGGATTCGTAAGCAAACTTTGGTAAATGCCGAGCGTTATATTACCGAAGAGTTAAAGGAATACGAAACAAAAATATTAGGAGCCGAAGAGAAAATTCAGCAATTAGAAGCAGATATTTTTGCGAAACTAGTTCAGTTTATTATTGGCTTTGTAAAGCCAGTACAGCAAAATGCTCAAAATATTGCAAAGATAGATGTGTTATTGTCGTTTGCTCAATTGGCAATAGATAACAACTATGTTCGTCCGATGATGGATGACAGTACAGATATAGAAATTAAAAATGGGCGTCACCCAGTAATAGAAAAACAATTGCCAATTGGCGAAGAGTATATTGCAAATGATGTGGTTTTAAATCGTAACCAGCAACAAATAATCATGATTACAGGTCCCAATATGTCGGGTAAATCGGCTATATTACGTCAAACAGCTTTAATTGTTTTGTTGGCTCAAATGGGAAGTTATATTCCGGCTCAGAATGCCCGAATTGGTATTGTTGATAAGATTTTTACCAGAGTAGGAGCGAGTGATAATATTTCGATGGGAGAATCTACTTTTATGGTTGAAATGAACGAAACCGCATCAATCTTAAATAATATATCAGAACGTAGTTTGGTATTGTTAGATGAAATTGGTAGAGGAACTTCTACTTACGACGGAATTTCAATTGCTTGGGCTATTGCCGAATATTTACACGAGCATCCATCAAAAGGAAAAACGCTATTCGCTACGCATTATCACGAATTAAATGAAATGACAACGACGTTTAAGCGAATTAAAAACTTTAATGTATCAGTAAAAGAATTAAAAGATAGTATTATTTTCTTGCGTAAATTGGTTGCTGGTGGTAGCAATCATAGTTTTGGTATTCATGTAGCTAAGCTTGCTGGAATGCCGAATTTGGTAATTAGTAGAGCGCAAAAAATTCTTAAAAAATTAGAAGAAAATAACGCTCATAAAGAAGTAAAAGAGGTTTTAAAAGATAGCCAACACGAAGATATGCAAATGAGCTTTTTTCAATTAGACGATCCTTTGTTAGAAGATATTCGTGACGAAATTTTAGCGACAAATATTGATACGCTTACGCCAATTGAAGCTTTAATGAAGTTGAATGAAATTAAGCGAATGTTGGTAAAAAAGTAAAACTGTTTAGAAAGATCAATTTTCGTCAACCTGAATTTATTTCAGGTTCTCATACAAATTGGTTATCGGTATGATTTGATTCTGAAACAAGTTCAGAATAACGGCTTAAAACCTCTCTAAACAGTTTGTTAATATTATAATTTTCCTCTTAAAACAAGTAAAGGAATACTACAATGAAATTCTTTTTTTAGAATTGTATTACTTTCCCAAAGTTTTTGAAAAAACCCTCTCTTTCTTCTAAACACACACAATAAATCAGGATTGTGGGCTTGAAAATGTTCTAACACTCCTTGAAAAGTAGTAGCGTTTTCTGTAACCGTTAAATTGTTTTGAGTGCTTTTTAATGCGGCATCTAAAACTAAATCTTCTTCGGTATAGTTAGGTGTTTTTACCAACAATAAATTAGATGAAGCAACAAAAGTATCTAAAATTTTACGCAAAGGATCTAGCACGTTTTTTTTATTCATAACTCCCGATTTAAAAGCGGTTAACACAGATTTTATAGGAATAAATTTATAACCTTCAGGGACAACCAACATAGGAATATCGGTTTGTTTTAAAATACTACCAGAAGTACTTCCTAAAAACATTTCGTCTTTAATAGAATTACTTTTAGGGCCCATAATAATTAAATCGATATTTAATTCTCTGTTTATAGAGGTAATACTTTCTAACACATTTCCTTTAGCAGAAATCATTTTTATAGTTACATTTTTTCTGTCAACAGCATTAATCATCGCTCGTAAATATAAATTTGTTTCTCGCTGCATCGTATCATCAGCATTTACAAAAGCTCCTGCTTTTGATAATACTTTATAGGCGCGCATTACAAATATTTTTGCATTCACAGCTTCGGCAAAATCTATTGCATATTGTAAGGTATTTATTGAGTTGTCTGTTGAACCAATAGGAACTAATATATGTTTCATAAAATGTTTTTGTGGCTTTATAATTTTGATACGGCAAGTAATATACAAAGATAATTAATACTAAAAATAGGTTATTTTAACAGATTTACTTCTTAGTGTACAAGAATAACTGTTCTTTTGTTGTTAATAAGAGAATATGAGTTACGATATCAGTTTTAAAAAAGTTAACAAACTCGCTTTTCCGGCTTTAATAGCGGGAGTTGCAGAGCCTTTATTGTCTACGACAGATTTAGCAATTGTAGGAAATATTGATTATAATGCAACAGAAAGTATTGCTGCAATCGGAATTGTAGGTGCTTTTTTATCGATGCTTATTTGGGTTTTCGGGCAAGCTCGTAGCGGAATTTCGTCTATCATTTCACAATATGTTGGCGCTAATAAATTAGACGAGGTTAAAAATTTACCAGCACAAGCAATTTTAATAATATTGATAACGAGCTTGATTATTTTAGGAATCAGTTATCCGTTTACGAAAGAAATATTTCAGTTTTACAATGCTTCAGGTACTATTTTAGAATATGCGATAGATTACTATAAAATACGTGTTTTTGGTTTTCCGTTTACGCTATTTGTAATTGCTATTTTCGGTACTTTTAGAGGGCTGCAAAACACTTATTATCCAATGCTAATCGCTATTATTGGTACTATTGTAAATATAGCATTTGATGTTGTTTTAGTATACGGTGTAGAGGGTTATATACCTGCAATGAATATTGCAGGAGCTGCTTATGCAAGTGTAATAGCACAAATTGTAATGGCACTTATTTCGGGGTGTTTATTAGTAACAAAAACCGATATTTCATTAAAATTCAAGCTTCCCTTTAATAAAGAAATTCCGAGGTTTATAAATATGATTTTAAATCTATTTGTTCGTACAATCGCTTTAAATACGGCGTTGTATTTTGCAACATCTTATGCAACCTCATACGGAAAAGAATATATAGCTGCTTATACAATCGGACTTAATTTATGGTTGATGGGTGCCTTTATGATTGATGGATATTCATCCGCAGGAAATATATTGTCTGGAAAATTATTAGGAGCAAAAGATTATACCAATTTAGTTAAATTAGGCAATAAACTAATTATTTATGGTTTTGCATTTGGTAGCATTTTAGCACTTGTCGGATTTGGGTTTTATAATTTTATTGGAAATATTTTTACACAAGAACAAGAAGTGTTAACGGAGTTTTATAATACTTTTTGGATTATTTTAGTAATGCAACCAATTTGTTCGATAGCATTTATTTATGACGGAATGTTTAAAGGAATGGGAGAAATGAAATATTTAAGAAATGTATTATTACTTTCAACAGGACTAGTTTTTATTCCGACTTTATTATTTTTTGATTCGATAGATTATAAATTGCATGCTATTTGGATTGCTTTTTTTGCTTGGATAATTGCTCGTGGAATTCCTTTAATTTTTAAATTTAGAAATACGTTTTTATCACGCTCACAAAAAGTGTAATTTTGAGGATAAAATAATCTCAAAATGACAACAACAAGAGAAAACGGAAGTTTATACACGCATATTGATAATAAAATAGCAACTATTGTATTCGGGCATCCGGCAAGTAATTCGTTTCCTAGTGAGTTATTAGCGCGTTTAGCGAATGAATTTGATAAATTGTCGAGTAACGATGAAGTATCAGTAATCGTTTTAAAATCTGAAGGAGATCGCGCTTTTTGTGCAGGTGCTTCGTTTGATGAACTTGTTGCAATTGATAATTTGGAAGATGGAAAACAATTCTTTTCGGGCTTTGCAAACGTGTTAAATGCAATGCGTCGTTGTTCTAAATTAATTGTAGGTCGGGTGCAAGGAAAAACAGTTGGTGGCGGAGTTGGTTTAGCAGCAGCTTGTGATTACGTATTGGCAACTGAGCATGCTTCTATTAAGTTATCTGAATTTACAATAGGTATTGGCCCGTTTGTAATTGCGCCTGCTGTAGAGCGTAAAATTAGTGTAAGTGGTTTAGCTGAATTAACTTTAGATGCTTCTAATTGGAAAAATGCTTATTGGGCAAAAGAGAAAGGTTTATACGCGCGTGTTTTTGATTCTATTACCGATTTAGATAAAGAGTTAACTCTTTTTACTGAAAAATTGGCTTCTTATAATCCAGAAGCCTTATCAGAAATGAAAAGCGCATTGTGGAAAGGAACTGAGTATTGGCAAGAATTATTGATAGAAAGAGCCGAAACGTCAGGTAAGTTGGTATTATCTGATTTCACTAAAAAAGCATTGGCAAAGTTCAAAAAATAAAAATTATTTTTAAATAAACAGATGGAAGAAACAGAAAGTTATAAAATAGGATATGAATTAGGTGGATGGATTTATCATAACCCGATAGTATCAATAGCTATAGGAGTTGTTATTTCTATAGGTTTCGTTTGGATATTAACAAAAATTGTAAAACAAATTCGTACTTTTGGCGAATAAAAAACGTAAATTATGGGAGGAGATTATTTATTTGCCATTTTAGCAGCAGGGGTAGCAATTGTATATTTTTACAACAAATACAGAGGTAATAAAAAATACAAAAGATAGTGAGTAATATTAGAATCACAAAGCAATTTAGTTTCGAAACAGGCCATGCTTTATATGGTTATGATGGTAAATGCAAAAATGTTCACGGTCATAGTTATAAGCTTTCTGTAACCGTAATGGGGCAACCTATTACTGATAACACGAATGTGAAATACGGAATGGTAATTGATTTTACAGATTTAAAGAAAATTGTAAAAGAAGAGATTGTTGATGTTTTTGATCATGCTACCGTGTTTAATAAAAACACACCTCATATTGAGTTGGCTAAAGAATTAAAAGATAGAGGTCATCATGTTATTTTGGTAGATTATCAACCAACAAGTGAAATGATGGTAATTGATTTTGCTTCAAAAATTAAAAATAGACTTCCAAAAAATATTAAACTTCACGCTATAAAACTACAAGAAACTGATACAAGTTTTGCAGAGTGGTTTGCAAGTGATAATTAAGAATTGAAAAGAATAAACATAAAAGGCTCAACGTTAATTAACGTTGAGCCTTTTATGTTTATAAGAAAAATTATTTACCGTTAAATTCATTCATCGTATTTGCCATTCCGGCTGTAATAAAAGAAGCAATAGCGTTAACAGAAGTTGGTATGCGTTCAATCATTTCGCTTTCTTCATCTTTGTTCCATTCGCCTAATACATAATCTACTTGGCGGCCTCTGCCATAATCGGCACCAACACCAAAACGAAAACGAGGATAAGCACCTGTATTAAACTTATCTTGAATATCTTTTAATCCGTTATGTCCGCCAGAACTACCTTTTGGTTTTATGCGTAGTTTTCCAAAATCGATATTTAAATCATCGGTAATTACCAATAAGTTTTCAACCTGAATATTTTCTTGTTGCATCCAATACATTACCGCTTTTCCACTTAAATTCATATAAGTACTCGGTTTTAAAACGATTACTGTTTTTCCTTTGATTTTTAATTTGGCAATATCACCTAGTTTTTCAGTTTCAAAACTAGCATCGTGTTCTTTTACAAAGGCATCTACTATTTTAAAACCTATATTATGACGTGTATTGTCATATTTATCACCAATATTACCTAAACCTACAATTAAAAATTTTTTCATCGAATGTTGCGCTGTATCTGTTGAATGTTTTAAACTATTTTTTAAAAAAGGTATCAAAACCTATATTTCAAAAATAAAAAAAAGCGTTACACAAAGGTAACGCTTTTATAAAAATGTAGTATAATTTCTTATGCTTCTGCAGTAGCTTCAGCGTCGTCTCCTTCTGCTGCTGCTTTCGCTGCGTTACGAGACATACGTACTTGAGCAACTACTGTGTTATCTGGGTGTAATAAAGAATATTTATCATTTCTTAATTCAGTAACATATAATTTATTACCAATTTCTAATCTAGTAATATTAGCTTCAATAAAGTCAGGTAAGTTAGCTGGTAAAGCCTTTACTCTTAACTTACGTAAGTTGTGACGTAAAGCCCCTCCTAACATAATACCTTTAGCAGTACCTACTAAATGTACAGGAATTTCCATAGTTACCTCTTTGTCTTCAAAGATTTGGTAGAAATCTACGTGTAAAATTCTGTCTGTAACTGGGTGAAATTGGATATCTTGTAAAACAGCACTGTATTTTGTACCATTTATTTCAATCGTAGCAGTAAATACATCTGGAGTAAATACTAAAGGCTTAAATGATTTTTCTTCTGCTGAGAAGTGTACCGCCTCTTTTCCTCCGTATAATACGCAAGGAACCTGTCCAGCATTACGTAAGGCTTTAGTTGCTTTTTTACCTACGCTTTCTCTTTGTGATCCGTTGATTGTAATTGATTTCATTACTTCTTTGTTTGTTAAATTTATTTACATTAAAAATTGTCCACTAATCGATGTATTGTCTTGAACTTTATGCATCACATCAGCGAATAAAGTGGCGCAAGTTACCACTTTTATTTTAGATACACTCTTTTTTAAAGGAATTGTATCAGAAACAATTAGCTCCGTTAATTTCGAATTCTGAATTCTATCATAAGCATCGCCCGAAAGTATTGGGTGTGTACAAATTGCACGCACACTTAAAGCTCCTCTTTCTATCATTAAATCGGCAGCTTTAGTAAGTGTTCCTCCCGTATCGATCATGTCATCAACAAGAATTACATTTTTACCTTTTACATCACCAATTAATTCCATGTGAGAAATTATATTAGCTTTTTCACGTTGCTTGTAACAAATTACTACATCGCTTTCTAAATATTTAGAATATGCATATGCTCTTTTAGATCCTCCCATATCTGGAGAAGCAATAGTAAGATTATCTAATTTTAAACTCTTAACATATGGTAAAAATATGGTAGAAGCGAATAAATGATCTACTGGTTTTTCAAAAAAACCTTGAATTTGATCCGCATGTAAATCCATGGTCATAATTCTTGTAGCTCCTGCTGATTCTAGTAATTTTGCTACTAATTTTGCACCAATAGCTACACGAGGTTTGTCTTTTCTGTCTTGACGAGCCCATCCAAAATATGGCATTACAGCAGTAATATGTCTTGCAGAAGCACGTTTAGCAGCATCACACATTAATAACATTTCCATTAAATTATCGGCTGAAGGAAAAGTAGAACCAATTAGAAACACTCTTCGTCCTCTTATAGATTCTTCAAATGCAGGCTGAAATTCACCGTCACTAAAATGTGTTGTTTTTACATTACCAAGTGCTGCTCCGTATTCTTTAGCAATTTGCGCTGCTAGTTCGGTGCTTTGAGAACAAGCAAAAATTTTTGGGCTTATTTGATCTGTAGCCATTTACAAAATTGTATTTATAGTTAGTGTTGTTGTTACTGCAAAAGTAAAACTATTTTGAGAGTTTAAAAGTTATTTTTAAACGAATTAATTAAAATATTTTTATAGATTTGCAGACTACTTAATGCTCGAGTGGCGGAATTGGTAGACGCGCTGGATTCAAAATCCAGTTTTTTCGGAAGTGCGGGTTCGATTCCCGCCTCGAGTACAAATACAAACCTCAACTATTTATAGTTGAGGTTTTTTAATGGTTGATAATTTGAACAAAAAAAAGCGAGAAGAAATTCTCGCTTTTTTTTAACCTTCTACAGTTTTTGTGTTTCCAAAACCAATAGCATCCAAAACGTTATCATATTTTGGAGAAAAAAAGAAATCCTCAAGTATTGTTTTAATATCTCTTTTCTCTGAAGTATTTTTTTGCACTTCTAGGGGGGCTGGTGCATTTTGTAGAACATTGTTTTTATAAGCTTCTTGATAAGAATTTATAAAATCAACAAATGTGTTCTCAAAATTATAATTAGTTACCTCAATGGCATTATAGCTCATTGTTTAACTCTTGTTTATATTTGTTTAAAAGCGTTCTAGTAAGCGCTAAATTTGCTTTTTTAGAGTCAACAGCTAAGTAGACGAAATAATCACCACTTGGAGAAATATTAATGATATGTATTTGAGTCTCTAAGTTAAAGTGAATATCGGTTAAATTCTCATCTAATCCTAAGGCTTTCATTGCTTTACGTTTAGCATTGATGATTTCTACATTGTAAGCACATGCTAAAGCAGGATCAAAACCGTCTAAAGCAGAGTCTGAAATAAGTGATTCTCCTGAGGCCATTTCAGCAACGCTAATTCCGATGTATCCTGAGATGTTTTCTTTTACGTTACTTACTAATTTGTCTAAAATTTCTTGCATTTTGTTAGTGGTTTATAGTTAGTGGTTAAATTCTTTTTTTAAAATAAGTTCTAATAAACTTACATTTATACTTTTGTCTGATAAAAAACATAATATATATTCCTTATGTTTAATAATAAGTATGTTTTCGTTATTAGACTTTAAAATAATTTCTTTCAACTCCGTATTAAAATAATTACTGAAAAAATGATTGCTCATATTAAAAATAGTGGCTTTAAACACTGTTATTTTATCTTGCAAATCACCCAGTTCATTTTTTTTAGGGTAAAAATCAATAGTTTCTCCGTTGTCTTTTAAAAGGAAAATTGCTTTTGATTTTGTTTCTTTTAATAGTTTTTCTAGCTCCAATTTTATTTCTCTGTTTTTGAGATTAACCAAAGTTAATGCATAGGTAATAGTTCGATATAGTAGAATAGTATTAAATTATTGTACTATAGTATTTTTCAATAGTGTGAGCTAAAATAAAAATTAATTTACCAAACTTACTGTAATTAAGTAGTTTAACATTGTTCTGTTTTGAGAGAACCTAAAAAACTAATTTTAACCTAAAAATGATTAACATATGATTATATATTCTTTTTTTAATAGTTTTAATTAAGATGTAATAAAAATAAAAAAATCGCTACAAGATTTTTTACTCATTAATATTGTTGATTAGTGGAGGGAAAACAGAAAGGTTTTTTAATGATTAAATTATTTATAGCTCTGGTAAAATTAATAATGGAATTTTACTGTGAAAAGCAGATTTTTTAACCACGTTTTCTTCTAAAAGGCGATTTAAAAAATTGTGCTTATGATTTATTAAAACTAATAATTCGCTTTCTGTTTTTTCTATATAGTTTTCTAAAGTATTAGTTTCAGAGTCGTCCCAATCTATTTTTTTATATTCTACGCCTAAGTCTTTAAAAATTTCTCTTAACTGTATTTTGTGCGCTTTCTGTTTACTATTTAAAGTGTATTCTTCAGAAAGATTTATAACTTCAATTGGGCAATCTTTTAAAATACTCAATTGAAGCAACGATTTCAATTCTTTATTATTAAAAGGCCTTTTATAATTTGTTGAAAATACTATTTGATGTAACAGTTTGTATTTATAGTTTGTTGGCACAATTAATATCGGACAATTATTAATAGTGTTAATAATTTTCATGGTATTTGTGCCAATAAAAGTTTCTTTTAAACTTCTAGCTCCTTTTGTGCCAGAAATTATTAAATCTATTTTTTTATCAGAAACAGCTTCTTTAATTGCTTTTATTAACGAGGTTGAGTTAATTATAAATTGATATTCGAAATTTTCCGTTTCTTTATTAAGAATGTCAATTAGGTACTTTGATTCTTCTTCAATCTCATTGTCCATTTCATTAAACCATTCTTCACTTTTTTCAGAACTTAATAAATGCGGCTTTTCAGCGATATAAACATCTAATAAATAAATACAAACATCTAGGCCTTTAAAAAGTTTTTTAGTATAGTTTAAAGCATTAATAGCTTCTTCAGAAAAATCATATGGAATTAATATATTATTCATAATAAGTTGATTACAATTGATTTATCAAATATAATTTTTTCAAAATAAAATCAATTATAAAAATAATAAAAACATAATTTTGCAATTAAAACAATAATGAGTAATTTTTTATTGAATAAATACAATTTACTATTAATATTATTAATTGTGCTTTCTGTTTTAGTTGTTTTTACTAAAAAAATAACCAAAAGCTATGTAATTAAAAATGCTATAGAGCCACATAGAAGAAAAATTATACTTAACCTTTTTTACTTAATTTATTATGTGTTTTCCTTTTTTTTAGTTCTTATAATTTTAGGAATAGAATTTAAGCAAATAGGTGTTTTAGCATCTTCTATTTTAGCAGTATTAGGTGTTGGTTTTTTTGCACAATGGTCTATCTTGTCTAACTTAACAGCAAGTGTAATTTTGTTTTTTTACCATCCAATGCGTATAGGAGATACTATAAAAATTATAGATAAAGAATATGATTTAACAGGTGAAGTTAAAAACATTACGGGTTTTTATGTATTATTATATATTCCAGAGGGAAATAGAAAAATAACAATACCAAATACAGTAATACTTTATAAAAGTATTGAGTTGATACAAAATCAAAAATAATTTGTATTTTCAAAAGAAGTCTACTATTAGTAAATAGCTAAAATAGTATATTTATATAACAGAAAGATTATCAAAAAAAGCTTAAAAATATGGCATCTATTTTCCATTTATCGCTTCCTTGTATAAATATCAAGGAAACTAAAAAATTTTATACAGAAGATTTAGGTTTAAATTGTGGTAGGGAAACCAGCGATTGGTTAGACATAAATTTATTTAACAACCAGTTGACATATGTTTTAGTAGAGAAATTTAATTTCGATTATCCTAATTATACCTTTGAAAAAGATGTGCTACCTTCTTTTCATTTCGGAATTGTTTTAGATGCTGAAGAATGGGAAAAAATGCATGACAGAATTAATCATTGGTCATCAGAAACAATTATAACAAAAATATTTTTAAAAGATAAAAACGGCGAACACGTTTCTTTTTTCGTGAAAGACCCTAATGGTTACACAATAGAATTTAAGACTTTTATAGAAGAAGATGAAATGTTTATGATGTAAAAGAGCAAGTGTTATTTAATTTATCTAAAATGAAAAAATCTAAATTTAAGAAAAAAATAGGGCTTCCTCCTGGCACAATCACTTATACAGGAGATAAAGAAAGTACTCAGTTATTTATCAATGCCTTTGATTATACAAAAGATTCTTTAGAGGAAAAGAAAATAAATAAAATTGAAAGCTGCTTTGGCTATAAAGAAACTGAGACAACTACTTGGATAAATATAAACGGACTTAATAATGTAGATGCTATTCAAAAAATAGGAAATCACTATAAGTTGCATCCTTTAATATTAGAAGATATTGTAAACATTAATCAAAGACCAAAAATAGATGAATATGACGATTATATTTTTGTGGTTTTTAAGATGTTGTATTATGATGCAAACCAACATTTAAAAGTAGAACACATTAGCATTATACTTGGAGATAAATATGTACTCTCTTTTCAGGAATCTGAAGAAGATGTTTTTGATGGTATTAGAGAGCGGATTAGAGCATCAAAAGGAATTATAAGAAGTAATGGCTCTGATTATTTATTATATGCTTTAATGGATGCTGTGGTAGATAATTATTTTTTAATTATAGAAACCATGGGCGAGAAAGTTGAAAAATTAGAAGAACTTTTGTTTACAAATCCCAATAACGATACTGTTAAAGAAATACAGGCGTTAAAAAGAGAAGCTTTAAAAATAAGACGTTCGATTTTTCCCTTAAGAGAGATCGTTAGTAAACTTGAAAAAGCCGAAAGTAAACTAGTAAAATCTAAAACGCTAAATTATTTTAGAGACTTATATGACCACACAATTCAGGTTATTGAAACCATAGAAATATATAGAGATATGTTGTGGGGGTTGATGGATATGTATATGACAAGTGTTAGTAATAGAATGAACGAGGTAATGAAAGTATTAACTGTAATTTCTACCATATTTATACCCTTAACTTTTATTGCAGGTATTTACGGGATGAATTTTGATAATATTCCTGAATTACACTATGCAAATGGATATTATATTTTGTGGGGTTTTATGATTTTTCTTTTCTTCGGATTGTTGTATTTCTTTAAAAGAAAAAAATGGTTTTAATATTACTTCTATCATATTATATACTTCTATAATTTATAATATGATAGGAAGTATTAATTGTAAGTTTTAAAAGTTGTCGTTAGAGATAACAGATTCTTCTATGCTCAAATGAAACAAAGCGTCTCCTTTATTTACGATAGGTGTTTTATTGATGCAAAAAATATGCCCGTTAAATGGCGCATAAACCACCTTTTTAAATTCACCAAAAGGATCTTGAATAATACCTAAAACTTCTTTCTTTTTCACAAAAGTTCCGTTTTTCGCGATTACTTTAAACATACCAGAATCTGAAGCGCGTAACCATTTTGCTTTATGTACAAAAACGGGAGTAGCCCTAACGGTAATTTCATCTTTAATCATACCCAAATGAATCAATATGTTTTTGGTTCCGTTTACACCTTCGTTAATAATAGTGGGGTTTAAATCTTTTGATTTTCCACCTTCAAAAAGCAAAACAGTTTTACCCATTTTGTGTAATGTATCTCTTAAAGATTTTTTTATGTTGTTAGAAAAAACAATCATTGGCGGATTAAAAACTTTCGCCAATTCTAAGGCCTTTTCATCACCCTTGCTACATCTTATTTGCGCAATGTTATCACGTTCGCCACCACCAGTATGAAAATCTATTACATAATCTACAAAAGGCGCAATTTCTTTCGAGAATTGATACGCAAACTGACTCGCTAAAGAACCGTTTACAGTTCCAGGAAACATTCTGTTTAGATCTCTTCCGTCAGGAAATTCTCTTGTTTGAATTAAATAGCCAAAAATATTAAAAACAGGAATACAAATAACGGTTCCGTTTTTAGGTTTGTTAATTCCTAAACTGATAACTTCTCTAATTATTCCGACACCGTTGGTCTCATCTCCATGAATACCTGCAAGTAATAAAACTACAGGACCAGGTTTGTGAGAACGTTCTATAATTATAGGAACGTTTACAGTGGTTCGTGTATGTAATTTGGCGATTTTTAAATCTAAAACAGTACGTTGCCCTTCAGGAATTTCTTTTCCTAAAAGAACAAAAGGTTTATTCAACATTTAATTCTAAATAACGTATAATTTCTTTGGCAATATCTCTTCCTGTTGCAGTTTCAATCCCTTCTAAACCTGGAGATGAATTTACTTCTAAAACCAAAGGTCCTTTAGATGATTGTAGCATATCTACACCAGCAACACCTAAACCTAACGCTTTTGTTGCTTTTAAAGCTGTTTTTTCTTCTTCATCTGTTAATTCTATGATAGATGCATTTCCACCTCTATGTAAATTAGAACGGAATTCACCTTCTTTTCCTTGACGTTTCATGGCACCAATTATTTTACCATCTACAACAAATGCTCTAATATCTGCCCCACCAGCTTCTTTAATAAACTCTTGTGCAATTACTCTTGCACCTAAGCCGTTAAAAGCTTCTAATACAGATGTTGCTGCGTTTTTAGTTTCCGCTAAAACTACCCCTAAACCTTGAGTTCCTTCTAATAATTTTAATACTAAAGGAGCACCACCTACAGATTCTACTACATGTTCTACATCTTTTGTGTAATTAGTGAAAACTGTTTTTGGTAAACCAACACCAGCTCTTGCTAAAATTTGTAAACTACTTAATTTATCTCTAGATCTTACCAAACCAATTGACGAAACAGCAGTAAAAATTTTCATCATTTCAAATTGACGAATAACAGCTGTACCATAAAAAGTTACAGAAGCACCAATTCTTGGTATTATCGCATCGATATCGTCTAAATACTCTCCTTTATAAAATATTTTTGGAGATTTTTTCTCAATTTCAATATTGCATTTTAAGTGATCTACGACCAAAACTTCATGCCCTCTTTTTTCAGCGGCTTCAACTAATCTACTTGTAGAGTATAGTTTTGGGTTTCTAGATAAAATTACAATTTTCATTATTCTTTATGTTTTAATTTGTGAGATAAATTCTTTTTTGCTGTGTCTATAATAAATTTATTATTCAGAAACTTTCTACCTAATAATATCGGAAATTTCATATCCTTTCTTTCTGTTAAAGTTAGGTGAATTGGGAATAATGTATCGAAAATAAATATTTCAGTTTCAATTAAAAAACGCATTTCAGAAATTCCATTCGAACTTTTTACAGCTTTAGAGGTGTATTTTTTTGTTTTAAATTCTTTGTTATTGTACAAAGAATGTTCAGGATCTAATAACGTAAATTTAATCAAATTTTCACCACCTACATTTATTTCCTCAATATTTGCACAATGAATTGAAGAGGTGTATGCACCTGAATCAATCTTTAAATCGATTTCTGAGAGCGATAATTCTGGAAAATCAGCCTTATCTACTCGACCAATTGTTATTTTCATTTATATATAAAATAGGAGTTGTAAAATTACTAATAGTTATTGATAAAAAAATATAAATATTTCATCAAAATTAGTAAAACGAAATAATGTTACTTATTTTCTATTTAAAAGATATAGAATTACATTATTTATAAACAGAGTACTTAAAAACAGCTTGTTAACTTATTTTTGTAATTGCTCACATCTTATTTTGTATAATAATCAATACTTAATTTATCGGCTACATATTTTGCTGTTTCTACAGCATCTTTTTCTAATTTATGAAATGAAATTTTAAAACGATCATTGTTTTCATCCCAAATAATTACTTCGTAAATATCGTTGTTATTTAAATAAATTGATGCGTAAGTAAGTCTGCTTATATTTTGCCATTTTCCATAACCTAAAGGGCCAACAGAATAATATTTACGATATGTTTTGTCTTTAAGGTTAAAATGATGATTACTTACAACTGAAGCCAATAACGCAAGCGTTATAAGATATACTTCGAATTTTAGAACATGCAAAAAAGAGATTGTGTAATTTTCGACAGTTGATATTGATGTATTGATGAAAAATTGCGCTAAAATATAAAGAGCAAAAGCATAAAGAATAGCCGCTATAATCCTAAAAATGAAATGTTTTTGGCCACCTTTTATTATTATGAGTTTATTCATGTTTATGAATCTCTTTTTTAGCGATTTTAAATTCTTCTGGCGTATTGATATTTCTAATTAAATTGTCATCAATTTCAATAATTTCAACATCAGAATTAATTAGCATTTTACGCGGACACGAGTATCCTTGTGCTAAATATTGTAGCAATTTAGTATACGCCTTTGGTTCGTAAATGGTAATTAAAGGCTCAGGAAATTCTTTGCTTTTTCCTTTAATAGCTGTTGCTATTTTACTCGGATTTCGTTTTTGTAATAACAACTGAATTAAGTCATCATTTACAAAAGGAAGGTCTGTAGCAACTACTAACCAAGCTGAATTAGGATCTTTTTGAAAGGCAGAACAAATTCCGCCAAAAGGACCTAGGTTTAAAAATGTATCGTGAATTTCAGTTGATTTTTTAGAAGGTAACTGTATGGAATAAAAGGTTTCTAAAGCATTGTTTTCTAAGAGTTCTTTTGCGTATTCTTTTTGAGGTTTTCCATAATAATCTAATTCAGATTTATCTGTTCCCATTCGGGTGCTTTTTCCGCCAGTTAATACCAGTCCTTTAACAGGTGCAATATTTTCTTTTATTAAATTTTCAATGTGATTTGTAATTTTATCAACATCTTGAATCAAATAACAAGTTGTATTTTCTATCAGTGGAAATTTTTCAACTAAACAGTCAAAAATTTCGGTATCCGGATTTAGTTTTACAATAAATTGGATGTTAGTAATTTGATCTAAACGTTTTTTTATAGATGCTTCTTTTTCATCATCTAAAATTAAAATTTGTTTGGCACCTTGATAATGATTTCCGTTTATAAACACAAAATCATGATTAATAAACTGTAAACGTTGTTCAAACTTATTAACTATTGAGGTTGTGTTTACTTGTAAATTACCTTTATGATGAAAGGTGTATTCGGTTACTATATTTTCATCAAGATTTTTTGCATGAGAAGCATCAAAATACGCTAAGTTATAGTTTGATAATTTAGTTGAAACCTTGTTTACTAACTCTGCAATAACACCACATTTAGTTCCTAAAATAGCAACTTCATTGCTTGCAAAATTATCATTGAATTTTTTGGTGATATTTGCGTGTTTTTGATGTTTTTTATCCATTTTTAATATCCGATTTACCGCCAGTTTTTTCAACTAATTTAACCTCTTTAATCACCATTTCTTGATTGATAGCTTTACACATATCATAAATTGTTAAGCAAGTTGCTGATGCGCCTGTTAAAGCTTCCATTTCAACACCTGTTTTTCCTTCAATAGTTACTTTACAAAAAACCTCTAATTGTTCATTGTCGATAATATTTATATCAATATCTACTCCGTTAATTAATAACGGATGACACATCGGAATAATATCGGATGTTTTTTTTACTGCCTGAATACCTGCTATAATAGCCGTTTGAAAAACGGGTCCTTTTTTAGTAATTAAATCATCCTTTTTAAAATGAGAAATAATTTCTGATCCTAAAAACATCGTAGCTTTTGCAATTGCAGTTCGTTTGGTAATTTTCTTATCAGAAACATTCACCATTTTAGGTTGATTCTGCTCGTTTATATGGGTGAATTTATTCATTTTTAGTTTCTAAATATTAGAATAGGTTGTTAAAAGTAACAGTTGTTCTCGATACATTTTTATTTCCATTGTCATTTCAATAAAATTACTCGAACTGACAAGTTAGATGCTGTTTTTAAAATAACTATTTTTAGTAAAAATCAACATGATATTTATAAACAATTTGTCACTTCGAGTGAATTTGATGTCCGACAGGAAAAATCAAATTAGTATCGAGAAGGCATTATTTATACCTAATTACAGGAAAAACGGTTCCTGATTTAAATTCAATTTGTTCTGTTTTTGATATTTCTATAAACCCGTCAGCTGCTACCAAACTAGCTAAATCTCCAGAACCATTTCCTTTTATAGGAGTTGCAATTAAATGTCCAAAACGATAACTTAATTTTACTTGTAAAAAGTACGTTAAATTAGGTTTAAATACAATATCGTTAGCTAAAATTGCCGTTTCTTCAGGTTGTTTTAAGTTTACCGATTTATAATACCACGGATAAAAATATACTAAACAATTTACAAAGGTAGAAACAGGATTTCCGGGAAAAGCAAATACTTTACAATTATCAGTCTGTCCCATCCAAAAAGGTTTTCCGGGTCTTTGTGCAACTTTATGAAACAACTTGTTTACACCTAAATCGGTTAATACTTCGGGTAAAAAATCAAATTTACCTTTACTTACCGCTCCGCTAAATAAAAGCACATCATATTCTTTTAGGTAACAAGCAATCTTCTCTTTTAAAATAGTTTTATTATCAGTAATATGTGCTGTTTTAGAAGGAATGTTCAGTTCATTTAATAACGAAACCAACGTATATACATTAGACCTTCTTATTTGATAATCTAAAGGAATTTCATGTACATCAACCAATTCATCGCCAGTAGAAATAATCATTACTTTCGGTTGTTTGGCTACAGTAATAGTCGATTTACCCACAGTAGCAATCACTCCGATTTCAGCAGGAGAAATAATAGTGTTTTTGTTAATTAAAACAATTCCTTGTACTTTGTCTTTTCCCTTTGGATGGATATTTTGATGTTCATTTATAACATCAACAGTAACTGTTGCAATTCCGTTTTTTATAACAACATCTTCATAACGAATTACGGTATCACAGTTATTAGGTAATACAGCGCCAGTCATTACTTCTATACAGTTTGCCGAGTTTTGCATAGATAATTGCCTGCTCCCTGCAGGCTGAATACCTTCAATTTTAAAGTTACGTTGCTTATTTTTAAAATAAGAATAATTGATTGCAATTCCGTCCATAGCAACACGGTTGAAAGGAGGAAAATCTCTATCAGCAATAATATCTTCTTTTAAAACTCTACCAACAGATTTTATAAACGGAATTTCCTCGATTCCAAAATCTACTGTATTTTGTAATATTATATTTTTTGCTTCTTTTACTGAAATCATATTCTTGATGTGATTCTGAAACAAGTTCAGAATGACGTATTATTACATTAAAATTAACCACCAATTGTACTCATACTTTCGGAAACACTTCCTTTTTTTCGATTTGCTTCTGCTATAAATCCATTTTCGGGCTTTTCTTTTATCAGAGATAAAAAAAGTTCTTTTAAATCGTCATTGCTTGCACCGTTACGAATAAAATCGCGCAAGTTAAAAACACCATCATCAAACAAACAATTTTTAAAAGTACCGGTTGATGTAATTCTTATTCGATTACAATCGTTACAAATAGTACGTGTAAAAGCAGGAATGATCCCTACGGTTCCTTGATGGTTTTCTATTGAAAAATTACGTGAAGTAGATGATTTTTCTGAAATTATATTTTCTACGTTATATTTAGATTTTATTTCTGCTATAATTTTATTATAATTCCAGTTTTCTTTAATATCACGCTGTCCTTTTCCGTTAAACGGCATTTCTTCAATAAAACGAACTGCAATGTTTTTATCTTTTGTTAAGGCCACAAAATCGTTTATTTCATCTGTATTAAAACCAGATTGCACCACTACATTTAACTTTAAGTTTAAAGAGCTGTTTTCTAATAACTCGAAAGTTTTATATACTTCTGGAAATACATCGCGACGTGTAATTTTCGCGAATTTATGAGTGTCTAAACTATCAATACTTAAATTGATATTTTTTATTTTCTCTAACTTTTCTAAAGTTTCTATGTGATTAGCAACTAATGCTCCGTTTGTAGTAATATTAATTTCATCTAACAAATCGTTATAAGATAACATGTCTAAAAACGACATAAAATCTTTACGAGCAAAAGGCTCACCACCTGTTAAACGAACTTTGTTAACCCCTAATTCGGTAAGTACGCGAATAAGGCGGTACATTTCTTTATAAGTTAATAGCTCTTTTCGTGGTACAATATCAATACCATGAGCGGGCATACAATATTGGCAACGTAGGTTACAACGATCGGTTACAGCCAGTCGAACATAGCTGATTTGTCTACCAAAATTATCAATAAGTTTGCTCATCTAACAAATATACGGTTTAATGCTGCAATTATTTCCTGTCATTTATCATAGTTTTATTATGATAAAGTTTACTGAAAAAATAAAGAACTAAACAATTTCCATTTTCTTTAATAAAAAGGAAGCGTTCATGTTTTTACACACGCCGTTTTTCATTTTATAATCAAAATGTAACTCGTTATTTATAATCTCAGCATCAAAATAATAGTTTTTAATGGTGTTATATTCTTTTGATAATTCACATAAACTAACATCGTGTGTGGCTATTATTCCGGTAGAATGAGATTTGTTTAGTTTTTCAATGAATTTTTTAGAACCGATGGCTTTATCCATGCTATTTGTTCCTTTTAATATTTCATCTAAAATGATAAAATAATTTTCTGTTTTAATTTTGTTTACGATAAATTTTAAACGTTTAAGTTCGGCATAAAAGTAAGATTCATCATCGCTTAAAGAATCTGAAGTTCGCATACTTGTAATTAATTTAACCGGATTGTATTTTACTTTCACAGCACATATTGGTAAACCATTATTAGACATTACAATTGCTAACGAAACAGCTCTTAAAAAAGTGCTTTTCCCTGCCATATTTGCTCCAGTAACAATAAAAAATTCTTCATTATCTATTACAAAATCATTGTCTATTCTTTTAGTGGCATTTAATAAAGGATGTCCTAAATTCACTGCATTTAAAACTGATTTTTCGTTATTTATAATAGGAAATACATATTCAGGTTTATTAAAAACAAAGTTTGCTAACGAGTTTTGTGCATCAAAAAAAGAAACAACATTAAACCATTCTTCAACAGTACTTTTGTAGGTAGTAATCCAATTTTCTATTTTAATGGTATTGCGAATATCCCAAAGAAAAAGTCCGTTACCAATAATAGCAATAATAATGTTATTACGTTGATCGAAAGCATCTAATCTTTTAGAAAACTCTTTAAATATAGTAGATGCCTTTTTGTTTTTTTGTTGAATTTTTGCTTGTTTGTTTTTTAATGTCGAATTGGTAAATTCCTCATTTTCTATCTGTGCTAATAACTGATGGTATTGATTAAATGTTTCTTTTGCTTTGGTAGTTTCAGTCGCTAATTCTTGAATGTTTTTAAAAAAGAAAGCAGTAGTTGTTAAACCAATTATAAACCAGATTAAAAGTACAGAAAACGTAATGACATCAAAACTTAATAAGCCAATTAAAACAATTGAAATAGCAGAAAAAATATACGAAAACAGTGTTAAGAAAGTAGGGAGTTTCTGCTCATAAGAATGCACCCATTTTACAATAATAGGTATTGCTGTTTTGGTATGTATTAAACTAGCAACAGCAGTAAAATGTTGACGCCATTTTACTTTTAATGCAAGTTCTTGTGTTACTTTTTGTTTTTCTTCAATACTGTTAATATCGTTACTTGTTAAAATAATAGCTAATAGCTTTTTTCCTTCGTTGGTTGCCGTTCTGTTTATGTACTGAAAGAAAGAGCCAATACCAAACAAATCGATATCATTGCTAAAATAATGCTCGGGGTTTATAAACTCTTTTCCACTCTCTAAGTCAGAAAATGTACCATTTAAAACGGCTATTTCTGTTTTATTAATAGTCAGTTTCGCTTCTATGATACTTTTTGTTTGTTTTAAACCTAAGTGTTTTGTTACTAAATAAACAAAAGCGATTAAAGCGATAACACTTATAATAAAAAATAAGTTGTTTTTTGTAAAAGCTATATATGCTGAAAAAGAAATGGTTAAGAATGCCAAAAGACGTAAAATACGAGTTGTAAGTAACCGTTTTTTTAACGCAATTAAAACGGCATTTAAACTATTGATTTCTTCTTTATAAAAAGGAATTGGTTGTTGCATTGTGTAGTAAATAAATATTAGTGTAAATGTACATATAGCAACTTACATATCTTTATAAAATTGTATTTTCGTTGTATGCCAACTTCATTAGAACTTCAGCTAAAAACACTACCTTCTTCACCAGGAGTTTATCAATATTTTGATAAAGATGAGGTGATTATATATGTAGGTAAGGCTAAAAACTTAAAAAAACGTGTTTCTTCCTATTTTACGAAGACTCATGAGAATGGTAAAACGCGAATTTTAGTTAAAAAAATTGTTCGGATAGAGCATGTTGTTGTTGATACTGAAACGGATGCATTATTGCTCGAAAACAACCTAATCAAAAAGTATAAACCACGTTACAATGTTTTATTAAAAGATGATAAATCATATCCGTGGCTTTGTATAAAAAAAGAACGTTTTCCGAGAGTTTTTTCTACCCGGAGAGTTGTTAAAGATGGTTCTGAATATTTTGGACCTTACACCAACATGAAAATGGTACAATCACTCTTAAGTTTAATTAAAGAGCTGTATCCGCTGCGAACTTGTACGTACGATTTAAGTCAAGAAAAAATAGCTTCTTACAAGTATAAAGTTTGTTTAGAATATCATTTGGGTAATTGTAAAGGACCTTGTGAAGGGCATCAACATGAAGATAATTATTTAGAAGAAATTAGGGCAATTAGAAATATTCTTAAAGGAAATTTTAAAGAAATTTTAGAGCGATTACAACAAATAATGCTCGATTTTGCTTCGGATATGAAGTTTGAAGAAGCTCAGAAAATTAAAGACAAATTAGATTCTTTAAAAAATTATCAAGCAAAATCTACTATTGTAAATCCGTCTATTAATAACGTAGATGTTTTTTCTATTATTTCTGATGAAACCCACGGTTATGCAAACTTTTTTAAAGTGATGAATGGCGCAATTGTGCAATCATACACTACAGAAATAAAAAAGAAACTAGAAGAAACCGACAAGCAATTGTTAGAGTTGTTTATTATAGAAACTCGCAATCGATTTAATTCCTTATCAAGAGAAGTTTATGTGCCTTTTAAGGTGAATTTAGGAGAGCAAATAAAAGTGACCGTACCGAAATTAGGAGACAAAAAACGAATTGTAGATTTATCAGAAAGAAATGCGAAGTATTATCGGATGGAGCAGTTTAAGCAAATAAAAATTGTAGATCCAGATCGTCATGTAAAACGAATAATGGGGCAAATGCAAAAAGATTTACGTTTGCATGAAGAGCCACGCCATATAGAGTGTTTTGATAATTCGAATATTCAAGGAACACACCCTGTGGCTGCTTGTGTAGTTTTTAAAGACGGAAAACCGAGTAAAAAAGAATACCGTCATTATAATATTAAAACTGTGGAAGGGCCTGATGATTTTGCATCGATGGAAGAAGTGGTTTTTCGTCGTTACAGACGCTTGTTAGAAGAAAAACAACCATTACCACAATTAATTGTTATTGATGGAGGAAAAGGTCAGTTATCATCAGCTTTAAAAAGTCTAGACGCTTTAGGTTTGCGAGGAAAAATAGCTATAATCGGAATTGCAAAAAGATTGGAAGAAATTTATTATCCAGGAGATTCTGTGCCTTTATATTTAGATAAGAAATCAGAAAGCTTAAAAATAATTCAGTTTTTAAGAAACGAAGCTCATCGATTCGGAATTACATTACACAGAAACAAACGAAGTAAAAGCGCTATTCAATCAGAATTAGAACAAATTCCTGATATTGGTAAACAAACCATTACTAATTTATTGCGTAAATTTAAATCAGCAAAAAGAGTAAAAGAAGCTACATTAGAAGAATTAAAAGAAATTGTTGGTTTTTCAAGAGCTCAGAAAATACATCAGTTTTATCAAAAAGAAAAAGAATGAAAAAGTTATTAATCATATTGTTTTTACCTGCAATTATGCTGGCGCAAAATCAACCTAAAGTAGGGTTAGTTTTAAGTGGAGGAGGTGCTAAAGGTTTTGCTCATATTGGGGTTTTAAAAGAGTTGGAAAAAGCAGGAGTACAAATAGATTATATTGGTGGTACGAGTATGGGTGCCATTGTTGGTGGTTTATATGCCGCCGGTTATACAGCTGATCAAATAGAGCAAGTAGTTTTAGATGTTGATTTTATGGATTTGATTCAAGATAAAATTGATAGAATAGATAAGCCTTTTTTTACAAAACAATATGGAGAGAAATATGCACTTTCTTTACCGATAAAAGAAGGTAAAGTAGGGCTTCCTTTAGGATTGTCTAAAGGACAAAATGTATTGAATTATTTAACAGAATTATTAGCTCCGGTTGATAATATTACCGATTTCTCAAAACTTCCAATTCCGTTTTATTGCATTGGTACCAATATTGAAACTGGTGAGGAAGTAATTTTAAATAAAGGATCATTGCCTTTAGCTTTAAGAGCAAGTGCAGCCTTTCCTTCGTTGTTAAATCCTGTTGAAATTGATGGAAAGTTATTAGTTGATGGTGGTGTAGTGAACAACTTTCCCGTAGACATCATGAAGAAAAAAGGTGTAGATTTTATTATTGGAGTAAATGTTCAGGGAGAATTACTAAAAAAACACGAACTCTCTTCTGTTGCTGCGGTATTAATGCAAATAGTAAATTTTCAGATGTACCAAAACTCCGATGAGCAGGTACGTCTTTTAAATGTTTATTTGCGTCCAGAAATTTTAGAATATAGTGTAATTTCTTTTGATAAAAAGGATGAAATATTACGAGAAGGGATAAAAAAAGCTAAAAAATATACCGCTGTTTTTGATAGTATAGCAAAGTTACAAACACGAAAAAGAGTACCGGTAATAAATAAAATCGAAGAAGATAAATTCTTAGTTGATCGAATTATTATTAAAGGAAATAAAAACTATACGAATAATTATATTTTAGGAAAACTACAGCTAAATGAAGGAGATAGTACTTCGTATAAAGACATTTCAAAAAAAATTAATGCACTAACTGCTTCTAGAAATTTTAACCGAATTAATTACCGTTTTTATAAATCTTTTCAAGGAAAAAAATTAGAGTTACTTGTTAAAGAAGAAAAAATACAGTCTTATTTTAAAATTGGTTTGCATTATGATTTATTATATAAATCAGCAGTTTTATTAAACTACAACCATAAAAAATTAATTACACAAAACGACGAGCTCTCTTTAGATGTTGGTATAGGAGACAATATTCGCTATGATTTTAATTATTTTATTGATAATGGATTGATTCCTAGTTATGGGTTTAAATCAAGATACAATTCTTTTAATAGTAGTTTTTTACATCAAAATAACCTTGTAAATGGTAAGTATGTAGATTTTACCAATGCAGTATATTTTCAAACTACAGTTGATAAGAAGTTTGCCTTTGGTATTGGTCTTGAAAATAAATACATTCGATTAAGTTCCGAAAATATTTTGGCAAACGGAGAAGAGGTTTTTTTTGATAAAAGTAATTATGTTAACACTTATTCTTTCTTGAAGTTAGATACTTATAATAAAAAAATGTTTCCAACTGGAGGGTTTTACGCGGGTTTAGGATTTAAATGGTTTATGTGGTCAGATAGGAAGGTTAAATTGCCCAAATTGGTTCAGGGAAGTGAACCTTTTCATCAATTTTCTCAAATTTCAGGAACGTTGGGTTTTGCAACAACTTTTTATAATAAGTTAACTTTTCAGTACATATCAGGAGCCGGATATACTTTAGGGAAAAAATCATCACAAATGTTTGACTACCGTTTAGGTGGTTACAATAAAAATTATATTAATAATTTCTCCTCTTTTTATGGTTATGAAACAGGATCGTTAAATAACCAATCTTTTTTAAAGTCTGAATTTAATTTAAGATATCAATTTTTAGAAAAACATTACGCAACGTTTGTTGCTAATTATGCACGTATAGAAGAGAATGTCTTTCAAGTAGAGAAATTATTTGATAATACTAAGTCAGGATATGCCTTAGGGTATAGTGTAGAAACCTTCATAGGACCAGTAGAATTAAAGTATTCTTGGTCACCAGACCATAACGAAAACTATTGGTTATTTAATTTAGGATTTTGGTTTTAGCGCATAAAAAAACCCGTTTCGAAAGAAACGGGTTTTTATTTCATAATAAGATTGCCTTACTTACTTTTTTTCTTCTTTAAAAAGAATTTATATTGTAAGTATTGGTATGCATCTCTAGGTAATATTTTAATCCACTTTTTGTGTTGTACAAACCATTTAAAACGAATAGAATTAACGCCTTTTGTTAAATAAGCAGCTATAAAAGGATGTACATTTAATGTAATTTCCTTGTAGTCTTTACCGCTATTTAATATGCGTTCTAATTCAGCTTCAATTTTATCTAATAAAACAATAGGAGCTTCAACTTCTCCGTTTTTATTAGGGTTTGGTTCACGTGTTTTTATTTCTAATTCAGGTCGTACACGTTGTCTTGTAATTTGTACTAAACCAAACTTACTCGGAGGTAAAATTTTGTGTTTTGTACGATCTAAAGACATTGCATCTTTTAAATGCTGATATAATTTCTGTCTGTTTTCAGTACTTTTCATATCAATAAAGTCAACAACTATAATCCCACCCATATCACGCAATTGTAACTGGCGTGCTATTTCGGTGGCAGAAATTAAGTTAACTTCTAAAGCAGTTTCTTCTTGGCTTAAAGCTTTATTTGAGCGATTACCACTATTTACATCAATAACATGTAAGGCTTCGGTGTGTTCAATAACTAAATACGCACCTTTGCTCATAGAAACTGTTTTACCAAACGATGTTTTTATCTGACGTTCAATACCAAATTTCTCAAAAATTGGTGTGTCAGATTTATGAAGTTTTACAATATTTTCCTTCTCAGGAGATATTTCTTGTAAGTACTCTTTAATTTCAATCATTAAATCTTCATCGTTGGTTACAATACTTGTAAAAGAATCGTTCATTACATCTCTTAAAATAGAAGATGCTCTGTTTAACTCACTTAATATTTTTGTTGGTGTGTTTTTGTTAGCAATGCTATTACACATTTTCTCCCAACGTTCAAGTGAATTTTGTAAATCTTTATCTAGTTCTGCTACCTTTTTATTCTGGGCAACAGTACGTAAAATAAGCCCAAACCCTTTTGGTTTGATGCTTTTTGCTAATTTTTTTAAACGTTCTTTTTCTTTAGGATCTGCTATTTTTTGAGATACAGATACTCGGTTAGAAAAAGGAACTAAAACTAAAAACCTACCAGCTATTGATAGTTCCGAGCTAATACGCGGACCTTTGGTAGATATTGGTTCTTTTACAATTTGTACTAATAAATTTTGACCTGATTTTAGTACATCATTAATTTTCCCGTCCTTATTGATATCATTCTCAGAACGAAAGTTTTTTAAAGTGAATTCTTTATAATTACCTGTGCTTACCTTCTTAATGAATTTATTTAAAGATTGTACTTGCGGTCCTAAATCATGATAGTGTAAAAAACCATCTTTAGGATAACCAACATTTACAAAAGCGGCGTTTAAACCAGTCATCACTTTTCCTATTTTTGCTAGAAAAACATCTCCGACTGAAAATTTATTATCGCTTGTTTCTTTGTTTAATTCAGTAAGTCTACCATCTCTTAGTAAGGCGAAATCAATATCAGAAGAATTTGAACGAATTATTAATTCTGTTTTCATTCTGAATATAGTTTTGTGCCAACGTAAAATTTTACGAAGACGGATTAATTTGTAAACAGGTATAATTTTTATACCATTTTAAGGTGTCTAAACCTTAGTGTCAATGAACTTAATAAGCTATTAAAAGCAACGAAAAAGTAAGCGTTAGCTTACTTTTTCTTGTGACGATTTGCTCTTGCTCTTTTCTTTCTTTTGTGTGTAGAGATCTTAGCTCTCTTTCTTTTTTTACCGCTTGGCATAATTAAAATGTTTTATAAAGTCTTTATCGGTAAAGACCTTTGGTTAATAATTTTATTATTTTACAGATACTTTAGTTTTAACACCCTCTGTAAACACTTTTGATGGTTTAAAAGCTGGAATGTTGTGTGCAGGAATCTTAATAGTCGTATTTTTTGAAATATTTCTACCAGTTTTTTCTGCTCTAGTTTTGATGATAAAACTACCAAAACCTCTTAAATATACATTATCTCCGCTCTCTAATGCATCCTTTACCTCGTCCATAAACGCTTCAACAGTTGCTAAAACATCCGCTTTTTCAATCCCGCTCTTATCTGAAATTTTAGATACGATATCTGCTTTTGTCATTCTATATATATTTTGAATTTATTTTTAAAAATGAGGGTGCAAATATATGATAATTAATCTATTCGGAAAATAATAAGAATAAAAATATCTAAATAAAATGCAGTATTTTCGCTGGCTCAATTTACATAAATGAAATCAGCTAATCAACTTATTCACTGGTATTTAAAAAATAAAAGAGATTTGCCTTGGCGTAAAACGAAGGACCCTTACCTAGTTTGGTTAAGTGAAATCATGTTACAGCAAACACGAGTAGCTCAAGGATTGCCTTATTTTCTAACATTTACAAGCGAGTTTAAAACGGTATTCGACTTAGCAAAAGCCGATGAAAGTAAAGTACTTAAATTATGGCAAGGACTGGGTTATTATTCACGAGCACGTAACTTGCATTTTACAGCAAAATATATAGCTAATGAGTTAAATGGTGTTTTTCCTGATAATTATAAAGAGTTATTAAAGTTAAAAGGAATTGGAGATTATACGGCTTCTGCAATAGCTTCTGTTTGTTACGATGAGCCTGTTGCGGTTGTTGATGGAAATGTATATCGAGTTCTAGCACGTTACTTCGGAATTAATACGCCAATTAATTCTACTAAAGGAATCAAAGAATTTAAAGAATTAGCACAAACACTAATTGATGTTTCGCAACCAGGAATCTATAATCAAGCAATTATGGATTTTGGTGCAATGCAATGCAAGCCACAAAATCCGTTATGTAATTCGTGTCCTTTTTCAGATAGTTGTGTAGCTTTAGCTAAAAAACAAATTAAAGAACTTCCTGTAAAAGAGAAAAAAATAAAAGTTAAAAAACGTTATTTTAATTTTTTAGTAGTTGTTTCCGATGATGGAAAAACAGTCTTGGAAGAAAGAGTAGGTAAAGGAATCTGGCAAGGATTGTGTCAGTTTCCGTTACTGGAAACAGAAGAACCAATTTCTGAAATAACATTAGTTAATAACGAACAGTTTGCAACCCTTTTTCCTAAAGAAACAACATTGTCTTTATTTAATAAAAAAGATATTGTACATAAATTATCACATCAACACTTATTTACAAAATTTTGGATTGTAAAAACATCAATTATCAACAAAAAAACTATTTTATGGAAAGATATTAAGCAGTTTCCAGTACCAGTTTTGATTGATAATTTTTTAAATGAATTTTTAAATAACAACTAGTAAATTTGTATATTTGGTTTTACACAAATGGGTAAATTATGGCAGGAACAGTTAATAAAGTTATTTTAATAGGTCATTTAGGTGATGCGTTAAAAATGCATTATTTTGAAGGTGGGAATGCTATTGGTCGTTTTCCGTTAGCAACAAACGAAACATATACTAACCGCCAAACCGGAGAAAAAGTAACCAATGTGGAGTGGCATAATATTGTTGTGCGTAATAAGTTGGCTGAAATTTGTGAGAAATATTTAACAAAAGGAGATAAAGTGTATTGTGAAGGACGTATTAAAACGCGTCAATATGAAGCAGATGGGCAAAAACGCTATGCAACAGAAATTCAAGTACAGGAAATGACTTTTTTATCAACTAAAAAAGAACTTAGTAACGGGGTTTCTACTCCAAATGCAACTCCAGGAAATAGTGTTGTGCCAAATGTAACACCTCAAAAAAATGATGATTTACCATTTTAGTTTACTTAAATTTTAAAAATTGGATATAGAACCCAACTCCTTGTTTTTGGCAATAATTAATATCGATTTGCTAACAACATTAAATTGTTTATTAGTGCTCTTTTTGTTAATCTGTTCTGCTTTGGTTTCAGGAACAGAAGTCGCTTTTTTTTCTATTTCACAAACCGAATTAGAGGAGCTTTCATCTTCATCAAAAGGAAAAAGTACGGTTGTTAAATTACTTGAAAATCCGAAGAAATTATTAGGAACTATTTTAATAACAAATAATTTCATTAATATTCTCATCGTACTAATATTTGCATCTTTAGGAGAATTTTTTTTTAGTGAATTTTCCGACGGAGTAAAATTTTTGATAGAAGTTGTTTTGGTAACTTTTCTTATTTTGTTATTTGGCGAAGTATTACCAAAAGTATACGCAACCAGAAAATCGATGCAGTTTGCAAGTTTTATGGCAAAACCAATTCAGTTTTTAAATGTTTTTTTAACACCGTTAAGTACGCCTCTTATAAAATTAACAAGTATTGTAGAGAACAAATTAGGAAACAAGAATAATAATTTTTCTGTAGAGCGTTTATCACAAGCATTAGAGTTAACTTCTAGTGGAGCAACAACAAAAGAAGAACAAAAAATTTTAGAAGGAATCGTAAGCTTTGGTAATACCGAAACGGTACAAATTATGAAGCCAAGAACCGACGTTTGTGCTATTGCAGATGACACAACATATGAGGAGGTTTTAAAAATAATCTTAAAAAACGGATACTCAAGAATTCCTGTTTATCAAGAAAATATAGACAATATTAGAGGTGTTTTATATGCAAAAGACCTACTGATGTATTTGAATGAAAAACGTTTTGAGTGGCAAAAATTACTAAGAGAAGCCTTTTTTGTGCCTGAAAACAAAAAATTAGACGATTTGTTAAGTGAATTTCAAGAAATGAAAAAACACTTAGCAATTGTTGTTGATGAATACGGCGGAACAAGTGGAATTGTAACGCTAGAAGATGTTATTGAAGAGATTGTAGGAGATATAAATGACGAGTTTGATGATGATGATTTAACGTATTCTAAAATCGATGAAAATAATTATATTTTTGAAGGAAAAACTACCATCAAAGATTTTTGTCGTGTTTTAGAAGATGACGATGAAGAAAAATTTGAAGATGCAAAAGGAGAAAGTGAAACCTTAGCAGGTTTTATTTTAGAAGTATCAGGTAAGTTCCCTAAAAAAGGAGAGAAAATAAATTATAGTAAATATACGTTTACTATTGAAGCGCTTGATAAAAAGCGTATAAAACAGATAAAAGTAACACGAAATGCGTAAATTTTTATTGTTGATATCAGTAATGTTATTAATAAGTTGTGGCGAAGATGTTATGCCAAAACCAAAAGGATATTTAAACTTAGAATATCCAGAATTGGGGTATAATACCTTAAATAAAACGAGACCATATCGTTTTGATGTGGCAAAAAACGCCGCAATTGAAAATCTGCCAAATAATTGGTTAAAAATCCAGTATCCTAAGCTAAAAGCATCGGTTCATATTACATACCGACCAGTGAATAACAACTTGCGAGAGCTCTTGTTAGAAGCCGAAAAACTGGTATTAGAACACACCGTAAAAGCCGATCATATTTCTTGGAGAGACTATGCCGATGCAGATAAAAAAGTATACGGTAAAATGTGTGAAATTTCCGGTAATGCGGCTTCACAAATACAGTTTCATGTTACCGATAGCACCAATCATTTTTTAAAAGGCTCACTGTTTTTTTACACCAAACCTAATTACGATTCTATTTTACCAGCAGTTGAATATATCAAAAAAGATATGATTCATATGTTAGAAACTTTAGAGTGGAAGCAGTAGTTTTTTCTGAAGCTATTTCCCGCTTTCCGCACTCGCTCTCTGCGAGGAGCTCAAACAAATGCTACAATCGGGGCTAAGCTTATTTATGAAGTTTAGCTGCTGTAAAACTACTTTTTTACATTGCTATTTTGTAGCAATAAGTAAAACTGTAATCCAAATAATACAGCACCCGAAAGTAAATGTGTTGCTTGCGTTCCGATAGGAAAATCAGCATAATACATTAAAATACCAGTCATAGTTTCTAAAAACAGTAAAAAAACAATCCAATTCACCAATTTGTAACCTAAATCTTTAATTTGATTTAAGTAAAATATTCCCAAGTTTACCAACACAATTGCAATGGTAAACGAACGATGAAAGTAAAACTTAAAACTAGGGTTTAGCAAGCTATAATGTTTATTATCAAAACCAAATAATTTTACTTGCTCATCAATAAATTGACGAACTTGAGTTCCGAGCGCAATTTGAATTAAAGAAAATACTACCGAAACGATTAATAATTTATTAAAAAGCGAATTGTATTTCTTTTTATTTGTTTCCTCGAGTGCAGTTGAGAGGTTTTTATCTTTTGATGCAATAAAATAGAGCCATAATAACAAGGCAACAATTACCAAACCACCAACCATATGAATGGTAATAATGGTGGGTTTTAAATTAGTATCAACAACGGTTTTTCCTAACCAAGCTTCAAAAAGCATTAAAAAGAAAGCACCGAATGATAATAAGGTAATAAGCTTCTTTTCTCTCCAGAATTTAGTGGAAACAAAAATTAAAAACAAAAACGGAATACCTGCCAAAGCAGAAGTTAATCGGTTAATGTATTCTGTCCAAGTATGAAATTTATTAAATTTTGCGTAGCTATGCTTAGTGTATTTCACCCAGTTGGTACTAATGAATTCTTGTGCTGTTTTTAAATCATTTTCGGCAACGAATAAAACATTGTTTTTAACGATTATCATTCCTTTGTTATACTCGGTATTGGGTTGCCAAGTAATTTGCTCTTCAGAAGTGGGCGGAATGTAATATCCGAAACATTTTGGCCAGTCTGGGCAGCCCATTCCAGATCCTGTCATGCGAACTACCGATCCTGCTAAAAAAATAAGATATACAGCAATCAACGAAATTTTTACTAGGAGTGGAAAGTGTTTTTTCATCAAAAAAAGTTTTTACAAAGATAAGATAAACGCATAAAAAAAGCCTCTCAAAAGAGAAGCTTGATTTTTATTTTTAAGCTAAAATTATGCTTTTTTTGTTTCAGCACAACATTCTTTCTTGCAATCTGTAGCACATGCTTTTTTCTCAGCCTCGCTTTTTTTACACGTTCCTTTTTTTGCGCATGCTTCTTTTTCAGCAGCTGTTTTTGCAGTACATTCTTTTTTAACGCAACATGCTTTTTTGCATCCCTCTTCACAAGTTTTTTTACTTGTTTCAGAAGCTTTATACATATCTCCACTACCAATTCCTTCAACAAAAGCAATTAAATCGGCTTTGTTTGTAACGTTTGCATCATATTTTACATTGGCAATACTGTCGTTAAAAACCACGTTAGCTTCTAATACTCCTTCTTTTTTAGATAAATCAGAAGCTATTTTTTTAGCACATCCTATTTCGCAGGTCATTCCAGAAATACTTAAAGAAAGTTCTTTTGTATTTGCTGCAACCTCAGTTTTTTCTTCTTTAGTAGCATCATTTTTCTTTGCTTCGGTTTTACATCCAACGGCTAAAAAACTAACAAGAGTTAAAGCGAATATTATTTTTTGAATTTTCATCATTTTAATTTATTGGGTTATTTAGCAAAGTTATTAATAATAATAATGTTTATAAAGTGAAATAAACGATTTTTGTGTTTAAATGGATTGAAAATGAGTAATCAACAACGAAAATGGTTTTACTTAACGGTGCTTTCGATAGTTTGGGGGAGTTCTTTTATCTTAATGAAAAAGGCTTTGATTGGTTTAACGCCAATTCAGGTAGGTGCGCTTAGAATATTAATAACCGCAGTTTTTTTATTATTGATTGGATTTAAAAGTATTTCTAAAATAAAAAAAGAACATATTAAATATATTGTGTGTACCGCTTTTTTAGGAACGTTTTTTCCTGTATTTTTATTTGTGTACGCAGTAAAAGGAATAGATAGCTCAATTTCTGCAATTTTAAATTCGTTAACACCTTTTAATACATTTATTTTTGGAGCTTTAGTATTTGGTTTTTCTTTTAAAAAGAAACAATTTATTGGAATTTTAGTTGGGTTGATAGGTACGCTTATTCTTATTTTAAAAGGATCTGAGTTAAATCCAAATCAAAATTATTGGTATGCTATTTTGGTAATAATTGCATCTGTAGGTTATGCTTTTAATGTAAATATTATAAAAAAATATTTATCTGATGTAGATGCTTTAGCAATTACAGCAGGGAATTTTTTAGTACTAATTATCCCTGCATTCATAGTGTTACTTTTTACCGATTTTTTTAGCACTTTTCAAACAAATACTCAAGTAATGAGTTCGTTAGGGTATATTACTGTTTTATCAATTGTAGGAACAGGAATTGCTAAGATTATTTTTTATGATATGGTTCATATTTCATCGCCAATTTTTGCATCATCAGTAACATATTTAATTCCGATTGTAGCCGTAATGTGGGGAATTATTGATGGAGAGAAATTAAGTTTGATACAGTTATTTGCTGGAGGAATTATTTTATTGGGAGTTTGGATTACAAATAGATCAAAATAAAAGAGAGCCAAAACTTTCGCTTTGGCTCTCTTAATTATTTTAAGGTTTTCTATTTACTGAAAATCAGCATCAGAAACACCTTCATTAATTTTTACTTCTTTAGTTTCAAAAGATAAATTCATTGGGCCCATTTTTTGTCCCATTTTATGTGGGAATTTAATTCCATTAACTTCTTTATAATCAGAAAAAGTGGTTGGTAGTTTCATTTCACCTTGTGGTCCTTTTACAGTTCTAACTTCTTTAGCTTTTAAACCCGTTTTGACATTATAAAAAATCTCCATTTTGTTATGTTTAATAACATAGAAGTTTTCACCATCAATTGGTTCTATTCTGTCTAATTTCCCTGCTTTATAAGCTGCATCTGCAAAAGGTGCATTTGCTGATTTAGCTGCTGCTAAATCATCTCCATCTAAATCTCTTCTTTGACCTTGTTGCTCAGCATAACCTGAAGTTCCGTCAAAAATTTGCTTACTTAACGTTTGTCCCATTCCTGTCACAACAACAGCCGTTTTATTTGGTGCTGCATGCTTTTGAGTCATTGTTAAATCAATTGCTTGAACTTTTCCAGTAGAAACGATCATTACAGATTTTACTGCTGCAACTTTTTCTTTACCTCCAATTGCAGTAAAATATTTGTCAACTACTGAAGAAGTTGTAATTCCAGCAGGAATAGGTAACGTCATTGCTGGCTTAGTAGTAGGATTTCCTTCGGTGTCGAAATAGTTGATTTTATAATCAGAATTTTTTTCTAAATTCTTTAAAACATCAATTCCTTTACCTGTAACCATAATTCTGGCTCTATCCCCTCTAAAATATTTAATAGCAGCATTTTGAACATCATTAATCGTTACTGAGTTGATGTTTTTAATATAGTTTGCGTAAAAATCTTGAGGCAAATTATATAAAGCAATATTTAGTGCATAGTTAGCAGCAGTTGCTGGCTTTTGAACATCCATTACAAAACCACCAATGTATTCTTCTTTGGCATCTTGTAATTCTTTTTCAGATACTTTTTGATAACGGATTTTGTTTATTTCCTTCTGTATTTCTACAACAGCACTATCTGTAACTACATTTCTTACGCCTGCATATGCTCTAAAAACTCCCGTAGTTCTGCTTTGACTTACTCTAGAATATGAACCATAAGTATATGCTTTGTCTTCACGTAGGTTTTGGAACAAACGTGCAGAACCACCACCACCAAGAATTTTATTAGCTAATAACGCAGCGTAATAATCTTTATCTCCTAAAGTTAAATCTATTGTATTTACAACAGCAACTTCAGATTGGTTTGCGTTTGGCATATTTACAAAGTTAATCTCTGTAGTAGCAACATTTTCTGGTTTAGGGAAATTAGCAGCAGGAATCGTTCCTTTTTTCCAATCAGAAAATAAGCTTTTTACTAATTTTTTAATTTCTGAAGGATTAATATCTCCAACAATAATTAAATAAGCATTGTTAGGTTTATAGTATGTGTTAAAGTTGTTTTTAACCGCATCTAAAGTAATATTGTTAACTGTTTTTTTACTAGTAAACTCTCCGTTAGGATGATTTTTACCGTATAACAATACGCTTTCAACTCTATTAGCGATAGCAGGAATATTTTTTTCTGCTGACTTTAAATTCTCTAAAGTAACTTTCTTTTCGGTATCAAATTCTTCTTGAGAAAATTGTGAATTTTTTACACCATCAGCCATTAAACCTAATACTTCAGGAAAGTATTTTTTTAATGATCTTGCAGAAGCACCAGTGCTAAAAAAACCAACATTTGCACCTAAAAAATCTACTTTTTCATTAAATTCATCTTTTGTAATATTAGCGGTTCCCCTACCTAATAAGCTTCCCATTATACTAGAAACACCGGCAATATTTCCTTCAGAATAAGGTTTGTTATCTATTCTTAATGTTGCAGCAACTCTTGGTAGTTTATGGTTTTCTACCATAATAACGGTCATTCCGTTATCTAAAGAGAACTTTTCTGCACTTCCTAATTTTACCACAGGATCTGGACCTGGGGTAGGCATTTTACTTCTGTCTATTTGCGCATTAACAGCAAAAGACATTGTTATAACTGCTATTATTGATAAAATTTTTGTCTTCATCTTTTTATATTATTTTTTCTTAGGTAAGTACTCTAAGATTAATCTCTGATTTTTATTTAGATATTTTCTAGCAACCTCTCTAATTTCTTCACGAGTAACAGATCTATAGATATCTATTTCTGAATTAATTAAATTGGTGTCTCCATACATTACATGGTATCTCGCTAAAGAGTTTGCGATACCTACAACGCTTGAATTAGAGTTCACATACCTGTTTTCAAATTGATTTTGTATTTTTTGAAATGCTTTTTCAGAAATTAAATCCTTTTGTATTTTTACAATTTCTTCATCAATTTCTTTCATCAATGCATCTAAAGTAACTTTACCTAAAGGAAGAGAGAAAAGCGCATACACTCCATAATCTTGTTGAGATATATTAACTGCCTGAACAGCTAATGCCATTTTCTTTTTATCAACCATTTTTTTATACAAAATAGAACTTTTTCCCTCACTTAAATAAGTAGAAATCATATCTAAAATTTTAGAGTCTCTAGTTTTAAAAGATGGAGTTCTATAAGCACCGATAATGGCAGGTATTTGAATGTTTTCATCATAAGCCTTTGCTCTAAATTCCTTAGTAATTGGTTCTTCTTTCGGAAAAGTTCTAACGACATCTGCTCCTCTTGGTATTGGTCCAAAATAATCTTTTATCATTTTTTTAGCTGAAGCAATATCAATATCACCAGCAACAACTAAAGTTGCGTTGTTTGGGACATAATATTTTTTATTAAAAGCTAAAAATTCTTCTAAAGTTGCAGCATCTAAGTGTTCCATATACCCAACATTCGGATCTTTATATGGGTGTACTTTAAATATATTTTTAGAAATTTCAGGTAAAAGATTAGAGTAAGGTCTTGTACGTTGTCTTTTCTCTTCTTTTACAACTTCATTTTGAGTATCTACCCCTTCTTTTTTAATAATAGGGTGTAATAAACGCTCAGATTCCATCCATAAACCTAATTCTAATTTATTAGAAGGAAATATTTCATAATAGTAAGTTCTGTCTTGAGACGTGTTTGCGTTATTTCTTCCTCCGTTAGAAGATACAATTTTAAACCAATCTCCTTTTTTAATGTTTTTTGTTCCTTCAAATAAAAGATGTTCAAAAAAGTGAGCAAATCCGGTTCTTTTTCTATCACCGTCTTTACCACCTACACCATACATAACAGAAGTAATTATGACAGGAGCAGATTTATCTTGATGCAATATTACATGCATACCATTGTCTAATTTGTACTCTTCAAATTCAACTTTTTGTGCATTAGCAGCAAAGCCAATAAACAAAGCAGTAGTAAGAGTTATAATACTTTTTTTCATTGATAAAATTTTAGTTTTAACTGATTTTGATCTATGGGACGTGAAATTAAGTTATTCGTTACAGTAATAAAGTAGAATAATTTGTTTTTTTTAAATTGAGTATTAATTTTCTGAATTAGAGCTTATTTGTCATGAAAAAACGTATATTTGCATCCGCATTTTCATTAGGAAAGTGTTAAACAAGTATAACGCAAAACAAAAAGTATGTACGCAATCGTAGAGATAGCAGGGCAGCAATTTAAAGTAGCAAAAGACCAAAAGGTATTCGTACACCGTTTACAAGACGCAGAAGGATCAGAAGTAATTTTTGATAATGTAATGCTAATTGAAGACAAAGGGAACGTAACTATTGGCGCCCCAGCTATAACAGGTGCAGGAGTAACTGCAAAGGTATTACGTCACTTAAAAGGTGATAAAGTAATCGTTTTCAAGAAGAAAAGAAGAAAAGGTTACAAGAAGAAAAACGGACACAGACAGTATTTAACTGAGATTCAAATCGAAGGTATTGCTGCATCTGGTGCTAAAAAAACAGTAACTAAAGCGGCAGCTCCTAAAGTAGAAGTGAAAGCGGAATCTAAGGACTTAAGTTCAATGACTGTTGCTGAATTAAAAGCTTTAGCTAAAGAATCAGGTATCACTGGATATACTTCTTTAAAGAAAGCTGAATTAATTGAAGCGTTAAGCAAATAATTAACTTTAAAAACTTAGAGAGATGGCTCATAAAAAAGGTGTCGGTAGTTCGAAGAATGGTAGAGAATCAGAATCGAAACGACTAGGAGTAAAGATTTTTGGAGGACAAGCTGCAATTGCAGGGAACATTATTGTTCGTCAAAGAGGAACAACTCACAACCCAGGTGAAAATGTTTACATGGGGAAAGATCATACTTTACATGCTAAAGTTGATGGTGTTGTAAAATTCCAAAAGAAAAGAAATAACAGATCATATGTTTCTATAACTCCTTTCGAGGCTTAAGAAATATTTTTGATTTAATAAATTAAAGCTCAAACAAATTATTGTTTGAGCTTTTTTTATGTTTTATAGTTAAGCTAATTGCAAAAAAAAACCACTACTTTTTTAAGTAGTGGTTTTTTTTCATTATTGATTAATCCCCCAATTAACCAATATGATTCCCCTTGTGTATTATAGTACAAATATGCAATGAAAATATATTTTACGAAACCAGATATGTGTGAATGGTATTAATTTGTGTGTAAAGTGACTGTAAAACTATTTTTTTTAAAAGAATATCTATTTGTAACTTGTTGATAATTAAAGGAGTTGTTATGTGTAGTTAAATAGTAATCGTTATATTTGGATACAAATCAAAACTTTATATTTATGAAATTTAATTTTTTAATTACAGCAATTGCTGGATTAGTTCCGTTAGTAGTAGGATTTATTTGGTATGGACCACTTTTTAAAAACGCATGGATGAAAGAAGTTGGCTTTACAGATGAGTCGATGAAAGGATCGAATATGGCATTGATTTTTGGATTATCATATGTGTTGAGTTTTTTAATGGCATTTGTTTTACAAACATTAGTAATTCATCAATGGGGAGTACAATCTACCTTAATGGGAGAGCCTGGCTTTGCAGAGCAAACAGGTGATGCATTTATTTACGTTCAGAAATTTATGGCTAATTATGGAGACCGATTTAGAACTTTTGGTCACGGTGCACTTCATGGTACTATGATAGGATTATTAATAGGATTACCAATTTTAGGAACCCAAGCATTATTTGAAAGAAAAAGCTTTAAATATGTGGCTATTAATGCAGGATATTGGGTAGTAACACTTGCGCTTATGGGAGGTGTTATTTGTCAATGGGCATAAATGGCGTAGAAATATGAATTAGTAAAAGCATCAATTTTTAAAATTGATGCTTTTTTATGTAACAAATACTTGATAAATGATACTAATTAAATAATCAATTAATAATTTAACCAAATGATTGCACACTTTTTAAAACTAGAATGGAAACAATATTTTCGTTCTTCATATTGGCAAAAAGGAATTGCTTTAAAAATAATAATGGGCTTTTTTGTTCTTTATATGGTAGCTGCCTTTTTAAGTATTGGAGTTGGAGGATATTTTATTTTAAAGAAATTATTTCCAGAACAAGATCCGTTACAAATTGTAAATTCAATGTTAGTTTTTGTTATTCTCGGAGATTTAGTTTTCCGCTACTTGATGCAAAAATTACCAGTAATGAATATTAAACCATTATTGATTCTTCCTATTAAAAAAGAGAAATTAGTACATTATGTTTTAGGGAAATCAGCCTTTTCAGGATTCAACTTCTTGTCATTGTTTTTTTACATTCCGTTTTCGGTTGTTTTAATAATGCAAGATTATAATACCATAGGAGTTTTAGGATGGTTAGTCGCTATGTTCTTTGTAATTCAAGCAATTAATTTTTTAAATTTTTTAATCAACAAAAACAATAAAGTATTTGCATTTATTGTTACGTTATTAGTAGGCTTAGCAACATTACAACAATTTACAAGTTTTGATGTATCTGTTTACAGTCAATTAATATTTGATGCAATTGTTGCGAATTCTATTTTAGTATTTGTTCCTATAATTATTGCAGCAGTGTTATATTATGTGAATTTTAAACTATTAAGATCTAGAGTATATTTAGATGATTTGGTTGCAATAAAAACCGAAGAAGCAAATACAGCAGATTTATCTTGGACAGAGAAATTAGGAGATATTTCGCCGTTTATAAAAAACGACATTCGATTAATTTGGAGAAACAAAAGAACAAAAACAGTCTTTTTAATGTCGTTCTTATTTCTTTTTTATGGATTGATTTTCTTTACGCAAAAAACATATCAAGACATGCCAGCCATGTTAATGTTTGCAGGCTTGTTTGTAACAGGTGGTTTTACATTAAATTACGGACAGTTCATTCCTGCTTGGGACAGTGCACATTATAAAATGTTAATGAGTCAGAGTTTTAGATACCGTAAATTCTTAGATTCTAAATGGTTTTTAATGGTTGCAATGACTACAATATTATACTTTTTAAGTTTTCCTTATTTATACTTCGGAACAAAAATATTTTTAATGATCACCGTGGGTGCTATTTTTAATATTGGTTTTAATTCATTGTTTTTGTTATACGCAGGATCTTTTAATAGAAAACGAATCGATTTAACTAAAGGAGGTTTTGGTAATACCCAAGGAACAAGTGCAACACAATTTCTTATTGTTATACCATTAATGTTATTGCCAATGGCTATATTTTGGATATTCAACAGTTTTGTTGGTTATAATTCTGGCTATATTTTAGTTGCTTTAATAGGAGTAGTCGGATTAGTATTTAAAAACTACTTTATGAATTTGATAGAAAAAAAATATATCAAAGACAAATACGCTATGATTAATGCTTTCGGAAAAGAAGCATAAATAAACCAAACCTTAAAGAAAACATTATGATTACAATAAATACAGTTTCAAAAAAATACGGACAAGCAGAAGTTTTAAATGTAGAACGAGTAGATATACCTCGCGGACAAAGCTTTGGTTTAGTAGGGAATAATGGTGCAGGAAAAACTACATTATTCAATATTTTGTTAGATTTAATTCGTCCAACAACTGGAGAAATTACAAACAACGATGTTGTTGTAAATAAAAGCGAAGATTGGAAAACTTTTACAGGATCATTTATAGATGAATCTTTTTTAATAGGATACTTAACTCCAGAAGAGTACTTCGATTTTATTGGTGATTTACGAGGAATGAATAAAGCAGATGTTGCTTCTTTTTTAGCTCCTTTTGATGAGTTTTTTAACGAAGAGATTTTAGGGAAGAAAAAATACTTACGAGATTTAAGTAAAGGAAATCAGAAAAAAGCAGGAATTGTAGCCGCTTTAATGGGAAATCCGCAGGTAATAATTTTAGATGAGCCTTTTGCTAATTTAGATCCAACAACTCAAATTAGATTAAAAAAAATCCTCAAAAACTTAACTGAAAACAAAGAAGTTACCGTATTGGTTTCTAGTCACGATTTAAGCCATGTAACAGATGTTTGTGAGCGAATAGTTGTTTTAGATAAAGGAAATGTGGTGAAAGATATTAATACCTCACCAGAAACTTTAAAAGAGCTAGAAGATTATTTTTCTGTATAGAAAATATTTATAGATTAGGAGCTAAACGAAGTGTAAAATACATTGTTTAGCTCCTTTTTTCTTTTTTAAATTTACACAAGGTGTGTAAAAATTATCTTTTTATTGTTATTTTTACGTTTTTACATGCAATAAACTTACAATTATAGTTGTTGTACAGTAAAAGTATAACTATATGAATAAACTTTCCAAATTATTAGTTTTCAGTCTGCTTTTAGCAATAATGTATTCGTGTAGTGCAAAAAAAGACGCTTTTTTAAATCGAAATTTTCACGCACTTACTACAAAATACAATGTGCTGTTTAATGGAGAGCAAGCCTATTTAAAAGGGTTACAAGAAATTGAAAGTAAGTATGAAGATAATTTTTGGAAACGCTTACAAATAGAACCAATTAGTTTTGATGAAAACAAAATAATAGTTCCTGTTTTACAACCTGGCACAGGCTTTAATGAAAATGAAGAAGAGGAGGTTGAAAACTTAACCTCATTTGATAAGGCAGAAGAAAAAGCAGTTAAAGCAATTCAGAAGCATTCAATGAATATAAACGGTTATGAAAAAAATCGTCAAATAGATGATGCTTATTTATTATTAGGTAAATCTAGATATTATACCCAGCGTTTTATACCTGCAATTGAAGCTTTTAACTACATTATTGTAAATTATCCGAATGCTAGTTTAATTAGCGAAACAAAAATTTGGAGAGCAAAAACAAATATCCGTTTAGACAATGAAAAACTAGCGATAGAATCTTTAAAATTCTTACTAGAACTTGAAGAAAATGAAGCCGAACTTCCTGATGAAATAAGAGAACAGGCACATACTGCAATGGCAATGGCGTATCAAAAAACAGATACCATTCAAAAAGTAATTGAACATTTAACAGCAGCCTCAAAAATATTTAAAAATAAAGAGCAAGCAGCTCGTAATATGTTTGTATTAGGGCAAATTTATAGTGAGTTAAATTATAGAGATTCAGCAAGAGTGGTGTTTAATAAATTAGCAGCAACAAAAAAAGCTCCGTATAAATATCGTATTCGAGCAAATATTGAAATGGCTAAGAATACTGAAAACGATTCAGCTTCAATAATTGTTTTAGCAAGGTTAAAAAAACTCATCAGAGATTCGGATAACCGTAAGTTTTTAAACGCACTTTATTATCAGGCTGGTGTTTTAGAAGTTGGTAGAAATAAAATAGCAAATGCAGTTAATTATTTTGAAAAATCAATAGCTGCAAAAACTAATAATAATTATCAGAAAACATATGCCTACGAAAGTTTAGGGAATATTGCATTTGATAAAGAAAACTACTTATTAGCAGGTTCGTACTACGATAGTGTTTTACAAGTTACATCAAAAGAGTTTGATCAAGAAAAAAGGATTAGAAGGATCCGAAGAAAAAATAAAGGATTAACAACGTTAAGAATACACGAAGCACTTGTTAAAAATAACGATAGTATTTTAAAGCTTGCTGCAATGACAAAAGATGAGCAAACTGCATTTTTTGAAAGCTATATTGAAAGAATTAAGGCTGAAGACGAGGCGAATAAGCAGCAATTATTAAATGCACAAAATTTCGGAAGTTCTTTTGGCGGCGGAGCATCTATAAATAATACGAATAATAAAGGCAAGTGGTATTTTTACAACACACAAGCTTTAGGTTTTGGAAAAGCAGATTTTCAAAGAGTTTGGGGTACACGTCCGCTAGAAGACAATTGGCGATTATCAGATAAATCAGCAAGTTTAATTAATGATGTTGTTGATAATACTACCGAACCTGTTGTGAATATACGATATGAGTTAGCTACTTATTTAGATGAAATTCCTACGGATAAAAAAGTAATAGCAAATTTAAAAGAAGCACGTAATAATGCTTTATATCAATTAGGTTTAATTTATAAAGAGCAATTTAAGAATACGACTCTTGCTGTTAAAAATTTAGAGCGCTTACAAAAAGAGAAAGTAAATAACGAATTAGAATTACCAATAAGCTATCATTTATATCAAATTTATACAAGTATAGGTAATCAAGAAAAGGCAAATTTATACAAAGATGTTATCTTAAATAAATACCCGAAAACTACGTTTGCTAAAATAATATTGCATCCGAATAAAAAGTTAATAGAAGATAAAGAGGAAGATATTGTATTAAATAAATACAAAGAAATTTACTATTTGTATAAGCAAAATAAGTTTGAAAACGTTGTAGGTCAGGTAGATAGTTTGTCGGTAGTAAATGCTAATTCGAAATTAATTCCTAAATTCGCACTCCTAAAAGCCTTGTCTTTAGGTAAATATAAAGATAAAGAAACGTATAAAAAAGCCTTAGAATTTGTAGCGGTTAGTTATGCTACAAAAGAGGAAGGTATAAAGGCAAAAGAAATATTAGATCAATTAAAAAAATAAAATAACATCCTAACTCCCCTAAATATGTTTAGTAAAGAAAGTAAAAAAACAAGCGATAACAAAGTGTCAGAAAGAAATATTGTAGGAAAAAACACACAGATAACTGGAGAAATTATCTCTGAAGGAGACTTTAGAATTGATGGAACTTTAGATGGAACAATTAAAACCAATGGTAGAGTTATTATTGGCGAATCTGGTTTTGTAAAAGGAAAAGTAGAGTGTACAAATGCCGATGTAGAAGGGAAATTTTCTGGAGAATTAATCGTTTCAAATACGTTAACAGTAAAAACATCAGCAAATATAAATGGAGATGTTGTTATTGGTAAACTTTCAGTAGAGCCAGGTGCGTCATTTAACGCAACTTGTGCTATGAAGGGTGCTGTAAAAGAATTAAATAAAGATGAGCAAAAACGTAAAGAAAAAACCGCTTAATAAATACATTCGGTTTACGAGTATTGCTTTTCAAATGGGTTTAACGATTTACTTAGGTAACTTACTAGGTAAATGGTTAGATACGCAATATATTAATGACGGAGAATTATACTCAAAAATATGTACGCTTGCAGCAGTTTTTTTAGCAATGTTCTCGGTGATACTTCAAGTTACAAAAATTTCAAAAAATAATGATTAAAAGAATTTTGTTTTTCCTTGCTGCTATTTTTATAGTATTTGCAGTAAGTTATTTTCCACACGATTATATTTTACAGTCTAAAGAAATTTATCTTTCTTATTCATTATTTTCAATCTACCTATTTCATGTAATAGCTGCAGTGATTGTTTATGCAATTGTAGAGTTAGTAGCCTGTAAATTAATAAACCAAGCTGGGTATGCGTATTTGGCCTCAGTGTTTTTAAAAATCGGATTTTTTGTCCTGATTTTTAAAGTTTCGGTTTTTGCAAATGAAGAACTTACAAAGCCAGAGAGGTTTTCGTTAGTGATTCCGTTGTTTATTTTTTTAATTTCAGAAGCGATTGCCGTTTCAAAACTGCTGAATAGCAAATAGTTTCGTGATTTTTTAAGGAAAACAATAAGACGAAAACACAATAGAAAAACTAAATAAAAAAACGGTTTGTAGTTTTAATTAAATGTGTACCTTTGCACGGAAATTTAGAGACCATAACCCATATTTATAAAGGTATGATGATAGCCAAAAATTCTATCAAATTTTTTACAGTTTTAGTATTAGTATTTACTTCATTTGGAGTGTTTGCTAGTGGTGACGATAAGCAATCTTCGGATAGCGATGGTGGAAAAGTAAACACCAAAGAAGAAATTAAAGACTATATTAAACATCACTTAGCAGATTCTCACGATTTCTCTTTGTTTTCGTATACAAACGATGCAGGAGAGAAAAATCATGTAGGTTTTCCGTTACCTGTAATTGTTTGGACAAGTAAAGGTTTAAAAACATTTATGTCTTCAAGCTTTCATCATAATGATGATGGTCATGTTATTGTTGATGCAGGTGGAGTTCAGTTAACAAAAATTCACAGTAAAATATACGAGTTAAACGAAGGAGCTACTAATGTTGCTTTTGATGAAGCTCATCATGCAACAAATGCACACACTGTTTTAGATTTTTCTATAACTAAGAGTGTATTTGGTATCTTATTAGCAGGTTTATTAATGGTTCTTGGTTTTCGTTCTTTAGCGAAAGGCTACAAGAAAGGAGCAATTCCTACAGGAGTTGGTCGTGTTTTAGAACCTTTAGTTATTTACGTAAGAGACGAGATTGCAAGACCAAATATTGGGGAGAAGAAATATAAGAGGTTTATGCCTTATTTATTAACGGTATTTTTCTTTATTTGGATATCAAATTTATTAGGGTTAACACCATTAGGTTTTAATGTAACAGGACAAATAGCAGTAACAGTATGTTTAGCGTTATTTACTTTAGTAGTTTATATCTCTAGCGGAACAAAAGATTTTTGGGCACATACATTATGGATGCCAGGTGTACCAAAATTATTAAGACCGGTATTAGCGGTTTTAGAATTAGCAGGTTTCTTGTTAATTAAACCATTCTCGTTATTAGTTCGTTTATTTGCTAACATTACAGCAGGTCACTCGGTAGTAATGGGTATTGCAGCACTTATGGTGTTGTTAAAAGCTGAATTCGGTACAGTAGGAGCAACGGGAATTTCATTCTTGTTAACATTATTCTTAACTGTTATTGAGTTATTAGTAGCTTTTTTACAAGCATTTATTTTTACAATGCTTTCTGCTTTATTTATTGGTATGGCAGTAGAAGAACATGACCACGCAGACGCGAGTCATTAAGAATTTTAATTTTTGTTTAATTTAATATAAATAGTATGTACAATTTAATTGGAGCAGGATTAATCGTAATCGGTGGAGGAATCGGATTAGGTCAAATTGGTGGAAAAGCAATGGAAGGAATTGCTCGTCAACCTGAGGCTGCTGGTAAAATTCAAACAGCGATGATCATTATCGGAGCATTATTAGAAGGATTAGCATTTGGTGCTTTACTTTTAGGAAAATAATTCCGACACTCAAAAAAACAAAAACACTTTCTGCAACGGTTGGTTGCAGAAGTGTTTTTACAATTAAACAACAAAAGACACTTTAAGTATTATGGATATTTTTAACGATTTTCCAATTGGATTATTTGCGATGCAAGCAGTAATCTTACTTGTTTTATTATTTTTACTAGCAAAATTTGCTTGGAAACCAATCTTAAGCTCTTTAGATGAAAGAGAAGAAGGTATTCAAAGTGCATTAGATCAAGCAGAAAATGCTCGTAAAGAAATGCAAAACTTACAAGCAGATAATGAAAAAATGATCAAAGAAGCACGTGCAGAAAGAGATGCAATGATGAAAGATGCTCGTGAGATTAAAGAAAACATTATCGCTGAAGCTAAAGAAGAAGCACAAGAGCAAACTTCTATTATGATAGAAAATGCAAAGGCTACTATAAAGCAAGAGCAACAAGCTGCAATCGCTGAATTAAAGAAGAATGTAGCAAACTTATCTATCGATATCGCTCAAGAATTAGTAAGAAAAGAATTAGCATCTTCAGACGAGCAATTAAAACTTGTTGATGGAATGTTAAAAGAGGTTACTTTAAACTAAGCAATCAATGAAAGGAGCAAGACCAGCATTACGTTACGCAAAAGCAATATTAAATCTTGCTAAAGAAACAAACAATGATTCTTTAGTAAACGATAACATGAAGTTTATCGCAGAAACTATTGCAGATAGTAGTGATTTAAAAAGAATGCTTAAAAGCCCTGTAGTTAAAGCTGCAGATAAACGTAAAGTTTTAGTAGCGCTTTTTGGTGATAAAGTAGATAATATCGTAAAAGGTTTATTTAACTTATTAGAAGAAAATAAACGTATGATCATGTTAGAGCCAATTGCAAAGCAATATGCTCTTATTTACGATTACGATAAAAGAATACAGGTTGCTAAAGTTACTACAGCAGTAGCGTTAACAAAAGAGTTAGAAGATAAAATACAAGCGAAGATTGTAGAAATTACAGGAAATAGCGCAGGTATAGAAAATATAGTAAATCCGAATATTATAGGAGGATTTATTTTACGTGTTGGAGATGTGCAGTATGATGCAAGTATTTCTAATCAATTCAATGAGTTAAGAAGAGAATTTGACAATAGTCATTATATTCCACAAATTTAATTTTACATCAAATTATAAAAGATGGCGGCAATTAAACCAGCTGAAGTTTCAGCAATTTTAAAGGAACAATTAACAAATTTCGAAGCGAAAGCAACGTTAAACGAAGTAGGTACTGTATTACAAGTAGGTGATGGTATTGCTCGTGTTTACGGTTTATCTAATGTAGAATACGGTGAATTAGTAGAATTCGAAAACGGATTAGAAGGTATCGTATTAAACTTAGAAGATGATAATGCAGGTGTTGTATTATTAGGTGCTTCAACAAGTGTAACTGAAGGTTCTACCGTAAAACGTACAGAACGTATTGCTTCTTTAAGAGCAGGTGAAGGTATTGTTGGTCGTGTTGTAAACACATTAGGTCAGCCTATTGATGGTAAAGGACCAATTGAAGGTACTACTTACGAAATGCCTTTAGAGCGTAGAGCTCCTGGTGTTATTTATCGTGAGCCAGTAACTGAACCAATGCAAACTGGTATTAAATCTATTGATGCAATGATTCCTGTAGGTCGTGGTCAGCGTGAGTTGATTATTGGTGACCGTCAAACTGGTAAATCTACCGTTGCAATTGATACCATTTTAAATCAAAAAGAATTTTATGATGCTGGGCAACCAGTATATTGTATATACGTAGCTATCGGTCAGAAAGCTTCAACAGTAGCAGCAATTGCTAACATGTTAGAAGATAAAGGCGCAATGGCTTATACTACAATCGTAGCAGCAAATGCATCAGATCCTGCAGCAATGCAAGTATATGCACCATTTGCTGGAGCTGCAATTGGAGAGTTTTTTAGAGATACAGGTAGACCTGCATTAATTGTATTTGATGATTTATCAAAGCAAGCAGTAGCATACCGTGAGATTTCTTTATTATTAAGAAGACCACCGGGACGTGAGGCATATCCTGGAGATGTATTTTACTTACACTCAAGATTATTAGAACGTGCTGCAAAATTAATCAATGATGATAAGATTGCTAGTGAAATGAACGATTTACCAGATTCTTTAAAAGGAATTGTAAAAGGTGGAGGTTCTTTAACTGCATTACCAATTATTGAAACACAAGCAGGAGACGTTTCAGCATATATTCCAACAAACGTAATTTCGATTACTGATGGACAAATTTTCTTAGATGGAGATTTATTTAACTCTGGTGTTCGTCCAGCAATTAACGTAGGTATTTCAGTATCTCGTGTTGGTGGTAACGCTCAGATTAAAGCAATGAAAAAAGTATCTGGTACGTTAAAATTAGATCAAGCTCAATATCGTGAATTAGAAGCATTCGCTAAGTTTGGTTCAGATTTAGATGCAGCTACTATGAATGTGATTTCTAAAGGACAACGTAATGTTGAAATTTTAAAGCAAGCACAAAACGATCCTTATACTGTTGAAGACCAAATTTCAATCATTTATGCAGGTTCTAAGAACTTGTTAAAAGATGTACCGGTTAACAAAGTAAAAGAATTTGAAAGAGATTATATCGAGTATTTAAATGCTAAGCATAGAGATACTTTAGATACTTTAAAAGCAGGTAAATTAACTGATGAAGTAATTGATACTTTAACAGCTGCTGCAAAAGAAGTTTCAGCAAAATTTTCAGCTTAATAAAAGACTTTAATAATAAGTATTGAGGAATAACTTCTCAATACTTATTATTTAATACTCAACACTATTCGTATGGCGAACTTAAAAGAAATACGTAACAGAATTACTTCTATTAAATCAACAATGCAGATTACCTCTGCCATGAAAATGGTATCGGCTGCAAAGTTAAAAAAAGCTCAAGATGCAATTACAGCAATGCGCCCGTATTCATCTAAGCTTACTGAATTATTACAAAGCTTAAGCGCTACTTTAGATAGTGATGCTAGTGGAGAATATTCAACCCAAAGAGAAGTAAAGAATGTATTACTAGTTGCAGTTACTTCAAACAGAGGTTTGTGTGGTGGTTTTAATTCTTCTATTGTTAAAGAAACAATTAAAACTATCGATAATAAATACAGTGGTGTAACTGTTGATTTATTAGCGATTGGTAAAAAAGGAAACGATATCTTATCGAAAGAACACAATGTTATTGAAAACAGAAGTGATATCTACGATGATTTAACATTTGATAACGTTGCAGAAATTGCTGAGAAATTAATGAGTTTATATGTAGCGGGTTCTTATGATAAAATAGAGCTAGTTTACAATCAATTTAAAAATGCAGCAACACAAATTCCTCAGGTGGAACAATTCTTACCAATTGAACCAGTAGAAAGTGATGAAGATGTAAATTTAGATTACGTTTTTGAACCTTCTAAAGAAGAAATTGTTTTAGAGTTGATTCCTAAATCATTAAAAACACAATTGTATAAAGCAATTCGTGATTCTTTCGCTTCAGAGCACGGTGCACGTATGACAGCAATGCATAAAGCAACTGATAATGCAACTGAATTACGTGATGAGTTATTATTAACATATAACAAAGCACGTCAGGCAGCAATTACTAATGAAATCCTTGAAATTGTTGGTGGAGCAGAAGCTTTAAATAATTAAGAATTATTATTTTATATATAAAAAAAGCGAATCGTAATTGATTCGCTTTTTTATTTTAATAAATTATCTATTTCGCTTTTTATTGATAAACTATCGATACCAATTTTTTCTTGTAATTCTGCTACCGTTGCGTGGTGAATAAACTCGTCAGGAATACCTAAAACCTTAATGGTTCCTTTATAATTTTTTTCTGAAGCGTATTCTAAAACAACTGTTCCAAATCCGCCCTTTACGGTTCCGTCTTCAATAGTTATAATCGCATCAAATTTATTAAAAACAGTATCTAGTAAATTAATGTCTAAAGGCTTTACAAATCGCATATCGTAATGCGCAACTGTAGTATGGTTTTTAAGCTGATAAATAGCCTCAGAAACGTTATTAGCAATAGTTCCTACAGAAAGTATAGCAAGCTTGTTTCCTTCTTTTAAACAACTTCCTTTTCCTATTTTTATTTTGCTAAATGGCAATTGCCATTTTTCTAATTTTCCAAAGCCTCTCGGATACCGAATTGCAATCGGATTTTCTAAGCTCAATTGTGCTGTGTATAAAATATTTCGCAATTCAATTTCGTTGCGAGGCGCGAATATTATTAAATTCGGAATACAACGTAAATATGCTAAATCGAAAACTCCGTGATGTGTTGCGCCATCTTCTCCTACCAAACCAGCTCTGTCTAAACAAAAAATTATCGGTAAATTTTGTAAGGCAACATCATGAATTATTTGATCGTAAGCACGCTGCAAAAAAGTAGAGTAAATATTACAAAACGGAACGATTCCTTGGGTTGCCATACCAGCTGCCAAAGTAACAGCATGTTGTTCGGCAATACCAACATCAAAAGTACGGTCTGGAAATTTTTCTAACATTAATTTTAAAGAACTTCCTGTTAACATTGCAGGTGTGATTCCTACAATTTTATCATTTTGTTGCGCTAATTCAACAATTGTTTTTCCGAATACATCTTGATATTTTGTAAACTTACTAGCTTCTTTTGGCAATACATCGCCAGAAATTTTATCAAATTTACCAGGAGCATGGTATTTTACTTGATCTTGTTCTGCTTGTTTTAAACCTTTTCCTTTGGTGGTAATTATGTGTAAAAATTTGGGTCCTTTAACCTGTTTTAATCGTTCTAACTCTGATAAAAGTGCTTCGAAATTATGACCATCTATTGGGCCAGAATAATCAAAGTTTAAGGCTTCAAAAATATTGTGTTGCTCAATATCAGATCTGGTTGCTTTAATTCTAGTTAAATAATCTTTTAAAGCTCCTACGGATGGATCGATTCCGATAGCATTGTCATTTAAAATAACCAATAAATTGGCATTCGTATCGCCAGCATGATTTAAAGCTTCAAAAGCCATTCCGCTTGCGATAGAAGCATCACCAATAACCGCAATATGATGTTTGTTATTACCTTGTAATTTAGAAGCAATGGCCATACCTAAAGCCGCAGAAATTGAGGTTGATGAGTGCCCAACACCAAAAGTGTCGTATTCGCTTTCGCTTCGTTTTGGAAATCCTGAAATTCCGCCTAACTGCCTGTTGGTATGAAAAATATCTTTACGGCCTGTTAAAATTTTATGCCCGTAGGCTTGATGTCCAACATCCCAAACTAATTGATCGTTTGGTGTATCAAACAAATAATGCAAGGCAATGGTAAGTTCTACCACGCCCAAACTTGCACCTAAATGACCTTCTTTTGTAGCAACTACATCAATAATAAATTCGCGCAATTCTTTAGCTAATTGCGAAAGTTGATTGGTGGTTAGTAGCCTAACATCCGAAGGAAAATTAATATTTTTTAACAGCTTTTTTGGCATAGCACAAATGTAATACCTTTTTAAATTCAAAACAGAACTAATACATTGTTAAAAGATTCAATTTTGTTACTTCGAGTAAATATTATGATTGAAATGAATAAAATTTGTATCGAGAAGTAAATTATGGAGAATTTTAACTAGTTCTCGATACAATTTTTCGTGCCTCAAAATCACTCGAACTAACAAAGCAATAGTTTTTTACATGACATCTGTAAAATTTAAAAAGATACTAAAACTTTGTTGTAGCTTTGTACTATGAGCAAATTGTATTTGGTACCAACACCTATTGGAAATTTAGAAGATATTACCTTAAGGGCACTTAGAATTTTGAAAGAAGTGGATTTTATTTTAGCGGAAGATACGCGTACAAGCGGTAAATTGTTAAAGCATTTTGAGATTGGTACGCAAATGTACAGTCATCACATGCATAACGAACATAAATCGGTTGAAGGTGTTTTAAATAGATTAAAAAATGGTGAAACTTGTGCTTTAATTTCTGATGCTGGAACGCCTGCAATCTCTGATCCTGGTTTTTTACTAACCCGTGCTTGTGTACAACAAAATATTGACGTTGAATGTTTGCCTGGAGCTACTGCTTTTGTTCCTGCATTGGTAAATTCTGGCTTACCGAACGATAAATTTGTTTTCGAAGGATTTTTACCGGTTAAAAAAGGTCGCCAAACACGATTAACTCTTTTATCCGAAGAAAAACGTACCATGATTTTTTACGAAAGTCCGCATAAATTATTAAAAACATTAGCGCATTTCGGTGAGTATTTTGGAGAAGACAGACAAATATCAGTTTCTAGAGAATTGACAAAAATGTTTGAAGAAACCAAGCGAGGAACAGTAGTAGAAGTTTTATCATATTATACAGAAAAACCTGCAAAAGGCGAAATTGTTATTGTTGTTGATGGTAAAAAGTAGTTTTTGTAATATTGATACGTCATTCTGAATTTATTTCAGAATCACACCAAAAATTACGTTGTTGTAATGTGAATCTGAAACAAGTTCGGGTTGATGAATACAGAATTAAGTCAATTTATATTCTGGATAATGATTAGCTAGTAATTCCTCTGATTTGTTGGGAACCACAATTAGGGTGATATAACCAATCAAAATTGTTAAAACGATTAAAGCTGCGGATAACCAACGACTAAATTGATTCATTGCTATGAAACCATCGTCGTGTGGTAAAAACAAATCATACGCATAAAAAATAATTAACGCTAAGTTCCCTAAACTTTGCCTTAAATAAATATCTTCTAACAACCATTTTTTACCTGTTAAAGCTACTTTTTGATTGATTTTTCTTTTTGATTGAAACATTTTAACTGTTTCTAAAAGAATAACGCTAAAAAATACTCCACTATAAATATAATAGGCAATCGTTAAATTTTGCAATTGATAAAACAATACAATAAAACAAAGTGTAAGTATAATTTTAGGCAACCGAAACCATTGTTTTACAAAACTTAAAATAAGCCTAAAGTATTTTTTATTTAATTGAACGATTTTTTGATCAACAACATCCATAAATCCGAAAATTCCGAATTTTTTAAAAGAAACATCGCGTGCTTGCTCGAAAGATAATGTAGGTTGTTCGGCTATTATTTTTTCAATGTCATTAGCTAAATGGTCAACCAATTCGGTTTGCACATCGTAATGCTCCACATAATGTTGACGCGTGAATTTGTATAGATTATCTATGTTTTGTTCGTTGAGTTTCATTTATCGAGCGATTTTATATTCAGGATAATGTTCTTCTAATAACTGTTCTGCTTTTTGCGGAATAACAATCAGCGTTACGTAGGAGTATATTATAGCTACTGTTAAAAACAGCGCAATAAAAAATGCAGCTACACTAGAAGGTGTATCATCTATTGTTTGGTTTATAAAATGTGGTATGTTCGAGCCAACCATAACACCGCCAAAACTGGCTACATTAAAAAGAGTGTCTTCTAGCATCCATTTTTTATTATTTTTTGTAAAACGTTTTTTAACTTCTTTTTGTAGTCTATGCACAATATATAAATCAATAATTGCTAGGAAAATTACAGAAGTAATACATAAATAAAGTCCTGCTTTAAATTGCAAGCAGCAAAAATAAAAGGCAAAAATACTTGCGGTTAAAATTATTTTAGGAAATTGAAACCATTCTTTTACGTAACGCCATAAAATGGTTCTATACTTTTTTCCGAGTTGTTTTTGTTTCTCCTCAACAACATCCATAAACCCGAAGATTCCGAATTTTTTAAAAGAAATATCGCGTGCTTGCTCGAAAGATAATGTAGGTTGTGCTACCCAAATTTGTTCAATATCGTTTGCTAAATGATCTACCAATTCGGTTTGCACATCGTAATGTTCCACATAATGTTGGCGTGTGAATTTGTATAGATTATCTATGTTTTGTTCGTTGAGTTTCATTAAGAAATTAGTTTGTTATAAATATTATTTGTTTTAGTGAAGTGATCGTAAAATATCTTAACACTAACATAGAACAACGGAAATAAAAATACTGTTACAGCAGATATATAAATGGGTGAAAGCTTTTCTATCCCCATAAATAGATCAGGAAAAAACATAAACATATTAAAAAATGAGAGTAATAAACTAATTGTATTAAATGAGGTTAATAAAACTACAGATTTAAAAACTTTTTTGTAATTAATGAAACTATAAATCACAAAAAAACCAAAAGGAATAATAAAAGAGAAGAGTATTGTTTTTATAAAAGAATTACTTCCAGAAAAATAATAAGTACAAGCTATAAAAAATGCATAGGTTGTCATTGTTTTTAAAGATGTAAAAAAATATTTAAAACCTTTAACAAAAAGAGTTTTATAATTCTTTTGATATTGAATTTGTTTGCGTTCCATAAGTTGTTTAAAACTATTTTTCCATCCTAAATCAATGAAAGAATTTTGTACCGCAATATTAAATTTTTCACTTTTTTGCATTTGATTTTCAACATCAGTAACGATATGGTCTAACATTTCTATTCTAATGTCCCAATATTTTACACCTTCGTTTTCTAAACGATTTTCGATGTATTGTATTTGTTCTTTTGTTAATTCCATAATTTAAATAAATACGTTTGGGTATTGTTTTTTAATCTGTTTTCTGTTTTGTTGGTATACATATTCCATGCTCCAATACAGTAATAGTATTAGTACAAAAACACCCAAATGAATATTGTTATAGCCATTATTTAAAAAGCTTTTATCAGTTCTAAAAGAAAGAATACAGTTAAATAAAATAAACATGTTACTCGCTATTTGATAAAATAAAGTCATTCTGTTTAAAGCTAAAAACCTCTCTTTTTTTTGTTTGTAGCTGATAAATATTCGAATTCCTAATTGAAGAATTAGTATAAAACCAAAAACTGTTAAAACCATAAAAAAAGTTTTTATATCATTAAAATAAGGCACCATTTTATACAATAATAAGTAGCAACAAATTGTAATAATGATTTTCGGGAGTTTAAAAAACGATTTAAAATTTATGATAGTTTGTTTTACAAAACGATTATGCGTTGTTTTTGTCTTTGTTGCTAACAATTTTTTAAATCCACGATCACTAAATTTTTTATGCTCTTCTATAATAGCCTCTTTAAAATCTAAATCAGGATTTTCATCCAAACGAAGTTCTAATATTGAAGCAAAATGGTCTACGATTTCTGTTTTTACATCGTAGTACTTTATCCCGCAAACAGTAATGTAATTATCAATTTCTTGTATTTGCTTTTTTGTCAATTCCATAACTTAAATAAATGCGTTTGGGCAATATTTTTATAATAGTTTATTCTCGTCAACCTGAACTTGTTTCAGGTTCTCATCATAACATACTGTTTATTAAGGTGATGTGATTCTGAAATAAATTCAGAATGACCCTCTAATATCATTTATTCTGTTAAATATCGGTATTTAGCATCAATTTTTTCTTTGTCATTAAGGAGTACTTTACATAGTAAAAAAACTAAATAAATAAATATTGTATGTGTATATAATTTCCATAATTCAAAATGCTTTTCAGAATAAATAGTAAAAGGGTTATTTATAATATATAAAGGGATATATGATATAAAACCTAGTAGAAGTGTATAAGACTGGACTAATTTAATTTGACCATATTTTTTAAAAATTCGATGTAATGTATAACCATTATAGCAATAAAGAGCAACGGATAATATAAATAAGATAATTAGGGCGTTTTTTGTGTTAAATAGGCTTAGCGAATATGTTAGGCTAGTTAAAAGAGCTAAAAATAAAAGGTTTTTAATTTTAAGAGTTTCTATACTCATGTTTTTACATATTGTTTTAGTATCCCCCCAAAATCTCCTTTTTACTATTTTCTGATATTTTTTTTGCAGCGCATCTTTTTTACTCAACATGTATTTAACAAAAATGGTTTGAAAACGCTGATTTTCGAAAAAAGCATCAATATCGGTTACTTTCTCTTCAATTTCAGTCGCGATATGATCTACCATTTCGTAACGGATATCAATATAGTTAACACCAATACCTTCTAAAAAATCGTTTATTCTTTTGGTTTGTTCTTGGGTTAGTTGCATTGTTTATATTGCTAATTCGTTTTTCATATTTTCAACTCTTGTAAGTGCTTTTTTATAAGTCTTATATCCTGCATAAGTAGCAACGTAAAATATAGCTAATAATATTACAGAAAATATTTTTTGAACATCGATAGAAAATTCTTTTATAAACTGAAAAGGAAGGTTAATCATTAAAAAAGCGAACGAAAAATAAAAAATTCCATAGTCTAAATTTACTGATTTACCATACTTATTTAGTAGTTGTTTTGTAGTAATAATAAAGAAAAGAATCATAGGCATGATAAATAGAATCAAGCTAATTTTTTTAAAGATATTATATGATATTTGTTCTGAAATTAAATAACATAAAATTGAAAACACAACATAGAAAAAAACATTTGTAAAAGATTTGAAAAAACGAATAAATTCTGAGTGATATTCTTTTCTGTATTTTCTATTAGTGTTTTGCCAACCTTCAGTATTTACACCAATTAAACCTCCATTCCAATTTAATTTTCTTAATGTTTTTTCTAATTCAACCTTAAAATCATTAGTTGTAGCATTTGTTTCCATATCAGAAACTATATGGTCTACCATTTCAATACGTAAATCCCAGTATTTAATGCCTTGTTTTTTTAAACGATTGTCTATTTGCTGTATTTGTTCTTTAGTTAACTCCATCTTACTCCAAACTAAATTTAGGATTCACCAATTGCTGCATTGTTTTTAAAAACTCTTGCATTTCTTCCAATTTATTGGCAGTTTCTTTGGTGCCGCTTTCGGTAAGTTTATAATATTTACGTAAGCGATTCCCTACTTTGGCAACTTCTACATCTAACAAACCTTCGGCTTCTAATTTATGTAAGGCAGGATACAAAGCGCCTTCGGTAATCTTTAATTCCCCTTTGGTAAGCTCTTTTACCTTTTGTGTAATTTCATAACCATACATTTTATCATTTTGTGCCAATAGCTTTAAAATGATGGTTTGTAACGAACCTTTATATAATTTCTGATTTCCCATTTTGTAATTATTAAACGGTAATTTTTTGTTTTTTTGTCTTTGCGACTCGCAACAAATATACATAATTTTCTTATGTATAATAATCTTAGGTATTGTTTTTTATGTTATTACTAACAAAAGGTTCGTTTAGTATTGCTTATTTTTGTGTTTCTAAATACAATACATGTCTACATTTCATAAACTAACAATAGAAAAAATAATTAAAGAAACTGCCGATGCTGTTTCTATTTTATTTACAATTCCTGCCGAACTAAAAGAAGCATATTCTTTTGTTGCAGGTCAATATATTACTGTAAAAACTAAAATAAACGATAAAGAAATACGAAGAGCGTATTCTATTTGTGCTTCACCAAATAGCAATCAGGTTAAAGTAGCGGTTAAAGCGGTAGAAAAAGGAATATTTTCTACCTATGCAACTACAAAACTGAAAGAAAACACTTCAATAGAAATTTCTGAACCAGAAGGTAAGTTTACATTAGCGCCTGCGGCGGATAAAAATTACATTGCTTTTGCAGCAGGTAGCGGAATAACGCCAGTTTTATCGATGATAAAAGCAGTGTTAGAAAACGAACCTACAGCAACATTTACCTTAGTTTTTGGTAATAAAAAAGCAGAAACAACTATCTTTTTCGATGAGTTAAATGCGTTGGCAACACAATATCCTACACAATTTAATTTGCATTATATTTTTAGTCAAGAGGTTCGTAATAACAGTAAATTCGGAAGAATAGATAAAAATCATGTGAATTATTTCATGAAAAATATTCATAAAGATATTTCTTTTGATGCTGTTTATTTATGTGGACCAGAAGTTATGATTGATGTTGTTTCAGAAACATTACAAGAAAATGATTTTAAGAAAGAGAACATTCATTTCGAATTATTTACTGCAAGTACAACAGATGAAGAAATTCCTGTAACCTATCCTGATGGGAAATCAGAAATCACTGTTTTATTAGATGATGAAGAAACAACTTTTTCGATGGAGAAAACAGATACTCTTCTATCAGCGTCTTTACGTAATAAATTAGATGCTCCGTATTCTTGTCAAGGAGGAGTTTGTAGCAGTTGTATCGCTAAAGTAACCGAAGGAAAGGCTGTAATGTCTAAGAACTCTATTTTATCTGATAGTGAATTAGAAGAAGGTTTTATTTTAACCTGTATGGCACACCCTACCACCCCAAAAGTAGTAATTGATTTTGATGATGTTTAGTAGTTAAAACTGTATCTTTAAAAAATGGACTTTTACGATTTAAAAAACGCCTTTTTAGTAGGCGTTTTCATGGCTTTTATGATTGGCCCTGTATTTTTTATGCTTTTAAAAACAAGTGTTTTAAAAGGAGCAAGAGCTGCTATTGCTTTTGATATTGGTGTAATTTTAGGAGATATTTCTTTTATGTTAATTGCCTACTTCGGAAGTAGAAGTTTGCTAGAACAAATTAAAGACGACCCACGTTTATTTTTGATCGGTGGATTGGTACTTATCATTTACGGATTGATAACGTACTTAGATAAAAATAATAAAAAGGAATCGCAGGCGCCCGATGTGGTAATTCCTGAAAGTAATAATTATATTAAATTATTATTTAAAGGCTTTTTTTTAAACTTTATAAATATTGGTGTACTTGCTTTTTGGTTAGGTTTAATAGTAGTTGTTGGACCAACATATGATATGAATCCGAAGTATTTATTTTGGTATTTTGGTACGGTAATTTTAGGATATGCACTTACCGATTTAGCAAAAATACTACTAGCAAAACAATTAAAAAACAAACTAACACCTTTAGTTATTTATAGAATAAAAAGAGGAATGGGTGTGTTATTAATTGTTTTCGGAGCCGTTTTAATGCTTAAAGGTTTTATACCCAAAGATAAGATTGATAATTTATTAGATAAAGTTACAACAACGCAAACTATTAAAAACCAATAATCATTTTGGCAATCCAAAAGTAAATAAGGATTCCGAAAATGTCGTTACTTGTTGTAATAAATGGCCCTGTTGCAATTGCAGGATCGATACCACGTTTATCTAAAAACAACGGAATAAAAGTTCCTATTAGTCCTGCTACAATTATAACAACTACTAAAGAAATTGAAATAGCAAAAGCTCTACGTACGTCACCATTATACATCCATATAAAGGCAAATAAAAAGATTGCCAACACAAGGCCATTAAGCGCTGCTAAAAGCATTTCTTTAATTAAACGACTATTAACACTTCCCTTTACATCGTCATTTGCTAAACCTTGTACAATAATTGCTGAAGATTGCACTCCAACATTTCCTGCCATGGCAGCAATTAGGGGCGTGAAAAAGAATAAAACAGCATTGTCTTTAAACATTTCTTGAAAATTCTCCATAATCATAAAGGCTCCAACACCACCAATTAATCCTAAGAAAAGCCATGGTAATCGTGCTCGTGTAAGCTCCCATATAGTATCATCAGCCTCTACATCTTGTGTAATACCTGCTGCTAATTGATAATCTTTATCTGCTTCTTCTTTAATAACATCAACAATGTCATCAATAGTAATTCTACCAACTAAAACGCCTAATTCATCAACAACTGGTATTGCCTCTAAATCGTACTTACGCATAATATTAGCAACATCTTCGGCTTCATCAGTTACATTTACAAAATCTACTTTTGGTATATAAACATCGGCTATGGTTGCTTTGGCAGATGCCATTAATAAATCTTTTAATGATAAACGACCTTTTAATTTTCCGCTATCATCAATAACGTAAATAGAGTGTACGCGTGTAACTTCTTCTGCCTGAATACGCATTTCTTTTACACAGCGCGGAATCGTCCAGTTTTCATTTACTTTTACTAATTCTTTTGCCATTAAACCACCAGCAGAATCTTCGTCGTAGCGTAATAATTCTACAATTTCTTTGGCATGTTCATCGTCTTCAATTTCTTGCATTACTGCTTTTTTCCTTTTCTCAGGAAGCTCAGCAATTACATCGGCAGCATCATCAGTGTCAAGTTCATCTATTTCTTCTGCAATTTCTTTTGCAGTTAGTTGTTCTAATATTTTTTCACGAACGTCATCATCAACATCCATCAATACTTCTGAAGTAGTTTCACTATCTAATAAACGGATAATGTAAACTGCTTCATCAAACGATAGTTCGTCTAATATTTCAGCAATATCTGCATGGTGAATTTCGCTAAACAACCCATTAAGTGCATCGTCATTTTTACTTGCGATGTATTGGGTTACATTTTCTAGAAGTTCTTGGGTGATTTCAAATGCCATATTTTGCAATTTTACTCGATAATCAGAATTTAAATATTTTGAATACTCTTTAAATATTGTCTTTTGCAATTTTATCTGTTAATTCGATAAAACGATCTACGGATAATTGCTCGGGACGCATTGTAAAGATAGGGTCTTCTTTTAAAGAATCAGAAATGTTGAAAGATTTTAAGCTAGAGCGTAACATTTTTCTTCGTTGATTAAAGGATGTTTTTACAACCCTAAAAAATAATTTTTCATCAACAGGTAAGGTATAATTTTCTTTTCTGATTAATCGAATAACACCAGAATCTACTTTTGGTGGCGGATTAAAAACGGTTGGCGGAACCGTAAATAAATATTCTACATCATAAAAAGCTTGTGTTAAGACAGACATGATTCCGTACACTTTACTTCCTTCTTTTTCTGCAATTCTTTTGGCTACTTCTTTTTGAAACATTCCTGCAAATTCAGGAACAAATTCTCTGTTTTCGATAGCTTTAAATACAATTTGAGTAGAAATATTATAAGGGAAGTTACCAATAATAGCGACTTGCTTTTCTTTAAAAATATCAACAATATTCTTTTTTAGAAAATCACCTTCAAGAATTTCGAACTTTTTTGCAGTGGTATCTAACTTAATATGTTCTAACGGAAAAGTATCCTTTAAATAGGCAACTGAATCATAATCGAGTTCCATTACCGTAATTTTTGGTTTTTTTTCTAATAAGTATTTCGTTAAAACCCCCATTCCAGGACCAATTTCTAATACATCATCATATCCATTTTCAGTTAATGCATCCGCTATTTTTTTAGCGATATCTTCATCAGTTAAAAAATGTTGCCCTAAATGTTTTTTTGCTCTTACTGTCATAGTTGTTTATGATAAAAGATTATTAGAAACAAGAGTAAATAAAAATCCTTGTATTGCTATTTTTTGGTTATTTATTTGCTGGATCTTTAAATCCGAATGTTATGATTGATGTTGCTACGCCAAAACCACTTAAAAACCCACCAATGGTTTCCCAAGGTTCGGTTCCGTATTTGCAATACCCTACAATAACACCCAAAACAGTTAGAAAGATACCTGTAAATAATATCTTTTTTCTGTTTTTATAAATTTTATGTTTCATGTTTAATTACTTGCTTCAGCAGGAAAAAATTCATTGATTACTCGTAACTCAGTACGAAAAGCTAACATTTTATCAGCAAATTTTTTATAACTATCAGAACGCAGTTTGTCGGCGTCGTGTTTGTAATAATTATCTAAATCTTCGCGTGTCTTTGCAGTATATTGTACAGAGTATGTTACTCCGCCCATTTCTTCTTCAACTAAAACCTGTGTTAATTTTGCGCTTAAAAAACGACCAGTAGCCAAAACTTTAGGGATATGATTTTTTATCCAAACAATCCATTCGTCATGAACACTTTCGTCAATACTTATAGTTACGTTGTATATATACATTTTGTTATTTAATGTAAAGATGTATCAATTATATACTGTAACAATTGCTACGGTAATTCATTGGTACATTGATTAATTAATTTGGTCGCCTCTTAGTTTTCTAAACTTTTTACGAGCATCAACTAAATAGATGCTAGAAGCGTGGTCAAAAATAATCTTTTGATAGTATTCTTTAGCCTTTTCGGGGTTATTTAATTTTAAATTGTACAATTCTGCTAATTGGTAATACACATCATCAATATAAATTCCTTTTTTATCTAAAGTAATTATTTTATTGAAGCTTAAAATTGCTTCATCGTATTTTTGCTGTTTTACAAAAAGTTTAGCTTGTTTAAATAATGCTTCATCTTCAATAGGTTGCCCTTTATATTTTATAATAATCTCGTTTAAAATAGTAATTGCTTCGGTATCTTTATTCTGAAAAGCTAATAAATCGGCTTTAGCATATTCTTTCAATCCAGAAGCAATACTATCTTTTGGTTCATTATCAGAAATTGTTAAAAATAAATTTGCTGCGTCGTTGGCAATTAATTGCGTTGCAGATCCTTTTAAAACCTTTAGTTGCGCTTTTGCCCATTTAAAGTCGTTTTTAAAATAAGAGGTTTGTGCTACTTTAAAGCGTGCTTCTTGTCCTAAAAAATGATTTTTAAATTTTGTTTGAACCTGAGAAAAATAAATTAATGCTTTGTTAAACTTATTTGTAAACACTAAAACTTCGCCTAGTTTAATTTTTACCATTGCTTTTGTAAATCTAGAGCTGGAAAAAGTCATTGCTTTTTCTAAAATTTTAACTGCTTCTTCAGGGTTGTTTTTGGTAAATGTTACGTAATTAGCATAGGCTATTTGTGTACGAAAAGTGAGTTTGTTAATTCCGTATTCATCAAATACTTCTTTAAAACGAATATCAACATCCGTTTGTTTTGTTTCAATAGCTATTTTTAAATTATTATTGATGGCATTAAACTTATCACTCGGATAATTGGTTTTTTCAATCATTAAATCGAAACATTCTTTTGCTGTTTCGTAATCTTCATTGTCTAGCGCTATTTTACCTAATTCAGCAATTTTGCCTAAATTATCAGCATCTCTGGCTAGTAATGCTTTGTGCTGAATAAGTGCTTTATTGTATTGTTTTTGCTTAACAAATAGCCAGGATAATAAATCGTTCCAAATATTTTTTGGATTGCTAATTGATTTTCTCAGCAATGCTTTTTTAAATAAAATATTGTTTTCATTTTCGGCATCATCATTAATATATCGGCTGGTAAAACGCTTTACGTTGTTAAGGTATTTTTCATTTTTATCAACCAAATTAACATAGGATTCAAACATTTTAGAGAAGTTTCCTTTTTCACCATAAATTTGTGCTAATTGAAATCCGTAATTCGCATCTGGATTATTTGCCATCACTTTTGTGTAGGCTTCAATAGCATAATCTAATTTGTTATAATTTTTAAAAAGGCTTGCAATAACATTACCATAAGTGTCCCTTTCATCTAACGACTTAAGAGCTGTTTTGTATTGTTTATCAGCTTGAACATCGTTTTGTTGTCGTTCGAAATTATAACCTCTAATAATATTTAGGTAGCTTAAACTTGGTTTTTCTTTTAATTCTTTTGATAATAGGTTTTCAGCAATTAAAAACTGATCAGTTTCTTGATAACAGCTTACGAGTTTTTTTAAAAAGGTGTAATTGTACGGACTTTTATCGTGTAGTTTTTTATAAAGTTGAATTGCTTTTTCATATTCATTGTTTCTAAAATAATTTTCAGCAACAATAAATTCGTTTTGTTGTGCGTAACAAAATAAACTAAAAATCAGTAAATTAAATAGAATAACAGCTTTTTTCATCAATCAAAAATACAGAACAATATTGTTAAATTTGTATTAAAAGGTGTCCTTTTTTTGAAAGCCTTGTAACATTTTGGCACGAACTTTGTCTTACTGATAACAAGACCAAACAATTTATACTATGAAAAACTTTAATACACAATATCAGATAGCAAAGAATAATGCAAATGAGTTTATGAATAACGGACAAATAACAAAGTATTTTGAAGCGTTATTAGAAATGAATAAATACAAAAGATTAATGGTAGCCGTGGTTGCCAACTAAAAATATATAGTGAGATTCTGAATTTATTTCAGAATCTCATCTAAAATAAAATTAGTAACTGAATTATGTGAACCTGAAACAAGTTCAGGTTGACGAATTTAGTTTATGATTGTCAACTAAATATATAAAGTTAATTCATTTTTGAAGGGTGAATTACTAAAAATGCCAAGTTTCTTGATTGAAACTTGGCATTTTTTATTTTTAATGTCATTCTGAATTTATTTCAGAATCTTATAAATGATTTCTGTAAGTCTAAAACATATTTAGATTTATCTACTTAATCAATCATGTCAAAACCACAATAAGGTATTAATACCTCTGGTATTTTAATTCCGTCTGCTGTTTGATAGTTTTCTAAAATTCCTGCTAAAACTCTAGGTAACGCTAAAGAACTTCCGTTTAATGTATGAACAAACTGACTTTTACCATCTTTGTTCTTAAAACGTAATTTTAAACGATTAGCTTGGTAAGTTTCAAAGTTTGAAGCCGAACTAATTTCTAACCAACGCTCTTGCGCAGTTGAATATAATTCGAAATCGAAAGTTAAAGCCGATGTAAAACCAGTATCACCACCACACAAACGTAAAATACGGTATGGTAATTTTAAATCACGTAAAATATCTTTAATATGTTCTACCATTCCGCTTAAAGCGTGGTACGAATTATCTGGGTGCTCTACACGTACAATTTCTACTTTATCAAACTGGTGTAAACGATTTAAACCACGAACATGCGCACCATAACTACCTGCTTCACGACGAAAACAAGGAGTATAACCTGTGTATTTAATTGGTAAATCAGCTTCCTTAACCAAATCATTTCTGTGAATGTTGGTAATTGGCACTTCACCGGTAGGAATTAAATATAAATCATCAACAGTTGAATGATACATTTGTCCTTCCTTATCTGGTAACTGCCCCGTTGCAATACCCGAAGCTTCGTTTACTAAATGAGGAACTTGTACTTCTTTATAGCCTGCAGCTGTATTTTTATCTAAAAAATAGTTGATCAACGCACGTTGTAAACGAGCACCTTTTCCTTTATAAACAGGAAAACCAGCACCAGTAATTTTTGTACCTAACTCAAAATCGATAATATCGTATTTCTTAGCTAATTCCCAGTGAGGTAATGCATTTTCTCCTAATTCAGGAATGGTTCCTTCACTAAAAATTTTCTCATTATCTTCTTCACTTTTTCCAGCTTTTACAGAAGCGTGAGGAATATTCGGAATTGTATATAATAATTCTTGTAAAGCGTTTGCTGTAGTATTTAACGTTTCGGTTAATTGCTTAGACTGCTCTTTTAATTGCCCTGTTTTTTCTTTTAACAAGTTCGCTTTCTGAACTTCACCAGCTTTAAAAAGACCACCAATTTCTTTGGATATTTTGTTAGATTCAGCTAATATATTGTCTAAAGAAACTTGTGTAGCTCTACGAGTTTCATCAGAAGTTAATACTTCATTAATAATTGCTTCGGCATTGGCAAAATTACGCTTTGCTAATCCGTCTAAAACAGTTTGCTTGTTTTCTCTAATAAACTGAACCTGTAACATCTTTTTAAATTTTTAAGAATCGCAAAGATAAAAGAAGTGGGAGACTTTGGCAATGTATTGTTTATACTATATTTTTTCAAGTCGAATAAAAAAATCTAACATAGTTATATTGAAGTAATCACATATTTTATGAAGCGTAAATATTGTTACATTTGTTTTTCCTTGCTCAATTCTAGCCAAATGAATACCTGTATCAATATAAAAATCATTTAAAGTAATATTATGTTCTTCACGGAGTATTTTTAAACAAAGAGCTATTTTTTTTTGAGTTATTTCATATTTAGATATAGACATTTTTTTTCACGCCAAATTCTTAAAAACATATTAAAACATAATGACAAGTATGTAATTATGAGTTGATTAAAGTAAATTACTTTTGACTTTGTAAGTTGCATTCAGAAGCCAATTTAATAATTTTATTATATCTGGGGGGAGATAATGAAATTAATTAGGCTCTGGTGTAACTTTTTAAGAAATTAATAGAGGTTTCTTTGTCCTTTTTTAGTTGGATAACTAAATCGTTTACCGAATCGAATTTTTGTTCATCTCTTAAAAAGTAAAGTAAATTTACTGTAAGGTTTTCATTATATAAATCGGCATTAAAATCGAAAAAATGAACTTCAATTGTTTGGTGTTCTCCGTTAACTGTAGGTCGGTTGCCTATGTTCATCATTCCGAAAACGGTAATGTTTTTAATAACAGCTTTTACCACATAAACACCAGTTTTAGGTATCAATTTATAATCTTCTAAAACATCAATGTTAGCGGTAGGAAAACCTATTGTGCCGCCTAGTTTTTTTCCTTTAACTACTTTTCCTGTTAGAGAGAAGTTATAACCTAAATAATTATTTGCTGTTTTTAAATGCCCGTTCGTAAGTGCTTTTCTGATTTTAGTAGAGCTTACCGATACCTCGTCAATATCTTGTGCAGGAATTTCTTGTACCGTAAAATCATATAAATGAGAATATTCTGTTAGTTGCTCTATATTTCCTTCTCTGTTTTTACCGAAATGATGATCGTAGCCAATAATCAATTTAGAAGTATTTAATTGATTTACTAAAATATCACGAACAAAATCTAGTGCAGTAAGTCTCGAAAATTCTTTACTAAAAGGATGAATAATTAAAGAATCTAAACCTAATTTTTTAAGATGTGCAGCACGCTCATCAATCGTATTTATTAATTTTATAGATACATCTTTTTGTAAAACCATCCGCGGATGCGGGAAAAAAGTTAATAAAACTGATTTTTTATTGGTTGATTTAGCTTCTTCAATTAATTCCTTAATAATTTTTTGATGCCCGATGTGAACGCCATCAAAAGTACCAATGGTTACTATTGTTTTTTGAGTGGTAACGAAGTCAAAAATAGAAGGTATTATTTCCAAGTTAAGTACATAGTTTATGCAAAAATACAATTTGTAAAATAGTTGAAATAAAGATTATTAAATAAAAACAAAAAATTAAGGATGTTTAAAAATGAAGCTTACATTTTTAGATTATCATAAAATGAAGGTTAATTATTTCACAAATAAAAAAAAATTGTATTTTGCACATCAGTTAACAAATTATTATACATTATGATGAAAAAACTATTACTTGTTGCTTTTGCACTATTTGGTGCGGCAACAATGGTTGCTCAGACGACCATAACAGGTACCGTCAATGACGCATCTCTTGGGGGAGTATTACCAGGGGCAAACATTAAGGTTTTAAGAAAATCGGTAGGAACATCAACAGATTTTGATGGGAAATTTACAATGAAAGTGACGGATACACCACCTTTTACTATAGAGATTTCTTCTTTAGGGTATCAGTCAAAAAATGTTGAAATAACTAAAAACAATCAAGTTGTTGAAGTTAGTTTAACTGAAAATGCAACATCTTTAGATGAGGTTGTAATTTCTGCTTCTAGAACTCCAGAACGTATTATGGAATCTCCAGTTACGGTTGAAAGAATGGATGCTAGAGCAATTAGAAACACTTCTTCTCCTTCTTTTTATGACGGATTAGAGAATTTAAAAGGGGTAGATATTAATTCTAACAGTTTAACTTTTAAATCTGTAAACACTCGTGGTTTTGCAACTTTTGCAAATGAGCGTTTTATGCAATTAGTAGATGGAATGGATAATTCTTCTCCTGCATTAAACTTTGCTTTAGGTAACCTTTTAGGGATGTCTGAATTAGATGTAAAAACAGTAGAGTTATTACCAGGAGCATCTTCTGCATTATATGGTGCAAATGCTTTTAACGGTATTATGTTTATGACAAGTAAAAGTCCTTTTGATGACCAAGGGATTAGCTATGTTTTAAAAACAGGAATGACAAGTCAAGAAGCTGCTGGAGACAATACTTTTTACGATACAAGTATTCGTATGGCACATGTTTTTAGTGATAAATTTGCTGCAAAAACAACATTGTCTTATTTAAAAGGTGAGGAATGGCATGCTACTGATTATAGAGATGAAAATGGAGGGTCTGCAACAGATCATACAGGGAATACTGCTTATAACGGTTTAAATGTGTATGGTGATGATTTTACGCAAACGTTAGATTTTGATGCACTTGCAAGTGCACCTGCAGGAACTTTTGGTACAGCCAAAATTTCTAGAACAGGATATAAAGATGTTGATTTAATGACCAATGAAGCTAAAAGTGTAAAGTTTGGTGGTTCATTACATTATAGACCTTGGGGGAATGACCGTTTAGAAATTATTTGGAATTCTAAGTATGGTACAGGTAATACTATTTATCAAGGACAGAGTAGATATAATATCCAAAATTTCTACATGGAGCAACACAAATTAGAGTTTAAAGGAAAAAGTTTCTTCGTTCGTGGTTATATGACTAAAGAAGATGCAGGAGATTCTTACGATACTCGTTTTGCTGCAATTAATATTAACAGAGCTTGGAAAGGTGATGTAGATTGGTTTACACAGTATGCACAAGGATATCTTGGAACAATAACTAGTGGTCCAGGGATAACACCAGCAATGGCTCACGCATCAGCAAGAGCATATGCTGATACTGGAAGATTTGTGCCAGGTACAAGTGAATTTAATGCTGCTTTCGAAACTGTAAAGCAAGATCCAGATATTAAGACTGGGGCTAAGTTTCAGGATGAAACAAAATTATACCATGTAGATGCTAATTTAAATTTACAAGATTATATTGACTGGGCAGAAGTACAAGTAGGTGGTTCTTACAGACAATATGTATTAAACTCTGGAGGTACAATTTTTACTGATGCTGATGGACCAATTGATTATGATGAGTTTGGTGTATATACACAAATTCAAAAGAAATTAATGGAAGACCGTTTAAAAGTTACTGCTTCTGCTCGTTATGACAAAGCTCAAAACTTTGACGGAAACGTATCACCTCGTTTATCATTAGCATATGCAGCAGGTGAAGATAAAAATCATAACTTTAGAGCATCTGTACAAACAGGTTTTAGAAACCCAACAACACAAGATCAATACATTGGTTTAGATGCAGGTAATGGTATTTTATTAGGTACAGCACCTGATAACATCGATAGATATGTATCAAGTCCTTATGACTTAAGTGCAGGAGGTGCAGTAATAAATGGTAGTCCTACTGCTGTCTTAACAGGTAGAATGGCATATGAAAACTCATACACTTTAGCTTCTGTTAATAAGTTCTCAGGTACAGGTAATCCTGCTGATTTAGTTAAATCTGATGTAGAGTTTGTAAAACCAGAACATGTAACTGCTTTTGAAGTTGGGTATAGAGGGGTTGCAAAAGGAATTGCAATTGATTTGAATGTATATTACAATAAGTATAAAGACTTCGTTGCGTCTAAAAACGTAATAGCACCATTGTATGGTACTGTAGGTACTTTAGCAGCTGTAAGTGCAATACCAGCTGGAGACTTTAAAGTTGTTTCTTTAGACAGTAATTCAGATGCTGATATTAGTTCTTATGGTGCTACAATTGGTTTAAATACGAAAGTGTTAGACGGATTTAATGTAGGATTAAACTATACGTATTCTAAGTTTGATTTTGATCAAGCAGCAAATCCAGGTTTCGAAGCAGGATTTAATACACCAGAGCACAAGGTTAAGTTTCAGTTTGGTAAAGCAAACGTGATTAAAAACTTAGGGTTTAATGTAAACGTAAGATGGCAAGATGAATTTTTATGGGAGTCTTCTTTTTATGACGGTATCGTAGATGCTAGAACTGTTGTGGATGCACAAGTAAACTATAAAGTGCCTTCTATTAAGTCGATGTTTAAAGTAGGAGCTGCTAATATTGGTGGTAAAGAATACTTTAGTGCACCAGGTGTTGGAGCAACAGGTTCTCAATACTTTGTTTCTTGGACAATCAATAACTAAGAATAATTTTATGTAACGTACATAATAACGTTACAGATAAATAAACTAAAAAGGCTTCATTTTTAAATGAAGCCTTTTTTTATTCGTTACTGTTATCAATCCATTCTTTTATTTTTTGATCATTGATGATATATTTCTTGTATTTATTATCTTTATATCGATAATAAATAAATACAGGCATTAATACAAAAGCCATATAAAAAACACCTAATCCCATTACAATTTGTGCCTTCGGATGTTCAGTATTTAAAAGATAAGCTCCTGTAAGCATCCATAATAAAAAGATGATGAATAATATTTTTAGTGCTGTTTTCATTATTTTTAATTTTAATAGTACAAAAGTAAAAAATCCTATCATGTTAATAATGATAGGATTTTTATTTTATTGATAAGAATATTGCTTACATTTTTTGTAACCAATTTCTTACATCTACTTCTTGTTTAATAATATCTTTTAATTCTGATATTTGAACACGTTTTTGTTCCATCGTATCTCTATGGCGAATGGTAACACTATCGTCATTTAACGTATCATGATCAACAGTAATACAAAAAGGTGTACCATTAGCATCTTGACGACGATAACGACGCCCTACAGCATCTTTTTCATCATAAGATACACTAAAGTCCCATTTTAAATCTTCCATTATCTTACGTGCAACCTCAGGCAATCCATCTTTTTTAACTAGCGGTAAAATGGCTGCTTTTACAGGTGCTAAAATAGCAGGTAGTTTTAATACAGTTCTTGTGGTACCGTTTTCTAAAGCTTCTTCTTGTAAAGAGTTTGAAAATACGGCTAAAAACATTCTATCTAATCCGATTGAAGTTTCAACTACGTAAGGCGTGTAACTTTTGTTCTCTTCATGATCGAAATATTGTAATTTCTTACCAGAGTGTTCTTCATGTGCTTTTAAATCGAAATCAGTACGAGAGTGAATACCTTCTAATTCTTTAAATCCGAAAGGGAATTTAAACTCAATATCAGCCGCGTTATCAGCATAATGCGCTAATTTTTCATGGTCATGAAAGCGATAGTTTTCAGCGCCCATACCTAACGATAAGTGCCAGTTTAAACGGTTTTCTTTCCATTTGTTATACCATTCTTCTTGAGTTCCTGGTTTTACAAAAAATTGCATTTCCATTTGCTCAAATTCACGCATTCTAAATATAAACTGACGTGCAACAATTTCGTTACGAAAAGCTTTACCAGTTTGTGCAATTCCAAAAGGAATTTTCATTCTACCAGTTTTTTGTACGTTTAAAAAGTTTACAAAAATCCCTTGAGCAGTTTCAGGACGTAAGTATAAATCCATCGCGCTTTCTGCAGAGGCTCCTAGTTTGGTTCCAAACATTAAGTTAAACTGTTTAACCTCTGTCCAGTTTTTAGAACCTGTTAATGGATCTGCAATTTCTAATTCTTCAATTAGTAACTTTACGTCAGCTAAATCTTCTTTTTCTAAAGATTTACCTAAACGAGATAAAATAGTATTTATTTTTTCTTGATATCCTAAAACACGGCCATTAGTAGCAACAAACTCTTCTTTGTTAAAGGCATCACCAAAACGTTTGGCAGCTTTTTTGACTTCTTTTTCAATTTTACCTTCAATTTTAAGGCAATAGTCCTCTACTAAAACATCGGCTCTGTACCTTTTTTTAGAATCCTTATTATCAATTAAAGGATCGTTAAAAGCATCTACGTGGCCTGAAGCTTTCCAAGTAGTTGGGTGCATTAAGATAGAGGCATCAATACCAACAATGTTTTCGTGCATTTGCACCATTGCTTTCCACCAATAATCTCTAATGTTTTTCTTTAACTCAACTCCGTTTTGAGCATAGTCATATACCGCACTTAACCCATCATAAATTTCAGATGATTGAAATACATAACCGTATTCTTTTGCGTGCGATAATACTTTTTTAAATTGATCTTCTTGTTTTGCCATAGTGCAAAAATAAAATAAGGTTTTTAACTAATACTATTCTAAATGAAAAAAGTGAAGAATTAAACGAATTCTTCACTTTTTTAGTTGTTTTAAGTCTTTTTATCTAAGATTAAGAGTTGCTGCTCCGGAATATACTCCGTCAACAAAAGCACTTACGGTATATTTACCTTTATTAATGTCGTCTCTATTTACTAAAACAAGTGAAACAAGACTTAATTGGTCATTGTTATAGTTGATTTCAATGGAGTCGGTATATTGAACCTTACCACCATCTTTTAAGTTCGTAACTCCTTTAGGAGCGACTACTTTTTTGTTTTCATCAATAATTTGAATGTATACAGATTTTTCACCAGCATTGGCAATTACATTTTTTAATAAATCGAAATTAATTTTAAAAGCATCTGTTCTGTTAGATCTTGATGTAGAGGTTAATTTTCCACTGCTGCGTTCTTTCATTGCAACTACTTTAACGGGGCTTGTTTTTATAATTCCACCAATAGCAATTTTGGTTTCAAGTGTCTTTTGTTTTTTTTCTAATTCCTTGTTTTTTTCAGTTAAAGAAGTATTAATTGTTTCTTTTTGCTGTAAAATTTCATTCGTAATTACATTCTCTTGAGATAATACATGATTGGCTGTGTTAAGAGAATCTACTCTTATAAAAAGGTTTCTATTTTCACGTTCTAAACTTGCAATTTTTTTTCTATACCTTCTTATTAAGTTATAGTTATCCATTCGCATGTTTTTAATAGAGTCACGTAGATTATTCATCTTAACAAGCTCTATTTTTAGCCTTTTAGATAGTCGCTTTTTACGAACAACAACATCTGTATAATCTTTAATCATTTCATCTAATTCTTTTTCTAAATCAGCTTTGTCTTGCTGAAAAATTTCCTGAAGGTCGTTATACTGACTCGATTTTTGAAACGAATAGAGGGTTAGGAAAAGGGTTAAAACAAGTAGTAGAACAACAAATGTGTTTTTTCTTTTTTGAGGGGTCATAATTATGGGGGATTAATGTTGGTTATATGGTTTTATATCATTTTTTTATTTAAGATCTATAATTGTATCGTTGGTAAAAGCACCATCAACAAAAACATTTATTTTATAAGAACCTTCATTTATGTCATCTCGATTTACATCAATGAAAGAAATTACAGATAGTTGTTTATTATGGTATTTAGCCGTTAAAATATCATTACAAAGTATTTTTTCTGTATTTTTTAATACAACCTCCTTTGCAGGAAAAATAACACTGCTGTTATTTACAATTTGAATATAAATAGCTTTAGGTCCAGGATTTGTAACATTATTTTCTAGTAGATTAAATTCTATTTTAAAAGCATCTGTTTTGCTAGATCTAGTGGTAGAAGTGTGTTTACCACTTCTTCTTTTTTTCATTGCTGCTACTTTTATTACAGAAGTTTTAATAATCTCTGCAATGGCTACTTTTTCTTTTAAAGCTTTTTCTTGTTGATCAAGATAGTTTTTCTTGTAATTCAATTTAATATATTGACTTTCCTTTAGCGCTAAAACTTCTGATACACTATCATTTTTTGATAATAACTGATTGTTTACAGAGTTTAAGGAGTCAATATGTTTAAAAAGAATTTCATTCTGTTTAGCTAAACTAGAAATTCGTTTTCTATAGAAGCGAAATAAACGATAATCAGTGCTTTTTAAGCTGTTAATCGTGTCTTTAAGTTTTATTATATCGTGAAGTTTGTTACTAAGGTTTAAATAAGCATTATCCTTATTATAAACAGCCCCTTCATAGTTTTTTATAACATGATTCAATTCTAATTCTAGCTCTTCTTTTTCTAATTTAAAAACATTTTTTAAATCAGCATATTCACTAGCATTTTGATAAGACAATAATCCAATTGTAATTATCAATAGCAGCAAAAAGGCAATAAAACCGTTACTGTTTAATTTTTTGGTGCTCATTTGGGGGTTATGATGAATAGTTTGGTGTATTCGGCACTAAGGTACTATTTTTTATGCAGTTATAAATAAAGGCAGGAGGAAAATTAAGTGGTTCGAAACTTAGTTTGATATCCTTTCCGAAAAACTCTTGCAATTTTTTGAAGTAGGTTAAGCTATACTGGTATTGAATAAATAGTCCTTTACCCTTTAAAACATGATAACTTTCGAGTAAAATATTGTGAGATATTTCTTTGGGAAGAATCGTTAAAGGCAGGCTAGAAATTATATGATTTGCTTGTGTATATCCTAGTTTTTTAATTTCTGTCATCATGTTTTCGGCAGACGCTTTTAAAACAATTAACTGCGGATGTTTAATTTTTTTTAACTCCTCGTAAAAAGCATCGTTAATTTCAAAGCAAATTAAAACAGCTTTTGGTTGAATTTTATTTAAAATAGCATGAGTTATCGCTCCGTTTCCAGGGCCTAATTCGATAATAACTTCAGCTTTTTTGAAGTTAATTTCCTTTAGCATTTTTGTAGCTAAATATCTAGAACTAGGAACAAGAGTACCAGCTGTTTTATAGTTTTTTATAGCTTCTTTAAAAAAATTAAATTTTTTACTCAAAATAGTGTATTGTTATGTTTTTCGTATATTTCTTCTAAAAATTCTTGTAAATATGCAATATTTAAAAGATATATTCTATTTATTTTATCCAAATTTATGTGTTAATTGTAAGATAACATTATTGCAGAACGAACAATTTTTGTGTGCTATTTGTTGTAATGAATTACCTATTATAGATGATAATGAATACGTAAACCTAACATTATTATCTCCTTTTTATGGTAAAGTTATTGTAAAAAACGTGCGTTCTTTTATGTATTACCAAAAACAAGGTATTACTCAAAAAATTATTCATGAATTAAAATACAAAAATCAACCAGAAATAGGAGTGTTTATTGCAAATTGGTTTGGAAGTCAACTTAAAGAATCTGACGTGTTTAATAATGTTGATTACATTATTCCGGTGCCATTGCATAAAAAAAAGTTAAAAAAACGAGGATATAATCAACTTACAAAATTCGGAGAGTCGTTAAGTGATATTTTAAATATTGAATATAAAGCAGGAGTTTTAATCAAGTCATCCATCGCAAAAACACAAACATTTAAACATCGTTTTGAGCGCTTTTCAGATTCAAAAACAAATTTTAAGTTAACAAATTTTAAGGTTTTTGAAAATAAGCACATTCTTTTAATCGATGACGTAATTACCACAGGCGCAACTTTAGTTGCTTGTTGTAATGAATTACTAAAAGTTAAAAATATTACGATTAGTATTGCTACCATGGCTTATACTAAAAAAGGATGATTTTTGTTGCTGTTATTTTAGTACTTTTGATGTTGGAATTAAACACTCAATTTGTGAAAAATAAGTTATTATTTTTAGTCGTTTTAGTATCTGTAATCATATTAAGTTGTGCACGAAAAGGAAGACCCGAAGGTGGTCCTAAAGATGAAGATGCACCAATTATGATGACAGCAAATCCGCCTTATGAAACAATTAATTTTGATAAAAAAAATATCAAAATAGAATTTGACGAATACATTGTTTTAAAAGATTTAACGAAGCAACTAGTAGTTTCTCCACCTTTAAAATATCCACCAGTAATAACACCACAAGGAACCCCAAGTAAATATATTAATATTGAAATTTTAGATACTCTAAAAACAAATACAACGTACACTTTTAATTTCGGAAGTGCAGTTCAGGATAATAATGAAAACAATAAGTTAGAGAGCTTTAAATATGTGTTTTCTACGGGGAATTATATCGATTCTTTAAAGATTACAGGAGTTGTTGCAAATGCATTTAAAAAAGAAAAATTAAAAAGCATATCAGTTTTATTATATCGATTAGATAGTACTTATAACGATTCGATTATTTACAAGGAAAAGCCGAATTATGTTACCAGTACCTTAGATTCTAGTAACTTTGAGTTTACCAATTTGCGTGATGGAAAGTATTTATTGTTAGCATTAAAAGAAGCATCAAAAAATTACCTTTTTAATAGTAAAACAGATGAAATAGGTTTTTATACTGATACTATTTCTTTACCAAAAGATACTTTGATAACGAAACCGATTCGTCTTTTTAAAGAGTTACAACCGTATAAGTTTAAAAGAGGAAAAGAAGTTGTAAAAGGAAAAATTCAGTTTGGTTATGAAGGAGAGCGTGAAAAGATGAAAATTGAATTATTATCAAAGGTTCCAGAAACATTTAAGTCGTTTTCTCAATTCGAAAAAGAAACAGACACACTTAATTATTGGCATACTCCTATAAAACAAGATTCGTTAAATTTTATAGTATCCAATACAAATTTCAGAGATACAATAAGAGTTCGTTTGCGTAAAAATAAAATTGATTCTTTAAGTGTTTCATCAACTGTAGGTATAAATTTACATTTAAATGATACCATATTTTTAAACACTAATAATCCTATCATTCATGTAGATAAATCTAAGTTTTCATTGGTAGATAAAGATACGGTGAATGTTGATTTTGAAGTAAAAAAGCAAACGATAAATAAGTTGGCTGTTTTGTTTAAAAAGACACCTAAAATGAATTATAAATTTGATGTTTTACCGAAAGGAATTATCGATTTATATGAAACAACAAACGATTCGTTAAACTATCAATTTAAAACATTAACAACCGAAGATTATGGAAGCATAATTTTAGAGGTGAAAAAAGAAACAAAACATCCTATTATAATTCAACTTTTACAGAAAGATAAGGTTGTGAAAACAAGATATATTTCATCTTCTCAGAAAGTCGAATTCAAATTACTAGTACCAAAAGAATATACAGTTAGAGCAATTATTGATGAAAATAATAACCATGTTTGGGACACTGGTAATTTCTTGTTAAGAAAACAACCTGAACAAGTAATTTACTTTGAAACAGTTTTTAAACTTAGAGCGAATTGGATTCAGAATGAAGAGTTTATTGTTAAGTAAACTCTTCATTAATTTATTTGCTATTCGTCATAACTAGTAGCACTAGGGCAGAACAATAACTCGGTTGGGTTATCAATATCGTATAAATATTGATAACTCCTTGAATCTTTATTGCAATAAGGCTCTATCAGTTCTAGCATAGTATTAAATCCGTTTAAAGTTAGTACGCAAAAAAAAGTTTCGTTGTCTTTGGTTAATATTCCTTCATCAGATTTAAACAAACCGAAAATTAAATTACAATTACGTGGCGCTATAAAATCAACCTCTGCTAAATTTAATTTTTGTCTTTTTTCAATAACAGTTTCCTTAATTAAATCTCTAAACTTAACAGCTTCGGTTTTGTCGAAATTGTATAAACGAACAACATGTTCATCAAAACCATTTACATTTTCTATATAATCTAACTCCATCTTCTCTCTTAATTAATGTGCTTGTAGCCAATTTTCTCCTTCACCAATTTCAACATCTAAAGGAACAGCCATTTTAAAGGCATTTTCCATTTCTTCTTTAATAATTGGTTTAATAATTTCTAACTCATCTTTATGCGCGTCAAAAACCAATTCATCATGCACTTGTAATAGCATTTTCGATTTAAAACCTTCTTTTTCAAATCGATTGTAAATGTTAATCATGGCTAATTTAATAATATCGGCAGCACTTCCTTGTATAGGTGCGTTTACTGCGTTACGTTCTGCAGCACCACGAACAATAGCGTTTTGAGAATTTATGTTTTTTAAATACCTGCGACGGTTTAAAACGGTTTCTACATAACCGTTTTCACGAGCAAAATCTACTTGTTCTGCCATGTAATTTCGCAACTTCGGATAGGTTTCATAATACGTATCAATTAACGCCTTTGCTTCTTTACGAGATAAATCGGTTTGATTGCTTAATCCGAAGGCAGAAACACCATATACGATTCCAAAATTTACTGTTTTTGCATTGCTTCGCTGTTCGCGAGTAACTTCACTTAACGGAACATTAAAAACTTTTGATGCTGTTGAAGCATGAATATCTTCGCCATTTTTAAAGGCTTCAATCATGGTTTCTTCTTCACTTAAAGCAGCAATAATTCGCAATTCAATTTGAGAGTAATCTGCAGCAACTAATACATAGTTTTCATCCCGCGGAATAAAAGCTTTACGAACCTCTTGACCACGTTTTGTACGAATAGGAATGTTCTGTAAATTTGGGTTGTTAGAACTCAATCTTCCTGTTGCGGCAACTGCTTGCGCATACGAAGTATGAATACGACCGGTTTTGGTATTTATCTCATTTGGTAAAGCATCTACATAAGTGCTTTGTAATTTTTTATACTGACGATATTCTTGAATATCTCTAATAATTTGATGCTCTTTTGCTAAGAAAGACAACACATCTTCGGCAGTTGAGTATTGCCCTGTTTTTGTCTTTTTTGGTTTCTCTACCAACTGCATGTTTTCAAATAAAACAATTCCTAATTGTTTAGGTGATGCAATATTAAATTCTTCGCCAGCTTGCTCGTAAATACTTTTTTCTAAACGTTCAATATCGTTTGCTAAATCAACAGAAAGCTCTTTTAAGAAAGGAACATTTAAATTGATTCCTTCTATTTCCATGGCTGTTAAAACCGAAACTAGCGGAGTCTCAATCGTATTAAATAATTTAGTAACATTCCCACTTTCTAATTCATTGGTAAAATGTTCTTTTAATTGCAAAGTAATATCTGCATCTTCAACGGCATATTCGGTTTGTTTGTCAATTTCAACTTGTCGCATAGAAAGTTGATTTTTCCCTTTTTTACCAATCAATTCTGTAATAGCAACTGGCTGATAATTTAAGTAGGTTTCTGCTAAAATATCCATTCCGTGTCGCATATCAGGGTTTATCAGATAATGCGCAATCATGGTATCAAATAATTTTCCTTTTACAGGGATACCATAGTTTGATAAAACTTTGATGTCATATTTTAAATTATGACCAATTTTTTCAATAGTTGTTGTTTCAAAAAACGCACGAAATTCTTCTAAAATTACGGTTGTTTTTTCTTGATCTTCCGGAAAAGAAACATAATATCCTTTGCCAATTTCCCAAGAAAAAGAAATCCCGATTAATTCAACTTCTAATGCTTTTAAACCCGTAGTTTCTGTATCAAAACAAACAGACTCTTGTTGCATTAATTTGCTTAATAATAGTTTTCTTGATAAAGGAGAATTTACATGCTGATAAAGATGCTTGGTATTATTGATGTTTCTGTAACCAGAAGCAATTTCAACTTCAGTAATAGTTCCTGCACCCGGAGCAGCAAATAAATCAAATTGCCCAGCGGTACTTTTATCAGCTACTTTTTTTGGTTTGGCAGCTGTTTTTTCTTCTTTTTTTACTTCGGATGTATTTTCGGTAACTCCAAAAGCTTTTAAGAAATTATCAGTTAAACGACGGAATTCTAAATTAGTAAAAATTTCTTTAGTCGCTTCGATATTTGGTTGACACATTTCAAAATTTTCCTGATGAAACTCAACAGGAACATCTAGCATAATAGTTGCTAATTCTTTTGATAAAATTCCAAGTTTGGCATTCGCCTCTACTTTTTCTTTCATTTTACCTTTTAAATCTGCTGTGTTAGCCAACAGATTTTCCATAGAGCCATATTGTGCTAAAAACTTCTTAGCTGTTTTTTCGCCAACACCTGGTAATCCGGGAATGTTATCAACAGAATCACCCATCATTCCTAAGAAATCAATCACTTGTTCGGGTCTTTCTACGCCAAATTTTTCTTGTACTTCTGGTATTCCCCAAGTTTCATATCCACCACCAAAACGTGGTCGGTACATAAAAATATTTTCAGAAACTAATTGTGCAAAATCCTTATCGGGTGTTACCATATAGGTTTTATAACCTTCTTTTTCGGCTTTTTTAGCTAAAGTTCCAATAATATCATCGGCTTCATATCCTGTTTTTATAATAGCAGGAATATTCATTGCTTTTAAAATTTCTTCGATATACGGCACCGCAATTTTTATCGCCTCAGGAGTTTCTTGTCTGTTTGCTTTATATTCAGGGAAAGCCTCTACTCTGGCAACAGATCCTCCACGGTCAAAACAAACCGCTAAATGATCAGGGCGTTCACGTTTTATAACATCTAATAACGAATTTGTAAAACCCAAAATAGCAGAAACATCCATCCCTTTCGAGTTAATTCGTGGGTTTTTTATAAAAGCATAGTATCCTCTAAATATTAATGCGAAAGCGTCGAGTAAAAAAAGTCGTTTTTGATCTGCCATTTTTATATGTTAAACCTATTATTATAAGTTGATTATCAGTATTTAGTTGTCGGAATTAACCTGTAAAAGTATCGAAGTTTCCTTCGATGGTAAAACTACAAAACTTTAACAAGATGTTAAAAATAGATTTTTAATAATCAACTTATCTTTGTGCGATTTTAAAATAGATATATATGTCACGTTTGTTGGTAGCAATTGTCATTATTTCAATACTTATTATTGTTTTTGAAGGCTATGCTTTTCAGGCAATTAAAACAATAACTAAGAATAAATTTATCCGCTACGGATGGTTGTTTATCGGTTTGCTTGCATATGCTAACTTTTTTTACACCATTATTTCTTCGGATAGAAACTCAGGGCAAACGCCGCAATTTCAATGGGCAGTAGGTATGCTTTTAATGGCATTAATACCTAAATTATTTATTTTGGTAATTATGTTTGGCGAAGATGTGATAAGAATTATCGGAAAAGGAATTTCTTTTTTATCATCAAATGAAACAAAACCCTTGGCAGGTAGAAGATCTTTTGTAGCAAAGTTGGCTTTAGGTATTGCAGCGATTCCGTTTGCAAGCATATTGTATGGTATTTTTAAAGGAAAGTATAATTATAAAGTAATAAAATATCAATTATCTTTTAAAGATTTACCTGATGCTTTTGACGGATTTACAATTACGCAAGTTACCGATATACATTCGGGTAGTTTTACCAACAAAGAAGAAATAAGTTATGGTGTTGATTTAATTAATGAGCAAAAATCGGATTTACTTTTATTTACGGGCGATATTGTAAATAATTTTGCCCATGAAATGGATGATTGGATTGATGTTTTTAAAAAATTAGAAGCTCCTGTTGGAAAATATTCTATACTTGGTAATCATGATTACGGAGATTATTCTAAATGGAAAAATGAGGAAGATAAAGCCGCTAATTTCAAAGCAATAAAAGGAATCCATCCTAAAATAGGGTTCGAGTTATTGTGTAATGAAAATAGATATATTGAAAAAGATGGACAAAAAATAGCCTTGGTTGGAGTAGAAAACTGGGGGAAAGGTTTCAATCAAAAAGGAGATCTTAAAAAAGCATCCGAAGGAATAAATAAAGAAGATTTTAAAATATTGATGAGTCACGATCCGAGTCATTGGGAATATAAGGTGAAGAAAGACGATTTTAATTATCAGTTAACGTTAAGCGGGCATACACACGGTTTGCAATTCGGAATTGAAATACCAGGATGGTTTAAATGGAGTCCGTCTCAATATGTTTACAAACAATGGGCAGGTTTATATAAAGAATTTGGGCGATATATTAATGTAAATAGAGGTTTTGGTTACCATGCTTTTCCTGGTAGAGTTGGTATTTGGCCAGAAATAACGGTAATAGAATTGAAAAAAGGTTGATTTTCAGGGTTTTTAACAGATGTTAATATTTAATTGAAAAAAAAATAGTAGTTTTGATAGATTTTACATATATAAATTATATAGCATGACAAAGTTTGGTGAGATTATAAGTGTTAACAAGCCAGTTTTAATTGATTTTTATACTGATTGGAGTGAGTATGAACCTAGTTTAGATACGCTGCGTGATGTTGCTGCTGCTTTAGGAGATAAAGCAAAGGTAATTAAGATTGATATTAGACAGAACGAAGTTTTAGCAGAAGCTTTACGTGTTAAAGGAAATCCGACTTTTATGATTTATAAAGAAGGAGAGATGAAATGGCGCCAAACTGGTGAGCAAGATGCAAATACTTTAATTGGCTTAGTACAGCAGTACGTTTAAGGTTTATTTTGGTATTATAATAATATAATTATCGTGAAACACCGATAGTGTTTTTACATACATTTTTTTGAAGTTTAAGTAATAAAGCTAAACTTACTACGTGAAAAAGCGCAGCTACTATATTTAGTAACTGCGCTTTTTTTATGTAACAATATTTTTAAATATTAAGGCTTGATAGTATCTAATTCCTGAGGAAATTGTTCTTGCTCTTCTTCGTCAGACATTAGGTGTTTAAACAAACGTGCATGATTTAGATAACTTTCAAAAGCTTTTTTTCCATAATCCATGTCATTGTCATATTTAGAAATTTGCTGAATAACGTTTTGGTACATGTATAAATTTGTTTCTAAATTATCAAGAATTAAATCAACATCTTCATCTTTATAAGTGCTGTAGTATTTTAATTTTTGTTGAAAAACGTTTATTAATGTTTCAGCAGTTTCACGAGCTTTATCAATATCTCCTATGTTATAATACAACTCTGGGTATCCTAAAGAAATACTATAATGTCCAAAATCGTTAATTGGCATTTTGTATAATGATAAATCTAATACATCTTTAGCACTAACAGAATCTCCTTCTTTCAGAAATTCTTCAGACAAACGCATTAAGTTATTTCGGATTGATATTGCGTTACGTTTGCTTTGCTCGTCTAAATAAATTTTACCGTTGTTTATGGTTTTCCAGTCCCATTTTTTAACATTATCATACATCTTTTTAGGATCGATGCGTCCCATATCAAATATTGATTTTCCTTTGTTAGGCGTTTTAATCGGTACTAATTTGTACGACATTCCGTCTAACTGTAAATAATCTTTTAACCAAATATATTCTTCATCAGCATTGGCACCGCCAGTAAAATAAATTGGGCGTTTCCAATCGAAATTATTTAAAATATCGAGCATTAAGATTCTATTTTTGGTTAAACCTTGGTCATCAACAGTAATATCGATATAATCAACAATTTTATCAGCATCCTTCTGAGCAACCAATCCTGTTTTTAAAGCATTTTCTTTGTTTACAGGAATTCTAATTCTGTTTGTCGGATAAAATTTTTCTCTTACGTCATTTTCTTCATCAATATAATAAGTCGCGTCGTTGTCACTTTCAATCCAACGCATAAAATTATTGATAGAAATAATAGAATCTTTAAATCTTGGATGCGCAATATGATATGCAATATCTAAAGTTCCGTATTTATATTTATCGTGTGTTAATTGCGACGGAATAGGATCTGCTTCATAGGTTTTCTTTTTCATTTGGTCGATATACCAAGCAGTTTGAAAAAGACTGGTATTTACAATCTTAATATCTTGTCGTACACCTTCAACTTGTTGCATGTACCAAAGCGGAAAAGTATCATTATCTCCAATGGTAAAAATAATAGCATTTGGGTCGCAACTTTCTAAATAGGTTTGTGCGTTTAGTTGAGAAACATAACGATCGTCTCTATCATGATCATCCCAGTTCTGAACTCCCATTAAAACAGGAACGGCTAATAGCGAAACGGCAGATACGGCAATGGCAACGGTTCTTTTGTTTGCGTAATTTTTTAGATAGTCATACAATGCAAATACTCCGAAACCTATCCAAATAGCAAATACATAAAACGATCCTACTACGGCGTAATCACGTTCTCGAGGTTCAAAAGGTTTTGGGTTGGTGTAAAATATAATAGCAAAACCAGTAAAAGCAAAGAATAGGGCAAGGGTATATAAATTCTTTTTATCTTTTTTAGATTGATAAAACAACCCGATTAATCCTAAAATTAAAGGTAAGAAGAAATATTTGTTACGTCCTTTATTGTTTTTAATGTCGTCTGGTAGGTTTTGTTGCGATCCTAAGCGCATTTCATCAATAAAATCGATTCCGCTTAACCAATTACCATTTTCAATATCTAAATGCCCTTGTGTATCGTTTTGTCGTCCTACGAAGTTCCACATAAAATAACGCCCATACATGTATCCGAATTGATAATCAATCATGAATTTCATGTTTTCTACAAACGTAGGTCGTCTTTTACTTCGGGCAGGAATTCCGGCAATACTTTTGTAATGCTGCTCTGAAGCGGGGTTTACCATACGAGGTATAAAACCTTTGTGTTTGCTAGAATAGTTTGGTAATACGTTTTTGTATTTGTTTACAATAACATATTTTCCGTTTTTCTTTTCGTATTTAGGCTTGTCATCTTTATAGGGTTGATCTGCATCTTGTGTTCTGTCATGCGCAACAGAGTAATATTTATCATAAAAAACATTAGCATCACCATATTGTTCACGATTGTAATATGCTAATAATTCACGGGCACTTGACGGATTGTTTTCATTAATAACAGTATCGGCATTTGCACGAATTGGTAGCATTAACCATGATGAAAAACCAATCATAATAAATAGTACAGACAGGACTAAAGTGTTTGCCATTACTAAGTTTTTTGTACGCGTATATTTCAATCCGAAGAAAAATAAGGCGATTAAAACAATACCAGCAACAATGGTTCCTGTATTAAATGGTAATCCTATTTGATTGATGAAAAACAATTCTGAAACACTAAAGAATTTAAGTGTAAACGGAAACAAGAATTTAAAAACAAAAGCTAAAACAAGTATTGAAATAAGTGTTGCGATTGCAGTTGTTTTTATATTGATGTTTTTATAAGTTTTAAAGAAATATAATAAAACAATAGATGGAATCACTAAAAGTGATAAAATATGTACCCCGAATGAAAGCCCTACCACAAAACTAATTACTACTAACCATTTGTTCCCTCTTGGCGTATTAATTTCACTTTCCCATCTTAATCCTAGCCAAAATAATAAAGCCATTAAAAAAGATGACATTGCATACACCTCACCTTCTACGGCACTAAACCAAAAACTATCAGAAAATGTATAAGCTAAAGCACCAACTAAACCACTACCTAAAACAGCAATAGCTTCACTTTTACTGAACTTACCATTTTTAATAGCCATTTTTTTAGCTAAGTTGGTAATGGTCCAAAACATAAATAAAATTGTAAACGCACTGGCTAAACCAGACATAAAGTTTACCATTTTTGCCCACTGACTTGGGTCGTTGCTAAACATTGCAAAGAATGCACCTAGCATTTGAAACAACGGGGCTCCTGGCGGATGCCCAACTTCTAATTTTACTGCGGTAGAAATGTATTCTCCACAATCCCAAGAACTAACTGTAGGCTCTAAGGTTAGTGTATATGTGATTAGTGCCACGGCAAATGAAAACCATCCTAAAAGGACATTCCATTTTTTGTAGTTAAATTCGTTCATAGTTTTTTGTATAATAAAGTACGAAAGTATTAATAACTGTTGGTTTTTTACTGAAAACAAAAATATAATTTTGAGATAGTTAACTAGCCAAAAGTCGATATAAAATTGTGTTAAATGAAAAAAAGCATAAAAAATTTGTCGAAATAAAACTTTGTATTATATTTGCACCCGCAATAAGTTATTGGCCTATGGTGTAATTGGTAACACACCGGTTTTTGGTACCGACATTCAAGGTTCGAGTCCTTGTAGGCCAACTTAATCCTTACGAAGTTCGTGAGGATTTCTTATAAAAACTGATTATTGTTTTTTAGTTTTAAAACAATGTTTTTATATTTGTAATAACTTATTGGCCTATGGTGTAATTGGTAACACACCGGTTTTTGGTACCGACATTCAAGGTTCGAGTCCTTGTAGGCCAACAAAAAGCTTCATAATCATAAAGATTTTGAAGCTTTTTACTTTTAAAGTTTTATTTATAAGGAATTTTAAAAATAACTTTTGTACCTGCAGGAGTATTGTTATCAACTAAATCTATAATTTGAAAGGTTATTTTATTTTGTCTTAATTCGTTTCGTAAACCTATGGTTGTTTTCATAAGTCCCATAGCATGAGGTTCGTTGTTTTTTTGTTTAGTTGTATTATTCTTTATACGTCCTATACCATTGTCTTCAATACAAACTTCAACAATATCACTTACAGCGATAATTATTTTTAATAATTTATTTGAATCTTCTTTAGGTTCTAAACCATGTAAAATAGCGTTTTCAACAATGGGTTGCAGTAACATACAAGGAATGTTAATGTTGTTAAGGTCTATGTTTTTTGAGGTAGTCGTGATTTCAAAATGATAAGAAAAACCATTATTAAGTCGATATTTTTGTAGCTTTATGTAAGCTTCTAAATAATCAATTTCGTTTTTTACACTAATAAAATTAGAAGTAGTCATATTCATAGTAGTTCGTAGTAAACTAGAAAAAGCATGAATATAATCATTAATATTTACGGTGTTTTTAAGAATTAAATCACTTTGTATGTTGTTTATTATGTTAAAGATAAAATGAGGATTCATTTGCATGGTTAATGCTTTTATTTTTAAATCTCTTACATCCGATCGTAGTCTTTTTTCTATTGTATTTCTGCGTTTTACCCTTAAAAATATTACAAACATAATTATTGATAAAAAGCTGATAGATACAAGGATAAACCATGTTGTCTTATAGAATATTTGAGACACGTGAATAGGAAGCAAAATTTCATTTATAGCCTGCATTCCCTCTTCATTTATACCTTTTACTTTTAATACATAGTTTCCTGGAGGTATCCCATATTGGCGTATGGTTGTTGTGTTCTTTAAAGGAATCCAAGTCTTGGTAAGTCCTTCAATTTTATATAAAAAATTATTTTTTGTATGATTGAATGACTTATCTAAAGCAAACTTAAATTCAAAATAATTAGTATCGTGATCTAATTTAATTTTTGTTAGGTTTTTTACATTAAATTGCTCTATAATTGAATCTTTCTCTTTTTGAAAAGTAGTTAAACTTACAGGGATTAGTTTTTGATAGATGCTGCGTTTAGGGACTTTATTAGTGAGTATTTTGTAAACACCATTCATGCTTCCAAAAAACAGGATAGAATCATTTAATTTGTAACTAGAACTGTGGTTAAATTCATGGCCTTTTAAATAATTTGAAAATTGCTTTTTGTTTCCGGTTAAATTTACGCGGCTAATACCATCATAAGTACCCAGCCATAGGTGGTTTTTAGTTTCTAGCATGCTGCAAACAATATTGTTTGCTAAACCATCTTTTGTTAAATACTGATTGGTAACACCATTAGTATTAATAGAAACCAAACCTTTATCGCCAGCCAACCAGATAGTATTGTGCTTGTCTTTATGAATATCTAATACTTTTGTGTGTGGTATTTTATGAGTTTTACTATTACTAGAGTAATGTATAACCGTTTTTGTTTTAGAGTTATATAAATAAGCGCCATTGTTGGTTGCTAACCATACTTTATTGTTGGGTAATTGTAAGATGTCGTTTATATAGGTGTCACTTAAATTGTGCGCTTTATTTAATTTGCTGTAATTGGCAAAGCTTTCTGTTTTTTCATCAAAAAGATGCAAACCATTTAAGGAACCTATCCATATTTGGTTCTCATTTTTATAAGCTAAACTTTGAATTCCTGAATCAATGGTAGGCCAATTTTTCTGATTGAAATATTGAATATCGTTTTTTGAAAAATTATTTTTTGTTAGTAAATAAACATCATTAGACCATGTAAGACTATCATTTTTTTGTAAAAAGGCATAATTACTTTCATTAGAAATATTATGGGTAATATCTAAAGAATCTATTTTAAATAAACCAGAATAAGAAGCTACAAATATGTTTTTTTTTGCATCACTAATAATAGATCGGGTACTAATAGGGTTTACGGAGTCGACTAAGTAGGTTGTGTAAAAATTATTATCAATTCTAATTTTATGAATTTCATTAGGGTTACTACTTACAATATAATTGTTTAACGAATCCTGAAGGATAGAATGAATGTTTGCATGAATATTTGTTTTAGATACGTCGTTTAAATACCATTGTTTATTTTTAAATTGAAATTGTTGCGACCAAATAAGATCTTTATGCGTAGTAGAAAGTATATTGTTTTTTATAACCCAGGTTAAATCAACTCTTCGGTCGTTTAATAGTTTATTAGTATTCCATTCCTTATTATATACTTTATACATGCCTATTTCAGTAAAATAAGTATATGGAATTTCCTTGTTCCCGTAGTGTATAACACCTGTTTTGTTTACGGAGTTTTTATTAGGAGTTGATAAGGGAATTAAAATTTCTTCGGGTGTTTTGGTTGTTATAAATTGTAATTGATTATTTTTTATACTATAAACTAAATATTCACTAACCATAACAACTTCATCTTTTTTATTTAAGTAAAGTAAAAAGAAGTTTTCTTGCGCTGTGTCTATTTTATAATTATTTATAAGCGTGTGTCCTTTAAATTCTAAAAAGCGGTTTTGATTTGTACTTACCCATATATGCCCATTTTTTTTTTGTTGAATAATAGAAATATACATCTCAAAGGAAGTACTTCCTTTTATAATATTTGTAACACGATAATCGTTATAATTTATGGTGTAAACTCCAAAAGGGGTTACCACCCAAATATTTCCATCATTGTCTTGTAAAAAAGCGTGAACAGTTATTGGTTTTCCTTTTAAGCCTTTTAATGGGATATATACTTTAGAAGTTCCAAAATCTTTTACCACCCAATCTTTAGTGGCATACCAAGTAAATCCGTTATGATCTATAAGTAACTCGGAAGTTAAGAAGGTATTGTCATCTTTTTTTATAGAATACTTAAAACTTTCATACGACTGGCTATAGGTAGTATAAGAAAACAGTTGTAGTACAATTAAAAAAAGATATATATATGGTTTAAAGGGCATCAGTTTTTTAAATGTTTTATTAATGGCTAAATTAACTTTTTTTAAAAAAAAGGAATCCTTTATACTGTCAAAAAAATATTTATGTTGCAGTTTTACTTAAATTTTTTATCTATTCTTAGAGGTGAAGAAAGTTTTTTAATTTAAAATATACCCTTTTTATGTCATTACAATATGCTATTGGAATAATTAACGGCGATGAAAAAAGCACAAAGCTATTGTCGTGTTATTTAAAAGAATATTTCCTGAAATAACCATAATAGCAACTGCGAATACCTGGAGTAACGGATTGTAGATTATTAATAAAAATATCTTAGACCTTGTGTCTTAATTTTTATGAAAAGTAGTTATTATGAATTATAGACTTTTATACTACAATATATAAACGTTTGATTTTTTATTAATTCTTAAGCGTAAAAAGCACATCAAAACTACTACAAATGATTTATGTGCGCTTTATAGGAATATATTTGTACCGAAGTTATTAATTACCCCCATAGTTTAATAGCATCAATTAATTACCCCCTTTTTTATTGATTAATCCCCCGTTAATTAATAATGTATAATTTAAAAACTACCAAGAACATATCCCCTTATGTACTGGTAGTTTTTTATTTTCTGATGAAAAGTAAAACTCTAAAAGAAAAGAGATTATCCGTTTCAATAATTAATTTATTGTTTCCTTTAAAGCTTGGATTACTTTTTTACTATTACCAATAAAAATGTTGTCATCAACTATAAAAACCGGACGCTTTAAAAAAGTGTATTCTTCTAAAATAAACTGTTTGTAGTCGTTTTCGGTAATTGTTTTGTTTTTTAAATCTCGTTCCTTGTATAATCTCGCTCTTTTATTAAATAAGCTTTCATAACTATCTGTTAGTTTTCTCATTTCCTCTAGCTGATTAACAGTTACAGGGTTTGCTTTTATTTCTTGCTTTTCAAATCCTTCAATATTTACTTCTTTTAATATACGTCGGCAAGTATCACAAGTTTGTAAAAAATATACTTTCTTCATGGTTTAATAATTATCTTTGATGTACGCTAAAATAAGTAGAATAATGAACAAGCAATTTGAAATTTTAAAAAAATCGAGAGCATTAGTTTTTAATAAAGTTGATAATTTATCAATAGAGCAATTACATAAAATTCCAGAAGGGTTTAAAAATAACATTGCGTGGAATGTTGCTCATTTGGTAGTAACACAGCAATTATTGAATTATAAATTATCAGGATTAAATTGCCTAGCTTCTGATGAATTAATAGAAACTTATAAAAAAGGAACTTTACCTACAGAAACATTTACAGAAGAAGAGTTTGAAGAAGTAAAAGAACTATTAGTAGGGTTGCCAGATACTTTACAAGAAGATTACGAAGCAGGTATTTTTACCGAATTTAATGAGTATGAAACAAGTCTTGGCTTTACGTTAGATTCTATTGAGACAGCAATTTCTTTTAATAACTTACATGAAGGAATTCATTTAGGAATTATTATGGCTTTAACAAAGTTGGTTTAAGTTGTTAATAAATAAAAAAAACCCGAAGTTTTTAAGAGGGCACTGAAAAAGCAACTCTTTTTGAAATTTAACTTTAAAAGCGATTAAGAAATGTTACATTTCTCTTAATCGCTTTTTGTTTGCTGTACTTTTTTTGATAAAGTCTTATGTTAT
>NZ_JAOBTH010000023.1 GCF_025215075.1 Tenacibaculum haliotis | reverse complement strand
GCTGCTGTTGCACAATTATTAGTATCAGTAGTAACAACATCATACGTTCCTTCTGCTAAATTGTTAAATGTAATATTTGTTCCTGCTCCTGGCCCTGAAGTTTGTACTGTTCCTGGTGCTCCCTGTAATGTTATTGTAGTTGTATAATCGNAACAACATCATACGTTCCTTCTGCTAAATTGTTAAATGTAATATTTGTTCCTGCTCCTGGCCCTGAAGTTTGTACTGTTCCTGGTGCTCCCTGTAATGTTATTGTAGTTGTATAATCGGCTGTTCCATCACTTATTACTACTACTGCCGAACCTTGATCTCCATTACAATCGGGTTGTGTTTCGGTTACAACTATTGTTGGATTATCTATTTGATTTATTGTGATAATTTCTTTGTACTCACAATATGGTGCAACTCCTCCGTTATCTCTAACAACAGCATAATATCGCCCTGGAACAGGTGCCGATAAATAATTAGCATTTGTAAAAGTTCCATTTTCATAGTTTGAATAATCTTCAAAGCCTGGGTATATTTGAAATATTTGATATACATAATTTGTATCACCTCCTGATGCCTGAAAACTAATGCTCCCGAAAGTACATCCAATATCTGTTTTAGTTATTATTGCTGTTACTTGTGGATTAATGGTTACCGTATCGGTTGCTGAACAGCCATATCCGTCTGTTACGGTTACTGTATAATTACCATTGGTTAATCCTATAAATATATTGGTGTTTTGTGTAGTGGTCGTAGTTCCGTCATTTAAACTATATGAATAATTTCCGTTACCTGTACCTATATTTACGGTAATTGTTGCGTCGGCTGCACCACTATAACAAGTAGTTGCATCTAAAGTAAATGTTACCGCTACTGCATCTGGTACATTTACTAATAATGGTGCTGATGTACAACCCTCTGCATCTGTAGCTACTACCCAATAATCTCCCGAAGTATCAATATCGGTAAATGGTGCGCCTGTTTGAACAGCTGGTGCTGTTGCTGTTGCATTGTTAAATAATGCATACGTATAAGCACCTCCGTTTCCTCCTGAAGTGGTTCCGGTTATACTGATCGTTGCTCCATCTAATGTAGGGTCTGCATCACAAGTAATTAATTTTGTTACACTTGCCGCTACTACTATTGGTGATGGATCTGATAAGGTTTCACTCAACGATATATTACATGACGCTGGTGAACTATTATCTGGTCGTACCGATATATTATGTGTTCCATCCGCTAAATTTGGTATTGAAAACGGATTTGTTGCTGCTGCATTCCAAGTTGTTCCTCCATCTAATGAATACTCAAAACTTGTTGGTGTTACTGATGAAAACGCTGCTGTTATCTCAATCTCTCCATCTGTATCTCCTATACATGTTGGATTGGTAAAATCTGTTATTTGAGCTGTAAATTCTTGGTTGTCTAAAACATCAATGTTTGTTACCGTTGTTGTACAACTACTTCCATAATCTATTGTTACAGTATAAGTCCCATCAGATAATCCACTAAAAACTCCTGTCGTATTATTCGTTGCCCCTAATGTATAATTATACGTTCCTGGTGCTGCTGGTGTTAATTGTGTTAAGGTTATTGTTCCGGTTCCGTCACATGCATAGGTTACTGCATTGCTAAATGTTGGCTCCTCTGGTAAGGCTGCTATCGTTATAGATGCTAAAGTTATAGAACATCTCTTTGCATCACTTATAGTTACTGTGTACGTACCATCTGTTAAACTACCAAATGCATGATCAAATGTTACTGCATCCGTTGTATGAATCGTTGTCGTTGTTCCATCACTTAATGTATAAGTATAAGGTGCTGTTCCTCCTGTTACATTTTCTACCGTTATCTCTCCTTGTTGAGTACATGTATAATCTTGACTTCGCCTTGAATTTCCTGCTAATGCATCTGGTGCAGTGATTTCAATATCTGCAACCTCATAATTACATTGGTAAGATGTTTTAGTTGCACGAACATATACTGTATATGTACCTGTAGCTAAACTATCAAAATATCCTGAAGCAAACCAATTAGTATTATCAATACTGTATTGTATAGCATACCCTAAATCATCAACTACTTGAACATTTGTTGTTCCATCATTTTGACCGCTACAACTAACGTTAACATCTGTGTGTGTAAATGTTAATGGAGCCTCTCTTATCACAGTAATTGGTGCTGAAATTGAATAACAACCATTATCATCAAAAACGATAAAACGGTATTCCCCTTCATTACCAACAGGAATGTTATAGGTATATGGATTTGCAGATGGTGTTAAAAATGCTGAAAACGGAACATCTGAAGGCTGTGTATATAAATCGGTTCCTTGACTTGTCCACACAGCCATATTATAGGTATTTCCTGAAGCTACATCAATAGTACCACCGATTGCTGTTAATCGAATAATTCCGTCAGAACTACCGTTTTCACAGCTAATGTCTTTTAATTTTAATGCTGCTAAATTTATTGGATCTGGTTTATTAATAACAACTGTTTCTGAAGCCGTACATTGAGCCGTAGTTACCGTTACGGTATACGAACCACCATCTATTAAACCATCAAATAAATGACTACTATTGGCTGTTGGTCCTTCTGTTGCAACTACACCTACTGTGCTATGTGTTAACGTATAAGTATAATCTCCTATTACATTGTTAACCTGTGCATTAATACTTGCAGTACCATCCGAACATTCCATATCGCTAGTAGTTACTACAAAGTCGATATCACTTTCTTGAATATTAATTGATGGAAATGAATACACACATGAAGCAGCGGTAGGGTTATTTAACCTAATTGTTAAATCATAATCTCCTGGCGAAGTTAAATTATCAAATACATTACTATTTTGATAAGGAGCGTTATACCCGCCTGGACCGGTTAAACTATATTGATAATTTGATGGTATATTATTTACTGTAATTGAACCATTTGATCCACAAAAAATATCAAGTTCTACAATATCTGGATTTAAAGTTGCTTTAAATACGTTAAAATAGTAACTTTTAGGACATTGCCCATCATACTCTACATCTAAACGATACTCACCTGCATCAGCTACATTTAAAGAAAAATTTGTTGATAATGGAGTACCCCAATCACAACCCGTGTCTACATTTGGGCATCCTGCTCGAGTTTCATCATCACATGAGGCTTCATCTAACTTATACCATTTGACAGTTGTTGCTGATGCTGGATCAAAAGGTAAATTAATTGTTCTTGAATTTCCATCGCCACACAAGTATATTTCTGCTAAATCTAAACTATTATTAGCACATACTAACATTTGATCTGAGAAAGGTATTAACGGATTTGGTTCTGAATTATACCCAACTACATTTACTGTTTCTTCAGTGTCAATACAACCTGCTGGTGCTGTTGTTCTAACAGTATATGTTCCTGTACTTGTTACTAACTGGTTTCTTGATGTACCTATGATATTTCCTGAACTATCTCTCCACTCGTAAGCAGAAAAACCTGCTCCCGCAATTAATGTTGTACTACTACCACAAATTACTTCTGTTCTTTCATACCTACATCCGCTAGTGTCAACTAAAAAATTAGAAGTACCTACAATTCCAAAATTACAATCATCTAAACCAGCAAAACTTTCTTCATTGTTAATTGGTGGTGCTCCACCTCTATCACTTTCATAATTAGCAAAAGCTTGATTTGATATTCTATTTGAACATACATCACGTAACTGACTACAATCACTAACAACTGCTACTTTTATTTTTATATCATAGTACCCATCATTTTCTTCAACAAGGTCATCTGGTATATTAAATATTAATTTTCCTCTAAAACTGTTAGCTGCTGTTGGTGGTTCATAATCACTTAATATTTGAGCTCTTGTAGATTCTAATTCGGGCGGTAATATTAAATCTGCTGGTAAAAAATCAACATTTTTTGGAAGAATATCTATAATTCTTGTATTTTTAGCGTTATCTGTACCTACATTTTGAAAACGTATATTGTAAAACAATTCACTTCCTAAACCTACTGTTTGCCCAGAAATATCTGCTCCTGCAGCATTTTGTATTGTTTTAATTAACTGCACTTTAGGCTCAATTACTTCAACTGACATACCTAATAAAAAGGGCCAGTAAGAATCTCCTGAAGTTGTAAATCGTAACGTAGTATTTGTTTGACCGTTATTTAAAATTGATTTTGTTCCATTATTTAACGTAAACATATCAACATCAAAACCTAATGTATTTTGACTGTTAGGGTCTCTTCCTGATAAGTAACTATTATTTTGGGTTATAGATCCGTTAAAAAAATTTGTTGTACCATTTAAACTTCCTGTGGTTAAAGTTTCAAATACTCCTGAGTTTCTTCTTTCTATTTGAAAAGCATCTCCTGTAATTGACCTATCTCCTTCTAAAGCGGCAACCAATAAATTTGCTCTTACGGGACCAGAAGGTACTGTTTGAAAACCACTTACCGGTACATCTGTATAAGGGTTAGTTGAAGCTTTAATTGTTGAAAATCCATCAAACAAATAAAACTTTTTATTTTTTTGAGTTTCATTTTCATAAATAATTACCATTACCCAACCTGCTGACGATCCTAATTGCGAACCTGTATTATCCAGACCAAGGGTTGCTTTAATATTTGCTCCATAATAATCTCCATCTGCATCAGGATCACCAGCTACATTTGTTAAGCTTTGTACCATTGTTGTAACATCTTTGTAACATACGTATGGTTTCTCTGTAGCTATTCCATCATCAAATATTAATTCTCTTTTTGTTACATCAAATTTATCGGCTGTTAAATCGACATAATTACCTCCTGGCACTTTAAACTTCATGGTATTAAAATCAGCATCACGTGTATTTACTCCTGCCGATTCTTCACTCCAATTGTCATATGGGTAAATTCCTGCCCAATATAAACCTGCATATACAACTCTAGAACAATCTGGCAAGTCTAATGATGATTTTGAAGATGAAAATGTATCGTCAATTCCATCCCCATTTTCATCTATAAAATTATCTGTATCAATATATTGTAAATTGAATGAGTGATTACCATTATAACCATTATAAGGAACATCTGCTGAATAATTCCATTGCCCCCATTGCCACCAAACATATTCCCTATTCAATATATTATTAGCTACAAAGGTCATATTACCTCTTACCCTTGTATTGTAACGTTCTTTAAAAGGAACGTCTGCTCTTCTTTCTGCTGCGGTTAAATATCCTTCAACATGTTTTTTCTGTGCAAACAAATTGGTTATTTGCAGTAGAAAAATTGAGATTATTAGTAATTTTTTAATCATCATCTTTGGGGAATTAATTGTTTGGGGGCTTACAATTTAATTATTTTATACGTACTATCGTTTTACGATCGAAAAACGCGCCGTTTAAATTAGTATTATACAACTTAATAGCTTCTTCTCTACTATCAGTTTTTGCTATATACACATGCATATAGCCCGTCGTTGGATTTATAAAATATCCTGCTTCAATATCATCATTTCTTAATTCATCAACATTTCTATCAGCTAATGCTTTTTTAGAGTTTACATATACTTGTAAATAATAACCAGGTGCTACACCTTGCATATTAGCAGACATTGTTCTTACTCTTGCTGGTGGTTGTGTTTTAGGTTCTTTATAACTATCGCCACTTGTACCAATTGTTAATTTAACAACATATACAGGATCTTTACCTCCTTTTTTTATTTTTATAGACGAAGCATCGTTTTTATCGTCGTTTTCAAATAAACGTGTTTTATCTGTTAGTTCTTCTACTTTATCTTCAGCATCTACTTCTTTTGCAAATCTATCAATATATACATAATACCATTTCTTTTTAGGTTCATAAATGTATTTTGCTTCCATATCTAATCGTTTAAACTTTGCGATTAAAGGCTCTGTATTTTCTTTATCTCTAAATCGGTCTGCTACAATATAATACATGGTACCACCACCACCTGCATAGGTAATTGAACTCTCACGCCAAGGTGTGTTAGAACTTCTTTTTAATGTTGTATCTTTTTCTGCTGCTGTTTTCTCTACAGGCGTATTTACAGGTACTACTTTTGGTGCTGGTTGATTTTTTAACAAACGCAATACTTCATCAACCTTTTTATTTAAAATATCTATTGAGTCTTGCGCCATTTGAATCTCATCTGATAAATCATTATGCTCTTCATTTTTATAATCATTTTTAGGCGCTCTTTCAGGCAATGTTACTTGTACATTTCCTGTTCTGCGTGTTGGTCTATCTCTTGTATATGATTTTTTACCAAAATTATAGATTAATCCTATTTCATTGGTTGCAGCGAAAGTACTTTTCTCATAACTAAATCCAACGGCAAGGTTTTCAGAAATATTTACTCCTAAACCTGCTGAAATTCCGTACGTTTTATCGTAACCTGCTTTTATCCAACCTGCTTTTGGTAAATCTAAAATAACATTAGCGCCTACACTAAAATCGTTTTCACCTGGCTTTCGAGCCATCACTAGGGTTCTTAAATCGGCTCCTTCTAAAAGTCCCGAAGCATAGGTAAATTCATGAGAATACATTCCGTGTACCGAAAATGTTTTTTCGCCAAAAGAAGTAGCCATTTCGCTACTCTTTAAATTAAAATCTAATAAGTTTTCAAAAAAGACACCTACATCAAACTTGCCAAACGATAAAGTTACCGCTGGTTGTAACATTACCATTGGTATGTCTTGAAAGTTTGCTACCTGCGGATCTGGAACCGTAGAGTTTACCTTTAATGCATTCGCACTTCTTCGGCTATATAAAAAATTGAATCCGAAGGTTAAATCCATTGTTTCATTTAACTGTAATCGTTGTGCATAATTTAGTAAAGCACCAAAATCTTTAAAAACACCTACTTCTTGTTGATAAATAGCAAAACCTGCACCAACATTTTCACGCATTTTACCTGAATAAGTTCCTAAATACAATCTCGGATTGTCCTCAAAATCAACATTACTATTACGTACAGTAGCAGTGATTGAAGTTTTATTTTCTTTTAATGCCGAAAATGTTGGTACTGTTAAAAAACGATTAAACTTCATGAAATTTCGTGAAGTAAAACTGTTGTACTGCTGTGCGCTATCAAATGTTTGTGCTTGTAATGAAAACACACTTATTAATATCGCTATATATAATGTAACTTTTTTTATCATATTTAATCTAATATAGATATTGTTCCTGCTTTAATTAAAGCATCGTCTTTTATGATTTTGTAATAAAATACTTTCTGATTGCCTAAATTATCTGCTGGCCAATCATTTTTATAATCGGTTACTTTTAAAATTTCTTTTCCGTTTGAATTGTACAACTCAATGGTTACTGATGGTTGAAATGCATATGCATTTGACAACTTCCAGGTATCATTAATTCCATCTTGATTAGGAGACACAATATTAGGTACGATTACCTGATCGTCTGGCTCCACAACTTCAATTGTTCTTACCAATTCACAAGCTCCCACTTTTACAAGTACCGTATAAAAACCTAAAGTATTTACAGTCAACTCTTCTGTTGTAGATAATAATGTTCCCAAAACATCTTCACCTTCATACCATTCATACGAATCACCACCTGCAGCAATTACAGTTGCTACGCCTCCATCTTCCATTACTACTTTTTCTGAAGGAGTTATTGTTACTGCTGAATCGTCAAACAAAACAACATCAATTGCTGCCAACTCATTCGTACAACCAAAACCTGAATATTCTAATACATACTCCCCAATTTCGGTAACTTCAAGCACACTAGGGTCTGCAGCTGTTACGTCATCTGATCCATCTTTAATCCATTTATATGTATATCCTGCAGTTACATTATCGATCGTATAAGTAATTGAGCCTCCTGCACATAGTGAATTTGATATGGTTGTTGACGAAACTTCTGGTACTTCTACTAATTTAACATCTAATTCATTTGATAATCCGTTTTTACTACCAACATTAATTGATAATGTATATAGATCGCTTTCTAAATATGAGTTTAATGGTAATTCATCTTGAATTGCTCCTACAATTGGAACTCCCCCTTTATTCCATTGATAATTTAACATCGCTATTTGGTCGGTTGATAAATTATATTTCTCACCATCTTCTCCTGTTGCTTCCACACCAACAATACTTAATTTTGTTGCAGCATTACTACAATCTCTATAATCAGTTTCTGTCCTTATTTCTACATCAAAAGTTCCTATTCCTATTAATTCATATTTATCTGAATCAACTACTATATTACACGATCCTGAAGTGCTTTTAGTTACTCTTACAAAGTACTCTCCTACCTCCGTTGCATTTGTACATAATTGTGTTCTTGCAGCTAAAGGTGCTGTATCTTTATACCATTGCATTGTAGCTGAAGAAGCATCATGTGTTACACATAGTTCTCTTGTTTCTCCTGGTAACAGAATTGTTTTTAAACTCCCTACTGTATTTACATTAAAATCTGCAGTTGTTATTTGTTTCAACTCTACATTATCTGAAGTTGTTACACAGCTACCTGTATCTACCTCTAAATGGTACGTTCCTAACTGACCTGCTGTTGGTGTTGTATAGGTTGCTAAGTTTGAAGATTGTACCAAGCTATTATTAAAGTACCAATCATAAGTAAAAGAGGTATCATTTACATTCGCTTCAAAAGTATGCGCTTCATCTCCACATATTTGAACTGTTAATGGTCCTTTTATTTGTCCATCTGCTTCATTGAAAACAACAACATTTATTAACGTTGATTCTTTAAACCCACAAGTACCATAATCAATTTTTACTTGATATTCCCCTTCTTCTGAAACTTCAAGCATTGGCTCCGTAGTCGTTGCAATTATGGTTCCATCCTTATACCATCTGTATTGCCCTTCTTGAGTGGTATTTAATGTTAACTCTTCAGACTCCCCTTCACATAATACTACATTCTCAAAATTATTTAAGATAAAAGTTCCGTTAACAATCTTATATGCTTGAAAAGCATCAGAATCGGGACTCGTCATAGCTGGTGAAGAAGCTACTAATCGTATTTTATAATTCGTACCAAAAGTATCATCTGGCAATTGAAAAGATCTATCAAAAGTAAAAGAGGTGTTTTCTGTCGTAATAGTACCAACATTTGTAGGGTCCCCCCATGTTCCGTCTCCAGCAGACAACTCAATAGTGAATTGATTATCAGAAGGAAATGTTGTTGTAGAAAACTTAAATCGAACAATAAAGTCTGTAGTACTACCATCATCACACGCTGATGAAAACTGAATTTCAGGTTTCAATAACGTCTGAGACATCACATTAGTACTAACACAAAAGAGAAATATCCCTAAAAGTCTTAGTAAGCTTTTAGCATTTTTCTTCATTGATTAAAGGGTCTTTTAATAAACATCAAATGTATACTTTTTATGTAACAAATAAAATCTAATATATAAAATCTATCTCACTAACACAAGACAACATTAACAAAATCCTGTAAGAACCTAATTACAAACACATTAAGATCTTAACAAACAATTCTAATTTGCTAAAAAAAACAAAATTATTACATAGTCCTTCTAATAAAAACAGGAGATTATGACGTATATTTGTTCTTCTAATTTTTTAAAGTATGAAACAGAAAATTATTATTGCTATTGACGGATTTTCATCAACAGGAAAAAGTACTATCGCTAAACAATTAGCAAAGCAACTCGAATATATTTATGTTGATACCGGCGCCATGTACAGAGCTGTTACCCTATATGCAATGCAACAAAATTACATTTCCGATACGCATTTTAATGCTGATGATTTAATTGCTGACTTACATAAAATTTCTCTTTCTTTTGTTTTTAATGAAAACGTAGGTTTTGGGGAAGCTTATTTAAATAATACCAATATTGAAAAAGAAATTAGAACTATTGAAGTTTCTAGATTGGTAAGTAAAGTTGCTACGATTTCTGAAATCCGCAAAAAATTGGTGAGCGAACAACAAGAAATGGGTAAAAATAAAGGTATTGTAATGGATGGACGTGATATAGGTACTGTTGTTTTTCCTGATGCTGAATTAAAATTATTTATGACCGCTTCTGCTGATAAACGTGCTACTCGTCGATACAAAGAACTACTAGATCGTGGAGACAAAGTAAATTATGAAGAAATATTACACAACGTTCAAGAACGTGACAGAATAGATTCTACACGAGAAGACTCACCGCTAATTCTTTGTGAAGATGCAGTAGAGTTTGATAATTCTGACATGGGATTAAAAGAACAATTTGAACGTATTATGAGTTTAGTAAACATGCGATTACAATAATTTACCTATTTTTATAGAAAATAAATTTTATGAAAATGAAAAAAATTATATTTATCATTACTTTTTTTACCTGTCTTCAAACTTTTTCTCAAGGTATTAATTGGCGCACAGATATTGACAGCGCCATTGCTTACGGTAAAGAAAACAATAAAGATGTTTTTATATACTTAGGAGAGAAGAAATGTGTGCCTTGCAGAACTGTTCAGAAATATGCCTATGACACTAAAAAATTTCAAGATTTTTCTAAAAAATTTGTAATGGTAAAAGTTTACAACGATTTAGATAAAAGTAAAAAAGAAGCGCTTACCTATTTTAATAAAGCCAAAAAACGATTTAACACAAAGATGGTTCCTCGTTTTATTTTAATACGCAATGAAAAAGAAATTGCTAACTTTTTTGCCTATGTAAAATCACCTGAAGATTTAATTGATAAAATTACTCCTTATCTAAAAAAATAATTTTCTTAAACCGAAAACAAAAAAACCAGCTTTATAAAGCTGGTTTTTTTGTTTCATTTTCTAATAAGAGCTCTATTCTTCTTCGAATTTAGAATTTTCTGAATAGGTGCGCCATTTTGTTAAACACGCCTCAATATCAGCAGGAATTTCAGTATTAAACTGCATAAACTCTCCTGTTGTTGGATGCGTAAAACCTAATGTTTTTGCGTGTAATGCTTGTCTTGGCAAGGTTTTAAAACAGTTTTGTACAAATTGCTTATACTTTGTAAACGTTGTTCCTTTTAAAACACCATCACCTCCATAACGTTCGTCGTTAAAAAGTGTGTGCCCAATATATTTAAAGTGTGCTCTAATTTGATGCGTTCTTCCAGTTTCTAACTTACATTGTACTAAAGTAACATACGTAAGGCGTTCTAAAACTTTGTAGTGAGTTACCGCGTGCTTACCATGATCTCCATCAGGAAAAACAGCCATTTGTAAACGGTTATTAAAACTACGTCCTATATTACCTTCAATGGTTCCGGTATCTTCTTTTACATCTCCCCAAACTAATGCGTAATATAAACGCTCGGTAGTTCTATCAAAAAATTGCTTCGACAAATTTGCCATTGCAAATTCTGTTTTAGCAACCACCAACAATCCACTTGTATCTTTATCTATACGGTGTACTAAACCAGGACGCTCGTTTGAGTTTTTAGGTAAGTTTTCGATGTGATGAATTAATCCATTCACCAAAGTTCCTGAATAATTTCCATGTCCAGGATGCACTACCATTCCTGGAGCTTTATTTACCACGATTACATCATCGTCTTCATAAACGATATCGATAGGTAAATCTTCAGCTACTAATAAATTTTCAGCTGGTGGATACGCTAAAACTACACGAACTACATCTTTTGGTTTTACTTTATGGTTTGGTTTTACAGCCACTTCATTTACTAAAACATTTCCTGCCTTAGCTGCTTGCTGAATTTTATTTCTTGTTGAACCCTCAATAAAGTTCATTAAAAACTTATCTACCCTTAAAGGCTCTTGCCCTTCTGTTGCAACAAACCTATGATGCTCGTATAAATCGTCGTTTTCTATTGCTAAATTTGTATCTTCCTGCATGAATCAATTATATAAATTAGTTACCGTCTCCTAAAACAAGGTTAATAGTCGTTTTCTTTGGCAATTTTGTTCCGGGTTCAATTAGCTTTCCTTTATATTTTAAACCTCTAACAACATTTTTACCAATATCTTTTACCCAAGTAATCTCTTTTCCTACAATAAACCCTTGAGATCTTAAGTGTGTAGTCGCTTGTCTTTTTGTACGTCCGTTTAAATCTGAAATTTCAATATCTCTATATTTAGACGGATTTAAAGTTAAATATAACTTACGTTTTTCTTTTACAAAATCACCTACTTCCGGATTTTGTTCTATCACCGATTTCTTCGGGTAATTAGGATTATAAGTAGCACTATCTATTATAATAAAATCTAAATTAAGTTCGTTTAACTTCTTTTCAACTTCTACCAATGACATTTTATGCAAATTAGGTACTTGTATTTTCTGACCGTGATTGGTTGTGGTTCCTAACCACCATTGCATTATAAACACAAATAAAAATAACGATACAATCGCAATTCCAATTTGTACTAGAAACGTTTTACTCTTTATAAATTGAAATAACCCTTTCAGGTTTTTAGAAAAATTACTCATATTATTTTTTTGTAAGGTGGCGCAAATTTACAGTAAAAATATTACTATTTTTAACTCCTGAACTCATAAACGAGTTTTTTTGGTAAGTTTGTATAATTATTGGCAAACTATTTTACAAAATATTACAAATCATAAAGTATTAAAGTGAAAAAAAATATAGCTATTATTATGGGAGGCTACTCATCTGAAGTAGAAATTTCCTTAAAAAGTGGTGCTATTGTTTACAAGCATCTTGATCCCCAAAAATATACTGCTTATAAAATTCATATTTTAAAAGATAAATGGGTTTTAGTAAGTGAAAACAATGCGGAATATCCTATTAACAAGCATGATTTCTCTGCGGAGGTAAATGGAGAAAAAATAATTTTTGATGGTGTTTTTAATGCAATTCATGGTGCTCCAGGTGAAAACGGAACTATTTTGGCTTATTTCGACTTAATCGGATTAAAACATACTTCTGCCCCATTTTATCAAATGGCATTAACCTTTAATAAGCGTGATACATTAAGTGTGGTAAAACAATACGGAATTCCCGCTGCTACTTCAGTTTATTTAAATCAAGGTGATCAAATAAATACTACTGAAATTATTGCTAAAGTTGGTTTGCCTTGTTTCGTAAAACCTAACAATGCGGGTTCTAGCTTCGGAATTTCGAAAGTACATACCGAACAAGAACTAATACCTGCTTTAGAGGTTGCCTATAAAGAAGATTCAGAAATATTAATTGAAAGTTTTTTAGATGGTACAGAGGTTTCTGTTGGTGTAATTCAGTACAAAGGAACAACAACTGTTTTACCAATTACAGAAATTGTTTCAGAAAATGATTTCTTTGATTACGAAGCTAAATACGAAGGAAAATCAAAAGAAATAACTCCTGCACGCATCTCTAAATTACAAGAAAAAAACGTTATTAAAGTAGCAAAACGCGTATATGAAGTTTTAAATATGAGTGGATTCTCACGCGCGGAATATATTTTTATAAATGACGAACCACATTTCCTAGAAATAAATACCGTTCCAGGATTAACAGAAGCAAGTATTTTACCACAACAAGCAAATTGCGCAGGTATTTCTTTATCGGAATTATTTGGCAATGCTATTGAAACAGCTTTAAAATAAAATGAAAAACACGACTATAAATATTAATGAGGCTACAATTAAAAATTTTGTAGAATCTATACGATCTGAAGATCTTGAAATTAGAGAACAATTAGATTTTGGATACTCTTTTGAAAAAAATATCGCTATTCTTTACGAAATTAGACCCAATTGGTTAGATCCTAAAGAAAAAAATCATATCGAGTTTGCTAAAATCCGATTTTATAAATCTAAATTAGAATGGAACTTATATTGGATGCGAGCTAATGAAAAATGGGAATTGTATAGACCTTTTCCTAAATCGACACATTTAGATGAAATTATTCAAATAATTAAAAAAGATATAAATGGTTGTTTTTTCGGTTAATCATAACCAAAAAACATCTTTTAAATACCTAATTTTATGAAAAAAGCAGTATTTCCTGGTTCTTTTGACCCAATTACTTTGGGACATGTAGATATTATTGAACGCGGCGTTACTTTATTTGACGAATTAGTAATTGCAATTGGTATAAATGCCGATAAAAAATACATGTTTTCTTTAGATGAGCGTAAACGTTTTATTGAAGAAACTTTTAAGCATCAACCAAAAATTAAAGTAGTAACTTACAGCGGATTAACAGTGAATTTTTGTAAAGAACAAAATGCCGAATTTATTTTAAGAGGTTTACGAAATCCTGCTGATTTTGAGTTTGAAAAAGCCATTGCACATACTAACAGAAAACTATCAGAAATAGAAACCGTTTTTTTACTAACATCTTCTGGTAAAAGCTACATCTCATCGTCAATTGTACGCGATGTTATTAGAAATAATGGTGATTACACTGGTTTGGTTCCTGATGCCGTAAAAATTTAATTCTAGATTATTTTGAAAAAAACACTCCTACTTTTATTGTTGATTTCCTTCGGATGCAAACAAAAAACAGTAAAAGAAACCTATAGTTTCACAACATTATTTGAAACCTCAAACGGAACTGAAACTCCTGAATACGAAGATGTAATTTCTTTTTACGAGAACTTAGCACAAACCTATACTGAAATATCTTTATTTGAAATAGGCACAACAGATTCTAGGAAACCGCTTCATTTAATCGTTTATAATAATGAGGGAAAAATCAATTTAAAAGATTTAAAAAACTCCTTAAAAAATAGGGTTTTAATTAATAACGGAATACATCCAGGAGAATCTGACGGAATAGACGCTTCTATGTTACTTTTACGAGATATTGTTCAGAATGATTCTTTAAAACAAGTTTATAAGAATTCATTAATATGTGTAATTCCTGTTTATAATATTGGCGGTGCTTTAAATAGAAACTCACATACAAGAGCCAATCAAAATGGCCCAAAAGAATATGGATTTAGAGGAAATGCACGTAATTTCGATTTAAATCGTGATTTCATAAAGCAAGACACTAAAAATTCCGCTGCTTTTTCGGAGATTTTTCACACTGTAAATCCGGATGTTTTTATAGATAACCATGTAAGTAACGGTGCCGATTACCAATATGCTATTACACATTTATTTACCCAACACAATAAATTAGGTGGTAAACTTGGTCATTTTCTAGAAACTGAAATGCGTCCGCATATTGAACATTCTTTAACTAAAAAACAAATACCAATTACACCTTATGTAAACGTATGGGGAAACACTCCTGAAAAAGGATGGTCTCAATTTTACGATTCTCCAAGATATTCAACTGGCTACACAACACTATTCAATACTTTAGGGTTAATGGTAGAAACACACATGTTAAAGCCTTATAAAATTAGAGTAACACAAACCTATCAGTTACTATTATCTACCTTAGATTTCACAGAAAAAAACTCTTTAAAAATTAAAGAATTACGAAAGAAAAATTTGGAGGACTTTTTAATAAAAAAAACATATCCAATTGTTTTTACTACGGATAAAGAAAATCCTACAACATTAAATTTTAAAGGTTACGAAGGCACCTATATTGATAGCAAAGTAACCAACGGAAAACGATTGTTTTATGATAAAAATAAGCCATACACTAAAAAAACAACTTATTACAATAATTTTAAAGCTACCAAAAAAATAAACATTCCAAAAGCTTATATTTTACAACAAGGTTGGCATAAAATTATAGAGAGGTTAAAAAATAACAGCATTAAATTTACTCGTTTTAAAAACGACACACTTATAAATGTAGCAACTCAACACATTGCTAATTTTGATACTAGAAAATCAGCTTACGAAGGACATTACTTGCATTATAATACCACTGTTAAAGAAACCTTAGCTGTTGTTAAATTTAAAAAAGGAGATATTTATATTTCTACACAGCAAAAAGGAATTCGATATATTATTGAAACTTTAGAAGCAGCTGCTACAGATTCGTTTTTTAATTGGAACTTTTTTGATACCATTTTACAGCAAAAAGAAGGTTTTTCATCTTATGTTTTTGAGGATGTTGCTGAACAATTTTTAAAAGACAATCCGAAGATTAAAAACGAGTTTGACGATAAAATTAAAAACGATATAAATTTTGCTAAAAACACTTACGCTCAATTATATTATATCTATAAAAAAACACCACATTATGAAAAATCTCATCTAAAACTACCAATTTATAAAAAATACTAATGTAGTTATCTGTTTTTTTTGGCAATTCTTAATTTCAATTTTATACTTTTGCCTTTATCAGTAAAAAACTTTGTGAATAAAATCCTCCTAAAATCTGTTTGTGAGCAAAAAAATTTTGAAGAAATTTTTAACAAACATTCTCAATCCCTAAGAAATTACATTTATTACAAATGTGGTAGTAGGCAACAGGCGGAAGATGTTGTTCAAGAAGCTTATATAAAACTTTGGGACAACTGTAATAAAGTAATATTCGAAAAAGCCAAATCATTTTTATACACCGTTGCAAACAATCGGTTTTTAAACGAAGTTGCTCATAAAAAAGTAGTTTTAGAACATCAAAGAAGAAGCCTTACTCCTGACAGAACAATAGAAACTCCACAATTTATTTTAGAAGAAGAAGAATTTTATCAAAAACTAAAAAAAACAATAGCCGATTTGCCAGAAAAACAACGAGAAGTTTTTCTTTTAAGTCGTATTGATAAAAAAAAATATACTGAAATCGCTGAAATAACAGGCATATCGGTAAAAGCTGTAGAAAAAAGAATGAGTAAAGCTTTACTAATTCTAAAAGAACAAATAGGCAAAATTTAATAAATAGTAACAGTAAGTAGGGTAATTAACTTTTTAGTTGTTCTTATAGTACTAGCGTGAAAAATATAACATGAAAAAAGAATATTATACAGATGAGACTTTTTTAGCTCGATGGATCGAAAACGATTTATCTGCTGAAGAGTTAAAACAGTTTAAAAATTCTGAAGAATATCATCAATTTAAAAAAATTAATGATGCTACTGAACTACTAATTGCTCCAGATTATAATAAAAATGAGGTCTTTAATGCTATTTTAAGAAAAATAAAACAACAAAAGAAATCAACAAAAATTATAAAACTTACTCCAGCATGGTTCTATAGTGCAGCTGCTTCAGTTGTTTTACTTTTAACTGTTTTTTATTTAAATAATGATAGTCCTTCTAGTTTTTCAACAACGTATGGAGAACAAACAGTTGTTCAGTTACCTGATAATTCTATCGTACATCTTTCTCCTTCTTCTAGTTTAAAATTTCATAAAAATAATTGGAACAAGGACAGGTCATTGTCATTAGTTGGAACTGCTTATTTTGAAGTTGAAAAAGGAAAACATTTCACAGTAAACACAAACGAAGGAAATGTTGTTGTACTGGGTACTAAATTTACAGTAAACACTTCAAAAAATTTCTTTGAAGTACAGTGTTTTGAAGGAAAAGTAAAAGTAACTTCTAAAAACAATGACACCATTTTTTTAACTAAAGGAAAAGCATTTAGAAGCTATAAAAACAAAAAAGAAAATTGGAATTTTCACAAAGAAAAACCTTCATGGTTAAATAATGAAAGTAGCTTTAATAACACGCCTCTTAATAAAGTAATTTTAGCTTTAGAAAAACAATATAACTTAAAAATTAATACCAATAAAGTAGATACTAATAAACGTTTTACAGGTACCTTTACACACAATAATGTTAATATCGCATTGAAAACTGTTTTTGCTCCTATGAAAATTTCATTTAAATTAGCAGATAATAGTTCAGTCGTATTAATATCTAATGAATAAAAAATTAAGTATTTTTTTTATATGCTTAGCAATGTCTGTTTTTTCTCAAAAAAAAATAGACATTGCTTTTTATAATACTCCAATATTAACTGCATTAAAAAAAGCAGAAACTAGCTTTAATGTTAAGTTTTCTTTTGATGCTTATATTACAGGAAACATATTATTTTCATTCAATAAAAAAACGTGTACACTTAAAAATTTTATTGAAGAAATAGAACATAAAACACTTCTTAAATTCAATAAAATAACAGACAAGTACTACTTTATCACCCTCTTAGAAAAAAAAGAAAACTTCAACCTTTTAAAAGAAGTTTTAATTGACAACTATGTTACCTCTGGTATTAATAAAAACAAAAACGGTTCCATCACAATTTTACCTCAACAACTTGGAGTATTACCTGGCTTAACAGAACCAGATGTTTTAGAAAGTTTAAAAATAATACCAGGCGTACAAAGCCCAGATGAAACTGCTGCTGGTATTTATATAAGAGGTGGTACTCCTGATCAGAATTTAATTTTCTGGGACGGTATAAAAATGTACTATTCTGGGCATTTTTTCGGAATGCTTTCTGCCTTTAATCCATATACAGCAAAAAAAATAACGCTCTCAAAAAGTGGTACACAGGCTCGTTACGGAAATAAAATAGCTGGTGTAATAGATATTAAAACAGAAAATAACATCCCTAAGAAAACAACAGGAGGATTCGGTTTTAACATGACACATGCTGATGCTTACATTAGCGTTCCTTTTTCTAATAAATTAGCGTTAACAACTTCATTTAGGCGTTCTTTTACTGATGTTTTCGATACCTTTACTTTTAATAAACTTTCAAATAGAGTTTTTCAGACAATTGATGCAAATCAAGAAAGAAATATATTAACTAAAAATATTTCTTTCGATAGAGATAACCATTTTTATTTTTCTGATTACTCAACTAAACTAATATACAAACCTTCCGTTAAAGAAACTTTATCTTTAAGCTTTTTACATACTACAAATAAATTATCATATAGTTTCAAAATTCCTCTTTACAAGGATCTTTATAAAGATGATTTAAGTATTAAAAATAATGGACTAAGTTTTTTATGGGAAAAAGAGTTGAATCCAAAATTAACTCAAAATTTCAAAACTTATTTTTCTAGCTTTAACTTGAGTTATTATGGCAACTATAATTATATAGACAACTACCTGATTCAACAATCAACCAAAAACAATTCAGTAAATGATTTTGGTTTTTCTTACAGCTTAAATTACCAAAGAAATGAACGAACCAATTTTTTGTTTGGTTATGATTTTTTATCAAATGAAACTGAATATTTATTAGAACACAATACTAATTTAGAAGGTAACAACATTACAAATGCTGTTCAAAAAGATAAAGGGACTAACAATACTCATTCTCTTTTTACAGAATACATCTATGATACGAATGAGTGGAAAATAAACACTGGTGTACGATTCAATTATTTTGATAAGATAAACAAACTAGTTGTAGAGCCTCGTTTATACCTCGAAAAAAAAATTACTGATGACTTAAATTTTAAAGCATCGTTAGAACAAAAGCATCAAACATTAGGGCAAATTATAGAATTTCAAACTTCTAGTTTAGGTTTTGATTTAGAAAATCAGATATGGGCTCAAGTAAACAACGATGATATCCCACTTCAAAAAAGTTTTCAAATTTCTTCTGGAATACTTTTTAGTAAAAACAAATGGAAGATAGATCTTGATACTTATGTTAAAAGCGTAAGTGGTATGACTTCACAAACGAGAGGTTATAATGATCAGACTACAGATTTCTCTAAAGGAGAAGGTAAAATTTTTGGTATCGATTTACTTATCAATAAAAAGTTTAAAAATTACAGAACTTGGATAAATTATTCATACACCAAAAATCAATTTAAATTTCTAGATTTAGAAAACACCTTTTTTCCTGCAAACCATGATATTACCAATTATTTTTCATGGTCACATGCTTTTAAGTATAAAAATTATGAGTTTTCATTAGGATGGAGCCACAGATCAGGAAACCCGTATACGAAAGCCTTAGAGTTGAAAACTGATACTAATACAGGAAGTCTTCTGATTGTTTTAGATACTGACCATATAAACTCAAACCGTTTACCAAAATATCACCGTTTAGATGGATCGATTACTTACTCGTTTAGTTTCTCTGAGAAATGGAAAGGAAAACTTGGCTTCTCCATCCTAAACATCTATAATCAAAAAAATATTATTAGTAGATCCTACACTGCAATACCTATTCTTAATAATGACAATACAATAACTTTTGAATTAGGGAAAATTGATAAACTTTCTTTGGGAATCAATCCAAACCTAGTTTTTAGAGTTTCTTTTTAAATAAAAAAAAGACCACAATATTGTGATCCTTTTTACTAGTAGTTTCTATATTTTTTTGTTTCTTCAAAAACATGTTCAAGAATTTTCTTTTCTTTTTCATCGAACTCTATATTTCTCCTTTTCATTACTACCTCGGCTACTTCAAAAACTTTGTTTGTTTTATATTCTGTAAAACCAGCTGCTCCTCCCCAACTATAAGAAGGTACAAAGTTCCTTGGAAAACCGGTACCAAAGATGTTCGCTGACACTCCTATAACTGTTCCTGTATTAAACATGGTATTGATTCCACATTTAGAATGATCTCCCATCATTAATCCACAGAATTGCAATCCTGTTTTAGCAAAACGTTCCGTTTCATAACTCCATAATTTTACTTCAGCATAATTATTTTTCAAATTAGAATTGTTAGTATCAGCACCTATATTACACCATTCACCAATCACTGAATTCCCTAAATATCCTTCATGCCCTTTACTAGAATACCCCATTAAAACAGAGTTATTAACCTCACCTCCTATTTTACAATATGGTCCTAAAGTAGTTGCTCCGTAAACTTTTGCTCCCATTTTTAACACTGATTTTTCACACATAGCTAATGCTCCTCTAACAAGAACACCTTCCATAATTTCAGCATCTTTACCTATATATATTGGTCCATTAGTAGCGTTTAAGGTTGCAAACGACAACTTTACTCCTTCTTCAATAAATATATCCTTTTTATTTATACAGTTAACTGTTTCTGGAATAGGCTCTGATGTTCTTCCTTCAGTAATTAAATCAAAATCAGCTCTAATTGCTTTATCATTTAATGAAAAAATATCCCATGTGTTTGTTATTTGAATAACTTCTCCCTCAAACTCTAATTGCTCATAAGATGCAAAATCTACCTTTTCTTGTGAATCAACCGTATAGAAAGCAATCACATCTTCGCCTTTAAAAATTGCTTGATTTTTAGTTAAACTTCTTACCATTTCAATTAATGGTTCAGTAGGTAAAAAAGAAGCATTTAACAACACGTTTTTCTCCATTTCAACCATCGGATATTTTTCTTCTAAATATTCTTCAGTTACAGTAGTGGTTGTTAAACCTAAGTGTTTTTCCCATTTTTCTCTAATTGTTAAAATACCTACTCTAATATCGGCAACAGGCTTAGTATATGTAAATGGTAATAATGCATTACGTACATCTCCATCAAATAAAATGTAATTCATCTTATGCTTTTAATTTTTACAAATATAAAATATTGCTATTTAATTATACACAGAACAAACGGCTATTATTTCATATTAAAACAGCTAAAAAACAATGAAAATAGTATAAACGACTTAAAAATCCACACAAACAACATTTAAATATATCACTTGCTTATACTTTTAACGCTTAACTATTTACTATTTTTCTGCAAGTTTAAATATTAATATTACTTTTGTTTTATGAAAAAAATATTAGCATTTATTATTGGCGTTATCTTATTAATCGCTAGCTTATATTACGCATTTATATATTATGTTCCTTATAGCGAAGGTGTTCGTTCTGGTGAATTGATAAAAATTAGTTATAAAGGCGTACTTATAAAAACATGGGAAGGTGAAATTAGTCAAGGTATTTCTGGCTCGCAAATTTTTTCTTTTTCAGTTGAAGATCAAAAACAACAAGTAATTACCGATTTACAAAAATTTCAAGGTCGTTACGTAAAAGTTACCTACAAAGAACGTTACGACACTTTACTTTGGTTAGGAGATACCAAATATTTTATAACAAAGGTAGAAGAAGAGGTTTCACCACATTTTAGAGGATTAAAATCAGCAGATGAGCACTAAAAAACACAAACACGTAGCAGAAACATATATTACAATTTCTGAATTAATGCTTCCTTCGCATGCCAATTTTAGCGGTAAAATTCACGGAGGTTATATCTTATCATTATTAGATCAAATCGCTTTTGCTTGTGCTTCTAAACATTCTGGCGAGTATTGTGTAACTGCTTCGGTTGATACAGTAGATTTTTTGAGTCCGATTGAAGTTGGCGAATTAGTTACAATGAAAGCTTCTGTAAATTATACCGGACGAACTTCTATGGTTGTTGGTGTTCGTGTTGATGCCGAAAATATTAGAACAGGAGAAAAAAAACATTGTAATTCTTCTTATTTTACCATGGTTGCCAAAGATGATGAAGGAAAAAGTATTGAAGTTCCTGGTTTAATTGTAAAAAATGATATTGAGGTGAGTCGTTTTTTAAAAGCAATAAAACGTATTGAAATGAAAAATAAACGTCAAGATGAATTTGATAGTAAAGATTTTACCCCACATAACTATGTTAAAGAATTAGAAAGTTATAATGTAAAAATTGAATTATAGTTTATGCCTGAGATTATAGATTTAAGTCAAGAAATATTTGAAGGAATGCCAGTTTATAAAAGTCTTCCTCAAGTAAAAATGACAGTTCATAATACGCACGAAGAATGGGACGGAATTAAAAACCCAACAACAAAAACTCCTGCGGTTTATAAACTAGAAATGGGCGAACATACCGGAACTCACGTAGATGCTTTAAACCATATGGAAGCCAAACATATTGATAAATCTATTGACACAATGCCACTTTCTATGTTTTATACGGAAGGGATTTGTTTAGATTTCTCTCATAAAAACTTACAAGAGTTAATAACTTCAACTGAAGTAATAGACAAACTAAAAGAAAGTAATTTAACTATTAAAAAAGGTGATACCGTTCTTTTGTGTACCAACCATTATCAAAAACATTTTAATACTGAAAACTGGGGTAAAGGTCCAGGAATTACAGCAGAATGTGCTACTTGGTTAGGTGAACAAAAAATTGCCGCATTTGGTGTAGAAACAATGTCGCCAGGTATACCCAAGATATCAAATAAAGAAGTGCATCATATTTGTGGAAACATGGGGTTTACCCATTATGAAAATATGATAAATCTTGATAAATTAATCGGACGAGGACGATTTAAGTTTATTGGTTTACCACTAAAAATAAGAGGCGGAACAGGTTCTCCTGTAAGAGCCATTGCTGTTTTTGAGTAATAAAAATCCGAAGTTAGCTAACTTCGGATTTTTATCTATTTATGTTAAAATTCTATTTCTAAAAGTTCTTATTATCTAATAAACTTCCTGCTAATTGCAACAATTGTAATTCGGCATTTTTTGCAGTATATTTTGCATTACTTACACTTAATTCAGCATTTATTAAATTTACTTGTGCCTGACGAAAATCAATCGAAGTAACTTGTCCTAATTTATAACGTTCATTAGTTCTATCAAAATTAAGCTTATTAGTTATTACATTTTTTTCTTGAACTTGTAACGAAAATAAGGCATTTTGATAGGTTTCCCATGCATTGTTTACATCTCTTTCTAAACGCTCTTCTTGTTGTAATTTCTGAATTTCTTGTGTTTCTAACGCTATTTTAGCATTGGTAACATTGGTTTTGGTACGTCCACCATCAAAAATATTCCAAGACAAATTTACACCTGCATTTAATCCTTTTCTCGTATTAGAAATCGGACTAAAATCATTTACTGCATCGTTGTTACTTTTACTCCAAGCATACGAACTTGTTAAACCTACATTTGGCATCCAGCCCGCTTTATTAATCTTAATATCTAATTGTCGTAACTCAATGTTCTTTTTTGCTTGCAATAAATTCGCATTATTTGTTTTTGATTTTGCTAATACATCTGTTAAGTTTAAATCAACCGTATAAGTAACATTTGTATTTACAATTACTGGCGTATTTACACTTCTACCTAAAACCACATTTAAATCTCTTTTTGAGTTTGCTAATTGTCTTTTTACATTTATGTAAGTAATGCTATCATTATTAACATCAACTTCAGCATTTAAAACATCTAATTTTGTGTTTTGACCGTAATCAAAACTATAAATAGCTCTTTGTAAACGTCTTTTAGAAATTGCTAACGTTTCTTTTTGCGCTGTTTCATTTTCTGTCAATCTACCTACTTCATAATACGCCAAAAATAATGTGGTTAAGGTGTTTTCAATTACTTGTCGTGCTTGTAATTCTGTTAAATTATACGATTCCTTTAAGCGTTTAAACGTGTTTTGCCTGTTAAATCCATTAAAAATAGTATAATTTAATCCTACAGATGCATTGTATCCTTTAGATTCTGCTCCGGTAACCGAGTTTATCGTTCCGTTTTTAAATTCATTATCAGAATCGTTGTTACTATAGGTGGCACCGGCGTTTCCTACTACCGTTGGTAAATAACCACTATTATAGATACTCTTATTATTTTTAGCTGTTTCTAAGTTGTTTTTAGTAACTCGTATGTCGTAATTATTTTCTAAGGTAATTTCTACCGCTTTTTCTTTTGATAATATCTCTTGTCCATAAAAAGAAACATTTACAAACAGGAATCCAATAATTAAATAGGTTGTTTTCATCTTTATTTTCTTTTACTACGCTTCTTCAGCATTTTCTGATTCTAGTTCTTTTATAGCTCTTTCTACCGATTCTCTTTTTGGCTTCTTACCTTCCCATAACCATTTTGTATATACTTTCGAATAATTAGCAATTGATAACAATACGGGTAAAGTTAGCAGGGTTAAAAAAGTAGCAATCATAATTCCGTATGCGATAGAAATTGCCATCGGAATTAAAAATTGTGCTTGACGACTTGTTTCTAAAATTAAAGGCGCCAAACCAGCAACTGTAGTAATTGTTGTTAAGAAAATAGCTCTAAATCTAGATTTTCCTGCTGCAAATAAAGCTTCTTCAAACTCCATTCCTTCTTTTAGATAACTATTAAATTTACTTATTAGTACCAAGCCATCATTTACCATAATTCCTACCAAAGCTATAATTCCTAAAAGAGATAATATATTTACCGCAAAACCATGAAACCAATGCCCCCATGCAACTCCTATTAAACTAAAAGGCACCATAATTAGTAACATAAACGGCTGTCCGTACGATCTAAATGTAAATACAATTACAATATAAATCAGCAATAAAATTACAGGTCCTACCAATGCTGCCGAACTTGAAACTTTTGATGCTTCTCTGTTCTGCCCTTCATACAATGCTGTTACCGATGGGTATTTTGCATTGATTTCGGGCATTATTCGAGCTTTAATATCATCTAAAACATCTGTAGCGCTTCCTTGCGCATCTCTCATATCAGCATCTACTTTAATTTCTCGTTGCCCTGCTATGTGGTTGATCGATATTTCTCCACGTTCAATTTTATAAGTTGCTATTTCCGATAATGGAATTCTATTACCAGTAGGTGTAGAAATTCGCATATCATCTAAATTTTTTATTGATGATCGTTCATTTTTATCATAACGAACCCAAACTTTAATTTCGTCTTGTCCTCTTTGGAAACGCTGCGCTTGCCTACCAAAAAAACCACTTCTAATTTGCGACATTACCTCGTTTAAATTCAAGCCTAATAAATAAGCATTGTCTTTTAACTGTATATTAATTTCTTTGATTCCTTGCGGATCATTATCAGTTACATCTTTTAAATTTTGATTTTTATTTAACTCTGATTTTAATTCGGTTTTAGCTGCTTTTAACTCAGCGATGTTGTTACTTAATAATGACACTGAAACCGGACTTCCACCAAAATTACCTCCCGAACCAAAAGTTAACGACTCTACACCATATATAGTCCCTACTCTTTTACGAATTTCGTTAGTAATTTCTCTTGAAGTAAAGGTTCTTGTTTCACCTGGTAATAAGTTTATTCTTAGTGATGCTTTTGCCGAACCTGGTCCAATTTGTTTCAAAACATTTTCAATTACGGGTTCCTCTGTAATTGCATATTTTTCTGTAAATTCTTTTTCAACTTCCCATGTTTTTTCTTCAATTACAGAAATAATACTATCTGTAATTTTTTCATTAGTTCCTTGTGGCATGGTTAAATTTACCGATACTCGATCACTCGCTATCGACGGAAAAAAAGTTCCTTTTATAATTCCTCCCTGAAATGCACCTATGGTAATCATAAATAAAGCAACCGGAATTACCAATCCAAAGAACTTATTATCTAAAACAAATCGTAATGCTGGTGCATATAATTTATCACGCATAAAATCCATAAAATCTTCTGCATATTTATTAAATGCATACAATTTCTGATTTCTATCTAATGCTTTTGAATGTGCAACGTGTGCTGGTAAAATAATTAATGCTTCTACCAACGAAAGGATTAAGGTAAGTGCAACCACAGTAGCTACTTCTCCAAAAAACTCTCCTATATTTCCTTCTAAGAAAAAGAATACCGAAAAGGCTAAAACCGTAGTGGTTATTGCCGATATAATTGGTGGCACCACTTCCATCGTACCGTCAATCGCAGCTCTAATCGGGTTTTTTCCTTTTTCATAATGATGATAAATATTTTCAGCAATTACAATTCCGTCATCTACTAAAATACCGATAACGATAATCATACCAAACAATGACAATACGTTTATAGTGATGTTAAAATATCCTGCCAACATAAACATTCCGAAAAATGCTACAGGCAAACCTGCTGCTACCCAAAATGCTAATCTCGGACGTAAAAACAACGATAAAAATAACATTACCAACAACATTCCTTGCCATGCATTTTTAAACAATAACTCGGTACGCTGATTTAAGGTTATTGATGAATCTCTTGTGATTTCAATCTTTATATTTTCATGTTCTTTATTAAACTTCTCTATATAAGTATTTATTTTTTTAGCTGAAGTTAATAAATCCTCGTTATTGGTGTTACTTACTTGTATTCGTACCGCTAAATTTCCGTTATAAAAATTCCTGTTCGGTGTTTCATTCCAAATATCTCTTACTGTAGCAACATCTTTTAACCTAATTATTGTTCCTGAAGCATCAGCTTTTACTACCAAATTATCTAACTCATCACCATAATACGAACGATTATTTGCACGGATTAAATACTCTTCTGCAACAGTTTTTACAGAACCACCTGATGTTAAAATATTTGCTGTAGAAACTGCTCTTGCAACATCATTAAATGTTAAATTGTATGCTCTTAAATCATTTTCTTTAACAGCTATTTCAATTTCTTCTGCTGGATATCCTGAAACCGAAATTTGAGAAATTCCGTCTATCCTACGGATATCATTTTCTATATCTCTTGCAATATTTTTTAATGATTTTAAAGGAACCTTATCTCCTGTAACCACAAAACTAATCGTTTCTGCAATTTTTTCAATTTTAGCAACTACCGCGGGCTCCATTCCCGACGGAAAATTAGGCACTTTATCTACTGCGTTTTTAACATCTGCTAAAACCACATTAATATCATAACCCTTTAATATTTCTACTGAAATGCTAGCTGAATTTTCTGATGATGTAGAAGTTACTCGATCTACCCCAACCAATCCTTTTAAATTATCTTCAATTTTTAACACCACTCCTTCTTCCATTTCTTGAGGAGAAGCTCCCGGATATGCTACGTTTATATTGATGAATTTAGCATCCGTTAACGGAAAAAAAGACGATTTTAAAGAAGAGAATCCAAAAGTTCCTAATACTACAAAGGCAATAATAATGATATTTACCGCCACTGGGTATTTTATAAAATATGCGATTACTTTTTTCATATCCTATTTTTTTGCAGTGTTAGTTGTTTCAGAAAATATTTTAACAGGCATCCCTACATACGCACCTGCAACCGGTTTGTAAACCAATTTCATACCATTATCTAAACCTTTTATTATGACCGTATTTTCGTTAAAATGCACAGTTTTAATTGCTATTAAATCTAATACATTATCTTTTACAACATATACGGCTTTGTTTTCAATCAATAATTTTCTATTTATTTCAATAGCCTCAGACATTTTTTTTACAGGCACATTTGCTTCCAAATACATTCCTTCTCTTAAATCCTTTCCTATTACTTCTATAAAAACTTGAACGGTTTGCGTAGTTTGGTCTATTTTCCCGTTAATTCTAGCTACTTTTCCTGACCAATTTTTATTTTTCTCTAAATTTTGAAGCGTAACTATTTTTCCAACTTGTAAAATATCAGCAAAACCACCATTAACAGATAAAGCCAATTCGAAAACTGAAGTATCTATAAATTCTCCCATTTTCTGTCCTACTCTTACTAAAGTTCCGTTAGTTACCAAAGCTTCAGTAATTACACCACTAAAAGGAGCTCTAAGATTGTATTTTCCTAATCTCGCTTCTAAATTTTTTAAATTATAAAACGAGGTAAATATATTTTTACCCGTTATAAAATACTTTTCTTTGTCTGAGCTTGTTTTAGGAAGTGGTTGTACCGTTTTATTTATATCGTAGTTTTTTAAGTATGTATTCCATTTTTCAAAAGAAGCTGGATAATCCAATCGTAAATCTGGCATAATCGATGCTATCAAATTTTGTAATGAGCTTCTTTGAGATTGAATTGATGCATAAAACTCTTGACTATTAACACGTAACAATGTTTGCCCTTTTTTATAAGATACACCTGCTTTAAAAGCCTTTGATGTAGGACGTAAAACCCCCTGAACCTCTGAGTAGATATCTACTTTATTTTTAGCTTGCAAATTTCCGTTCGCAGTAATAGTAATAGCAACATCACCATTTTTAACTTCTTTAACAAAGACCGTTTTTTCTACCTTTGTAACCTTCTGTACAGGAATCTCTTTACTATCTTTTAAAAGATTAGAGATTACAAATGATAATCCAAGTACAACAACTCCAGCTCCTACAATGATTAATTTTCTCATGACTTATATATTTAGTTGCAATTACAACTTTTAACTAGTTTTAGTTTTTAAATTTTCTTGTATTTTTTTGATAACACTTATTGTTTGTGTAATTTCTTCTTCGGATATATTTTCTTGTAATGATGTTACAAATTGCTCCATTAACGGCAGTGTTTCTTTAAATAAACTCTCCCCCTTTTTAGTAATATGAATATTATTAATTCGCCTATCTAATTTAGACGGAATTCTAGCTACTAAAGCTTTTTTTTCCATCGTATTTATTAAACGTGTTAATGATGTTTTATCTCTACCTGTTAAAAATGCTAATTCCTGTTGTGGTACCCCGTTTTTTTCTTGCACTTTTTTTAGGAATACCCATTGTATTTTTGTCAATGAAATATTATGGTCAAAAAACAAGTCCTGAACATGATTTTCAATCATTTTTGTGGTTTTTCCTAACCAAGGCGCTAATGTATTTTCAATTCCCATACATATTTTTTAATGTCTGCAAAATTAACATAAAAACATTATTTAGTTGCATATACAACTGGTTAATTTCTTGTTAAAAAAAAGCCTATCAATAATTATTGATAGGCTTTTAAATTTATTTTGACAAAACTTACTTTGTTAAATACATTTTACGTCTTGAATACAAATCGTAAAATTGATCATCTTTTAAATCATCAATAAACAAAATACTTTCTCCTGTCGATTTCATTTCAGGTCCTAATTGTTTGTTTACATTCGGAAATTTATTAAATGAAAATACAGGTTGTTTTATTGCATAACCATCTAACTGAGGATTAAAATCAAAATCTGTTACTTTCTTTTCTCCTAACATTACCTTAGTAGCATAATTTACATAAGGCTGTTTATAAGCTTTTGCTATAAAAGGAACTGTACGTGATGCTCTTGGATTTGCTTCAATAATATAAACAATATCGTTTTTAATTGCAAACTGAACGTTAATCAAACCAACTGTTTTCAATTCTAAAGCGATTGTTTTTGTATGATCTTTTATTTGCTGCAATACTAAATCACCTAAATTAAAGGCTGGTAATGTTGCATTTGAATCTCCAGAGTGCACTCCACAAGGCTCAATATGCTCCATAATTCCGATAATTTGCACGTTTTCACCATCACTAATTGCATCAGCTTCTGCTTCTATTGCGCCATCTAAATAATGGTCTAATAATAATTTATTACCAGGCATTCTTCTTAATAAATCAACAACATGCTCTATTAATTCTTCTTTGTTGATAACAATTTTCATTCCTTGTCCTCCTAAAACATAAGAAGGTCTTACTAAAATCGGAAAATCTAATTCATCTGCCAAAGCCAAAGCTTCATCCGCAGTTTCTGCAATTCCAAATTCTGGATACGGAATATTATTGTTTTTTAACAAGTCTGAAAAACTTCCTCTATCTTCTGCTAAATCTAAGGCTTCAAAAGAGGTTCCTAAAATTTTAATTCCGTATTTCGTTAACTTCTCTGCTAACTTTAAAGCAGTTTGCCCTCCTAATTGAACAATAACTCCTTCTGGTTTTTCATGTTTTATGATATCATAAATATGCTCCCAAAAAACAGGTTCGAAGTATAATTTATCTGCGGTATCAAAATCGGTAGAAACCGTTTCTGGATTACAGTTAATCATAATCGTTTCGTAACCACATTCTGCAGCTGCTAAAATACCATGAACACAACAATAATCAAATTCAATTCCTTGTCCGATTCGGTTTGGTCCTGAACCTAAAACTATAATTTTCTTTTTTGGTGTAACTTCACTTTCGTTAGCTATAACTGTTTCACCTTCTTTAGTTACAATATCACTTTCGAAAGTTGAATAATAATACGGAGTTTTTGCTTTAAATTCTGCCGCACAAGTATCTACTAACTTATAAACTCTATTAATATTTAACTCTTCTCTTTTCTTATATACTTCACTTTCTAAACATTGTAACATATGTGCAATCTGACGATCTCCATATCCTTTCTGTTTTGCTTCTAATAACAAATCTCTATCAAGTGTATCAACACTGAATTTAGATATTTCTTTTTCTATTTCGTGTAATTCTTCATATTGTTTTAAGAACCACATATCAATCTGCGTAATTTCGTGGATTTTACTCAACGGAATTCCCATTTTAATAGCATCATAAATAATAAAAACACGATCCCAAGATGCGTTAGTTAATTTCTCTATAATTTCTTCGTAATTCTTATTTTCTTTTCCATCAGCACCTAAACCATTACGTTTAATTTCAAGAGATTGTGTTGCTTTATGTAATGCTTCTTGAAACGAACGTCCAATTCCCATTACTTCACCAACAGATTTCATTTGTAAACCTAAAGTTCTGTCTGAACCTTCAAATTTATCAAAGTTCCAACGAGGAATTTTTACAATTACATAATCTAAGGTTGGCTCAAATAAAGCTGATGTCGATTTGGTAATTTGATTATCTAATTCATCTAAATGATAACCCAAAGCTAATTTAGCGGCAATTTTCGCAATCGGATATCCAGTTGCTTTACTTGCTAAAGCAGAAGAACGCGATACACGTGGATTAATTTCAATTGCTATTATGTCTTCTTTTTCATCAGGAGAAATCGCAAACTGCACATTACATCCACCTGCAAAATCACCAATATTACGCATCATATGAATTGCCATATCACGCATTTTTTGGAATGTTTTATCAGAAAGTGTCATTGCAGGAGCTACCGTAATAGAATCTCCTGTGTGAATTCCGATCGGATCCATATTTTCAATAGAACAAATAATAACTACATTATCATTCGCGTCTCTTAATAATTCTAACTCGTATTCTTTCCAACCGATAAGTGCTTTATCAATCATTACCTCATGAATAGGAGAAACTTCTAATCCGCGAGTTAACAAAGCATCAAAGTCTTCTTCTTTATAAACAAAAGAAGCTCCTTCACCACCTAAAGTAAAGGATGCTCTAATAATTAAAGGAAATCCAAATTCTTGTGCAATTTCTTTTCCTTTTAAGAAAGAAGTAGCTGTTGCTTGAGGTGCCATTGGAATACCAATATCTATCATCAAGTTTCTAAACTTCTCACGATCTTCTGTAATATTAATAGCATCAATATTAACACCAATAATTTCTACTCCAAAATCTTTCCAAATTCCTTTTTCGTCAGCTTCAATACATAAATTTAATGCTGTTTGACCACCCATTGTTGGTAAAACGGCATCAATTTGTGGATGCTCTTTTAAAATTTGAATTAACGATTTTGTATTTAAAGGCAAAAGATAAACATGATCGGCCATTGTAGGGTCGGTCATGATTGTTGCTGGGTTCGAATTGATTAAAACAGTTTCAATTCCGTCTTCGCGTAAAGAACGCAAAGCTTGCGTTCCAGAATAATCAAACTCACAGGCTTGTCCAATAACAATTGGTCCTGATCCGATTATTAAAATAGATTTAAGGTTTTGATTTTTAGGCATCTTAATTGTTGTGTTGTGTTGTTGTCAAAAATAAAAAAAGTATATATAAAAAAAGGTGTTACTAAAAAATAGTAACACCTAATATATTAACAATTGTTAATCATTATTTTTTTGGTCTTGGAGCTGAAGATACACTTAAGTTCTTTCTTCCTTTAGCTCTTCTTCTTGCTAGTACTTTACGTCCATTAGCAGATGCCATTCTTTCTCTGAAACCGTGTTTGTTTCTTCTTTTTCTTTTCGATGGTTGGTAAGTTCTTTTCGGCATTATTTATATTTTTAAAAATGGTCTTTAATTATACGTTGCTTTTATGAAATTCCGTCTGCTAAAAGCGTGGGCAAATATACAACAGTTTTTTTGTTTAACAAATACTAGTTTTACTTTTTTCTAATATTTTTTCACGTGGCAAAAATAGTGAATTTTTATATATCTTTTTTCACTTTTTTATTTGTTCGAATAGCTAGACTTCTTATTTTTGCCCAAACCTAACAACACCATGAACAACACTAAATACGTTTTTGTAACAGGAGGCGTAACTTCATCACTAGGAAAAGGAATTATTGCTGCATCTTTAGCTAAACTATTACAGCAAAGAGGTTTTTCTGTGACCATTCAAAAATTAGACCCATATATAAATATAGATCCAGGAACATTAAACCCGTATGAACACGGTGAATGTTATGTTACTGATGATGGTGCTGAAACCGATTTAGATTTGGGGCACTACGAGCGTTTTTTAAACATACCTACTTCACAGGCGAACAATGTTACTACTGGTAAAATTTATCAATCTGTAATAAACAAAGAGCGTAAAGGAGAATTCTTGGGGAAAACGGTACAAGTAATACCACATATTACTGATGAAATTAAAGAACGAATTCAAATTCTAGGGAAAACTGGAGATTATGATATCGTACTAACTGAAATTGGTGGTACTGTTGGAGATATAGAATCACTACCTTACGTAGAGGCTGTACGTCAATTAAAATGGGAACTAGGAGATGATAACGTTATTGTTATTCATTTAACTTTAGTACCTTATTTAGCTGCTGCTGGTGAATTAAAAACAAAACCTACACAACATTCTGTTAAAATGTTAATGCAAAGTGGTGTAAGCCCTGACATTCTTGTATGTCGTTCTGAGCATGAAATTAACGATACTATTAAACGTAAACTGGCTTTGTTTTGCAACGTTAAAAAACAAGACGTAATTCAGTCTTTAGACGCAGAAACAATTTACGATGTACCTAATTTAATGTTTAAAGAAGGTTTAGACTATGTGGTTTTAGATAAATTAAATTTATCAACCCGTAAACAACCTAAATTAAAAGCATGGAATCAGTTTTTAGAGCGTCATAAAAATCCTACCGCTACTATAGAAATCGGTTTAGTTGGTAAATATGTAGAATTACACGATTCTTATAAATCAATTACCGAAGCATTTATTCATGCTGGTGCTACAAATAAAGCAAAAGTAAATGTTCGTTGGATTCACTCAGAGGAATTAACACCCGAAAATGCTGCTTCAAAACTAGAAGGCTTAAACGGTGTTTTAGTTGCTCCTGGGTTTGGAGACCGTGGTATTGAAGGTAAAATAGCAGCTGTACAATATGTACGTGAAAATAACATTCCTTTTTTAGGAATTTGTTTAGGAATGCAAATGGCAGTTATTGAATATTCACGTAATGTTTTAGGTTTAAAAGAAGCTATTTCAACTGAAATGAATGAAAAAACAGCGCACCCTGTTATTAATTTAATGGAAGAGCAAAAAGACGTTACCGAAAAAGGTGGAACCATGCGATTGGGTGCTTGGGATTGCCAATTAACAAAAGAGTCTCGAGTTTTTGAAGCTTATAAAAAAGAGTTAATTAGCGAACGTCACCGTCATAGATACGAATATAATAATGAATATAAGGAGCAATTAGAAAATGCTGGAATGAAAGCTACAGGAATCAACCCTAAAACAGGATTGGTTGAAATCGTTGAGATTGATACGCATCCTTGGTTTGTTGGTGTACAATATCACCCTGAATATAAAAGCACGGTGTTAAATCCACATCCTTTATTTGTGAGTTTTATAAAAGCGGCTTTGCAGCAATCAAAAAAATAAATTTAAAATCCTGTAATTTTTAGTTACAGGATTTTTTTTATCAAAACGGAATACTATTTGAACTATTACTATCATCAAAATTAATCACAGTAAAACCTCATAAAATATATAAGGTTTCGCTACATTTGTCGGGTTTTTCAATAATGAGAAAAACAAAAAATGACAAGTTGACATTATAATACATATCAATGGAACAAAAAAAATTTGATTTAAATTCCTTTATAGGAATGCTTTTATTAGGAGGAATATTGCTTTGGTGGATGAACACTCGTGAGCCAGAAGTAACTCCTGAAACAACTAAAACAGAACAAGTTTCTGAAGCAGCAACTACTCAAAACAATTTAGCAGAAACAACTGTCTTAAATGACTCGCTACAGCAAATTGCTTTAAAAAACAAACTAGGCGCTTTTGCATACGGAGCTTCAACTGGTAAAGATGGAAGTACCTCTATAGAGAATGACCTTGTTAAATTAACTATTGATAATAAAGGTGGGCAAATTACTGAAGCTTTACTTAAAAACTTCAAAACATACGATTCGCTTCCTTTATATTTAGTAAAAGATAAAAACGCGTCTTTTAATATTAATTTCGGAACTACCGATAATCGTATTTTAAATACTAAAGATTTATTATTTACACCTACTTTAACTAAAAACGGAGATACTCAAATACTTTCTATGAAATTGAAAGTATCTGAAAATCAATTTTTAGAATATCGTTACGAGATTAAAAAAGACGATTACCGTGTAGCTTTTGCTGTTCGTTCTCAAGGATTAAATTCGGTAATAAACAGCTCTCAAGCAATTAATTTAGATTGGAGTTTAAAAGGTTTTAGACATGAAAAAAGTTTAAAAACCGAAAACATGTATTCTTACTACTATTATAAAGCTGATGATGAAGTTGATTATTTACAAATGAACGACGATGAAACCGTTAGCGATGTAAATTGGGTTACTTATAAACAACATTTCTTTTCATCAATTTTATCTTCGGATACTCCTTTTAACGGAGCAAGTTTAAAATCGGTTGATTTTGCAGGTGAAGAAAAAGATACTGTTTTTACTAAAACTTATAGTTTAAAAACACCTTTAGCTTTAACAAATGGTGAGTTAAATTATAATATGGAATGGTTTTACGGACCAACAGATTACAATTTATTAAAATCGTATGAAGGAACAAGTTTAGACGAAATAGCTGATTTAGGTTGGGGAATTTTCGGATTCTTAAACCGTACTATTTTCCATCCTGTTTTTAACTTTTTAAAAGGGTTTATTGGTAACTACGGATTGATTATCATATTTATGACGATCGTTGTTCGTATTATCATGTCGCCAGTACTTTATAAATCGTATTTATCGAGTGCTAAGATGAAAGTTATTCGTCCAGAAATGGAAGAAATCAACAAAAAATATCCTGGTAAAGAAAATGCAATGAAACGTCAGCAAGAAACAATGGCGGTGCAACGAAAAGCTGGAGTAAACATGATGTCGGGTTGTATCCCTGCATTAATGCAAATGCCTGTATTCTTTGCTTTATTTAAGTTTTTTCCTACCAATATAGAGTTCAGACAAAAAAGCTTTTTATGGGCAAATGATTTATCATCTTACGATATGGTATATCAATTACCTTTTAGTATTCCTTTTTATGGAGATCACGTAAGTTTATTCCCAATATTAGCTTCAGTTGCTATTTTCTTTTACATGAAAATGAATCAAAGTCAACAAGCAAACATGCAAGCTCCTACACAAGAAGGAATGCCTGACATGGGTAAAATGATGAAGTATATGATTTACTTCTCTCCTATTATGATGTTGTTTTTCTTTAACAACTACGCAAGTGGATTAAGTTTATATTATTTTATATCTAACTTATTAACCATCGTAATTATGTTAATTATTAAAAATTACGTAATTGATGAAGCTAAGATTCACGCTAAAATTGAAGAGAACAAAAAGAAGCCTGAAAAAGCTAAAAGTAAGTTTCGTGAGCGTTTAGATAGTGCTATGAAACAAGCACAAGAACAACAAGCTGCACAACAAAAAGCAAAAAAGAAAAAATAAGTAGGCTCTAGGCAGAAATTAAAAAAGACGCAATTTTAAAAATTGCGTCTTTTTTTGTCTTCTCTCTTCTCTAAAAAAAACTAGCTTCTCACTTTATTAAAATAATCTGACTTAATGTTTTTATTTTTGCCTTCTTTATACAAATTATAGCTAAACCATTCGTGAATTGAATACGCACCTGTTTCTCCTTGCTTATTTACAGCAATATAACCTACTTGAAAATTCTTAAAATCTTTCCCTGGTTTATTCACAATTCTTCCAATGGCAATTTCACAGGCTTCTTGTGGTGATTTTCCTTGACGCATTAATTCAACTATTAAAAAACTACCGACAGTTTTTAAAACCTCTTCTCCTAAACCAGTAGCAGATGCCCCTCCAATTTCATTATCAATAAATAAACCACCACCAATAATTGGAGAATCTCCTACTCTACCAGCCATTTTATATGCCAATCCACTTGTGGTACAAGCTCCAGAAATATTTCCACTTTTATCAATTGCTAGCATCCCAATAGTATCGTGATTTTCGATATTGATAATCGGTTTATATTCTGATTTTACTTTCCATTGTTCCCATGCTTTTTTAGAGGCATCCGTCAATAAATCTTCCCTTTCAAAACCTTTTGAAACTGCAAATTGTTCAGCTCCTTCCCCAACCAACATTACATGTGGTGTATCTTCCATTACTTTTCGTGCTACAGAAATTACATGTTTTATATTTTTAACACCTAAAACAGCTCCGTAATTTCCCTTTTCATCCATAATACAGGCATCCAAAGTTACATTTCCATCTCTATCAGGCAAACCGCCTTTTCCTACCGATTTCCCTTTTTCATTCGCTTCTTCAACTCTACAACCTTGTTCAACAGCATCTAATGCCGATCCTCCTTTTTTCAAAATTACTGCTGCGGTTTCAACCGCCAATGGCGTATTCCATATTGCAATAACAACAGGACGTACAGGTTTTGAAATGAAACTAATTTCTTTTTCTTCTTTCACTGTTTCTTTACAGGCTAAAACTGTTGATGACACTGTAACTAAACCTAAGCCGGTAACAGATAATTTCCTTATAAATTTTCTACGTTTCATTTCTATCTATTTTAATTTTATGCCATCAAAAAAAATCAATTTTCTACAACTAATGTACAAAACTCAAATTATTCCTTTTTTAAACTTTAATTTTTCTTTAACACAATTTTAACGCAACCCTACTAAACCTTAAGAGACCTTTGTTGTCTTAGTATAAAAAATATTATTTAATTCAATGAAAAAATTAACTCTTATAATTGCTTGCATTTTTAGCTTATCAATGTTTGCGCAAAAACCGCAGGGTGCAAGTATTTCTATCTCAGGTAAAGTAATAGAAACCAACACCAAACAACCTTTAGAATACGCTACCATAGTTTTAACAAACCTTAAAACAAAAAATATTAGTGGAGGAATTACAGATACAAAAGGGAACTTTAATATTTCTGTTCCTAAAGGAGATTATGCTGTAAAAGCTGAATTTATTGGTTTTAAAACTAAAAATTTAGGAACTCAAAACTTAACAGTAAACAAAAACATAGGTACTATTTCTTTAACAGAAGATGCTGAAACCTTAAATGAGGTAGAAATCATTGCCGAAAAATCGACTGTTGAAATTCGTTTAGATAAAAAGATTTACAACGTAGGTAAAGATATGACCGTAAAAGGTGGAACAGCTTCTGATGTATTAGACAATGTACCATCAGTAAATGTAGATGCTGTAGGTGCAGTTAGTTTAAGGGGTAATGAAAATGTACGTATTTTAATTGATGGTAAACCATCTGCTTTAGTTGGTTTAACCGGTACCGATGCTTTAAGAAACCTTCCTGCGGATGCTATTGAAAAAGTAGAAGTTATTACTTCTCCATCGGCACGTTATGATGCTGAAGGAACTGCCGGAATTTTAAATATTATCCTTAGAAAAGGAAAAATTACAGGTTTTAATGGTTCTATAAATCTTACTGCTGGTAACCCAGATATGTTAAGAGTAGCACCAAATTTAAATTACCGTACTAAAAAAATAAACTTATTTTCTAACATCGGGTACTCTTACAGAAAAGGACCAGGAAACTCTCAAACTAGTTTTACAAATTTTAATAGTGACAATACTATTAAAGACTATAGAGATGAAGACAGAACTTTTGATCGAAAAAACAAAAACTTCAACGCTTCTATCGGAATGGAATATTACCTAAACGACAACAGTTCTGTTACCGGTAATTTTGTTTACAGAAAATCTAATGGAAATGATATTGCCACTAACATTTCAACTTTTTTTGATGAAAATAAAGTTTTAACTACTACTGAAGATAGGATTGAAAATGAAGATGAAGATGGTGTAGACAAACAATATTCTATAAATTACACCAACAGATTAAATGATGATGGACAAAAACTAACCATCGATTTACAATACGGAGATAGCAAACAAACAGAAAACTCTCCTGTAACCGTAAATGGTGCGCCTTCTGAAGACAATTCACAAATTACCAATTCTAAAGAAAAGTTATTACAAATAGATTATGTATTACCAATTGGTGAAAATAGCCAGTTTGAAATCGGGCACAAATCAACTTTACAAAATTTAGATTCAGATTTTAGAGTAAACCTATTAGATCCTCTTGCAACTTTCGATCCTTCAAATGCTATTACTTTTAAGCAAAATGTGTATGCTTTTTATACACAATACGGAAGTAAAATTAATAAGTTCTCTTATTTATTAGGACTTCGTACAGAAATTACTGACATCGATTTAAGTGTATTAACAACCAATCAAAAATCAGACAAAAATTATACTGAATGGTTTCCTACAGTAAACCTTGGTTATGAGTTAAACGACAACGAAAATGTTACTTTAGGCTATAGCAGACGTTTAAGAAGACCACGTCACTGGTTTTTAAATCCGTTTGAAAGTCGTAGTTCTGCTACCAATGTATTTAGAGGAAATCCTGATTTAAATCCAACCTACACAAGTTCTTTCGATTTGGGTTACAATACAAAAATCAGAAAATTTAACTTAGGTGCATCTTTGTATTACCAACTTTCAACAGATAAAATTCAACGAGTTTCTATAATTGAAGAACGAAGCGGAACCAATGTATTTGTTAGTCAACCTTTAAATTTAAATGACGAACAACGTTACGGTTTTGAATTTACAAGTAATTACAATCCAACAAAGAAAGTACGTTTATCAGCAAGTTTTAACTACTTTAAGTTTAATACTGATGCTTTTACATACACGTTTACTGCACAAGACGGAACACAAGAAATAACTAACTTAAAGGAAGTTAACGAAGACAGCTGGTTTGCACGTTTTAACGCTCGCATTACCTTACCTGCAAAAATTGAATGGCAAACACGTTTAATGTATCGCGGACCGCAAAACAGCGCGCAAAGTGATAGAAGCGGAATGTTTATGGCAAACTTAGCTTTTAGTAAAGATATTTTAAAAGACAAGGCCTCGTTAGTATTAAATGTAAGCGATTTATTAAACTCACGTAAACGAGAAAGCACCACGTATTATGGTGGTAGAGATAACCCATCAACAATTTCTAATGGTGAATTTCAATGGAGAGAACGTCAAATATCATTAAGTTTTACGTATCGTTTTAATCAAAAGAAAAAAAGAGAAAGACCACAAGGCGGAGGTCAAAATAGCGGAGGAGAAGGTTTTGAAGGATAATATTATTTTGGGCGTTCGAGCGGGCTTTCATTACTCGCTTTATACTTTGTGTATATAAAAATACACACAAAGTATAAGAGCTCAAACAAACCATTCAATCCCTAACGCAATTACCGTTATTTTTTAAAAAATAGTGTAAATTATAAATACAACCAATCAAATTTACTCTATATAGTAACAGACCTCACAGGTTTTAAAAACCTGTGAGGTCTGTTACTATAGGTTAAACTGCGCTACAACCGATATAGCAACTACTTAGCATTTTATAAAAAAAATAGTTCTTTAAAATTGTTTTTAAATAAAAGTAGTTCATCGAAAAAAGCAAACTCTTAATTAATAGCCTAGCCCTGATTGTAGCAATTGTTTGAGCTCTTTTTTGATTTTTTTCAAAAAAAGCGAGTGCGGAAAGCAGGAAACAGCTTCAAAAAAATTATAAACACAATAAAAAGCTCGTTCAAATAAATGAACGAGCTTTTTTTTATATTTATTTTAAAAACTACTTACCTTCAGCAGCTCTTTTTGCTTCTCTCTTTAATTTTATGTTCTCTAAAATTGTACCACCGATCCAATAAGGAACCACAAATGTTAATAAGAAAATTAACAACCAAAATCCGGTTGTAAAAATAAACATGAATAATACCAATCCTGAAAATTCTGAAAAATCTAACATTTGTTTCCTATTAATAATTGTTGTGATGCAAAATTATAACTATTTTTCTTTTCAACCAATAAAATCTCATAAAAATCGACACTAAAAACTATAAGAATTTGTAATTTTGAAACTTAGTTAAAATATATACTTTTAAATCATTTTATAATGACAAAGTTCAGAATCGAAAAAGACACCATGGGGAACGTTGAAGTTCCTGCCGATAAATATTGGGGAGCACAAACAGAACGTTCTCGTAACAACTTTAAAATTGGGCCATCTGGCTCTATGCCTTTAGAAGTAGTATATGGCTTTGCTTATCTTAAAAAAGCTGCTGCCTATACCAATGCCAAATTAGGTGTTTTATCAAATGAAAAAAGAGATTTAATAGCTCAAGTTTGTGATGAAATTTTAGCTGGTAAACACGATGATCAATTTCCGTTGGTTATTTGGCAAACAGGTTCGGGTACACAAAGTAACATGAATTGTAACGAAGTTATTGCTAACAGAGCTCATGAAATTGCTGGAAATGTAATTGGTGAAGGAGAAAAAACCATTCAACCAAATGATGATGTAAACAAATCGCAATCATCAAACGACACTTTTCCTACAGGTATGCACATTGCTGCTTACCAAAAAATTGTAGAAGTAACCATTCCTGGAGTTGAGCAATTACGTGATACTTTACAAGCAAAATCTGAAGCTTTTAAAGATGTTGTAAAAATAGGACGTACGCATTTAATGGATGCTACTCCCCTAACCTTAGGTCAAGAATTTTCTGGTTATGTTGCACAATTAAACTTTGGTTTAAAAGCTTTAAGAAACTCTTTAGCGCATTTATCGCAATTAGCGTTGGGTGGAACTGCTGTTGGAACAGGATTAAACACACCTGCTGGTTACGACGTATTAGTGGCAAAATATATTGCTGAATTTACAGGATTGCCTTTTATTACTGCTGAAAATAAATTTGAAGCCTTGGCTGCACACGATGCCTTTGTTGAAACACACGGATCTTTAAAGCAATTAGCGGTTTCTATTAATAAAATAGCCAACGATATTCGTATGATGGCTTCAGGGCCACGTAGTGGAATTGGAGAGTTAATTATTCCTGCTAACGAACCTGGTTCTTCTATTATGCCTGGAAAAGTGAATCCTACACAAGCAGAAGCTATTACTATGGTTTGTGCACAAGTTATGGGTAACGATGTTGCGGTAACTATTGGTGGTACACAAGGACATTACGAATTAAACGTATTTAAACCAATGATGGCGGCTAACGTATTACAATCTGCTCAGTTAATTGGAGATGCTTGTGTATCTTTTGATGTTAACTGTGCTGCTGGTATTGAACCAAATCACAGCAGAATTACTGAGTTAGTAAACAATTCTTTAATGTTAGTTACTGCTTTAAATACTAAAATAGGATATTATAAAGCTGCTGAAATAGCAAACACAGCACACGCAAACGGAACTACTTTAAAAGTAGAAGCTGTTCGTTTAGGCTACGTTACTGAAGCTGAATATGACGAATGGGTAAAACCTGAAAACATGACTGGCGGGTTAAAATAAAAACTTACTTTTGTAATCACTAAAAAGCTGCATTATTTGCAGCTTTTTTTAGCTAAAATAACTAATCATATTAAAGAAATGAAGATGAACAAACACGAAGAATATATGAGCGAAGCTGTAAAAGCAGCTTTAAAAGGAATGAGTAATAACGAGGGCGGGCCATTTGGTTGTATTGTTGTAAAAGACGGTGAAATTGTTGGTCGTGGTAATAATAAAGTTACCTCAACAAACGATCCTACAGCGCATGCTGAAGTTACTGCAATTAGAGATGCTTGTAAAAACTTAGGTTCTTTTCAGTTAGATGGTTGTATCGTATATACTTCTTGCGAACCTTGCCCTATGTGTTTAGGTGCAATTTATTGGGCAAGACCAGATAAAGTATATTACGGAAGTAACCAACAAGATGCTGCTAACATAGGTTTTGATGACGAATTTATTTACAAAGAAATTCCGTTACCATACGAAAAAAGAAGTATTCCGTTTGAACAAGTCGGACGTGAAATTGCTTTAGAACCGTTTGAAAAATGGTCAGAAAAGAATGATAAAATTGAATACTAGCAATAAAAAATCCCAAATTAACCTTTGGGATTTTTTTATAAATAAGATAAAATTTATCTTTAAATTAAAACATATAAGTTCTAATATTTAATATTAAGTAATTCTTTATAAAATACCTAATTCTAGGTATTGCTCTCGTTATTAATTATTTATAAATTTAAATTCTATTTAATTATAAAATCATACAAGATGAAAACTAGAATTTTATTATTAGTAATTACTATTTTTGGAGCCATTAGTATATCTTTCTCTCAGAACGTTGATGGTTACACATTTCATGAATCAAGTAAAGGAGTTTCTCTTTATTATAAACAACATCAATATGGTGTTACTTTTCGTGCCGTTAATAAAAGAAAAAAATATGTATACGTTAAAGTCTTTAATGTAGTTAGCACCTGGAGTAATGGTAAAACAAGAAGAAAAGATGTTAATATTGGCTTTGTAGCAAGTAATAAAGCTTCTAATGGAGGTGGCTTAAATAATGATAATTATGCCAAAATTAAATCTTGGCGTTTTGATAGTTGGAAATGGTCTGAGAAATCTTTTAGCTATTAAATAATTTATATTTAAGTGATTGTATATATATTAAAATAAAAAGCTCCAAGTTTAAAACTTGGAGCTTTTTTGTATCTAAAATCTAATTATTTAGTTTTTCTGAACATCAACCAAAAACCAATTAGTACTAACGGAATACTTAATACTTGCCCGGTGTTTAATGAGTTAAATACCCAGTCTTCTCTTCCTTGAACTTGTGCTTGTTTTAAGAACTCAATAAAGAAACGTAACGACCATAAAACCACCATAAATAATCCGAATAAAAATCCTGATTGGTTCTTTTTATCTGTTTTCCAGTAAAAATACCATAAAGCAAAAAACAATGCTAAATAACTAAATGCTTCGTATAATTGTGTTGGGTGTGAAGGAACCGTTTCTCCTGCTCTTTTAAAAATTACTCCGAAACTACTTCCTGTTGGTTTTCCATAAATCTCTGAGTTAAAAAAGTTTCCTAAACGGATAAAAAATCCTGCTAAGGCAACCATAATCCCTAATCTATCTAAAATAAATAACCATGGTTTTTGTAAATGCTTTTTTGAATAAAAGTATAAAGCTACAGGAATACCAATTGCTGCACCATGACTTGCAAAACCAGTAAATCCTGTGAATTTCCATGATCCATCTGCCATTTCTTTCATTGGTAAAAATATTTCTAACAAATGATTCTGATAATAATCCCAGCTATAAAAGAAAACATCTCCTAATCGCATTCCTACTAGCATTGCTACAAACACATACATGAATAATGGATCTAGTTTTTCAACAGGGATCTTGTCATTTATATAAATTTTCTTCATTAAACGAAGTCCCAATACAAAGGCTGCTACAAACATTAAACTGTACCAACGAATACCTAAACTACCAATTTTTAATATTTCAGGATCTAAATCCCATACTATAGATAAAAAATTCATTTATTCTTATTTAATTTGTCTTTCCGAACATAACAAAGTAATCTTAAAAAAAAGAGTACTTCGTCATTCTTCTTCGTAATGACGATTACTATTTCTTTTTTTCTGGCACAGGATCATAACCGCTTCCACCCCATGGATGACAACTAAATATTCTTTTTGTTGCCAACCAACCGCCATAAAACAAACCATGTTTTTGCAATGCTTCAATTGTGTAACTAGAGCATGTTGGCGAATACCTGCATGTTGCTGGTGTAAATGGTGAAATGGCTGTTTGATAAAACCGCACCAATAATATAAACGGATATGTGAGTATTTTTTTCAATTAATTAACAGAAAAACTCGTTCCTTCTTTTCCGTCTTTTAGCTGAATACCTAATGCTAATAATCTATCGCGGATTTCATCTGATAATGCCCAATCTTTGTTTTCACGTGCTTCTTTTCGCATTTGAATTAGCATTTCTACTACTCCACTTAATTTATCAGAATTATTTCCATCAGCTATTTCATTCACCAATCCTAAAACATCAAAAACAAAAGCTTTTATTGTTACAATTAATTCCTCTAAATCACTTGAAGTTAAACTTGCTTTTTGTTCTTTTATCTGATTTACAGTTTTAACAGCTTCAAATAAATGAGAAATTAATACAGGTGTATTAAAATCATCATTCATGGCGGCATAACATTCTTGCTTCCATTTCTGAACATCAAAAGTTGAAGTATTTCCTGCTTCAATTTTATCTAAGAAATTTACAGCATCCATTAACTTGCCATGTCCTTTTTCTGATGCTTCTAAAGCTTCGCCAGAAAAATCTAGAATACTTCTGTAATTAGCTTGCATATTAAAAAAACGTACCACACTTGCTGAAAATGCTTTTGGTAAAATTTCGTTTTCACCAGATAAAATTTCGTTTGGTAAAATAAAGTTACCAGTTGATTTTGCCATTTTCTGGCTATTTAGCAACAACATATTGGTATGCATCCAGTAATTTACTGGAGTAACACCACTACAGGTTTGAGATTGTGCTATTTCACATTCGTGATGTGGAAATTTTAAATCCATTCCACCACCATGAATATCAAATTGCTCTCCTAAATATTTTGTACTCATTACTGAACATTCTAAATGCCACCCCGGAAAACCATCACTCCAAGGAGAAGGCCAACGCATAATATGGCGCTCATCTGCTTTTTTCCAAAGGGCAAAATCTTGTGGATTTTTCTTATCTGACTGTCCGTCTAAAGTTCGTGTATTGTGAATTGCATCTTCTATTTTTCTACCAGATAGGATTCCGTAGTTACCAGTTTCGTTGTACTTTAAAACATCAAAATATACAGAACCGTTTACTTCATATGCAAAACCTTTTTCCATGATTTCTTTAATCATTTCAATTTGTTCAACAATATGACCTGTTGCGGTAGGCTCTATACTCGGTGGTAAAAAATTGTAATTTTTTAAAACATCATGAAAGTCTACAGTATACTTTTGTACTACTTCCATTGGTTCGATTTCTTCTAAACGTGCTTTTTTAGAAATTCTATCTTCTCCTTCATCTGCATCATTTTCTAAATGACCAGCGTCAGTAATGTTACGTACATAGCGCACTTTATAACCTAAATGTAGAAAATAACGATACACCACATCAAAAAACATAAATGTACGTACGTTTCCTAAATGGGCATTGCTATATACCGTAGGCCCACAAACGTACATCCCTACATATCCGTCGTTTACAGTTTTAAAAGGCTCTTTAGTTTTTGATAAAGAGTTGTATACTTTTAATTGATTTTCTTTATATAATTTCATCGAAAAAGTGGCTATTTACAGATGTTAAAGATAGGCACTTTATAAGGAATAATGAAATGGAATTTATTAGGAAAGTAATAAAATTTTAAAAGGTATTTTTTTATTACAATCTATTATTTTTGAAGTACTAACTGACTGTATTTACCAATGATTTTCACCATATTGTCTTCTGTTGAGATACTAAAATTACCATTTACTTCTTTTTTAGAATCGTTAACCGAAAATTTTATTACTGGTTTATTAGGATAATTTCTAGCTTTACCTTCTATAACATAGGCTAATTTTTTATTAATATTAGCTATATTAATCAAAGCTTCTGATGAATTTAAATCAACTTTAAAAGTATGATAATTTGGATGAATTTTATTGATTTTTAAACCTCCAAATTTACTATTTACCTCTACATCATTATAAACGTTAACAAGAACAACTTCTGACGAAGTTGAACTTATTTTGGTATTGGTAACCGATGCTAAATTAGCATCGGTTACGTTATTTAAAAACAAAGTACTCTTATTTAATGAATTGATGGTTACAGGCGAAAACGATAGGTTTAAGTGACTCTCGCTTAAATTATCAGCTTTAAAAGTACCATAACTTACTTTTCCAGATGCTTTTGTTTTTGGTAATTTAACTTTACAGTGACGTGTATTTAAATCGAACTTTGCATTTTTGGGTACTTTAATAATAATTTTCTTGGTTATTTTTACTTTCTTTCCATCAATTGTAAATTCACCATTTTTAGAAAAAAACATATAATTAGCATGTACTTTTTTTAGTTCTTTTTTAGCACTGTGTATTTCTTTTTTTGCGTTAGCTAATTCTCGTTTTATTTCTTCTCTATTTATTTTTTTTATTTCTGCTCTTGCTCTTGCCAATTCTCTTTTTAGCTCTTTATCATGTTTAACACGATTCGCTTCAAGTTTTTTAAGCTCTTTTTTTAGTTTTTTCTGTCTTTGTTCCTGCGTTTCTTTAAACTTTTTATATTTTTTTGTTTTCTTAAATTTTTCCCATTCTTTTTTAGATTTTATGGTGATGTCATTTACACCATCTTTCCATTGAAAAAAGTAGTTTTTACCATCTTTCGTGTATTTATCAAAATCAAATTCAATGTTTTCTAAGCCTGTAACAATTTCTTCAAAATTAATTTCTGGTATTTCAATTTCTGGTATTTCTGGCATTTCAGGAATCTCTGGTATTACAATAACATTATCGTTTGTACCGTATTGATAAACTTTTGGTAAGTTATTTTTAGAGGAATTAAAAAATACAAAATTATTATTATCAAACGAATGAAAATTATTTGTGCTTGCATTAATTTGTACTTTATTCTTATTCCCTAAAGCTTCAAATTGCCAGTTTTTAAAATACTTTTCTGCGGCTTTTTTATCAAGCCCTTCTACTTCAATAACAGCTTCTATAGATACTTGATTTTTATTCCATGTAGTTACATCAATATCAGCATTTGAGGCATTTATTTTTACAACAACATCTTTATTGGTTGTAAAATTTTCACTAAATTTTTTATCGTATTTCTGAGCAAAAACAACACCTGTTGTTAATAATGAAAAAACGGCTATTTTAAATATTTTGAATATCATTTTGAGTTGGATTTTTAAGTTCTTTTAATTGTTTTTGCATGCGTTTTAACAGCTGTAAACGCATTTGCAGGTTTCCAATCAATGCATTGATAGTATTATCATTAATCCCTTTTGTATTGAGCTCTCGGGTTAAGGTTTTATATTCTTTGGTTAACTCGCCTATTTCGGCAAAATAACCATCAAAAAATTCTTTCGTATCGTCTGTTAATTCTAACTGACTTAATTCGTAGTTTATGGTATTTACATAATATGACTCAACCGTTTTTAACTCGGGCGAAATAGTACCTAAACTTATATTATTTTTATATTCTTCTGGTATTTCTTTTATAGGTGTTTCAATTGTATTGGTTGGGTAAAATCGAACTCCTAAACTTACCAATAAAACTATTGAAGCTGCAACATACAGCCATTGATATGATTTTTTAACAGATGGTTTTTCATGTAATTCTTTCATTAACCTATCTTGAAAACGCTGCCTGTGGTTTGTTGATATTTCAACATTTTTTTTGTCCTTATTTTTTAATACTTCTCTAATATCTTTAGACATAGTGTACATTTTTTAATTGTTCTTGCACTTTCTTTTTACCTCTTAATAAATGAGTTCTTGAGGTTACTTCTGAAATCCCTAATATTTCTGAAATTTCTTTATGATCATATCCTTCTAGCAAAAACAAGGTTAATACTACGCTGTATTTATCTTTTAATTTTTGAATACAGTTTACAATTTCTTGATACGTAATTGTATTCGACACACTCCAGTCATCGTCATCATCTATAAGTATATTTGTTTCTTCATTTATCAAAACTAAATCCAACTTTTTCTTCTTTAAAAAATCGATACTTTGGTTTATAACAATTCGTTTTAACCAAGCACCAAATGCAACTTCTTCGGTATATGAATTTATATTTTTAAAGGCCTTTATAAAAGCTTCTTGCATTATGTCTTCAGCAATAAATGTATCATTTACAAAACGAACAGCAACTAAAAGCATCGCTTTGTAATACAAATCATACAATTGCATTTGTGCCTTTGCATCATTATTTTTACAACCATCTATTATAGGTTGATGTAACTGTTTGGTTAATTTCATTATTGATTTCTTATACTAAAGACGATACTTTTTATACTTCGTTGCAGTTTGCTTACTTTTTATTTTTAAATTTACTTAATATTTAGTTTTTACTCTATAATGATTGATAAAAAAAAATCTGCTCTTACCGAAAAAGACGGGGTTTCTCAACCAGAAACTACCAGTAAATCATCCGCAGAAAAAATAAAATTCAGCCGAAGAAAAAAAACAACTACCCAAGAATATATTACACAAATATTGGCGGGTAACATTCCGTTTTTAAGCAAAGCTATTACTTTGGTTGAAAGCACCAATACCAAGCATCAAAAACAAGCTACCGAAATTATTGAAGCTTGTTTGCCACACGCCAACAAATCTATTAGAATAGGTATTACTGGTGTTCCTGGCGTTGGTAAAAGTACTTTTATTGAAGCTTTTGGTAAACACTTAACTTCGGTAGGTAAAAAAGTCGCCGTTTTAGCTGTAGACCCAAGTAGTTCTGTAAATAAAGGAAGTATTTTAGGTGACAAAACACGGATGGAAGAATTAGTTACCGATAAAAATGCGTTTATCAGGCCTTCTCCTTCGGGAACTTCATTGGGTGGAGTTGCTCAAAAAACTAGAGAATCGATTATTTTATGTGAAGCTGCTGGTTTTGATACCATTATTATTGAAACCGTTGGGGTTGGGCAATCTGAAACTGCTGTACACTCTATGACCGACTTTTTTTTATTACTGAAATTAGCAGGCGCAGGCGATGAATTACAAGGTATTAAACGCGGAATTATTGAAATGGCAGATGCTATTGTTATTAACAAAGCAGATAGCGGAAACGAAAAAAATGCTAAAATTGCTAAAGTTGAATTTAACCGAGCATTGCATTTATATCCGCCAAAAGATAGTGGTTGGCAACCGAAAGTTTTACTAGCTAGTGCTTTGCATCAAAAAGGTGTGGACGACATTTTTTTAATGATTCAAAATTATATTAGCACTTTAAAAAACAACGGTTGTTTTCAGCAGAAACGTAACGAACAAAACAATTATTGGTTACTTGAAACTATCAATCAGCAATTAAAAAGTAATTTTTATAACAACCCAAAAATTAAAGAATTACTTAAAAACGAAGTACTTAATTTAAAAAAAGGAAAAACAACTCCGTTTACTGCTGCGCAACGCTTACTAAACATCAATTATGGAACAGAATAAATTAACTTGGAGCGATTTTGAAAAAGTAGAAATGCGAATTGGCACCATACTTTCTGCGGATATTTTTAAAGAAGTTAAAAATCCTGCGTATAAATTGCAAATCGATTTTGGCGACTTTGGGATAAAAAAAACCTCGGCACAAATCACTAAATTATATACTACGGATGAATTAATAGGTAAACAAATTATTGCAGTTGTTAATTTTCCTAAAAAACAAATAGCTAATATTATGAGTGAATGTTTAGTATTAGGAGGTTTAGGAATTGATAAAGAAGTTACTTTATTATCGTCTGATAAACCTGTAAAAAACGGAACAAGAATTGGATAGGTTTATTTCTTTATCTTTCTTACCTAGAAATGACCTAACAATTAAATACCTTTTATATTCATAACTAACTTTAAATAAAAAAACATGAAAAAAATTTTTATCTTACTTACTGCTTTAATTTATTTATTACCACAAAATATAAATTCTCAAAATAATGGAGCAATAGCTGCAGCAGGTGCATTAGTTGCTATTGGTGCCGGAATTGCCGCTGTTAAACAAATGGAGGAAAGAGCTGAGTTAACAGCTACTCAATGGATATTATCAAATAACCCTGAATTAACTAGTTTTTCTTTAAAAACGCTTTCTTTTAATGGTAAAAAATTAAAAGACATGTCGTCTACCTCTGTTATTACTTATAAAATTCAAGAGTTTACTCCTGCTAATAAACCTGATCTCAATGGAAAAAAACAAGTTTTATTTGGTTTTACAAGTCAGGGATGGATTAATCAATATGGAATTGATTTTGATAAAGTGAAATGGTTTTTAATTGACACTAAAGAATGGATGAATATGATGGTGTCGTATGTAAAGGTGTCTTCTAGCGAAAACGATGAAGAAACACTTAAAAAAACATTAAAAGAAGGTAAAGTTGTAAATAAAGGTGTAAAAGTAAAAAGTAAACTAGTTATTCCTTTTTACAAATTAAAAGGAGATATGTATGTTGTGACTGACTATTCAAATGATTTAAAGCTAGTATATAATGAAAGATCTTTAGGTATATTTTTAAAAGAAACAAAAAATCTTGTACAAATGGGTAGAGGAGATATAATTGATATTCATAATTTCTTTTTTGACGAATAATAAAACTTAGTTTTAACCTTTAACTAAATAATAAAAACAGTTTAAATTCATAAAATTTAAACTGTTTTCTTTTTTGGTATATTTGTTTGTAATCAAAAACAATACCATGAAAAAAATAACCATTCTTTTATTATTGATATCATCAACTATGATAAGTCAAATTCATACTGAAGTTTACTTGTTTGATATTGAACAAAAAAATGACAAATGGGAAGTTACGAATGGAGAAAATATTTCTAAAAATTTAGGCTATGACAATCAACCTCATTTTTATAATGATACTACATTAATATTTGTATCAACAAGAAAAAAACAAACAGATATTGTTAAGTATAATACAAATACTAAGAAAAAATATTTTTTAAACAACAGTATAAACGGAAGTGAATATTCACCTCAAAGAATTCCTGAATCTAATACTATTTCTGCGGTAAGATTAGATGATGATGGCTTACAGCGTTTTTATGAATACGATGAAGTTACCCAAAAAAACAAAACACTGATTAAAAATTTAGTTATTGCTTATCCATTTTGGTATGATAAAAACACTTTAATATCGTCTGTGATTGTAAATGATACTTTAGAGCTTTTTATAAGTGATTTAAAAAAGAAAACCAATACTTCAATTACAAAAGAAACAGGAAGATCCATTCATAAAATTCCAAATTCTAATTTAATAAGTTTTATAAAAAAAGGTCAAAAAGGGTGGCAAATTTGGTCATTAAACCCGATTAGCAAAGAAATTAAAAAAATTACAGAAATAAATAAAATGCAAGACATGTGCTGGTTACCTAATGGAAACTTGTTACTTTCTAATAAACAAAATATTATACAATTTTCACCTTCAAATAATAGCTGGACGTATTTTTATCAATTTAAAGATGAAAACATAAATAATATTTCAAGAATTATTGTAAATAAAAAAGGAACAAAACTGGCTTTAGTAGCAGAAAACTTTCCAAAAATTTTAGCTCAACAACAATTAGAAGCTTATAATAAAAGAGACATTAATGCATTTTTAAAACCCTATGCTAAGAATGTGAAAATATATACATTTCCTAACGAATTAAATTATGAAGGTATTGATGAAATGCGAAAAAGATACACTCCAATGTTTAAAAACACAGCTGACTTACATTGTAAAATTGTTAGTAGAATTGTAAAAGGGAATACAATTATAGATGAAGAATTAGTTACAGCTAATGGTAGTACTTTTAAAGCTGTTGCCATTTACACCATTAAAAACAATAAGATAAGTGAAGTAAGATTTCTTCGTTAATTTAAGTTTTTCGTAAAATGATTTTTTAAAAAATGTACTTGAAAAAAGATCATCAATGTAAAAAAGAAACAAGCATATAACATTGTATTGGATACTGTAATGTTTCCAAACAAGTTTGGCATTTCAATTGATGACATATAAGACAAATCTATCTTTGGCATTTTCATCCAAGTAACTGAAGTTCCTTTTGAAACATACAAAATACTACCAACTAAAAACATCACTAAAACACTCCACATTTTATTAGAAATTAACGGAGTAGGTTTATAAATTTTAGCATTTTCTTTCTTAAGAATTCCCATTAAATTAGCTGTAAAATCAGCTGATGGTGACTCTATATCTATTTCTTTAATATACTTTTTAGTAAAAGCATCTAATTCTTTAATATGTTTATTTTCTCCCATAATGTTCAATTAATTCGGGTTCTACATTTTGTTTTACTATACCTAACAACCTTTTTCTAGCCCTGTGCAATTTAACTTTTACATTTGCTTCAGAAAAATCGGTAATTTCAATTATCTCTTTTAAACTTAATTCCTGAAAATAAAACATCCATAAAACGGTGCGTTCATCTTCAGGCAAACTTAACATACATTTATTAATTACTAGAGCGCGTTCTTTACGTTCTATTCCATCTAAAATACTCTCGGTACTCGATATTTTATTAATAGTTACTTCGTTAATAGTATCAGTATTGTATTTTTCTTTATTCTTTTTTAAACTATCTAAACAAGCTCTATAACCAATTTTATATAGCCAAGTAGAAAATTTCGATTCTCCTTTAAACTTACTTAAATTTTTATAAGCCTTTATAAAAGTATCTTGGCAAACTTCTTCGGCCTCTTCTCTACTCTTTAGCATTTTTAAAGCCAACGTAAAAACCATTGCCTTGTAGTTATCTACTAAAAAAGCAAAAGCATTGGTGTCTCCTTTTAAAACTTTGTTTATGTATAGTTGATCGTTGATAATAGTTGTTTTATCTTAAGACTGTATGCTATTAAAAAAGGTTACACTATTTATAAAATAAATTTATTTTCATTTTTTTTGTAACCTTTATTTAAAAACTAAAGTCATACTTGCAAACACAATAAAAATAATCATTTAAATTTTAAAATATGGAAGTAGCAATTGTATTTATGTTCTTATTCGCAGTAATTTTCGGAATCTTTTATTTATTCTATTCAACACGTAACAAAGAACGTTTAGCGTTAATAGAAAAAGGTGTAGATGCAAAAATATTTATGCAAGGAGAACGAAAAAAATCAACATTAACAGGTAGAATCATCGTTTTAAACTTAGCTTTATTATTAATGGGTATTGGCTTAGGTATTTTCTTAGGGTTAGTAATCGATACTTACACATCTATGCAAGAAGAAGCAATTTACCCTGCAATGATTTTCTTAATGGCTGGTTTAGGTTTATTTACAGGATTTAGCTTAACTAAAAAGTTAGACAACGAGTAATCCATATACCAATTCAATTTTAAAAGAGAATGAAACTTTGTTTCATTCTCTTTTTTGTTTTGTAAATTAGGCATTTGTTTTTTTGATATAATTCAATCAGAAAAAAATCACAGAACTGAAAGCCTTGTACTTTCCTTTAAAAAATTATGAGATAGTGTTAGAGAAACCTGAATTATATTTTAAAAATGATATAGAATGGCGGGATTGGTTATTCGATAATCATAATTCATCCGAAGGAATATATTTAATCTTTTATAAGGTTGAAAATATAGAGGAATCTATGCGCTGGGAAGAAGCAGTTAAAGTTGCTCTTTGTTTTGGCTGGATAGATGCGACTGTAAAAAGTTTAGGCAACGGAAAACGGAAACAATATTTTTGTAAACGAAAACCTAAAAGTATTTGGAGTGCCGTAAATAAAAAACACATTGAAAATTTAATTGCTAATAATTTAATGCACAAAAGCGGGTTAGAAGTTATTAAAATTGGAAAACAAAACGGTTCATGGAATACTTTAGATGTTATTGATAAATTAATAATTCCGGTAGATTTACAAGCAGAATTTGATAAAAATGAAATTGCTTTTCTTAACTACAAAAACTTTGCTCCTAGTTATAAAAAAAACTATTTGTATTGGTTACTGCAAGCTAAAAGAGAAACTACACGCTTAAAACGTATTAAAGAAATTATTGAATATTGTAGTAAAAATATAAAATCAAGATAACATTAAACAATCAATTAAATGCTAAAAAAAACACTTAAATATTTAGGAGTATTTTTAATTTTACTACTTGTTATATATGCTATTGGTCCTAAAGCTAAACAACCAAACCTAACAACTAAAATTTCTAAAAACACAAATAGTTTATTAGAAATAGATGATACCTTTTTACAAGAAAATAAGAATCCAAATATACGAGAAGGAAATCATTCTCGATTAATTTGGGCTGATAGTATTCCTAAAAAAACAAAATACTCTGTTGTTTATTTACATGGGTTTTCTGCAAGTCCTGCCGAAACAGAAGTTATTTACACCAATTTTTCTAAACGATATGGAGTAAATTTATATGCACCAAGATTATTTAAACACGGTTTAAAAGATAAGGAACCATTGCTAGAATTTACTGCGGAAGGATATTTAGAATCTGCTAAAAAAGCAATTGCAATAGGTAAACAACTAGGAGAAAAAGTAATTTTATTTTGTGTAAGTACAGGTGCAACTGCTGGGTTATTTTTAGCTTCTGAAAATCCTGAAATTGAAGCTTTAATTTTATCATCACCAAATATTGATGTTTATGATACCAACTCCAACTTAGTTACAAAACCTTGGGGCAAACAATTGTTAAAAATTATTATGGGAGGCGATTATCAAAGTTGGACACCTCCTAATGGTGCAGAAAAGTATTGGTATTCCAAGTATAGGATTGAAGCAATAATTCAATTAAAATCATTGATACAAGTTACAATGAAACAAGAAGTTTTTGAAAAAATAAAACAACCTTTATTTATGGCATACTACTACAAAAATGAAGAAAAACAAGACAAAACTGTTTCTGTTAAACGGATGAAAGAAATGTTTAACCAAATTTCTACTACTGATAAAAACAAATATCAAGTAGCAATTCCAGAAGCTAAAAATCATTCTATTGCTTCTCGCTTTTTTACTGAAGAATATAAAACGGTAGAAAAAGAAATATATCATTTTGCTGATACTGTTTTAAAACTAAAACCAATTTTAAAAAATGAGTAAAATTCTTATAACTGGGGGAACAGGATTAATTGGAAAAGAGCTTCAAAAAAAATTAATTTCTAAAAACCATGAAGTTGTTATACTTTCAAGAAATCCGAAGAAAAAAAATGAGTTTCTTTGGAATATTTCTGATGGATTTATTGATGGTAACGCCTTTAAAGATATTACACATATTATCCATTTAGCTGGAGCTGGTATTGCAAATAAAAAATGGACTAACAAAAGAAAACAAGAACTTATTAATAGCCGTGTGAAATCTGCTAATTTGCTTTTCACCAAAATTAAAGAACTGAAAATTGAGTTAAAAGGTTTCATATCTGCCTCAGGAATTGGCTATTATGGCGCGTTCACTTCTGAGGAAATATTTTCTGAGGATCATATTTCAGGTAATGATTTTATTGCTAAAGTTTGCATTGAATGGGAAAAAGCTACTCATAAATTTAGCCAACTAAATATTCCTGTAACTATTTTACGAACAGGTATTGTACTCGCTAAATCAGGTGGTGCTTTACCAAAGATAAATACACCTTTATTTTTAGCTACTTTAGGTAATGGAAAACAATACATGCCATGGATTCATATTGATGATTTATGCAATATTTATTTAAAGGCTGTTGAAAACATTCATTTTACGGGAGTTTATAATGCTATTGCTCCCGAACATGAAACGAATAAAAGTTTTACTAAAAAATTATCAAAAACTATTGCTAAACCTATATTTCCACTTAATGCCCCATCATTTATTTTAAAAATGGTTTTAGGTGAAATGTCTTCTATATTACTAAAAGGTAGCAGAGTATCTTCTGTAAAGACATCTGCTATTTATTCTTTTATATTTACTGATTTAAAATCAGCTTTAAAAAACATTTATCATAATGAATGATAAACTAAAAAATCCGGTTTGGTATTCTTTAAATGAAACTCATAAAAACATAGCCATTAAATATGATGGCGTACAATTTTACGATCCTGAAATTTGTCCTTTTGGAGCTTTTATTGATACATCAAAAACAGCAGAGGCTTTAAACGAATATGCAAAATTTACGGATAGTTTCTTCTTAGTTACAGAAAATAAAATTCCAATTTACGATACCAATTTCGTTACTTTAGATAGAAAAATAGAAGGTTGTCAAATGGTATTACAAGATCTAATTGAGGTAGAAATCAAAGAAGAAATTATACCACTTACTTCTAAACACATCAATGAAATATATGATTTAGTTTGGTTAGTTATGCCTGGATATTTTAAAAAAAGAACTTTTGAAATGGGTAAATACTTCGGTATCTTTAAAGACAATAAACTCGTTTCAATAGCCGGACAAAGAATGCAAACTAACGATTTTATTGAAGTAAGCGCTGTAGTTACACATCCTGATTACACTGGTAGAGGTTTTGCTAAACAACTAACTACTCATGTTACTAAAGAAATATTAAAAGCAAACAAACATCCTATTTTACATACCACAAAGGGAAACACTGCCATTAGCCTGTATGAAAAGTTAGGCTATAAATTAACAAGAGAAATGAATTGGTGGCTTTTTCATAAAAAATAAAAAGCTCAGACAGTACTGTCTGAGCTTTTCTTAGGATAGTGGCAGAAAATAGTGTTTACTTTTTAGTAATACTCATATTCATACTTGTTGTTAAATCCTGTCCTTGAACTTTCATTAACATCTCTATTTTAGAGGTTAAAACGACACCTGTTTTTTTATCAATATTCATGGTTCCTTTAATATTACCTGTTCCAACTCCTTCTACATTACCAGAAATATCTAACAACACATTTTTAGCTGTAATTGAATTTACTTTATAAACGAAATTCAATTTCATTCCGTTTGCATCTTTATTCATAGACCAAGTATCACCAACTAAAACTGCTTTTTCAGGATAAACTACATTACTAGATTGTTGTGTTAAATTATTTGCATTAGGAATATTAGGCTCAACTTTTGTTTCGATAATCTTACCTAAATTGTCTCCTTTCGTTGTTATTAATACTTTCATCATTGGTGCCATTTGAGCCTTCATAACTTCATCTGTAGGACTTAACTCTTCCTCTTTTTTACTAGAGTCATATGACATTAATTGACCTCCTTGTGAAACATTTATTACCATATTAGTAATTTTCATATCACTTTCGTATGTATCATCAGAAACGACTTTAATTTCTTGATGCATTGTCATTTTTGTATTCATAGACATTAAACCTGCACCCATTTTTTGAGACATTTCCATTTTCATCTCATAAACATCGCCTTTTTCATAATTTAAACGAAGTAATACTTTCTCTTGAGCTACACTTACCATTGTTACTCCTAATAACAATACAACTAATAAATTTTTCATTTTTAAATTTTTAATTTTAATTATTCTTGTAGCGAATATACACAAAAACAAAAAGGCTTAGAAAAATTTCCTAAGCCTTTGTTTACTATACTATGTTGTTATTTAAAAATCTTGATTTACATCCCAAGATTCTAATATTTCTTTTAATGTTTTAATAAACATTCCACCTAAAGCTCCATTTACAACTCTATGATCGTAAGAATGAGCAACAATCATTCTTTGACGAATTCCTATAAAGTCACCGTCTGGTGTTTCAATAACAGCTGGTTTCTTTACAATTGCTCCTAAGGCTAAAATAGCTACTTGCGGTTGGTTTATAATTGGTGTTCCTGTAATGCTTCCAAAACTACCTACATTTGTAACAGTGTAAGTACCTCCTTGAATATCGTCTGGTTTTAATTTATTTCCACGAGCACGACCTGCTAAATCATTTACTTGTTTAGTCATTCCTACTAAACTTAACTGATCTGCGTTTTTAATTACTGGTACAATTAAATTACCATCAGGTAAAGCTGCTGCCATACCTAAATTAATATTTCCTCTTTTAATAATCTTATCGCCATCAACAGCAATATTAATCATCGGGTGTTTTTTTATTGTTTGTGCAACGGCTTGCATAAAGATTGGCGTAAAGGTTAGCTTCTCTCCTTCCCTTTCTTGATATGCGTTCTTTACTTTATTTCTCCAATTAACAATATTGGTAACATCTATTTCTATAAATGACTGCACATGTGCAGATGTTTGAACAGAATCTACCATATGTTTGGCAACTAATTTACCCATACGTGTCATTTCAATAACCTCGTCTTGACCGCTTAAAGTAACTGGTGCTGCTTGCGCTTTTGCTTTAGGCTTTTCAGCTTTAGCAGGAGAAACAACATCTTTAGGTTGGTTACCTCTATTTTCTAAATAAGATAAAATATCTGTTTTAGTAACCCTTCCTTCTTTTCCTGTTCCTTTAATAGTTTCTAATTCAGAGAAAGAAATCCCTTCTGTTTTTGCTATATTTTTTACTAAAGGAGAATAAAAACGATCACTAGATGAAGTATCAATAGTCACTGAAACTTCTTCCTTTGCAGCTTCTACTGTTTTCTCTACTGCTACCACAGCTTCTTTTATTTCAGCTTTTTTAGGGGTATCGTTTGAAGGGGTATCACCTCCTTCAGTTTCAATAATGGCAATAGTCTGACCTACTTGAATAACATCATCCTTATCAAATAATATTTCTACTAAGGTTCCTTCAACTTCACTAGGCACCTCACTATCTACTTTATCTGTAGCTACTTCAACAACTGTTTCATCAATTTCAATAGTCTCTCCTATTTCTTTAACCCAAGAAGTAATCGTTGCTTCTGCAACACTTTCGCCCATTTTAGGCAACTTTAGTTCAAATCTAGCCATTGTATCTTTTTTAATCTTTCGCGAAATTACTAAAAAACATGCATTTTTCAATATTTTAAGCATTAAAATATTCACAAAAAAAATACACCTATTTTAAATTATTCACAATAATAAAGCATTTTATCAAAGTATTTTATTATTTAACTCCAATAGCATCTTGTAAAATTATGGATTTATCAAAACAATAATGAATTTATTTTATCAATAGCTGTATTCTCTAATCAATTAAAGAATAGAAATAGTATTAAAACTTATTTTATTATTTTTACTTTCATAAATAATTTTATTTTTATAAACAACCACTGCGTTACTTGTCAACTACAATTAAACAACTTAAATTTTCACACACTTGGCGTCCTTACCAAGACAAAATATTATCTAACTTTTCTAAGCACATAGAAGATAATCATTTTCATATTGTTGCTCCGCCTGGCTCTGGAAAAACTATTTTAGGTATTGAAATTTTAAAAAGAATAGGTAAAAAGACTATCGTATTAGCGCCAACTTTAACAATTCGTAATCAATGGGAAAATAGATTGCAAGAGTTTTTTACGGAAGATTGTGATTTTAAAGAATTCTCTTTTGATATAAAAAAACCTGCTGATATTACCTTCTCTACTTACCAAGGTTTATATTCTTTTTACAAAACATTTGATAATAAAGAAGACTACTTTTTATTCTTTACCAAAAACAATATTGAGGTATTATTGCTAGACGAAGCACATCATTTAAAAAATGAATGGTGGAAATGTTTATTTGAGTTAAAACAACAACATTTACAAACAATAATTGCACTTACCGCAACGCCACCATACGATAGTGAGATTTCTGAAATTCAAAAATATTTTAATTTATGTGGTGAAATTGATGATGAAATTCTGGTACCAGATTTAGTTAAAGAAAATAATTTATGTCCGCACCAAGATATCGTTTACTTTTCTAAACCTGAAAATAAAGAAATTAATACTATTGTTGATTTTAGGTTAAAAATCGCCAATTTTATTACTGATCTATTAAAAGATAAAGAATTTATCAATTTTATAAAACAACATCGATTTTATAATAAAACAGAAGAAAATATAAACGAAATTTATAAGTTTTCTACTTTTTTTTCTGCAATACTTATTTTTTTAAATGAAGCTGGCATCGTTATTTCAAGAGAAAAATTATCAATATTAGGTTTTGAAAAAGATGAGTTTGTTGAGTTCCCTAAAATAACACATAAATGGATTGAAATTCTTTTTCAACATATTCTTGTTATTGATAGAAACGAATTAATTGTACATGAAACTTACGTTAATTCTTTAGAAAAAAAACTAAGAAAACTATCTCTATACAGTAATAAAAAAGTTAACTTAATTGGAAATACTTTTTTATATAAATCACTTAGCAATAGCCCGAGTAAATTAAAGAGTATCGTTGCTATTGTAAAACAAGAACAAATCAATTTAAAGGAGCAACTACGCTGCGTTGTATTATCTGATTATATCAGAAAAGAATATCTTGATGTTACTGCTACCGAGGTAAAAAGTATTGATAAATTAGGTGTCGTGCCTATTTTTCATCATATAAGAATAAGTACAAAAAATAAACAAAACTTGGCTGTACTGTCTGGCAGTTTGGTTATTATTCATTGTAGTTGTATTGCTAAATTAGATTTAATTGATTCGATAACAAACTACACACAAACCTCTTTAAATTCTGATACCGAGTTTGTTATTATACAATCAAAATCATCTTCTAAAAACACGCTAGTAGCAACTATTACAAAATTATTTGAATTAGGTCATATTAAAATTTTAGTGGGAACTAAATCTTTATTAGGCGAAGGATGGGATGCGCCCGCTATTAATAGTTTAATTTTAGCATCTGTAGTAGGTTCTTTTGTTACTTCAAATCAAATGCGTGGTAGAGCTATCAGAATTGATAATAACGTGCCTGATAAAACCGGAATTATTTGGCATTTGGCATGTATTGATACTTCTGATATTTATGGCGGAAAAGATTTAGAGGTACTTAAAAAGCGTTTTGATGCTTTTATAGGGATTTCAAACAATGATGAAAATATTATTTCTAACGGAATTGAACGCTTAGGGTTGCCCAATGTTATTCTTGATGAAAACATAAATATACTAAATGATAACGCTAAGGCTATCTCTAAAAACAGGTCTTTAATATCAGAAAAATGGAAAAACACAGTCCGTTTTAAAAAAGAAGTTTCTCACGAAATAAAGCTGTATCATAAAAAAGATCAAGCTTTTTTAAAACAAAAAAAAACCTATTTAAACGATTTTGTTAAGTATTCAATTCTTGAACTTTTAATTAGTCTCGCCTTATTTTTTCCTCAATTTATCTTCAAAAACTTTAATTTAATAGCGTATAAAGGTTTTTACTATTTTTTATATTCTTTACTAACTACCCTAGGTTTGTCTTTTGGTTATAAACTTTATAAAACCTTTAAAATGTATTTTCACTATGGTCTTGTTCATAAAAAAATACGTAAAATGGCTTATGCTATCTTAAACTCTTTATATGAATTGGAAGAAATAACCACTCCAAAAAAAGAAATTAACATCGTTGTAAATTTACTATCTATGGGCGATGTTACTTGTACTATTAATGGTGCTAATAGATATGAAAGCAATTTATTTATTAAGACCTTAGAGGAATTATTACAACCTATTGACAATCCCAAATATTTAATAATTAAAACCAATTGGTTTCGTAAAAAATTAAACACTCAAAATTTTTATCCTATTCCTGATATTTTAAGCAAAAGAAAAGAACAAGCGTTACTATTTCAAAAACATTGGAATCATCAACTTGGCAAATCTAAACTTATTTACACTAGAAGTATTCGTGGACGAAAACATCTTTTAAGAGCACGATTATTTCATGTTCATAACATACATAATGAAGTTACAAGGAAAAATATAATTTGGAAATAACCTTAACCTTTAAGTTATTTAAACCCAATTTTTAGGTTTTTCTAAAACTTCTAATAATTTAGCTTCTTCACTTCCTTTTTCTGGTTCTTGATTATAAACCCACTGAACTACAGGCGGTAAACTCATTAAGATACTTTCGATGCGCCCGTTTGTTTTTAATCCAAATAAAGTACCTCTATCATGCACTAAATTAAACTCTACATAGCGCCCTCTTCTAACTTCTTGCCAATCTTTTTGTTCTTTAGTATATGTTATATCTTTCCTTTTTTCAACAATAGGCACATATGAGTTTAAGAAACTATTACCTACCTCTGTTACAAAGTTGTAACGATCTTGCATTGAAAACTCTTCCGTTTGCTTTAAATAATCAAAAAACAAACCTCCAATTCCACGAGCTTCATTTCTATGAGCATTCCAAAAATAATTATCACAAGTTTCTTTAAACTTCGGATGAAACTCTTTGCTATGTTTATCGCAAGCATCTTTACAAACCGAATGAAAATGTATCGCATCTTCATCAAACAAATAATAAGGTGTTAAATCTTGTCCACCACCAAACCACTGTGTAACTATATTTCCATCGCCATCATACATTTCAAAATAACGCCAATTTGCGTGTACTGTTGGTACAAACGGATTTTTAGGGTGCAATACTAAACTTAATCCGCAGGCAAAAAAATCACCACTTTCAACACCAAATTGCTTACGCAATGCTTCTGGTAATTCTCCAAAAACCTTAGAAATATTTACGCCTCCTTTTTCAAAAATGTTTCCATTTTCTATTACACGAGTTCTTCCACCGCCACCCTCTGTACGTTTCCAATTATCTTCTTTAAATTTTGCTTCTCCATCTACTGCTTCTAATTTAGCAGTAATTGTATCTTGTAATTGTTGAATATATGCGTAAAACTGATCTTTCATTTCTTTAATTCTTGAGAAGCAAAAATACTTATTCTATTGCTTTTTTTAGTTGAATATTCTTAATAGTTTCGGTCGTAGCCGCTGTTACCGATAATGGCAATACAAGTATAACTCCAATAACAGGCACTAATAAAAACAGCATAAATATAAGTCCGTTTCCTATTGCTGTACCTTTATTTTTCTTTACAAAACTGATACTCTCTTTGTACTTAAAATGACGTTCTAAGGTATAATCCATATTCCCAAAACCGGCATAATATGCTTGCATAATAAATAACAAAATTGCAGAGAAGAAACCTATAATAGGTATAAAACTAACAAGTAAAATAGGTATCGTAAAAAATAGTTCTCTTAAAAGGTTTCTTAGGTTTATTCGAATACCTCTTATCAATTGTTCTTGAAAAGAAGTTTTTCTATGTTGATGTGTTTCTCCTGTTAAATAATGTTCTATTTTTTCTGAAACCGGACTCATAAAAGGTGCCGATAATGCCATTACAATATGCTTGTATAAAAGCAAACCAATTACAACTATTAACAGTCCGCTAAAAAAAGTACTAATCATTTCAAATGTTTGCTTCCCAAATTCCCATTTCCAAATTCCAGCAATGTAATGACCTATGTTATCTGATAAAGCATACGCTGAAACTCCAATTAAAAAGGCAGTTAAAACACTAATAATTATTGGAACAATAAAATATTGCCACAGTTTAAGTTTTGATATTAATTGAAACGCACCGAAATAAGCTTGTATTCCCTTTAGTATATTCTGAATCATTTTTATTTTTTTGACTAAAATAAAAAACCTCTTTCTGATAAGAAAGAGGTTTTCATACTATATTTTTATTTTTTATTTAAAGACAGGTTTAATAAAACTATCTAATTCTTTTTCGTTAATTTTATTTACTTCATCCCAACCCATACTTTTAGTTGGTGATACCGCGCCTCTTTTAAAATCTAAAATTCTTTTACTATCAGTTATTAAATATGCTGATGGATAATCTAACTTATGAATAAAACCTGAAGTTCTTATAGTCGCTCTATTCTTTGTTAATTCTTTAGATGCTACCAAGAAAATTCTTTTATCTAGTTTTTTAGCCATTCTTTTTACACCTTTTTCAGTATCCCAAAACAACATTATAAACTTTACTTTACCATCATACTTTTCAACCATCTTATTCAATGCTGGTATTTCTCCCCAACAAGGTGCACACCACGTAGCTGCAGCCAACAAAACAATAGGTATATCAATAGCATCTGTACTAATCGTTTCTCCATCTACCGACGTGAAATCATAATTAGAGATATGCTTATCTTTTATACAATTATACACAATATCTTCTAACATTGCTGCATCATTTCCTGAAACAGTAATACAATCATCAACAATATCTTTGTAATATATCTTCTTTTGCGAGAAACTTTGTGTGCCTACTAACAGGGTTAATAAAAGTAGTAATTTTTTCATTTTCAATTATTTATGGGGGTTAAATTTTATACACTATACTCTTTCACCGCATCAACAAATGCCTTCGCATTTTCAAGCGGAATGTTAGGTAAAATTCCGTGCCCTAAGTTAACAATATATTTATCTTTACCAAAATCATTTATCATTTGATGTACCATTCTTTTTATTTCGGCTGGTGGAGATAATAATCTAGAGGGATCAAAATTACCTTGTAAAGTTATATTTCCTCCTGATAAATAACGTGCATTTCTTGCTGAACACGTCCAATCTACACCTAAAGCAGCAGCTCCTGATTTTGCCATTTTATCTAAAGCAAACCAACAACCTTTTCCGAAAGCAATTACTGGTGCTTCGTCTTTTAAAGCATCAATAATTTGTTGAATGTATTGCCATGAAAATTCTTGATAATCTGTTGGAGACAACATTCCTCCCCAAGAATCAAAAACCTGAACGGCGTTTACACCTGCTTCTACTTTTGCTTTTAAATAAGCAATTGTGGTATCTGTTATCTTCTGAAGCAATTGGTGTGCCAAAACTGGTTTTGTAAAACAAAATTCTTTTGCTTTGTCGAAATTTTTAGATCCCTGACCCTGTACTACATAACATAAAATTGTCCATGGAGACCCTGCAAAACCAATTAAAGGAACTTCATCGTTCAACTTTTCTTTAGTAGCTTTTATCGCTTCCATCACATAACCTAATTCTTGATGAACATCAGGAATGATTACAGTATCTAATCCTTTTTGATCTCTAATCGGATTTGGTAAATAAGGTCCGAAATCAGGTTTCATTTGTACCTCAATGTTCATTGCTTGTGGAATTACCAAGATGTCTGAAAACAAAATAGCCGCGTCCATTCCGTATCTACGAATTGGCTGCACAGTAATTTCAGAAGCTAATTCTGGAGTTTGACAGCGTGTAAAGAAATCGTATTTCTTTTTAATTACTTGAAATTCTGGTAAATATCTTCCTGCTTGACGCATCATCCATACTGGTGGACGATCAACAGTTTCTCCTTTTAATGCTCTTAAAAATAAGTCGTTTTTAATCATACTATTTCGTTACAAAGACTATTTCTTTGCTTGTTTTATTTATTTTAACAATATGTATTGGTTGTGTAAGCACCATTGTTACCATATCTGTTGGCTTTGGTCCTTCAGACGAAATTGTAACTTGAAACTTTCCTTCCTTTTTTATTATTTCTGATACCTCTATAGAAAACCCTCCTGTATTTCTTTTACTATCAACTGCTACTAAAATTGTTTGTTTTGAAAAATCAATAGCATCTTTAAATTGATTATCAACACTTATTTTAGTTAAGAAATCTTGCCATTCTTTTGTCGAGTTAATTACAATATTTTGTTTTGTAAATCCTTCTGAACCGTCACCTTTTAAACTACCTTCATATATAGAAATCATTTCAGCTGTTTCTTGGTTGTTATTACTAGGACATGAACTCATTAAAAGACTAAAAAAAATGGTTAGAATAATTTTCATAAATAGTTGTTTTACATTTTAGCCACCGCTTCCATTCCTTTATCAATTGCCTTAGCAATCTTTTGAATATCTTTTTCTGTTAAAGCGGATGATAAAAACCATGCTTCGAACTGAGATGGAGGTAAGAAAACTCCGTTATGCATCATTTCCCAAAAGAAAGTAGCAAACTTTTTAGTATCCGAAGTTTGTGCTTCATCAAAATTAGTTACGGTAACATTCGTGAAAAATGGATTGATCATAGATCCAAATCTATTCACCGTAATTTCTACACCGTGTTTCTTTGCTTTTTCTAATAAGAATACTTCAATAATTTGAGCTATCTCATTAAATTTCTCATACGGATTTTGTTTCTTTAACTCTGTTAAGGTAGCTATTCCTCCTGCCATTGCAATCGGATTACCACTTAAAGTTCCTGCTTGATACATTCCTCCTAATGGTGCAACTTCTTGCATAATTTCATTACATGCTCCGTAAGCTCCTACCGGAAAACCACCACCAACAACTTTACCTAAACATGTGATGTCTGCTTCTACACCTAATAATTCTTGTGCTCCACCAAATTTAGAACGAAAACCTGTCATTACCTCATCAACAATTAACAAAGCTCCTTTAGTTTCTAAATATGCTTTTAACTCTTTTAAGAAATCATTTTGTGGAATTACAACTCCCATGTTACCTGCAATTGGTTCTAAAATAACCCCAGCAATATCATCGTGCTCTTCAAAATGTGCTTTTACACTTTCTAAATCATTATATTTTGCTATTAACGTATTTCTAACCGCTCCTTCAGGAACTCCTTTAGAGCCCGGTAAACTTAAGGTTGCTAAACCAGAACCTGCTGCTACTAATAAAGCATCTTGATGCCCATGATAACAACCTGCAAATTTTATAATTTTATCTTTTCCTGTAAATGCTCTTGCCAAACGGATTCCGCTTAAAACGGCTTCTGTTCCTGAATTAACAAAACGGACTTTATCCATTCCTGGAAAAGCATCACAAACTATTTTTGCTAATTTAATTTCGTTTTCTGTTGATGCACCAAAAGTATAACCGTTCTTTAAAGCTTTATCTATTGCTTTCTGAACTTTTTTATGACGGTGACCTAAAATCATTGGCCCATAAGACAATACTAAATCTACAAACGTATTACCATCAACATCTGTAATTATGCTTCCTTTTGCCTTTTTGATAAACAACGGATTCCCTCCTACTGAAGAAAATGCTCTTACCGGAGAATTTACTGCTCCAACAAGGTGCTTTAATCCTTTTTTATATAACTTTTGTGATTTTTTAAATTCCATCTTATTTGGATTTTGTCATCGTGAACAAACTGAAATAATCTTTTAAATAATAGATTACTTCGTCGTTCTTTATCGTAATGACGTTATTTGTTTTGTATTACTCTTGCTGCTTCTTTTGCAAAATAGGTAATAATAATATCAGCTCCTGCTCTTTTCATAGATAGTAAACTTTCCATCATTACTTTTTCGCCATCAATCCAACCTTTTTCAGCTGCGGCTTTAACCATTGCATATTCTCCACTTACGTTATAACATGCAATTGGTCGGTCGAAATTATTTTTTAAATCTCTAATGATATCTAAATACGATAACGCTGGTTTTACCATTAAAATATCTGCTCCTTCTTGATCATCAAAAGTAGCTTCACGCATTCCTTCATCTCTATTAGAAGGATCCATTTGATAGGTTCTTCTATCTCCAAAAGTTGGTGCAGAATCTGCCGCATCTCTAAATGGCCCGTAAAAAGCTGAAGCATATTTTACTGAATACGCCATAATTGGCAAGTTTACAAAACCTGTATTATCTAAAGATTGGCGAACCATATCTATCGTTCCGTCCATCATTCCTGATGGTGCAACCATATCTACTCCTGCTTTTGCGTGAGAAATAACTTGTTTTGCTAAATTTACCAACGTTGCATCGTTATCAACATCGTTGTCGTGAATAATTCCGCAATGCCCGTGTGAAGTATACTCGCAAAAACAAACATCAGTAATTACGTATAAATCTGGATAGTTCTTTTTAATAAAACGGATTGCTTGTTGCATAATTCCGTTATCATTCCAAGTTTCAGTTCCTTCTTCATCTTTTTCAGATGGAATTCCGAATAATAAAACAGCGGGAATATTTAATGCAACAACCTCATCTAATTCTTTAGAAATTGTATCTAAAGAAAAACGTTTAATACCAGGCATTGAAACTATTTCTTTTTCAATTCCCGTTCCTTCTTCTATAAATAAAGGATAAACAAAATCGTCTACAGATAATTTGGTTTCTCTTACCAACCTTCTGATTCCTTCTGTTTTTCTTAACCTACGTGTTCTAAACATCAATTTTAGTTAAAAGTAAAAAATTGAAAAAATGTTCTCTATTGACAACTTTTTTCATTTTTTTTTTAGATTATAAATATTATTTTACAAAATGTAATTTTACTAATTCTACTACACTTTCTACTGTTGGTAAATTAGCAACTTGTACATCATCAAAATGTTTTCTTGCTTCTTTTGCGGTGCTCTCGCCAATACAAAAAGCTACTTTACCAGCAACATTTTCTTGCATATAGCTTTCAACCCCTGATGGACTATAAAACAAAACTCCGTTTACTTTCTCATCAACTTTAGACGGACTGTACATTGTTTTGTATGCTTCTACTTCGTTTACCGATATTTCGTTTACTTTTAAAGCATTTGGTAAAGTATCTAAACGTAAATCACTACAGAAATAAGTTACTTCTTGCCCTTTTATTTCCTTAGCTAAATAAGCTGCTAACTTAACAGCATTTCTTTCAGACTTTACTACTTTTCCTATTTTTTGTTCGATTAACTTTTTTGTTCTTCGACCAACACAGTAAATATTTTTGAATTTTAATTCATCTGCTGTAAAAGAGTTTGCGATTGCTTCTACACCGTTTTGACTGGTAATAATTACATTTTCAATCTCATTCTTAATTACCTTAGGTGCAATTCTGTTAAAACGAATTTTAATAAAATCACTATCTGTAATACTAACAGATGCTGGTAATAATTCTTTTTGAATTTCTGATAACTTCTTCGTTGAGTAGATAGAAAAATCTTTTTCTACCTCAACATCATCAGCCATTAATTCTTTTCCTCCTTTATTAATTACATAATCAGCACAATCTTTCGCTAAATAACGATGACGTCCTACTTTGGCGTTTTTTGTTACTGATATTTTCTTTTTACCGTCTTTACTTAATAATAAACCTTTAAAGTTTATTTCTTCTGTTTTAGCGTCAACATATGCCAAGGCTCCTATTGGCGCTGTACATCCGCCTTCTAATAAGTTTAAGAATTCACGCTCAATCCCCACACAAACTTGTGTTTCGTAATGGTTTAATTGCTCACACGCATCTATAGAAAAATCATCATTCGCTAAAGCAGTAATCATAATTGCTCCTTGTGCTGGCGCAGGAATCATCCAAGAAAGATTAATTGCTCCTTCTGGTCTTTTCCCTAATCTTTCTAAACCAGCTGCGGCAAAAATGGCACCGTCCCATTCGTTATTTTCTAACTTTTCTAAACGTGTATTTACATTTCCTCGTAAACCAACAACTTCGTGTGTAGGGTATCGATTTAACCATTGTGCTTTTCTTCGTAAACTACCTGTTGCAATTATACCGTTAGGTTGCCCAAAAAACTCTTCGTTGTCTTTTAATACTAAAATATCGTTGTAGTTAGCTCGTTTTAAAACTGCTGCTTGAATAATTCCTTCAGGTAAAACTGTAGGCACATCTTTTAAAGAATGTACTGCAACATCTATATCGCCATTTAACATTGCGATATCTAAATTTTTAGTAAAAATTCCTGTGATTCCTAATTCATACAAAGGCTTGTCTAAAACAAGATCTCCAGTAGATTTAATCGGCACTATTTCACATTTATACTCTAATTCTTCTAGCTCTTTACGAACTTTGTTTGCTTGCCACATAGCCAATTGGCTATCACGTGTACCTATTCTAATTGTCTTCTGCATGGATAGTTTCTAAATTTGCACCAAACACTTTTGCCATTACCTCTATACTATTACTTACAGAGGTTTCTTCAGCTTTTAAGTGCTTTACAAATTGTGTAGTTATTTTTTGAATAAATCTCGAAGTAATTACTTCTGCCTGAGATTCATCAAAGTCTTTTATTTTTTTCTTATGAAAAGCTATTTCGTCTTGTTGAATTGTTTTTAACGATTCTTTTAACGCCGTAATAGCTGGTGTAAATTTTCTGTGATGTAGCCATTCACCAAACTCTTCTTTATGAGTTTCTATGATGGCTTCGGCTGTTGGTATTTCTTGCTGACGAATTGCTAATGTTTCATCTGTAATTTTAGATAACTCATCAACATTTATCAACGTAACGTTTTCTAATGCTGCTACTTCTTTCGAAACATTTGCTGGCATTGATAAATCTAAAATCAGCAATTCTTTAGTTGTTAAGATATGTTCTCTTTTGATAGTCGCTTCAGAAGCTCCTGTAGAAACGATTAAAATATCTGTATTTGCTACTTCTTTCGTTAAATTATTATACTTAACTTTTTTTATAGATGGATGCTCTTTTACAAACTCCTCCGCTTTTTCTTCGGTTCTATTAATTAAACTTACTGTTTTATTTTGAGTATATTCAGCTAAGTTCTTGCAAGTATGTTTCCCCATTTTTCCCAATCCGAAAACTAAAATATTTTTCGAATTGTAATTTGGCGAATTTTTAATGATGTATTGAACTGCGGCATAAGAAACCGATGTGGTTCCTGAACTTAACTTCGTTTCATTCTTTACACGCTTACTTGCCTGCATTACATGATTTAACAAACGCTCGAAATATGCATTGGTAGTTCCTACCTCTTTTGCTAGTTTAAATGCTTGACGCAATTGACCAACAATTTCGTAATCTCCTAAAATTTGGCTATCCAAACCAGTACCCATCCTAAAAAGATGCGTAATTGCTTCGTTGTTTTTATATACATTAGAAACTTCTGCAAACTCTTCAACCGCTCCGTTTGAATATTTACAAAGCATGCTAATTAATTGAAAAGGGTGTTCTGCAAAACCAGTAATTTCGGTTCTATTACAGGTTGATAACACAAAAATACCATCAACTCCACTCTGCTTTGCTTCTTCTAAAAGTTGTATTTGATTTTCCTTAGAAATACTAAACTTACCCCTAATAGTCGCATCAGCTTTTTTGTAACTAACACCTATGTTATATAAATTCTTATTATGTGTATCCGCTGTCATTCAGTCTTCTTCAATAAGGTGGGTCAAAAATATAAAGATTAAATATAAAAAAATGTCGCTGAAAGAACTTTTAATGTCGTTATCAGTTTTTTAAACTAAAAACATCTCTAAAACACAGATAAAGTGTATTTTTGCAATGAAATCAGCTATTGGCAGTATTTCAATTTAGAGTCATTCTAAATAAATTATTTTTAAATCTATTTTGATCTATGTCAAAAAACATCGCAGAAAGTACGTTTAGAGAAGTATTGTTAGAAAAAGGTTTTTTTGTCTTAAAATTTCAAAATAACTCTAACAAAACAGAAGTTTACAAAAGAGACATCGATAACTCTTATATACAGCTACATTATTGTGTAAAAGGAAATTGTAAATTTCATTTTAATGAAAACAGTTATACTTTTAACGTATTAGATAAACACGCTATATTTTTATACAATCCACAGCAAAACCTACCAATAAATTTAGAGATTTTACCAAAAACATCTTTGGTATCTGTTTTAATCACTATCGAAAAATTTCATGCGCTATTCTCTAAAGAAGCTAGCTACATTCCTTTTTTAAGTGATGATAATAAGAATAAAAAATATTACGACAATACCGAAATAAGCTCAAACACCTTAATGGCTTTGCAGCAAATTTTAACAGCACAAAATCATAGCTCAATGAAAGACCTTTATATTAAAGGAAAAACATACGAGCTACTGAGTCTTCATTTTGATACTGGTGAAAATACAGAAAATGAATACTGCCCGTTTTTAGTTGATGATCGTGAAATATTAAAAATAAGGCAAGCTAAAGATATTATTATCGCAAGAATGAGCGAGCCACCAACCTTACAAGAATTAGCAAACGAAGTTGGCTTAAACCTAAAGAAGTTAAAAGAAGGTTTTAAACAAATATATGGAGATACTGTTTACAGTTTTTTGTTTGATTATAAAATGGAACATGCTCGCAAACTTTTAGAAAGCAACCAATACAACGTAAATGAAGTTGGCTTGCAAGTTGGCTACAGCACTTCTAGCCATTTTATCGCAGCCTTTAAAAAGAAGTTTGGTACCACACCAAAACAATATGTAATGAGCTTACAAAATAACTAAATGAAACAACTTACACATTACGACATCGAAAACAAACAGCAACTGTTTCCTATTACTATTGTTTGCGACGCTATAAGAACTCCAGAGAACATTGGTATGTGTTTTCGTATTTCTGAAAGCTTTGGAGTGCAAAAAATATTTTTACATGATAGCTCGCCCTCTATAAAGAACAGAAATGTATCTCGTACTGCTAGAAACACCATAAATCAAATTGAACACGATACCTATAGTGATTTCAACTTGCTAATAAATCAATTAAAAAAAGAAGGAAATACTATTATCGGTATTGAAATTACTGATGATAGTATAAATATTCAGGATTTTGATTTTACCTCAACAGAAAAAATAGTTTTACTTTTGGGTAGCGAAAGAAACGGAATTGAAAACACAGACTTGTTAGACGCAACAGTTGCGATACCAATGTACGGACGCAATTCATCTATGAACGTAATACACAGTTTAAGTATTGCTTTATATGAAACAACAAACCAGATAAATAAAAACAGCTTAATAGATAAATAAAATGAAAGGAGCTTTATTAGTAAACCTAGGATCACCAGAAAGCACAGATCCGAAGGATGTAAAAAAATATTTAGGCGAATTTTTAATGGACGAACGTGTTATTGATGTTCCTTATTGGTTTCGTTCGTTTTTAGTGAAAGGAATTATTTTAAATACGAGGCCTAAAAAATCTGCAGCAGCTTATAAAAAAATTTGGTGGGAAGAGGGTTCTCCTTTAATTGTACTTTCTAAACGTCTGCAAAAAAAAGTGCAACAAAAAACGGAACTTCCTGTTTCCTTAGCAATGCGTTATGGTACAATGACCATAAAAAAAGGATTACAAGAACTACACGATAAAGGTGTTACAGAAGTTATGTTGGTGCCGTTATATCCGCAGTTTGCCATGGCAACTACCGAAACTATTGTGGTTTTAGCTGAAGAAATTCGCAAAGAGTTCTTTCCTGAAATAAAAATAACAGATGTTCCTGCGTTTTACAATAAACCTGAATACATTAAAGCTTTATCAAACAGTATTAAAGATTATTTAGCTGATAAGGATTACGACCACTTATTATTTTCTTACCACGGAGTTCCAGAACGCCATATCCGAAAATCAGACATTACTAAAAGTCATTGTAAAATAGATGGCAGTTGTTGTAACACTCCGTCAAAAGCACACGAATTTTGTTACCGCCATCAATGTTATCAAACAACCAAAAATGTGATTTCAGCATTAGGGTTAGACGAAAACATGGTTTCTACTTCTTTTCAATCTCGTTTAGGAGTTGATCCTTGGCTACAACCTTATACTGATAGAACGATTGTAAAAAAAGCCGAAAAAGACGGAGTTAAAAAATTAGCCATTGTAACTCCTGCTTTTGTTTCTGACTGCTTAGAAACATTAGAAGAAATTGCCATGGAAGGAAAACATGAGTTTTTAGAAGCCGGTGGAGAAGAATTTTACACCGTACCTTGTATTAATGATAATGATGAATGGACAGATGTTTTAGCTGGTTGGATTAATAAATTTTAACTCTTAGTTCATAAAAACATAAATTGTCTGGTCGACTGTGCTCGAAATGACATATAATTATAATTTAGAGTATTTTTCTAAATAAAAACAAATGTCAGTTCGAGTAAATTTTTGAGGAACGAAAAAAATGTATCGAGAACTTTGTTTAATTAGTTTTTTGATCCGTCTCTAAACTATAACAGTTAATAAATTTAAATAGAAAAAATGGATTTTTTATACGTAAAAGCATTACATATTATTTTTGTAGTTACTTGGTTTGCTGGTTTATTTTATATTGGTCGCTTATTTATCTACCATGTAGAAGCCGAAAAAAAAGACGAACCCGCTAAAGCAATTTTACAAACGCAATATAAATTAATGACAAAACGCTTGTGGTATATTATTACCTGGCCTTCTTTAATATTAGCTAGTTTTTTTGCCTTTTGGATGCTTTATAAAAACCCTGCTTATATAGAAATGCCTTGGATGCATGTAAAACTAGCATTTGTTTTAGCCTTGTATTTTTACCACGGATTTTGTCATAAAATATACAAAGAGTTACAAGCTGATGACATTAATTATTCACCTACAAAACTTAGAATATTTAACGAAGCTCCAACTGTAATTTTGTTTGCAGTAGTATTTTTAGTCGTGTTAAAAAGCGCTATTAATTGGATTTGGGGAGTTGTAGGAATTGTTCTTTTTGGCGTTTTATTAATGATAGCTATCCGTTTTTACAAAAAAGTAAGAGCTAAAAAATCTTGGGATAAGTTTGAAAAAGAATTAATTGAAAAGGATGAAGAATTAGAGCCATAAAGTAATTTATTATTATTATTGCATCTTAATTCTAAAAAAATATATTATGAAAAAATTACTTATTTTGTCAATTGCTGTATTTACCTTATTTTCTTGTTCTGATAATGATGACAAACTTGATCTTATTATAGGGTCATGGACTCAACTAGAAACAGAGCCTAAAGCAGAAAAAAGAGTTGAAGACGACTGCTACAAAATGAACACTGTAAACTTCAACAGTAATAGTACTTATTCTTCTACTCAATACGAAAAAGATAGTGATGGTAACTGCATTACTGATGGACCTGAACAAATTGGAACTTGGAAAAACAATAATAACAATACATATACTTTTTCTTTTTCTAAAGGAGAAAATGAAACTAGAGACAATACTGGTTTAGTTGTTTTTTCAAACAACAATAATACTTTTACTCTAGGAGAAGGAGAGGGAGTAGAAGTTTACACTAGGGTAAACTAAAAATATTTTAATAAAACGATAAAAAAGGTTGCCCAAAAGACAACCTTTTTTTATCGTTTTATAGATTGCTCAAAAGGAATACGATTTACAATACCACTTCCTATCACAACCCCGCTATTAACCAAAATTACACCTGGTTATTTTTTTACTTTTATTCGTTTTTCTATAAACATTATTTCAAGTACTATTCCATTTTTTTTTCAGCAGTAGCAAACGCTGCTGCAAAAAAACACACTAAACCACTAAAAAAAAGCTACTTAAAACTAAATAACTTTTTTTTTAAAAAAAAATAAATAGTACTTTTGTAATACTAAATATTAAAAACATAAAAATTATGAAAAAATTACTTATCTTATCTATTGCAGTATTTACTTTCTTTTCTTGTTCTGATAATGAAAAAAGCTTAGATCTTATCATCGGTTCTTGGCAAGAACAACAAGAACCTAGAGCCAATAAAGCTGCAGATTCTTGTTGGGAAATGAATACAACAAACTGGAAAGAAGATTTTTCTTTTACCCAAACTGATTATGATAATGACGGTGGCAACTGTGTGGCTGAAGAGGAAAATATAGGAACATGGAAAAACAACGATAACGGAACTTATACCTTTACTGTTAACAACAGAAAAGAAAGTAAAATAAGCTCTCAACAAAATAATGATATAGTATTTAATATTACTTTTTCTAACAACAACAATACTATGACTCTCTCTTTAGAAGGTGAAGAATATGAAGAAGTTTACACTAGAGCTGAATAATTTTTATTTACAATATCACTTAAAAAGGTTGCTTTTACAGCAACCTTTTTTTTATCCTTTTATAGATTGCTCAAAAGGTATTCTATTAACAATACTCCTACCGAGCGTAACTTCATCTGCATATTCTAACTCATCACCCACTGAAATTCCGCGAGCAATTGTTGAAGTAGTAATATTACATTTTTCTATCTGTTTATAAATATAAAAATTGGTGGTATCACCTTCCATTGTAGAGCTTAAAGCAAAAATCAATTCCTTAATTTCCCCTTCTTTTACTTTATTAACTAAAGAATCTATTTGTAAATTCTGTGGTCCTATTCCTTCGATAGGAGAAATTTTCCCTCCCAACACATGATATATACCTCTAAACTGAGCTGTATTTTCAATTGCCATTACATCACGAATATCTTCAACAACACATACTATTTCAGCATTTCTATTCGAATTATTGCAAATTTCACACAAAACAGTATCAGAAATATTATGGCATTTACTACATGATTTTACATCAGTACGTAAATGAGTTAAAGCATCTGTTAAATATTTAGTATTCTCTGTAGGTTGTTTTAATAAATGCAACACCAAACGAAGCGCAGTTCGTTTACCAATACCCGGTAACCTACTCACTTCATCTACTGCTCTTTCTAATAATTTTGATGAAAAATCCATTTTGCAAATTTACAATTTTCAAACACAGCCAACTAACATATATCACTTTAAAAAAGTATCTTCGTACTTTAAATTTAAACAAACATTTATCAATGAATTCAGATATAAAAAACATAGAACCTAAAGCAGTTTGGAAAAATTTTGCACTTTTAAACGCAGTACCTCGTCCATCTAAAAAAGAAGAAAGAGTTATTCAGTTTATGGTAGATTTTGGCAAAAATCTAAATCTTGAAACAATGGTTGATAAAGTTGGTAACGTAATTATTCGTAAACCAGCTTCTGTAGGAATGGAAAACCGTAAAACTATCGTGATGCAAAGTCACTTAGATATGGTACACCAAAAAAATTCTGATACAGTTTTTGATTTCGATACTGAAGGAATTAAAATGTTTATTGATGGAGATTGGGTAAAAGCAGACGGAACCACCTTAGGTGCTGATAATGGTTTAGGTGTAGCGTCGATTATGGGAGTTTTAGAAGCTACCGATATTGCACACCCTGCTGTTGAAGCCTTGTTTACTATTGATGAAGAAACTGGTATGACGGGTGCAATGGGATTAGAAGGAGGAATTTTAGAAGGTGAAATTTTATTAAACCTAGATACCGAAGAAGATGATGAAATTGGTATGGGTTGTGCAGGTGGTGTAGATGTTACCGCTAGAAGAACATACGAACAAGAAATTACTCCAGACAACACAACAGCTTTTTCTATTTCTATTACAGGTTTAAATGGTGGTCATTCTGGAATGGATATTATTAAAGGCCTAGGTAATGCTAATAAAATAATGAATCGTTTATTATTTGATGGTTTTACCAACTTCGGATTACGTGTTGCTGAAATAAACGGAGGTAGCTTGCGAAATGCAATACCTCGCGAAAGCTTTTCTACAGTAGTAATAGATACCGTATCCAAAGAACCTTTCTTATTTGAAATTCACGAATTAATAAACAGTATTAAAACTGAATTTTTAACATTAGAGCCTAATTTATCAATTGAATTAACAGCAATTGAAACTCCTAAAAAAGTAATGGATTTAGGTGTTCAAGAAGGATTGATAAAATCTTTATACACTGCATTAAACGGAGTATACAGAATGAGTCCGGATATTGAAGGATTAGTAGAAACCTCAAACAATATCGCCCGTGTTATTGTAAAAGATGGCGCTATTAAAATCGGGTGTTTAACACGCTCTTCTTCTGAAACTAATAAATGGGATTTAGCAAACTCATTACGTGCAGCTTTCGAATTAGCTGGTTTTGATGTGGAGTTCTCTGGTACGTATCCTGGTTGGTTGCCTAACGTAAACTCTGAAATTTTAAAAATCGTAGATAAACTATACGAAGATCTACATGGTGAAAAAGCAAACGTTGCCGCTTGTCATGCTGGTTTAGAATGCGGAATTTTAGGTCAGAATTATCCAGAGATGGACATGGTTTCTTTCGGTCCTAATATTAAAGGAGCACACTCACCTGATGAGCGTGCACAAATTTCATCTACTCAAAAATATTGGAAATTTTTATTAGAAATTTTAAAGAACATTCCTAGTAAAAATTAATAGTTATTTTAATAACTTAAAAACCACAACTTACAAGTTGTGGTTTTTTGTTTACATTTATAAAATGAATTTTTTAGCACATTTATATTTATCGGGAAATAATACAGACTTAATGATTGGTAATTTTATTGCCGACCATATTAAAGGAAATAAGTTTTCTCATTTTAAAGAAGAAATTCAAAAAGGAATTCTTTTACATCGTCAAATAGATACTTTTACAGATGCGCATCCCATTGTTAGAAAAAGCAAAAGAAGATTACATGAACGTTATCGACATTATGACGGCGTAATTATCGATATTTTTTACGATCATTTTTTAGCTAAAAACTGGAGTACTTATTCTGAAATACCTTTAGGTGTTTATGTAAAATCTGTTTATAAACTTTTAGAAGATAATTTTGATATTCTTCCAGAAAAAACGCAAGAAATCCTTCCATATTTAACGAAGTATAACTGGCTATATAACTATCAATTTGCAAAAGGAATTCAAGAAGTTTTAAACGGTATGAACAAACGTACTAAAGGAATCTCTCAAATGAATTTAGCTTCTGAAGATTTATTAATTCACTATCAATTATTTGAAGAAGACTTTACCTTATTCTTTGAAGAATTACACGAGTATTGCAATTCAGAAATTAACATTACAATTTAAAAAATGAAAAATATATTCTTATTTATTTTCTTTTCAGTTATTATATCAAGTTGTAAGACAGCAACTCAAAAAGAAAAAATTACGGGGTTAATCACAACTAAAGCAATGGTAGTTTCTGCCAGAGAAGAAGCTTCTAAAATCGGAGTAGATATTCTTAAAAAAGGCGGAAATGCTTTTGATGCAATGGCAGCTACAGAATTAGCTTTAGCAGTAGCATATCCGTATGCTGGTAATATTGGTGGTGGCGGATTTATGGTATATCGTAAAAACACAGGTGAAATTGGCGCGTTAGATTACCGTGAAAAAGCACCGCTCGCTTCTTCTAAAAACATGTTTTTAGATAGTCTTGGTAACGTTGTTAAAAATAAAAGTACACTTGGCGCAATGGCTGTTGGAATCCCTGGTACAGTTGCCGGAGTTTTCGCTGCTCATAAAAAATTCGGAACTTTACCTATTACTGATATTCTAACGCCAGTTATTGCTTTGGCTAAAAAAGGCGTTATTGTTACTCAAAAACAAGAAAATCGCATAAAAAAACACCAACCTTCATTTTTAAAAGCAAATAAAGACACGATTCTTTTTAATAAACCTTGGAAAAAGAACGACACCATTAAATATCCTGCGCTAGCAGTAACTTTACAACGTATTTTAGAAAACGGTAGAGATGAGTTTTACAAAGGAGAAACAGCAAAGCGTTTGGTAAAATTTATGCAAGCTAACGGCGGAATTATGACCGAAGAAGATTTAGCGAAATACGAAGCAAAATGGCGAACTCCTATTACCTTTAAATACGATGATTTACGTGTAATATCTATGTCGCCACCATCTAGCGGCGGAGTTTGTTTAGCGCAAATAATGAATGCGATTGAACCTTATGAATTAGATAAATTTGGCCATAACACTACAAAAACGATTCAAGTTATTACAGAAGCCGAAAGACGTGCTTATGCAGATAGAAGCTTCTTTTTAGGCGACCCAGATTTTGTAAATATATTATTAGATACATTAATCAGTAAAAGATATACCAAATACCGAATGAGGGATTTTTCTTTTGAAAAAGCAACTTTGTCTGAAGACGTTTCTCATGGTAATGTTGAAATGATTGAAAGTGATGAAACAACGCATTACTCTATTGTTGATAAATTCGGAAATGCAGTTTCCGTTACCACTACAATTAATGGTGCTTATGGCTCTAAATTATATTGTGCTGATTTAGGTTTCTTTTTAAACAATGAAATGGATGATTTTAGCAGCAAACCTGGTGAACCAAATATGTTTGGATTGATTGGCGCAAAAGCAAATGAAATTGCTCCAGAAAAACGTATGCTAAGCTCAATGACACCAACTATTGTTGAAAAAAACGGAAAACTATGGATGGTTGTTGGTACGCCCGGCGGATCTACAATTATAACTTCGGTATTACAAACTATTTTAAATGTACATGAATTTAAAATGGGCATGCAAGAAGCCGTTAATCAACCACGATTCCATCATCAATGGTTGCCAGATGTTATTATGATGGAACCTAATAAATTTGATACCACTGTTAAACAAGATTTACAGAAATTAGGATATCTTTTAAATGAAGAAGACAGTCCTGTTATTGGTAAAGTAGCCGGTATTTTAGTGTTACCTAATGGAAATTTAGAAGGTGGTGCTGATCCTAGAGGTGATGATAAAGCTGATGGATTTTAAGATGAAGTACAAAGGAGAACCTACAAAAGGCATTGTTTTTTTTAATCTTTTATATAGTTCTGATAAATTTTGTTCAGAATTAGGCAAATTCACATTAGCTATAGGAAAACTAGAAGCTGAATTGATTTTATATTTTTTAAGAAATAATGTAAAAGACAAAATAGAAAGAGCAACTTTGGGTAAATTAATTTCCATCGGTGAAAAGAACAATCTTTTTGATAGAAACTTGAGCTCAATTTTAAACCAATTCTTAGTTCAAAGAAACGAATTAACTCATAATGTTTATTCCATTTTCATAGACTTAAAAAAAGACTCAATACTCGACAAAGACAACCTTCTTGATTCTGATGTTTGGTCTTATATTGATTTTTTATGGCAAGCTAAAGAAAATGTAAATAACATTTCTGAAATAATAAGACAAAAAAAATAATCTTCCCTACATGAGTTTACAACCATTCCACCTATCAATTCCTGTTCAGAACTTAGAAAAAAGCAGAATTTTTTATAGAGATATTTTACAATGCGAAGAAGGTAGAAGTTCGGATTATTGGGTAGATTTTAATTTCTTCGGACATCAATTAGTCATCCATCAAAAGGAAGATTATCAACCAACAAATTCAATTACAAATCCTGTTGATGGCCACGATGTTCCTGTTCCGCATTTTGGAGTTGTTTTAAAATGGAATGATTGGATAGCTCTTTCTGAACGATTAAAAGCAAATAATACAACATTCATTATAGCTCCAACCATTCGCTTTAAAGGATTGGTTGGCGAACAAGCAACAATGTTTTTTAATGATCCTGAAAATAATGCTCTTGAATTTAAAGCTTTTAAAGATATGTCGCAATTATTTGCCAAATAACCAACAAGATGTTTAATGATAATCACCAACCAATTTCGTCAACCTGAACTTGTTTCAGGTTCACATAATAAATGATTCATATCGATTAAAATAGCATTCTGATATATTAAAGTAAATTTAGAATGATGCTAAAAAAAAGGATTTTCAAAAGATAATGACCATATCAGAAACTCATAAAGTTCCCTCACTAGAAAAATCGATTCGACTACAAGAATACGGAGTTGGTATTTTTAAAACGATTCCGACTAAATCTGGTTTAAAAAAAGCAATTAAGAAAGAATTGATTTTAGTAGATGGTAAAATTGCCACTACCGCCCTATTTATAAACGGCAATGAACTTATAGAATTATATAAAAAAGGAAACGATACTACTTTTAAACAATTTGAGTTTGACTTAGAAATTCTTTTTGAAGACGATTATTTAGCTATTATTTACAAACCTTCGGGGATTTTAGTAAGCGGAAATTCGTTTGCAACGATAAACAACGCTTTGCTGCAAAACATAACAAAAAGTACCCTTTTTGATGCTGTACGACCAAGACCCGTGCATCGATTAGATTATCCCACAAGTGGATTATTACTAATCGGAAAAACAAGTTCAAGCATTATTGCTTTAAATCAGTTATTTGAAAATAAGGAAATTCAAAAAACATATCATGCCATAAGCATTGGTAAAATGGACGAAAAAGGAGAAATTAACTTCCCTGTTGACATCAAAAATGCGTTTACTTCATATCAAGTTTTAAAAACCGTTATTTCTGAGCGTTTTAATATTTTAAACTTAGTTGAGTTAACGCCAAAAACAGGAAGAAAACATCAATTAAGAAAACATTTATTAGCTATTAACAATCCCATTTTAGGTGACAAAGAACATTTTATAGATGGTTTAATTTTAAACGGAAAAGGATTGTATTTACACGCATCTACTTTAAAATTTGAGCATCCATTTACCAAAGAAATTATTAACGTAACAAAAGAGCTTCCGAAGAAATTCAAAAAAATATTTCCCTCATAAGTATCCTTTAAAAAATATATCTTTGCCATTATGCGAATAGATATTATTACCCTAGCACCAGATTTACTAAAAAGCCCGTTTGAACATTCTATGATGAAACGTGCCATTGATAAAGGTTTAGCTGAAATCCATTTTCACAATTTACGTGATTACGGAATCGGTTCTTACAAAAAACTAGACGACACACAATTTGGTGGTGGCGCTGGAATGGTTTTAATGATTGAACCTATTGATAATTGTATTTCTAAATTACAATCAGAGAGAACGTATGATGAGATTATTTATATGACGCCTGATGCAAAAACGCTAAATCAATCTATCGCAAACACACTTTCGTTAAAAGAAAACATTATTATTTTAACGGGTCATTATAAAGGAGTCGATCAGCGTGTTAGAGACCGATTTATTACCAAAGAAATTTCTATTGGCGATTATGTTTTAACAGGTGGGGAATTGGCAGCAGCAATTTTATGTGATGCTGTTGTTCGTTTAATTCCGGGTGTTTTAGGTGATGAGCAATCTGCTTTAACAGATTCTTTTCAAGACGACTTATTATCTCCGCCAGTTTATACAAGACCTGCAGAATATGACGGAATGAAAGTTCCGGAAGTATTATTATCTGGTAATTTCCCTAAAATTGATGCATGGAGAAGTGAAAAAGCATATCAACATACAAAGAATATAAGACCCGATTTATTAGATGACTAATCAAAAATTACATCACGATTTAATTATTGTTATTCCTTGCTATAATGAAGAAAACCGATTGCCTGTAAATCAGTTTAAACAGTTTTTAGATACAACTTCTAATGTGCTGTTGTTTTTTGTAAACGATGGCTCTTCAGATAAGACGGATGACGTTATAGAGAAATTAGCGACTATTTATCCTAAAAATGTAAAATTACTTTCTTTAGATAAAAACGTAGGAAAAGCAGGAGCTGTTAAAGCTGGTTTTAATTTTTGTGAAGCCAATAATTCTTTTTTAAAAATTGCTTATTTAGATGCTGATTTAGCAACCACTTTAGAGGAATGCCATAGTATAAGTAAAAAAATAAACACAACAGTTCAATTTGCTTTCGGATCTAGAATTGCAAAAATAGATACTAATATTCAACGCAAACAACATCGTTTTTTTATTGGTAGATTTATAGCCACTTTAATCTCTAAACAATTAGATTTAAAGGTTTATGATACGCAATGCGGATGTAAAATTTTCAACAAAGAAATTGCTTCAAAAGTTTTTAAAGAAGATTTCATCTCTAAATGGCTGTTTGATGTAGAAATTTTTCATCGTTTAATTTTCATTTTCAAAAAAGAAAACATGAAAGATATCGCTCGAGAAATCCCTTTAAAATCTTGGATTGATGCGGATGATAGTCGTGTAAAAATGACTTATTTCTTTAAACTTTGGTTTGATTTACTTTCTATAAAAAAACGATACAAATCTTAAATACAAATGCGTAAACTAATCAATAAGAAAAACTTTTTTTCAATAGCTGTTCTTCTCTTAATATTATGGAGAGCGTTTTTAAATGCAGTTGTTCCTTTGATGGACAAAACAGAAGCTCGTTATGCAGAGATTGCCAGAATAATGGCAGAAACAAACGACTACATAACACCGCAAATAGATTACGGAGTTCCGTTTTGGGCAAAACCACCACTTTCTACTTGGTTATCGGCTTTAAGTTTTGATGTTTTCGGAGTTTCTGAGTTTACAGCAAGATTACCTTATTTATTATTAAGTATTTTAATGATATTCTTGATTGGTAAATATGCTAAAAGAGAAAAACTTCCGTTTTTTTTACCAGGATTTATTGTGCTTACTATTCCTGAATTTTTAATTCATGCCGGCGTAGTTTCTACCGATACTTCTTTAGCTTTTTGCGTAGCCTTAGTAATGCTTTCTTTTTGGGAAGCCATGCATCATCCTGAAAAACCTATTTGGAAATATTTAATTTTTGCTGGTTTCGGATTAGGATTATTAGCAAAAGGACCTATTATTTTTATTTTAACCTTGCCTCCTATTTTTATGTGGACGCTAATTTCAAAATCATTTAAAAAGGTATTTAAAACATTTCCTTATTTCTTGGGAATACTAGTAATGGCACTAATTGCAATTCCTTGGTATTATTTAGCAGAACAAAAAACGCCTGGATTTATCGACTATTTTATCGTTGGTGAACACTTTAGTCGATTTTTTGATAGTAGTTGGTCTGGTGATAAATACGGATTTCCAAAACAACAACCTTTAGGAATGATTTGGATTTTTCTTTTATTATTTGCCCTACCTTGGATTCAAGTAGTCATTGGAAAATTATGGAAAAACAGAAAAACGTTCTTTTCTAACAAATGGATCTTATTTTTAAGTGCTTGGTTAATATGGACACCTTTATTCTTTACTGTCTCTAAAAGTTTAATTCACCCATATATATTACCTGTATTAATTCCGATTGCTCTTTTAGCTGTTCATTTTTGGAAAAACATCAAACAAAAAACTACAATAATAACCATTAGTTTAATCGTACCAATTGCTACTATTTTGGTTTATAGTTTTAGCTTGATGAATAACAATATGGAAACCTATGCTAATTCTGATAAATATTTCATTCAGGATTCTTGTAAAAAAGACATTCAGATTTATCATTACAAAACAAAAAGTTACTCTAGTCAGTTTTATTCTAAAGGAAAAGTAAAATCTATAAAATCAGAAGAAGTTGAGCATATTTTAAAAAGCGAAATTCCGTTTTATTTAATAATATCAAAAAAGAATTCTAAAAAAACAACCATAGATAGCAACCTAAATTACAGCCTAATAGACAGTAATAAAAAGAAAAACATCTATCTTTTTAGTTCAAAAAATAATTAATCATAAAATGGTTTTATAAAGTGATAAATATTATGGAACAAAAGTTCGTATTTTATAATATTTTCATTAATTTCGCAGCCATAAATTAACCTCTGACGAAAATATCGTGAATGTTGTTTTATAAAATCATATAAATATCATTACAATGGATTTAGTAAAGTTTGTTCAAGACGAATTTGTAACAAGAAACGAATTACCAGAATTTTCAGCTGGAGACACAATTACAGTGTTTTACGAAATTAGAGAAGGTGAAAAAGTACGTACGCAGTTCTTTAGAGGTGTTGTTATACAAAAAAGAGGTGTTGGTGCTTCTGAAACTTTTACAATCAGAAAAATGTCTGGTACAATAGGAGTTGAACGTATCTTCCCTGTAAACTTACCTGCTATTCAGAAAATTGAAGTAAACAAAAAAGGTATTGTACGTAGAGCACGTATCTTTTACTTTAGAGGTCTTACTGGTAAAAAAGCAAGAATTAAAGAAAGAAGAGGTTAAGATTTACTTCTTAATTCGATTTATAAAAAAGCATTGTGATTTTCACAGTGCTTTTTTTATTCACATTTGTTAATAACTATAGTTCATATAGTGTTGATATCTAAATCGTTAAATACTATAAAACTAATATATAAAAATATATCTTTACGAAGAGTTTATAATACTAGTACAATTTCAATATATTGTGATAATTAGTAAAAAGTAAATTCACTTAAAGAAATGTTCTTTATATATTGTTTTTAAACATTTTAAATTGATGCTTTAATCAAAATTAAAAAGTGATTGAAATTATTTTATAATTTAAAATTACTTTCTATAGATTGATTATTGATACAACAACAGTTATTCGTTTAAAAACAACGAAACATTCTTTTTAAGAACAACATGTCTTAAAAAATGTTTCAATTTTAAAATAGGAAAGTAGTTTTTCATAAAGAAAAACGTAAAACACTGTTTTATTTGAAAATGTAGCAATACAAATCAATGCAACTACTATTTTAAAGAAAGCCATGTTATTACAAGCAATTGTATAATATGGCTTTTATTTTAATAATAAAAACCCAAAAAATCTTCTTTTTTTTATCAAATTCACAATAAAACACCCTAATTAATAATGTTTTAGCAGTAAAAAACTCATCGGTAATTCTTAAATTTGCAGTACTTCAAAATTAAAATTATTAATGATTACGGTGTGTGTTTTAAGTAATACTACCATAAAAAAACTAATATATGAGCAAAACTGCTAAAATCATGTACACAAAAACGGATGAAGCTCCAGCGTTAGCTACACGTTCGTTTTTACCTATTGTAAAAGCTTTTACAAAATCATCTAATATAGCAATAGAAACAAAAGATATTTCTCTTGCAGGACGTATTCTTGCAAACTTCTCAGATTTCTTAACCAAAGAGCAACAAGTAGAAGATGCCTTGGCTTTCTTAGGTGACTTAGCAAAGAAACCAGAAGCTAATATTATTAAATTACCAAATATTTCTGCTTCGGTACCTCAATTAAAAGCTGCTATAAAAGAATTACAAGCTTTAGGATATACATTACCAAATTTTCCTGAAGAAGCTAATTCTGATGAAGAAAAAGCAATTTTAGCACGTTATAATAAAATTAAAGGATCTGCTGTAAATCCTGTTTTACGTGAAGGGAATTCTGATCGTAGGGCACCAAAAGCAGTAAAAAATTATGCAAAAAAGAATCCACATTCAATGGGTGCTTGGGCTTCTAATTCAGAAACACATGTATCAACAATGACTGGCGGAGATTTTGCACATACCGAAAAATCAGTTACTGTAAACAATGCCACAGATGTAAAAATTGTACATACAGACGCTAACGGGACAAAAACTATTTTAAAAGAAAAAGTTTCTTTACTAAATGGTGAAGTAATCGACGGATCTGTAATGAATAAAAAAGCTTTATTAGCCTTTTTAACAGAACAAATTGCTGATGCGAAAGACAAAGGATTGTTATTTTCATTACATATGAAGGCAACAATGATGAAGGTTTCTGACCCTATCATTTTCGGACATGCAGTTCGTGTTTTCTTTAAAGATTTATTCGCTAAACACAACGCTACTTTCGAAGAAATAGGAGTTGATGTTAATAACGGATTCGGAAACTTATTAAGTAACTTAGAGGAATTATCAGCTGACAAAAAAGACGCTATTTTAGCAGATATTGAAGCTATTTACGCAAACAGCCCTGATGTTGCCATGGTAAATTCTGATAAAGGAATTACCAACTTACACGTTCCTTCGGATGTAATTATTGATGCTTCTATGCCCGCAATGATTCGTACCTCAGGACAAATGTGGAATAAAGCAGGAAAACAACAAGATACAAAAGCTGTAATTCCTGACAGTTCTTACGCTTCATTATACCAAGCTACGATAGATTTCTGTAAAGAAAATGGTGCTTTCGATCCTACCACAATGGGAACGGTTCCTAATGTTGGTTTAATGGCTCAAAAAGCTGAAGAATACGGATCACATGATAAAACTTTCGAAATCACATCAAACGGAACAGTGGATGTAATTGACGCAAACGGAACAACCTTAATTTCTCACGAAGTAGCACAAGGTGATATCTGGAGAATGTGTCAAACAAAAGACGCTCCAATTCAAGATTGGGTTAAATTAGCTGTTACCAGAGCTAGAGCTACTAAAGCTCCTGCTGTTTTCTGGCTAGATGAAAACAGAGCTCACGATGCTGAAATCATTAAAAAAGTAGAAAAATACTTAGCAGATCACGATACTAACGGTTTAGATATTTTTGTGATGTCTATTCCTGAAGCAACTACTTTTACTTTAGAAAGAGTTAAACAAGGTGAAGAAACCATTTCTGTAACCGGAAATGTATTACGTGATTATTTAACTGATTTATTTCCTATTTTAGAATTAGGTACTTCAGCAAAAATGTTATCAATCGTTCCTTTAATGAATGGTGGTGGTTTATTTGAAACTGGCGCTGGTGGTTCTGCTCCAAAACACGTTGAGCAATTAGTTAACGAAAATCATTTACGTTGGGATTCTTTAGGTGAATTTTTAGCCTTGGCTGTTTCATTAGAGCATTTAGGAGAAACCAACAACAACGCTAAAGCAAAAGTTTTAGCTGAAACATTAGATGATGCAACTGACAAATTGTTAGATAATAAAAAAGGACCTTCAAGAAGAACTGGAGAGTTAGATAACAGAGGATCTCATTTTTATTTAGCAACCTATTGGGCACAAGCCTTAGCTAATCAAGATAAAGATGCTGATTTAAAAGCGCAGTTTACTCCTATTGCAGAAAAAATGACAGCTAACGAAACTACTATTGTCAACGAATTAAACTCAGCACAAGGTAAGGCTGTAAACATTGGTGGTTACTATGAACCAACTGATGAATTAGCTGATGCTATTATGAAATCGAGTAATACATTAAATACTATTTTACAAAGTATTTAATTTTATTATTATAATCATAAAAAGCAGGTAACTAAAATTACCTGCTTTTTTACGTTATAAAATATTATAATTACTAAATTTGAATTATGGATTTTATTAAAACTACCGAGCAGTCATCAAAATACAATCATTTAGAAAAAATGACTGTTACTGATTTATTATCAAACATAAATAACGAGGACAAAACGGTTCCTTTAGCTGTTGAAAAAGCATTGCCACAAATTGAAAAACTTACTACTCAAATAGTAACAAAATTAAAAAAAGGTGGACGATTGTTTTATATCGGTGCTGGTACAAGCGGTCGTTTAGGTATTTTAGATGCTAGTGAATGCCCTCCTACTTTTGGTGTTCCGCATGAATTAGTTGTTGGGCTTATTGCAGGCGGAGATGTAGCTATTAGAAAAGCTGTTGAAAATGCAGAAGATTCAACAAAACAAGGTTGGCTTGATTTACAAAAACACAACATTTCATCCAAAGATGTAGTGGTTGGTATTGCTGCATCAGGCACAACACCTTATGTAATTACTGCTTTAAATGAATGCAATAAAAACGATATTATTACCGGTTGTATTACTTGCAATCAAAAAAGCCCTTTAGCACTAACAGCTCAATTTCCTATCGAAGTAGTCGTTGGACCTGAGTTTGTAACTGGTAGCTCTCGTATGAAAGCCGGAACTGCTCAAAAATTAGTTTTAAACATGCTATCTACCGCTACAATGATTCAACTAGGTAAAGTAAAAGGTAATAAAATGGTTGATATGCAACTATCTAATAATAAGTTGGTAAAAAGAGGAGAAAAAATGTTAGTTTCTGAATTAAACATCGACCAAGTAACTGCAAGTAAATTATTAAAAAAGTACGGAAATGTTCGTGATGTTATAAAAAACCATACCAATGCCTAAACAAATAACTTTTGATAAAATTGTAAAAAAATTTTTAATCCTTTTGGGTTTATTAATTACATCTCCAATAATAGTAAGCATCGGGTTTAAAGCTTTAAAAATTTACACCGAAAACCCTAAAAAATATATTGCCTATGCGATATTAGGTATTGGTATTTTTTTACTCTTATACACTGTTTACTTCGGATTTAAAACAATAAAAGCATTTTTAGATAATTTATTTCAAAAATAATTTGAGAAAAAATACCACCCTAAAAAAACTTATAAACTGGGAGCATTGGCCTTCTTATATGTTTTACATTCCTAACTTACCCTATGCATTTTATTTGGCTATAAAAGCGAAACACCTGTCTTTTTACACAGCCACAAACCCTTGTATTAAAAATTCTGGAATCGGCACCGAATCTAAGTTCGAAACAACCATGCTCATTCCTGAAAAATATCGCCCTAAAACTATATTAATAAAACCTAATACGGAGTATAATAAAATAATTACAGCTATTAATGAGCAACAAATTCAATTTCCTTTAATAGCAAAACCAGACATTGGTTTTAGAGGCCTGTTAGTACAAAAAGTACATACCGAAACTGAGTTACAAACCTACTTTAAAAAGTATGGAATGATAGCCATCATTATTCAAGAATTTTTAAATTATGAAAATGAATGTGGCGTTTTATATTTTCGGTATCCAGAAAACAAAACTGGAAACATTACCTCTTTAACCCTGAAAAAATTTTTAGCCGTTACTGGCGACGGAAAAAGCACTTTAAAAGAATTAATTTTAAATGATGAAAGGGCAAAATTATATATAGAATTATTTACCGAAATTCATCAAAATAAATTAAATACAGTTCCCTATAAAGATAAAGTTGTAAAACTTACTGCTATAGGAAATCACTCAAGAGGAACTCAATTTATTAACGGAAACCATTTAATTAGTAAAACATTAATTAAAACTTTTGACACACTTAATAAAAAAATTCCTGGTTGGTATTATGGACGAATTGATTTAAAATACAATTCTTTTTCTTCTTTAGAAAATGGTACAGATTTTAAAATTATAGAAATCAATGGTATTTTGGCAGAGCCAACCCACATATACGATGCAAAAAAATTCACTTATTTTCAAGCATTAAAAACAATAAGGACGCACTGGAAAAGTATCTATAAAATAGCAACTGTAAATAATAAAAAACTTAACATTCCTTATAAAAACACAAAACACTTTTCTGTAGAAATTTTACAATTAAAAAAACACCTATCACACATAAAAAAAACATCTTAAAGTTTATTTATAAGTGACTTAAATATAAAAGAGGTGTCCAACTATTATAACGATTATTATTTATAATTTAAAAAAAATGATTACTTTTGCCGCTTTAATTTCCCATATAGTATGAAAATAAAACTATTATTTATACTTATTTTCTTAATTAAAACCTCTCTTTTCTCTCAAGTAAAGATAGGCGATAATCCTTCTGTGATCCATTCTAGTTCAATTTTAGAATTAGAAAGTACGGACAAAGCCATAGTTATTAGTCGTATGTCAAACACTCAAATGAGTGCAATTGCACCACTAAAGGGTGCGTTAGTATATAATACTGATGAGGATTGTGTTTTTATGTATGATGGAACTTCTTGGAAAAGTTTATGTAAAAATAATTCATCAGGTAGAGCTATTAATGTCACGACAAGTTCAACAGCTCCAACAGGTAATAATTTAGGTGACTTTTGGATTAATGATACCTTAAACACCACAAGTATTTGGGATGGAAATAACTGGATTGCTATTGATAATAACCCTAGAAGAGGTAATGGTATACCTAACAACACAACAATTACTGATGCATTAGCTGGGGACGTATATGTTGATACTACAACAGGGGTAATTTATGCATATGACGGAACAGATTGGGTAAATTCAAATACAGCTCCTAATGCTAATAACGGTCTTTTAATTGATGCTACTAATACCATACAATTAGGCGGAGTATTAATAAAACCTACAACTATACAAACAGATACTACAAATACCTTGGCTATTACTGGCTTAGAAAACGGAGACACTACTCAAGATGCTATTGTTACCGTAAATAATGCTACCGGGCAATTACGAAAAATAGATCCTTCAGATTTATTACGAGAAGAAGTTACTAAAATTATAGCAATTGATAACCAACAAACTTTCTCTGGATTAACAATTTATTCAAACGATAAAATTAACGTATACAGAAACGGTGTTCGTATCGATTTTACGGTAATCAACACAACAACAATAGAAATAGAACCTGATGCAACGTGTTATGCAGGTGACGAAATAAGAATAATACAACTTTATTAATATCAAAAATCCCTATTACAAATTTTTAAATAATCAATTTATGAAAACAATTACAAACAAATTTAAATTCGCATTAGTTGCCGTAGGTATCTTAGCAATCGGTACTGTTAATGCACAAACAACTGATCCTACAACGCTTACAAAGGATACAGACCCTACTAAAACAGTAAAATTAATAGATAATAAAGGTACTATTAAATACTTACAATCTAATAACGGTATTACTCAAATAACATCTACAGCACCAGGTAATAGAACTACTACAACTTGGCAATTAGGTGGTACTTTAACTGCTGACACAGATATTAATACTGGTGCTCAGGAATTTAAAGTTACAATTGATGGTGCTGCTGGTGGTACGTTTGTTATTGATGGAATTCAAGAAGAAACAGGTAGTGCTGCAACCGCTATGGGTGGTACAGGTTATACCTTACTTGTAAGAGATGAGACCACAGGACAGGTTAAAAACTTATTAGCTACTGATTTAATTCAAAGTGGACAAGAAAGATTTGTTGCTACAGATGGTCAAACAGCTTTCGCTTTAACAGGTGTTACTGATTTACCTTCTTTTAGCCAAGTTTATGTATATAGAAATGGTGCAAAATTAATTGCAGGTGCTGCTGCTGGTGTTGGAGTAGATTATACTGCTGCTGCTGGTACAGTTACTTTAGACTTTGCAGATGAAGTAGACCCTAATGATTGGACGGTTTATGCTGGTGATATTATCGAGGTTCACTTTGTAAAATAATATTTAAATATAATTAAAGTATTGGTACTGATAAAATCGGTACCAATACTTTAAAATAATTTTGATTTACTCTCTAAATATATTCAAAATTAAAACACCCCATTAAAAACTAATCTTTATCTAATTTCAAAATTATTAGCAACTACAATTATTAACACATAGTTAAGTCCTTTATAATAAGAATGATACAATATAAAAAACATATATTAATATTAATTTTTGCATTAATTTTATTTTCTAATAAAATTAATGCTCAACAAGTTAGAGTAATTGACAATAAAGGAACCATACAAACAGTTAATAACAATTTAGTAACAACAAGTCCTACTTTTCCTTCTAATCCTGTAGAAGGTGATATATGGTTTGACACAACAAATAGTCTTATAAGAATTTTTGACCCTAGTTTACCTTTACCTATTACAAATCAATGGCCTACCATTACATCTACTGCTGCATCAAGTAATATATATACTGCTGATGGTACATTAGATGCTAATCGATTTATAAATGGAGGAACAAACAACTTAAGATTTTCTAATTTAGGTAGATTTGATATAGATAATGCTAATTACATAAACTTAGAATCAACTGGTTTTTTTGATATTAAGGCAATAAGTGGAATTAACTTACGTAACAGTAATACAATTGTTCACGAAAACCTATCTGTTAAAAAAAGTTATATAGATAGTAGTGGTGATGTTGGTACAAATGGTCAAATACTATCATCTACAGCAACAGGTACTGATTGGATAGACAATGCTGCATTAAGCAATTGGCTTACTACTGGTAACACAGGCACAACAGCTGCTAACTTTCTTGGAACTATTGATGATGTTAAAATGCAAATACGTTCAAACAACCTTCCTATATTAGAATTTGGTAGAAGAGGAACTTTAGGTTTAGATCAATCCTATCCTGATTATACAGATGTAGATCAGCCATTAGTATATCTTAGGGGTAATAATAACATATCAGCACTACAATTTGCTGCATCTGGTGCTAGCTTTTACAAACCAATGTTTTACACAACAAGTAATGGTAGCTTTAGACTTAAAGGTAGTTCTGGAGCAACAGACTTGTTTGAAATTGGATCTGCTGGTCCTAACAATCAAGGGCGCTTAGAGTTTACTATTGGTGATGATGGTAACGAACCTATAATATTTAAACGTTATTATTACAGTCCACAAATTTATAGAGAGTTTTTTAGAGTACAAGGAAATACAACTGGAAGAAATGCAAAAACAAGGTTTGGTATTAATATTAATCAACAGGATATACCTGTTACAGATGATATAAACGCAAACTATAACACGGGTAATTTTGATATCGCTAATTCTACTTTACAAATTAAAGGATCTGTATCTAAATCTATTTTAACTACAACAAATAACCTAACACTCAATGAGGATCATTACTCTATAATTATTAATGGTAATCACACAATTACATTACCTAATGCTTCTACTTGTGAAGGAAGAGAATATATACTTAAAAACATCACTAGTAATAACATTAACATTTCTAATTATCGTAATTTATCAAATATTAATGCAAATTCAATAGGTAGTAACACAACTTTAAAGTTACAAAGTAATGGTTCTATATGGCACCAAATGAACAACTCAAACACAACTAGTTCTGGTGGAGGTTCATCTACATTAACTTATATCGATAAATACAACAATGCAAACTCTACTATAAGAGTAGCTCGTTATAATACTAATGGTACATTAATACCTTTAAACTCTGTTAGGCTTTTTAATGGGCCAATTAATAATAGAAATAATAATCAAGTACAAATTACAGAAACTGGGCTATATGAAGTTACATATACTGTTTCATTAAGAAAAGAAAATGGAAATGATTTCAATAACTTAAACAATAACTCTCTAGAAGTAGTTGTCTGTCAAAATAATAACCCAATAGCTAATACAGGTAGTATAATTACTCTTATAGGAAATACAAATCAAAGATATGTAAATGCTTCAAGAACTGTTTTGTTAAATCTTACAGCCTTTCAAAGCTATGGTATAAAAATCAGAGAAAAAAACATAGATAATTCTGGAGATGTTGTTATTGATGCTAATGCTACTGGCATGACAATTAGAAAAATCAATTAAAATACAATAAACCAATTAATTGTAGAATTTTTTAATTTTCAACAAGTACTATGAAGTTATTTTTTATCTCGTTATATTTTTTATTTACTTCTTTTTTTATATTTTCTCAAACAGCTTTTCATAATTCAGGCAACATGCAATTACACAATGATGCCAAAATAGGTTTTCATACCGATGTTGTTAATAACGGATTGTTAGATAACTATACCGGTTTTGCTGGCTTTTATGCCGATACTGAAACTCGTATTATTTCTGGTGCAAACCGCATTACTTTTTTTAATGTAGAAATCGATGCTGTAAATAATTTAGAACTACAAAACTCTTTAGGAATAAGAAACGATTTAGATTTTATAAACGGATCTGTAATTACTCCTAGAAATGATGTAAATATTTCACTCGACTTTATAGATTATAATATCTATGCTGGTGAAGATGATTTAAGACATGTTAATGGCTATGCTGCTGTACAAGGAAACGGAAGTGACAACTTTACTTTTCCTATTGGAGATGGTGATCTATTTCGCCCAATGAAAATTGATAATCAAAGCAATTACAATCTTTATAAAGGTGCTTATTTTTATGAAGACCCAAATGCCCCAAGTACTTTTCCTACAAACTTCTTAACCAGTCAAAAACAAGTATTACTCGAAAATATTAGTACTGTTGAATACTGGGATTTAAACGGTACCAAAGAAACAAGAACCACTTTAACATGGAATGATAGAAGTGATATTATGGCAATTACTGATAACATTGCATTATTAACCGTTGTTGGTTGGAACATAGCTGAAAACAGATGGGATAACTTAAATGTTTTAAATGTTACAGGTGATTTAAATAGCGGAGAAATTACATCCGCAGTATTTATACCAAATAACTACGAAGTAATTACCATAGGTACAATTTATGATGATGAAATTGTTCCTGAAGACACCAATAATATATTAATTTCTCCTAACGGCGACAGTAAAAATGAGTTTTTGGTTTTCGATGAAATTACAGAATTTGCAAACAACAAATTAGTAATTTATAATCGATGGGGGAATATCGTCTATCAAACAGAAAATTATAAGAACGATTGGAATGGTACTTCTGAAGGAAGAGCTACTTACAAAAAAGAAACCAAACTTCCTGAAGCTACCTATTTTTATTATTTAGAACTTGGTGATTCTCCAAATAAATATAGAAAATTAAAAAAAGGATGGGTTTATATTCATAGATAATAGTATTTATTTTAAGCAGTCGTTAAAAATTCACAAAATAAACGTATTCTCACCTCGAGCATTATTTTCAACAGAAATATTTTTTGTTAAAAATAGAAACGTATTTTTCAAGAGATCAGAGCATAATTACTAATTAAGATATCGACTGCGCTCGACCAGGCAATCAGATGCTACTTTTTTATACGAAATTAACACTCCAAAAGGGCTAGACTAAAACAGATTTACATCTCAAATCCTGTAGATATCATAAAATAAACCCTTTAATCAATAATCTAAAATTTACTTATCTACACAATAAACACAAAACGTAGAACTATTAAAATCAATACATTAACAAACTACAAGTATAATTACAAACTCTAAGTTATTTTTTTGGCACGCTATTTGAAAATTACTAATCAAACGCGGAAGCCGAAAAGCATATAGAGTAAGCATAACCCTAAATTTATCAATTATGAAAAAAGGGATACTTTTATTAGCAGCAATAATGTCATTAACATTTGTAAATGCTGAAAACACAAATAAGTCAACTAGTAAAATTGGGGTTACCAATCGTTACAACGATGCTGTTACCTTTATTGAAAGAGATGTACAATTCCATGTATTTTTAAATGGAGATTTCGATTTTAATACACACTATAAAAACACCAGATATGCTGATTATAATGGAAGACGCTTTAAAACCAACAAAGGAGTTCGTATAGAAAGAGATCGCAGAGGTCGAGTAAGACGAGTTGGAAACACTTTTATCAACTACGATACTAGAGGAAATGTAAAACGAATTGGTAGTATATATATAGATTACAGATATGGAAAACTATCAAAAGTAGGAAATTTAAATATTACTTATGATCGTTGGAACAACCCTCGTTTTTATGGACATGTAAGATATAACGATCATTATGAAGATGATGTATACTATAACAATGGAGGTATAGATATTGATATTAACATTGGAAGCATATTTAATTATGATGATGCTTATTTTTACAAAAGAGACTTTAGAAAGAATTACAGAAAGTACAGAGAGGATAAAAAATTCTTTTATTACAGAGCTGTTCCTAATGCAAAAACAGGAAAAAGAGGTAAGCTTTTAAAAAGACGTAAAAATAAAAATTACTCAAAAAAATACCATAAAAAAAGAACAACACCTGAGCAAAAAGGAAGGTCTAAAAGAAATAGATAGCATAAAAAATCCTCATCAAAATTGATGAGGATTTTTTTATAATATTAATTACTATTACTTAGCAACATTAACAGCTCTTGTTTCACGAATCACAGTAACTTTTACTTGCCCTGGATACGTCATATCATTCTGTATTTTTTGTGAAATATTAAATGATAATTCCGCTGCTTTAGTGTCATTTACCTTAGCACTTTCTACCATTACTCTTAATTCTCGACCTGCCTGAATAGCATATGCTTTTTGAACACCACTAAATCCGAAGGCAATATCTTCTAAATCTTTTAAACGTTGTATGTAAGAATCTAATACCTGACGACGTGCGCCTGGTCTTGCTCCTGAAATAGCATCACAAACCTGAACGATAGGAGATAATAAACTCTTCATTTCAATCTCGTCGTGGTGAGCTCCAATAGCATTACATACATCTGGCTTTTCACCAAACCTCTCTGCCCATTGCATTCCTAATAAAGCATGTGGTAATTCACTTTCTGTTTCTGGCACTTTACCAATATCATGTAATAAACCAGCACGTTTAGCAGCTTTAGCATTTAAGCCCATTTCTGATGCCATAATACCACAAAGATTTGCTACTTCACGCGAGTGTTGTAATAAATTCTGACCATAAGAAGAACGATATTTCATACGTCCTACTATTTTAATCAATTCTGGATGTAAACCATGAATTCCTAAATCTATAACAGTACGTTTACCAACTTCTATAATTTCTTGACTGATTTGTTTTTCTGTTTTCTTAACAACTTCTTCAATTCTCGCTGGGTGAATTCTTCCGTCTGTTACTAATTTATGCATTGATAAACGAGCAATTTCTCTACGAACAGGATCAAAACAAGATAAAATAATTGCTTCAGGTGTATCATCAACAATAATTTCTACTCCGGTAGCGGCTTCTAAAGCACGAATATTACGTCCTTCACGACCAATAATTCTACCTTTAACATCGTCAGACTCTAAGTTAAAAACAGAAACACAGTTTTCAACAGCTTGCTCAACTCCTACTCTTTGTATGGTATTTAATACAATTTTACGAGCATCTTGTTGTGCTGTCATTTTAGCTTCTTCAACAGCGTTTTGTACAAACGACATTGCATCTGCTTTTGCTTCATCTTTTAACGACGAAACTAATTCTGTTTTTGCATCTTCTGCTGATAAGCCAGAAATTTGCTCTAACATATCTACTTGACGTTTGTGTTGTTTTTCTAAATCTGATTCTTTTTTATCTAAAAAATCTAATTTATAATCAAAATCTGCTTCTTTTTTCTCTACAGATTTGTTTAATTTTTTATTTTTATCTAATTCAGAAGAAACCTGACTCTCTTTATCTCTTATTCTCTTTTCAACATCAGACATCTTTTTTTCTCTCGAAAAAATAACTTTTTCATGCTCAGATTTTAGTTCGATAAACTTTTCTTTCGCTTGTAATATTTTATCTTTTTTTATTGCATCCGCTTCTACTTTCGCTTCTTTTACAATATTTCTGGCTTGCTTTTTTGTTTCTTGTATTAACTTATTTGCATTAGATTTCTCTAATATTTTAGCAATAATAAACCCTATTACTAATCCTATAATTCCTGCTAATACAGGAAATAATATTCCATCCATAATTTTAATTTGATTGTATAAAAAAAGCCTACATTAATATGGGTTTTATAAACTCCGAAAAAACAGGTTTAGGACTAACTGGCTTATCAAGGATCCGATCTAAAATCGGCTTGCTTTACGAACCAAGACTCATCCTTTCTAAATAAATAGTGTTGAGTTTAACAAACAATGTACTAATGTAGGCAGTATATTAATAATTTATTTTAAAGAACGTTATAAATGTTTATCTAACAAGTTAGCTAATTCATTTATTTTATTTATTACTTCAGTATTTTCTTTAGCACTTTCTAAAGATACTATTTCTGATTTCGATGCAAATTGCAATGCACACATTGCTAATACATCTTGTTTATCAGAAACTGCATAACTTTGTTCAAACTTAGCAATTAAATCATTAATATTTTTTGCTGCACTACGCATCCCTTGCTCTTCATTTGTGTCTTTAACACTCAACGGGTACGTTCTTCCTGCAATTACAACATTAACTTTAATATTTGCCATGTAAAGAACTTTTTATGAATTCAAAAGATTAATGCATTTATCAATCTCTCGAACTAAAGTATTTATTTTGAGCTTTGTTTCTCTTGTATTTTCGTTACTGCCTGCTATAGTTTTAGCAATTTTAAGCAATTTATATTCTTCTTGCCTAGTGATTAACTCTTGCGATTTCTCTTGCAATAAATGTTGTAATTTCCCATTATTTTGAAGCAATATCTGGTTTTCTTCTTTTAAAAACTCATACCTCGAAAGTATGTTTTTTAACTTATCTTCCAGTAAATGAATTGCTTCTAAAGGGGTACTCATTTATTTCTTGAGAATAAAACTATATCTACAAAGTTATTAATATAGAATTTAAATAGCAACTCTTTTTTCGTTTTTTACTAAAACAACTGATTTTAAGCCTTCTAACTATTTGGCTTATTTTTAGTATTTTTGTTTAAAACCGCTATGATTTGAAATATTTTTTTTCTCTTATTTTTCTATTCTTTTTTTACACCGGAAATGCTCAAAAGCAATATCCTAAAAACTACTTTTCATCACCTTTAAAAATACCGATTATATTATCGGGTACTTTTGGTGAATTACGAAGCAATCATTTTCATTCTGGAATTGATATAAAAACTCAAGGAAAACAAGGCATCCCTATTTACGCACCTGCAAACGGATATGTTTCTCGTATAAAAGTATCGCAATATGGATTCGGAAAAGCCATGTACATTAAACATCCTAACGGATATACAACTGTATATGCACACCTTAAAGAGTTTGAAGCAAGTATTCAGAAATATGTGAAAAAAATTCAATACCAAAAAAAGAACTATCATACAGGTAACGTATTTCCTAAGCAAGAAGAGTTTCCTGTAAAAAAAGGACAAATTATTGGTTACACTGGTGATACTGGTGGATCTGGCGGTCCACATTTACATTATGAAATTAGAAATACCAAAACCGAACATATTATAAATCCACTACTTTTTGGCATAAACCCTAAAGATGCAACCTCGCCTACACTTCAAAAACTAATTGCGTATCCTTTAAATGAACAGTCAAGAATAAATAATTCGAGTTTAAAATCAATTATTTCATTTAAAAAAACAGGTGTAAATAAGTTTGTAAGTGAACGCATTACCGCTAGTGGTGTTATTGGTTTTGGAGTTAGTGTTTTCGATCGACTAGATGAAGCTTTAAATAAAAACGGAATTTACAGTCTTGAAATGAAAGTAAATGGTAGCAGAGTATATTACCACGATGTTGAAACTTTTTCTTTTGCAGAAAGTAAGTACATTAATTTATTAATTGACTATAAACATTATAAAACGTATAAAAGCAGAATACAAAAAACACATAAAGTAGCTGCAAATCGATTAAATTTATACGAAGATTTAGTAAATAACGGTAAAATTAGTATTGAAAATGGTGCTAGTTATAATGTTGAAATTATTGCGAAAGATTTAAAAAACAATACGACGGCTATTAAAATACCTATTAAAGGTGTAGAAAGTAATTTAGTTTACAAAGAAAAAGACACTACAAATTATAAAATTATTGCCAAAAATTTTCAAAAATACACGCTTAACAATGTAACTGTTGCATTTCCTAAAAACACGTTTTATAAGGATTGCTTCATTGATTTTTCAATTAATGAAGGCATTGTTAAAATACACAAACCTACTGTACCGCTCGATAAAAGGTATACAATAACTTTTGGTACTTCTTTTTTAAATGACAAACAAAAACAGCAAGTATATATTGCAAATGTTACCAATCCTAAATATCCTAGATATACAAGTACAAAAAAGAAAATAGATAAAGTTTATACAACTACTAAATCCTTAGGAAAATACACCTTACTATACGACACTGTTAAGCCTAATATTAAATTATATAATTTTAAAAACGGACAATGGCTTTCGAAAAACAACACTTTAAAAGTAAAGATTAAAGATAACGAATCTGGCATAAAAAATTACAACGCTTCTATTGATGGAACTTGGATTTTAATGGAATACAACCACAAAAAAGGAATACTTACTTATAATTTTACTGATAAAAAATTAATCGGTAGTAAACATATTTTTAAACTTGTTGTTTCTGATAATGTTGGCAATACCAAAACAATAACTACTACGTTTTTTAAAAAGCAAACCACTTAAATTTTGAAAAAAATACTCCTGCTACTATTATTCCCTTCATTAATTTTCGCTCAAAAAAAAGCCATCGTAAAAGGGGTTATTACCAATAAATTTAATGCTCCTATTGAAGGGGTTGCTATTTCTTATTTATCCAAAGGAAGCACAACAGATGCTAATGGAAATTATAGTTTTACCATACCGATGCGTAAAACAGTTACCGTAACTTTTAGCCATGTTTCTTACAAAACCGTGACCAAAAAATTTACTTCACGAGGAAAAAAAGTATATAACTTCTCCCCTACTTTAAATTTTAAAACACAAGAATTAGCAGAAATTGAAATCAAAAATCAAAAAAAAGAAGCACGAGGAATTACAAAAATCAACACAAAAAAAGTTCAGAAAATATTAGGCGCCAACGCAGGTGTAGAAAATATTTTAATGACGCTGCCAGGTGTTAGTAACAATAACGAATTAAGTACACAGTATAATGTTCGTGGTGGTAATTTTGACGAAAACTTGGTGTATGTAAACGGCATAGAAGTATATCGTCCGTTTTTAATACGTTCGGGGCAACAAGAAGGCCTAAGTTTTATCAATCCGCAAATGGTGCAAAATATTAATTTTTCCGCAGGCGGATTTCAAGCCAAATATGGCGACAAACTTTCTTCTGTTTTAGATATCATGTATCGTAAACCAACTGAATTTGGTGTGCAACTAGACGCTAGTTTATTAGGCGGAAGTTTTACGATAGAAGACACTTTTTTAAATAACAAGTTAAGTGCCATTGTTGGTGTTCGTTATCGTGATAACAGTTTATTTGTAAACAGTAAGCAAGTAGCTGTAAATTTTAAACCAACTTTTACCGACGTACAATCTTTTTTAACCTACAAAGCAACCGATAAAGTTACTTTCAATTTTTTAAGCAACTTCTCTCTAAACAATTATAATTATCAACCCAAAACAAGAAAAACACGTTTTGGTACATTGGTAAATCCGTTAGAACTAATTGTTTATTATCAAGGACAAGAAAAAGATCAATTTAAAACACTTTTTGGTGCTTTTTCTACCGATTATCAAGTAAATGATAATTTAAAAATTACAGGAACCATTTCTTCTTTTAATACTCAAGAAGAAGAGTATTTTGATATTGCCGCTTCTTATAACTTAGGAGAAGTGGATAGTAATATTGGTTCTGAAAATTTTGGCGAAGTTGCTTTTTCACAAGGAATCGGGTCGCAAATTAACCATGCTCGGAACGATTTAGATGCCTTAATAAGCAACATTCAACTTAAAGCCACTTTAAAAGATGGTAAAAACGAATGGAAAACTGGCGTAAAATATCAAACAGAAAACATAAAAGATCGTATACGTGAATGGGAAGTGATAGATTCTTTAGGTTTCACTGTGCGTCCGCCAAACCATACTGGTAACAATCAACCTTATGAACCTTTTGCAGGACCAATTGAGGCGTTTAATAACGTTAGAGCGGATAATGATGTAGATATTAATCGTATTTCGGGTTTTTTACAATTCAGTAAAAAAAGTAATTGGAAAAATCATCAAATATGGATGAATGTTGGTGTACGTGCTCACAACTGGAGTGTAAAAACAGCTAATGAAAGCGCTGAAAATCAATTTATATTTAGCCCTAGAGCTCAGTTTGCTATCAAACCAGATTGGGACAAAGATATGTTGTTTAGAATTTCAGGTGGCTGGTATTCTCAGCCTCCGTTTTATAAAGAGTTAAGAGGTTATGACGGTACTATTAATCCGAAGGTAAAAGCCCAAAAATCAATTCATTTAGTTGCAGGTAATGAGTACAGTTTTACCATGTGGCAACGCCCTTTTAAACTAACAACCGAGTTGTATTATAAAGATTTATCTGATGTAAATTCGTATTCGGTAGATAATGTTCGTATTCGTTATAGAGCAGATAATGTAACTGATGCTTATGCCTACGGATTAGATATTCGTTTAAACGGAGAATTTGTGCCCGGTAATGATAGTTGGGTGAGTTTTGGGTATTTAAAAACCGAAGAAAACATCAATAATCAAGGGTATATTGCCAGGCCAACCGATCAGCGCTTAAAATTTGGCGTTTTATTTCAGGATTACGTGCCTAACATACCCGATTTAAAAGCCTATTTAAATATTGTTTATAATACAGGTCTTCCAGGAGGATCTCCTGCTTATTCAGATGTTTATCAGTATCAAAACAGATTAAATGATTATAAGCGTGCCGATGTAGGAATATCCTATGTGTTTACGGATGTCAATAAAAAACGTTCCACTGGTTTTTTACGTAATTTTAAAGAACTGACAGTTGGTTTAGAACTTTTTAATCTATTTGACATCAGAAATTCGATAACCAATACTTGGGTTCGTGATGCCTACAGCAAACAACAATACGGAATTCCGAATTACATGACAGGTAGAGTTTTAAATTTTAAAGTTGGGATGCAATTTTAAAATTAAAATCAGCAATCCACATAAATCAAACAATTGATTAAAAACAACTTAACACATATTAAACGCATAATATTATCAATCATTTTGTATATTTGGTAGTATATGAAAATTGAATCAGCACAAAAAAAAGTTATTTCTGTAAAAAAAACATTGCATAGAAAAAAAGTAGTTTTATTACTTACTTTTAAATATGATGATGTAATAATTAACCATATTAAGAGCTTAAAAAAATTTACTTGGAGTAAAACTTTAAAAGGATGGGTTAGCACTTTTACTGATAAAACATTTTCTGACGTACAACATCTACTAAGTGATACTACTGATTTTAAAGTAGATGAATCGGTTACTAAAAAATTATATCACAGAGGTGTAAAAACGGAACGTAAACTTACAAGCGAGAACAAAGAAATAATTCGGAATTATGTAAAGTATTTGCGAGGTAAGCGTTACAGTGAAAGCACGGTGCTTACGTATTTTACTTTTATTGCTGATTTTATTGATTTTAGTCAGCCTGCACCTATCGAATCACTCACCAATAAGAATGTTGAGTTATTTATTGAAGCTATTTTTATTGCCAGAAACTACAGTATAAGTTCGCAACGACAATTTATAAGTGCTTTAAAATTGTTTGTTGTTTATTATCCTGCTTGTAATATTGAATCTCTTACTTTACAAAGACCTAAAACCTCGAGGAAACTACCTTCCGTTTTATCACAACAAGAAGTTGTAACGTTATTACAAGTTACCAGAAACTTAAAACATCGCGCTATTTTAGCGATGTTATATTCTTCCGGATTGCGAATTGGAGAATTAACGAAACTCGAGTTAAGACATATTGATGTTGCCAGAAGACAATTATTTGTACAAAACGGAAAAGGAAGAAAAGACAGATATGTAATTTTAGCAGACAGTTTTTTACCTTTATTGCAGAATTATATTAGCACTTATGTACCGAAGCGTTTTTTTGTTGAAAGCCCAACCGGAACAAAATATTCTGAAAGTAGCATTCGTAAATTCTTGCACACTTCTACTCGACTTGCCAACATAAAAAAACATGTTACTCCGCATACACTAAGACACAGTTATGCTACGCATTTATTAGAAAACGGTATTGGTTTACGTCATATTCAGGAATTATTAGGTCATGCAAAACCAGAAACAACGATGATTTATACACATGTAGCTAAAAAAGATTTATTAGAAATAAAAAGTCCGCTAGATACCATATTATTGAGCCTACAAAAAAACACTTCAGAATCAGAACAATTTTTAAACTCTAGAAAGGTTTAAGAAAAATAGCGTCAATTATTTTTATATATTAGTGGCTCTTAAAAAAACATTTTATTGCTATGAAATATTTTTTCAAGAACCGATAAACAAGAACAAAAGTTCCTTTTATCTGGAATTATTTAATAAAAAAGAGGAAGTTATTTCTCTATATAACGAGTTGTGCATAATGCGGAAATCGTGCCTAAAATTCAACATTTGAACTAAAAAAGCCAGCCGTACAAACAGCACATTTGGTTTTTTTGCCAACACAGAAGCCAACGCTAAAAAAACCAAAAGAGCTGTTTTAGCCAACGCGCGACATTATCGATAAAAGAAAGAATGAAAACAGAATGAAAATTAAAATACGTCTATTAAAATTTTAATGTTAAAGGATTTTTAATGACTAAAATTAAGTTTATCATAAATCTTGAACTTCATAAAAGAAATAAGAAACATTATTTTGACTATATCAAAAAAATTATATAATATTGCACCCCAAATAAGCATTTTTTTGAATCTCAAAAATTACATACCAATACTATTGTTTTTGTTTCTAACAGGAGCAAGCAATATTTATGGCAATACGTTGCCAGTTTCTGGTGTCGATAATTTTTATGAGCAGATTCAAAATGATGAAAATGACGTTCAGGTATCTTCAGAAAACGTCTTTATTAAAACTTCAAAAGAAAAAGAGGATAACACTCTTTTTATAGAGTTGCTTAAATATGAAGAGGTCGAAACAAATGAAGAACCTTCTAAACATCAGTTAACTTCATTTTATGGATACATCGTTGCTATGTTTAGTTCAGAGCCATTAAGTGCGATGTCTAAAGAACTACAAAAAGATGTTATTCGCTATGTTTCGCATTTCGATTCCACTTCCACACGACTTCATGTCAAATTTCAGGTATTTATTATCTGATACTTCTTTCAGTGTAGACAACCTTAAAATTGGGTTTACACATTCTATTTTAAATTAATTTTTATTTTTTCAGTTCGTCTTAAATAGAGACTTACTCAACACATTTAATATACCCAATAATTCATACTTATGAAAAAATTAGTCATTCTTATGGGCTTGTTTATGCTCATAGTCCAAACAAGTTGCGAATCAAAAAAAGAAGAAAAAAAGGAACACACAGCATTTCTTGTTACCAATCCCATTAAAAAAGACACCACAATCACTAAAGATTATGTGAGTCAAATTCATGCTATTAGGCATATTGAAGTACGAGCTTTGGAAAAAGGCTATTTAAAGAGCATTTCAGTAGATGAAGGACAAAACGTTAAAAAGGGACAGGCTATGTTCCAAATTATGCCTAACATTTATCAAGCGGAATTGCAGAAAGCACAAGCAGAGTCTAATGTCGCAGAAATTGAATTGAAGAACACCAAATTATTGGCAGATGGCAACGTGGTTTCTCAAAATGAATTAGCAATGGCAAGTGCCAACTATGACAAATCGAAAGCCGAAGTCTCATTAGCACAAACCCATTTAGGCTTCACACAAATCAAAGCACCTTTTGATGGTATTATGGACCATCTTGAAGTGAGAGAAGGTAGTCTTTTGGATGAAGGCGAATTATTAACCAAACTTTCAGACAACAGTAAAATGTGGGTATATTTTAATGTTCCTGAAGCGCAGTATTTAGATTATATGATGAACGATCATAAAGATGATAAAGAAGAAGTGCGTTTGCTATTGGCAAATAACCGTGAGTTTAATCAAAAAGGTATCGTTGAGACAATTGAAGGCGAATTTAATAATGAAACTGGAAATATTGCCTTTCGTGCAACCTTTCCAAATCCTGATGGAGTTCTAAGACATGGCCAAACAGGAAGTATATTAATGACAGTACCCTTTAAGGATGTGATTTTGATTCCGCAGAAAGCAACATTTGAAGTTTTGGATAAAACCTACGTTTTTATAGTAGATAAGGAAAATAAAGTAAGACAACGTGAGATTACCATTGGCGCAGAGTTGCCAAATATCTATGTAATTAGCAAAGGACTTTCAGAAACCGATACCATTCTTTTAGAAGGCATTAGGATGGTTAAGAACAATGAAGAAATCCATACCAAGTTTGAAGAACCAAAAAAGGTTTTGGAATCGTTAGACTTGTACGCTGAGTAATCCAATCCTAATCCAAAGAAAACATGTTTAAACAATTTATAAAAAGACCCGTTTTGGCAATTGTCATTTCGGTTATGATTGTGTTTATAGGTGGTCTTGCCATTAAGCAATTGCCTATTTCACAGTTCCCGCAAATTGCACCAACTACGGTAAATATTTTTATTGCCTATCCAGGTTCGAGTGCAGAAGTATTGGTTAATTCTACATTAATTCCTTTAGAAACTGCTATTAATGGAGTGCAAGATATGCGCTACATCGCATCTGATGCTACAAGTGCTGGAGAAGCAACAATTCGTATTATTTTTGAACCTGGCACAGACCCAAATGAAGCTGTTGTTAGAGTAAAAACGCGTGTGGACCAAGTAATGCCTTTGTTGCCAGAATTGGTACAACGTGAAGGTGTTATTATCACACCTGTACAACCAAGTATGTTAATGTATGTAAATTTGTCTAGCACAGATAAAAATAACGACGAGAAATTTCTTTATAATTATGCCTACACTAAAGTTATTCCAGAAATTCAGCGTATCAATGGAATTGCGAGTGCACAAATTTTAGGAAGTAGAAAATATGCGATGCGTGTGTGGTTAAAACCAGACCGTATGCGTGCGTATAATATTTCCGCAGAAGAAGTATTAGAAGCTATGGAAGAGCAAAGTATTCTTGCACGACCAGGACGTTTGGGACAAAGTTCTGGTATGACCTCGCAATCTTTAGAATATGTATTAACCTACCAGGACCGATATAACGAGCCAGACCAATACAAGGAGATTATCATTCGCGCCAATGAAGAAGGCGAAATGATACAGCTCAAAGATATTGCCGATGTAAAATTAGGAAGTGAGTTTTTTGATATTTATTCTAATTTAGACGGAAACCCTTCAGCTTCCATCGTGCTAAAACAAACGCTAGGTAGTAATGGTAGCGATGTTATTGAGACAGTAAAAGCAAAAATAGCAGAGCTTAAAGTCGATTTACCACCAGATGTAAACTTTCAAATAAGTTATGATGTATCTAAATTTCTAGATGCATCTATTGAGCAGGTATTGCATACGCTATTTGAAGCTTTCATTCTGGTTGCGATAGTCGTATTTTTATTTTTAGGAGATTGGCGTTCTACTTTAATTCCAATTATAGCGGTACCTGTGTCGTTAATTGGTGCATTTTTCGTAATGCAATTTTTTGGTTTATCTATTAACTTAATTACCCTATTTGCATTGGTTCTCGCCATTGGTATTGTGGTCGATGACGCCATTGTTGTGGTAGAGGCCGTCCATTTAAAGATGGAAGAAAAAAATCTTACACCATATAAAGCGACATCAGAAGTATTAGGAGAAATAGGTGGAGCCATTATAGCAATCACTTTTGTAATGGTTTCTGTGTTTATACCCATTTCATTTATGACAGGTCCAGTAGGTGTTTTTTATCGCCAATTTTCAATAACAATGGCTGGTGCAATTGTGATTTCTGCTATTGTCGCATTGACATTAACACCAGTTTTATGTGCGATGTTATTGAAGAATACCCACGGAAAAAAGAAAAAGTCACTCATAGATAAATTTATTAATTGGTTTAATAAAGGTTTTGAAAGATTAACTGGAAAGTATGTAAAAATTCTGAATAAAATTGTGGCAAGACGTATTGTTACCTTTGGGATTTTGGCTGCTTTTTGCTTCGGAATTTATGTAACCAACGAAGCGCTTCCTGCTGGTTTTATTCCTAACGAAGACCAAGGAATGATTTACGCCATTATACAAACACCACCCGGATCAACTTTAGAGCGCACTAATGAAGTGGCAAAAAAACTTCAGAAAATATGTGAAGAAACCGAAGGTGTGGCATCAGTAACTTCATTAGCAGGTTACGAAATTATGACCGAAGGTCGTGGTTCTAACGCTGGTACCTGTTTGATTAATCTAAAACCTTGGGGAGACAGACACCATTCCGTTCACGAAATTATGGAAGAATTGGAAGAGGAAACTAAAGATTTAGGTGCAATCATCGAGTATTTTGAACCACCAGCAGTTCCAGGTTTTGGTTCTTCGGGAGGATTTGCGATGCGCTTATTGGATAAAACCAACTCTACCGATTATCATCAGTTTGAAGGCATCAATAATAAGTTTATGGAAGCCTTGTCTAAACGTGAAGAATTGACAGGGTTATTCACGTTCTTTTCTGCAAATTATCCGCAATATGAGTTGAAAATCAACAATAAAATTGCGATGCAAAAAGGCGTTTCCATCGATAAAGCAATGCAAAACCTAAACATTTTAATTGGTAGTACCTATGAACAAGGATTTATTCGTTTTGGTCGTTTCTTTAAGGTTTACACCCAAGCTGCGCCAGAATATCGTCGTTTACCTTCAGATCTAGAAAAATTATTTGTGAAGAATGAAAGTGGCGAAATGGTACCCTATTCTGCTTTTATGACGGTGGAAAAGAAATTAGGGCCTAACGAAATTACACGGTATAACCTTTACAACTCAGCATCCATTAGAGGTTTGCCAGCAAAAGGATTTACCAGTAGTGATGCCATAAATGCGATTAAGGAAGTTGCAGCAAAGGAATTACCAAATGGATATGATGTAGCTTGGGAAGGTTTGTCTTTTGATGAAGCCAGTAGAGGTAATGAATCCTTATATGTCTTTATCGTGGTACTCATATTTGTGTACTTCGTTCTTGCAGCACAATACGAAAGTTTCTTATTGCCCTTCGTAGTGATTTTATCACTACCAGTAGGGGTTTTTGGTTCGTTTTTCGTTTTAAAAATTATGGGATTATCTAATGATGTGTATGCACAAATAGGATTAATAATGCTTATTGGACTTTTAGGAAAAAATGCAGTTTTGATTGTAGAATTTGCAGTTCAAAAACAGCGAGAAGGTGCAACAGTTTTAGAAGCAGCCATTGAAGGTTCAAAAGCACGTTTTAGACCTATTTTAATGACGTCGTTTGCTTTTATTGCAGGATTAATTCCGTTGGTAGTTGCCTCTGGAGCAGGTGCAATTGGAAACAGAACCATTGGAGGTTCATCTTTAGGAGGCATGCTAATTGGAACGCTTTTCGGAGTGCTTATTATTCCTGGTTTATATTACATTTTCGCAAAAATGGCAGAAGGCAAAAGTCTTATTCAAGATGAATCTTTTGAGCCACTTTCCGAAAATTTTATTAGAAATAGCGAAGCAGAAAAACAATCCAAAGCCAATACCGAGAGTATTAGCAAATTGAAAAAACTGATTAATAAATTGAAAAAAAAGAATAAAAATGAATAGGATAATTAACATCATAACGATGAAAAAACAATTAGTTGTTGGCATTTTTGCATTCTTTTCATTGTATGCTTGTGTACCAACTAAAATAGTGCGAGAGGAAAATAAAGCAATACCAGAGCAGTTTGATAATCAAACAACAGACTCTACAACTATGGCAACTGTAAAATGGAAAGATTTCTTTTCAGACCCTAATTTGGTAACATTGATAGATTCGGCTTTGGCAAACAACCAAGAGCTTAATATTTTATTGCAGCGCGTAAATATGGCGCAGAATGAAATTCAAGCGAAAACAGGAGAATATTTACCTTCCGTTAATATCGTTGCAGGTGCAGAAGTTGAAAAAGTAGGCGAATTTACAAGAAATGGAGCTGTTGAACATAATCTGAATATACGTGAGGATGAAGAATTTCCAGAACCCTTAGCAAATTTTCAAGCAGGATTATCTGCTTCTTGGGAATTGGACGTTTGGAAAAAGCTACGCAACGGAAAAAAAGCTGCTGTTTTAGAATATTTAGCTTCTGTTGAAGGCAAGAATTTTATGGTCACGCAACTGGTTTCAGAAATTGCAAGTGCCTATTACGAATTAATGGCACTCGATAATCAATTGGAAATCATTGAGCAAAATTTAGAGTTGCAACAAAATGCACTTAAAATGGTAAAACTGCAAAAGGAAGCTGCGCGTGCTACACAATTAGCTGTGAGACGTTTTGATGCAGATGTGTATAAAAATCAAAGCAATAAGTTTCTGATAGAACAAAAAATTGTAGAAACTGAGAACCTTATTAATTTTCTCGTTGGAAGGTATCCGCAATCTATTGTACGTAATTCTAATGCTTTTATGGAAACACCTATAAACTCTCTTAATATTGGTGTGCCTTCACAACTATTGGCAAATCGAACAGATATTAGGCAAGCCGAATTAGAACTCGCAGCTTCAAAGCTGAACGTTAAAATTGCAAGATCTAATTTTTATCCGTCTTTTGGTATTAGAGCAGGTATAGGTCTAGAGGCCTTTAATCCTAAATTTTTAACCAGCACACCAGAATCTTTAGTGTATTCATTGGTTGGCGATGTGGTGTCGCCATTAATTAACAGAAATGCTATTAAAGCAGCATATAATACCGCAAATAATCAGCAATTGCAAGCTGTTTTTGAGTACGAGCGTGCCATATTAAATGCGTATATGGAAGTCGCCAACCAATTATCAAATACAGATAAATTGAATAAAAGTTTTCAACTTAAAGAAGAACAAGTCAAGGCATTAACAGAATCTATTGACTTGTCTTTATTACTTTTTAAATCTGCAAGGGCTGAATACACCGAAGTATTACTAACACAAAGAGAAACTTTGGATTCTAAAATTGAAATTATAGAAACCAAACGCGACCAGTTACTTGCTAATGTAAAATTGTACCAAGCGCTTGGTGGTGGCTGGAATTAGAGACTTTTAAGTTAACTTCAAAAGGCGCAACTTATAAAAAATGCGCCTTTTTTATTGAAAGTCTGTTAATTGAATATATCTTTAGAATTTGGTATTACATTTATACTATGAGTAAAAAATTACTAGAAAAAATTTAAAGAAGATGTGAAAAATATGATTTTCGGACTGGTTAAAGAAATATTGAATAAAGGAATTGGTGGAAATGCCAACCGTTAAAGCCATACACATTTGCAATTAGCTACAGCCAACGCTACGCCAAAAATTGCAAAAGAGTATGTCTTGCCAGCGCTCACATTTGAACTAAATAACAAACATCGGAAAACCAAGCTAAACGTGAAAAGCACTATGCACAACAATGTATATAAAACATAGCTATTATAGGCTTTCCGAGAGATTTTTGCTTCTTTATTGAGTCCGCCAAATTTTTATTTTTGTATATTTAGAGAATAAAAGATAAATAGAAAAAATAAAAATTCGGCTCGTGTATAATCCGAAACAATATTATCTTTTTACACGCTACATTTCATATACGGAGACGTTGTATGCAATTTAAACAAAAACTATGAATACCTTTCTAAACCAAGAAGAAGCGACCTTTTATCATATTACAACAATAGAAAATTGGGAGGGAATTAAAATAAATGGATTCCATTCTAAAGAAGGGAAAATTTTCGTTTCAAGAGTTGGTGAATTACCAATTTTATTAGCAATTGCTTTAGAACAACTACCTGAAATTTATGATACTGAAACTATTGTATTTCTAAAATTCCCTCAAAAGTTAAATAATTTTACTTCCAAAGAAATAATACAAGATAAACAAGCAGGAGTAGAATGGACTCAACCATTCCAAAACATTATTTTAAGAAAAAACATACCTATTGAAAATATTGAAATAATGAATATGATAGATATTGGAAATAATGATGAAATAAGAACATCACGAATGACTTGGTTAACACAAATAGCTAATTCAGGACAAAATAATTATAAGAATCATTGCATATTACAAAGAGCAAAAGAAATAAAATATTAATAAGTAATGACAGAGGAAACAAAAAAATATATAGAAACTTGGACAACCAAAATTTCATCATACAAAAATGATGACTTAGGCACTTTATTCGACAAATACACAGCTCTGTATACATTATACAATAGGCTTTACAATGAATCTATCAAACAAATGAAAGCAAGTAATAATTTGACTAAATCTAGATACTCTGATTTCGAAAAAGCCACTAAATTAGTAGTTGATTTTAATTCTGCTACTGATATAGTTTCCAAATTAAAAGAGAATAATAATTTTGAGGATATTAATATAATTGCAGATTTAATTAGAAACGATATTTTTCACATAAATCTTGCTGACGGAGTTTCAAAAAAAGATATTGACATTGAATTGATGAATAATTTAGAAAATGAGAATCCAACAATTAAAGCTCAAGCTTCTGTTAGTACGATTTATAATGTTAGATGTAATATGCAACACGGAGAAAAACACTTTGAAGAGTCACAAAGAATGCTTCTTGAACCATTAATAAGAATATTAGAAACAATTGTGGAATTACAAAAAGAGAAATTAAAATAAAAACTGCATACAACACCGTATATAATTTATTGCTGGCTTCTCGCCTACTTACGAAAGTCCTCGCGGACTTTCTTGGTTGGTAATTATTTACTAAATTAGGTGCTTAAACCACGCAACAAACCATATACAAACACGTTGGCAGCAAGTAGAGGAAGATCCTCTGATTAAAATTTAATTATGAAAATTATATTCTATCTTTTATTAACTTATTCAATAAATAGCTATTCTCAAAAGACAAATATTGTGAATATCTCATACAATTTGAATAATGAGATTATAAATGAGAAGAACAGGAAAATAATTGAAAAAAACGGAAATACAACTTTCTATATTAATGGAAATTATTTTGAGTATAATAAAAAATCAGAATTAATGAACGTGAAAAAAAATGAAATTGAAAAATTCACCTTTAACACTCTTTCTGAAATAATTATTTATAGAAACAAATTAATAGACGAAAACATTAAAAACTCTGAAAAGAATGGAAAACTTAAAATTTTGGAGAATTCAGAGGTTTTTAAGGAGATTTATATATATGAAAAGAGAAACAATTCAATATTAAAATATCCTGTAACTTGGCTAGAAGTTATAGAATGTCAGTGAAATAAAAAAGGAAAAACCAGCAGCCAACACCGTATATAATTCATTACTAGTCCTAGCCTACTTACGAAAATCCTCGCGGATTTTCTATTTAGTTTGTATTTGCTAAATTAGGTGCTTAAAACACGCAACAAACTATATACAAAACCGTTGCCAGCAATACGGAAAAAATTGCATACATCATATTTCGTACGTATATTTGTACTTTAAAAAATACAATATTATGCAAATAGCAACTGTTTCTGACTTTAGAAAGGATATTAAAAGTTACTTGGACAGAGTAGCTAAGAACTTTGAGACTTTAATTATAAACCGAGGAAAAGATTCTGGAATTGTAGTTATGTCATTACAAGAATACAATTCTTTAATGGCTACAAATCACGAACTTTCTTCTCGAAAAAATGAAACACGATTAGATTCTGCGATTGACAAACTAAAAAGCGGAATGACTTTAAACAAAGATCTAATCGAAAATTAAGATGAAGTATATATTCGTTGACGAATCTTGGGAGGATTATTTATATTGGCAAAAAACCGATAAGAAAAAGCTGAAGAAGATAAATGAACTTCTAAAAGACATCGCTCGAAATCCTTTTAATGGAATAGGAAAACCTGAACCTCTAAAACATAAATACGCTGGATTTTGGTCAAGACGAATTGATAGTGAGCATAGACTGATTTACCAATATAAAGAAGGAGAAATATTAATTGCGAAATGCAGATTTCATTACGACTGAAAAAAGTACTGCTGGCAACAACGTGTATAATTAATGGCTGGTTCAAGCCTACTTACGAAAATCCTCGCGGATTTTCTATTCAGATTCTATTTACTAAATTAGATGCTTAAAACACGCCACTAATCATACACAAAACCGTTGGCAATAATTAAAAACCGAAATCAAGGTTATGAGAAAAATATATTTACTGATTTTAATCTTCACTTTTTCTTTTACAAAAACATTTGCTTGTAGCTGTATTGAAACAAATGAATCTTTAGCGAAAAAAGTTGAAAAAGCATTTATTCAAGCTGATTTGATTATTAGCGGAACAGTCATTGGTACAAAAAAATTCAACAACGGAAAATATATGTTTTCTGGAAATCCGATAATTTATGAGTTTGAAATTATTAAAACTATAAAAGGAAAAGTAAAAAAAGAGATTATTGAAATCGCTTCGGCTGAAAGTGATGCAAGTTGCGGATACAGTTTTGAAATGGGAAAATCTTATTTAGTCTATGCGAGAAAATCTAATGAATTTTCTTCTAAAACAAAAAATGAATTTGATTACACGACAAGTCTTTGTGATAGAAATCAAAAAATAAGAAAAGTCAATAAAAAAGAATTTGAAAAGCTTGAAAAACTGAAATATAAAGAAGAAAAATAACTATTGCCAACACCGTGTATAATTAATGGCTAGTTCTCGCCTACTTACGAAAATCCTCTCGGATTTTCTATTCGGTTTTTATTTACTAAATTTAGTGCTTTAAAACGCCATAAATCATACACAAACACGTTACCACACATTTGAGAGCAACATTATGGGAGGATTTACAAATCTGATTTATTTCAAAGAATATCTATCAATAGAATTGACAAATCGGATTAAAAAAACTATTGAATCCTGTGGAGAATTTAAATTAAGTTTAGAAAGCGATTTAGATTATGATTTAATCGTGGAGTATCACGGAGAAAATTATCCATTCCGAATTTATTACTCGGATGCTGAAGATGATGAAGATTTTGACACGGAATCAAAAACTGAATTTATAAATAAAATTGGATATGTTCCAAAGTGCTATATCGGATTTATGGCTTGGACTAACCAAAAATATGGACATAAATTCATTGCGGAATTAATGTCGGAAATTTTAGAAATTGAAAGTGGTTTAGTTGACTTTTCATCAGCAATTGACCCAGATTTTACGGGAAATAGAGAAAAGATAAAAGAATTCGTTTCTAAAATTGGCGGAAAAATAATAGAACTGGAATATGAAACTGAAAATGACCGAATTTGGTTCACGCATTTAGCCGACAAAGAGTTTTTAAGAAATTGGATTGAACACAAAAAATTCTACATTCCGAAATAAAAACGTGTGGTAACACCGTATATAATTTATTGCTAGTTCTAGCCTACTTACGAAAATCCTCGCGGATTTTCTATTCGGTTTTTATTTGCTAACTTTAGTGCTTAAACCACGCAACAAACCATATACATCAACGTTGCCAAAAACTCGGAAAAATAAAATACTGAAAACCATTTTTACTGAATAAAAACGTAGAATTAAAGTTTTACTAAAATTGAATAATTTAGAAAATATTTCAACAATTAGAATTTTATAAAAACTGAAAATAAATATTACGGAATTTAAAAACGCAGAATTAAAATTTTTCTCAAATTCAATAATTTAGAAAATATTGAAAAATTTAGAATTTTATAAAAATGGAAATAAATATCGCGGAATTGAAAACGTAGAATTGAAATTTTGCTAAAATTCAATAATTTAGAAAATATTTAAAATTTAGAGGCTTATAAAAACTGAAATAAATATCGCGGAATTAAAACGTGGAATTGAAATTTCACTTAAATTGAATAATTTAAAAACATTAAAAATTTAGAGTTTTATAAAAACTGAAAATAAATATTATGGAATTAAAAAATGCTGAATTAAATTTTACTTAAATTCAATAATTTAGAAAATATTTAAAGTCTAGAATTTAAACAAAAAGTCGCATTTGGCAACAACATATATAGTTCATTGCTCATTTATTTTCCTGCGGAAAATACTCGCAAATGTAGATGTTTTAGTTTTTTAAACTATATTAGTTGCTCAAAACACGCAACAAACCATATATAAAACCGTTGTAAAACATTTAAAACGAACATACTGAAATAATAAAAATATGGGAATAAAATTTGGAGAAATTGATGCTAACCAAATTCTTGATAATGAATTTAGGTTAGGAGTTTTAGAGAGATTATTAGAAGGAATGCTAAATGCAAATCCAAATCTAAAGAAACCAACAGCAGATGATTTACAAAATATCCGAAAGCAAGTAGTTGAAGAATTAAAAAAGAAATATCCAAACTCTGGAATTGAATTTAAAAACGGATAAATATGACTGATTTTAAACTCGGAGAAACTGGAGGTCTTGTCGAAAGTAAAATCGTTCCTAAAAAAGTAACATTTTATTTAGTTACCAACGACAATCTGAATTCAATTAAAAGTAAAAGTATTTTATCAGATGTGTTTACCTTGTTAGCATCTCTAATGTGGGGAGCTTATTTATCTGTCACTATTTCACAAAAAATAACTTTAGAACCTATGGAAAAAGAAAAAGTTATTTTGGAAACACTTCAAGATGTATTTCTTTATTGCGGAATTTTATTTACGATATTGACAATTGTTTTTATCATTTGGAATTTTACGATTTTGCAAAATATTAAACGAAATGAATTGAAACTTGACGGAAATAAAGAAACCGAAAAATAAAAACGTTTTACAACACCGTATATAATTCATTGCTAGTTCTAGCCTACTTACGAAAATCCTTGCGGATTTTCTATTCGGTTTTTATTTGCTAACTTTAGTGCTTAAACTACGCAACAAACTATATACAAACACGTTGTACACAAGCTAAAACCAGCCGCATATTTTAGCACTTTCGGTTTTTGCCAATGCTTTATTCCAACGCTCGAAAAACCAAAAGAGCTAAAATTTCCCAACGCTCAAACCACTCTTATCTGAATAATATTACCTATATTTGACAAAATTGTCAAGGCAAAATATTCAAGAAGATGAAAGAAACATTTGGAGAGTACATTCACAAATTGCGAATCGAAAATAATTTGACTTTAACAAAGCTAGCTGCTGCATTGGACATAGACCAATCAACACTTTCAAAAATTGAAAATCATAAACGAAGTGTTTCGGAAGATATAATTCCAAAACTTGCTGACATTTTTAGTTTAGACTTACAACAGCTAGAGAAAGAATTTTTAAGTGAAAAAATTGCAGAATTAATTTACCAAAAAGACGATACTGCTGACCTTTTAAGTCTTGCAAAGGAGAAAGCAGATCATTATAAAATTACAAAAGCAACACAAGGTTTATTACAATTTAACAAATGATAGGAACATCTTTATTTTCTAGTGCTGGAATTTCAGAAACTTATTTCAATGAGATAGGTGTTAATATTACGGTTGCAAATGAACTTTTAGAAGAACGAGCAAACTTATATCGTTCAGTCAATAAAGACTGTAATATGATATCTGGAGATATTCAAAATGAAACAATATTTAAACAGATTCTTGAATCATCATCTGATAATCTAGATTTTTTAATAGCATCACCACCTTGTCAAGGAATGAGTGTAGCTGGAAAAAATAGAAGTAAAAACCAAATGTTAAATGACGAAAGAAATTTTCTGGTTTTTAGAATAATAGAATTTATTGAGAAAAAGAATCCGACTTATGTATTAATTGAAAACGTACCAACTTTTTTCAAAATAGAGTTACCATTTCAAGGTCAGTTAATGAAAATAATTGACATCTTATCAATTCTTTTTAAAGACAAATACCAAATAGAAGCAGAAGAATATGATGCACAATTATTTGGAGTTCCTCAAAGAAGAGTTCGTGCAATAATTAAAATGTATAAAAAGGGATTAAAATGGAATTCCCCAACAACTCAAAATATTATTACTGTAGAAGAAGCTATTGGACATCTTCCAAGTATTGAAGCAAATGAAAAGTCTAATATAAAATGGCATTTTGCGAGAAAACATAATGAAAGACATATTACTTGGATGCAGAATACACCAACTGGAAAAACAGCATTTGAGAACAAAATACATTTTCCTGTCAAAGAAAACGGAGATAGAATAAAAAGTTACAACACAACTTATCGTAGAATTAAATGGGACGAACCTGCACCAACAATCACAATGAGAAATGATGCAATCAGCTCACAATTAAATGTTCATCCAGGAAGAAAATTATCAAATGGATTGTATTCTGATGCAAGGGTTTTGACACCATTAGAACTAATACTTTTATCTTCTTTACCTGCTGACTGGAATATTCCGAATGACACCAATGAGCTTTTAATAAGAAAATGTATTGGTGAGTGTATTCCCCCTTTGTTAATAAAAAAAATTGTTGAACAGATTCATAATTAATAATGACATTAAGAATAGATAGCAAAAAGTGGATTTTATATCGCCACATAAGTGATTTTGGACTTTTATGTTCAGTTGCCGAGTTTTTAAAATCGTTTTCTAAAACTGCAATATCGAAAGAAGAAAAAGCACGTCTAAATTTAAAATTACGTGAAGTAGGTTTATATAGTGAGAGAAATCCTGATATGCCTCTTGATGCAATAAATCATAAAATCAATCAACTGTCATATTATATGTTTGGATATCAAGCGAAAATTGATGACGATGATAGGTTTTTATATAGTCCACTTGGAAACCTTTTCTTAAAACATATTGAGGATAAGGAAAAGTCTTCGAAAATATTCCTGACAATGTTATGGGCTGTTCAATACCAACATCCTCATAGTGGTACTAATAAAGATTTTCAATTATATCCTTTTCGCTTAATTTTTAAGTTACTGTCCGATTCCAGATTGGAAAACAAACTTTTTGCTTTTGAAGTTGCATATATTGTGGTGTTTATCCAAGAAGTAACTTCCGATATTTATGAAGAGTTAGTAAAAGAGATATTAGATTTAAGAAAATTATCCAACGAAGAATTAGCTGAAAAATTTCAGGAAGATAGACACGCTTATGTGAATTCAGCGTATGAGTGGGATTATTATGTGTCAACATTATTTTCAGGGGCAGGTGTTTTAGATAAAACACAAGGAGAATTAATTTGTAAACTTCAACACGGTACGACACAAACTTTTAGAAAAGTAACTAGAAATGTTGTAGAAATTCCAGCTCAATTAAAAGACCTAGTTAATAGTCTTGAAACAAATTACTCTTTTTTAGAAAAACCCCTTTTACTAAATGACCCTGAAAGATTAAAAATAGATGTTATAAAAGAGATTTATAGTTTCTATCCAAGAATTTTACTTGATTCAATCGGAGAAGTTGAAAATGAATTAAAACTTAAATTACTAAATCTACCTAAATTAATTGAGCAATATTCAAATAACAATGATGGTAAAGAAGCTTATTTATTTGAAGATGCACTTACAGATGGCTTCAATATGTTCTACAATGTAGAAGCTGAAAAAATTGGTGGTGCAGGTAATACAGATATTGAATGTCTGTATCTTACAAAAAAGAAAAAGTTTGCAGTAGATGCAAAATCTACTAAAAATAAACTCTCTGGTATAAACTCAGGTAGATTAGCTGGTCATAGAGATAAAATTGGTGGCGAATATACAATTGTAGTTGCACCAAGATATGTTCCTGCTGTTTTACAAGATATTCAAGCTTCACCAATAGTTATAATTCGAGCAAGCACATTTTCAGAATATTTATACAATAATATAGACAACGACATAAGAGAAATAGATTTTGAGGACTTTGACTCAATAATCACAAATAATTTAGGAACCGACATCAGTAAAAGTATTTCAAATATGACTATTGAAAGGTTCGCAACAAAAAGATAAGATAATTATGATATCAATTACGAGAGAGAACAATATGGATTTAATGTCAAGATATCCAGATAATTATTTTGATTTAGCTATTGTTGACCCACCCTATGGAATATTAAATAAAACCAAAAGAGGTGGTGATAAAAAGTTTAATATGAAAGAATATGCACAATGGGATGTAAAACCAAATGATGAATATTTTAATGAACTTTTCCGTGTTTCAAAAAACCAAATTATTTGGGGTGGTAACTATTTTGGACAATTATGGTTAAGAAGTGAATACAATAAAGGATATATAATTTGGGATAAAAAACAGCCTGAATCCCTTAATAATTTCGCTATGGCAGAAATGGCTTGGTCTTCACTAGATAGACCTGCCAAAATTTTTCATTATAGCGTTAGAAAAAACAGAAATAAAACCCATCCAACACAAAAACCACTTGACCTTTATAATTGGCTACTTAAAATGTATGCTAAACAAGGAGACAAAATACTCGATACACATTTAGGAAGTGGAACAATTGCTATCGCTTGCTACAATGCAGGAATTAGTTTAACTGGTTGCGAAATAAGTGAGAACTATTTTGAGAGATCTTTAGAAAAAATTAAGGAACATTTACCTGATGTAAAAGTAGATACATCAATTCCAAGTGCTTATTCAATTCAGTTCCCGAATCAAGAAAAAGAATCTCACGAACTGAATGAAATATTGATTGAACAAAACAAACAGTTGAGAATATTTAAAGAAGCACAAGCGGAATATCTAACTGAAAAAGCCAACGCTTAAAGCCATACACATTTGCAATTCGCTACAGCCACTGCACAAGCCAAAAATTGCAAAAGAGTATGTCTTTGCCAACGCTAGCAAGTTTGCGGAAAGAAAAAGCCAGTGTACAACAATGTATAAAAATAATAGCGGTTTAATTACTAAAACGAAAGCAAGTAAATATAAAAAAGGTCTGTGTTTATACGAAAAGTAAGTGTATAAAAATCCGCTACTATTCTTATACTAGACCGTTGTGCCTAATTTAAAATCAAAACGTAAAATTGAAAATTGACATTACATCAGAAATTGAAAGATTCGAAAATCACCTGAATCAAGACGACAATAACCAGATGATTTTTTCAGGAATTTTTGGTATTGGGAAAACTTACTTTTTAAAGGAATTTTTTGAACAAAACTCGGATAAATACGAATTATTCTTACTCTCACCTGTTAATTATTCAATATCCAATAACGATGATATTATTGATTATATAAAGTACGATATTGCTTTTGAACTTCTTGGCAAAAATGTAGATTATGAAAAAACTGATTTTTCAAAATTATTGACTGCTCAATTTTATTTAAAAGACAATTTTTTAGATACTATGTCTCTTTTAGCGAAAAGTGGCGGAAAAATTGGAAAAGCATTTAGTGATGTATATGAAAACCTGAAAAAACTAGTAAACAATATTAAAGAGCATAACTCTGAATCACAAATTGATGAGAAGAAGGAGCTTATCGACTTTTTAAAAGAATTAACTGCTAGAGACAATTCTATCTATGAGGAAAACAGAATTACTGAATTGATTTCAGGATTAATAGAAAAGCTTAAAGAGAATGATAAAGAAATAGTTCTTGTAATTGATGATTTAGATAGGCTTGACCCTGAGCATATTTTTAGAATACTAAATGTATTCGCTTGTCATTTTGATATTGGGAATTTTACAGAAAACAAATTTGGTTTCCACAAAATAATTCTTGTATGTGATATAGAGAATATTAGAAATTTATTCCATTCAAAATACGGTACAAATGTTGACTTCTCAGGTTATATTGACAAATTTTATAGTAGAGAAATTCATTATTTTGACAATAAAGAAATTGTCAGTAAATCAGTAGACAAAATACTTTCTTCAATAAAAATTCAAGGTGCATACGACCACATTATTAACTTAAAGAATAGAAATAGAACAACAACTGTAAATTTTCAAGAAATTTTAGAGGATTTAATCAATAACGATTTATTAAACCTTAGAACTTTATTAAAACTATTTGACAAGGAATATCATTTGAAATTCTTCGATTTTGTAATAGACGAAAATTACGGAAGGTCATCGAGTTGGCATTTTCAAAAAATATTAGTTTTTGATTTTTTGATTTCGTTTTATGGTTCAATAACGAGTTTAAGATTAGCATTAGATAAACTAGTTGAAAGAAATCCAACAAAAGTAGTTAATGATAGACAACTTAGGAGATATGGGAATTTAATTGCTTTAATTGACTACAAAAATCATAAAACAGCGGAAGGCGATTTTGAATATGTCAATGCAGATTTAAATATTTCAATAAAATATTCAGCTATTAGATATGGAGATTGGGGAGATGAAACAAGTGCAAATATTAAGGAAGTTACTTACTTGGATAAATCTGAAACTAAAAGATTAGACTTCCCCTTTGCCTCACTTTTAAAAATAGCATTTGAAGAATATTTGAATTTAACAAGAGTAAAAAACTAGGCACAACAACGTGTATAATTAATGGCTAGTTCAAGCTTACTTACGAAAATCCTCGCGGATTTTCTATTCGGTTTTTATTTGCTAAATTAGGTGCTTAAACACGCCACTAATCATACACAAACACGTTGTATGCCATTTGAAACCAACTAATTACCAATAAACAACATATGGAATTATTAAAAATATTTAAATGTTTTATTTCCTCGCCAGGAGATTGTAAAATAGAAAGAGAAATTTGCGAAGAAGTAATTCAAGACATAAATAATGGTTTAGCTCAACATTTAGGAATAAATTTTAAAACATTTATGTGGGAATATGATGTTTTACCTGATATGGGGAAAAATGGTCAAGAAATAATAGATGAATACATTAAAAAATCGGACTACGATATTTTTATTGGAATAATGAAAAACAGGTTTGGGCATCCAACAAAAAAAGCAGGAAGTGGAACTGAACACGAGTTTAACGACTCACTAGAAAGGAAGAAAAAAACAAATAATGCGCCAAAAATTATATTCTTTTTCGGTAAAGATGAAGTTGATATTGACCATCCTAAAATTGAAGAAATAATTGAGCAAAGAAAAAAGGTTAAAAGTTTTAAAAGTAATATTCAAAGTAAAGGCTTATACGTTGATTTTGAAAGTAAAGAGCGGTTTGAAGAATTATTAAAGCAAAATTTAGAGTTATTTATTCAGGAAAACTCACCGTTAGCAAATCCGACTGAAAAAGTTCAAGAGATTGATTTAATTCTTGATAAATTAAAGCGCGAATTGGAAGAATCATTAAAAACGTATAATGAGAAAAGCCCAATATGGATTGAACCTATAATAAGTTCAAAAAGAGAAGTACCAAACAACCCAACTAAAAATTTAGATAATAAAATTGAGATTAGTTCCATTATCAATAATCCAACTAATATAATAATAAAAGCACCAACAGAGTTTGGTCTTACATCATTAGCTCATTATTTAAAATTAGAAGCTTGGAACAAAGGAAAATCATTTTTGTATTTAGATGCTAAAAACACAAAAAAACATAAGGTAATTAAAGATTTAAAGAAAGAATCAAATGAATATTATAATAAAGACATTACTCAAATTGACTGCATTATATTAGATTCCGTTTGTTTTGAAGAATTAGGTATGATGCCTTTAATCAAAAATGTTTGTACTGAATTTACTGAAATTCCAATAATAATATTAAACACACTCGACAACAACTTTTTCCTAAAATCGGATGAAGATGATAAAGTACAAATTAAAAGACCTTTTACAAATTATTATTTATTGCCACTACCTAAAAACGAACTAAGGTCAGTTGTAACTTCATATGCAAAAAACAAATCACTTCAAGATGATAGTGACACCATTCTAGATAAAGTTACCAAGGATTTAGAAATATTAAACCTTCATCGAACAGTAAAAAATTGTTTGAGTGTTCTTCGTGCTTCCTCTAGGATAGGTTCTGAGTATTCGCCAATAAATAGGACTAAACTTCTTGAGACAATTCTTTCGTCAATCTTTGAGGATTATGAAATACCTACATACCACGATGAAAAACCAGACATTAAGGATTGTAATTTTGTATTAGGATATTTTTGTGAATATTTAATTTTAAAAAATGACTTTGAATTCACGGAATCTACTTTTAAGACTGAACTGAAAGAATGTTGTGAACAAAACTTCATAGAAATCGATTTATCTTATCTATTAAATTTATTAATTGATAATTCTATACTTAGTTTAAATAAATTTACTCAAAAGATATATTTTAGAAATTCATATTGGGTGTTTTATTTTATTGCTCAAAGAATGAAAATGAATAAAGATTTTTTAGAGATAGTTTATTCGCAAAAAAAGTATATTGATTATCCTGAAATTATAGAATTTTACACAGGTATTGATAGAAACCGTGAAGATGCATTAAAGACGTTAAACAGTGATTTAATAGAAACATTACAAACAGTAAAATCAAAAGTAAACATTCCAGATACAATTAATCCTTTTAAGTCTATTTCTTGGAAACCAAAAATTGAAAATCTAGAAAGAGAAGAAAAAAAAATAAGTCAAGATATTGTTTCATCAGGTTTACCCGATGAAGTAAAAGATAAACACAGTGATAAATATTACAATCAAATTAAACCTTACAATCAAGTTATTAATTCCGTACTTAGAGATTATTCATTTTTAGTTTTAATGCAACAAGTATCTGCTTGCTCTCGTGCTTTGAGAAATAGTGATTTTGTTGACCCTAAAATTAAATATGAGCTTTTGAGTAACATTACCAACTCTTGGCTTGAAATCAATAAGTTATTAATAGCTCTTTCACCAATACTTGCTGATAGAGGAAAAGCTACTTTTGAAGGTGCAAAATTTGAATTAGCTGATGATGATTTTTTAATTGATGACCCAGCACAAAAAAGAAAAGCTGTATTATTAGCTGTTCCAACAAACGTAGTTGGTTTTTTTAAAGATGATTTATTTTCAACAAAAATGGGTCCTCTATTAATAAAAAAAGCAGAAAATGAATCAAATAGTTTAATTAAACACGAACTAATGATTTTAATAGCTGCAGAAAGACCGAAAAATTGGAATAAAGTTATTGATAATTACATAATTCATTTAGATAAAAATTCTTTCTACTTATCTGATATTTTACAAGTATTAAACTATAACATAAATTTTTATGCAACTGAATTAGGAGATAAAAGAATTTTAAATTTATTAGCAAAAAAATGCCGAGCAAAGCATCTTTATCAAAAGAAAAACCCTGATTTAGGATTGATAAATAAAATGAATTAAAAAAACGGCACACAACACCGTATATAATTTATTGCTCGCTTATTGCCTACTTGCGAAAGACCTCGCGGACTTTCTTGGTCGGTAATTATTTACTAAATTAGGTGCTTAAAACACGCAACAAACCATATACAACAACGTTAGCAGCAATTAAAAGATGAATAGAAAATTTTACATATCATTTACAGATAAATCCCATAATTCAGGAAAATATCCAAATGACATCATGTTGAGAAAAATTTTAGACTATAATTCTTCAATTGAATATATTGAAAATGAATATCAAGTATTAACAGAGTTTTCCTTAAATCATAAAAAATGGACTGAACCAATATTAATAACTAACGATAATTTATTAAATCAAAAATATAGAAATGTGTTTAGCGAAAATGAATTTAAATCATACTGTATAGAAAGTTCTTACTTTAGTAATCAAATTGAAAAATTACCTTTAAAAAATCAACTAATAGCAAAACAAAGTAATTTAACAGGTAACTATGGTAAAGAAACTTTTAATCACTTTTTAAATATTAAAGAAAATAAATATAAAGAAGCTTACATGATTCAAAAATACCTAAATAGTTGGATAGAAGAAGATACAGGAATGAATTATGATTATGATGAAGAAAATAAATGGAAAACTAATGACTGGATAGATTCTGATGACGAATTTATCACACCACTATAAATAAATATTATGAAATACTTACCTTTATTAATTATATTAACTTGTTTAAATATATTTGGACAAAAAAAAGCCCCCAATAAAGAAAATACTCAGGAATGGATAAAATCAGTATTAAATAGTTATTCTGGTTCCGTAATAGAATTTGGAAATGAAAAAATGACTGATTTTCAATATGCTGACACTTCACTATGTAAAGAAGAATTTGGAGGAACAACAATTTACATTAACACAGTACTTATAAAAAATATTAGTAACATAATTATTAGAAAACAAATAGATTCAGATAATTATTTAATGATATTTTCTTGTAACAAAGGAAATTGTTTTAAAGAAGGAGTAAATATCTGCTCTAAAAACAGAACCGACAATTCTATTAATTATTCCTATACTTCAAACAAACTTGTGATTAAACTTTCACAATCAATAAAAAATGATGAGCTAGATAAAAGATTAATAAAAGCCTATAAGCACTTGATAAATCTATATGGAGGAAAAACCATAGATGAAACATTTTAAAACAACAGCTGCTAACACCGTATATAATTTATTGCTAGTTCTAGCCTACTTACGAAAATCCTTGCGGATTTTCTATTCGGTTTTTATTTGCTAAATTACGTGCTTAACCACGCAACAAACCATATACAACAACGTTGTAGCCAATTAAAAAATCACTCGAACTTTGATTGAAATTCGAGTGATAATTGAAAAATAACTATTTGTTCAATCGTTGTTTTACTGATTGAACTGTGTCTAAAATAGACTTTTCAAAAGAAATCGGCTTCCAGTTAAACACTTCCTTTGTTTTGCTAACATCTGCGTCATAAGTGTTTCCAATAAAAGGCTTCATACCTTTTAAATCGCTATTAAAATTAGACATAAATTTTAATAAGAAATTTGGACCTTCTAAAGTGCTTACTTTATCATTTCCATTTGATTTTAAGATTTGAGCCATTTCTTTAAACGAATATGGATTTTCAGTTGCAACAACAAATCGTTGTCCATTAGCCTTCTCATTCTCTAAAGCCTTAACGTGAATATTGGCAATATCTCTTACATCTGACATATTAATGCGCACTTTGGCAAGCATTGGCATTTTTCCAGTTATCATATCCTTAACAATATTCATTGATTCACCAGAGAGTTTATCTGACAAGGTTGGTCCCCAAATTGGACCTGGATTAATAACAACCAATTCTAACTTGTTATCCCCTTTTTGAGTTTCTATAAAATCCCAAGCACTCTTTTCTGCAAGTGTTTTACTTTTTACATAAGCGGACATATTTTTAGCATTTGGATTAGTCCAAGTATCTTGTTCTATGTTTAATGACTTATTTGCATCACCAAACATTGCAACTATAGAGGAAGTTAAAACCACTCTCTTAACACCTGCGTTTTTAGCAAAATTTAAAGCACGTTGTGTACCTTCAATAGCAGGTTTTATAATTTCATTTTCATCTTTAGGCTCACTTGCCACATAAGGAGAGGCAATATGTAAAACATAGTCACAATCCTGCATTGCTTCCATCCAACCTTCATCTTTTAAAAGATTAAGCTCGCAAAACTCTAAATTACCTTTGGGCTCAACTTCTCTACGAATTGCTCGTGTTAATTCGTCTCTTTTGGATAAATTTCTAACTGAACCTTTGACTGCATATCCATTTTTTAATAATTCCACCGCTGCGTGCAGACCAACATATCCTGAAATTCCCGTTACTAATACTTTTTTCATTTTAATAAATTTTATTTAAATCAAATTATTACTTGCAAAATGCAAGCAAAGATAATATATTACTTTTGTTTTGCAAGCAATAAATAAAAAAATGTATTTTTACAAAATAATTTTAAGGTAATACAAAATTGAAAATGGAACATAAATTTAGATGCGACTGCCCAATTACTAGTGCAATTGATATTATTGGAGATAAGTGGTCTTTAGTAATTATTAAGCAAATGCTGACTGAAAATAAAAAAACATTTAAAGATTTTATTGAAAGTGAAGAAGCTATCGCAACAAATATTTTGTCTTCGAGATTAAAAATGCTTGAGGAATTTAAAATTATAATAAAGGGAAAACTTCCTGAAAACAAAAAAACAAACATATACACATTAACAGAAAAGGGAATTGCACTTACACCATTAATAGTAGAACTAATAATTTGGAGTGATAATAACCTACGAGAATTTCATTCAGATTTATATGCAGGAGAACAGATAGAAATGATAAGAGGTAACAAAGAACAGTTTATTGAAAATATAATAGAAAATTACAAGAAAAATAACTGGCTACAACAACGTGTATAATTAATTGCTGGTTTTAGCCAATTTACGAAAGTCCTCGCGGACTTTCTATCTGTGATTTATTTGCTAACTTTAGTGCTTAAAACACGCAACTAATCATACACAACAACGTTACCTGCCATTAAAAAATGCGATTAAGGAATTATAAAAAGAAAAATGAGCTTACATATCAAAGAAAAAAGTGTATTTCTAAATCAAATAAATGATTTAATAAATGGTTGGAATGATTCTTATATTAATAACAGTATTTTATTCCTTGAGAGAGAAAATGATTTATTAAATGATTTTATGTGTTTAGAGTCTTATTCTAAAAATCATTTTGAGATTTTAGAACTTGATAAATTTGTAGATTGGAATATAAAATTTCAAGAAGACCTATTACAAAACAAAAAGGATGGGCACAACTTTAATATTTTCACATTACTGAAAAAAGAATTTGATTTCAAAATTAAAGAAACAATGCATAGTAAATTAATCAAGTTTTTAATAAACCCAAAAGAAACTCACGGTCTTGATAATATTTTCTTGTTAGAATTTCTTGAAAATATAGGAATAGAATCACCTCAAAAAGGAAGTTGGCAGATAACTGCTGAAAAAGGTAATATAGACATACTTATAAAACGAAAAAATCCTGAATCCATAATTATTATTGAAAACAAGTCAAACTGGGCTACTGACCAAAAAAATCAATTATATAGGTACTGGTATAAAGCAATTTATTTGAAAACTAAACAAATTGAAAAAAAATATTATGAGGATAATAAAAAAAAATATCAAATCATATATTTAGCGCCTAATGAACACAAACAATATGAACAACAAAGTATAAGCAAACCTAAAGAAGACCCATCTAACATTTACAAATCTTTACCAAAAAAAATTCCGATGAAAGTCAAAAATATAACTTTTGACAGCGATATACAGAAGTGGTTAGAAAAATGTAAGAATAAAACCCCCGAAACAAATCATAGAATTAGAGAGTATATATCTCAATATCAAATGCTATGTAAAAACTTATAAAAAAAATTATGAATAAAGAATTGTTAATAAAAGCTATGAGCTTATTCGATACTTCAGAAAAATGGAATGCCTTCTGTCAATTAATAGACCAAGATAAAAATATTCAAAACGAGTGGTGGGAGAAATTACAAAAAGAAGTTTATCATAGAGAAATGAAAAATTCAATTATAGACTGGGATATACATATTTGGAATCATTGGGATATTATGTGGTTTATTAAAGGAGAAAATAACAGAAGTTTGGCTATTCATTACTGGGGAAAAACTCTGAGGGTATTTTGTGATTACGGAGATTTAGATTTAGGTAAAGTAAATGAGTTATTAAAAAAACCAAAGTTTGATGTGATTAAAAATTGTTTTGATAGAATTGACGGAAGTAATGATAAATCAATAGCTTGGGAAGATGGGAATTTTTCATTTGAAACTACATTTGACGGAAATTTCTCTGATTATAGAACACTTGCGTGGTATGCAGGAAATAGAACTGAAGATTATGCAAATCAATTGATTAAAAAAGTAAGAAAATTTCAAACAACAGAAATAACAGAATTATTTAAGGAAATAAATAATACTTGTAGGAAATAAAAAACGGCAGGTAACACCGTGTAAAATTAATTGCTGGTTTTAGCCAATTTACGAAAGTCCTCGCGGACTTTCTATCTGTGATTTATTTGCTAACTTTAGTGCTTAAAACACGCAACTAATCTTACACAAACACGTTGGGTTTCATTAGCGGAAATCGTTAAAATTGAACATTTTTAGCTTTTAAAGTGAATTTTTACAATGTTGGAAAAATTTACTGAAAAGCTATATTGGAGTTTAATTAAAACTCAAAAAAAGTAGCTTGAACAATTTCTTTTTTCAAGTCAATTTTTTATAAATAGAAAAACTCCAGTTTAGAGTTATTTCGTTAAATAAAAATCAAAAACTGGAAAGTTTTGAGATCAAATTACAAACTTTGAGAGTCTTGAGAAGTTTTGAAAATTGAGTTGAATACCAAAACGTGGAAATCAAAACAGCGGAATTAGAATCTTTGCGGAAATAAGAATTAAAATAGAACGGAAAAACCATAAAACGAAAACCCAACAAGGTGCATAATTCATTAAGGTGGAATTTCCTTGCGGAATTTCCTCGCACTTTTATTATCTTTCGTTCAAATTCGGAAAAGTGCTGCGCTCTTTTCCTTAACGAAATCATGCACAAAGCCGTTGTGGTTCATATTCCACTCAGACGGTTGAATAGAATTACGATTAATACAATTAAAATCAATTAATAACTTTAAATTTACAGTGTATGAAAAACAAAAAAATCAACTTTCTTAAACTTGGAATATTTCTTTTTGGAGTTTCCTTATTATTTTGGAATTGTGAAAGCGAAATTAACCTTATAGAAAATAAGACTTCTATACCTACAATTTCAGAATCAAAAACATTTTTATTAAACAATAACAATTCTTTTAGTGCTAGAGGAGCATCTAACACTTTTATCGATAGAATTGATTGGAACAACTCTAAAGAAGAATATTATAAAGAAAATACTGAGTTACTTTATTCTCCAATACAATTAAACGCTACTAAAGCAAAGTCTTTTGTAGCTTCTATAAAAGTAAATGGCATAATTGATAATAGAATTATAACCTTACTTTATGATAATGATAATAGTCCAAAAATATTTTCTGGTACAATCTTAATTCATACTAAAGAAGGAAGACTTACGGAGTTTTACAACTATAAAAATGGAAAAAAAGAAGAAAAATATATTGTAAACGAAACCGATAGCTCATCTCAAGCTAGGTCTTCTAATGATTATGATTGTTATGATATAGAATATCTTCAATGGTTAATGGAAAATAATGATGATCCTATGTATATATTAGCTCCTTGTATGTCACTAAATGCAAGTATAGAAACTGGTGATAGTGGAAGCAATGGAAATTCATGGTATGAACCTATAGATTTTTTAAACGATGATTTTAACAGTGGTGATGATAACATAAATAATAATGACCTTACTGGAGGCGGAGGAAATTGGTATACTCCTAGTTGTGGTGCAGGTTATATATTAGATGAAAATAATAATTGTGTAGAGGATGATAAAATTGATTCAACACGACTTACAGGAAAAGAAAAATGTCTTAACGATAGCCTAACTAAAAATGGAAATACATTTGTTAAAGACTTATTAGCCAATTTTAATGGGAATAGTGAATTTGATATTAATATATCGTCAAAATATAAAGTTTTCAGAAATAAAACTACAATTGAAATTAATGGCAAAACTATTTATAAACCTGGTACTACATTAATAAATATTCATATTAGTACTAATCAAATGTCAAATAGGAATTCATTATCTTGTATCAGAACTCTCCTACATGAATATATTCATGCTGATATGTACAGAAAACTAAACACCTCAAAAAAACCTACAGGTGGAGATATCGATTTTAAACAAACATATAATGATTTTGATAATAATAATTTCAAAGCGTCTCCTCAACATGAAACAATGGCGAAATTATATATAGGTGAAATGAAAAATGCATTAAAAGAAGCACATAATAAACTAATACCGAATGAAGTAAAATATTACAAAGAAAATTACCCCTCAAATACTCTAGATAATATTTATGACGCACTAGCATGGCAAGGATTAAAAGAGCACAAAGTAAAAGCGTGGCTAGATAAAGGTAATGATACAATTAATATAAATAAGACAATTAATACAAAATTGTCAGGTTTAACTAAAGAATTTTGTAAATAATGAGAAGACATGTTTTACTAATACTAATACTAGCAACTTTTACCGAAGTATATTCTCAAATAAATAAAGACACATTATTTATAAAGTTAGATGGAAAATATTTAAAAAAAGGGTATAATTATACAGAAAATAAAAATATTTTTGTTTTTAAAGACAATGACAAAAAAAATGATTTTACTTCTCTATCTATTATCGACACTTTGTATAACTTAAAATACAAAAAAATATATTGTATGAATAAAATAATAAAACAATCTGGATCATATTATGGTAAAGGAAAAGTTAGAGATTGGGAATTAGCCAAATATTTAAACAATTTTATAATTTTCATTTACAAAAATAATTATTTTTTAAAAGTTGAAGCAATTCATGAAATAGAATAAATACAAACCACAACAACGTATATAAAAAATAGCAGTTTAGTACAAACTACAAAGTTTATGCTTTTCTGCTATCTTTGTTTTCGGACTGAAAGTTAGCGCTAATCTATTCTGCCACTTTCCATATACAAACCGTTAGGTGCAATTTGAAAAAAATGAAGAAAACGATTATAATTATTTTAATGATTATTAATTCTTTTGCTGTTTACTCACAGTCTGAAATTAGAACTTCTGACCAAAGTAAAAAAGATATTTATAAATGGATTACAACTATCAACAAAGGAGAATTATTTATTCCTGAAAAGGAGAATAATGAGGAATTTGCAGTTGGAGAATTTTATAGACTAATTATTACAACATCAGAAATATATAACGGAATTTATATTGAAAAAGGAATTGAAAGCGAAAACGGAGGAGGAACAAAAATCATTTGGAAAAGATTAGTAAACGAAGATGACCTTTACTCAAATTTTTCTTTAAGAGGAGAATTCTCAAGTGTGGAATTTATCAAATGGAATTCTTGGAATTCGTTTATTTTAAAAATACAAGGAAAAGAATATCAATTTAATGGAATTGAAAAAACTGAAATTAAAGTTGAAAAGCTGAAAAAATAAAAAACTGCACCTAACACCGTATAAAAAAAATTGCTAAATTAGTGCTTAACCAAAGTTAGTTGCATTTTTTGCTACTTCTGAATTTCCGTAGGAAATTCCTCGCACACAAAAAACGCAACTTTCTTTATACAACAACGTTGTGTATAATGTCCCAAAACCGTAGAAAATAAATGAAAAACCTGAATGGAACTTGGCTAAAGATTAAAACAGGAGACGACTATTGTCGACCAGAATTTATTGAATTCAATAACGACCAAATCATCCATTTTGAACTTGAATTAAAAAGCGGAAACGAATTATTAAAAGTCCGAACTGAATGGAGCGAGAAACTTTCCGAATCAAAATATGAATTCGTAAATGACAATCGAATAAGAATATGCAGAATGGGAAAAACTCACACTGTGTTGAGCGAAACTGAATCTAAAACAGAGGATACTGAATTTGCGACTGACTATGAAAGAATTGAACCAACCAAAACGGAACTTGAATCTAAAAAAATTGAGACGCTTGAATTCAAAGCACAGTGGAATAACAAGAAAATACCATTAACGTTCAACAAAATTTTGGATAGTGCAGTAATCCAAGAAATGAATAAAAGAATGAAAAGAAATGGACGGAAATTAATATTAGAAAATTTGCAAGGAACTTATTTCGCATCAATTTTCGAAAATGACGAACGAGAAACACTAATTGGAATAAAGGAAATTGACGAGGAAAAAGCAATTCTATTCGGATTCCCAGAAAAACCATATGAAATTAAAGCTGAATAAAAACACTATGCACAACAACGTGTATAGTCAATTGCTGGTTTTGTGTGTACTCGGAAAATCCTACGGATTTTCCTCTGGTTCGTTTTCTTTTACTAATTTAGTTGCTAGCCAACGCAACTAACCATACACGAACACGTTATGTGCCATTTCTGACGAACACGCTGTATTCAATAACTTAACGCAACAAATCTAAAATTATAGATTTGTAAAATGACAGTAAAAAAACACAGAAGACTTAGCCTTAAAGAAAGAGTGATTATTCAGACTCTTTTAAACGAAAAAAAGACCAAAGCTTATATTGCTAAAACTCTTGGTAGAACACCTTCTACAATTTCTAGAGAAATCAACAAATGGGTACAAAATAAAGAAGATAATTACGATGCAGAATTAGCACATTGG
>NZ_JAOBTH010000022.1 GCF_025215075.1 Tenacibaculum haliotis | reverse complement strand
CACTGGATTCCTGCTCCTGTCGCTGCTAAATCTGCTACTGTTGGTGTATCAATAGAACAGAAAGTCTGTGCAGCTGTTCCTGTTGGTGCTGCTGGATCACTTACNGACCCTGCATACCACTGGATTCCTGCTCCTGTCGCTGCTAAATCTGCTACTGTTGGTGTATCAATAGAACAGAAAGTCTGTGCAGCTGTTCCTGTTGGTGCTGCTGGATCACTNATCTACTAAAGCTACTGTCGTGGCTAAAGATGTTCCTCCTGTTGACCCTGCATACCACTGGATTCCTGCTCCTGTCGCTGCTAAATCTGCTACTGTTGGTGTATCAATAGAACAGAAAGTCTGTGCAGCTGTTCCTGTTGGTGCTGCTGGTGCTGTATTATCTAATGTCGTTGTTACTGATGCTGTATCTGTACATCCATTAGCTCCTGTTACTGTTACCGTAAATGTTCCTGCGGTACTTACTAATAATGTTGAAGCTGTTCCAACTACTGTTGATCCATCTGACCATGAGTAACTCGTTCCGCCACTTGCTGTTAAAGTAGTATTTGGTACTGAACAACTTAATGCTAAACCATTATCGTTTGTGATAGAAGCTGTTGGTGCTGTATTATCTAATGTCGTTGTTACTGATGCTGTATCTGTACATCCATTAGCCGCTGTTACTGTTACCGTAAACGTTCCTGCGGTACTTACTAATAATGTTGAAGCTGTTCCAACTACTGTTGATCCATCTGACCAAGAGTAACTCGTTCCGCCACTTGCTGTTAACGTAGTACTTGGTGTTGCACAAGTTAATGCCAATCCATGATCATTAGTAATGCTTGCAGTTGGTGTTTTATTTACTGTTACTAATACATCAGACTCTTCAACACAACCTCCTACTGACGTAATAGTGTATGTAATTGTTACAGTACCACTACTTATACCTGTTACAACACCTGATGCATCAACAGTAGCACGAGCGATATCTGAAGAGCTCCATACACCTCCTGCATCTCCATCAGAACTTAAATTTAATGTTTTTGTAGTACAAACAGAAGTTCCTCCAGATATTGTACCCGCATTAGGTGCAGGATTAACTACCGTACTAGCACCTACTCCTTGACCTTGATCATCATTTGCTCCATCAGCTGTTCCTGATGTGTTTACTAAATCAGGTACCCCATTTGAGTTAACACCTCCGTTTGCTGCTATATCTATTCTTCCTTGATGGACTCCTGAAGCTACCAAGTGTGATAACTCAACATCTTCATCTCCCTCAATAGCATCATAACACCCATCACCATCAGAATCTACATCTAGATAATCTGGAGTATTATCGTTATCTGTATCACATTTTACTTTTGCAAAAAATGAATACGCAATAAAATCAGCACCTAAATCTTCACTTACTATTTTTATACTTGAAACTAAAGTTGTTCCTCGTCCTTTTATTGTTATATCTTGATTATCAGCTGTTCCATTTAATGATATTACACCACTAGTATCGTTATAGCTTAAATCACCTCTAGTTTTAAGAAATAACCCATCAGCAGAACCTCCATTTATTGTAATAGTGTATTTTGCTGTAGCTGGTAATGAAAAACTTGTAGGATCAACATCGTTTATCCATAGTGCAATTTCACTTACTGGCACCGCAGGAGAAAATGTTAATTCGAAATCAACATCACCAGTTTTAGCTATGCGCTGCTCTGCTCCATTTTGATTAATACTATAATTTATTTGCCCATCATTAAAAGAACCCGTATTAGTTTGAGAACTACTTCCTGGTAAACTTGCTGTTACAGTTGATGTTGTTCCTGCCCAAGCTCCTGAATTATTTTGTGACAAATACCCTACACAACTTTCATCAATATCTAAAATACCATCATTATCATCATCTAAATCACAGGTATCATCTAACCCATCTCCGTCAGTATCTACTCCTGAAGCAAAAGGACAGTTACATGATGCTACTGCTGGATTTTGAAAATCACCTGTAGCATTTATAGCTGCCGCAGTATTTGGTACTCCCGTAGTAGCATTTACATCGTTTGATGGAAATTGGTAATTTGTTGTTTGATTTGTTGTTGTACCTGCTTCTATTGCATCAGAACAACCATCGCCATCAGAATCTAAATCTAATTGATTTGGAATACCGTCACCATCGATATCATTACTAATAGATGGACCACTTCCACAAAACTCTATTAACTGACCTATTATAGCCTCTGCTTCTTCACAATTTCCTGCATTTAAGTTATCTGGCCATATAGCACAAGTAGCTTGTGTTGCATTGTCACCACAAAAAGCTGCGGTTCCTGGATTTAATTTATTAGAGCTACCTGTAGTTCCTGTAGTACTTAAAGCTATCCAATTGATACCTCCGCCTACTGTGTTTGACAATGTTATTGACGGCGCTCCACCTGTGTTGTTAGAAGTAGCTTGTGCTCTTGTAATTAAATATGCTGCTCCGTTTGAATTATCTCCTACTTTATGAAGTACATCTGGCTCTCCAACTGAAAGTGTACCACAAACTTCAATTACAGCTGCTGAATCCATAAACACATCTACAGTTGTGGTATTAGCCCCAAAAGTACCTGCTTGATTTATCAATAAAGATCCTTTTGCTATAAAATAAGCACCTTTACCCATATGTACTTCTGATGTTGCTGAACCAGATGCTGCGTTTTGACCAATAGTCATAGAACCTGTTACAATGGCTCCTCCTGTATCAGAAACAAAAAGCTTACCATTAGCATTTAAATTAACTGTTGTTAATTCTGCTCCTGGAAGTATATACAACTCCCCACCTGCGTTTATAGTTAAAGAACTTAAACCCATATCTAAATCACTAGATATTGTGTATTTTTCACCGCTATTAATTACTGTTATTGCAGCATTTAATTCGGTTGTACCTGATGAAGGCGCCATAGACTCTGGTGTTATACACCCTTTTTCGTCAGTATCTAAAACCCCATCATTATCATCATCTAAATCATCTCTATCTGCAACTCCATCACCATCTGTATCTACTAATACTGTTACAGTAACAGTTGCAGTATCACAGTTTGTAGATGGCTTACATACTGTATATACTAAATCGTATACACCAGCTGCGGTTCCTGGCACAACATTTACCTCACCAGTAGCAGTATTTAAAGTTACTCCTGGGTTTGCTGTACTTATTTGGTTTAACTCTATATCTGCAACATCAGGGTTTAAAGTACCCCCTACAGTATCGTTTGTTAACACATTTGCTACGGCAACACCACCTGTTGTTGAAACCACTTCACCTGCATCATTTTCAGCTTCTATTATAGGTACCCCACCAACACTTGATATAAAAACTCCTGAATCTAAATAAGAATCAACAACATCTGCAATGGCAATTTTCATGTGGTATACAATACCTGGTGTTAAATTTATATTTGCCGAAAACTTTTTGGTTATTCCATTAAATTGCACATTTACTGGGTAAGGTCCTATATTTTCATTACAATTTACAGGCTGATTATTAGGATCTGTATCATCATCTAAATAATGCCCATTATTTACATACCAAGCCGCTTGCCCTAAATCTGCTGATGAACTTCCTCCGTTACAACCTCTAAAACCAGCATTTACATTGTTAATAGATACTGGGTTTGTGGTACCTGGTACAAATGCCAAATTAAAAGCAGCTTGTTCTGCACCATCATACACCCCATTATTATTGGTATCTCCATCAGGTATGGTAGCATCTGCACCCGAAGGGTCCGACACAAAAAAACCAAAAACATCATTATATACAGAACCTACAAAATTTGGATACTCCTCTGAACCAAATTGATATTCTAATAAAACCCCTGTATAATTAGGCAAAGCTTCAAAATCGAACTCAAAAACAACTACATCACTAGTTGCATTCGCATCTATACTTCTTAAATCTACATCATTATATGTATTAAAAGTACCAAAAGAAGCAGTATCTTGATCATTAATTCCAAAAACATTAGCAACACTTGAAGTTGTAAAAGCAACACCTTCATCAACCTCTAAACCTGCCCCAGCAATACCGTTAGAAAAGGTAGCTATTTGATCAGAATCTTGTGTTACATTATCAGGATTTACAGCACCTCGTGTAATAACAGGGTTTGTTATTACAACCCCTGAAGACTGTAATTCAGCTGCTATTGCTGCCGCGGTTGGATTTGCATTAAAAGTAGCTTGCGCATTTACTAAAAACGAAGTAAACAACAATAAAATTAAACTTACGCTTTTTACGTTAAATTTAGAAAATAAGCCTTTCAACCTGAATGAATTGTAATTTTTCCCCATATTATTATATACTAACAAACTAAATGAAATTTAGTTATTATTTTTATTTTTTTGTTATTATTTGAAACATAAAAAACCCCAAAAAAACACATGTAGTCATATTAATGACACATGTATTGTTTCGGGGGATTATCTCTAATAAACATTGCAAATATAATTAACTTTTACGTATGTCACATATATAAGACACTTTTTTATTTAGTTAGTCACAATAATTTTTAATAAAAATTATTTATAAAAAAACAAAAACACATAAATAACAACTATTCAAACCAACAAGTATTCAGTCAATATAAGAAATTAAAATAAAAAGAACAACAACATGGTGTTAAATAATTTTTAACCCTCTTAAAACCTCTTATTGCAAGTATTTATTGTTTTTTATTTTAGAAATACAATAATCTACATCATTTACCGCAGTTAATTTACTAAATGAAAACCTTACCGATGTTTTTTCAGCTTCTTCCTCATTTAAAAAAGCTCTTAACACATGCGACCCTTTATTGGTACCACTTTGACAAGCACTACCGCCAGAAACTGCAACTCCTTGTAAATCTAAATTAAAAAGCATCATTTTATCTTTCATATTAAAACGTACATTTAGTATTGTATAACTACTTTTTTCTAAACTTGCAGACTCGCCGTTAAACTGGATCTTCTTAAAACAAGCTTGTAATTGTTTTATAAAATATTTTTTTACTCCTACTATATAGTCCACATCTTTTTTTAAGTTACTATACGAAACCTCTAACGCTTTTTCCATACCCAAAATAGCATGTACATTTTCGGTACCAGAACGCACTCCTTTTTCTTGCTCACCACCATATAAGATAGGTTGCAAGGCGATTCCTGCTCTAACAAATGCAAAGCCGACTCCTTTTGGGCCGTGAAATTTATGTGCACTTGCCACAATAAAATCTAAAGGTATTTCTTTTAAATCTATTTGATAATGCCCAATTGCCTGTACCGTATCCGAATGAAAATAAGCGTTATATGTTTTACACAATAAAGCAACTTTATGAATTGGCAATAAGTTACCAATTTCATTATTTATATACATTAAACTAACCAACGTTTTCTCGCTAGTTTCTTTTAAAACATTTTCTAAATCATTTAACGAAACAACTCCGTTTTCATCAACATCAACAAAATCTACCTTTATATTGTATTGCTTTTGCAAATACTGTACAGTACGTAAAACAGCATGGTGTTCTATTTTAGAAGTTACAATTCTTTTTACACCTAAATTTAACACAGCATTGTATAATATTAAATTATCTGCCTCGGTACCACCTGCTGTAAAAATAATTTCGCGCGCAGATACATTAAAATGTTTTGCTATATTTTTTCTAGCAGTTTCTACAGCTGCTTTTGCTTTTCTACCAAATTGATGGATAGAAGATGGATTTCCAAAATTATTTTGCATTGACGCATGCATCACCTCTATAACCTCTGGTAACATTGGTGTAGTTGCTGCATTATCTAAATAAATAGCTTTCATAATTTTTACTTATAATTAATTTGCATTCTGAAAAATATATACCTCGGTAGCTCCTGCTCCATACTTTTGATAAGAAGCATCGTAATATTTTACAGGATAATTATTTAACAAATAATACAATTCCGTTTTTAAAACTCCTTCTCCAACACCATGAATTAACACCAATTTCGCAATACTTTTAGACATGCAATACTCTACCTTATGTTTGGCGGTTTGTAATTGCAACGATAAAATATCGTAATTATCCATTCCGCGCGTAGATTTTACTAATTTACTAGCATGTAAATCTACCTCCATTACTACTTCATTTTTATCTTTTACAAATATTGATTTTTTCTTTTTTTGCGTGTCTTCAATCTTTGCTCTCAATAACGAATTACTAACTCGAGTTCGCTTACTTAACTCCTGCTGCTCTACATTAATTTTAACCAATTCGTGAGCTAAAAAAGAATACTCCATTCCGTCTGTATCTTTAACAAAAAACATATTATTTTCCTTTTTTGTTATGAACCCTCTAATATCAGCATCTAAAACCGCCACTTTACTACCTATTTCTAAACACATCCTTAACCTTTACTTAATTCATTAAAAGAGTTTTATAGCGTATTTTTGCCATAATTACATAGTACAAAAGAACTGTAAAAAAATGATAAACACTAAAAATATCAGCACAAAAATATTCTTTGAAGAAGCTAGAAAAGAAATTACCATTAGTAACGAACGCAAACAACTACTTACTAAAATTGCGCAACTAATTATTAGTGAATATAAAGATAGAGAAAAGATAAATTTAAATTTTATTTGCACCCACAACTCAAGAAGAAGTCAGTCTGCTCAAGTTTGGAGTTTTTTTGCTGTTGAATATTTTAACTTGAAAAATATTTTTACCTATTCTGGCGGAACCGAAGTAACTGCTTTTAACAGAAATACGGTAAAAAGCCTACAAAAAACGGGATTTAATTTTAATATCTTAGATTTTTCGCATCAAAACCCACGTTACCTAATTACTTTCGAAGGCACAAAAAAATCAATTTTAGGTTTTTCCAAAACCTACGACCACACCAATAACAGCTATCCTTATATTGCAATTACCACTTGTGACAATGCAGACGAAAATTGTCCTTTTATTCCGGATGCTATCGCAAGATTTCACGTACCATATACAGATCCGAAAAGTGCGGATAACACCGATTTTAGTAGTGAAAGCTACTTAAACACAAACAAACAAATTGCTGGTGAAGTATTTTTTATTTTTGAGATTATAAAAAACGAGTTGTAAACTTATAAATAGCGTTATTCTTAACTTGTTTCAGAATCACATATCATTTCAAATGGAACGCATACAAATACAACCCTGAAATAAATTCAGGGTGACGTTGTTATTTTATTATAAAAGTAGATATACAATAAAAACGAGTTATTAATTTTTACACAATCGTATTCTTATCGTACGGAATACTTTCTAAAACGTGATTTATTACATTTATACGTGCGATTGTTTTTCTATTCGCTCGTATAACTTTCCATGGTGATGTTTTAGTATTTGTTTTAGAAAACATGGCGCGTTTGTATCCTGTATAATCATCCCACAATCCTTGTGCTTTTTTATCAACCTCGGTCATTTTCCACTGCTTCAACGGGTTGTTTTTTATATCGTTAAAACGCTTTGCTTGCTCCTTTTTATTTATCGACATATATATTTTCACCAGACGAATACCCGATTCTAAAATCATTCTTTCAAAATCATTCACTTGATTCATAAATATTTGATATTGCTCTTGCGTACAAAATCCGTTTACAGGTTCAACTACTGCCCTATTATACCAACTACGATCAAAAAAAACAATTTCTCCTGCCTTAGGAAACTGCTCTACATATCGCTGAAAATACCACTGTGTTTTTTCATCTTCATTAGGCTTTGGCAATGCTATAATTCGCATATGCCGCGGATTAATTCTTTCTGTAATTCTTCGGATAGCACCTCCCTTTCCTGCAGCATCTCTTCCTTCAAAAATAATAATAATTCGCTCCTCATTATTTATAGCCCAGGTTTGTAATCGAATTAACTCGACTTGTAATTTCTTAAGCTTACGCTCATAATCTACATACCTAACTGCTCTCTCCAGATTAAAAGGCTTAGACAAAAGCGCTTTTAACCCTTTGGTAGAATTCAATTTATTTACATCTTTTTGTGTTAACTTTTCCATATTAATCTAAATGATTTACTGATCGATAATAACGCATTACGATATTAGGATCAGGATTTGTCATTGTTTTCAATTCTTCTTCTACTTGGTAATCAAACTGAGATAATACATGTCGAATACACTCTATCCTAGCTTTCTTTTTATCATTTGTTTTTACAACTATCCATGGGCTATAGGTAGTATGTGTTTTACTAAACATTTCGTCTTTATAAAAGGTATACCTATCCCATAATTCTTGTCCTTTTTTATCAACAGGACTAAATTTCCACCGTTTTAAAGGATCATCGTTTCGTGCATCAAATCTACGCAGTTGTTCGTCTTTAGAAATAGACAACCAAAATTTAATAATCGTTACCCCATCTTCATATAGCATGTGCTCAAATTCTGGCACCTGCACTAAAAACTTTTTATATTCCTCTTTTGTACAGAAATCCATTACTGGCTCCACCACCGCTCTATTATACCAGCTACGATCAAAAAAAACAATCTCACCAGGGTTTGGCAACTCTTTTATATAACGCTGAAAATACCATTGTCCTTTTTCGATAACAGTAGGTTTATTTAACGCTACCAAACGCATAGAACGCGGATTAAGATGCTCCATAAATCTACGGATATTACCTCCTTTTCCAGCAGCATCTCTTCCTTCAAAAATAACAGCTACTCGTTTGTTGTTTTTTGCTACCCATTGCTGAAGCTTCACTAATTCTACCTGAAGTTTCTTAAGTTCTTCTTCGTAAGTTATTTTTTCCTTAACTTTATCTATCGACATGCCTTTTTTCGCTACTAAATTTAATAACTCTTCATTTGTAGAGACACTTTCAAAATCGTTAATTGTAAGTTTTGCTTTCTTTCCCATTTAAAATAACACGTTGAATTACTACTTATTTCAGCCTAACGTTGCTAAAATAAGACGATATTAGCTCCCATGAAACAAAAAGTCTTTTTTTTATTAATACTATGCTCTGTAACACTTTTCTCTCAACGAAAATATGCGAATGAATTTAGTTTTTTAAACGACAACGATTTATACATTTCTCCTAGTCAAGATCGGTATTATACGAACGGTATGTTTTTAACCTATCGATATTTAAGTAATAACACTCCTGAGAATATTGAAAAAAAAATATTCGAAGTACAACTGGGTCATCATATGTATACGCCTTTTAAAGCAACAGTTAATCAACACATGAATCACGATCGCCCGTTTGCAGGTTATTTATTTGGTAGTTTTGGTATCAATCGATTTTATAAAAACCAAACCATATTAAAAACAGCTATACAAATAGGAACCTTGGGAACTTCTGCAATGAGCAAAGAATTACAAGATTTTATTCATACTATTTATGGTTACAAGAAAGCTATTGGATGGAAATATCAAATTGCAAATGCTTTTGCCATAAACCTAAATGCTGATTACATTAAAAACATCGCTAACAATGAATTTCTTGATATTAACTGGTTAAACAACGCTAAAATCGGAACTATTTACACCGATATATCAACAGGATTTTACGGACGAATCGGCTTAAAACCACTTCAAAAAATTATAAACTCCATTGCTTTTAATGCTAATTTAAATACTAAAAACACTAACTTCAATAATGAAATTGAATCCTTTATTTACATAAAACCAATGCTTAGTTATATTGCTTACGATGCGACTATTGAAGGAAGTTTCTTAAACAAGAATAGCCCTATTACTTTCGATATTGAGCCTTTTAAATTTACAACTGAAATAGGAATTCGTTTTACAACCAATCGTTTCAATTTCGGCTATGCTGTAAATTATCATACAAAAAAGCTAAAAAGCATACGTGTTCCAAAAGGAAATTTTTACGGAACCATACAGTTAAACTATCAATTTAATTAATTTTTTTGATGATTGAAAAAATAATTTTTAAAACCATCAAATTAAGATATATTTGTAAATCTAATATACAGAAACTATACTAAATGAAATTTATCGTATCTAGCTCTCAGTTATTAAAACAATTACAAGTTTTAGGAGGGGTTATAAACAGCAATAACACATTACCTATTTTAGACAATTTCTTGTTCGAACTAGCTAACAATGAACTTCAAATATCTTCATCAGATCTTGAGACTACGATGACTTCTGTTATTGAAGTAGAAAGTACCGATACGGGATCTATTGCAATAAATGCTCGTTTATTATTAGACACTTTAAAAACATTTCCTGAACAACCACTTACTTTTAAAGCAGAAAGTGGTAGTACTATCGAAATTATTTCTGAGCAAGGTAAATACGACATGGCTTATTTTAGCGGAGAAGAATTCCCTAAAGCTGTTGAATTACCTTCACCAAGCAGTACTAAAATTCCGTCGCATATTTTAGCTACAGCAATTTCAAAAACAATATTTGCTGCTGGAAACGATGATTTAAGACCCGTAATGAGTGGAGTGTTTTTTCAGTTCAACTCAAAAGAACTAACTTTTGTTGCTACAGACGCTCATAAATTAGTAAAATATACACGTACTGATGTTACTGCCGATAAATCAGCAGAGTTTATAATGCCTAAAAAACCTTTAAACTTATTAAAAGGAATTTTAAGCGGATCAGAAAATAACGTTACAATTGAATATAATGATACAAACGCTAAATTTACGTTTGACAACGTTGTTTTAGTTTGCCGTTTAATTGATGGGAAATATCCAAACTACGAAGCTGTAATACCTAAAGAGAATCCGAATAAATTAACAGTAGATAGAGCTTCTTTTTTAAACTCTGTACGTCGTGTTTCTATTTTCTCTAGCAAAACAACACACCAGATTCGTTTAAAAATGGCAGGAACAGAATTAAATATTTCTGCTGAAGATTTAGATTACTCTAATAAAGCAGATGAACGTTTACACTGTGATTACCAAGGTGATGACATGCAAATAGGTTTTAATTCACGCTTTTTAAGTGAAATGTTAAATAACTTAAATGCGAACGATGTATTAATAGAAATGTCTTTACCAAATCGTGCTGGAATTTTAACGCCAATTGACGGAACTGACGAGGGTGAACAAGTTACCATGTTGGTAATGCCTGTGATGTTAAACGCATAAAACACTTAAAACAAAATCATAAAAGCCACATAGTCAAATATGTGGCTTTTTAATATTACAGAAGTTTGATATTTGTTTTTGTTAACATCTTTCGCTTAAAAAAATGATAAATAATTGTAAATTTACCTCTTTCAAACTTTTTATAAATCACAATGGGTAAAATAATCGCAATTGCAAATCAAAAAGGTGGCGTAGGTAAAACTACAAGTTCTATAAATTTAGCCTCATCATTAGGTGTTTTAGAGAAGAAGGTATTATTAATTGATGCCGATCCGCAAGCAAACGCAACTTCTGGTTTAGGTTTAGATGTTGATAATGTTGAGTTTGGAACCTATCAAGTTCTAGAACATACAATATCAGCTAAAGAAACGATCTTAAAAACAAGTTCTCCAAATGTTGATTTAATTCCCGCTCATATTGATCTTGTAGCTATTGAAATAGAATTAGTAGACAAACAAGAAAGAGAATACATGCTTAAAAAAGCATTGGTAGATATAAAAGACGATTACGATTATATTTTAATTGATTGCGCACCTTCTTTAGGTTTAATAACATTAAACTCTTTAGTTGCTGCAGATTCAGTAATTATCCCTATTCAATGTGAATATTTTGCATTAGAAGGTTTAGGAAAATTATTAAACACGATTAAAAGTGTTCAAAAAATTCACAATCCAGACTTAGATATCGAAGGATTATTATTAACGATGTTTGATTCTCGTTTACGCCTTTCTAACCAAGTTGTTGAAGAAGTTAAAAAGCACTTTAGCTCTATGGTATTTGACACAATTGTTCATAGAAACATCCGTTTAAGTGAAGCACCTAGTTACGGTGAGAGTATAATTTCATACGATGCAACCAGTAAAGGAGCCGTAAATTACTTAAATTTGGCGAACGAAATTTTAACTAAAAACGCATAAGTACTGTAGGATGGCAAAAGCAACTAAAAAAAGAGCTTTAGGGAGAGGTTTATCAGCTTTATTAACTGAAACTGCTGAAGTAAATTCTGCTGAAGATAAAAACGCTGATAAATTAGTAGGAAATATTATTGAAATAGAATTAGATTCAATAGAAATGAATCCGTTTCAGCCTAGAACTTACTTTGATGAAGAAGCACTTCGCGAATTAGCTAACTCTATCGAACAATTAGGCGTTATACAACCCATTACAGTACGAAAATTAGCAAGCAATAAATTTCAATTAGTTTCAGGTGAACGTCGTTTTAGAGCGTCTAAATTAATAGGTAATAAAAAAGTACCCGCCTATATTCGTTTAGCCAACGATCAAGAAATGTTAGAAATGGCATTGGTTGAAAATATTCAGCGTAAAAACCTTGATCCTATTGAGGTAGCACTTTCTTACCAGCGTTTAATTGATGAAATTCAGTTAACACAAGAGGAATTAAGTGTTCGTGTAGGTAAAAAAAGATCTACCGTTACCAATTACTTACGTTTATTAAAGCTAGATCCTATTATTCAAACAGGCATGCGAGATGGTTTTATTTCTATGGGACACGGCCGTGCATTAATTAGTATTTTTAATACCGAAAATCAATTAACAGTTTACGAAAAGATAGTTAGAGACAAACTTTCTGTTCGTCAAACCGAAGAATTAGTTAAAAGTCTAAAATCAGGTATTGTAGCTAAAATAGCTAAAAAGAAAACTGTACCAAGTTTTATTACTGATAGCGTAAAAGATATGAGTGACTATTTTGGTCATAAAATAGATGTTAGTGTAAACAACAAGGGAAAAGGAAAAATTTCGATTCCTTTTACTTCTGAAGAAGATTTTAATCGCATTAAAAAACTATTAAAATAATTGAATATTCGTACTTTCATATTCGTTTTTTTGAGTTTTTTTTTGAGTTTAACATCTTTTGCTCAAAAAGACACAACAGCTGTAAGCACTAAACAATTAAAATTTGGGAGCCATAGGTACAATCCATTATCTCCATCAAAAGCAGCTTTTTATTCTGCTATTTTTCCTGGAGGAGGACAACTTTACAATAAAAAATATTGGAAAGCGCCAATTGTTTGGGCAGCCATAGGTACTAGTGCTTATTTTTATTTTGATAACAGTAATGAATACGATCGCTACAGAACCGCTTTTAAACTTAGAAAACAAGGCTTAAAAGATGAATTTACTGACATAAACGGAAGTCAATTAATCTCTACTAGCGGGCTTGAAAATGCACAAAAAGTACTTAGAAAGAACAGAGATCTATCTCTTTTAACAGGTATACTAATTTATGTCTTACAAATTGTTGAAGCCAGTGTGAATGCACATTTATTACAATTTGATACCGATGATAGCCTTTCTATAAACCCAATAATAACACCCGACCCTTTATTTATTGAAACACCAAAAGTTGGGATAAATTTAAAATACTCTTTTTAAGATGAAAATTGCCTTACTAGGTTATGGAAGAATGGGTAAAGAAATTGAAAAAATTGCTTTACAAAGAGGTCATGAAATAATCATAAAAACCTCAGGAAAGGAAGTATACGATATTACAAAAGCTGATATTGCTATTGATTTTAGCATCCCAACATCTGCCTTTAATAATATTAGTAATTGCATAAATAATCAAATCCCTGTTATTTCAGGAACCACTGGCTGGTTAGATAAATACGATGCAATTACTGAATTATGTAATGATAAAAAAGGCGCATTTATTTATGCATCAAACTTTAGTTTAGGAGTAAATGTTTTCTTTGAACTAAACAAGCAACTTGCAAAAATGATGAATGCTTTAAGCGAATACGATATTGCTATTGAAGAAATTCATCACACTAAAAAACTAGATGCTCCAAGCGGAACAGCCATTACTTTAGCTGAAGGAATCATTGATCATTCAACAAAAAACGAATGGGAATTAGACAAAACCACATCAGACAATAATATCCCTATCACAGCTATTAGAACTCCTGATGTACCAGGAACTCATACGGTAACTTATCAATCAGCAGTAGATACAATTAACATTAAGCACACCGCTCATAATAGGCATGGTTTTGCTTTAGGTGCTGTTGTAGCAGCCGAATGGTTGGTTAATAAAACTGGTGTTTACACCATGAGAGATGTGTTAAACTTAGGTTAATTACGTAACTTTTATATAAAAAAGTACACAAATAATATTGAAATATATTTCTGTTTACAGAAAAACAAAATAAATACATTATGACATTTACTGAATGGTTTTTATGCTTTTTAATAATTCAAGTTATCCATTTTTTAGGGACTTGGAAATTATACGTTAAAGCTGGTAAAAAAGCATGGGAAGCAGCAATACCTGTTTACAATGCAATTGTTTTAATGCAAATTATTAACCGCCCAAAATGGTGGGTTATTTTATTATTTATACCAATAGTAAACTTACTAATGTTTCCTATTCTTTGGATAGAAACCTGTAGAAGTTTTGGTTTCAACGAAAGAAAAGATACGCTATTAGCCGTTTTTACTTTAGGATTTTATATTTTTTATATAAACTATGCTACCAACACACCTTATATAGAAAACAGAAGCTTACAACCTCGCTCTGCTTTAGGAGAATGGATAAGTTCTATTGCTTTTGCAATTATTGCTGCAACCTTGGTGCACACCTACTTTATGCAGCCCTATACAATTCCTACCTCTTCTTTAGAAAAAACATTATTAGTAGGAGATTATTTATTTGTAAGCAAGTTTCATTACGGTGCACGTGTGCCTAATACAGTGGTAGCAACACCAATGGCCCATGATACGATTCCTGTTTTAGGAACAAAATCTTTTATTTCTGATGACAAAAACAAAGACGGAATTTTAAACAAATTGTCTTTACCATATATGCGCTTACCAGGTTTTCAAAACATTAAACGTAATGATATTGTTGTTTTTAGCTGGCCAGCAGATACATTAGCCTTAATGTGGGGAGATACATCAGGAAAAGCAACTTATAAGCCTATTGATAAAAGAACCAATTATGTAAAAAGAGCTACAGGTATTGCTGGTGATACTTTAGAGGTTCGTGATGGATATGTGTTTATAAACGGAAAAAAAACGGTATTACCAGACAGAGCCAAACCACAATGGATGCATATTGTAGATACTGACAATCAAAAATTTTCTCAAGGTGCAATAAACAGGTACAATATTCGTGAAGGGAAACTATTAAATGATGGTAGATACTATTTAAATCTTACAGATGATGAAGCTGCTTTAATAGCTAAAAATCCTATTGTAAAAAGCATCGAAAAACATTTAAGCCCCAAAGGAACTTATGATGCTACTGTTTTTCCTCACAACCCAAAATACGCATGGTCTTCAGATAATTTTGGACCAATTTATATTCCGAAAAAAGGAACTACAGTTGCTTTAAACGAAAATACCATTCCGTTTTACGAGCAAATCATCCGAAGGTATGAAAACAATGATTTAACAATTTTTGGAAACGATATTTTTATCAATGGTAAAAAAGCAAAAAACTACACTTTTAAGCAAGATTATTATTGGATGATGGGTGATAACCGTCAGCGTTCCTTAGATGCTAGAAATTGGGGATATGTGCCATTTGACCACGTAGTTGGTAAACCTGTAATGATTTGGTTAAGCTGGGATCCTAATTCACCTAGCTTTATGGCTAAAATACAATCTATTCGTTGGGACAGAATGTTTACAACTGTTGGTGGTAGCGGAAAACCAACCTCATACTTATGGCTAGTACTGATTTTAATTGCTGGTTACATTGTTTATAGTTTTAAAAAAGGTAAAAAGAACGCTTAATGTCACTTTTTATCCCAACATATTTCGCGCCTATTTCACAGTATGCAGCAGTTTATAAATCTGACTCGGTAGTTTTTGAATTTGAAGATAATTATCAAAAACAAACCTACCGAAACAGGTGTTATATTTATGGCGCTAATGGAAAACTAACTTTAAATATTCCTGTAAAACATTTACTTAAAGAGAATAGAAAAAAAACAAAAGATACATTAGTTGATAATGATTCTCAATGGCAACAGCAACATTTTAAATCATTACAGTCTGCCTACCGATCTTCTCCTTTTTTCGAGTTTTTTGAAGATGATATTGCTAAAATATTTAATAAAAAATACACCTATTTACAAGATGTAAATATTGATACACATTTATTTATTACAGATGCTTTACAAATAGAAACTTCTTTTTCTAAAACAGAAAACTACGAGGTAACTACTGCAAATAATCTTGATTTTAGAAACCTAGCGATCGCTAAAAAAGGCGTTACTATTGAAATTGAAACTTACATTCAAATGTTTGATGACAAGCATGGTTTTATCCCTAATTTATCTATTTTAGATTTACTTTTTATGGAAGGCCCTAATGCAATTAGTTTTTTAGAAAAAATAAAAATATAACGAACCACCACCCACTTTCCTCTTCAAACAAAAACACTTAATCAATACATATTCAAAACATTATCTGATTAAATTTCATTTTATTCAATAAAAAATGTAAATTTGAGAGTATCACCTCTAATACTTTTTGTTATGAGCTTCTTTAAAGATTTTGTTTTTAATATTCATCCTATTTCAGAAAACTCTCTAAAAGAATTTAGCGCACTTGCTAAAAGAAAGAGTCTACAAAAAAATCAAATTATTGTTGATTTAGGCGATATACCTGTCAATTTTTATATTTTAAGAAAGGGTATAATAAGAGCTTATATTATTGATGAGAAGGGAAAAGAACATACTAGAACCATATACACTCCTATCGATACCTCTGGAAACCTTGGTGCTTTAATAAAAAAACAGCCTTCAAAATTAATTTATGAATGCCTTACCGATTGCGAGGTTGTTGAGTGTAATTATAATGATTTCAACGTTTTATCTTTAAAGTATCATGATTTATCTGTTTTTCAATATAAGGTATTAGAAAGAATTTATATAAGAGAAGAAGCTAAAATACTAGAATTATTAATGTTAAATTCAACTCAACGGTATAGAAAACTTAGAAATAAGTTACCGGGTATTGATAATTTAATAAACCAATATCATATTGCTTCATTCTTAAATATTACTGCTGTTCAATTAAGTAGAGTTCGAAAAACCGCATTTAGCTAAACAGGTTAAAAATATTTATTTCCATATAGTAGCTATGTATACCTGTAGTTTTATGCTGGCAAACACATTTTCATTGTTATCAATTTCTTTTGAATCTTCTGTTATCTTTAATAGTTTACTGCTGTTTTTTTTCTTAGAATTCAATAACAATCATAAATTGAACCCCTAACTTTAACTTACTTCATATTCATATAATAAGCCGCTAATTTCCTTTATAATAAATTAAATATTTACCAATAATAATATTGAAAACCTCTTTATTTTTTAATAAAAAATGTAAATTTGAAATTATCAAAAAAAAAAAAAGCTATTACCATGGATTTCTTAAAGAATTTTATTGCTAATTTTCATGAGCTCTCAGAAAATTCTTTTAATGAATTTGTTAATCTTGTAAAATTTGAAAAACTTCCTAAAAATCATCAAATAGTTAAGTTGGATCAAATCCCTACTAACTTTTATGTCCTCAAAGAAGGAATTATGAGAGCCTACATTATTGATAAAAAAGGAAAAGAACATACTAAAACAATATATACACCTGTCGTTACCTCAGGTAATTTAGGCGCTTTAATTAAAAAAGAACCTTCTAACCTAGTTTATGAATGCCTTACAGATTGTGAAGTTTTACAATGTAACTATGATTCTTTTTACAACTTATCCAAACTAAATCATGACATTTCAACTTTCCATCATAAAATATTAGAAGCTATATACATAAGGGAAGAGGCCAAAATATTAAGCTTATCTATGTTAGATGCTTCCCAACGTTATGAAGAACTTAAAAACAGGCTCCCAGGCATTGATAATTTAATAAATCAATACCATATTGCTTCCTACTTAAATATAACACCTGTACAGCTTAGTAGAATTCGAAAAAATATCTGATTTAATTTTCATTAACATATATTAATACTTAAACACTAAAAAAAATATTTGAGATGTAACTAACAAGTTACATTTTAATAAAAACATTAGCCCTAAATAGGTTTTTATTACAAAATCAAACTTACTTATCTTATGTAAGTTTAATTTTGTAATTTCTACTCTTTAATTTTTATTTTCTCCGCCTTATTACCCCCCTTAAAGAAACAGCAGTTCATTCATTATTTATGAACAATTTCATCGAAAATTTCTTTTATTTTAATAAAAAATGTAAATTTGAGTTAATCATAAAATTATTTCTATGGATTTTTTTAAAAATTTTGTTACTAATTTTTATGATCTTTCTGAAAGTTCTTATAATACGTTTCATAATATTGTAACAAGTGAAAGCCTACCTAAAAAACACCAAATAGTAAAACTTAGTCAAATTCCTGTTAATTTTTATATTCTTAAAAAAGGAGTTATAAGAGCATATATTATAGACGAGAAAGGAAAAGAACATACTAAAACATTATTTACACCAGTAGTCACTTCAGGAAATTTAGGTGCTTTGATAAAAAGAGAACCTTCAAATTTAATTTATGAATGCCTAACTGATTGTGAAGTTTTACGATGTAATTATAATTCATTTTATAATTTATCAAAACTAAACCACGACATTTCCATATTTCATCATAAAGTTTTAGAAGCTGTATATATTAAAGAAGAAATTAAAATTTTCAACTTATTGATGCTAGATGCTAAGCAGCGCTATGAAGAACTTAAAAATAGACTACCAGGTATTGGTAAATTAATCAATCAATATCATATTGCTTCTTACCTAAATATAACCCCCGTACAGTTAAGTCGAATTCGAAAAAGCTACCATAATTAATCAATAATTTTATTAACATATGTTAATGCTAATATCCTAAAAACAGTATACTTTTGGAATGCAGTTAACAAGTTACATTTCAATAAAAGCATTATACTGTATAGGTTTTTATTACAAAATAAAGTTTACACCCTTGTGTAGGTTTTATCTTATTATTTTTCATTAAATTTACGTATCCTCATCTTGAGGATATAACTTGTTAATTGCCTTTTATGAAAAATGATATTGAAATTTTCCTTTCTCGATTTTTGAAATTACCCAAAAACCTTGTTGTTGCTTTTGAAGAGCTTCTTACTTATACGGAATTGGAGCCTTTTGAATTTTTTACTAAAATAAATGAACGACCTACTGATTTCATTATCATAAAAACGGGATTAATTAGGTCTTACATAGAAACTGAAGACGGTAAAGAAATTACAAGACATTTATTTACCCCTATTAGTTTATCTTGTAGCTTATCTACAATGGTTAGAGAAATTCCTGCAACTGTTAATTACCAAGCGCTAACAAAGGTTACTGGTTATAGAGGTAATTTTTACAAATTTAAAGAGCTTGCTTTAAAACACCATGAATTAAGTTTACTTTATGTAAAAATGCTAGAAGGCACTTACTTAGAAGCAGAAAGTATCATCCTTACCTTATCTGCTTACGACGCTACAGAAAGGTATTTACGTTTAAAAAAGAGAATTCCAGATATTGATAATTTAATAGCACAAAAATATATTGCTTCATACCTAAATGTTTCACCTGTACAGTTAAGTAGAATAAAAAAGAGCTTACTTAAGTAACAAATCAATTAAGTATTACAACCACTTATTAATAGTTAAAATTTTTAGCTACTTACTTCTTACTCTTTAATTTCAAAAAAAGGAGTTAGTTTTTCTTATAAAACATCAAATCGAACATACTTATTAATTCCTAAATATTCTGCTTAAATTTGCCATTCAAAAATTTGAATCCTTAAGTATGAATACTCCCAATACAACAATAAAATTCTCTAACGGCTCAATAATGAACAATCGATTTATGTTAGCTCCTTTAACCAACCGACAAAGTCATGAAAACGGTCAGCTTTCTGATGATGAATTAAATTGGTTAAAAATGAGAGCTGAAGGTGAATTTGGTTTAGTGATGACGTGTGCTTCTCACGTACAAGAAATAGGTAAAGGTTTTCCTGGGCAATTAGGTATTTTTAGCGACGACTTAAATGACGGACATAAAAAACTAACCCAAAGCATTAAAGAGAAAGGCAGTTTAGCTGTTATTCAATTGCATCATGCAGGAATGCGTACGCCACATGAATTGATAAACGAAAAACCTGTTTCTTCTTCTGATAATAAAAAAACAAATGCAAGAGGCCTTACACTTACAGAAGTAAAACAATTAAGAGATGATTTTATTACTGCAGCTGTTCGTTCTAAAAAGTGCGGTTATGATGGTGTTGAAGTTCATGGCGCACATGGTTATATTTTAACACAGTTTTTAAGCTCAGAAATAAACCACAGGACAGATGAATATGGTGGTTCTCTAGAAAACAGAGCTCGAATAATTTTTGAAATTGTAGACGGCATTAGAGAACAATGCGGAAAAGATTTTTTAATCGGAGTTCGTTTATCACCTGAAAGGTTTGGAATGGATATTGGTGAAGTGAAAACTGTTTGTCAACAATTAATTGATGCAGGAAATATTAATTTTTTAGACATCTCTTTATGGGATTGTTTTAAAATGCCTAATGATGAAAAATATCAAAACCTCAGCTTATTAGATCACTTTAAAAGTTTAGATTTTAAAGATGTTAAATGGACAGTTGCTGGTAAAATTAGCAACGCTGTTGATGTTCAAAAAATATTGGATGCTGGTGTCAATTTTGTATCAATAGGAACCTCAGCTATATTACATCATAATTTTCCGAGGTTAGTAATGAATGACCCTAATTTTACACCTGTTGCAACACCTGTTTCAGAAGAACATCTTTTAAAAGAAGGTGTAAGCAAAACGTTTATCGAATATTTAAAAAGATGGCCGGATTTTGTTAAAGAAAATTAGAAAGTAACTTCTTTTTATATTTAGTGATTATTTCATCAATCTAAATTTGGTTCATTTTACATTTCGATTTTTAAATTAACTAAAACAGCGTCTTAAAATTACTTTTAAGACGCTGTTTTTATTGTTATAAATATATTTAAAATCGCCAACACACAATACGTGTAACTTTATTTCCTTGACTCATAGGTATCACCTTAAATTCTGCTACTTTTAGTTTTTTAGCAGAATCTTCTAAACTTTTTACATTCTCTTTTTTAGACACCAAACTAGTAAACCATTTACTTGCCTTAGGCTGTAATGAGCTTTCATATAAATAGGTGTGTAAAAATGCTTTTTCGCCACCAACATACCAAAGTTCATTCGAATTTCCTGCAAAATTACGAACCGTATTATTCCCTAAGTTTCTAGATTTTCTGCGGTTTGCACCTCTTGCTTCTTCTGCCGATTTATAAAACGGAGGATTACACATCGTTGCCGAAAAAGAATCTCCTTCTGCTATAATATCTTTTAAAATATGGGCTTCATTAAACTGTTGACGTAATTCAATTTTATCACTTAAATCATTGTCATCAATAATATCTTGTGCGTAATCTAACGAATCTAAATCGATATCTGTAGCTACAAAATTCCAGTCATACTCTACAGTTCCTAAAAGCGGATAAATACAACTTGCTCCGGTACCAACATCAAGTACTTTTACATCTTTAGCATCACCAATTAAATCGGCTAAATGATGAATATAATCTACTCTACCAGGAATTGGCGGACATAAATTTTCATCAGAAAAATTCCAATCTTTTATATTATAATGTGCTGCTAATAATGCCTTATTAAATTCTTTTACCGCTGTCGGATCAGAAAAATCGATTGTTTCTTTATCAAATTTCTCGATAACAAACTCCTCTATTTTCGGATACTTTTCTTTTAGCAATGTAAAATCATATCCGTTTTTATGTTTGTTATTTTTATGTAATTTACTTTCTTTGTCTTTCATTAATTTTTGTTTATGAAACCGAATTCAAATGCGTATTATAAAAAGAAAACTTCTTTGTTTGTAAAAAACTGGAAAACTAAAAGAAATAACAAATCGTTATTTGCCTTTAAAAGAGCACTTAGTTTTGCACTTCCTTTTTCGTTTATATTTATTTTTTGGGAAGTTGGTTTTTCTGAAAAATTCTTTTATAAATTCCCGCTGTTCTTTTTTATCAATATGGTCATCTATTTTATTTTTGCTTATTTCATCTCGTATAAAATAAACGAAAAGAATTATCAAAAATATAAAAACCAAGGATTTTAATTTAAATTTCTATTACTGTAAATTCTAATTGTAGTGGCTGTAAACTTTCTTTTAATGCTTTAATTAAAGTATCTCCGTACTCTAAATAATACTCAGAAAAGTTTCTCTGTCGCTCTTCTAAACTTTGGTTTGGTAATATTTCGTTTTGCAATAATACAATTCTATCTACCAAATCTTTTTGTCTTCGTTTTTCTGCTCGTAACCAGCGTTTTTCTAAATTATCTAACCCTTTTAATTGCTTTTTTTCTTGAGCATTTACAGCACCTACAAATGACACATCTGTTTTTTTAGCCAATTCTCTTAAACCGACAAACTGTTGCTGTAAAAATTGTTTTTGACTCGTAAAATCAACTTTCTCTTCTGAAGTTTCTAATACTTTATCCTTTAGTAAGCTGTTTTGATTTTGAAAAGATTCTTCTAATGAAATATCTAGTTTTTCTAATTTCTTAGCTTGCTTTTCAGAAATTATTTGCACTGAATTACGCAATAATAAAATAGGAAATGGTACTTTAACTTCATCAAAATAATCTTTTAACTGCATCCAATAAGCCAACTCTCCTCCTCCACCGATATAACATAAGTTTGGCAGCACTACTTCTTGAAATAACGGACGCATAATTACATTTGGTGAAAATCGTTCAGGAAAATCATGAACTTCTTTTAACAACGCATCTAACTCCCAATAAATACTAGTGTTATTCGCTTTATACACATCATCTTCAAAAACAATACGTTCACGGATTTCATCTGTTAAATAAAACAAATTAATTTCTCTTGGGTTTACCTGAATCTTATATTCATCACCCAAACGTTCAATCGTTTCTGTTACTTTTTTGTATGAAATTTCCTCTTTTAATTCGCGCTCAATAAACGGAATAAACTCTTGCTTCAATTCTCGGTTATCAGCATCAACAATTACCAATCCATATTCGCTAAATAATTCATTAGCTATGTATCTTGTAGCATCAGCTAAATTGTTGTGTTTTATATACCCCTCTTTAAAAAGGTTAATTAAATATTGTGCATTTTTTGAAGTTCCTAAGTGGTTCGAAAACACTTCTAATACCTCTTGCAATCCATCTGTAGAAAAACGTCCTACTCCTCCTGTTTGGTTAGAGTTCCATTGTACTTTTTTACCTTTGAAGTTGAAGTAGTTTATTTCTTCAAAATCATGATCTTCAGTAGCCATCCAATAAATTGGCACAAATTTTTGTTGCGGATAATTAGCTCTTAATTCTTCACACAAATTAATGGTCGAAAATATTTTATAGAGAAAATATAACGGTCCCGTAAACAAATTTAACTGATGCCCTGTAGTTACTGTAAAAGTAGTATCTAATAATAAATCATCAATGTTTTGCTGTGTAGCTTCTGATGTTTTTACAGTAGCATATTGTTTCTTTAAAACGGTAACTAAGGTTTTTCTTACTGCTGATGAAAAAGTTTTGCTTTCTATCTGGCTTTTAAAACTATCTAATGAAGGAAAGTTATTATAAAAGGGTTGTAATTTTTCTGATTGCTCTAAATAATCAAGCATTGTTTTAGAGAAAAAACCGGTTTTTTTAAAAGGAATATGTGTTACTTTCATTTACTTATTTATTCTTTGAAACAATGTGTAAATATAAGGTCTTTTTCCACCATACGGATTTACAAATGTGTGATTAAATTCTGTGATTAACTTAAACTGACTTCCTAAACGTTCTTGTAACATTTCGCTATTGTATCTCTGCAAATCTAAACCGCAACATTTTTCTGCGCCATCTAAAGCAAAAACTGCAATAATTACGAATCCATCTTTAGCTACAACTTGCTTTAATAAATTAAAATAAGCTACTTTTTCTTCTTCTTTTAAAAAGAAATGCAATACCGCTCTATCATTCCATAAATCAATATTACTTAGCTTATTTAATTTTTTAGGTTGTATTAAATCATCCGCAATAAAAGTTACTTTTGCTGCTTCTTCAGCTAAGCGATCTTTTAAAGTAGTCAATGCTTTTTCAGATAAATCGCTTGCTATTAAATTCGTGTAACCATCAGCCAATAATTCATCTATTAAAACCGAAGAACCAACACCTACGTTTAAAATAGTTGCGGTTTTTTCTAATCCCGATTCAGAAATTAAAGACATTGTTTGTGCTGCCTTCTCTTCAAACCAACCTAACTTTTCAGTTGTATTTTTTGTGTATGCAGTATTCCAGTGATTTTTATATTCAATTTCCTCTGGGCTTTTACAATCACTCTCTTTTGTAGTCATAGTTCAAAAATAGTGAAATTTGATATCTTGTCGAAAACAAAACACTTTTCTAACAGATTTTTAACTACATTCTTTTTTAAATGATCATTTTGGCTATTTTTACAGTTAATAAGTTACCTTGTAAAAACATTTTTACAAAAGCTAAATCACTTAAAACCTCACTTAGTGAGCAAAAAATGAACTATGCAGTTTAAACATCCTGAAATTTTATACTTCTTAGTACTTTTACTAATTCCGATTATAGTTCACCTATTTCAATTACAGCGATTTGTTAAAGTTCCGTTTACCAACGTTGCCTTTTTAAAAAAACTAGCATTACAAACTCGTAAAAGTTCTCGCATAAAAAAATGGTTAATTTTAGCTACGCGTTTACTATTATTTGCCGCTTTAATTATAGCTTTTGCTCAACCTTATTTTAGCAATCATAAAAGCGATCAACAACAACATTTCTTAATTTATTTAGATAATTCTTTAAGCACAAATACCGATGGGGATAAAGGAAATTTATTACAAGTAGCTAGCCAAGAAATTATAGAAAACATCTCAGAAAAAGCAACTTATTCTTTAATTACAAATGATGAATTTCATAAAAATAAAACAGCTGCTGATTTAAAAACTATTTTATTAAAAGTAAAAAATACCGCTAAGAAAACGGAATTAAAAGATGTTTTATTAAAAATATCGACCGAAAACAAAACAAATACACTTTCTGAAAACATTATTATTTCTGATTTTCAGAACGTAAAAAAAGAAGACTTATTAAGTTCACCAAAGAATACTTCTTTTGTAAAATTAAATCCGCAGCAAAAAAGTAATTTATCAATAGATAGTGTTTTTATAAGTGACAACGGAACAACAAATTTTGAAGTAAACATTCTTGTTAAAAATCAAGGAATTTTAAAAAAGAATGTACCAATTGCTATTTACAACAAAGAAAAGTTAATCAATAAACAACTTTTTTCTATTGAAGAAAATGAAACTAAAAAAGTGGTTTTTTCTATTTTGAAAACAACTGATTTTTCTGGAAAAATTGAATTAAATTTTAAAGATACTTATACTTTTGATAATTCCTTTTATTTCGCCATAAACTCCAACACTAAAACTGCTGTTTTAAATATTGGTGAATCTGCTGATTTTTTAAGCAGAATTTATACAAAAGAAGCATTTGACTTTACATTTTCTGCTATTAAAAATCTGAATTACAATTTAATTCCGAAACAGCATTTAATTGTTTTAAATGAAATTGATAATATTCCGGAGAATCTTATTGCTAGTTTAATTGAATTCACTAAAAACGGTGGAAACTTGGTTATAATACCTTCTAAGGATTTAACTATTTCGTCTTACAGCAGTTTATTTAACAAACTTAAAATAGGAAAACTACTCTCTAAAAAAACTGATAGTTTAAAAATTACAACTATAAATTACAAACATCCGATTTTAAAAAACGTGTTTGAAAAAAATGTGCGTAATTTTCAATATCCGTTTGTAAAAACTTCTTATAATACACAACTATTAAACGCTAGTACTGTTATTTCTTTCGAAAACAAACAAGGTTTTATACAAAAAGTAAACTCAGTAAATTCAGCTATTTATTGGGTAGCGGCACCGCTTAGTAAAGAAAATAGTAACTTTATAAATTCGCCTTTGGTGGTGCCTGTTTTTTATAATATTGGTAAAAACAGCTTACAACTTTCTAAATTATATTATACAGTTGATAAGCAATCAATTATTGACATTGATAAACAACTAGGCAAGGATGAAATAGTAACTATTTCAAATAACAAAACGTCCTTTATTCCGCTGCAACAAACACTTCAAAATAGCGTAAAAATTACAACTACAGATCAACCTTTAGTTGCCGGATTTTATCAAATAAAACAAGAAGCTAGTATTTTAAAAAACATTGCTTTTAATTATCCGAAGAAAGAAAGTTTATTAAATTTCTTAGATTCAGAAAACTTAAACTCAAAAACTACCGCTAATTCGGTTAAAAACACCTTAAAAAATATTAATAGTGAAAATAAAATTCAATGGCTTTGGAAATGGTTTTTAGCCTTAGCCATTGTATCTTTGCTTATAGAAATTTTGATCTTAAAATTCTTTAAACCATGACAACGCTGCTAAAATCGGCTACAATTATTGATGCCTCTAGTCCTTATCACCAACAAACTAAAGACATTTTAATTACTGATGGAATTATTACCAAGATTAACGATACGATTACTTCAAAAAAAGAATATCAAGTTGTAAAACTTGATAATTTACATGTATCTACAGGTTGGTTTGATACGAGTGTTTCTTTTGGTGAGCCTGGTTATGAAGAGCGCGAAACAATTAAACATGGTTTATTAGTAGCCGCTAAAAGCGGATTTACAGCTGTTGCTGTAAACCCAAATACAAACCCGGTAATAGACAATAAATCTGCCGTTGAATTTTTAATTAATAAAGCCAACGGATTCGCTACTAACCTATACCCTATTGGTACGTTAACACAACAAAGTAAAGGTATTGAAATGGCCGAATTGTACGACATGCAACAATCTGGCGCTATTGCTTTTGGAGATTATAATAAACCTATTGCTAACGATAATTTATTAAAAGTAGCTTTATTATATACTCAGAATTTTAATGGCTTGGCAATGAGTTTTCCTAAAAACAATGCGATTGCTGGTGAAGGTGTTGTTAATGAAGGTAAAAACAGTACGATTTTAGGTTTAAAGGGGATTCCTGCTTTGGCAGAAGAACTTCAAATTTCTCGCGATTTATTTTTACTAGAATATACGGGTGGAAAACTACATATTCCTACAATTTCAACTAAAAAATCGGTTCAACTAATTAAAGACGCTAAAAAGAAAGGTTTAGATGTAACGTGTAGCGTAGCTGTTCATAATTTATTTTTAACTGATGATGAATTGCATGATTTTGATGGTAATAAAAAGGTAAATCCACCGCTAAGAACATCTAGCGATATAAAAGCACTTTTAAAAGGAGTAAAAGACGGAACGATTGATATGATAACGTCAGATCATAATCCGATAGATATAGAACATAAAAAGGTAGAGTTTTCAGAAGCAAAAGACGGAACCATCGGTTTAGAAAGTGCTTTTGGCGTTTTAAATTCAATTTTAGATATCGAAACTATTACAAACTGTTTATCTACTAATCCAAAAGAACGTTTCGAACTAGAGAAAGCAAGTATCAAAGAAAATGAAAAAGCAAATTTATCAATTTTTAACCCTGATGGATCTTATACATTTTCAAAAAAACATATCCTATCAACTTCAAAAAATAGTATCTTTTTAAATAAAGAATTAAAAGGAAAAGTATACGGTATTTACAATAACAATCAATTAGTTTTAAATTCATAAAATGAGTTTACATTACATCGTAAGAGAACCTAAGAAAACAACTACAAATCCGTCTTTATTAATTTTACTGCATGGATACGGTAGTAACGAGCAAGATTTATTTTCATTTGCTGAAGAATTACCTGATAACTTATTAATTGTTAGTGCGCAAGCACCACATAGTATGGGCATGGGAGCTTATGCTTGGTATGCCATTAATTTTGATGCTGTTAATGGTAAATTTTCTGACTTAGTTCAAGCAAAAGAATCAGTAGATGAAATTGCTTTATTTATTGATGAAATAAAAAATAAATACAACACAAATCCTGATAAAACATTTCTTTTAGGTTTTAGTCAAGGAGCCATTTTAAGCTACGCACTAAGTTTTAATTACCCTAATAAAGTGCAACATGTAATTGCTTTAAGCGGTTATATTAACGAAGAATTACTACCTAAAGAAATACCGAGTACGATTACTACAGATTATTACATTTCTCATGGAACCGTAGATCAGGTATTACCTATTGATTGGGCTCGAAAAGCACCACAAATTTTATCAGACAATAAATTACAAAGCGAATATTCAGAATATCCGGTAGGTCACGGAGTGGCTCCTCAAAACTTTTATAGTTTTAAAAAGTGGATTGAAAATCGTTTGTAAAAATTTAATTATTATTTTTAAGCAAAAAGAAATATTTTTGCATTCTAAAGAATCAGTATGGGTTTATTAAATCAAGATGTTCTATATTTTTGGAGCACACCGTTTTTTATTTCAATAATTTTAATTGAAATATATTTTAGTTACAGGTCGAAGAAGAAAAATTACGATTTTAAAGATACTTCTACGAATGTTTATTTTGCACTAATAAACTTTAGTTTAGACCTATTAATGAAAGTAATCTCTTTTGGTGTAATGGGAATTTGCTATCATTACAAAATTGTAGATTGGGAATATTTAGGTATAGCTTACTGGTTATTTGCATTTATTGGTCAAGATTTTTTATATTACATACATCATTATGTAGACCATCATTCAAGATTTTTTTGGGCGGTTCATGTAACACATCACAACTCGGAATATTATAATATCTCAACAGGCTTTCGTTCACCGGTATTACAGCCTTTATTTCGTTATATGTTCTTTTTACCTTTAGCTTTTTTAGGAGTTGAACCTTTACATATTATGTTTGCTTATGCATTGAATCAAATTTACGGAACTTTGTGTCACACAAATTTTATAAAAAGCAAATTAGGTTTATGGGGATTTTTCTTTGTAACTCCTTCTCATCATAGAGTTCATCATGCTTCAAACACCAAATATTTAGATAAAAACATGGGAATGGTTTTAATTATTTGGGATCGTATGTTCGGTACATTTCAAGCTGAAGAAGATGAAGTAACTTATGAAAAACTACGTTACGGATTAACTTCTCCGTTAGAAGACAAAGGGCCTATCAATATAATTTTTCATGAATGGAAAGAAATTTTTAAAGATTTCTTTAATAGAAAGAAACACTTACCACTAGGCACCCGACTTAAATATGTTTTTATGCCTCCAGGCTGGAGTCATGATAACAGCTCTAAAACAAGTAAAGAGTTACAAGCTGAATTATCAGCTAAACAAAAATAAAAAAACCGAGCTTTAAGCTCGGTTTTTTGTTATCCTAAAATCTGTTTAGCGTGTTCTTTTGTTTTTACTTTACTAATTACATCCTCTATAATACCGTTTTCATCAATTACAAAAGTAGTTCTGTGAATTCCGTCATATTCTTTTCCCATAAACTTCTTTGGGCCCCAAATACCAAACGCATTGATTACTTCTTTAGTTTCATCTGCTAGTAACGGAAAAGGTAATTCATGTTTATTAATCCAATTTTGTTGGCGCTTTGCAGAATCTGCACTAGCTCCTAAAACTTCATAACCTTTTGCTAAAAAAGATTGATAATTATCTCTTAAATCACACGCTTCATTTGTACAACCTGGCGTACTTGCTTTGGGATAAAAAAATAAAACTAACTTTTTACCTTTATAATCTGTAAGTTTTACTGTGTTTCCTTTTTCATCAACAGACTCGAAATTTGGTGCTTTATCTCCTATTTTTAATGTTGTCATAATTCGTATTTTTGTCGATATAAAGATAAAGAAAATGACCAAGGCAAACAAAGTTCAATTTGTGATAGATACATTAGAGAAATTGTATCCAGAAATACCAGTTCCTTTAGATCATAAAGATCCATATACCTTACTTATTGCCGTTTTATTGTCTGCACAATGTACTGATGTTCGTGTAAATAAAATTACACCTCTTTTATTCGCTAAAGCGGATAACCCTTACGATATGATAAAAATGACTGTAGAAGAAATTAAAGAAATCATTAGGCCTTGCGGCTTGTCACCTATGAAATCGAAAGGAATTTATGGTTTATCTAAAATATTAATCGAAAAACATAATGGAGAGGTTCCTGAGAGTTTTGAATTTTTAGAAGAATTACCTGCTGTAGGCCATAAAACTGCTGGCGTAGTAATGAGTCAGGCTTTCGGTGTTCCTGCTTTTCCAATAGATACACACATACATCGATTATTATATCGTTGGAATTTAACGAACGGTAAAAATGTAGCTCAAACTGAAAAAGATGCAAAACGATTATTTCCTAAAGAAATATGGAACGACCTTCACTTACAAATAATTTGGTACGGACGAGAATACTCTCCTGCTCGTGGTTGGGATTTAGATAATGATATTATTACTAAAACAATAGGAAGAAAAACCGTTTTAGATGAATACTATAAAAAAAGAGCATAAAAAAGCTTCAACCATAGTTGAAGCTTTTCCTCTCTTAATTCAAATTCAATTCAATGAGATAGTTTGATTTGGTTTTAACTACTTTTAACGATTTAGAAAAATTAATCAAAAATTGAATTGTTTCTTGTGTAGGTTTCATTTTAAAATCCGGAGATTTTTCTGAGTAAACTTGCATCATATATTCCCTTTATATATTTTGTTATCAAGTATTTAACGATGCTATTTCACTAATATTGTCTAATTTACTAATATTATTTTATTTTTCTCAATTATTTTTCTCAAATTAATTAAAGCATATCGCATTCTCCCTAAAGCCGTATTAATGCTTACTCCTGTATTCTCAGAAATTTCATTAAAACTCATATCATTATAAATACGCATCTTTAAAACTTCTTTTTGTTCTTCTGGCAATTCTTCTACCAAATCTCTAACATCAGCTAAAATTTGTTCTTTTATAATTTTATTTTCAGCATTTAAAGCACCATCTGTTAGTACAGAAAAAATATCAAAATCCTCTGTATTGTTAAAAGTTGGCATTCTATTATTTTTCCTGAAAAAATCGATAATTAAATTATGAGAAATCCTCATAACCCAAGGTAAAAATTTACCTTCTTCGTTGTAACGTCCTTTTTTAAGTGTTTTTATCACTTTAATAAAAGTATCTTGAAAAATATCTTCTGTAGTATCTCTATTCTGTACTTTGCTATATATAAAGCTATATAATCTTTGCTGATGGCGTTTAATTAGTAATTCAATCGCCAATTCTTTTCCATTAATGTAGTCTCGTACTAAAGCGCTATCGCTTACAACGTCTTTATGCATCATAATTACTTTTTTTAAGAACATCTTTCAATATTCTTCCGTTAAGGGGTGAATCGTTAAAAAGTAATTATTTAGCTATAGGCTTTTATTTATTGATTAGTAACTAGTTACAAATATTGTTTTTTTTATTAACAAATACAAGTATTCAATAAATTTTATCTAAAAATTTTAAAAAATTAATTGGTTATTCTCTTCTTTCATTTACAAAAATGGTATTTTTATGCCTTATTTTTTTGAATAGATGAAGACAGATATTTCTACCATTAATCCTAAGGAAAACATTATTATAAAAGGGGCAAAACTGCACAATTTAAAAAATATTGATGTTGTTATTCCTCGAAATAAATTAGTTGTAATAACAGGCCTTTCTGGTTCTGGAAAATCTTCTTTAGCTTTTGATACTTTGTATGCCGAAGGACAGCGTCGTTATGTAGAAAGTTTATCTTCATACGCACGTCAGTTTTTAGGAAAATTACACAAACCTAAAGTAGACTATATAAAAGGAATTGCTCCGGCAATTGCGATCGAACAAAAGGTAAACTCAACAAATCCAAGATCAACTGTAGGTACCTCAACCGAAATCTACGATTATATAAAACTATTATATGCTCGTATAGGTAAAACCATTTCGCCAATATCTGGTAATGAAGTAAAAAAACATACCGTTTCTGATGTACTTACTTTTGTTAAAAATTTCGAAGAACGCACCAAACTTTTATTATTAGCGCCAATTACCCTTAATGAAAACAGAGATTTAAAAACTGTTTTACAAGTATTAACGCAACAAGGTTACGCGCGATTAAAATATAATGATACTGTTTTAAGAATTGATGATTTTCCTATTGAAGATTATAATGATGAAGCTTTATTTTTAGTGGTTGATCGAATTGTTTTAAAACACGAAGAAGATTTTTACAATCGTTTAGGTGATGCTATTCAAACTGCTTTTTTTGAAGGAAAGGGATTCTGTTTAATAGAAAACTTAAATACCAATACTGTTACTGAATTTAGTAATAAATTTGAGTTAGACGGTATTTCTTTTTTAGAACCGAACACACATTTATTTAGCTTTAACAATCCATACGGAGCTTGCCCAACTTGTGAAGGTTATGGAAGCGTAATTGGAATTGATGAAGATTTAGTGATTCCGAATACAGGATTATCAATCTTTGAAGATGCTATTTTCCCTTTTAAAACTGATGCCTACAGAATATACAAAGAAGAACTAATTCTTAACGCTGAAACTTTTGAAATTCCTATTCATAAACCTTGGTTTGAACTTTCTGAAGCACAAAAAGAGCTTATTTGGAACGGAACAAATAAATTTGAAGGAATACATGATTTATTTAAAAAATTAGAAGAAAAAAGTTATAAAATTCAAAACAGAGTAATGCTTTCTCGCTATCGCGGAAAAACAACCTGTACCGATTGTAACGGTAAAAGATTGCGTAAAGAAGCCAACTACGTAAAAGTACACGATAAAATAATTTCTGACTTAGTTACACTTCCTTTAGATGAATTGGCTGTTTTTTTTAAGAACATAAACTTAAATGAAAACGACAAAAATATTGCGAAAAGATTGCTTACAGAAATTAATAATCGTTTGCTTTTTTTAACTGATGTTGGCTTAAAATATTTAACCTTAAATCGTACTTCTAACACACTTTCAGGTGGTGAAAGTCAACGTATAAACTTAGCCACTTCTTTAGGTAGTTCGCTCGTAGGATCTATGTATATTTTAGATGAACCAAGTATTGGTTTACATCCAAAAGATACAGAAAGACTTATTGAGGTTCTTAAAGATTTACGTGATTTAGGGAATACCGTTATTGTGGTTGAACATGATGAAGATATTATGAAAGAAGCTGATTATATTATTGATATCGGCCCTGAAGCAGGTACTTATGGCGGACACGTAGTTGCCGAAGGTACTTTTGATGCTATTATGAAATCAGATTCGTTAACGGCTAAATATTTATCCGAAGAATTAAAAATTGATATTCCAACTTCTCGCAGAACATCTAAAAACACCATTAATATTATTGGTGCACGAGAAAACAATCTTAAAAATATAGATGTTTCTTTTCCTTTAAATAACTTAACGGTAATTACAGGTGTTTCTGGTAGTGGGAAAAGTACGTTGGTTAAGAAAATTTTATATCCTGCAATGCAGAAAAAACTAAACGGATATGGAGATAAAGTTGGCCAATACACCAACATAACCGGAAGTTTTGATACAATAAAAAATATCGAATTTATTGATCAAAATCCGATTGGTCGCTCATCAAGATCAAACCCTGTTACTTATATAAAAGCTTACGATGATATTCGTAAATTATTATCAGACCAGAAACTATCTAACATAAGAAACTATCAACCAAAACATTTTTCTTTTAATGTAGAAGGTGGTCGTTGCGAGGTTTGTAAAGGCGAAGGCGAAGTTACGATTGAAATGCAATTTATGGCCGATGTACATTTACAATGTGATACTTGTAACGGTAAACGCTTTAAAAAAGAAGTGCTAGAAGTTACTTTCGGAGGAAAATCTATCGATGACATTTTAAACTCAACTATTGATGATGCTGTTGCTTTTTTCTCGGAACACGAACAACCTAAAATCGCTAAAAAACTAAAACCTTTGCAAGATGTTGGTTTAGGCTATGTACAATTAGGGCAATCATCATCAACCTTATCTGGTGGAGAAGCACAACGTATTAAACTAGCTTCTTTCTTAATAAAAGGAAACACTAAAGACAAAGCCTTATTTATTTTTGATGAACCTACAACCGGATTGCATTTTCATGATATTAAAAAACTATTAGCATCGTTTAATGCTTTAATCGAAAAAGGACATTCGATTATTGTAATTGAACATAATATTGAGTTAATAAAATGTGCCGATTATATTATTGATCTTGGTTTAGAAGGTGGTAAAAATGGAGGTAATTTAATTTTTACAGGAACTCCTGAAGAGTTAATTAAAAATAAAGCGTCTTATACCGCTAAGTATTTACAAGAGAAACTAAATTAATATAAGTTCGGTATAAGAAAAGCTGTCGATTCAAGTGAAATTAAGCAAGAATTTAATTATAGAAAACAACATTTTTGTTTTTTTTATTATACTTCTCGATACAATTTTCTATCTAAAATTACTCGAAGTGACAATTTAAAAATCAAAATTTTTATATCGAACACATATTAAACCAATAAAAAAGCTGCCTGATTAATAACCAGAACAGCTTTTCATTAACAAAAACTAACAAAATAATTAACAATTACTGAAGATTTTTATCTCCAGAACTAGGGTTATACACGTAATTAAATGTATAATATTGTGCGCCTGAATTTACAGGGTCTGCAGAATTTGAACTATCCATATCTTTATAATAACTTATAATTTCCATTTTAGCATAATGTCCGTCATTTGTTTTTACGACTATAATTTTTCCAGCCACAGGGTCTATACTATGATCAGTTCTATCATAAGAATACCATGTGGTTTTAGGTAATGCTAATGCATCAACAGCATCTTGTTTAAACGCGTTATCTAAAGGTGCTGTTTTAACATCTGAAAATACACTCTCTACTAATACTAAAGCTGCATCTTTTTTTCTTTCAGGCTCATTTGTAATTCCTGTAGCAACACCACCATTAACCAAAATAGTAGTTCCTCTAAATGCAATATCCCAATTATCACCTGTTGTTACTGCACCCGTACTAAAACTGAATTTAACAAACTCACCTGATGTTACTGCTGGATGTACAGATCGATCTGTTGTTTCTTTTGCATGTAAATTAACCACTTGCTTTGTAGAAACTTCATCTGGTACTATATCGTTATTTTCACTGCATGATACAGCTACAAAACTTAACATTGCAACGATTAAAATTGACTTTAAAATTCTCATTTTTTATTGATTTATATATTAAAAATTAAATTGGATTCTACCATAATAAGTGCTTCCTAAACGTAAAACACTATCGTTATTTTTGAAGGTGTTTTTATTTTCGGTTCCTTTTTCATCGAAAATATTATCAACACCAAGTTGAAGGTTCATTAAATCAAAAAATGTTTTTTGAATGGCAATATTTACTTGCATATTTCCTGCTACAAAATCGTCATACTCATCAATAATTCCTTGACTGTTATTTGTATCAAACAAAGCATATTTACTTCGGTACACTGCCCTAACATTTGCAGAAAAATCATATTGATAGTTTTCATAAAAAACTTTAAAGTTTGCCATGTGTTTAGACCTGTTTGGTAATCCGTAATAATTTGAAATTGTCATTTTTTCTGATGAAGATAATGGTGTTCTTCTGTAAAAAACCTTGCCTGACTTTATTAAATCTTCTTGCGATTTATCGCCCGTATCCAAAAATTGATACCCTCCTAAGATGTTAAAATTAGAGGATAGTTTATAATTCGCCTCTAGCTCCACCCCTTGCGTATATACTTTATTGATGTTTCTGTAAGAAAAAATACGTGTTCCAGCGGGCAACCCTATATCTGAGGCATTTAATTGCGTATCAAAAGTATCTATCAAGTCTTTAATATCATTTCTAAACAGGTTGATATTTACTTTTAATCCTGCTGCTGGTTTTAATTCAAATCCGAAGTTATACCCAATAGAACTTTCTGGTTTTAATTCTTTTTCTATGGATTGTATTTCTGGTAAATTACCATACAAATTGTGTAATGTTTGGGTTCCTAAAACCACATATCCGCTTGCGGAATTTCTAAAATTAAAATATAGCTGCCTAAAATCAGGTGCTTTAAATCCGTAACCTACCGATGCTTTTGTAGTAAGCCAATTGTTAATTTTATAGCTTGATGATATTTTTGGTGTAAATGCTGATTTATATTGATTACTATTTTCAAATCGAGTACCTATAATTACATTTAAATTTGGGGTAGGATTAAAATCAAACTGTCCAAAAACATAAGGTGTATCGTATTTTTTAGTGCCTTTAAATTCAGTTCTTTCTAAAGCGTCAAAATTAACCCCTACTCCTAAAATCAAAATTCCGTCATTAAACTTATTTGTCGATTTGATTTCTGGTCGTAACAAAGTTTGTTTATACAATGTTTCATCATTACTAAATACACTTTCTGCCTTATACTTTGTGGTATAAAAATTATAATCTAACTGCCATTTATCGCTTATTTCATGATTAATTGTAGCATTAACATTCCAATCGGTTTGTTTATTTTTATGTTGATTTTGTTGATAAAATCGATTCGCTACACTAACTTTTAGTAGATTAGAAAAATCGTAACTTAACTTTAAATCTCCTGTAAAATTTTGATGTGCTTCGGTTGTTTTTGGAGCAGTTTCAGGTGATAAATCAAAACCATTACTGGAGTTTAAATTTATTCCTGAAACCACACCAAACCCCTTTCTTTTCCACTGAACGTTTGTATTTATATCTAATTCGTTAGTAGCACCTCCTTTTATTAAATAACCAACAGAACCTTCTACTTTATCATTTTTAGGCTGCTCGGTAATTATATTAATTACACCACCTATTGCTTCAGATCCATACAAAGAAGAAGATGGTCCTTTAACAATTTCAATCTGTTTTATATTATTAACCGTTAATCTATTTAAATCGATGTTTCCAGAGGTTCTTCCTACAATCGGAACACCATCAATTAAAATTAAAGTATAATCTGCCGCAACACCTTGTAATTGGACTCCTTCTGAGCCTCCAAAGTCAGAAACTAAAGCGATTCCTGTTTGTTCTAACAAAATATCTTTTAAACGTATTGCACCCGATTTCACAAGCTGTTCTTTAGATATTAGCGTAACAGGCATTGGTATTGATGATAACTGTCGTTTAGTTCTTGTTGCTGTAACAATTACCTCTTCTAACTCATTTATTTCTAGAGCCTCGTTATTTTTAACTGTTTTTTCTTGCGAAAAAACAGTTAAACTTATAAAAGTTAAAAAACCTATTATTTTTCTATTTAGAAACATTCTTAATAATTTTCGACAAATATATTGTTTATTTTAAATCAATCTAAATAAAATTTATATTTTTGTCAAAAAATTAATTCAACTAAAAATAAATCATAAAATGAAAAAAGTATTATTAGGAAGCATGCTATTATTAACTGCTTTAACAATAAATGCTCAAAGTAAAAAAGCAAAAGACAAAGAAGCAATAAAAAAAATGTGCGGTTGTTTTGAAGTGACTTTTAATTTTGCGGAAACTTTTAATAATAGTAAAGATTCTTTATACAAGCCTTCAAAAACAAAAATTGCAAAAGGTTTAGAATGGGCACAATTAATCGAAGATGGTAAAAACAACATATCAATTCAACATTTACTGCAAGTAGGTAATCCTGCAAAGCCACATATTGTAAAACATTGGCGACAAGACTGGGCTTATCAAAATCAAAACTTTTATATGTTTAATGGAGATAATAACTGGCTATTTGAGAAAAAAACTAAAGCTGATGTAAAAAAACAATGGACACAAAAAGTATATCAGGTTGATGATAGTCCGCGTTACGAAGGCTCAGGAACTTGGGTACATGTAGATGGAAAAAGTTACTGGGAAAATACTACTGATGCGCCTTTACCTCGTAGAGAATACACTAAAAGAAGTGATTATAATGTAACCGAAAGAGGAAATCGTCATGAAATTACAAGCTATGGTTGGGTACACGATCAAGATAACAAGAAAATAATTAGAAAAGCAGACACTAAAGATATTGTATTAGCACATGAAAAAGGCTACAACACTTATGTTAAAGTAGCTGATAGTAAATGTAAAGCATCGCAAGATTGGTGGAAAAAAAACACCAACAAATGGCTATTAGTTAGGAGTAAATGGGATGAAGTTTATGGAAGAAACACCAATCTTTCTCTAGAGAAAAAAGTACAGAACAAACCATTATACAAACACTTATTTTCAGACCAAATAACCGAGCAACAACAAATAGATAAAACGATTGAATCTTTCGTTAAAAAATAAATAAAACACATGAAAAATTTACAATTTACATTTTTACTTGTTTTCATTACAAGTATGCTACAAGCACAAACAAAAAACGTTTTTTTGGATCGTGCTTTCTGGAAAACAAAACCAACTGTTGCTATTATTGATCAAAAAATAAAAGAAAACAATAATCCAAGTGCATTAACATCTAATGGATTTGATGCTGTTACTAATGCTATTTTAGCTGAAGCACCAAATACGAGCATAAAACACCTTCTTAAACAAAAAGGTAATGATGTAAATAAGCTAACACACGATAAAAGAACCTACGTGTTTTGGGCTGCTTATAAAGGAAATTTAGAATTAGTTAAACATCTTATTGATAATAAAGCGCGACTAGATTTAAAAGATTCTCATAATTTTTCACCGTTAACTTTTGCGGCAGCAGCAGGGCTAACCAACACAAAAATATACGATGTACTTATTAAAAACGGTATCGATATTAAAAATGATGTAAACGAAAATGGTGCTAATGCGTTGTTACTATTAATTCCTAATTTAAAAGATTTCGCCTTGGTTGATTATTTTACTGCAAAAGGATTGTCACTTACTAGTTTAGATAATGATGGTAACGGAGCGTTTAATTATGCAGCTAAAAATGGTAATAAAAAAATAGCTGAATTATTATTAAAAAAAGGAATCCCATATAAAAACCTAAATAAAAATGGTGGAAATGCCTTTTTGTTAGCTTCAAGAGGTTCTAGAAGTGGTTACAATTCACTAGAATTTTTCAAATATTTAGAAAATCTAGGCATCAACCCTAACATAACTAATAACCAAGGTAAAAATCCTATTCATAATTTAGCTTATGGAAATAAAGACATCGCTACTTTTAATTATTTTATATCAAAAGGAATAGATATCAATAAAGCTGATGTTAATGGAAATACTCCTTTAATAAATGCATCTAGAAGAAACTCTTTAGAGGTAATTAAGTTGTTAGTATCAAAAACTACAAATCTTAACCACACTAATAAAGAAGGAAAATCTGCCCTTACAAATAGCTTAAGCAACAGTTCTGAGATTGTTAAATTTTTATTAGAAAAAGGAGCCAAAACTACTATTGTTGACGCCAAAGGTAATAACCTTAACTATTACTTATTTAAAACTTTCAATGCTAAAAAAACAGCAGAATTTCAACAAAAACTAACGCTTTTAAAAACTAAAGGTTTAAATGTTGAACAAACGCAAAAAGACGGAAATACTTTATTTCATCTAGCTGTTAAAAAACAAAGTATTGCTATGCTAAATTTTATAGCTGATTATAAAATTGATATCAATACTAAAAACAAAAAAGGATTATCAGCATTACAGGAAGCTGTTTTAATTGCTAAAAATCAGAAAATCATAAAACATTTACTTAGTAAAGGAGCTGACAAAAATGTAAAAACAGATTTTGATGAAACTTTATATGATTTAGCTAAAGAAAATGAGAATCTAAAAAATACCGATATCAGTTTTTTAAAATAAACTCAAGTAATTAAACATAAATAACATGAAAAAAACACTTATAATTTTATTCTTGGCTTTCGGAGCGATGGCTTTTACTACTTCTGATGACGCTACTTATAAATGTATGATTCAATTAAAAAATTATACAGGCGAAGGTGCTTATATTACAGTTTCTTTATTAAACCCTGATGGCGAATATGAAAAAACGCTATATGTACAAGGTGATGATGAAGATTGGTATTCGGACATAACAGAATGGTGGAAGTTTCAAGGTACAAAAAGAGCTGATATTGATGCCATAACAGGAGCTACAGTTAGTGGAGGTAATAGAACCATTAGTATTCTTAAAATTCCGGAAAGCAAATTAAATAAAGGTTATAAAATTAGATTTGAATCTGCCGTAGAAGATCAAGAGTATTATAAAGACGATGTTCAATTTGAACTTACTACAGAAAACGTAAAAAACAAGATTGAAGGAAAAGGATTTATACGTTACATCCGCATGATTCCGCAATAATTAGTAAAATACCATTTAATGAAATTAACTACTTCTGTATGGAGGTATAGCCATTTAACACTGGCTATATCTTCATCTATTTTTATACTTATTGCTGCTATAACCGGTATAATTTTAAGTTTCGAACCGATATCGAATCAATTAAAACCGTATGCAGTAACTACTGATAATGTTTCCCTTTCTCAAACAATTTTTTCTTTAAAAAAAGAGTACAAAGAGGTAATTACTTTAGATGTTAATGAACATAATTTTGTTACCGTTGCCGTAATTACCAAAGACGGAAAAAATGAAACGTTTTACATTAATCCTAGTACTGGTAAAAAAATAAGTAGTGTTGTTTCTAAAGCATCTATTTTTAAATGGACAACCAATTTACATCGTTCTTTGTTTTTAAAATCTACTGGTCGTTTTTTAGTTGGTTTTTTCTCTTTCCTCCTATTTTTAATTACTATAACAGGAAGCATTCTTATCATTAAAAGACAAGGCGGAATTATACGTTTCTTCACTAAAGTTGTAAAGGAAGGTTTTAACCAATATTATCACGTAATTATTGGTCGATTCACCTTAATTCCTATATTAATAATTACAGTAACCGGGGTATATTTATCTCTAGAAAAATTTTCTCTTTTACCTAAAAACAACATTAACCATACTTTTGACTTTTCAGATATTTCTTCGGATAAAAAAATTGCCACTGAGGAGTTTTCCATCTTTAAAGACATTCAATTAAATGAAGTTAAAAGTATTGAATTTCCATTTTCTGACGATGCCGAAGATTATTTTTTCTTAAAATTAAAAACCAAAGAGCTTATTGTTCATCAATATTCTGGTGAAATTATTAGTGCAAAAAAATTACATTTAACACAAATACTATCCGATTGGAGTTTGTTTTTACATACTGGTCGTAGTACTATTATTTGGCCCATAATTTTACTTTTATCCTGTGTTGCTATTTTATTTTTTATCTATTCTGGTTTTGCCATGACGTTAGAAAGAAAACGTAAAAGCTCATTACCTAAAAACAAGTTTAAAAAAGAAAATTCAGAAATTATTATATTAGTTGGCTCAGAAACAGGCAGTACTTTTAGTATTGCGTCTTCTTTATACAATGCTTTAATTACTGATAAAAAAACTGTTTATATAGACCATTTAAACAACTACACATCTTATAATAAAGCAACCCAATTAATTCTTTTGACGGCAACTTATGGCGAAGGACAACCTCCTTCAAATGCAAATAACTTCTTAGCATTAGTTGAAAAAATTGAACAGCCAAATTCCATAAATTATGCTGTAATTGGTTTTGGCTCATTAGCATATCCTGAATATTGCAAGTTTGCTATTGATGTTAATAATGCTTTAAAAACAAACAAAAACTTTACGTCTGTTTTATCTCTTTATAAAATTAACAATCAAAATTTTAATGATTTTAAAACTTGGGGAATACAATGGTCTCAAAAAACAAATATCGACTTACAACTAAAACAAAAGCTAGTTAAACCTAAAAAACAGCAAGCTTTTACAGTGAAATCTATCACAAATTTAAATATCGACAACTCATTTTTAATTCGTTTAAAACCTTCTAAAAAAATACATTTTTCTTCTGGAGATTTATTAGCCATTACTCCTAAAAAAGATAACTTGAAACGCTTATATTCTGTCGGAAAAATTAATGATGATATTTTATTAAGTATTAAAAAACATGAGTTCGGAGTATGTTCTAATTTACTTTTCAATCTTACAACAGCAAATACTTTACTTGCTAGAATTGAAAAAAACAAAACGTTTCATTTTTCTGAAAAATCAAAAAAAACAATTCTAATAGCCAACGGAACAGGTATTGCTCCTTTTTTAGGAATGTTAAACAATCCTTTAAAAACTCATTTATTTTGGGGAGCAAGAACTAAAGAATCATTAAAAATGTATGCGCCGTTTTTAACAAATTTAAATGAAGAAAATATTCATATTGCTTACTCACAAGAGCAAAATAAAGAATACGTACAAGATCTTATTTTAAAGGAACAAGCCTTAATTGCATCAACTTTAAAAAATAATGGAACCATAATGATTTGTGGCTCTATTAGTATGATGAATGGTGTTATAAAAGTTTTAGAAAAAATTTCTTTACATCAATTAAACACTCCGTTGAGTACTTTTAAAAAAACGAATCAAATTAAAACCGATTGTTATTAACGATAATTATATTATTTATTCGATTAAATTTTAATCAAATAATTAGACTAACAATTAACTAAATCATTATATATCTCGCCTAATATTTTATTTAAATTATTTTTTCTCTTTAACAACTCCAGATTACTATAAATATTATTTTTTAAATCTTCTTTATCATTATCTATATTTATTCTAATTTCGACTTCTCCATTTCTTTCAGTATATGAAAGAAAAAGTAAATTGTTTCTATCTAAATTATTTACATCTCGATAATCAATAGCTACTTTTGAATGTGCCATGTAATTTCTTATTTTCTTTAAATAATCTAAATCAGATCTAACACTATCAGTCGTATTGATAAATAGTTCCTTTTTATGTAGAGAATTAAATAAATTAATTTTTTTTTCAAAAGTTAACGTATCAGAAAATAAATATTTTTCTAGGGTTTCTTTTACTTCTTTGGTCTCTCCTAGAAAATTAATTAAAATTTTAGAAATTAAAAATTCCGTATTAATTGCAATGTTTAGAATATCTGACCTAAACTTATTTGATTTTTTTTCTTTTTCTTTAAAAAAAATATCTTTATCCTTTTTCATTTATTTAAAAATTATAATTGTCACAATTTATATAAAAATATATGAAATAAATAAAGGTATCATCTATATTAAAAGCAACACCTTATAAATTATACTCTTACTTTATTATTTCAGAGAATACTTCATTTTTCAACGAATTCTAATTTATCTACTACGAATTCTAATTAACTTCAAATTACACCTTACTTCCTCGCTAATTTTGACTGTATAAAACAAATATTATGTGGTCAGACAACAATTACTCATCAGTATTAAAAATGTATTTAAGCAAATATAACAGCTTAAAATTACAGATAAACAACAACGGATTAATAGCTTCTGTTGAAAAACAAAAAAATGGGTTGTGGATTAGCGACAGAAACCTGCCAAACATTTTAAATAAACTATCTACAAATTTTAATTTAGAGAAGAACGTGACGATCATATTACAACAATAACAAAATAATAACCTTAAAAACAATACCTATGAAACAACACATTTTAAAAGTAGGAATGGTAATGGGATTACTACTACTAATCGGAACATTTACAAGCTGTAATGAAACAAAAAAAGGTGACACACAAGAGCTGGGAAATATTGCTAAAAAAGAAGAAACTGTAAACAAAATTAATTTAAGTTCAAGAAAACCTATTGTATTTATTGCTGGATACGATAAAAATGAAAGTAAGTTTTACGACAGTGCTAGGGCTTATTTTAAAGAAAAAAACTATCGTGTTATAAATGAAGAATATTCGTTAGAAGAAATTATTACGTGGATGAACAATAACGCAACTAAAAATCCGTACGGTGATATTCATATTGTTAATTACAACAATCCTTTTAAAGGAATGCATCTTGAAACTGTTATTAACGGAGAAAAAATCACAACAGAATCTTTACAAAAAAGTATCGCTAAAGGTAATTTACCAACCTTAAAAGAAGTGATTAACACAGATACAAAAATTGTATTTCATTCAAACGGATTAGGTAAAAACGGAGCACTTTTAAATAGTTTAAAGCAAGCTTTTTCTACGAATGAAGTTCCGCAAGTTGTAGCTTCACCTTACTTTAATGTATTTGGAGGCGAGTTTTCGAATCATTATTTAGCAGCGCCATACTACGTATTTTATCCGACAGCTAATTCGCCAGGGAAAGTAGATTTATCTAAAGAGATTGCTAAAAAATATCCAAAGGAAAGAGAGATCGAATGGTTTGATGCTTTAACAAACGAAAGAGAACGTTATATTGGTGAACCATACACAAAACAATTTAGCGTACCGGTAAATTTAGAGCTTGATTATTTACATTCGGATGAAGAAATTCCAACTTTTGTAATGCAAGAAGAAATTATGGATTTTATTGCCAATGATGAAGACTTAATGAAAAAGATGAATAAATTAAATATTCCTGTTGAAAAATTTAGATGGACTTATAAAATAAAAGATAGTAAATTACTTATTAAAGGAAAAACATCTGTGTTATGCGTATTAAAACCCTTAACAAAACCTTATGGAGATTTAAAACACCTGAAACCAGATACAAATAACAAACGTTTGTATGCTATGAAATAAATATACAGGGGAACGTCATTGCGAACAAAGTAAAGCAATCTATATTAAAAGATTACTTTAACATACTTTATCGCGATGACGTTTAAATTAGTTAAGTTTGTTTATATGAAATTTTTTCAGAATTTATTATTGCTTATCATCACATCGATTGCAACCAACGCAACTGGGCAATTAAACACACCTAAAAACTATAATTTAAACAACGGATTACCAAGTTTAGCGGTAACAGCTATCGCTCAAGATAATATTGGTTATTTATGGTTTACAACCAATAAAGGTATTGCTCGTTTTGATGGAAATGACTTTATTACTTATACCAAAAAAGAAGGCTTAATTTCCAATAAAACAACAGTTGTTAGTGCTACAAAAAACACGCTATTTATTGGTACCGATAACGGATTAAGTATCAGAAAAAATAATAAGTTTCGTAATTTTGAAGACAAAAAAATAAACTACGTATTAACAACATCGCAACATACTTTTTTAGGAACAGACAAAGGAATACTTAGAGTTCGTGAAGATTTCCTTTCAAACATTCGAACCAATTTTCAGATTGATTTAAATAAAATAAACGATTTAAAGTTTGATGGTTCTTTTTATTGGATTGCGACCAACAAAGGGTTGTGGAAACTAGATAAATTAATTAATCCGACTCTTTTAAAAAGAATAGACTTAGGTAATTACACTTCTATTCTCCTTCATAAAAAAAACATCGTTACAACTACTTACAATAACGGCATTAAATTAATTGTTAACGGTGAAATTAAAACGATAACAAGTTCATTAAAAAAGATAAAAGGTATTCAATTTATAAATAATCAATTTTGGATTCTTACAAAAGATGAAGGAATTGAACTCCTTGATAGAAATTTCAACTTCATAAAAAGCATCAATAAATACAATACGTTAAAAACAAATCAAATAAATGCTGTTTTTCAAGATCAACAAAAAAATATTTGGATCGCAACGAATAACCAAGGTATATACAAACTAAATAGTGAGGTTTCAACTCAAAAAAAACCAATAATTACATTTCAAAATATCGAGGTTGTTTACAAATCTTTAGACAGTATAAACATTAATAAGTACAACAGAACGTTACAATTAAAACCTTCAAAAAACCATATTTCATTTACCTACAAAACGGTGAATATAAATAACCCCAAAAATATTTTATATCGTTATAAATTAAATAGTGAATTTAGTAATTGGACAACCAAAAATACTGTTGATTTACCTTATTTAAATCCAGGAAACTATACTTTTTCAGTACAATCTAAAATTGATAAAAAAACAAGCACACCTATACAGTTTCATTTTTTTATTGATACTCCAATACATCAAAAAAGTTGGTTCATATGGGGGATTATTGCCATAACGACACTTTTTTTAATCGGAATAATTTTCTTTTACATTCGAAAAATTAAAGCCAAAAACAATGCTAAAGTAAAAAAATTACAACTAGAGAATCATTTGTTATCTCTCGAACAAAAAGCCTTGCAATTACAAATGAATCCGCATTTTATTTTTAATGTTTTAAACGGAATTAAAGCCTTAGGGAATTCAGGAAAATCAATAGAACTAAATACAACGATAAGTAAATTTGCTACCCTACTACGTGGTGTTTTAAATAACTCTAGACAAGAAGAAATAAGCTTAGCTGAAGAAATATCAGTACTAAAAAACTATATCGAATTAGAACAACAAATGAATTCAAATGCTTTTGAATATCAAATCACTACAGATTTAAATATCGATTCTGAAGAAATATTAATTCCGCCAATGCTTATTCAACCTTTTGTAGAAAACAGCATCAAACATGCTTTTAAAACAAAAAAAATGGGGAAAATTACGATTGATTTCTCAACCAAAAACCAATTTTTACAATGTACTATTATTGATAATGGTATTGGGATTCATCAATCAAAAAAACACAAAAATTCAAGTTCTCATAATTCGGTTGCCATTAAAATTACTGAAGAACGTATTAGATCGTTGTCTAAAAAAAGCTTTTTTAGTATTGATGAAATCATCGAAAAAAAGAACCCAACCGGAACAAAAGTATCTTTTAAAATCCCTTTAAAAACCGATTTTTAACATGAGTAAACTAACTGCTATTATTGTTGACGATATGCCATCTGCTTTAAAAATGTTGCAAAACGACATTATAAAGCATCATAAAGAAATTGAAATAATTGGTACCGCAAAAAGTGTGGTAGAAGCAGCTGTATTATTAAGAAAAAAACAACCAGATATTCTATTTTTAGATATCATGCTTGGTGATGGTACTGGGTTTGATATACTTGAAATTCATCCTAATTTATCTTCAAAAATTATATTTGTAACTGCTAGTGACGAATTTGCTATTAAAGCTTTTAAATTCGCTGCTATCGATTATATTTTAAAACCTTATTCAAACGAAGATTTATCAAACGCAATTAATAAAGCTAAAATTCAAATTAAGCCAGATAAAGAACAATTAACTGTTTTAAAACAATCGATAAATCAGCCGAATCAACGTCCTAAAAAGATTTCCTTAAGCACTTCTGACAAAATTATTGTAGTTAATTTAGATGATATTATCCGTTGTAAGTCCGATAATAACTATACGGAGTTCTTTTTAATCGATAATCAAAAAATTTTAGTAGGCAAAACGCTCAAGTATTTTGCAGACATGCTAAAAGAGTTTGACTTTATAAGAGTACACCAAAGTCATTTAATTAACACGCAGTATATCAAAGAGTTCATTAAATCAGATGGAGGTTATTTAGTTTTAAAAAATAAAAAAACGATTCCTGTATCGGTTAGAAAACGTAATGAAGTTATTCTAAAATTAGAAAAAATATAACTCTTTTCTTGTTATTTTTTATATATTTTAACAATTGTGTTAAAATTTTATTAAATTTTACTTATTTTAGTAACATAAATAATTAATTATTATGGTTGCACTTAAACCCGAAAAAGGCAGATTATTAATTGCAGAGCCTACTATTTTAAATGATAGTTCTTTTAAACGAACTATTATTTTATTAACCGAACATACTTCAAAAAATGCTGTTGGCTTTATTTTAAACAGACCTTTAGAACATGTTTTAAGTGATTTAGTACCCGAAATTGATTGTGATTTTACAATATATCAAGGTGGCCCTGTAGAACAAGATAATTTATATTTTATACATAAAGTACCAGAGTTAATTCCGAATAGCATTGAAGTTGCTAATGGTATTTATTGGGGTGGTAATTTTGAGCTTTTAAAAGAACTTTTAATAGGCAATAAATTAAAGCCTACCGATATTCGTTTCTTTTTAGGATATTCTGGCTGGGAAACTAATCAGCTAGAAGATGAGTTAAATACTGATTCTTGGTTTATTTCAGAAAACGACTATGCAAACATCTTAACAAGTAATGACAAAAGCTTATGGAAAGATAAATTGCTTCAAAAAGGTGGTAAATATAAAATTTGGGCGAATGCTCCCAGCGATGTTCAAATGAATTAACCTGTTATCGTTAATAATTTAAGACTACTTTTTATTTTATTTGTTATTTCTGTTTTAAACTCCTTCTTTCGATAATTTGTAACCGACTGAATACCTACAATAGCGTTGGTAATAAAAACCTCATCTGCTTTTTGTAATTCAAAAGGAGAAATTACAGTCTCTTTAATAGTATAATCAGGATGTTTTTCTAAAATTTCAATTACTTTCTTTCTAATTATTCCTTTTATGCATCCCTCTGTTAAAGCTGGTGTTTTTATAATTGAATCTTTTATTATAAATACATTTCCGTTGGTTACTTCAACAACTCCCTTTCGTTCATTTAACAACACACAATTATCTAAATCGTTTTCATCAGCAAAAATAGCAGACAAAGTATTTAGCATTCTGTTTGTAGTTTTTATGGTTGATAATAAGCCCGAATAATTATAAAAATCCTTAAATAAATCTACCTTATAACTAGATTTTTCTACATAACTAAATTCAGATGCTTCTATTAAATAATCGATTTCATTCGATTTCGGATTATACAATCCTCCATCTTTTCTATAAACAGTTAATCGGACTCTATAATTTTCAGCCTTCGGAAGTACTTTTGTAGTCTTTAAAATTTCTTCTTGTAAGAATTCAAGCGTAAATTTCATCGGTATTTTCATACGCAACATTCTCATTGATGCCATCAATCTAAAATAATGATCTTCAATAAAAACAACTTTCGCATTAAGTACTCTTACCGTATCGAAAATAGCATCACCATATTTAAAGGCTCTATTATCATTAGATAATTGTAATTCTTTTGCTGATATTATTTTCCCGTTAAAATTTAGCATCTCTCAAAAAATTTGATTGCAAATTTACAGCTTAGGTAATTATTAGCCATAAAAAAACTCGACAAAATGTCGAGTTTTTAATATCTTAGATAGAAATTAAGCTCCAATACTATTTTTTAAGCTTTCAATTTGACTTTCCCACAACATTTTTGCTTCTTCCACAGCATCTTCATCATCAGCAAAATCAGTAACAATTACCGCTACATCTTTGGTTAATGCGTCTACTTCTATTCTAAATTCAAAATAACTTTCATCATCTTCACTTTCAACCCACTTAAATTTTATGCGTTCATTGTTTTTTTTCGCTAATATTTTGGCCTCTTCCTCAGAATCGTCCCACATAAAAGTGATTAATTTTCCTCGAGAATTCACTCTATCTGCAAACCACTCTTCTAATCCTGAAGGAGTTGCTAAGCTATTATACAACATACTTGGTGATGCGTGTATAGGAAACTCTAATTCGAACTTTACTTTATTCATTTGTTTTTTTCTTAAGGCGGCAATATATATCTTTATTTTTTTAAAAAAAAATCACATTTATTTGTTGCTTAAAAACAAATAAGTTCTATCTTTGCAGCCGCAAATGGCGAGATAGCTCAGTTGGTTAGAGCGCAGGATTCATAACCCTGAGGTCGGCAGTTCAAATCTGCTTCTCGCTACAAAACTCAAACTTAACGGTTTGAGTTTTTTTTATGCTTATATTTTAGTGTACATTTTAAAATGCACCCCTACTTTCACTACATCAAAAGCTGCTCCCATCTTATTAAAAGATAACTTTTCATAAAAAGAAACTGCTTCTTTTCGAGCATTACACCATAAAATAAATACCTCTTTTTTGCTTAAAATATTTTTTGCTTCCTCAATAATCTCTTTTCCGAAACCCTTACCTCTTACTTTTTCTAACGTTGCCATTCCTCTTAATTGATATTGCGCTTCTTCAAAACCTTCCATTTTATTTTTCATAAAAGTGGCTATTCCCACCAACTCTTCTTCGTAATATGCACCTAAATGAAATGTTTCTTCAAAAAAATCCTCTTTGAATTTATATGGTAATTCAATTTCATTACGTAAGATTGCTAATCGCATAGCATAAGTTTCTTCTGCTTTTATCTTTTTAATCTTAATCATTTCTTATTTTTAAAATCTTAAATTTTTTCTGTTTTAAATAGAAAACTATTATTCTAAACTACTACGTTTATGTATAGTAATTTAGTCTTTTATTTCTTTCTAACTATTAATTTAATAAATAATGAACATCAACTTTAAACCTATTGATAAAAAAGACATACTAAGTATTCTTCCGTTATTAAGAAAAGTAAATACCACCACCCCTGATAAAGTTTTAAAAGAACGTGTTTTAGAAATGGTAACGTATAATACCTATGAATGTATTGGTGTTTTTGATGATGATTTGTTAATTGGTATTTCCGGTCTTTGGTATAGCATGCGTCATTATCTTGGCAAAAGTGTAGAACCAGATCATGTTATTATTGATGAAACATATCGTGGGCAAAATTTAGGGAAGTTATTTTTTAAATGGATTTACGAATACACCAAGGCTAAAGGATGTGAAGCGGCAGAATTAAACACTTATACAGCTAATAGAAAGTCTCAAAAATTTTATTACAATGAAGGATTTGAGATCTATGGTTTTCATTTCGTGAAAGTTATGAGAGAAGATCAAAAATTTTATTAATTTTATTAAAAATACCATTGCAAATACTAGAAAACATCTTATATTTGCAACCGCTTTACAACATAATTTATTTTATTAAAAAGCAAGTGCAAGTAATTGCAATAATCTTTACCAATGCGAAAGTAGCTCAGTTGGTAGAGCGTCAGCCTTCCAAGCTGAATGTCGCCAGTTCGAACCTGGTCTTTCGCTCTAAGTCTTTAAAAGGTAGACTTTAAAAACCTTTATTTACCAATGCGAAAGTAGCTCAGTTGGTAGAGCGTCAGCCTTCCAAGCTGAATGTCGCCAGTTCGAACCTGGTCTTTCGCTCCAAGTCTTTAAAAGGTAGACTCTAAAACCTATATTTACCAATGCGAAAGTAGCTCAGTTGGTAGAGCGTCAGCCTTCCAAGCTGAATGTCGCCAGTTCGAACCTGGTCTTTCGCTCAAAAAGCCGAAACATTTGTTTCGGCTTTTTTATTTTTACTTCTTTAATTTATCTCCAAATAAAAACAACCCCACTATAATCACTCCGATAATTCCTATCATTAAAGTATTGTTTCCTATAACACTTGGTTTTAATAGTAATGTTAATACATAACCACCTATCGCACCTCCTAAATGCGCAGAATGCCCAACATTACCTACCTGATTTTTCATTCCGTAGATTGAATACAATAAATACCCAATACCAAAAATATACCCTGGTAAAGGAATTGGAATTGGCAACATTATTAACTCCATATCTGGATACAACATTATTGATGAAAAAATAATACCCGATACGGCACCAGAAGCGCCGACAGCACTGTAATAAAATTCATTTTTATGCTGATACAATGAATACAGACTCCCCGCAACCAAACTCCCCACATAAATCAACAAGAAATAAGGAATTCCGAAATTAACAACCACTACTTTTCCGAAAAGATACAATGCATACATGTTAAAACCCAAATGCATCCAATCTACATGTAAAAAACCCGATGTTAGCATTCTTAACTTTTCTCCTCCTAGTATTTTTTGCACTTGAAACTTGTATCTATCAAAAAAAACAAGATCATTAAATCCCTTATAAGACACTAAAACGTTTGCAACTATTAATATTAAAATAATTTGACTCATTATATATATTTATAACCACAAACATAATCAAAAGTTAATAAAGCAAATGATTGATAATTTAATCCGATATTTGCGTTTTAAATTAAAATTATGAAGTTTTTTACTTTTGCAATTACCTATCCTTTTATATGGATGTTATCAAGATTACCTATGGGAATCTTATACATACTTTCTGACTTTTTCTTTTTTATACTATATCATATTATCGGTTATAGAAAAAAAACTATTATTAGTAATTTAAAAACAGCTTTTCCTAATAAAAAAAGAAAAGAGATAAATAAATTATCAAGAAAATTCTCTAGACACTTTGTTGATTTAATTTTCGAAAGCATAAAATCTTTTACCATTAGCGAAAAAGAAATATCAAAAAGATACAAATACAAAAACCCTGAACTTATAAACGAATTAACTAAACAAGGAAAAAGTATTGCTTTAGTTGGTGCCCATCAAGCTAACTGGGAATGGGCTTTTGCAATGCCAAAGTATTTAAACATTAACTGCTATGGCGCTTACACCAAAATACAAAATCCTTTTTTTGAAAAAAAAATAAAGGCTTCGAGAACTAAATTTGGTTTCGAAGGAGTTCCTACTATTGCCTTCAACAAAACAATTAGCAGCAGAGAAGCTAAAAAAATACAAACGCTATACATATTATTAAGTGATCAATCACCTAAAGTTCGTAAAACAAGGTATTGGTCTCATTTTTTAAATGAAAAAGTACCCGTACATACTGGCGCTGAAATTTTAGCAAAAAAATACGATTTAATAGTTGTTAACATGAATACGACTAAAATTAAAAGAGGATATTTTGAAACTGAATTCGAACTAATAACAGACAATCCTAAGAGCTACGACAATTTCGAAATAACGGATAAATTTATAGAAATAACAGAAAGAAATATAAACAAACAACCTGAGTGTTATTTATGGACACACAAACGCTTTAAACATAAAGACAAATACGACGAATGGTTAAAAATCAGAAAAACTTCTCAAAGATAATTGAGAAGTTTTTTTTTGCTGTAAATTAAAAAAGTCTTCTCAAATGAGAAGACTTTTTGGGTGGAAGACGGGATTCGAACCCGCGACCCTCGGTACCACAAACCGATACTCTAACCAACTGAGCTACAACCACCATGTAACTTGCGGGTGCAAATATACAACGGTTTCTGATATCTGCAAAACTTTTTTTAAATTAATTTACTTAAATTTTCAACAGCCACGTAACGTTCTGACGTAAAACCTTCTGCATAATCTACACCAATCAATCTTCCTAAATCTTTAGCCCTATATCTTATACTATCTGTAAAATTCTTGCTTGTAATAGGCGTTTCTGGAGCATTACTTTTCGGATCAAAGAACTGTGAAGCGTATGCTAAAACTGCAGCTTCCTTTTTATCCATAAATCCGGTTACATTAATTACAAAATCTGGCTCAATATTTTTCCATTGTATATAATGATATACTTGTTTGGGACGCCATTTTTCTTGTTGTTCATTCCCTAACATAGTTTCAATCTTTAATAAGCCACTTAAAAAACACGCATCAGAAACCACTTTACTTCCTTTAGGATGATCAATATGTCGATCATCAATTGCATTGCACAATACCACTTCTGGCTTATATTTACGAATCATCTTTATAATTGCTAATTGGTGCTCTTTGTCATTTATAAAAAAACCATCTGAAAAACCTAAGTTTTCACGTACTGAAACACCTAAAATATCAGCAGCTTTTGCCGCTTCTTTATCTCTTAAATCTGCAGAACCTCTTGTACCAAGTTCCCCTCTAGTTAAATCTACAATTCCAACCTTTTTACCTAATGAAATTTCTTTTGCAATAGTTGCTCCACAACCTAACTCTACATCATCGGGATGCGCTCCAAACGCCAATATATCTAATTTCATATGTATCTCTTTTAATAAGCTAATCTACAAAATCAACTTTAAACCTTTATTATTTTCCTTTTACCTTTTTTGAATTAGCTAAATTACTATAACATAAAATCAATATCTTCGTGCTTATGATTAGAATTGCGATTATTGGCGGCGGAAATGTAGCAACTCACTTAGCAAAAGCTTTTAATAAAACGAAAGCAGTTTCTTTAGTGCAAGTGTACGCCAGAAACCTGCAGCAAATTAAACATTTAAAGGAAGATGTTTCCATTACCAATAGTTTAGAGCTATTAATAGATGCCGACGTGTATATTATTGCGGTTTCAGATGATGCTATCTCTGAAGTTTCATCAGAAATTGATAAAAAAAACAGCTTGATTGTACATACTTCTGGAAGTGCCTCTTTAAATTCTTTAAAAAATAAGAGCCGGAAAGGTGTTTTTTACTTGTTACAAAGTTTTTCGAAGGATAAAACTGTTAATTTTGATGAAATTCCATTTTGTTTAGAAGCTGAAAACGAGGAAGATTTAAATATATTAGAAAAATTAGCAACATCAATCGGAAAAAAAACATATCATATAAATTCTAAACAACGTAAAACCATACATGTCGCTGCTGTTTTTGTAAATAATTTTACAAACCACTTTTACAAAATTGGTGAAGACATTTGTAAAGAACACCAGGTTCCTTTTGAAATTTTACAACCTTTAATTCAGGAAACAGCAAGAAAAATCATCTCCTTAAATCCAGAAGAAGCTCAAACTGGGCCTGCGAAGAGAAACGATCAAAAAACGATTCAGAATCATTTAGAATTACTCAACAAAGAACAACAAGAAATTTATCAAATTATTACAAAATCAATCCAAAGAAATGGAAAAAAGCTATAAAGAAATACTACCACAAATAGATACTTTAATTTTTGATGTAGATGGTGTTTTAACAAACGGAATCGTAACCGTTTTTCCTGATGGTGAATTAGTACGCCAAATGAATATTAAAGACGGATACGCTTTAAAAGCTGCCGTAAAATCTGGCTTTAGAGTATGTATTATTTCTGGCGGAAAAAACGAAGGTGTTCGTACGCGTTTGGCTAATTTAGGAATTATGGATATTTACCTAGGAGCTCATAATAAAATTAAGCAGTTTAATGAAATTGTAGAAAAGTACAATTTAAACCCCGAAAACATAGTTTATATGGGTGATGACATTCCTGATTACCCTGTAATGAAATTAGTAGGTATGCCCTGTTGCCCAAATGATGCTGTTCGTGAAATTCAGCAAATATCAAAATACATTTCTGATAAAAATGGTGGCGAAGGTTGTGCACGTGATATAATTGAACAAGTTTTACGTGTTCAAAAAAAATGGGATCACAATGTTAATGCTCAATAGGATTGATTGGAACGATTATTGAAAATATAATTTAATTAAATTTTACAAAATGAAAAAATCACTTTTTATCCTTTTATTTATTATTAGCTCTTCTATCAGCTCTCAAACTATTTTCGGAAAATGGGAAAATCGCGATGAAGAAACAAATAAGGTCGATTCTGTTATTGAAGTTTACAAAAAAAACGGAAAAGCATTTGCTAAAATTATTGAAATTACCGACAAAGACAGGCAGAAAGTTTTATGTGATAAATGTGGCGGAAAACGTAAAAATGCTCCTATTTTGGGAATGAATATTTTAACCGGACTATCAAAAAATGATAATGAATGGAGTGGCGGAAAAATATTAGATCCTAAAAATGGAAAAGAATACAAATGCTACATCAAACTTGACAGCAACAATAAATTAAAAATTCGAGGATATATTGGTTTTGCTGCTTTTGGTAGAACTACTTATTGGCATCGTAAAAATTAATATTTTCACCTAAACAACAAAAAACTCTAACTACTTACTGGTTAGAGTTTTTTTATTCCTTTTTTTTTAAAATATTACTTTTCAACTCAAAACTAGATACCCTAAAAGTGTGCCTTTTACGGATCATTCTCAAAAGATGTTTTTGAATACAAAAATCGTACTCCTATTTCAATTCACACACAACTTTTGAGAATACCCCATAGAAACACTAATAAAACAAACCTTAAAGCAACATAAATATTGAGCAACAAAAAAGCCTCACTATTTCTAGTGAAGCTTTAAGTGAGCCCTGGAGGATTCGAACCTCCGACCGCCTCCTTAGAAGGGAGGTGCTCTATCCAGCTGAGCTAAGAGCCCGTAGTTTTTATGTTCCTACGAAAACAGTGTCGGGGTGGCAGGATTCGAACCTGCGACCTCCTCGTCCCAAACGAGGCGCGATGACCGGGCTACGCTACACCCCGAGTGCAATTTAATTGCGGAGAGACAGGGACTCGAACCCTGGCGACAGTTACCCGTCGACAGATTAGCAATCTGCTCCATTACCACTCTGGCACCTCTCCTTGAAATTTAAACTACTTAATAAATAAGAGTTTTAAATTGCGAGTGCAAATATACAACCACTTAAATGCTTTCACAAGTGTTTTTGAAAAAAAATTCCGCTAATCTGGGTATTCAACTCGTAAGTGATAGATACTCATTAACTTATTCTTAATAATTTTTTTTATTTTTTCTATTTCTCTAAACGTAATATCAGAATTCATGAACTGATTGTCGTTTTTTTGCTTATCAATAATCTTATCTATTAAGTTATCTATTGATTGTGCTGTTGGATTTTTTAAACTTTTAGAAGCAGCTTCTGCAGCGTCACACATCATTAAAATAGCTGTTTCTTTAGAAAACGGAATAGGTCCTTGGTATTGAAACTTCTTTTTATCTACCTCTACCGTTGGGTTATTTTCTACTTCCTGTTTATAAAAATAATAAGTAACACTTGTTCCGTGGTGTGTTCTAATAAAATCGATGATTCTATCTGGCAACTTATTTTTCTTTGCTATTTCAATTCCTTTTATAACATGATCTAAAATTATGCGAGCACTATCTTTAGGTGATAAATCATTATGCGGGTTTACGCCTGTAGATTGATTTTCGGTAAAGTACATCGGGGTTGCCATTTTACCTATATCATGGTACAATGCTCCTGTTCTAACCAGCATCGAATTGGCTCCAATTTCATTTGCTGCCGCTTCTGCTAAATTTGCTACTTGCATTGAGTGTTGAAAAGTTCCTGGTGCTTTTTCATTTAAATCTCTTAACAATTTCGAATTTGTGTTTGACAATTCTAATAAGGTCACATCAGAAACCAAACCAAACAATTTTTCATAAAAATAAATAAAGAATACCGCTAAGAAAGATAATAATCCGTTTGCAGCAAACAACCCGAAATACAACCAATTTATTTTATCTGCATTTCCTTCTTTTAAAATTGAAAAAGCAAAATAAGTAATCATGTAAATTAAAGTTATCTGCCCTATTGAAACAAATAAACTTGCTCTTTTATAAAGTTCAGAAACTGTTAATATCGTTACAATTCCTGCAATAATATGCAAATAGATAAACTCAAAACTGTTAGGTACAATAAACCCTAATAACAATACAGTAAGTACATGTGTAAACAACCCTAGCCTTGCATCAAAAAAAGCTTTTAATACAATTGGCAAGATACTTAACGGAACAACATACAAGTATTCTGAATTATATTTAACAACCAATGTTTGCACGAAAATCATCAAAAAAACGTTAAAGAAAATAAAGGTTACTTTATTGTTATCATTAAAAATTTCGAATCGATATTTTTGTAGAAAAAGCAGTAACATTAATAAAGCTAAAGCTACTAAAATAGTATATCCAAAAATAATCCAATAGTAATTAGATTTTGCCCAAAGTTGCGAACTTGACGCAGTTTCATACGATTTTAAAACATTAAATTTTCTTCCTTCTACAATATCTCCTTTCAATATTATTAATTCACCTTTAGATACTTTTCCTTTTGCATAAGAAATATTCTTAATTGCTCCATTTAATTCTTTATCACTATACTTTGTATCAAAAATCACATTTGATTTTAAGGCTTCTGATAAGCAATTTAAAACAATCTCTTGTTGATATTCATCAATATTTGTACTATTATCTGAAATAAATTTCAACACATCTTTAGATCGAATTAATCTCGAAAAATAAATATCATCTATTGAATTTCCTTTTCGTAAAATCACCAATTCTCTTTCATTCGCTCTAGTAGCACTTTCATCATCTAAAAAACCATATTTGTATATTTTTTTTATGATTTTACTCCCTGTCTTTTTTAAAATATCTAAATCTTTAACTGATAAAGAATCTGAATGAGTTAATTTATTTTGATAAGAAAATAAAACCTCTGCTTCTACTTCTTGATCGTAAACAAAATACTTTTTGATATTTAATCTAATCTCACGAGTTTCCGCATCTATTTCTTGAGCTGTTTTTTGAATAGCAAAATCAAATGGCGCATAAAAATTATCATACTGCCAAGGCTTACCTTGGGGATAATCGTATTTAAATTGTCCTCCTTTAGGAAACAAGTATACAATTGAAACAACTGTAATTAAAAACAACAATGCTTTATAAATAATTGCATTATTTTTATATAACTTATTAATGAAATCGTTCATTTTCTATGTTTAAAAATGTAAATATAACCTTTCTCTATTATTTGAGTATTGGTTATAAAATGGTTATTTTCGCAGAACAAATCTTAACACAATATACCCAAATATATGAAAGAAGTAGTTATTGTATCAGTTGCAAGAACACCAATCGGTAGTTTTTTAGGAACTTTATCAACGATACCTGCACCAAAATTAGGTGCCGTAGCAATAAAAGGAGCTTTAGAAAAAATCAACTTAAAACCTGAGCTGGTTGAAGAAGTTTTTATGGGTAATGTAGTTTCTGCTGGACTAGGTCAAGCACCTGCACGTCAAGCAGCAATTTTTGCTGGAATTCCGAATACGGTACCTTGTACCACTGTAAACAAAGTATGTTCTTCTGGTATGAAATCTATCATGTTAGCTGCGCAAACAATTGCTTTAGGTGATGCAGAGATTGTGGTTGCTGGAGGTATGGAAAACATGAGTATGATTCCTCATTATCAACATGCAAGAACTGGGTCTAAATTTGGCCCTATTAAAATGGAAGATGGTTTACAAAAAGATGGTTTAGTTGATGCTTATGAACAAGTAGCAATGGGAGTTTGTGCTGATGAATGTGCAACTGAATATAGTTTTTCAAGAGAAGATCAAGATGCTTTTGCTATCGAATCTTACAAACGTTCTTCTAACGCATGGAGCGAAGGAAAATATGCTGATGAAATTGTACCCGTAGAAATACCTCAACGTCGTGGCGAACCAGTTATCTTTTCTGAAGATGAAGAATATAAAAATGTAAAAATGGAGAAAATTCCTGCTTTACGTGCTGCTTTTACTAAAGACGGAACAGTAACTGCTGCAAATGCATCAACAATTAACGATGGTGGAGCTGCTTTAGTTTTAATGTCTGCGGATAAAGCTGCAGAATTAAACTTAACGCCTTTAGCTAAAATAAAAGGATATGCCGATGCTGCACACGAACCTAAATGGTTTACCACTGCACCTGCTAAGGCATTACCAAAGGCATTAGCGAAAGCTGGACTTGCGATTGATGATGTAGATTACTTTGAGTTAAACGAAGCATTTTCTGTTGTTGGTTTAGCTAATATGAAAATTTTAGGTTTAACTGCTGATAAAGTAAATGTAAATGGTGGAGCTGTTTCTTTAGGACATCCATTAGGGGTTTCTGGAGCAAGAATTGTTATCGCTTTAACTTCTATCTTAAAACAAAATAACGCTAAAATTGGTGCTGCTGGTATTTGTAACGGTGGTGGTGGTGCTAGTGCAATAGTAATCGAGAGAGTTTAATTTTTAATCTATTAATCAATGTCTTTCGGAATTTGTAATTTAAGTATTGTACCTCTTCGTCTTGAACCTGCTGATCCATCAGAAATGGTAAATCAAGTAGTTTTTGGCGAACATTTTAAGGTTTTAGAAAAATCTAAAAAATGGAGTAAAATTCGTTTAGCTTTCGATAATTACGAAGGTTTTATCGATAATAAGCAATATGAAGAAATTACAGAGGATGTTTATAATTCTTTATCCGAAGAAAACAAAAACTATGCTGGTGAGTTAATTGATTTTATTACTGATAATAATCACAACTTAACTACTATTCCGATGGGAGCTAGACTTCCTTTTTACAAAGACAAGAATATCAATATAAATAAAACTTTATATTCTTACGAAGGAAAAGTATGTAATACGAAACTAGCTAAACCTGCTATTATTGATACTGCTTTTCTGTTTTTAAATGTACCTTATTTATGGGGAGGGAAATCTCCTTTTGGTATTGATTGCTCTGGCTTTACGCAAACTGTATATAAATTATGTGGTTATAATTTATTACGCGATGCTAAAGAACAAGCTACCCAAGGTGAGGTTTTAAGTTTTATTGAAGAAAGTGAGCCTGGTGATTTAGCATTTTTTGATAATGAAGATGGTAATATTACGCATGTTGGTATTATTATGAATGATTATAATATTATTCATGCACATGGTAAAGTACGCATAGACAAGCTAGATCATAGCGGTATTTATAATATAGACACCAATAAACACACTCATAAATTAAGAGTAATTAAACGTTTTATTTAGAATTCTCATAAAATAAAGTACAAAAAAAACCGAAACTTAAAAGTTTCGGTTTTTTTATTTAGTGAAATAAGCTTATCTCATTGACTTATATAAATCTCTGTACTCTGTTGCTTTCGCTTCATTTTCTAAAACTTCATATAAATTCATTAATGTTTTAACTGTATCAATACTTCTATTTAAAGAATCTGCTTTCTCTAAAAAAGGTAATGCCTCTTTATAAACTTCTTTTTGTTGTAAAGCTAACTCGTCATACTTTTTAAAGTTTGATAAATTATTATTCATTTCTTCAACAATTTTCTTGTCTTTATCTAAAACAACTACTGCTAAGTTCATGTAAGCATCACCATAATCAGGCTTTAATTCAATCGCTTTTTGATAATACTTTTTAGCATCCTCAACTCTACCTTGATTAAAATTAACTACACCTAAATTGTAATATAACGTAGCGTTTTCTGGATCTAAAGCAATTGCTTCAGTCATTAACTCTCCAAACTTATCCATTTGTTTAAGCTGAATATACATGTCAGCTTCATTTAATAGTAAATTTAAATCCTTAGGGTTTGCTTTTCTTGCTTCTGCTAACGCCTCTATTGCTTCTTCTGTCTTTCCTTGTTGTTTTAACAATAATGCGATATTCTTTACTATAGTAGCGGTCTTAGATTCTGATGCTTTATCTTCTGGCTTAAGATATTGCTTAGACTTTACCATCAAATCTCTTTGCTGTTTTGTACCTAAGTTTTCTACTTTACCTGTTAACTTACTTGTTGCTAAGTATTGCGTTTGAACACCTGTATAGTTAATCCTTCTTAACTCTTTATAATATTTAATTGCAGTATCATATTCTTCTGCTTGTGTTGCAGAAATAGCTGCATTATAAACAAAAGAGGTATCTGTAGGGCTTAATACATACGTTAAATAGAAATTTTCAGAAGCTTTTTTAAAATCTTTTTTATTATTATATAAATCAACTGCTTTTTCTGAAACTTCTTTAATCATTTGATCTAAGATAGGTTTAGCTTCTACAGAGTATTTATTTTTACCCATTGCTGACAATTCACTGAAAGCTTCAGCTGAATTTTTATAATCTTTTGTTGCAGCTAATGCTTTACCTTTTAAAAAGTAAAATTTAGATTTATATTTATCTTCTCCATTAATCATTACAGCTCCTTCAACATCATTTAAAGTTGAAATAGCAGTAGTGAAATCTTGTTTTTTTATTGCTTTCTCAGCAGCTTTTAATTCAGATTTTTGTGCCATTAAACCTAATGTCATCAATCCTAAAGAAAAGGTTAGTATTTGTTTTTTCATTTTTGTTACTTTTAAATTTATTGTTATTCTTGCTCTTCGTTTGTTATATCTTCATTTTCAATTTCCGTGCCATCTTCTTCTTCGTCTTCTTCACGCATTACTTTTGCTACAGCTGCAATACTGTCAGAATCTTTTATCTTAATTAAACGAACACCTTGTGTTGCACGTCCCATAACACGTAAATCTTCTACAGCCATACGGATTGTAAGTCCTGATTTATTAATAATCATTAAATCATTTGAATCATCTACATTTTTAATAGCAACTAATTCTCCTGTTTTTTCTGATATATTTAATGTCTTTACTCCTTTACCTCCACGGTTTGTAACACGATAATCTTCTAATTTAGATCGTTTTCCGTATCCTTTTTCAGAAACTACCAAAATATTACTATCCATATCGTTTACTGCAATCATACCGATAACTTCATCTTTATCGTGCTGTAAAGTAATACCACGAACTCCTGATGCAGTTCTTCCCATTGGGCGGGTTTTTGCTTCTTCAAAACGAATAGATTTACCAGATTTTAAGGCTAACATTACTTGGCTATCACCAGTGGTTAATTTAGCTTCTAAAAGCTCATCTCCCTCTTTAATTGTAATGGCATTTATACCATTAGTTCTTGGACGAGAATATTGTTCTAAAGGCGTTTTTTTAACTTGTCCTTTTTTAGTAGCCATAATTACATAATGATTTTTGATGTACTCTTCATCTTTTAAATCTTGTGTAACTAAAAATGCTTTTACTTTATCATCCGATTCGATATTGATTAAGTTTTGCATTGCTCTACCTTTGGTGTTCTTTCCTCCTTCTGGAATTTCATAAACACGCATCCAAAACACTTTACCTTTTTGCGTGAAGAACATCATATATTGATGGTTTGTACCTACAAATAAATGTTCCAAGAAATCTTCATTCCTAGTCGTTGCTCCTTTTTGTCCACGCCCTCCTCTATTCTGAACTTTATATTCGTCTAGATTGGTACGTTTTACATAACCTGCATGAGAAATAGTTACTACAACTTTAGAGTTTGGTATCATATCTTCAATACGCATATCTCCACCAGCATAGTGAATTTCAGAACGACGCTCATCACCATATTTATCACGAACAAGAGTCAACTCATCTGTAATTATTTGATAACGTCTTGGCTCGTTTGCTAAAATATCTTTTAAGTCGGTAATCGTTAACATAATCTCGTCGAACTCAGCACGTAATTTGTCTTGTTCTAAACCTGTTAACTGACGCAAACGCATTTCTACAATTGCTTTCGCCTGAATTTCTGTCAATTCAAAACGCTCGATTAATTTCTCACGAGCTTCATCACCGTTTTTTGATGCACGAATAATCTTAATTACTTCATCAATATTATCAGAAGCAATAATTAATCCTTCTAAAATATGAGCTCTTGCTTGTGCTTTCTTTAATTCAAACTCAGTTCTACGAACAACAACTTCATGTCTATGCTCAACAAAATAATGAATTAATTGTTTTAAGTTTAATTGCTCTGGACGACCATTAACTAGCGCAATATTATTTACACTAAATGATGTTTGTAATTGCGTGTACTTAAATAATTTATTTAATACGATATTAGGGATTGCATCACGCTTTAAAACATAAACAATACGCATTCCGTTTCTATCAGATTCGTCACGTATATTAGCTATTCCTTCTAACTTTTTATCATTTACTAACTCAGCAGTTTTTTTAATCATTTCTGCTTTGTTCACCTGATAAGGAATTTCAGTAACAATAATACATTCTCTTCCTTTTACCTCCTCAAAACTAGTTTTGGCACGCATCACTATACGTCCACGCCCTGTATGAAAAGCATCTTTTACACCTTCGTAACCATAAATGGTTCCTCCTGTAGGAAAATCTGGTGCTTTAATATGTTGCATTAACTCATCAATCTCAATATCTCTATTTTCGATATAAGCAATCGTACCATTTACAACTTCTGTTAAGTTGTGTGGTGCCATATTTGTTGCCATACCTACTGCAATACCAGACGCCCCGTTTACTAACAAGTTAGGAATACGTGTTGGTAAAACTGTTGGCTCTTGTAAAGTATCATCAAAGTTTAAACGATGATCAACAGTATCTTTTTCAATATCAGCTAACATATCTTCTGATATCTTCTGCATTCTCACCTCGGTATAACGCATTGCTGCAGGAGAATCTCCATCAACAGAACCAAAGTTACCTTGCCCATCAACCATCATATAACGCACACTCCAGTTTTGTGCCATACGTACCATAGAATCATATACAGAGGTGTCACCATGCGGGTGATACTTACCTAGTACTTCCCCTACAATTCTTGCCGACTTTTTATATGACCCTGTTGCTTTAATTCCAAGCTCATGCATACCAAACAAAACTCTTCTGTGAACTGGTTTTAAACCATCTCTTACATCTGGTAATGCTCTTGATACGATAACCGACATTGAATAATCGATATACGCCGCTTTCATTTGCTCTTCAATGTTGATAGGAATCAACTTTTCGCCATCTGCCATATATATTTTTTTAAAATATTAATTCTCATTTTCGTTAAAAAAGTGAATTTTACACTTGATAAAACTCACTTCTAAAATACACTAAAATTAGCTGTATTTTTTAAAACATTGCAAGATACTATAATGGCTTCTTTTACACAAAAAATATTTTTATTGTTTTAATGATACTTATCAACAATTTTAAGCGTTTTTCAAACATTATTCATGTGCATTTACTTTGTCAGAATGGCTGTTAAAAACTATTGGCACCTTTTTTGTAATTTTTAAGAAAAAAACTTACTAACTTTACATTTATACAAATTAAATTTATGGACGATAATTTTTCACCACAAGTTAGAGATGTAATTACTTTCAGTAAAGAAGAAGCCTTACGATTAGGACACGATTTTATTGGAACAGAACATCTTTTGTTAGGTTTGATTAGAAAAGGAGACGGAAAAGCCATTGAGATATTAACTACTTTTGATGTAGATTTAGATTTGATGCGTAATAAATTAGAGAAACTAAATCCGACTACCCCATCAATAGCAAGCATCGAAAAAAAGAGTTTGCACCTTACAAGACAAGCAGAAAAAGCAATAAAAACAACGTTTTTAGAAGCCAAATTATACCAAAGTAGTTCAATTGACACTGCTCATTTATTATTATGTATTTTACGTAATGAAAATGACCCTGCAACAAAACTGCTTCAGAAATATGATGTAGGCTACGAAGAAGCAAAAGCACTTTACAAAGAACTTCATATGGAAGACACCTTTCCCTCTCCTACTGCAGAAACTCCTTCTGATGATGAGTTTACAGATGACAAATCGAATCCTTTCGGGCAGCAAACACCCAAAGGAAAACAAACTAAAAAATCTAAAACTCCGGTATTAGATAATTTCGGACGCGATTTAACATTACTAGCAGTTTCTGGTAAACTAGATCCTGTTGTAGGTCGAATAAAAGAGATTGAACGTGTTTCTCAAATTTTAAGTAGACGTAAAAAAAACAATCCAATGTTAATTGGAGAACCTGGTGTGGGTAAATCTGCCATTGCCGAAGGTTTAGCCTTAAGAATTGTAGAACGAAAAGTATCTCGTATTTTATTTGATAAAAGAATTGTTTCTTTAGATTTAGCCAGCTTAGTTGCCGGAACAAAATACAGGGGTCAGTTTGAAGAACGCATGAAAGCTCTAATGAACGAATTAGAGAAGAATGACGATATTATTTTATTTATTGATGAAATTCACACAATTGTTGGTGCGGGTGGTGCTACAGGCTCTTTAGACGCCTCTAACATGCTTAAACCAGCTTTAGCTCGTGGAGAAATTCAATGTATAGGCGCAACTACTTTAGATGAATTTAGAACAAATATTGAAAAAGATGGCGCCTTAGAACGTCGTTTTCAAAAAGTAATTGTAGAACCAACAACTGTTGAAGAAACAATACAAATTTTACACAATATTAAAGGTAAATACGAAGCACACCATCAAGTATCATTTACTGATGAAGCTATTGATGCCTGTGTAAAATTAACAAATCGTTATATGACAGATCGCTTTTTACCAGACAAAGCTATTGATGCTTTGGATGAAGCTGGATCTAGAATTCATATTACAAACATTGTTGTTCCACAGCAAATTCTAGAATTAGAAGCTAAATTAGAAGAAATTCGCGAACAAAAAACAAAAGCTGTAAGCGGTCAGAAATACGAAGAAGCAGCAAAGCTTCGTGATGACGAAAAAAATATGGAAACCGCATTAGCATCCGCAGAAAACCAGTGGGAAGAAGATGCTAAATTAAACAGAGAAGTTGTTACCGAAGATAATGTTGCTGAAGTTGTTTCTATGATGACAGGAATACCTGTAAACAGAGTTGCAGAGGCAGAAAGTAATCGTTTAGCTGATTTACCAAATATGATTAAAGGTAAAGTCATCGGACAAGACGAAGCTGTTACCAAAGTGGTAAAAGCAATACAACGTAATCGTGTAGGTTTAAAAGACCCTAATAAACCGATTGGTTCTTTTATTTTCTTAGGATCAACAGGAGTTGGAAAAACACAATTAGCAAAAGTATTGGCACGCGAGTTATTCGACTCTAGCGATTCCTTAATTAGAATCGATATGAGTGAATACATGGAAAAATTTGCTATTTCTCGTTTAATTGGTGCGCCTCCCGGATATGTAGGTTATGAGGAAGGTGGTCAGTTAACTGAAAAAGTTAGAAGAAAACCATATTCTGTAATTCTTTTAGATGAAATTGAAAAAGCACATCCAGATGTTTTTAACATGTTATTACAAGTTTTAGATGACGGACACATCACCGACAGTCTTGGTAGAAAAATAGATTTTAGAAACACCATTATTATTATGACTTCTAACATAGGAGCTCGTAAAGTAAAAGAATTTGGCTCGGGAGTTGGTTTTGGAACTTCATCGAAAAAAGAACAAGAAGACTCACATGTAAAGAGTATTATTGAAGGTGCTTTAAAAAAATCATTTGCCCCAGAATTTTTAAATCGTATTGATGATGTTATAATTTTCAACTCTTTAGAAAGAGAAGACATTCATAAAATTATCGATATTGAATTAGAAAAACTATTAAATCGTATTGCTGATTTAGGCTATAAGCTAACATTAAGCGAAAAAGCAAAAGACTACATAGCAGACAAAGGTTTTGATAAAAAATATGGTGCAAGACCTTTAAAGAGAGCAATTCAAAAGTATATTGAAGATGCTTTAGCTGAAGAAATTGTAAACTCAAAATTAGAAGAAGGAGATACTATTTTTATGGATTTAGATGATAAAGACAATAAACTGATCATCAAAATAGAAAAAGGAGAAAAACCTGAAGAATCTCGTACAGAAATCGATCAATAAAAAACACTAAAACCTCAAGCTAACTACTTGAGGTTTTTATATCCAATAAACCTTACTTATTCATAAGTAAACACCTTTTAGATAGTCATAAATATCAAATATTTTGTTAATTTTTTTGATAAAAAATCTAAAAAAAGTATCTTAGCCCACTTAATCCCTTATTAACATAAACATTAAACGATGAAAAGATTAATACTTTTAGCCTTCGTAGGAATTACCATTATCTCTTGTAAAAAAGAAGAAAAGCCGGTAAAAGATTATCTTATTTTATCAGGTAAAATAGAAAATTTCAAAAAAAGAGATGTAACCTTAAATGGTTTCAATTTTACTAAAAAAATAAAATTTGATAAAAAAACTGGAAATTTCTCAGATACCTTAAGAATTGACAAAAAAGGGTACTATACCTTAACAGCTAATAAAAGAAATTTTGATCTATACCTTTCTGATACTGTTGATACAAAAATTACTTTTGACTACAAAAATGCTGACGCAGTAGCATACGAAGGTACCAATGCGAATATCAATAATTACTTTGTTCAGAAAAAAGGAAAATTTACTGAAATTTTAATAAACGCAAACAAACTATTTTCTTTAGATGAAGAAGACTTCTTAGATAAAATGGATGAATATAAAGATGCTTTAACCGAGTTATCTATTGCTAATAATTTATCGCCTGAATTCTTAAAAAGTGAAGTTAAAAATATTGAATACGAATATTTAAGGAATTTAAGTAACTACCAAGATTATTACGGTACTTTAACTGGTGATAGTGAATTTAAGGTTTCAGAAGACTTCCCAGACCCTCTTGAAAACTTTAACTACAGTAGCGGTGATGATTATGTAAACTCATACTCTTACCGTAAAATGTTAGAAACACAACTAGAAGTTATCGCTAAAGATAAAAACAAAGAAGGTGAAGATTACTCTTTAACGTATTTAGAAACCTTACAAACTGAGGTTAACGATACTATAGCTAAAAACGATTTATTATACAAAAGTGCCAAAGAAGGTATAACTTACACTAACAATTTAAAAGAGTTTCATGATAAATTCATGGCATACTCTACCGATAAAGAACATAAAGAAGAAATATCTAAAAGTTATAATATTTTAAAAACTACAGCCAAAGGACAACCTGCTCCAAAATTTAAAGATTTTGAAAATTATGCGGGAGGAACTACTTCCTTAGATGATTTATTAGGGAAAGGAAAATACTTATACATTGATGTATGGGCTACTTGGTGTGCTTATTGTAAAAGAGAAATTCCTTTATTAAAAAAATTAGAAGAGGAATATCACGGAAAAAACATCGAATTTGTAAGCATTAGTGTTGATGATAAAAATCAGCATGAAAAATGGAAGCAAACAATTGTTGATCGTGAAATGACAGGAATACAATTATTTAGCGGTAAAAAACAATCTGAATTAGAATGGGCGAAGAAATTCTTAATAAAAGGATTACCTAAGTTTATAATTATTGATCCTAATGGAAATATTGTAAACCCTAATGCTCCAAGACCTTCTGCTGGACAAGAATTACTTGATATTTTTGACGAATTAAAAATATAACGCAATACATAATCAGCATAAAAAAACCGCCAATTGGCGGTTTTTTTATGCTTCAAAATTTATTAATTAAACTACAATTTTGCAAACCGAATAAAAAAAAGTAATTTCCCTTAAAATTGAAAAGAAATGAAGAAAATAATCCTGTTATTTATTGCAAGTATTGCTTTTTTCTCTTGTAAAAAAGAAGAAAAACCGGTAAAAGATTATCTTATTTTATCAGGTAAAATAGAAAATTTCAAAAAAAGAGAGGTTATCTTAGATGGCATTAATTTTACTAAAAAAATAAAATTCAACAAGGAAACAGGCTTATTTTTAGATACTATTAGGATTGATAGAGACGGATATTACACGCTTATACTTCAAGAAAGAAGAGTCACTTTAAACCTATATCTCAATGACACTGTAGACACAGCGATTAAGCTTGATTATAAAAAAGCTGATAAAATTAGCTTTAAAGGAACCAATGCAAACATTAACAGCTATTTTATTCAAAAAAAGAAAAAATTTTCTGAAATTTTAATAAATGCCAATAAATATTTTGCTTTAGAAGAAGAAGATTTTTTAGAAAAAATGGATGAATATAAAGACGCTCTAACAGAATTATCTATTTCTAATAATTTACCTGTTGAATTCTTAAAAAATGAAGTAAAAAATATTGATTATGAATACTTGAGAAATCTAAGTAATTATCAAGATTTTCATGGTACTTTAACTGGTGATTATGAATTTAAAGTTTCTGAAGATTTCCCTACCCCTTTAGTAAACTTTAATTACAATAGTCGCAATGATTACATGAACTCATATTCTTATCGTAAAATTATTGAGACTAAATTATTAAGCGCATCTAGAAACGAAATTAAAGAAGGTAGTGATCGTTTTTTAAACTATCTAGAAGTCGTAAATACAACAGTTAATGATAGCTTAATAAAAAATGATTTAATGTATAAGAGTGCCAAAAACGACATAACTCTTACCTATCAATTAAAAGAATTTTACAGTAAGTTTATGGCTTACTCTACTAATAAGGACCAAAAAGAAGCTATTTCAAAAATTTATAATATTTTAAAAACAACAGCTAAAGGTGAGGTTTCTCCTAAGTTTAAAGATTTTGAAAACTACGCAGGTGGAAAAACCTCTTTAGACGATCTACTTAATAAAGGAAAATATTTATATGTTGATGTTTGGGCTACATGGTGTAGTAACTGTAAAAGAGAAATACCTTTATTAAAAAGATTAGAAGAAGAATACCATGGTAAAAATATAGATTTTGTAAGTATTAATGTTGATGCAAAAGAGCTTCGTGAAAAATGGAAGCAAACAATTGTTGATCGTGAAATGACAGGTATACAATTATTTAGCGGTGATAAACCTAATAATTTAGAATGGGCTCAAAAATTTTTAATAAAAGGGCTACCTAAATTTATAATTATAGATCCTAACGGAAATATTGTAAACCCTAATGCTCCTGCTCCTTCACAAGGAGAAGAACTATTAAACATATTTGATCAATTAAATATATAGAACAATATAATAAGCATAAAAAAACCGCCAATTGGCGGTTTTTTTATGCTTATTATATACACTTTTAAAATCTATTATCACCATCTAAAATATTTCCTAAGCCACCTAAAACACTTCCTTCTCCTTTATCTCCTCTTCCTGTTTGTGGTGCCATTGCTAACACACGCCCCGCTAACCTACTAAAAGGTAATGATTGAATATATACCGTTCCTGGACCTTGAAGTTTCGCGAAAAATAAGCCTTCACCTCCAAAAACAGTGTTTTTTATTCCGCCTACAAACTCAATATCATAATCCACATCTTTTGTAAAACCAATAATACAACCCGTATCTACTTTTAAAATTTCACCCGCTTGTAAAACTTTTTTAGCCATTGTACCTCCTGCGTGTACAAAAGCCATTCCGTCTCCCTCTAACTTTTCCATAATAAAACCTTCGCCTCCAAACAAACCTCTCCCTAGTCGCTTAGAAAATTCTATACCAATAGAAACTCCTTTCGCTGCACATAAAAAAGCATCTTTCTGACAGATAAATTTACCATCGAATTCTGATAAGTCGATAGGTATAATTTTTCCTGGATATGGGGATGCAAACGAAACTTGTTTTTTACCCCTACCTTCGTTAGTATAAACTGTCATAAACAAACTCTCACCAGTAAGAATTCTTTTTCCTGCCGAGAATATTTTCCCTAACAAACCTGTTTCTTGATTAGAACCATCACCAAAAATAGTACTCATTTTCACATCAGCCTCCATCATCATAAAGCTTCCGCTTTCGGCAACAACTCCTTCTTGCGGATCTAATTCAATTTCTACATACTGCATTTCTTCTCCGAAAATGCGATAATCTATTTCGTGTGCGTTCATCTTTTAAGTTTTTATATTCAATAATTAGACGTATAAATTTATTTTTTGTTACGGTTTTACTTTCAAACTCCACTCAAACTGAAACTTAGATACTGAAACCCCGTCTTTATTTATACCTTCTGAAGTCACCAAAACCGTTTGTCCCTCGCCTGTTACTACCGATTTTTGAATTGCTTCTTTTATCGCTACTCCATCATTACACTCAAACATAATTCTACCAGTTGCCTTTTTAGTAAAAGTTGCATTCATGTTAGTAACCAGCATCGACACTTTTCTTTTAGAAGCATCTATAGATTGCATCACTAATATTCCTGTAGATAATTCTGCTGCCATTCCTTGAACGGCCCAAAACATACTCTTAAAAGGATTTTGATTAATCCATCGATGCTTTACAGTTATCAAAGATTTCTCTTCAGTAATCGATTTTACTTTAATTCCGCAGATATAAGCAGATGGTAATTTAAATAAGGTGAAAAAATTAATTTTTCGAGGTGTAAACTTCATTTTATCAGTATTTATGGGTAATGTTCTTTTTTTTATTGCTTAAATCTTTTTCTTAGCCCAAGAATAAGAAAAGTTAAAAGAATAGACGAAAATATTTTTTGAAAATATATCCATTTTAAATGCTCTGAATTATTACTTGGTTTAAAAAAAGGTAAACTAGCATCTATAGCTTCCTTCCAAGGTACAAAACTACACTCACAATAATCATTTAACGAAAAGCAATCTGAGTACATAAACAAAGAAACAAGAAATAACCCTATAAAAAAGAATAATGGCCTAATGTAGTTTTGAGTATACCCTCCAAAATTTTTATAAAAGCTAAATAAAAACCAATTAACAAATGCTATAAGTGCTTTTAACATTTGAAAATTTCTACTCTTTTTTACAAACTTATTATAAAAAGTTTTTCTACGCATTTCCATCTCACTAACGTAAGCCTTTCCTGATAATTCCCAATCTTTAGAATTTTCAAAGTTTTTTTTAAGATCTCGATATAAACCTTCTTGTTCTTCATAAGGTGATTCATTATTAAATGGCAATTTATTTTTGCGAACAAACATACGTTTCTGTTTATCCCAAAAACCATTTTCAAACTTTACTTTAGTAACATCTGACTCATTATATAAAATAATCCTTCCCTTTTCTTCATTCCAAATACAATTTTTAAATTTTACCTCTGTAATATCTGACTCATTAAAATATGTGTTTTTTAAGTTTACTTCTCTAAAAACAAGACTCTTTGGCAACTTTACTTTACTAAAATTAAGTCTTAAAACACCTTCTTCATCTCCTTTTAAACCTTTAAACAAAGTTTCTTTTCCTTTTGAAAATTCCACGCCTCCAAATGAAACAGGATTTTTAAACGAAGTCTCTATAAACATAGAAGTCCCTAAGAATTTAGAAGAACGGAAGTGTGTCCAACTATAAAAAATAGTTTCATTAAAGTCTGTATTTTTAGAAAACACAGTTTTATTAATAAAAACTTCACCTAAAAATTTAGCATTTCCAAAACTAACTTCTCCTAAGAACTTAACATAATCGAAAATACTTCTTTTTCTTGAAAATTCAGAATAAGCAAAAACAACATCCTTCAAAAAAATAACACCCGTGAAATTAGCTTCTTCAGAAAACTTAACATTACCAAACCCTGCGGATTTCATAAACGAAGATTCACTAAAATCCGCTTGCCCTAAAAATTGAGCTAATTGAAACTCAACATCCTCTGAAAAACTTCTTACTTCTCCTGCATTCCAAAAGTTCTCTGAGTTATTTAATTCATCTTCTTTTGTTATATTATCACACACTTCTTCAAACTCAGGAAAAATAAAATCAGAAAAATTATAATATTTTTCTAATCTACCAAATTCCATAGCATGTTGCCGCATCAATTGCCAGAACTCTGTAACTTTATTTTTATCCCATATTTTCTCTTTACTTCCATTAACCTCCTTCTCTTCATACCAACTATCTTTCGGCTTAGTAAAATAATTATCCTTTAATACTTGGTATTGGTTTGCTTCTAAATCCTCATACTTTGTAATAAGAAAATATTTTAACATCTTTTCAGGTAACATTAGCCAATTTATTTTGTTGCTCAATTTACAAATAATACTCGAACTAATCCCTTATTTAAACCAGCAAAATAGGGCTATCCGAATCAAAAACACGAAAATAAAACACTATTACCTCCTTCTTTTAAAATGTTAAAAAAATGTTAAATACAGTACTATGTATTACACAATACCTTTTTAAAGACATATATTTGCATAGTCAAGTATTATATAAAATATTTAATCATGCAACGAAACAACGAAAATACCAATGCTTTTTTAATACATATATCTGCTTTCGCTGGATATTTATTTCCACTAGGAAGTATTATAACACCTTTAGTTTTATGGCAAACACTAAAAGATAAAAGTAACTTTTTAGATGAACACGGAAAAGAAGCTGTAAACTTTAACGTTAGTTTTGGTTTATATATTTTTATTTTAAGCGCTTCTTTTTTCTCATTCTTTTTCGGAAGTTTTTTAGATGTTTTTAATGGAATTGACATTGACTTTGGGGGACATCATTCATACAATGGTCTCTTTGGTTTTATTGGTATTGCTTCTTTAGTAAGTATTGTTTCACTTATTAAAATTGCACTAATCATTATCGCTTCAATGAAAGCAAATAAAGGAGAAGCATACAAATATCCTTTTACAATTAATTTTATAAAATAACATCATAAACCGCATTATATGAAGATAGAAAATACAAAAGCACAAATGCGTAAAGGTGTTTTAGAATACTGCATCTTATCAATTTTACAAAATGGTGATGCTTATACTTCTGAAATACTATCAACACTAAAAAGTGCAGAAATGATTGTGGTTGAAGGAACTATTTATCCGCTACTAACCCGCTTAAAAAATGCAGGACTACTAAGCTATAGATGGGAAGAATCAACCTCAGGGCCACCACGTAAATATTATGTTTTAACTGAAAACGGAGGAATGTTTTTAAAAGAACTAAACAAAACGTGGAGTAATTTAGTAAACGCAGTAAACCTAGTAACAAGTACAAAATCAACTACAAATGAATAAGACAATAAATATAAACTTAGGTGGATTCTTCTTTCATATAGATGAAATTGCTTATCAGAAATTAAAACGTTATTTAGAAGCCATTAGCCGCTCTTTAAGTGATGATCCTCAAGGAAAAAATGAAATCATATCAGATATTGAAGCTCGTATTAGCGAATTATTATCTGAAAGAATTACAGATGCTCGACAGGTTATAAACGAGAATGACATAGAAGAGGTTATCACAATTATGGGACAACCTGAAGACTATGCTGAAGCTGAAGAAAATTATAATGATAACTCTTCATACAATACAAAATCAAGAAAGCAATCATCTAAAAAATTGTTTAGAGATGGTGATGATAAGTTTTTAGGAGGTGTTTGTTCTGGTATCGCTCATTATTTTAGTATTGATGTTATTTGGATTAGAATTGCTTTTATCGTTTTAGTAGCCTCTGGGTTTTCTCCTTTAGCATATATTATCCTTTGGATTTTATTACCTGAAGCAACAACAACTACAGAGAAATTACAGATGGAAGGCGAGGCTGTAAATATTGACAACATCGAAAAAAAAATTCGTAACGAGTTTGAATCTTTATCATCAAAATTAAAAGACGGTGCTAGTGATTTAACAGACAAAATATCGAGTGCAGATTATGAAAAATTGCGAGCACAAACAAAATCAGGATTTCAAGATTTTATAGATACTATGGGTAAAATTTTACTGACATTATTTAAAGTGTTTGGTAAATTTATGGGAGTATTATTAATATTTATCGCTGGTATAACTATACTTTCACTTTTACTCGGGTTATTCTCTGTTGGTAGTTTAGAAATTTTAAATATTGATAGTAATCTTGTGCATTACCCTCCATTTTTCTACGGTTCTATGTTTCCTAATTGGTTACTAACAATCTTTTTAATTTTATTAATCGGAATCCCTTTTATAGTTTTATTCATTTTAGGTTTAAGAATACTATCACCTAACATTAAAAAATTAAGCACTTCTGCTGTATTAACTTTACTAGGAATATGGTTGGTTTCATTATTAGCTGTTGCTTTTTCTGGAATTGAATATGCAACAACACATGCTTATAATGGTACTAATGTTAGCAAACAAAGTATTACTTACACAAAAAGTGACCCTTTAAAAATTAGAGTTGTTAATGATGATAACATCTATTACAATCACAACTTACGTAATAGAAACAACGCTATAAGTGTTGATTTTAACGACACAAAAATGAAATATTCTAACGATATAAATATTGATGTTCGTAAAAGTGAAACTGGTAATGCTTATATCGAAATTAAAAAAACATCTGAAGGAAGAAAACGTAATAACGCAAACGATAATGCAGAAGCCATTCAGTATAATTTTAAATCAGCAAACAACACAATTGTTTTTGACGCTTACTTTTTAAGTGAATATAAAAACATATGGAAAGATGAAGAAGTTAAAGCAACCGTTTTTATTCCTGAAGGAACTGTAATATATTTTGAAGGCTCGTCTCGAAGATTTTTAAATGATGTTAAGAATACTCAAGATATTTACGATCGAGATATGGGGAACCATCACTTTAAAATGACTTCTCAAGGTTTTAACTGTACAGATTGTGGTTCTGAGAACAGCAACGAGAATAACGATGAAGATAATGATTGGAATTCTGACAACGATGAAGATGTAAGTTTTTTATTCGATAGCACTATTAACGATGTAAAAGCTGAGTTTATTATCAGTAAAAAAACTACTAAAAAAGAATTAGAGAAGTTAGTTACATGGTTTAAAAACAAAAAAAACATTGACATTAATATTGTAGATTCTAAATACAATAACAATAATCAAATAGATAAAGTTACGCTAAGAATAAACTGTAATGATGGTTATAGAGGAGAATTAACAATCTCTAACAATACTTTAAATGACATTTCTAAAGGTTTTAGACGAACTTATAATCAAGAACACAGAAGTATAGCCTTTAAAACTTGGTAATCAAAAACAAAAACTATGGGAGCTATTTTCGATTTTTTCTTTAAAGGTAATTTTTTCTTAAGATTCATTACGCTATTGTATGCGTTATTATTCTCTTTAATAACAAATGCACAAGTAGATGAAATTCCGAATTACAAAGCTGTAGATCTTAATTTACACAATGAAATTGTAAAAATGGATAGCATTTATTTTACCGCTTACAATACTTGTGACATGAAAACCCAAGCAAATTTGTATGATGAAGATTTAGAGTTTTTTCATGACAAAGGAGGTTTATCAACTTCTAAAAGTAACCTTTTAAAAGCTTTAGAAAAAAACATATGTGGCAAAGTAACCCGAACTTTAATAAAAGGAAGCATTGAAGTATATCCTATAAAAAATTACGGCGCAGTACAAATTGGCTATCATAAATTTTACAATAATCAAGAGCCTAATGCAAAATCAACTCCCAGTAAATTTATTGTTATTTGGAAACAAAAAAACAAACAATGGAAAATAACAAAAGTTATTAGCCTACATTAAAATACAGTTCTTACTAAAAACATTAGTTCATTTGTTATAGCTAACTCCAATGATACTAATACTTGGTTTTATTAGTTTACTAAGCCAAAGCTTAATTGCTTTGGCTTTTTTATGCTATTTACAAAAAAATACTACTTAATAAAAAAACTAATTTATACTTATCCTAAATAAAAAAAGCTATTCTTTTAAAATTATAGTTACATTTGAGCCCAATAAGTTCTTTACATACTTCATCAACCGGAAAGGTTTTACTTAGCTGTAGATTAATAGGGAATCGTGTGCAAATCACGAACTGTCGCGCAACTGTAAGTAACACACCAAAGGTTTTATTACTAAAAATCCACTGTTTTTTATTAAAATGGGAAGGAAAATAAAACTGTTACAAGTCAGGAGACCTGCCTATTCCGAATTGACAATGCTTTCGCGATTTGAAGCTTTTAGTCAGACAGATGCAAATTTTACAAGTCAACCAACTTGAAAGGGACAGCTACGCTTTGTTAGCTCCTAAAATGCATTTTCTTTCTTAATTTTTTCTCTCAAAAAAGCATTGCGAAGTGCTTAAAAGAGCTTTTAACTAATTTATTAATCATTTAAAGTTAAAAGAAAATGCAAACGCACAATCTTGGCTATCCGCGAATTGGTAGCAACAGAGAACTCAAAAAAGCCTGCGAGCAATATTGGTCAGGCAAAATTTTGGCAGATGAATTGCTAAACGTAGGAAGAAATCTTACCATTAAAAACTGGAAAACTCAACAAAAAGCAGGAATCGATTTAATTCCCTGCAATGATTTTTCTTATTATGATCAAGTTTTAGACATGTCGTTAACTGTTGGTGCTATTCCAAAGCGATACAACGAAATAGCTTTAAAAAAATCGACTAACGAACTCGATTTATACTTTGCCATGGCCAGAGGATATCAAAAAGATGGTATTGATATTACTGCTATGGAAATGACCAAATGGTTTGACACTAACTACCATTACATAGTTCCTGAATTTTATAAAAATCAAGAATTTAAACTTTTTTCAAACAAAATTATCAACGAATTTGTAGGGGCAAAACAAATTGGTATAAATCCTAAACCTGTAATTATTGGACTGGTTTCTTATTTACTTTTAGGAAAAGAAAAAGAAGAAAATTTTGACAAACTTGATTTAGTTGAAAATCTTTTACCTGTATACATTAATATTTTAAAAGAATTAACCGCACAAGGTGTCGAATGGATTCAATTTGATGAGCCTTTTTTAGCTTTAGATATTGATAAAAAAACTAAAGAAGCGTATCAACATGTTTACGCAACGTTAAAAAAAGAGTTTCCTAAATTAAAAATACTAGTAGCTACTTATTTTGATGGTTTAAAGGACAATGTATCCCTAGCAACCTCATTACCCGTATGTGCTTTACATATTGATTTAGTTCGTAACCCTGAGCAATTAAGCGATGTTTTAAATACATTTCCTAAACAGTTAAGCTTATCTTTAGGTGTTGTTGACGGTAGAAATATTTGGAAAAATGATTTCGAAAAATCGTTATCTTTCATTAAAAAAGCAATTGATAAAATTGGAGAAAATCGTGTATTAATTGCTCCATCTTGCTCACTTTTACATACTCCATGTGATTTAGATTTAGAAACTGATGAAAAAACTTTATCAACTGAAATTAAACAATGGATGGCTTTTGCTAAGCAAAAAATAAATGAAGTTGTAGTTTTAAAAACATTAAGCGTTAAAAATGTAAGTAAGGAAGCTAAAATTAAACTAGCTGCTAATAAAGAAGCTATAAAAAACCGCGCTACCTCTAAACTTATCCATAACACAAAAGTAAAAGATAGAGTAAATGCAATAACATTAAAAGACGCTACAAGAAATAATCCTTTTTCTGTTCGTAAAATATCACAGAAAAAAGCACTAAACTTACCGCTATTTCCAACCACAACTATTGGTTCTTTTCCGCAAACAAAAGAAGTTAGGAGTTGGAGAGCTCGATTTAAAAAAGGAGAACTTTCTAATTCAGAATACAATACTTTACTAAAAGAAGAAACCGAAAAATCTATTCGCTGGCAAGAAGAAATTGATATTGACGTACTAGTTCATGGAGAATTTGAACGTAATGATATGGTAGAGTATTTTGGTGAACAATTGGCTGGTTTTGCTTTTACCAAAAAAGGTTGGGTACAAAGTTATGGTAGTAGATGCGTGAAACCTCCAATTATTTACGGAGACGTGCATAGACCTAACCCAATGACTGTTTATTGGACTAACTTTGCCCAATCTTTAACAAAAAAATTGGTAAAAGGAATGTTAACAGGACCTGTTACCATTTTACAATGGTCTTTTGTTCGTAACGATCAACCTCGCAACGTAACCTGTAACCAAATAGCTTTAGCAATTAGAGATGAAGTTGTTGATTTAGAAAAAGCAGGTATCAATATTATTCAAATTGATGAACCTGCCATTAGAGAAGGCTTGCCTTTGCGAAAAAAAGAATGGCAAAACTATTTACAATGGGCTGTAAATGCTTTTAAAATATCAGCTAGTGGCGTAAAGGATGAAACTCAAATTCACACCCACATGTGCTATTCTGAATTTAATGATGTTATTAAAAATATTTCAGACATGGATGCTGACGTAATAACTATTGAATGCTCCCGTTCGCAAATGGAATTATTAGATGCTTTTGCTGATTTTAAGTATCCAAATGAAATTGGTCCAGGTGTTTATGATATTCACTCTCCAAGAATTCCATCAAAAAAAGAAATGGTACTACTTTTAGAAAAAGCAAAAAAAGTTATTCCTGGAGATCAATTATGGGTAAATCCAGATTGTGGTTTAAAAACACGTCATTGGGATGAAACTAAAAAAGCTTTAATTGAAATGGTTGCTGCTGCAAAAGAAGCGCAATTAAATTATCAAAGTAAATAACCCCTACCCAAGGTGCAAACCCATCCCCCAAACTAATGCACCTTGGGTTATTTATATATTAAAATGACTTTTAACGAAAAAATTAAAAAATCAGAAACACGTATTTTTAAAGCTGTTTTTCCTAGCACCACAAATCATTACGATACTCTTTTTGGAGGCACTGCATTACATCTTATGGATGAAGTTGCTTTTATTACCGCAACCCGTTTTAGTCGGCAAAAAATGGTAACGGTTAGTAGTGATAAGATTGATTTTAAAAAACCAATTCCGGCCGGAACGATTATAGAATTAATTGGTACTGTTATTCATGTAGGAAACACCAGCTTAAAAGTAAATGTAGCTATTTATATTGAACAAATGTATAGTGAGCAAAGAGAAAAAGCCATAGAAGGATCATTTACATTTGTAGCTATTGACACGGATAAAAAACCCATTTCTATACATTATTAACTTTTTACAAAAAAACCTCACTTTATAAAGGAGGGCACTGAAAAAGCAACTCTTTTTGAAATTTAACTTTAAAAGCGATTAAGAAATGTTACATTTCTCTTAATCGCTTTTTGTTTGCTGTACTTTTTTTGATAAAGTCTTATGTTATATAAAAATTGGGTAAAACAAACCGTTTTTTAACTGCTATTTTAGGCAACTCTGACTTTCTTACTAGCTTAATTTGATTATTCTTTTAAGGTTAACCGCAAAAATTGTCATCGCTCCCTGGATTTCCATATTTGTGATACCATATGATGTAGCTCTTGCAAAACCATGCGCATTTTTTAACTCTCCGTTTTTTGCTTCAATCTTGTAACGGTGCTTCGCTTTTTCTTTAAAATAGTCGGTTTCTTGAAAAGCCATTTGTTCTTTATGAATAGTTGATTTTATGCTTACCGAATAAGTTTTTGATTTAGCACCATCTTTATAACAACCTTTCTTTAAAGGACATCTTTTACATTTTTCTACATCGAAATAATAGGTGTTTACTTGGTTTTTCCCAAGATCTTTTTTCCCTTGTTGTGCTTTTCTAATGGCTAAGTGCCCTGCTGGACAAACAAACATATCAGCATCTTTATTGTAATCAAACTGTTCTTCTTTTTTTCTAAATCCTTGGGTTATTGATGGGTTTAGTTTGGCTACAACTTTAATGCCTTGTTGATTTGTTAGTTTAAGATTATTCTTCCCTGAATAGGCTGCATCACCTATGATTGTGTCTACATCTATTCCGTTTTGTTGGCTAATTTGTAAAAGCTCAGGCAACCTTGGACCATCTCCCTTTTCGCCTGATGTTACAACTGCTGCGGTGATAATACGTTCTTCACTCATTGCAATATGAGTTTTATAACCAAAAAATGAACTATCTGCCGATTTATGCCCGATTCTAGCATCGGTATCTTTTGATAAAACACAGTGGTCTTGAGTATCTTCAATCGTTTCTTTAAGTAAGTTTAATTTCTCCTTTATTGCTGGAATTGAACTAATGGAAGGTGCTGTTTCAATACGTTTTTCTAGCTCCTTACAATAGCCTAATTCTTTTTCTATATCGTTATCAGTATTCTTTTTAGGCATTTTACCTTTCCAATGTTCATCATACCTATAAACAGTTTTTCTGAGTAGTTTTGACCTTTCTCGAAGTATGTCTATGGCTGTAAATGGATTTGATTTTGATAAGGTATGTGTAGCATCAACGATAATCGAGCGAGAACGAATGATCTCTTTTTCAATAGCAATTGACACTGTTTTTGTAATCAATAAATTGAGCAAATCAGTATCTTTTAACCGAAGTTTTCTAAATTTAGTTAGCGAACTCGGGTTAATAACAGCATCTTCTGGAAGCATTCCTAAAAAATATTTGAAGGACATGTCAAACTGTGAACGTTCTACAACATCAACATCTGAAATCGTATAAATAACTTTTAGCAACAAGTATTTAAACATTCGAATGGGACATTCTGCTGTGCGGCCATTATTCAGGCTATACTTGGTTACCAACTCTTCATAGATGAAAGAAAAGTCTATTAAATCATTAATTTTTCTTAATAAATTATCTTTAGGAACAATTAAATCATACAAAGAACTGTATTGACTAAATTGAATTTCTTGTTGTTGAACCAGCATCTATAAAAGCATTATTTTACTTTTTTAAGATACGAAAAAAGGAGTAAAAAGTTTTTACTTTCTACTCCTTTTAATTTAGTCTTGAGGACTTTTTCAGTGCCCTCCAAAATGCAAGGGCTTATTTTTATTTTGAAAGCTATTTAACAGCAGCCACCACCATCGTAGTGAAAGGTAGATTCTGAGAAGAAAATATCATCTCTTCCTAAATCTTTTAAAGCTGCGGCTGTTTTATCGCAAATAGCTAATGGCTGATTTTTTAACAAGGTATGTCCTAATCCGTCATCAAAATAATCTTCGTTACCGTAGTAGATGGCTGCTTTTCCTGTAAAAACGCAAGGGCCATCAGCTGGCATTGGGTCTTTAATTGCGGCAACTTCAATAGATTCTATGTAAATTAATTCATCTGTTGGGTAATTCTTCGGATCTAAAATTCGGTAAGGTTTACGTGCTCTAATTTCAATGGTTCCAAAACCAGCATCGGTTAAGGCTTTTACATAATTAGCAATGGTTAAACTTCCACTTAAACACAAAGCTCGTAAACGTTCATCATTACGTAATTCGTCGTTCATTTCTTGCTCACAAGTAGGGTCGCTCATTACTAATTTACCGTGAGGTTTTAAAACGCGATACATTTCTGCGATAGCTTTTTGCAAATCATCTTCCTTAAAAATATTGAACAAACAATTTTGTGCAGCAACATCAATCGAATTATCTTCTACAGGTAAATTCATGGCATCACCTTTACGTAAATCCACAAAATCAGATTTAAACCAATCGTTTTGCTGTTCAGCTTCAATAAAGTTTTTGCGTGATGCTTCTAGCATTTCATCAACTACATCTAAACCAATTACGCCGCCTTTATTTCTGTTAAAATAGGCGAATTGTAGTAATTCCATTCCGCCACCAACACCAACATATAACATTTTAGGGTTGTTGGTTAAATCGCGCGCATGCACAGTAGAACCACATCCGTAGTTCATTTCTTGCATAATTTTAGGAATCTTTAATCCTGGTAATTCCCAAATAGGATTTGTAGTACAGCAAAGACCAACATCTGGTGTTAAGGCAGCTTCTTTATATACGTTTTTTGTGGTTTCTAAGTAACTCATATTCTTTATGATAAAAGAAACAAGAGGTAAGATTTCCTATGTAGTTGTCTTAGTTCTTGATTCTATAATATTGTTATTAATTCTTTAAATAAGGTAATCATTTTTGGTTCTGCTTTACCAGCAACTTCAATAATTTCGGCAATATTAACGGGCTGTAAGTTTTTAGGATCACACTCATCAGTTAATACCGAAACTGCAGCACATGGTAAACCAATTTGTTTAGCAACAATAACTTCGGGTACGGTACTCATACCAACAGCATCGGCTTCTAAAATTTGTAACATTCTGTATTCTGCTCTGGTTTCCAATTGTGGACCAACAACACTTGCATATATTCCTTCATGTAGTTGTATGTCGTTGTCTTTTGCAATTCCTTTCAGATGACTGTTGATTTTTTTAGAATACGGTGCTAACATATCAGCAAAGATGTTTCCAAATTCGTTTGCTCCTTTAAAAGCCAGCGGAGAACTTCCTTGCAGGTTAATATGATCTTCGAGTAACATTAAGTCGCCCTTTTTATAAGAAAGATTAATGGCTCCGGCAGCGTTAGAAATTAATAAAGTTGAAATTCCTAAACCGTGCATGGTTCTAATTCCGTAAGTAACTTCCCAAAGGTTATACCCTTCATAAACATGAAAACGACCAGACATTACCACCACTTTTTTTCCTGATAATTCTCCGTAAATTAGTTTTCCTGAATGAAATTCAACCGTTGCTTGTGGAAAATGTGGAATATCTGAATATTGAATTTCTTTTTCGATAGAAATTTCATCAACTAATTTACCCAAACCGGTACCAAGTACAATTCCGATTTCAGGATTCGTAATTCCGTTTGATTTAAGAAAATCTGTAGTTTCTTGTAATTGTTGTTTTTTCATTAGATATTTTCTTTAGACCTCACAGGCTTTTAAATTCTGTGAGGTCTTGTATTATAAAAATTGTTGAAATGCTGAATGGTTTTCAATATCTTCAAAAACATCTACATCATTAAGCATTGTTAACAAATGTACTTTTTTATCTTTTAAATTAGCCAATGTTTCTTTTCTAACCGATGAGGTTCCCCATTCCTTATTTTGAAAAATATGAGGTTGTAAAACATTCATGCCAAGTAAGTAATATCCGCCATCTTCGGCAGGGCCAATTACTACATCATTTGTGTTTAATTTAGTAAAAGCATCTTCAATAATATTTGGAGTTAAATCGTACAAATCGCTTCCGATAATCATTACTTTTTCATAGTCCTTATCAAAAGAATTTTTAAAAGCATTTTGCATTCTAGCACCTAAATCATTACCATTTTGTTGTTGTTTTTGATAAATTGTTGCATCCCAAATATCATTTTTCCGCACTTTTACAGAGTAGTAAACCGCTTTATCACAAGATAAATCTTTAGTAACTTGATTCGTTTTGTTCAATAAAAATTTATAAATCTCAAGAGCAGTTTCGTCACCAACAGTTTTTGCTAAACGTGTTTTTGCTTTCCCTAATTCAGGATTTCTAGTGAAAATTAACAGTAAGTTTTTACTCATAAATCTTTTCTCCTTTTAAGAGCCACTTGCTCCATTCCTTATTAAAAGTATGCACTTTGTTTGTTGGTATGTTTTTAGAGTTTACAACCGTATTCTTTTTGTTTTTCCATTCAAAAATTCCGCCATACAAATTATAAACATTTTTAAAACCAGTTTTTTTAAGCTGTTCAGCAACATCCTCAGAGCGTATTCCTAACGAGCAATACACTACAATTTTAATGTTTTTATCAGCAGAAAGTATTTTTGTAGTTTTTGTAACATTAAAATCATCATACCCCACACAAATAGCGTTTTTTAGATGGCTCACATTAAACTCTTTTGGTTCACGAGCATCTAACAAAACAACATCCGAAGCAATCGTTTTTAAACTATCTACAAAAATATAAGGAACATTTTCGGTGTTATATTTTTTTAATAATTGATGTAGATCCTTTTGAGAAAAAGAATTAAAGCTAATTAGTAAAAAAAATATAAATTTATTCATCTTGTTAAAAATAATTAGTAGCTATTTCCCGCTTTCTGCACTCGCTCTCTGCGAGGAGCTCAAACAAATGCTTCAATCGGGGCTAGGCTTATTTGCAAAGTAATTATAATTATTACAAATAGTTTTGTCTTTTTAAATAGCTTAACATCTCGATTGTGCTCGATATGACAACCTCTGTTATGCAACAACACCTTGGCAACTACTTCCTGCGCCAGCAGTACAACCGTAACAATGTTGATTGATAATTATATCTCTGTTTTGTAACAATTCTTCGTTATAGTCGGAAATGTGTTTTACTTTAGAGTTTACTTTTAAGTTTAACATTTGGTTGAAATCGCAATCATATAAAAATCCATCCCAACTTACCGATAAAGTGTTGGTACACATTACGTTTTCTACTGCTGTAGGATTGTAAGCTTCTACTAAAGCATACATATAATCTTCATAATTTTCAGAAGCAATTAAATAATCTAAAAATCGACTGATTGGTAAATTTGTAATTGCAAATAAATTGTGAAAATTGATGTTAAAATCATCTTTCAACGCCTTTTTAAAGTCGTTTTCTAATGCCATTTGATCTGCAGGTAAAAATGCTCCTGAAGGATTGTAAACCAAATCGAGTTTTAAATCAGAACCTTCCATTCCGTAGCCAACTTCATTCAGCATTTGTAGCGCTTTAATAGATTTATCAAAAACACCATCACCACGTTGTTTATCAGTTTTTCCACGTGTCCAGTGCGGCATCGAAGAAACTACATGTACATTGTGTTTTTTAAAAAAGGCTGGTAAATCGTGGTATTTTTTGTTTGCTAAAATGATTGTTAAATTAGAGCGAACAATAAAATCTGTAATTCCTGCTTTTGACGCTTCTTCTACAAACCATCTAAAATTCGGATTCATTTCTGGTGCGCCACCTGTTAAATCTAAAGTGTGCGCTCCTGTTTTTTTTATCACCTCTAAACATTGCTGCATGGTTTCGATCGTCATAATTTCTTTACGATCCGGACCTGCATCAACATGGCAATGCGCACAAACTTGATTACACATATAACCTAAGTTAATCTGTAAAATTTCTAGTTTTTTAGGGCGTAGTGGAAACTGATTAGTTTCCTTTATTTTTTTAGCAAAGGTTGGCAACTCTCCGTCAGCAAAAATGCCGTTTGATAAAATTTCCAATTGACGTTGCGTATTTGCTAAATCGTTATTTCTTGCTAAAAGCGATTTTTTCATCTTAATATTTTAGAATTCTGTCAGGTCGAGTGCAGTCGAAACCTAAACATTACCTTTCAACTGTGCTCGAGGAGTCATTTTTGAAGATAATTACATTTCAAGTTTATTCACTTTGTTCATCATTTGAACTCCATGAACTAAAGTTGCACCACTTTTTATGGCAGCACCAACATGAAGCGCTTCCATCATTTCTTCTTTCGTAATTCCACGTTCTAAGCCATCTTTTGTGTAGGCATCTATGCAATATGGGCATTGTTCTGTATGTGCAACAGCTAAGGCGATTAAGCTTTTTTCACGAGCAGTTAAAGCGCCTTCTTCAAATACTTTTCCGTAATAATCAAAGAATTTGTTTCCAAGTTCCTCGTTCCATTCTGTTATTTTTCCGAACTTACGTAAATCGGCAGGATCGTAATATGTTTTTGACATGTGTTTCTTTAGGTTGAGGAGTAAAAATACAAATTGTTTTCAGAATTGCTGCAGCTAAAAGTAGTAATACGAGCTATTTTCCGTTTAAACTCCAATCGTATTTTAAAAAGCTGGTTTTTGCCTTTGTAGCTACTTTGGTATTAGAATATTTGTTAATAAAATCTATTAATGAACCTTTTTTGGTAAAATCACCTTTAAACCATTCGAAAATTTTTGAGAGCTGTATTTTATTAGCAGTTATCTTATTTCTGTTAGCATCATTAATGAATTTTTTCATTAATTCGTTCGTTTTACTTTCGTAATTAGCTTCTGTAAAAGCGAAATTTCCTAATTGCGGGCAAGAACCAGAAGCACAGTTTACGGCTACATGAATTTTAGGATCGTTAAATTTTTTACGTAAAATTTGATGCTCAATATAATTTAAAGTATATGTCTTACCTCCAACTTTTGCAAACGGAATATTCCAAGCATCTTTTCCTTTCTGTTTAATATTTAAAATACTTTTTAAAGGGTAGTTGTCTAAGATTATTTTTATAGTGTAAGCATTATAGGCATTTACCCAAAAGGCTTTGGTTTTTGCTGCCGACCAATTTCTTTGAGGTGTCGTTTTGTTTAAATAGCTTAAATAAGAATCAAGTTTAGCTTCTTCTTTTTGTAGGTTTTTATAATCTACAAATCCAGTACTGTTAACATGTTTTTTTAATAAAGTATTAAAAACACTTGTTTGTCCGAAGGAGTTTATAAAAAAAGTTAAGCTTATTACTAAAAGTAGTTTGCGCATGGTTTGTTATTTTAATCTGATGCTTTAGACGTTTCTTTTATTAATAGATTACAAAGAATATTCCGTTTTTTAAAAACGAGAGTTAATGATATGATTTAGTAAAAAAGAATTGTTGTTTATTCTTTTAGATAATTTATTAGTTGATAAAAATAAACAAAGAAAAACTGTATAAAAAAAGAGGTTGTAAACTGCTATGGAAGTGTTAAAAATAAAAAAACCTTAACAAATAAATGTTAAGGTTTAGTACTGAAGGCGGGACTTGAACCCGCACGACCCAAGGGTCATTGGATTTTAAGTCCAACGTGTCTACCAATTCCACCACTTCAGCTGGTATATGTATTTGACTGCTTTCTTAAAATAAACCTCGCTAATTAAAGCGAGGCTTAGTACTGAAGGCGGGACTTGAACCCGCACGACCCAAGGGTCATTGGATTTTAAGTCCAACGTGTCTACCAATTCCACCACTTCAGCGTGATTTGATTGTACTACAATCAAACTTGGTATATTTTTAAGAAAGTCTCAGAGCGAAAGACGGGATTTGAACCCGCGACCCCCACCTTGGCAAGGTGATGCTCTACCCCTGAGCTACTTTCGCGTAGTCAAAAATTATTTTAAAGAACGTTGCATTGCTCTGAATGCGGGTGCAAATATAACACCTTTTTTTAAACCACAAAGCAGTTTTTAATTTTTTTTATATTTCGATTACTATTTTTTTTTATGGTCATTAAAGAAGAAAGAAATATCTTTGCAAAAAATAAAACTAAAAGTGGATTCTATCTCACCTATACATACTAAACCTTCTTTAAAATCAGTATTTAACGATTTTAAGCAATTAACCAAAGTAGGTTTATCCATTAGTGTTGTCTTTACATCTATTACTGGTTATTTATTAGGAGCTGAAACAATTGATTATACCGTAGTTTTATTATTAGCAATAGGTGGTTATCTAATGGTAGGTGCATCTAATGCTTTTAATCAAGTTATAGAAAAAGATATCGATTTGTTAATGCAGCGTACTAAAGATCGCCCTTTGCCAGCTGGTAGAATGAGTGTAACTTTTGCATTAATAATTGCAACAATTTTTACGATTGCAGGTATTGGAATATTATATGCAATAGATCCTAAATGCGCTTTATTTGGTGCAATCTCAATATTTTTATATACAAGTGCTTATACGCCTTTAAAAGCTGTAACGCCTTTAGCTGTTTTTGTAGGTGCTATTCCTGGTGCAATTCCTTTTATGTTAGGTTGGGTTGCAGCAACAGGCGAGTTTGGTGTTGAAGCAGGTTTTTTATTTATGATTCAGTTTTTTTGGCAATTTCCACATTTTTGGGCAATAGGTTGGTTACAGTTCGAAGAGTATAATAAAGCTGGCCTTCATATGCTTCCTATGGATAAAAAAGACAAAGGAGCTATTGTACAGATAATTTTTTATACCTGTATTATGATTTTAATGTCGGTTGCTCCGGTGTTAAAAGTAACAGGTAACTTATATATTTATCCATTAACAGCTGTCATAGTTTTATTATTAGGTTTGTTAATGTTGTATTATGCTTTTCAATTATATAAATCAGAAAAAAATACTGATGCCCGAAAGTTAATGTTGGCAAGTGTTTTTTATATTACAATCGTACCCATAATTTATGTGGTAGATAAATTTTTACACTAATGAGTGAACAAACGTTACAAGAAGAATTAAAACAAGGTAAAAGAAAATCTGCAAAACCAATGTTGTGGATTTCGATGATAAGTATGGTAATGTTTTTCGCAGGATTAACAAGTGCTTATGTTATTAGTATGAACCGAGAAGATTGGGTTACTTTCGATTTGCCACAGGCATTTTACATCAGTACAGTTTTAATTGTATTGAGTAGTGTTACATTAATTTTTTCTCAAAAATTATTAAAAAAAGATAATTTAAAGGCGTCATTTGGGCTTTTAGTAACCACTTTAGTGTTGGGTTTAGGCTTTGTATGGTATCAATATGTAGGTTTTAATGAATTAAAATCTGTTGGATTGTATTTTACAGGCCCAGAAAGTACCGTGTCTACATCTTTTATTTTAGGAATAACATTTATGCATATTTTACACTTATTAGCAGGTGTAATTGTATTGCTAGTAGTAATTTATAATCATTTTAAAAAGAAATATTCAGCAGCGGATATGCTTGGGTTTGAGTTAGGTGGCATCTTTTGGCATTTCGTAGATGTTTTATGGATTTATCTATTTTTCTTTTTCTATTTCATAAGATGATGAAAAATGCGTAATTTTGGCGCACTGTTTTAACAAAAATTAACAAAAAGAGATTTATGGAAGCAAATAATGCTGTAAATTCTGATAAAAAAGAAACCTGGGGCGGAGGTGGTGAAAAACCATTTGGCGCTAGTTATGGTAAAATGATGATGTGGTTTTTCATCGTATCTGATGCATTAACCTTTTCGGGGTTTTTAGCAGCGTATGGTTTAACACGTTTTAAGTTTATTGATTCATGGCCAATTGCCGATGAAGTGTTTACACACTTTCCGGGATTGCATGGTGTACACGCACCGATGTATTATGTAGCGTTAATGACATTTATTTTAATTGTATCATCAGTAACAATGGTGTTGGCAGTTGATGCAGGTCATCAAATGAAACAAAAGAAAGTAGCTTGGTATATGTTTGCTACGATTATCTTCGGAATTATTTTCGTTGGATCTCAAGCATGGGAGTGGAAAAACTTTATCAACGGTTCTTATGGAGCAGTTAAAACTTCAAACAATCATATCTTACAATTCGTAAAAGATGGTCATCAAATCGCTTTAGCAGATTTTGTGCATGCAGAGAGAAAAGATGATAGAGTGCAACATACTCGTGAAAACGGAGTGTGGTTTGAAAAGGAAGAAACAATTTCTCAATATTCAGTAGCACAAATTCAAGAAGCTTTTAAAGCAGATCCTTCTTTGTTAATTAGAACAGAAAGATTAAATCCTGAAACGAAACAAAAGATAATCCTATCAAGAACAGAAAGTTTAGAGAAATTAGCTTTAGCAAAACAAGTTGTTGAAGGAGCTAATTTAGAAGTAAATGAATATGGTAATCCGATATTTGCAGATTTCTTTTTCTTTATTACAGGTTTTCATGGTTTTCACGTATTATCAGGAATCATCATTAATATCATTATATTCTTTAACGTAGTTTTAGGAACTTACGAGCGTAGAGGACATTATGAAATGGTTGAAAAAGTAGGTTTATATTGGCACTTTGTAGATTTAGTTTGGGTATTTGTATTTACCTTCTTCTACTTAGTATAATTTAAAAGCGATATTAAAATGGGTCACGCACAGGAATCAAATAAAAAAAGAATTTGGATTGTTTTAGCAATCTTAACAATTATAACCACTGTAGAAGTAGCTTTTGGTATTGTTAAACCAGATGCAATGCATTTACATGGATGGGGAACAAGTTGGTTAAACTGGTTTTTTATTATCTTAACATTAGTAAAAGCATATTATATTGCTTGGGCATTTATGCACTTAGAGGGTGAGAAAAAATGGTTTAGAAGATCAATCGTTTGGATACTCGTCTTTTTAGTTTCTTATTTATTATTTATAGTATTGATAGAGGGAGATTATTTAAATGAAACATTAGCACCATTAGTAAAATGGTAATCAAATAATATTTTTAAAAAAAAGGTGGTTTTAACCACCTTTTTTTGACTTTAATTTGGAATTGAAATGGGTAAAACTAAAAAGTTTATTGTCTTATTTGCACTATTTATAGTGCCTTTGTTGTTTTATGTTTTATTACAATTAGGTACACATAATTTTGGAAAACTACCAATAGTATCTAAAAACGTTATTGATGTTTCTTTAATTGATAAGAATTTTACCTTTGATAAAAGAGTTACCGTAGTTACTTTTTTAGGAAATGATATCGACTTAGTAAAAGGAGAAGTGTATAATTTAAAAGAAAAAATTTATAAGAATTTCTCTAATTATGTAAGTTTTCAAATGATTTCTTTAGTTGATGAGAGTCAAAAAGAAGCTGTAGAAGACTTAAAAGAAATGTTAAGTGTTAATGTAGATTTAAGTAGATGGGATTTCGTTTTTGCGTCTGCTGAAGAAATGGAAGCTTTACACGAAAGTTTTAAAACGCCAAGTCCTTTAGATGCAAATTTCCGTTCACAAAAAGCATATATTATCGATAAAGAACTTAATTTAAGAAGAGGTAAATCGACAATTAATAGTTTAGAAGATAAAAATTTATTCGGATACACGATGAAATCTGTAGCAGAACTTAAAAACGATATGATTGACGACATAAGTGTTGTTTTAGTTGAGTATAAACTAGCATTGAAGAAGAATAACAGCAGTGACGACCGAAGAAAAAATAGCATTTCAAATGAAAAAAAATAAGTATTCATACGTAGGCATTTCTTTTATTATTTTATTGTTCGGTATTTATGCCGTACCAAAAATTATAAAACATTTTCAAACTGCCGATTTACATAAATTTAATAAAGTGCCTGCTTTTGAGTTTGTAAATCAAGAAGGAAAAACAATTAGTAATGATGATTTTAAAGGTAGAGTATATGTGGTAGAGTTTTTCTTTGCTACTTGCCCCACAATTTGCCCTTTAATGAATGCAGAAATGGTTACCATTCAAAATGAATTTATGGGAAACCCTAATTTCGGAATAGCCTCTTTTTCTATCACTCCAGATATTGATACGCCAAATCAATTAAAACAATATGCACTTAAAAACGGAATTAACCACAAAAATTGGCATTTGCTAACAGGAAAATCAGAGGATGTTGTTTATGATTTATCTAATGAAGGCTTTAAACTATTTGCAGGTAAGGGTGAGGTTTCTCATGGCGGATTTGAGCATTCGGGTTTATTTGCTTTGGTTGATAAAAACGGATATATCCGTTCGCGTTACGATGAACATGGAAATCCGATTATGTACTACCGTGCATTAGATGAACATGGTTTTGGAAATCAAATTACAGAATTAAAACAAGATATTAAGTTGCTTTTGAAAGAATAGTATGAACACTGAAGAAAAAAAATATAAAAAACTGATTACCATAGTTTCAGTTGTAATTCCATTAGCTGTAGCTGCTTTATTCGGAATTAAAATACCAAATGTTGAACCATTATCTTTTTTACCGCCAATTTATGCGAGTGTAAACGGATTAACAGCATTGTTATTAATAGCCGCTGTAATAGCGATTAAAAAGGGAAACAAGAAATTACACGAACAATTAACCACTGCCGCAATTATTTGTTCAGTATTATTCTTAGTAATGTATGTGGCATATCATATGACTTCAGATTCTACAAGTTTTGGAGGAGAAGGCGTTGTAAAGTATATTTACTTATTTATTTTATTTACTCATATCGTATTATCAATAGTAGTAATACCTTTTGTATTAATAACATTTATGAGAGCACGTTTAGGTAATTTTCCTCAACATAAAAAAATAGCAAAAATTACATTTCCATTATGGTTGTATGTTGCAGTAACAGGTGTAGTTGTGTATTTAATGATATCTCCATATTATGTATAAAAAATATATATTATTTGTTTTATTTATTGTTTCTGTAAATGCATCTGCGCAGTGTGCTATGTGTAAAGCAGTAGTAGAAGGAGGAAACGAAACGATGGCTGAAGGTGTTAATAACGGAATTACCTATTTAATGGTGTTCCCTTATATTTTAGTAGGTGTTTTATCTTACTTTATTTACCGCCATAAAAAAATGGTTAAAAAGTAATATTTTAATTAGTGCGTTTTTTTTGTAACATATGCTGCTTTTAGTCGTCATATAAAAAAAACTAAAACAATTGTTCAGTTTCAGAACTGTAAATGTTCGAAATCAAACAGTTGAAAAATAATTAATTACGGTAATTAGCTTTAAAACAGTTTGTTACTGTTTGTTTCTTTTTTGGAACATCAATTGACTAATTATAATGAACAAAAAAATATTCGTTTTGAAAACAAAATTTGTAATAGCCGCAGCTTTATTTACTACGCTAGCTGGTTTTTCTCAAAAACAATGGACACTTAAAGAATGTGTTAATCACGCATTAGAAAACAACATTACAATAAAGCAGAATATGCTTAATATTGATATTGCTGAAGCTGATGTAAAAAGTGCTAGAGGAAATAAATTACCATCTTTAAGTGGTTCTACTGGAGGTAATTTAAGATTTGGTTCTGGTTTCGATCCAGTTTCTCAAGATAGAGTTTCTACAAGTAATTTTGGTGGTTCCTTTGGTTTATCTACTGGTATTACAGTTTTTAACGGTTATAGAGTGTTAAATACTTATAAGCAGGCAAAATTAGGTGTAGAAGGAAGTAAGTTAGATTTAGAAGTGATTGAGAATGATATTGCTTTACGTGTTGTTAACTCGTATTTAAACGCTTTGTTTGCTAAAGAAAATTTACTTGTTGCAACTACGCAAGCAGCTATTAGTAAAAAGCAAATTGAACGTGCAAAAGCACAGTTTGAAGCAGGAGCAGTTCCTAAAAGTGATTTATTAAATGTGCAATCTACAGCATCAAACGATGTACAGAATTTAGTTGCTCAAGAGAACGCTTTAAATTTAGCATTACTTAATATTTCACAGTTATTACAAGTGCCTTTTAATGGTTTTGATGTAGCAAAAATTGAAATAGATTCACCATCTGCTGCAATGCTTTACAGTACTTCAGAGGAAGTATATAAAAAGGCATTAACTAACAGACCTGAAATAACTAGAGCAAAATTAAATATTGAGAATGCAGATCTTTCTATAGCGATTGCAAGATCGGCGTATATGCCATCTGTTACAGCATCAGGAAATGTTGGAACGAATTATGGATATAATTTAGATTTACCAACAGGTTTTTCTAACACAGGTTTTTTAACTCAATTAGATAACAATTTAGGGTACGGTATTGGCTTTAATGTTAGTATTCCAATTTTTAATGGATTTAAGACCGATGCGAGTGTAGAGCGTTCAAAAATTAGTAAATTAATTACTGAAACAAGGTTAGAAAGTCAGAAATTACAATTGCAGCAAACAATAGAAAAATCTTTTCAAGATGCAAAAGCAGCATCGAAATCATTTGAAGCAGCAGAAATTTCTTTAGAAGCACAAAAAGAAGCTTTTAAAAATGCACAAGTAAGTTATGATTATGGTTCGATGACGCAATTTGATTATGATCAAGTTCGTAATCGTTTAGTAAATGCTGAAAGCGCACTAATTAGAGCAAAATATAACTACGTATTTACAACCAAAGTATTAAAGTTTTACTACGGAGAAGATATCTTATTAGATTAAAAGTATAATTTATATACAATAAAACTCATCACTTTTTAGCTGATGAGTTTTTTGTTTTTTAAGAGTATCTTTGCCTAAATTTTTAGAATTTGGCATTGATACTTAACATAGAAACTGCAACAAAAAACTGCTCTGTTAGTTTAGCAAAAGACGGAATGGTTTTAGCAATTAGAGAACTAAATGATGGTAATTATTCGCATGCAGAAAAATTACACCCTTTTATTCAAGAACTTTTAATGGAAGTAAATATTACTTCAGAAAGGATAGACGCAGTAGCTGTAAGTAAAGGGCCAGGTTCGTATACGGGACTTCGTATTGGTGTTTCAGCAGCAAAAGGAATGTGTTTTGCTATAAATAAACCGTTAATTTCTATACAGACTTTAAAATCGCTAGCCTACAGTATTTCTATCCAAGAAGGATTGATTGTATCAATGTTAGATGCACGAAGAATGGAAGTGTATTCAGCAGTGTATAATCCAAATTACGAACAAGTAAGAAAAATCAAAGCAGAAATAATTGATGAAGATTCTTTTAGGGAAGAGTTATCAAAAGGGAAAGTTTATTTCTTAGGTGATGGAGCTGCAAAATGTAAGGACGTAATTACTCATAATAATGCAGTTTTTATTGACGATAAATTTCCGTCAGCAAAAGAAATGGCAAAATTAAGTTATGATAAGTACAAAAAAAACGACATCGAAGATGTCGCTTATTTTGAGCCTTTTTATCTAAAAGATTTTATTGCTATTCCTGAAAAAAAGAAATTACTTTAATGTATTATAGTACTTAAAAATTTTAATTAGATCGTCCTCTTTTTTTGTTTTCAATTTATTTTTTTTTATAAATTTCTTTAACTCTTTAGATTTATCTGAGAAGAGGTTTAAAAATTTTCTTGTTTTTGTTGGGATTTCTATAACTTTTTTATCGTTTTCAAACTTTATAAAATAAATATTCTTTTTTTTCTTAAAAATTGCTGGTGTATAAGAATTATAACCAGTTTTAACTTTAATTTCCTCTCTTAAAATAATCTTCTCTTTTAGTAATATTTTAAATGAAGATTCATTATGTTTAATTACATAGAAGTGCTTTTCATTTTGCTTATCAGATTTGTTGAACGCTGCGTAAACTTTATTGGAGTAAACAAATGTAATTTTTAAAGGGCTATCAACTGTTAAATATTTTGTAATTCCATTATGTAAAACTTCAAAATAGTCTTGATGAGCATTATACCTAGCTTTTAGATTGGTGTTCTTATATCCCGAAATTTTAACAGGTCTAAATTCTTTGTTAATATAAGGAGTTCCTTTTGTTCTCTTGTCAGTATTCTCAAAAATCTTAAAAGACATAGCTGCTGCTAATGAATTCCTATTTCCTAATTGTGCATTTATTAGTAAAACTTGTATTACTAATAAAAATGTTAATTTGTATTTCATGTTACAGTCTTTAGTAAATAAACATAAAAAAAATAAATAAGATACACAAATTATTTTTGAATTTCAACAGCATGAGGATATGGAATTTCAATGCCAGCTTTATCTAGTGCTAATTTTACGTTTTCGGTAGTTTCGAAATAAACATCCCAGTAATCAGCTACATTAACCCATGGTCTAACAGCAAAGTTTACTGAGCTATCTGCTAGTTCAGATACATTTACAGAAGGAGCAGGGTCTTTTAATACTTTAGGATTTACTGTTAAAACTTGCATTAAAACTTCTTTTGATTGTTTAATATCAGCATCGTAAGAAACGCCAAAAGTTAAATCTATACGCAATTTTCCTTCTGTAGTGTAATTAATAATATTTCCATTTGATAGTATACCGTTTGGAATAATCGCTAATTTGTTACCAGGCGTATTTAATTGAGTGGTAAAAATCTGTATTTCTTTTACCACACCTTTAATTCCTTGTGCTTCTATTAAGTCACCTATTTTAAAAGGTTTAAATATCATTATTAAAGCACCACCAGCAAAGTTAGAAAGTGAACCCTGTAAAGCTAAACCAACAGCCAAACCTGCAGCACCAATAATAGCAGCAAACGAAGTGGTTTCTATACCTACTTTAGATAACAGAACAATAATTAACAGAATTTTAAGTGTCCAGTTAATAAGGTTCAATGAAAATTTTTGTAAACTTTCATCGTAATTTTTTTTCATCATTATAGTAGTTGTAGTTAGCATTACTTTTTTAATAAGCCAAGAACCAACAACCCATATAATAATAGCTGTTAATATTTTAAATCCGTATTCCATACCATAAGTAATAATGCTGTCAATGATTTTTTCGAAATCCATTTTAATTGTAAATTTTTAATAAGGTTAAAATTATTGCTATAATTGCGGGTATAGCTTGAATATAAAGAATTCTTATCTTCTTTGTTGAATAAGACCCATAAACACCTGCTATGGTCACACAACTAAGAAAAAATATAGCAATACTATTTGGGTAATTGTTGTCGAGTAAAGCCCAAATTAATCCAGTGGCCAGAAAACCATTGTATAAGCCTTGGTTAGCGGCCAGTACTTTTGTCTCTTCTGCAAATTCTTTGTTTTTTAAACCGAATGTTTTTATTCCTTTAGGTTTTGTCCATAAAACCATTTCTAAAAACATTATGTATATGTGAATTAAAGCTACGAGACCGATGAATATGTATTGTGTAATGTTCATAATGTAAAGATGGAATTAAATTAAATAAATTTATAGCTTTTTAAAATAAAAAAGAAGTTACAAAAAACCAATGTTAAATTAATGTTACGTAAATGTTTCCTGTTTGTAAAATAATTTGTATATTTGGATTGTAAGTATTAATTATAAAAAATTTAGATATGAAAAAATTAGTAATAGCTGTTTGTATTTTATCAGTATCATTATTACAAGCTCAGGATAAAGCGCCAAAATTTGAAAAGTCAGGAGGTTTAGTAAAAGCAACTTATTTTTATAAAGACGGCAAGGTAAAAGAACAGGGTTTTTTCAAAAATAAAAAATTAACAGGAACTTGGATTTCTTTTGATGCTGAAGGAAGCAAGAAAACAATTGCGCATTATGAAGCGGGCAAAAAAGTAGGTAAATGGTTTATGTGGAAAGAAGACGGTTTAAAAGAGATAGATTATACAGATAATGTTATTGCTAGTGTTCAGACTTGGAGAGAAGAAACAGAAATGGCTGTTAAATAACTTTAAAGAGTTCGTATTTATATAAAAAATAGAAATAACCAGGTGTTTTTACTCGGTTATTTCTATTTTCTACCAAAATCAGCAGGAATTTCCCCCCAAGCTTTAGTTTCCCATTTTAATATAGGGTTTTTAAAAGTATTTTCTTTTAACCACTTTTCGGCACGTTTTATTAAATCTAAGATATCTTTATTACTTGCGTCAAAAGTTATGTTGGTTCTACATTGTTTCTTTTTAATCCAACTCATTGCTATTCTAGAATCAGAATATATAGGATAAGTATCCATTTTTTTATTCTTTAAGAGTGCTATTCCATGTACCAAAGCTAAAAATTCACCAATGTTATTAGTCCCTTTTTTATAAGGACCCATTCTAAAAATTTCTTTTTTGCTTTTTGTTAAAACACCACGATACTCCATCACACCAGGATTTCCAGCACAAGCAGCATCAACAGCAATAGTTTCTAAATTAGGTATTCCGTAACTAGCTTTTTCTTCAGCGGATAAGACAACCTTTTTAGTCTCTTTACCTATATAATCACTGTAATTTTTAGTAAAAGCAATTTCGGCTGCTTTTTTATCTATAAAAGCTTTGTATTGAGCACCTTCAAATCCGGTAATTTGTTTTTTACAAACATTCCACGAAATGAAAACACCTGTTTTTTTACCCTTCCAAACAACGTAATATTTTTTTTTAGACATTTTCTAAAATTACATTTTCTATAATTTTAGGAAAGTGTTCTTGCTCTAACATATGAATTTTATTTGCGATATTATCTGCTGAATCTGAAGAAAGCACATTAGTTTTCGTTTGATAAATAATAGCACCTTCGTCGTAATTTTCGTTTACATAATGAATTGTAATACCAGTTTCGGTTTCATTATTTTCTTTTACAGCCTTATGAACATTCATACCATACATGCCTTTACCACCATATTTTGGTAGCAATGCAGGGTGAATATTTATTATATTATTAGGAAAAGCAGTAACTATTTTAGCCGGAATACGCCATAAAAATCCTGCAAGTATAATTATATCGGCTTCAACTTGTAAAAAATTTAAAATAGTATCTTCTTTTACAAAGTTCTCTTTGTCAAATAACGAAGCATCTATATTTAAACGTTCACATCTATCAAAAACCTTGGCATGTTCATTGTTAGACAATACGTGAGTAACGGTAGCAATATTGGAATTTTGAAAGTATTTAATAATATTTTCAGCATTAGAACCAGAACCAGAAGCAAAAATTACGATACGTTTCATGTTAATTATGGTATTTTGTTGCTACAAAAAAAAGAATAATTATTAACAACGGTGGTGTTTGTAGCAAAATATTCAATATTTTTTTTATATTAGACCACACATTTTTGAGCAAAAGTTAGAATTAATAGTTAAGATTCGTACTTTTGCCTCGATTTTAAACTTTAAAACAAACAAACAAACAAATTATGTCAGACATAGCATCAAGAGTAAAAGCGATTATCGTAGACAAGTTAGGAGTAGACGATAACGAAGTAACAAACGAAGCAAGCTTCACAAACGATTTAGGAGCAGATTCTTTAGATACTGTTGAATTAATCATGGAATTCGAAAAAGAATTTGATATCCAAATTCCAGACGATCAAGCAGAAAACATAGGTACAGTAGGTCAAGCAGTAAGCTATATCGAAGAAGCTAAAAAATAATTTATATGCAATTAAAACGAGTTGTAGTAACTGGACTTGGCGCATTAACGCCAATAGGAAACAATAAAGAAGAGTATTGGAATAGCTTAGTTAACGGAGTTAGCGGAGCTGCGCCTATAACGTATTTCGATGCTGCCAAGTTCAAAACTCGTTTTGCATGTGAGTTAAAAAACTTTAACGCGACTGATTTTATCAACAGGAAAGATGCGCGTAAAATGGATAGGTTTACGCAATATGCTATGGTAGCTTCAGATGAAGCAATAGTAGATTCGAAGTTAAATCTAGACGAAATTAACAAATTTAGAGTAGGTGTAATTTGGGGAGCTGGTATTGGAGGTTTAGAAACTTTTCAAAACGAAGCTATGAATTTTGGAGCCGGAGATGGTACACCAAGATTTAATCCATTTTTTATACCTAAAATGATTGCTGATATCGCACCAGGTCATATATCTATTAAAAATGGATTTATGGGGCCTAACTATACAACGGTATCTGCATGTGCATCATCAGCAAACGCGATGATAGATGCATTAAATTATATTAGACTTGGACATTGTGATGTTATTGTAACAGGAGGTAGTGAAGCTGCTATTACATATGCAGGTGTTGGAGGTTTTAATGCAATGCACGCACTTTCTACTAATAATAAAAACCATAAATCTGCCTCGAAGCCTTTTGATGCAGAACGTGATGGTTTTGTTTTAGGAGAGGGAGCAGGAGCACTTGTGTTAGAAGAATATGAACATGCAAAAGCACGTGGAGCAAAAATTTATGCAGAAGTTATTGGTGGAGGAATGTCATCTGACGCTTACCATATGACAGCACCACATCCTGATGGAATTGGTGTTATTGCTGTAATGAAAAACTGCCTTGAAAATGCAGGTTTAAAACCAGAAGATGTAGACCATATTAATACACATGGTACTTCTACACCTTTAGGAGATGTTGCTGAGTTAAAAGCTATTTCTGAAGTTTTCGGAGCACATGCTAAAAACATCAACATTAATTCAACAAAATCTATGACAGGCCACTTATTAGGTGCTGCCGGAGCTGTTGAATCTATTGCATCTATATTAGCAATGGAACACGGTGTTGTACCACCAACGATTAACCACGTTAACGTTGATGAGAATATTAATTCAGAGTTAAACTTAACGCTAAACAAACCTCAAAAAAGAGAGATTAAAGTTGCAATGAGTAATACATTTGGATTCGGAGGTCATAACGCTTGTGTAGTCTTTAGAAAACTAGATTAATTTCTTATGAATTTTCTTCGTAGAATCGTTAAGCCCCAAAACAAAGAGGATGAAGTTTTTTACTACGAATTAAAAGAGCTGCTTAATTTTAAACCAATAACACTTTCGCATTATAAGAAAGCGTTTACACACAGGTCTTTAAAATTAGTTGATGAAAAAGGACACCCTATTAATTACGAACGGTTAGAGTTTTTGGGTGATGCAATTTTAGGTTCAGTAATGGCCTCTTATTTGTATAAAAAAGTACCGGAAGGAGACGAAGGATACTTAACTCAAATGCGATCGAAAGTAGTAAGTAGAGCACACTTAAATACTTTAGGAAAAGATTTAGATTTAATTCGATTCATAAAAAGTAATATCTCTCAAGCTAACATTAGTAATAATATTTACGGTAATATTTTTGAAGCTTTAATTGGTGCTATTTATTTAGATAGAGGTTACAATTATTGCAATCAATTTATTTACGATCAAGTAGTATTACCTTATGTAGATATTGAAAGATTAGAAGGTAAAATATCTAGCTATAAAGGATATGTTATTGAGTGGTGTCAAAAGAACAAGAAAAAGTATAAGTTCGAATCTTACGAAGATTCTGGAAATCAAAATAAGAAACATTTTAGTGTTCGAGTTAGTATTGACGGAAATATTATAGGTAAGGGTAGAGCCACTTCAAAGAAAAAAGCAGAAGAAATAGCTGCGAAAAGAGTGTATTTTGCAATGCAAAGTCAAATGGAAAACTCTTAACATTAGCGCGAAAACCTTTTCGTAAATTTTACATTATATTTTAGATACATTCAGTAATTTAGCTAAAAGCAAATACTTGTTTTTATGACTAGTTATACATTGAATATTAATGAATTCGCTACTAATGATTATGCATTAATAGGCATTCACACAGTATTAGATGAATGTAAGTTAGCATATTTATTAAATAAATATTTGCATATAAAGTTTCGTAAAGCGAATTACGATTTAGACTTCACCCAAAAAAATCATCAATCTTTTTATTCAGTATATGAATATTTAGATATAACATTAGATTGTGATTGGTTTTTAATAACCAATGTATATAAGTCAACCCGTAAAACAGTGTCAACAAGCCTTTTTAATGAGAGCGATTCAATTACACGTCTTGTTCCAGAGAAAAAAAAAGTTGATTTTTTTTTAAAAATAACAGGAGATTTTAATTTTGAATACATTGTGAAAACAATAGAAAAAATAAATAAAATTCCGCAAATTATTACCTCATACGAAGTAGAGGTAGAATCTTTAAAGTCGAAAGACTTTTTAATATTTTAAATTATGCCACACAACAAAAAAACAAAAATTGTAGCCACCTTAGGACCTGCAACAAATACGAAAGAAATTTTAGCTGAAATGGCAGCTACTGGAGTAAATGTTTTTAGAGTTAATTTTTCTCATGCTGATTATGATGATGTAAAAGAACGTATTCGTCAAATACGAGAAATTAATGAAGAGAGAGGATATAATGTAGCAATTTTAGCCGATTTACAAGGCCCTAAACTTAGGGTTGGTGTAATGAATGATGGCGTTGAGTTAAAAGCAGGCGATACTTTTACTTTCACGACAGAAGAATGTACCGGAACAAAAGAAAAGGCCTTTATGACTTATCAGCGTTTTCCGAAAGACGTAAAAGCAGGTGAGCAAATATTGGTTGATGACGGTAAGTTATTATTTGAAGTAGTTTCTACGGATAAAAAAACTGCAGTAATCACCAAGGTAATTGTAGGAGGTACTTTAAAATCTAAAAAAGGCGTTAATTTACCAAACACCAATATATCGTTACCAGCATTAACCGAAAAAGATAAAAAAGATGCCATTTTTGCGTTAGAACAAGAAGTAGATTGGATTGCATTATCATTTGTTAGAAACCCAGAGGATTTAAGAATGTTACGCGACTTAATTAAGCAAAAATCGAGATACAGAGTTCCGGTAATTGCAAAAATTGAAAAACCAGAAGCTGTTGAAAATATTGATGCTTTAATTCCGTATTGTGATGGATTAATGGTTGCTCGTGGAGATTTAGGAGTAGAAGTACCTATGCAAGACGTTCCGTTGATTCAAAAAATGTTGGTAAGAAGAGCTAAGCAAGCAAGAATTCCTGTGATTATTGCTACGCAAATGATGGAAACGATGATAGAAAATGCGGTGCCAACAAGAGCTGAGGTAAACGACGTTGCAAATTCAATTATGGATGGAGCAGATGCAGTAATGCTTTCTGGAGAAACATCCGTAGGAAAACACCCAATACGTGTTATTAAAAAAATGACAGAAATTATTGGAAGTGTTGAGTATTCTGATTTGATAAAAGTACCTCAAGAAGCACCACATATTCGTACCAATAGATTTATTACAAAATCGGTATGTCATCACGCAGCTTTAATGGCAGATGATATTAATGCAGCAGCAATTACTACCTTAACAAATAGTGGATACACCGCATTTCAGGTTTCCGCATGGAGACCAAAATCGCACGTATTAGCCTTTTCTTCAGAAAAAAGAATACTAGGTAAGTTAAATCTTTTATGGGGTGTTAGAGCGTATTATTACGATCGTGATTTAAGTACCGACGATACGCTTGAAGATATTAATGAAATATGTAAAGAAAAAGGTTTTGTGAAGACAGGAGATTTTATGATAAACTTATCATCTATGCCTGTAAAAGCAAAAGGAATGGTAAACACATTACGTGTTTCTCACATAGATTAGTACATTATTAAAACGATAAAAAAAGCGTCCAACTAAGTTTAGTTGGACGCTTTCTTTTTTATAACTGAATTTTTTTAGAACAGATAATAGCATCGTTCACCACAAATGGCATTGGCATCATAATTTCACTTCGCGGTTTTAAATCGAATTTTCTGTTTGATAATAAATCGTAAGATATTTCATTTAAAGTAAGGTTAGGTTTTACATTTTTATCGATCATAAAAGATACCGTAAGATCTTTATCTGAATTTGCCATTTGATAAATTAATAAAGTACCTATATCGGCAACAAATTTATTACCATCATCATATAAAGCGCCATTTACTTTTAAGTTTTTTAAGGTAATATTCTCATTGTTTATAAATTCGTATCGGTTAATTTTACGTGTTGGGGTAATGGTAAAATTCAACAATCTTTCATTGTTAATAATTGTATCTTGATTTATAGCAATGTTAGAAATACGAAAGTTTCTGTTTTCTGCTTTTTTGTGATAACTAAAAGTAGTGTTGTATTTACTCTTTCCTTCTGTATATGGAATGTTTCCTTCGATATAATCATCTTCAAAAACTTGTTTGGTAAAACCATCTAAAGTTTTATTATAGGTTGCCCAATAAGAAGTATTATTATCAGAATTTTGAATAAAAACAATGCTGTTTGGTTTTTTCTTGTCGATTGAAAATCCGCTATTAAAAGTTGCGAATCCGAAGAAGAAAATCGTTGCCAACCCTGTAATAGTTTGCCAACCATTTTTCTTTTTTTGTTGATGAAAAATTGGTAGTATAAATCCGAAGACTAAGACTAATAAAAAAGCTGATAGAAACAATATTTTTAATCCTAAGGCTACCGGAAATAATCGGATCATAGGCACAATCATGTAAATTGTAGGAATAGAAATTATGGCAAACAAAGTAGCCTTTGATTTTGCCTTTAGATCCATAAAAATTAAAATCCCTAAAATTAATAAAGCTACATAAATAGGGATGATAAAAAATCCAGCACCTGGTAAATATTGTGTAATAAAGAGGTTTAAAACGAGCCCGATAAAAATAGGTGCAATAAAAAGATCGGTAGTTTTCTCTTCGTTAAATTTATTGTATATTTTAAATAAAAGCCAACAATTTAGTAAGATAAAAGCAATTATATATTGATATCCGTTATAAGTAAAGCCGTGTAATATATCAGCATATTCTGGATGGATAAGTAAAATTAATTGCCATAATCCGTAAGATATACCAGTACAAAGAACAAGTGCGATTGTATAAGGAATAAATCCTTTTACGGCACCATGAACTGTTATTTTAGCTTTTTTTAATCCGAAGAAAATAAGTGCGATAAAAATTAGTAAGGCAATTAAAAACATCGGAAAAACCCATGAAAACGGATAGTTTAAAAGTTTCATGAAAGGAAAGTTTACATAAATATAATCTACATCACTATTGGTGTTTGTTAAATTTGAATTTGCAAAATAATTAAGTGAAGTTGTAAAGTATTCCGCCTGATGTTGTAAAGTTGTCCTGTCGAGTCTTTCGTACGAATCTTGCGCAGTATGGTAATCAAAATGATCATCAATAAAGGCAAAGTTGAATCCGTTTATATTTCCGTTTTCTCTAAAAACGGTTAAATCGGTATCGTTGGGTAATTTTTTATAGATGCTGTACATTAATGAGTTTGCAGCCGGATAATTGGGATTAGAGTTTAAAAATTCGGTTAATATTTTTTTATTCTTTCCGTTTGTTTCCATGAGCATATAACTAGCACCTCCGCTTCCTCTGGCTTCAAAATTTAAAACCATTCCGATATTTTTGGCAAGAGGATGATTTTCAACAAAAGCCTGAGCGCCAAGTAATCCTAGCTCTTCTGCATCAGAAAAAAGAATAATAATGTCGTTTTTTGGCTGTTCGTTTTTAGCTAAATAAGCACGAAGCCCTTCTAAAATTGTTGCTACTCCTGATCCAGCATCGCTGGCACCTAAAGAAGAATGTGGATTCGAATCGTAATGCGTTAAAAGTAATAGTGATTTTCCGTTTCCGCTACCTTTAATTTTTGCAATAATATTCTGAGCCGTAGTACTTGCTCTCCATTTTTTATTGATGGCTGTTTGTTGTTGTATTTCGGTGGTTAAACCTAATTCTTTTAACTCGTTAACAATATAATCTTGTACAACTTTATGTTCTGGAGATCCAGTATGATGTGCTCTTTTAGAAATGTTTCTTAAATGAAACAGTGCATTACTTAAAGAAAAATCAGTGGTTTTAAACTCCTTATTAGCAGATGGAATTGCAGGAGTTGTATCGCTAGAGGCCCAATAAACTGTTAAAACGATGATGATAACAGCCAGGAAATTATTTAATGATTTCATATTGAATTTTATAATATTATAAAAGTAAGTAAATTAATCTTGTTTGACTAACAGAAAAAGTTCGTTCTCTAACTCTAAATAACCTTGATCATATACATAATAATACGTATTTCCTGTTTTTGTTGTATAAATTGAGGTAATAAATTTAAAATCGAAACCCTTATCAAACAACTTACGCCTGCTTATTTTTGTTTTACCTGTTGTATTTAAGTCGGTAAGAATTTTATAGTTTTTACGTAAACGATTATTGGTATTTCTTATAAGATTTTTACTGTCCTTATTTACTTTGTTATTATAGGAATTTCGGCAATAATCTGAGCAGAATTTTTTATCAACTCTACCAATTACTTTTTCTTCGCATTCTAAGCATTTTTTACTTTCCATAGTTCGCTTTTTTAAGTTCATACCAATTCACTTTTACTTCTTTGTAATTAAATTGATTTACAAATTGTAATCCGATCTTGCGTAAAATTTTATTAGAACCAACATTTTCTATATCTGCAGCACCGTAAATAGTGTCGTAATTCATTTCTTTAAAACCAAATTTTAAACAAGCGAAAGCAGTTTCAGAAGCATATCCTTTTCTCCAAAAACGCGGAATAAAACGATAACCGATATCTACAAAATCTTTATGTCCATTTAGTTTTTCTTTTTCACCAGTATTATGTTTTAGGCCAGACCAACCTATAAATTGCCCCGTTGCCTTTTCAATACAAGCAAATCGCCCGATACCTAATTCTTTATATTGCTGATGAATAAACTGAATATTCTCTTCGGCTTGTAAAATTGTATTTATGGGTTTTTTGCCTAAATATTTGTGTACTTTTTCATCAGAATCTAATTCGAACATTCCGTTAATATCAGTTTTTCGTATTTCTCTTAAAATTAATCGATCAGTTTCTAAATGAAATTTCATAGTCTAAGTGTTTGGTAAACAAAGGTATTAAATTTAATTAAGCATTTACATTCATTTACAAACGAAAACAAATGGTTACTAACCGTTTTTAATTTGTGTTGTGTTTCATCTTTGCAGTGTCAAAACGAATTGGCAAATAATAATCATTTAAAACTTATCTTATGAATACGTTAAGAAACAAAGTACAGTTAATAGGAAACTTAGGTAATGATCCAGAAATTATTACGTTAGAAAGCGGTAAAAAGTTAGCAAAACTATCAATAGCAACTAATGAAACTTATAAAAACGCTGCGGGAGAAAAAATTACCGATACGCAATGGCATAATGTAGTTGCGTGGAATAAAACGGCAGAGATTATAGAAAAATATCTTAAAAAAGGAAACGAAGTTGCTATTGAAGGTAAGTTAACATCAAGATCTTATGAAACAAAAGAAGGTGAAAAGAGGTATATAACCGAAGTAATTTGTAACGAATTATTAATGCTTGGTAACAAGTAGTATTTTAAAAAGAATGTACAATTTTATACAGTTACAAAACTCAGAATTAAACATAATTCTGAGTTTTACTTTAATTAAAAACAAGGTTAAGCATGTAGCGTTTTTAATTTTAAGAGTATTTTTGCTTTGTGAAAAAGGCAAATTATGAAAGGAAAAAAAATAAAAACAGCGCTTAAAGATTATTTATTTATAATTAGTGGAAGTTTAATTTTAGCGATTGGAGTTGTTGGTTTTTTAGCACCAAATAAAATTGCGACAGGAGGTACTGCTGGTTTATCAATTGTATTAAATTTTGTATCTAATATTCCTATAGGATTATTATTGCTGCTTTTAAATGTTCCGTTACTTTTAATAAGTGTAAAATATATAGGGAAACGGTTTGCATTTAGAACAATGATTTCTATTGTTTCTTTAGCCTTATTTATTGATTTATTTAGAGAAATGCTACATTTCCCGGTATTAAGTACGAATACTTTGCTTTCGACCATTTATGGTGGATTATGTGTAGGTTTAGGTATCGGAATTATATTTAAAGGAGATGCTTCTGCTGGTGGCGGAGCTATTATAGCCCGTATAATAAAAGATAAATACGGAATTAAACCAGGTACTGTAATTTTAACATTAGATGTTTTTGTGGTTCTTTTATCAGCAATTGTTTTTAAAAATTTAGAACTCGCTTTATGGGCAATGCTAAGTATTTTTGTAGCAAGTAAGTTTATAGATTTGGTACTTACGGGACGTAAACAAAACAAAATTGTACACATTGCGTCAGAGGATTTAAACACACTTAATAAAGTAATAACTTCTAGAATGGGAATTTCAGGAACCTTAATTTCAGGAAATGATTTGTCTCAAACAAATCAACGGAATATTATTTTTTTATCGATAAATAAAAACAGGATTATGACACTTAAAAACCTTGTTGAAAAACATGATCCGAAAGCATACATGATTGTTTTAGAAGCTACAGAAATGTTAGGTTCTTCAAGAGAGGTTAAATAACATTAAAGAATTTAATCTTCTATGAATTATTATAACTCATAGAAAGCTGAATTCTTTTTCTTTGCACATCAACTTCTAACACTTTTACTTCTACATGTTGTTGCAAGCTTACATGCTCACTAACATCTTTAACAAATGTATTAGAAAGGTTAGAAACGTGTACTAAGCCACTTTCTTTAACACCAATATCTACAAAACAACCAAAGTTAGTAATGTTGTTTACGATTCCAGGAAGTATCATTCCAGATCTTAGATCATCAATTGTTTTAATATGTTCGTTAAAACTAAATGCTTTTGCTTTTTCACGCGGATCGAGTCCAGGTTTTTCTAATTCTTTTACAATATCTTTTAAAGTTGGAAACCCGTAAGAATCGGTAACATATTGTTGCAATTTCAATTGATTTAAAACAGTAGTATTACCTATTAAATCTCCTAATTTACAACCAGCATCTTTTGCCATTTGTTTTATTAAAGTATAACGTTCTGGATGTACAGCAGAATCGTCTAACGGATTGTCGCTATTTTTAATACGTAAAAACCCAGCAGATTGCTCAAATGCTTTTCCGCCTAAACGTGGCACTTTTTTAATAGCAATTCTATTTTTAAATGCACCATTTTCATTTCGATAATTCACAATGTTTTCTGCTAATTTCGGCCCAATACCAGAAACATAACTTAACAACGAAGCACTTGCTGTATTTATATTTACACCTACTTTATTTACACAATGTTCAACAACGGTATCTAAGGATTTATTTAATTTTGATTGTTCTACATCATGTTGATATTGCCCAACTCCTATAGATTTTGCATCAATCTTAACCAGTTCAGCTAAAGGATCGGCTAATCTTCGCCCGATAGAAATAGCGCCACGAACGGTAACATCATAATCAGGAAACTCATCTCTTGCAATTTTTGAGGCTGAATAAATAGAAGCCCCAGCTTCACTTATCACGAAAATATCAACCGTGTTTTTAAACGGAATACTTTTTATTAACTGTTCAGTTTCTCTTGATGCAGTTCCGTTACCGATAGCAATTGCTTCAATTTGATGCTTATTAACTAATGAATTAATTTTATTTTTAGCTTCTGATGATTGATGTTGAGGTGCATGCGGATAAATATTTTCGTTGTGTAATAAATCACCTTGCTTATTTAAACAAACCACTTTACAACCCGATCTAAAACCAGGATCGATAGCCAAAATTCGTTTTTCACCTAAAGGAGAGCCTAATAATAACTGCTGTAAATTTTTAGCGAATACGGTTATAGCATTTTCATCTGCTTTATCCTTTGCAAGCGTCATTGCTTCGTTGGTTAAAGAAGGTAATAGTAATCGTTTATAAGCATCAGCAATTGCTAATTCGATTTGAGTAGCACAATCGTTTTGAGAGTTGATAACTCTATCTTCAATTTTCTGAAGGGTTCTTTCATTATCGATAGCGATTTTTACACGGATAAAGCCTTCTTTTTCGGCACGAAGAATGGCTAACAAACGGTGAGACGGAATGCGATTTAAGTTCTCTTCCCACTCAAAATAATCTTTAAATTTCTGAGCGCCATCTTCATCTTTTTTAGTTTTTATTATTTTTGTTGAAATAGTAGCATAACGCTCTAATTGATGACGGATATTGTTACGAACATCGGTACGTTCATTTATCCATTCAGCAATAATATGCCGTGCGCCTTCTAAAGCACTCTCACTAGTTTCCACTTCGTGGGATGTATATTTTGATGCGGTAAAATCCAAATCGTTTACGCGCTGACTCATAATCATCTTCGCCAATGGTTCTAATCCGTTTTTGCGAGCAGTTTCAGCCTTTGTTTTTCGTTTCTTTTTATAGGGAAGATAAATATCTTCTAACGTAGTAAGATCGTTAGTTTTTTCAATTTTAGCCTTTAACTCACTGGTTAAAACATCTTGTTCTTCCAAAGCTTTAAGAATCGTAGATTTTCTTTTTTCTAAAGCTTCAAATTGTTCTTTAAGCTGCACTATTTGTCCGATTTCAACTTCGTCTAAATTTCCTGTTTTTTCTTTTCGGTAACGCGCAATAAAAGGAATGGTACAATCTTCATTTAACAATTCAATAGTACTTTGAATCGATTTTTGAGAAATAGTTGTACGAGAAATTATATAATTGAGGAGTTGCATAGCGTAATATTTAAAATAAAAAACCTCACTAAAAAGTGAGGTTTCAAATATAGTAAAATGTTGTTTTTTTATTTAAGATTTAATGCTCTTTCTATTTTTTTCCAATCGACTATTTTAAAATTTTGAGCTAAACTATCCTTGGCTGTGTTATTAGTTCCGTCTTGTGCTAAAAAAAAACCTTTAGGATATTTATCTCCGAATGAAATGCTAGTAACATCAATGCCATCGGTATCATTAGTACCATCAACAATACCATCTTTTAATGAAAAACTTCCTAAATATTGATTGCTTATTCTATCAAAAACTGCATAACTATTGTTTCCTTGAGAAGATAATAAAATATAGCCTTTTCCGTTTCCAGAATCATATAATGTTACGCCTTCAAAATCAGATTTCATATTTAAGTCTCTCGTACCTATTATTTTAACTCTAATGTTTGATGAGTTTGGTTCCGCATCATATTTCCAAAGTGCTTTATCTTCTTGACCGATATAAACTTTTCCATGAAAATCATCAGCAACAATACCTTCTCCTTGTCCGCCTAAAATGATATTTCTAACAATTTTAGCATCTATTTTTCCGTTCTTTTCGAAGAGTTCCCATTGTTCTACCCCTCCTCGTTTACCAACAATAAAAACATAAAAAGTGTTTGTTTTGGTGCTTTTGTACATACCTAAACCATATACTTCTTTCAGTGTTGATTTAATAGTACGTGCGGCAATATCTTGTAGCTCACCATTCTCTTTTACTATTAAAATAGAAAGTGTATTATAAGTTCTATTACTTCCAGTAACTATAGAAACAGTTTTTCCGTTTAAAACAAAACCATTACGAATATCAACATTATTAATGCGCCCTATTTTATAGGTTGCTAAACGTTTACCATCTAAATTATAGGTTTCTAAACCTTCCTTTTTATTGGTTCCTATAATTACTGACTGCATTACATTATTTGGGTTTATCCAAATACAAGGGTCATCAGCCGCATCATTAAAGGAAGTAACAGGTGTTGTTTCTGCATTTGCTGTTATTGCTATAACAGGTTTTAACTGTGGGTTAGTATGTAGTATTTTTGTTACTTTACAGCTAGCCAAAATAACACATACCATACTAAGGCTTATAATTTTTTTCATGAATTAGAAATTATATTTTATACCAGCATTCCAATTAAAATTATAGAATTCTGATTGCATAGTTTGATTTTTGGTTCCTTGATAAAAACGTAATTCTTGATTTGTTAAGTTTTTAGCTTCAGCAAAAATTCGTAAATTTTTAGTAATAGCGTAACTAGCATTTACATCAACAAATAATTGAGTATCATAAAATCGATCTTTAGAAGACTCTCCTCCGTATTCATCAATATAATCACCTGCATAATTCAAAGAAGCTCTTAAGGTAAGCTTATTGGTTTCGTATGCTAACGATCCATTTATCATATTTTTTACTGCACCAGCCAATGCTAAACCATCTTCTCTTTCTTGAATTCCAGTAGTTTTTGAATTGGTATAAGTATAGTTTCCGTAAACTGTAATGTTACGTAAAAAACCAGGTAAGAAATTTAATTTTCGTTGTAGTGATGTTTCAAATCCGTAGATTTCAGCAGTACCTCCATTTAAAGGGCGAGTTACTTGATAGTTGTTTATAACCCCACCAATTTTTAAATCCTCATTTTTAGTAATTTTATAAATAAAATTATCTAAATCTTTATAAAAACCTCCAATAGAAATAATACCAACATTGGCAAAATAATGTTCAAACATTAAATCAAAATTCATAGACTCGGTAGGTTTTAAATCTGGGTTACCAAATTCAGCCTCTTGATCGTCACTATTTAAATTACGGTAAGGAACTAAATCAAAATAATTAGGTCGTGCTATGCTATTTGTCCATGCTATTCTTGCAATTGTGTTGTCTGTAAAGTTGTATTTTACTTGTAGGTTAGGAAGCCAATTAGTGTAATTTTTAGTTTGTGTTATAGATGTCACATCATTTATGGTAGATGCAGTTTCAACGTCAATAGCATATCCTGTGTATTCTGTATTTGTTTTTTCTACACGTAAACCAGCTGAAAGCCTTAGTTTATTACCTAAGCGTTGTTTCCACAAAGCATAAGCAGCAAAAATATTTTCATTGGCGTTATAGTTTTCAGGTACAAATTCTTCTAAAACTATTTCTCCGTTTTTTAAATTTAAATTCCCTAAAAATTCTCTGCTGGCAAATATTCCTGATTTATACTGATTTCCTGGTAAAAATCCTTTTAGAGTATAATCTGCATTTGGTGTAGACGATAATGTTTGGTATGAGCTGAAATCGTCGGTATCAAACTCATAAAAAATATTGTCTCTTAATTTTTCTTTGTATTTATTTTTTGCACCAAATTTCAAAGAGTTTTTATAATCGCTTGAGTTGTTAAAAGGTATTTTTATATCAATATTTGAACTATATTTTTTTTCTTCGGTGTATTTATTCTCTTCAGAAACTTCATCAATTTCAAATTCATCAGGGTTGTTATCAAACCCAGAAGCAGAAGTGAAATAAGGAAAACGGGTATTTAATCCTTCTTGAGAAATATCGATATCTGAATTTTTTTGTTTAGCCTCATAGGTTATATAGCGTTCATTTGGTCTTTCTTCTTTTGCTTTTGATAAGCCAGTTTTCCAGTTTAATTTTACATTACCAAATATAATATGTTCACCACCTAAAGAAAATTTATAAACACTTTGTTTTTCTAAACGAGTATTATCATTTTCGCTATTATTAATACCTCCTTTAGTTTGTCTTGAAATTTTATATTCATCACCTTTATTTTTGTAGCGCAAACGGTATCGATTTTCATAATCATTTCGTTTGGTATAAATTGATTTAAGATATAGAGTAGTGTTAGGGTTTACTGCGTAATCTAAATTTGCAGCTACACTCATGCGGTTACGTTTAACATCGTAACGACGAATATCATGCTCTTTAATTTCGGTAGGCGACTTCCATTCAAACTCTACGTTATCAGAGCCATATTCATTAGAATTATAAGTAGTGTTAATTACATAACCTAATTTTTTGTTGGCGATTCTATTAGCAACTAAAGCAGAAAAATTATAATTTGGAGTGCTTCTAACGGGGTTTTGTCCATAAGAACCTGTTAAATAAGCTCTAAAGTTGGCAGGAGCAGAACGAGTAACTAAGTTTACCGACCCACCAATAGCATCCCCTTCCATGTCTGCAGTAACAGCTTTATTTACTTCTATTAATTGAATCATTTCGGTTGGAATTAAATCCATTTGTACACGACGATTATCACCTTCTGCCGAAGGAATTTTATCTCCATTTAAAGTAACTGAATTTAATTGTGGAGCTAAACCTCTAATAATTATGTCACGAGCTTCTCCTTGGTCATTTTGCATTGTAATACCAGGTATTCTTTTTAAAGCGTCTCCTATGTTAGCATCTGGAAATTTTCCTATTTGATCTGCAGCAATAATATTGGTTATATTATCTTTGTTTTTTTGTTGATTTAAAGCTTTAGCTTGCCCGCGAGTAATACTTCCTTTAATAATAACTTCTTCTAAATTGTTTGTTTTTGGTTTTAAAAAAAAGTTTTCTAAATGTATCGTATTAGTTATTGTAATTGTTTTATTTAAGGTTTGATATCCGATAAATGAAACCTGAAGGTTATAAGTACCTTTTGTTAAGTTTAAAATTTCGTAATAACCATTAAAATCGGCATAATTTCCATGGTTTCCAGAATTAACAATAATAGTTGCACCTGTTAAAGGCATATTGTTTTCATCTAAGATTCTACCTTTTATTCCTGCTTTTTTTTGAGCAAAAGTAAGTAAGGTAGTTAATAATGTAAATAGTAGTAGGAATTTTTTCATTGAGTAAGTTTTTGTTGACCACAAAACTATTTCTGTTTACTCGAAATAAAGTTTTAAAAAGGTTAGTAAAAAGTTACAAGTGTGTTTTTTAAACCTTATAGTAATGTTAAGAAGGTTACGAGTAAGTAATGAGAATTTAAATTTATGAAAAAGTATTAGTTTTAAACATAAAAAACCACGTATTTAATACGTGGTTTTTTATGTTAAATGTTGTTTTTATCTAAGAAATAAATTCTCCGTTAGTTACCTTTTCAGAAGGTTGTACGAATGCTAGTTTTCCATCAGGAGTATCGGTCATTAAAATCATACCTTGACTTTCGATACCTTTTAATTTACGAGGCGCTAAATTACAAACAACAGAAACTTGTTGTCCAATAATATCGGCAGGTTTAAAGCTTTCAGCAATACCAGAAACGATGGTACGCGTGTCAAGTCCTACATCAACAGTAAGTTTTAAAAGCTTTTTAGTTTTAGCTACTTTTTCAGCTTCGATAATAGTTCCAACACGGATATCTATTTTTGTAAAGTCATCAAATTCAATGGTATCTTTTTGAGGTTCCAAAACTCTATTTTCAGCTTCGTTTGCTTTTTTTGTAGCTTCTAACTTATCTAATTGCGCTTGAATTTCAGTATCTTCAATTTTAGCGAATAATAATTCTGCTTTATTTATTTGGTGATCATCAGCAATTAAAATATTTTTTTCAGAAACACCCTCCCAAGTTAAACTAGCATCAGTATTTAAGATGTTTTTTAATTTCGTTGAAGTAAATGGTAAAAAAGGTTCTGATAAAACAGCTAATCCTGTAGCAATTTGCAAGGCTACATTCATAATTGTTTTGGTGCGTTCTGCATCAACCTTAATCATTTTCCAAGGCTCTTCATCGGCTAAATACTTGTTTCCTAAACGCGCTAAATTCATTAATTCTTGAGACGCTTCTCTAAAACGATAACGCTCAATAGATTTTGCAATTACATTCGGAAATTCTTTTAAAGCAGCTAAAGTATCTTCATCAACTTCAGATAATTCATTAGCAGCAGGAACTTTACCATCGTAATATTTATTCGTTAAAACAACTACACGGTTTATAAAATTACCAAAAATAGCTACTAACTCATTGTTGTTCTTTGCTTGAAAATCTTTCCAAGTAAAATCGTTGTCTTTACTTTCTGGCGCATTTGCCGTTAAGGTATAACGTAATACATCTTGCTGATTCGGAAAATCTTCTAAATATTCGTGCAACCAAACCGCCCAGTTTTTAGACGTTGATAATTTGTTTCCTTCTAAATTTAAAAACTCGTTTGCTGGTACATTTTCTGGTAAAATATAATCGCCATGTGCTTTTAACATTGCAGGAAAAATAAGACAGTGAAATACAATATTATCTTTTCCTATAAAGTGTACTAATTTTGTGTCGTCTTTTTTCCAATAATCTTCCCAGTTTTTACCTTCGCGAGCAGCCCATTCTTTGGTAGATGAAATATAACCGATAGGTGCATCAAACCAAACATATAATACTTTTCCGTCTGCTCCTTCAATAGGCACCGAAATTCCCCAATCTAAGTCACGGGTTACAGCTCTAGGGCGTAAACCGTCATCAATCCACGATTTACATTGTCCTAAAACATTAGGTTTCCAATCATGTTTATGACCTTCTAAAATCCATTTACGTAAAAAATCTTCATGTTTATCTAACGGTAAAAACCAGTGTTTTGTTTCTTTTAAAGAAGGAACATTTCCTGTAATTGCCGATTTAGGATTGATTAAATCTGTTGCGTTATGACTTGTACCACATTTTTCACATTGATCTCCGTAGCTTTCTTCGTTACCACATTTTGGGCACGTACCAACCACAAAACGATCTGCTAAATATTGATTTGCCTCAGCATCGTATAATTGCTCTGTAACTTCTTCAATAAATTCTCCATCATTGTACATTTTGATAAAAAAATCAGAGGCTGTTTTATGATGAATTTCAGAAGACGTACGCGAATAGTTATCAAAAGAAATACCGAAATCAACAAAAGATTTTTTGATAATACCATGGTATTTATCAATAATATCTTGCGGAGTAACACCTTCTTTTTTTGCACGCATTGGTATTGCAGCTCCGTGTTCGTCAGAACCACAAATGTAGGCTACATCCTTTCCTTTTTGACGTAAAAAACGTGCGTAAATATCTCCAGGAACATATACACCTGCTAAATGACCAATATGAATAGGGCCGTTTGTATAAGGTAATGCTGCTGTAATTGTATATCTTTTTGGTGTACTCATTTTTTTATCCTAAAAATTAAAGCGCAAAAGTACGAAAAAGCAATTTTTTAAACTGTTATAAAATGGGTACATTTACATAGATTAGACTTAATAAATTAATATACTTAAGAAATAAGACACTATTTTGAAGAGAAACTTACTAATACTATCTTTTTTACTAACAGTTTCATTAGCTTTTTCACAAACACAAACTATGAAATTAATAACTCCGCCTTCTTTAAAAATAGGTGATACAATTGCAATTGTTGCTCCTGCGGGAATTTTAAAAAACAGAAAACATGTTATAAACAAAGCTAAAAAGTTAGCTGAAAGTTGGGGATTGAAAGTTGTTTATGGAAAACACATGTTTAATCAAGGACATCATTTTGCGGGCACCGATGAGGAGCGTTGTGAAGATTTTCAAGAAGCAATTGATAATCCGAATATAAAAGCAATTTGGTCGGCTCGTGGTGGCTACGGTTCGGTACGAATTTTAGATAAATTAGATTTTTCTAATTTTAAGAAAAATCCGAAATGGGTAATAGGTTATTCTGATATAACTGCTTTTCATAATCATATCCACAATTTAGGAGTTGAGACGATTCACGGAATTATGGGAACAAGCATGCAAGATGCTCCTGAAGTAATAGCAAAAAGTGTTGAATCGCTTAAAAGAGCATTGTTTGGTGAGAGTTTAGAATATGAAATTCCGAGTTCGAAACACAATCGACTAGGAAGAGTAAATGGAGAATTAGTAGGAGGGAATATTGCCATTTTAGCATCAATGTTAGGATCAAAGAGTCAAATATCTACGGATGGTAAAATTTTATTTATTGAAGAAATAGGAGAGTATAAGTATTCGATTGATAGAATGTTACAAAGTTTAAAGCGTGCAGGATATTTTACGAAAGTAAAAGCAGTAATTGTAGGTGATATGACAAAAATTAAAAAGAATACAACGCCTTGGGGAACTTCAATAGAACAATTAATTTTAGATGTTCTGCCAAAGGATATTCCTGTTTTATTCGATTTTCCTGCGGGCCACGAACCTGATAACAGAGCTTTAATTATGGGTAGAACAGTTGAGGTTGGTATTCAAGAAAAAAATACAACCATAAATTTTAATTAGTGGCACAACATAACGAACTTGGTAAGGAAGGAGAAAAATTAGCGGTTGAATATTTACAAGAAAACGGGTATTTAATTATTGAAAAAAACTACCGATTTAAAAAAGCGGAGGTTGATATTATTGCACAAAAAGAAGCTGTTTTAGTTGCGATAGAAGTTAAAACACGATCGAATACTTATTTCGGGAATCCGCAAGATTTTGTTAATCCGAAGAAAATAAAATTACTAGTTATGGCAATAGATAATTATGTAATTGAAAAAGATTTAGATGTTGAAGTACGGTTTGATATTATTGCGATGCTAAAAAATAAAGACAATTATAAGATACATCATATAAAAGATGCGTTCTTATATTTTTAAAACAAAAAAAACCAACAATTAAATTGTTGATTTTTTTTGTTTTTACTTATTTAAGTATTCTTTAATTTTTCTCAAAGTATTTTTGAACATCTTCCATGTGATCTGGCATAGCGATAATTTTCTTATTACTATCTAATACAAAATAAGAAGGAGTTGCTAATAATTGGTATGCTTTTACAGTTTCATTATCCCATTTCCATGTTGGATGAGTTCCTATAGCATTATGCCAATTAGGTAACGTTTTAACAAAATCAGTCCATGCAATACTGTCTTTTTCAATACCAAAAGAAACGATAGAAATGTCGTTACGTTCTTTCATAGATTCATGTAAAACAGGTATTTCTTTAACACAATGAGGACAACCAGTACTCCAAAATATTAATAAATACTTTTCACCATCATTTAAGGTAGATAACTTTATTTCTTCTCCGTTTTCATCCCAAGAAAAATCTGGCGCAATTCTACCAATAGTAGCTCTTAAGAGTTCTAGTTTTTCTTTCTTAAAATCTGCGTCAAATTGATCGGCAGGTAATTCATCATAATATTCATCTAACACCCAGTCTACAGCTTCACCATTACGTTTATCAGCTAAAGAAGTTATTAAAAACTCTATAGTAGCTTTTTTTAATTTACCACGAGGGATTTTTTTCATTACAGTAACAATAGCTTTTCGAAGAAGTTTTTGTTGTAATTGCTTGTCTTCAGAAGAATTTAAATAGAAAACATAATCGGTAATACGATCCATTAAAAAAGATGAATTGTATAAAGGATCACTATTAAAATCAATATATTTAAAAAAGTTATCGATTGTAGATGTCCTGTAGTCTTCCATATTGTCAATAGGACTAGATGGATTGTATCGTTGTGTTGCTTTGATAAAATGGTTTACAAGCATACCTTCCGATTTATTTTCGTACATATCCTGCACATCCTCAAGCTCTTTTAATCCTTTTTTATATGCTTTTTTGGCTTCTTTGTCGCCATCTGTAACATAAGTACCTTGATTTCCGTCAATTTTATTTTGAACTGAAGCATAAGCTTCTAAATACTCATTATACAATTTGTTTTCTCTAGAAGCAGTAAAAACAACTGATTGGTCTGGATATTTAGGGTTGAAAATAAATTCTACATTTTCTTTGTTAAAGTAAAAATCTACAAATCCGGCACCTTTGTTTCTGTAAGTAGCTCTGTACGCACCAGGTTTAGCGTCTTCTGATAAATCAAGTTGAAACTTTCCTAATACTTGTTTTTCTCCACTAACAATTATAGTATCGAATTTTATTGTGGAATTTGCAATGAATTTTTGCTTAGCTCCTTCTATTTTATAGAGAATAACCCAATCGGTTTTCTCTGGAGGGGTCATGGTTCCTTTAACGGTATATTGAGCGTTAACTATTGAAGTGGCGAATATTAATAGAGCCAGTAATTTTTTCATCATTATAATTTAAAGGGTTGCTAATAAGGTTTTAAAACTAATCATTTGCTAACTTCTATCCAAGAAGTGTACCGTTTTTATTTTTTCTTGCTTATTTTAGTGAAGTCTTATAACGCAAATATAAATATGAGTCTTAAAAATAAAGTGTTTTGGATTACGGGAGCCTCGTCTGGTATTGGTAAATCATTGGCAATTGAATTATCAAATTATGATGTGAATTTAATTTTATCGTCTAGAAATAAAAACACCTTAGAAGAAGTTAGAAATGTGTGTAAAAATCCTTCAAAAGTAAAAATTGTTACACTTGATTTAGAAAAGTATGAAAACATGAAGCTTAAAGTTGAAGCTGCAATGTTGTGTTTTGGAACAATTGATGTTTTGGTTAATAACGGAGGTATTAGCCAACGTTCGTTAGTAAAAAACACGGATGTTTCTGTAGATAAACGTTTAATGGACGTGAATTATTTAGGTACCGTGGGGTTAACTAAAGCATTATTACCTTATTTTATTAAAAATAAAGCAGGTCATTTTGTGATAACTACCAGTATTGTTGGTAAAATTGGTACTCCACTGCGATCGAGTTATGCGGCAACGAAACATGCGCTACATGGTTTTTTTGATAGTTTGCGCGCCGAACATTATAGTGATAATATTTCAGTAACCTTGGTTTGTCCTGGTTTTGTAACGACAAATGTTTCTAAAAACGCTTTAACGGGTGATGGTTCTCCACAAAATAAAATGGATAGCGCAACCAAAAACGGAATTAACCCAGATCGGTTTGCCAAACTGATGCTAAAAGCTATTAAAAAGAAACGAGAAGAAGTATATATCGGCGGAGCCAAAGAAAGGTTAGCGGTGTATGTAAAACGTTTTTTTCCTAAAATTTTATCAAAAATGATTAGAAAACTAAGTGTTACTTAAATAAAATAAGAGCAATCTCTTTTTTATGAAATTGCTCTTGTTTTATGAGAAGTAACGACTAATTACTGTTTAAAAAAGTTAATCAATTCAAAATAATTGATTATTGCTTCTTTTATTAAAACAGATTGCTCGCCAGGTTTTAAGTTTGGCAATTCGGTTAAGGTTTTATAATGTGGCCAACCATCTTCATCAAAGAAATCGAACTCGTAATATCCGTAAGGTTCTAAAAGCTTGCAAATAGCAATATGCATTAAGTTTACTTTTTCATCCTTTTTAAATTTTCGTTGCCCTTGCCCTAATTCTTGTACGCCGATTAAATAAATAACAGCATCTACATTTAACTCGTCACCGTCGGCAAATTGATCTGATAAATTTTTTATCAGAAAAGCCCATTTTTCTTTTAAGTTAACTTCTTTCTCCATCTGAGTTTTTTGAGTATGCAAAGATACAAATGAGTTGTGTATATTTGGTGCACAATCTGCACACATAATTTTTGAGTGCATTTTATTAGAAAAAATGAATCCCCATTTTGATTCATAACTCAATATCAAAGCGTCATTCTGAATTTATTTTAGAATTACATCTTTTTAGTAAATAGTACGTTGTGATGAGAACTTGAAACGAGTTTAGGTTGGCGTAAGGGGAGTTGTTACAATTTTTAGACAAAAGACTTTAAAACATACTGATGAATACATTTGATATTATTATTGCGGCTTTACTTCTTTTTGGCTTTATACGAGGATTGATGAAAGGTTTGTTTGTTGAGGTTGCTTCTTTGGTTGCTTTAGTAGCTGGAGTTTATGGCGCAATACACTTTTCTTATTTTATTGCCGATTGGTTAAAAGATAGTGTTACTTGGGATGAAAAGTATATTTCATTAGCGGCATTTGCAGCAACATTTATTGTTATTATAATTACAATATCCTTATTAGGTAAAGCATTAACTAAAATTGCTGATTTTGCCTCACTAGGAATTATTAATAAAATATTAGGTGGTGTTTTTGGCGCTTTAAAAATAGGCTTAATTTTAAGTGTTGTTTTTATTTTCTTCGGAAAAATGAATGATACGATTCCGTTTGTAAACAAAGAAAATTTAGAAGAGTCTATTTTATACGTTCCTGTTAAAAAGATAGCGCCAACAATTTTTCCATCAATAATTAAAGATGATGGTGAAATAACGGTACCAGATATTGAAACAATTAGTTAACAGCATCTTTTATATGATTAACTAATTTGTTTGTGCTTTAGTGGGGAGTGAGGTTAAAATGAATTTAATAAAAGGTATTAAGAATAAATGAATTATTAGTTTTATGGTTTTACCTAAATAATTGAAGTTTAAAGAAAATTACATTGAACGTATTTTTATAAGTATAATCGGCAAAACAAAAAGTACATAAAAATAAAATGAAAAGTACATTTTTTGAGCGATTACACATATACTTCAAAGATACAATTAAAGGGCGTTTAACAGCCCTTTAATTATTATTTAAACCATTGTAGTCGGATTTGTTCTGCTATTCGTGCTATCATCAAAGGAGGCACGCTCATACCGCACACATATCGAACGTTAGTTTCGCAAAAATCATAATCAACAGGAAAAGTACTCATTCGCCTGTATTCGATATCATTTAAGTTTCGTTTTTCATTATAATATATCGTTGTTCCGCTACTTGTTAATGTAGGCGCTACAACATCATCATACAGAATAGCTGTACTAAAAAAAGCATTATAGGTTTTCTTATTTCTGTATTTAGCATCTGCAAACTTTAAGTTCTGATCACCTTTTTCAACAAACGGTAAACGAACCTGAATGGAAGGCCACAAAGACTTATGAGTTGTACTATTTTTATCAACCAGATCAGAAAAATATATGGGTTTGTCATTAAATTCTAGTTTTAAGTTTGTTAATTTTAAATCATTTCGTCTAGCTATAAAAAATACACGTTCACGAGCTTGAGGAACTCCCATTGTAGCACTATTTAACTGAAAAATCTGAACGGTATATCCTGCTTTTTCTAATCGTTCATAAATGCCAATTGTATAACCTTTAGCTTTACCAGCTACAATACCACAAACGTTTTCAAGTATTGCTACTTTCGGACGTAGTTTTTCAATCGTATCACAATAAACATAAACAAGATCATCCAGCGTTTGTAATTTTTGACCTTCCTTAAATTTCTTTTCAACACCCCAACCTTTTTCACGTTTGCCACTCATTGAAAAAGTTGAACACGGAGGAGAACCATCCAATATATCTAAATTATATAATTCTTTTGGCAAATCAGTACGCGTGTTAAATTGGCGTATATCTTCTAAATAAAAGTGTTTTGGGTTATGATTAGCCACATACATCTTTTGCATTCGTTTATCGATTTCTACACCGCCTAAATGATTATAACCCGCTAATTTATACCCCATGGTAGAACCGCCACCACACACAAACGTTCCGAACACATTTAATCCATTAGATTTAGGATAAGTGGTGTTCTTTTTCCAATCTAATTTTAATTTTTTCATAATCGTTTTTAATCGTATTAATATCTAATTCTTTGTTTGTAAATGATTTCTGTTTTCGGCGCATTCTCATAATTCGGTAGTATTAGTTGTGTAACGCTTATGCAACATAATATCAGTATAACCAGTATTGTGTGTGGTGCTGTTGTAATGATACACCACTTTAGCTTGGTTAAATGGATTTTTACCACCTGTATTAGTTTCTATCCACTCACATAGCTCTACTACACTTGATTTGTTTGATGTGAAATAAAAGTAATTAGTATCTTTTAATACTTTCAATACATCTAAATAATCGGCTAATTTCCAGTAATTTTTATACGTTGAACAGTCAGTTGATAGATATGGTGGATCAACCAAAAACACCACATTCTTTACATCTTTATATTGGTTGAACAACTGCTTATAATCACTTCTTACAAACACCACATCCTTTAAATAACCTGTAGCATCATAATTGGTTTTACGAATCTTATTATAAAACTTTTGCTTTTTTAACTCATCCAACGAACTCACATAATTCATACTGAAAAGTATGTTTGATGACAATGATATATAATCAACAAAACCATTTTTATCAGCTTTGGCAACTACTTGTAATATTTTTAATTTTACAGCTTCAGGGATTGCTTGTTTATTAGGTAATCCTTTAACTACAACTCTTAACTCATCAAGTAATTTATTGGTTGTTGAAATGGCGTTTAAACGCTTTTTAAAATTGTCATAATCATTATAAATAACAGTTGCATTCGGATTTTCTTTTTTAACGGTGTGACTTAGCAAACCACTTCCTCCAAACAAATCGACATAAATAGCATCTGTAGGATAGGTTGTTAACACCTCTTTAAATTGTTTGATAAAGTTCCGTTTTTGACCTTGAAACGGCAAAGGCGCAGTAGCATAATTTTTACTCATTTATTATTTTTAATTTAATTACTATTCTTACTTTTGTGGCTCTCACAGTATTATTTTAAACAAGCAAAGCCCAATTAGAAGACTTATGTCCTCCAACTGGGCTTTGATGCTAAATTTAAAATACTGTGAGAAGTTTTTATTTTGTTGGGGGACTTTTTAAACCCCAATGTCTTTCTTAATCTATTTTATGTAATGCTTCGCCGATAAAATGAATACAAATAGGCACAAGCCCTATCCATTCGGCAATTAGTAAACTGTACCAGTTAAACAGAAACGTTCCTAACATTGCTAATACTACTATTGCTCCTGCAATTATCTTGTAGATTCTTTGCTTTTCTGATGAATAAAATATCATCACGAAAACCGAACCTAAAAAGAAAATAATAGCAAACGTATAATGCAGAAAAGAATAGTCTAAATGTGGTGTTAATGCTACTCCTGTCAACGACAATCCTAAAATAACATTATACCATTTACTATCTGTAATACCGTTATTTATAAAAAGCGTACTTGCAATAGTTAATAGCATTATAAATACTGCAATACTATCACTATAAACATAATTACTGATGCTTGAGCGCACTTCTCCACTTACTAAAATTAGTATTAGTGGCATAAATAATAGTAGCATTGCTTTTACGGTGTACAACTTTGTAATTCTTCTTTTTAAGGTCATTCTAAAAGGTTTCATATTTTTCCCATTCTTTAGTGCCATAACGACCTAACATTTCTTGGTTAAGTGTGTCGTATAACAAAGCATCTAGCTGTAACTCATCGAACTTCGTTGCAAAATTTTCAGACGTTAAAATATCTTTACCTAACGCTGTAAATAATCCATTTACTTGAGCAAAAGAAAAGTTTGCAGCTACCTGTGGGTAGGTCTCTATAAGATTTTCTACATCATTGTTGTTTTCATCTTTTACGATATCGAATAATTTTTCTTGATAAATCGCTGTAAAACACGTACTACATTGGTTAAACTTCACAATTTCTCTTGACACGTAATACATATTACCGTCTTTTCCTTGACGCACTTTGTTTATTGTTTTTATTTTTTTCATTGTTATTTTTTTAATTTAAAATCTAAAATTTTTGTCTTAAAACTCCATGATGCATTCAAACCATTTGAGTTGGTATCATCCATAAATTTAACCTTGCTTTTTATGTACAGTTTTGTTTCCGTTTGGGAATCATATTTTTTGTAAGTGGTGTTTGCTAGATTCTTCAAAAAACTATTCACAGAAACATTATCAGTGATATTTCCTAAATAATTCATAGTTTTTGAAGAAAAACCAATTTTATCTGTTGGATTACTGCTAACAAGTTGACTCTCTCTAAACACAGTATTATTAAACGTGTGTAAATAACCCAAACTTTGAATAATGTTTGGAATTTCTGATTGGTTCATTCTTTGCTTAAATAAAACCATGTCTGAATTATTTGGCATCCAATTAATAGAGCAATCAATTAATCTAATACCTATTTCGAACTCTAAAAATTCGGGTGACGCATGTCCTGATGCTATATTATTATTTTGCCATATTACTTCTATTGTATTTACAATCTCCAAAAAAACTCTAGATACTTTATATAATAATCCGTCAGGCAAATCACGTACATATTCTTTATCAGTAGTTATTGATGCTGAATTGATAGTATTTGTAATCGTAGATGTAATTTTTGAAACTAATTGTATGTATTTTTCTGATTTAAACTGCACCTCATTCTCAGCAGGGTTAAAATCAAAATTCTCATCAAACTGAATTTCTTTAGTTTTAAATTTTTCAGCTCCATTACTATCCAAAACTGATAACGGAAATCCTTTAATAAAATCAGGCTTCGTGTTATCGGTTTGATTAAAATCGGCTTGTTGCTGGGTATCTTTTAAATTACTCAAATCAACAGTAAAAGTGCTATTATCATCACGCGTAAAGGTTGCTAACCCATTTGCATCAACCACACCTGATGTTAAACGCGCTAAATTACTATCATCTAAATAAGGCGTTAAATCTATTTGAGAAACGCTTACCCCATTTCTTAATAAATCTACCTTGTTACTCCCTGATATTGGCGACAAGGAATATGTTTCATTCCAAGTTGCTTTTTCTTCAGCTGTTACGTGCTTATTTGTATCTGCTAAATGCACATCAAACGGAATTTTATCTGCTTTTGCGATTAACAAATTATCTAACCCATCAACATCTGATGTTGCTACTTTTTCATCCTTCCAACGAATAGCATCAAAGAAGCTATAAAATTGTACTTGGGTTGGTTTTAATTTGGTTTTAAACCATTGCTTAACGGTGTCTTTTAATGCCATGTTATCCTATAAGTTATATTGAGATCAATGAAAAATGAAACTCTAAGTTTTTTCGCCCTCCTGAAATCTCCCTAAACGAGATTGAAAAAGAAGTTGCTGTTTTATTATAGTAAACCCATGCGATATCATTTTCGGCAAAAGGATATCCTGATTTAGAAATCATATTTCCTACAATTAAATAATTGGTAGTATTTATTGAAGGAAAGGTTATAGTTGTATTCCAATCTTCTTCAGGAATATTACCAATTGTATGTTTTTTTGTGTAAAGTGTTTTTACAAAATTTTGAGGTAATGTTTTTGGAGAAATATATTTATTTGCAACAGTAGCTCCAGTAACCTCTGATTCTGTAGCTGGCGAAACAACTTTACCTTCCAAAAACACAACTCTGTTTAATAAAGTAATTAAATTATCTACAGGTTTAAAATCTGTCCAAGGAATTGAATTTCCTGAAACACCAAAAGTTACGTAACGTGTTTTATAAATATCTTTTACTGTTCCATCTTCAAACTCAACCGATTCATTATCTTCAATAATTACCACTGTGGTTTGTTTGATTCCTCCACGGAACTCTAAAATCTCACCATTTACATATACATAGCCATTGGTTACTTCACTGCCTTGAGTTTCGCACCCGCTGATAATTGTTTTATCGCCAGCTAACGCCCCAAAAGCATTGAATATGCTATAAGCCGATTGCATAAAATTAAGCGTATTGGTTTCTAAAGGAAACCCACCATTTTGTTGAAAATCTGTTTGGTTCATTATCTTCCTATTATTTTATATCGTTTAACTCCTTTTTTAAAAATGTGTATCCATTTATCTAGCTCTACCTTTCGTGATAGCACAATAGTATTGGGTACATATACTATAAAATCTACACCAGTATCCGCATAATCAGTTCTATCTCTCAAAAACATTTTACCTAAAAACACTGGCTTTTGTTCTGATTGTGTATAAATGTATTGTCGATCAAATTGGTTTCCATCTCCTATTTCTATGCGCCTTAAATCGGCATCAAAAACATCGTTTAACGCTTTACGCAAATAACATACTTGTCCGTTGTGGTTAATTATAAATTCATCAGCCGTTTTGCGTTGTAAAAACTCATAATGCAAATTCACAATTGGAGCCACCAAGCTTTTTGTAAATGCTATCATTTTTGGTTTACGTAACCTAGTAATTAATAATAATACTGCCCATTTATAAAAATCGATACTATACCACATAGTTAATATTATCAAAGGTTTCAATCTCAAAATAACCACTTAAAGGTATCTTGCTAACTTCTATTACTTGTGGTGTTCCGTGGTTTCCGCCAACAGCATCCAACGAACTACTTTTTATTTCTACCAAATGCGCCACCTTTACACCTTCAACAACCTGTAGTTTATCTACCATGCTTTGCAAAAGCATTTCTCCGTTAAACGGCAATTCTTTCATAAATTCCTGCAAAGCCTCTTCAACAGGTTTGTTTCCGTTTAGTTTTGACATTCCGTTGACTTCTAACACTAACGGGTCTATATATATGCGGATGTTTAAAAACAGTTTATCTGCCAAATGGTTAATGATGGTAATTCTATCACCTGCAAAACCTATTTCTTTAAAATATTGCTTTACTGATGTTTCTGCTTCAGGTGTTAGTATTGCTAATTTTCCGCTTTCTTCAGTAGCTACTTTTATTACTATTGTTCCTGGTTTATCTCCTTCATTAACAGCTGCATATTTTATTATTTTAGAATCTTCTATTGCCTGTTCGTCTGCATTGTTATTATCAAACGTATCGGTATCTGTTATTAAATCGAATCCGTATTGAAAAGCCAATGCCATACTTCTGTACCACGGCAATGTACCTGATTTTTGATTTGCCAAACGCTCATCTATATAGGTTCTATGGCTGCTGAAATACTGTTTTAAATCGCCCACACAAACCGCCACTATATACAACAAATGCAACCAAATAGATACTTTGCTTGTGCTGGTAAGTCCTGCCAATGCGGTTTCGTTTTCCTTAACCGCAATCATTTCGTTTTTTATTTGTTGTACTGTACTCATTTAGCTTACTTTAAAATCGATTCCTATTGCCCAACAGCCTATTCCTTCGCAGCCTGTTATGGTGTCTTTGTGTTCTTGTGTTAACCCAGTTGCCGGGAGTATTTCTTCTTCTTTATAATGATTTACTATATCCTTGTTAAGAATTACTCCAGGAGGAATTGTAATTTTATCTCCAGCATTAATTGTTTCACTTGGCGCTTTATTATTTGCGTTAGCAATTTTAAAAGCATTTTCTACGCTACCTGTTATCAATACAGCTACATCTAAAAAAGACTGTCTATTTAGTACTGTTATTTGCATCTTTAAGTTGTTGTTTTAACAATCTGTTTTCATTGTCTTTTTCTCTCAACTCTCTCTTTAAACTAGAAATAAACTTATTTTTCAACTTTATTTCATCTTCTAATAATTTGTTTTTTCGTTGATAAGCTCCTTCCAACTGCGTCATTTCTTGAGTCATCATTTGAAACTTACGTTCCCACAATTCAGATGTTTCTTGATACTTTTTCTCATATCTATTAGGCAAATCATCTAGAGCTTTTTTATACATGTCAATAACTTTTGAACCGTTATCAATCTCTTTACTTTCTACATCTGCTTCAACTCCTTTTGTGATTGCTGTATTTTTTCTGCGTTCTATTATAGCCATTACAACACCTCCAGTACCTAAAGTGTAACCTAATATTTGTGATAAATTTTCTTGTATAAATTGTAACATTAAACTTCAATTTTTAAGGCTTCAAAGCCATTACTTAAATCAATTATAGGGTTATCATAACCGATGTACTCTAGTTGTATTTTTAAATCACGTTTAAACTCTATTTCAGAAACATTACTTTTTATGTAGTTAATAGCTCCAAAACCAACTAAAGGAAATTCTTTAAATTCTCCTTTATTAGAAAACAAAAGGAGTTCAACATTTTGCTGATCTGTTTCGCCTAAAACAAAGTCACCATTTTCAATAGCTAAGTCACCGTTTTCATCTAAAAGAAAATCTACCATAATTACTTAATTTTTCCTGCTCCTGTAACTGCACCTCCCGAAACACTTGTTCCGGTAACTTCCGTAACTCTATCAATAATAAAATCGTTAATTGCTTGTGCTTCCTTATCTGCCATTTCTCTACGAGCTGCTGCAGGATCTACATTAGAGTCATTTGAATATTCCTCACGAATCTGAAATAGTTTATCCGCTAATTGTTGTTTAGTTAATGGCATTATTTTAACACTTTATTAAATCGTTCTTTAATTGCATTCATAGCCGGAACATTAATTGTGTTTCCTTGTATAACTAAAATCTTATTCAGCTCGTCAATCAGATCATTAACAATCGTTTTAAAACTTTCTCCTTTGTTTTTAACTGTTAGCCCTTGTTTATCTACATCAAATTCAAAAGCATCAATTTTAATAGCAACTTTATCAATTTCTGTATATTTTACAATTGCAGTTTCTTGTGGGTTCTTTTCAACTGCTGCAACTAACACTTCCGAACTTATTTTTGGATAAATAACAAAAGAACTTTCAAAACTACCAACCACAGCATTTAAACGAACATCTAACAACTTTGGTAAATGCTCTCTTTCTACCTCACAAGTATCTCCTGTAATTTTCACTACTTTACCAACACTAGTTGTTAAAGGTTTTTCACCTATTAAGGCAACAGCTTCAAGAAATTTCTCCATGGTATTTTACTTAAAACCCAAAATATTATTATGCCTTGAAAAATTTTACCTAAAACAATCCAAAGCTGCTGCCACCAACTCAATTCTTTTTCAATTAATTTTGGTGGTAATACTATTGTTTTAGTTTTATTGGATTGTTCTTGAATATGTTGTTCTTTCCATTTTACAAAAAGTCGCTGTGCTTCAGCTTTACAACTTACACTTAAAACATTGTTTTTTAAATGAACATTTGGAGGCTCTAAAAACTTACCAGACACTGCTTTTGGAAATACTTTTTTATAATCTGATTGCCTTGTTTTTTGTTGACCAACAATTACGGGTTCATTATTGACACATCTTATATATGCCTTATAATAAGAACTGTCTTTTTTTGTTATAAAAACAGTGTCTTTTATAATTTCTTTTATGATTTTATTAGTTTCAATAGTCGTTGTTTCTAGTGGTTTCGGAACCGTAGCACAGCTTAAAAGAAACACACTTAAAAAAACTATTAAATAGTATTTAAACTTCATTTTATTTGATTTTAAAGGACAACTTATTTGTTCGTTTATATCCGTCAGATTTATTAATACTCACTACAACACTTTCAATAAAAAGCACCATGTCTCGGTGTTTATCAGGATAATTAGGATCTGTTAATTTGGCACTATCTCCTGCTTTGGTAAAAGGAATAGCCCAACTTTCTATACTTCCTCCGTATCCATCATACACATTACTATCGTGTGTTTTGTGAACCCATTCTTTTACCTCACTTTCAGATAAGTTTAAAGGCAAATGCAAGGTTCTGTGATCGCCACTTTTGTCGCCATATTCATAAGTTACCTTTTTTGAGGTTCCTGTTTCATGGCTTATACCTTTGTAAAATCTTTTACGTTGTTCTTTGGTTGCATACTTTAAACTATTTGATTTTCGGATATTTCTTCCAAAAACAAAATCATGTGATACTGATGGTTTAAAATCAACAGCAAGGCCAGCTACCAAAGTTTTATTCTTAAAATAACATCGAATACCGTATTGTTTCTTTAACTCCTGAATAACCTTATAAGGCGTTGCATTCTCAATCATAAACTTACCAAGAGATATGTTTAACGCTTCAATTTTATAATCTGGAGCAATGAATTGTAATAAGGCATCTAATTTTACTGAAGCGAAAGTTTTATTAATTTTTTCTTTCTTTTTCAGCTGATACATTTCGTCTTCACAAATCAATAATAAAGGAATATCAGCACCTATTTCATCTATGTAACCTTCAAATTCAGTAACAAGCTCATTATTGTAACCAGCTTCAATTGTTATTTTATCTCCAGACTTAATTAGCTCTAGTAAATTCTTCTGAACAAGTGATAAACTTTTCCCTTTTTCTTGAGCATTTTTAAACTCTCTAGGAAGTGTTATTTTTGCTGTATCAGAAAATTTGTCTATAGTACTCTCTATATAAATAGATTCTACTGCGGAAAACTGTATCGCATCATTAATCGTAATTCTTACATCGATATTGTAATACAAGTAATTCATTTACAAAGGTTTTAAAAGTGTATAATTAACACCCTTAACACTTCTAGCCGATAAACTAAACTGTATTGTATCCCCAAAACCCTCTACAGGAGTAATTGAAACAGCTGTTAAATAAACACTATCAATGTCTTTATCATAAAATTGCTCACCAATAACTTTAATAATGTTGTTATGTTCGAAAAAACGAGATAATTGGCTGATTTTATCTTTTGGGTATTGCCGATTTTCTACATCGATTATAATACCACGAATATCAATAGCCCAAGGTTTTGTTCCCCAACGTTCAACTACTAAATTATCACTCCCTGAAACCTCTGTTTCAATTAAGTTTTTATCTCTAGAGAAACTAACCATTAACGGAGGTGCATAAATAGTATCATTATCTCCAGTAAGCATCTTTCCAAAACCTAACTCCTGACCATCATATTTAAAAGTAATTGTTTCAGTTTCTGCTTCATAAACATCATCAACATCAACATTATACTTGTTATCTTCGGTGTAAAGTACTTTTGCGTTTAAAAACTTACTGATTGCAACTACACCAAAAGCCGCCGCATAACGTGCTGCTAAATTTACAATGATGGCTTTTCCGTTACTCATTACTTTTGTTTAATCGATAAAATTCCTACACTTGCTAACCAATTTATTTGCGCCCATTTTACAGCCCAAGTATCATCGTTTAAGGCTTCAGGAAAAGGAATATGCAAAAAATGACTAATTAGCGCATCTGCTTTCAAATACAAATCAGCACCTTCCTCTTCGTTAAGTCTAGAGCACCGCTCTAGACTTTCCCAAACTTTCCCTGGCGAATCGGAATTAAGTCAGTTAATAAACCTGCTGCTGCATAAAACAAAGCATCATCATTTAATACTTCTTCTTTTCCTGTTACCAAACAATTTTTAACTAAAATTTCTTGTCCCTTTTTGGGGTCTGTTTGCATAAATTTCATTGTTTGCCCCACAACACTCCTTTTAGGAATAATTGCTAAAACCTCCATCTCATCGATATTCATATCGTCTAATGGTAAAATCAATGATTTTAATTTATCTCCGTGCTCTTTTTTAAGCGTTTCTTTAACTTCTTTACTAACTTTTTTTAAAGCCATTTTAACTATTGTTTAAGTGTTATTTAATTAAGATGCTACGTTTAATTTTACCTCTAAGGCAAACAAATCATAGTCTTTCATTAAGCCCATATCTCCAGTTACATCACGTCCTTCTGATTGGAATTTTGCTAAAATTGTATCAACAACAATAATGTTGTATTCATTTACAAATTCAACTGTAACAAAAAAGGGTTTAATATCTAATATACTCCCACGAGACGCTACCTCGAAAGGCGTAATATCATGCATTGCTATTCCTATAGATGCGTTTGGTTTAATTTTACCTTTAGACCAAGAAGTCGGATTGGCACCTAATGAGTAATTTAATTGATTGTCCTGTTCGTTACCGTAAGAGATTTTACTAACCTCGATAGGAAAACCATTAATCTGAACTTTTACATCTGCCGAATCGTATGCTTTTCCGTTTCTTATAATTGATGACATTATACTTGTGTTTTTAAATTAATAGTTCCTTTAATTTCTCCAATAGATCCTTTAGGGATTGCTACAAATGAAACTTTCAACTCTTTAGACACAATCAGATCACTATCTTTATCTACAGATGTTTTACCATACGTAATTTCACCACGTTGTTCCATATCTTCAAAAACTTTGTCTCCAATGTTTTCTAAAGCAACAACTACTCCTGGAGGAATTTTACCTGTATCTTTATTTACCACCCAGTCTGTTTTAACTTTTGGCAAATAAGCAGTTCGTAATCCTCTTACAGCTTTATCCATAACACGACCATACGCAATAGTATGTTCGTTTACCTTATTATCAGCGTCTACAACAACAGGCGTACACACATGATCGTTATTTATACGAACACCTGCCATACCTGTATATTCTACTCCAAAAAGAAAACCTTTTTCTTCTAAAGTTTGTAAATCTTCAAAAACCTGATCGTTTGGTGTATGTGATGATAGTCCTGGTTCCATCCAAGCATCTTTTGTTGCATCCGTAATATTGAATTCTTCGTTATTACCTACATTTTGATGCACTTTAGCTTTTGCACAAATTCCTAACAACGTACCAACATCTGCAAATTTCTGACAATTACCCGTACGTGTTTTCGCATACTTATAATCTTGACCTATGAATACAGATACTTTTGTTGCTCTTACATTTTCAATTTCTCTTAAATTAGCTACTGATGAAGCTTCTCCTCCATAATTATAACCCTCTAAAAAAACCTGACAAGGCATATGATTATCAAAAGCCCATAAGGCTAATGCTTGTGCTTTAGGGATTGCATTATACACGTTTTCAGGAACTCCGTTTAACATCGTAATTACATCACCTTCAGGAACATTAATAGCAATTGAAAGTTGTTTTATTTTACCCTTAGCAACCGGTAACATACTTTTTGCTTTAGTTTCGCAAATAGCACTCATTGTTGTTATAGGATCAACAACCATAATATACAATTCAGTACCTTCTCCAGCACCTCTGTAAAACTCAACAGCATGCCTATGTACGTTTACTTTATTTGTAGTATCATATTCTTGGGTAATACCTAAAGCTTCAACATCTTTCATATTGAAAACTACCTTTACAACATCATGAGTAAGAGATGCAGGAGCCGGAGCTCCTACAATCATTCCACTTACCGAATCAGCACCTCCAAGGATATTAGCTCCTTGTTTACCTTTCCCTATACTTACACCGTTTAAATTTGACATAACCGTTGTTATTTAGATTTAGTGTTTCCTTTTTTCTCTGCATCTTTTTCAGCTTGAGCTTCAGCATCCTTTTGGGCTTGTTCCTCAGCATCTTTTTCAGCTTGAGCTTCAGCATCCTTTTGAGCTTGTTCCTCAGCATCTTTTTCAGCTTGAGCTTCAGCATCCTTTTGGGCTTGTTCCTCAGCATCTTTTTCAGCTTGAGCTTCAGCATCCTTTTGAGCTTGTTCCTCAGCATCTTTTTCAGCTTGAGCTTCAGCATCCTTTTGGGCTTGTTTTTGAGAAGAACCAATTGATTTCCTCTTAACAAATTCTAAATTTTCGCCTTTCTTTAAGCTGTT
>NZ_JAOBTH010000021.1 GCF_025215075.1 Tenacibaculum haliotis | reverse complement strand
CGCTAGCGTTCATCCTGAGCCAGGATCAAACTCTTCATTGTATATTTTAAATAATATTAATGAATAAGTTTCAAAAGAATTTGTTCTAACGAATTAGAACGTGGTTATTCTACTCTTTGTTTACGCTGTCAATTTCAATATTTTCAATGAACGTGTCGAGTCGACACTCACAAGTATTTTCAACTTGATTATCTTCTCAGACTTCTTGTAGAAATGTTAGATTCGAACTAACTGATTTTATTACCAAATCATTCCAAAATTTCTTTGATCGTTTTCGCTTTCTTAAAGCGGTTGCAAATCTATAAACTTTCTAAAAACTGACAAAACTTTTTTTGAAGTTTTTTTTAGTTTATTTTTGCGATGTTTTCAATAAACTTCCGCTTTTTAAACGGACTGCAAAGATACTTTCTTTCTTTTGATTTAAACAAGTTATTAGTAACTTATTTTTAATCTTTTCTTGATGATATCTTAACAATGTTTTTAATGAACTTTCACTAATCTTAAACTTGCGTTTTTCCCTTAGCGGGTGCAAATATAGATCCCTTTTTTAACATGACAATGCTTTATTTTATGTTTTTTTTGACGTTTTTTATTGTGTATTGTTTTTTAGATAGTTAGCTGTTTTTTATTTTATGAAATCAACTTTAAATAGTTTTGCGCGAGGAATGGAATATATCGAATACGATCAATACAGGCTCTTTGTTTGAGCTCTTTTTGCTTGGTAAAGCTAAAAAGCGAGTAGTCAAAGCCCGACAATTTTTGCGAAAAATTGACGCGCCATAAAAAATAACAACTAATATATATTGTATTAGAAATGATTTTGATTACTTTTTTTTACGTTTGTTCTTTTTAGCACGCTTTTTGCGTTGTTTTGCAAACATCTCCTTGTAGAATTCTACATCAATATACCCTCTGCCCTTTGATACTATAGATAAATAATCTTTTTTCAATTTAGGTTTTTGATATTCTAACTTCTCTTCAATAAATGCTCGTTGCAATACATCTTCTATTAAAAAGTCTTCATTTTCAAGCCTAGGAAGATATTCTGATTTTAAAGACAACTTAAACATATTAGCTGTTGTGTTATACCAAAACGCTTTCCAACCACTTCGTAATTCTTTTACATTATTAAAGGCTGTTTTACCTGATTGTCGATGAATTAACTTTAGTAAAATTCGTCCTTCGGTTCTTGTTAACTTTTTTAATGGTTTTGTCAACTCTTCTTCTAGATACTTTTGTGTTTTTTTTACAAATCTTCTTTTCGCTTTTTTTGATTTTAATGTCGATAAGTGTGTCGCTACACTATCAATTTTTTTTATAGCTAGCACTGCATAAGGATACGCTTTGAAAACTTTACGTTTAAACCAATAATAATAACGAGCGTCTGATGCTGTTTTATATTTGTGTTTTGGTAAAATAGCGACTTCATTTAACGCAATCATTAAACTATCTCCGTTTTTGACTAGAAAATAGTCATTATTAAAATCAGGTAAAGTGTCCTGTATTTGCGCTTTTAGAACGGTAACTTGTAATATTATATATAGGTATAAAAACTTTTTCATTTTTTTTAGTATCAATAAGTAGTACCAAATGTATTCGTTTCTTTTTAAAACAAAAAAACTCATGAAATATTTCATGAGTTTTTTTTATTTTCTGAGCATTTTGCTATTTAGCCATAATTGCTTCGGCTACTTTTTTATAAGTTCCGTTTTCTAATTTTTCTCTTATTGCTGAAAAAGCTACGATTGTTTCATCAACATCTGCTTGTGTATGACGTGCTGTTGGAATTAATCTTAATATAATTAATCCTTTAGGAATTACTGGATACACTACAATTGAACAAAATACCCCGTGATTTTCACGTAAATCTTGCACCATTGCCATTGCTTCTGGTATTTCTCCTTTTAAATATACAGGAGTGATACATGTTTGCGTAGTTCCTAAATCAAAACCAGCATTACGTAAACCTGATTGTAAAGCGTTTGTAATTTTCCATAAATTTTCTTTTAACTCAGGCATTGTACGCATCATATCCAAACGCTTTAATGCTCCTTTTACCATTGGCATTGGTAATGATTTTGCAAACATTTGCGAACGCATGTTATATTGCAAATACTGAATTACATCTTTATCTCCTGCAAAGAAAGCTCCAATACCTGCCATTGATTTTGCGAATGTTGCAAAATAAACATCAATACCTTCTTGAACTCCTTGCTCAAAACCTGTTCCTTTTCCACCTTCACCTAAAGTTCCGAAACCATGTGCATCATCAACTAAAAGTCTAAAGTTATATTTTTCTTTTAAAGCTACAATCTCTTTTAAACGACCTTGCTCACCACGCATTCCAAAAACTCCTTCTGAAACTAATAGAATTCCTCCACCAGTTTTTTCTGCCATCCTGGTTGCTCTCTTTAAATTTTTTTCGCAACTTTCTATATCATTATGGCGGTACACAAAACGTTTACCAGCATGTAAACGAACTCCGTCAATAATACATGCATGTGTATCCATATCATACACAATAATATCATCTTTATTTACCAAAGCATCGATGGCCGAAACCATTCCTTGGTACCCGAAATTTACTAAATACGCTGCTTCTTTCTCTACAAATTCAGCACACTCTTGCTCTAATTGCTCGTGATACTTTGTATGGCCAGACATCATACGCGCTCCCATTGGATATGCTAACCCATCAGCAGCAGCTGAATCTCCATCTGCTTTTAAAACATCTGGGTGATTTGCTAGTCCTAAATAATCGTTGATACTCCAAGTAACTACCTTCTTACCGTTGAAAGACATTCTGTTAGAAATTGGCCCTTCTAATTTAGGAAATACAAAATAACCTTCTGCTTTATCTGCCCATTTTCCTAAAGGCCCTTTATCTTCTTTAATTCTTTCAAATAAATCTTTTACCATTATTACTTTTGTAATTTTATGCTGCGAAAATAATGCTTTTTAAGAAATTTTCAAAATTGACAACCTCCTTAATGACTTGAAATAAAAAAAGATATCGAAATCGATATCTTTTCTATTAAGACTTATTTTTAATTATGTTTTTATGGTTGTTTTAACTGATTGATAAACGGTTGTTTATACAAACGTTTTCCTAAAGCTTTATAAATTGCATTTGCAACTGCTCCACCTGCCGGGGGCAATCCTGGCTCACCTAACCCTGTTGGCGATAATTCGTTTTTAACAAAATGTACTTCTACCTTAGGTGTTTCATTCATTCTTATTAATCGATAGGTATCAAAATTTTTATTAGATGGTTTCCCTTTTTCGAAAGTTAAATCAGCGTACATTGCATGTCCAATTCCGTCGATTACACCACCTTGTACTTGATTTATTGCTCCGGTTGGATTTACTACAATTCCGCAATCTACCGCTGCAACTACTTTAGTTACTACAGGCAAACCGTTTTTTAAAACAACTTCAGCTACTTCAGCGACGTGGGTGTTATGACTATAATATGCAGAAAAACCTTGATAAACACCTTCTTTTTCTTTACCCCAATTTCCTTTTTCTACAGCTAGTTTTATGGTATCTTCCATTCTTTTACCTGAATACTCAATCTTTTTATCTTGAGTATCTTTTACGTTTTGCAATAAATCGATACGCAATTGTACAGTATCTACATTTAATTCTGCTGCTAACTCATCAAAAAAGGCTTGCTCTGCAAAGGCTAAAAAATTAGTATACGGAGCTCTCCATGCCCCTGTTGTAATATCACTTTGATAATTTTTTGTAGATACTTTATAATTTGCAATACATCCTGCAGGGAAAAAATGTGGTATTAACCCATACATATTACCATCAATAGCTGCTTCTTTTAAATGATATCCTGTAATTTTATTATTTCTAATTGAAGCTGCAATTCGATATTTTATTGCTGGGCGATAAACCCCTGTAGTCATATCATCTTCTCTTGTCGATATAACTTTTACAGGCTTTTTAATTGCATTAGATATTTCAGCAGCTTCATATACAAAATCACCATATAAACGTCGACCAAATCCTCCTCCCATTCTTGTCATATGCACTTGAACATCGGCTAAATCTCTATTTAACATTTCTGCAACAACCATCGCAGCAAATTCTGGAGTTTGTACTGGTCCTATTAAATCAATCTTTTCTAGAGTAACATTGGCGAAAAAATTCATTGGTTCTAAACAATTATGAGGTAAAAAAGGTGAATGATATGTTCTTTCAACTATTTTATCTGCTGATGCAAATGCTTTTTCGATGTTTCCATCTTCACGACGTACATCAAAATCTTTAGCATCTAAAATATCATTTAGAATTTTATCATGAGCTTCAGTATTTTCTAATTTTTTATTATTGGTCTTCCAAACAGCTTTTATAGCGTTTTTTCCTTTAATCGCTGCCCAAGTATTTTCTGCAACCACCACCACTTTATCTGTTTCAGACATTTTAAAAGTCCAATTAGATTTACCTGAATCTAAAAAACTTCTAACTTTATCTCCAATAATTATAACATCTAATACTCCTTTTACTTTTTTTGCTTCAGATGCATCAAAAGAATCTAATAATTGACCGAATGCCGGAGGTCTTAAAACTGTTGCATATACCATTCCGGGAGCTTTATAATCTAATCCAAATAAAGGTTTACCTGTTACTATTTTTTCTAAATCTACATTGGTTGCACTCTTTCCTATAATGGTAAATTCAGAAGGCTTTTTTATAGTTACATTTTCAGGCACATCTAAAACAGCAGCTTCTTTTACAACATCTCCATATCCTAAAGTTTCTCCTTTAGCATTCGTTATAATTCCGTTTGATGCTTTACATGTTACTGGATCTACGCCCCATTTTACAGCGGCAGCATTTACCAACATTTGTTTTGCTGTGGCGCCGGTTTGCCTTAAAGCATCCCAACCAAAACGTATTGATTGACTACCTCCTGCCAACTGACGTTTATAATTTTTAGTATCTAATGGAGCTTGTGCTACATGTACATTATTCCAGTCAACATCTAGTTCTTCGGCTATAAGCATTGGCATAGAAGTTTTAACACCTTGCCCAATTTCTGGATTTGGAGAATAAATAGTTACATAACCTTCGTTAGATATTTGAATAAATGCATTGAAATCATTAAAATTTAAATTTTCAATATCAACTGATGGTTTTACATTGGGCTTGCATGCGGTAAACAAATTAAACCCAATCATAATTCCGCCACCTGCTAATGCCGATGTTCTTAAAAAACTCCTTCTACTAAACGTAATTTTATTTTTTGATGTACTCATAAGTTTAATTTTTAAGACATTTTTTTAGCGGCGATTCCTACTGCTTTTTCTATTCGGTTGTAAGAAGCACATCTGCATAAATTACCATGCATTGCTTCTCGAATTTCCTGGTCAGACGGACTCGGATTTTCTTTTAAAAACGATGCCGCTGTCATTATTTGCCCTGCTTGGCAATATCCGCATTGCGGAACATCAACTTCCTCCCAAGCTTCTTGCAACGGATGATTTCCTTCTTTTGACAAACCTTCAATCGTTGTTATTTCTTCATTATCTAACTCTGATACTTTTAATTGACAACTTCGCATTGCTGCGCCATCTACATGTACTGTACAAGCACCGCATTGTGCAATTCCACAACCGAATTTTGTACCTACCATTTCTAATTCATCTCTTAAAATCCATAACAAAGGCGTATCATCATCCGTAGAAAAAGAATGTGATTTTCCGTTTATTTTTAATGTATAATTTGGCATTTTTTGAAGTTTTTGTTTTTGCTCGAATAAGTTACGTAAAAAAATTATATTTTTTTTCGGTTAATTGGCAATAAATAATTTCGCTTTACTTAAATGTGATTACGAAATAAATTCGGAATGACGTTATCAAGAATATTTTATCACTTTTATTTTTAATAGATTTTATTAGATTTGGTTCTGAATCAAATTCAGAATAACGAGAAATATTTTTATAATTTATCTAACTCTAAACGGAAATCATATTGTAAATCTTCGTGTAACGTAGCCATTAATTTTTCTATTAACTTTATTTGCGTTGTTAATATATTTTGTAATCGCGGGCTTTTTTGTATTGATGGTTTAAAGTTTTTAAGTTTTACACAGAAATATAAGAGCAGTTCTACTTCTGTTTCTTTTTTCTTTGAGAAACGAATGTATTTTTTTGTGCTTGTTAATATTTTACGCATACTTTTTCTTATAAAGAAGTAGCTTTTGGTATTAATTCCTTCAAATAAAATGTCTATCTCTTTTTTAACTCCCAAAATGTAGCTCTCTTCATCATGTGATTCAAACAACAAATAGGTTAATAACTCTTTATTTTCTTTTTTGAATCGAGCTAATTTTAAACATAATTCTAATAATTCGTTCGTATTCTTATGTTTTAGTTCGTCTTTTAATATTTTAACGGTAGCTGTTTTCATCTTTTAATTTAAAAATTAAATATAACTAAAAAACCTCATAGACTTTATATCTATGAGGCTTTCAATTTATTTTTTTGATTTACTGAATACTTGGTACTTTAACAAGCTCGTTAACATCAGCATCATAATCTACTCCGTCGACTTTAAATCCGAATAACTTAAAAAACTCATTACTGTATCCTTCTAAATCACCTAACTCAGCTAAATTTTCAGTAGTTGCTTTTTTCCATAATTCTGCAATTTCTGCTTGCACATCTTCACGCATTTCCCAGTCATCAACTCTAATTCTTCCTTTGGCATCTAAATCTAAATCGCCACCAAATAAACGTTCGCTATACAAACGTTGAATTTGTTCGATACACCCTTCATGAATTCCTTTTGCCTTCATCACTTTAAATAATAAAGAAATATATAACGGAATTACCGGAATTGCAGAACTAGCCTGAGTTACCAATGCTTTATTTACAGAAACATATGCTTTTCCGTTTAATGATTTTAAATCTTCAGTAATTTTAAAAGCTGTTGCTTCTAAATCATCTTTTGCAGCACCAATTGTTCCGCTTCTATAAACAGGTTTTGTTACTTCTGGCCCAATATATGAATAAGCAACTGTTGTAGCCCCTTCTGATAATAAGTTTTCTGATTGTAATGCATCCATCCACATTTTCCAATCTTCACCTCCCATAACTGTTACTGTATTAGCAACATCTTCGCCTTCGGCTGGATTTATAGATATTTCTGATACTTTTCCTGTATGAAAATCTACTGTTTTATTTGTAAACACCTCTCCTATTGGTTTTAAAACCGATTTAAAGCGTTTACCAGATTCTGGATGCGTTCTTACTGGTGATGCTAAACTATAAATTACTAAGTCTACCTGACCTAAGTCTTCTTTAATTAGCTTAACAACTTGTTCTTTTATTTCGTTTGAAAATGCGTCTCCGTTTATACTTTTTGCGTATAATCCTGCTTTTTCAGCTTCTTGTTCAAAAGCTGCTGTATTATAAAAACCTGGCGATCCTGGTCTTCCTTCTGTGGCTGGTTTATCAAAAAAAACTCCGATTGTTGCAGCGTCTGAACCAAAGGCACTTGAAATTCTTGATGCCAGTCCGAAACCTGTTGATGCACCTATTACTAATACTTTTTTGGCTCCCTCAATTTTTCCTTTCGATTGTACGTATGCTATTTGATCTTTTATATTTTGTTCACATCCTGTTGGGTGAGATGTTAAACAAATAAACCCTCTAGTTCTTGGTGCTATTATCATTGTTGTTTGTTTTAAAATCTTTAATTTCTAATTGACTGTCTTTGATTCGTTGGCCAATCATCATTAAAATTCTTTTATTAATATCAGCATTATTTTCTTTATAAAACTCAAATTCACCAACGGTAAACTGACCTATAATTAAACCTAAAAACTGATTTTTTAAATTTATATTTTTTTTGGTGATATTGTTCACCACTTTATTAAACTTCTCTTTTTCGACATTTAAAATATCTACTTTTTGCTTATTACAGAAAAAAATGAAAAACTGTAGCAATAAATCATGTTGTAATTTTAAAATTGGACGCACAGTCTTATTCTGAAAATCTTCAATAGGTATTTCAGATGAAAAGTTTAAAACTGGTCTAATAGTTAGTTTTTTACTATCCATTCAAAAAATTAACAACATTTTTTTCTATACGATCTAATACGTTTGCTGTATTTGCTTTTACAAATTTCTCTCCTGTAATTTGTTCGTACAATTCGATATATCTATTTGAAATTTCGATAACTTTTTCATCAGACATTTCAGGAATTTGTTGTCCGTCTTTTCCTTGAAAATTATTTTCAATTAACCACTGACGTACAAACTCTTTTGATAACTGCTTTTGAGCTTCTCCTCTATCTTGTCTATCCTGATATCCATCAGCATAAAAATAACGAGAAGAATCTGGCGTATGAATTTCATCAATCAATACAATTTTGCCATCCTTTGTTTTTCCGAATTCATATTTAGTATCTACTAAAATCAATCCGCGAGAAGCTGCTATCTCGGTTCCTCTTTGAAATAAAGCACGTGTATATTTTTCTAAAACGATGTAATCTTCTTCAGAAACAACTCCTTTTGATAAAATTTCTTCACGAGTTATATCTTCATCATGATCACCATTATCAGCCTTGGTAGATGGTGTAATTATAGGAATAGGAAACTTGTCGTTTTCTTGCATTCCTTCTGCCATTGTTACGCCACATAAAACTCTTTTACCTGCTTTATATTCACGTGCTGCATGACCAGACATATAACCACGAATTACCATTTCTACCTTAAAAGGTTCACATAAATGACCAATTGCAACGTTTTCATCTGGATTTGCGTGTAACCAATTCGGAACAATATCAGCAGTATCATTCATCATTTTGGTAGCAATCTGATTTAAAATCTGCCCTTTAAAAGGAATTTGACGTGGTAAAACTACATCGAAAGCTGATAATCTATCAGAAGCTATCATTACTAATAACTCATCATTTATATTATAAACCTCGCGTACTTTACCTTTATAAACCGACTTTTGTTTTGGAAACTGAAAGTTAGTTTCATTAATTGTATTCATTCTTTGTTTGTTGTGTTGTTGGCTGCAAAAATATACTATTTATTTTTCTTTTTTATTTCTTTCCTTAAAAGAATAAAATAAAGAAAAAGACGAGCCTATAATTAAAAACCACAAGCCTGTTCCTTTTAAAAATGATGGAAGAATAATATTGTTTTTAGATTCTAAAAAGTAAATTACTATACCTATAATACATATTAAAAGCCCTAATAAAGCGATTACCTTCTTTTTCATACTATTCTGTTTCTATACTTTTATAGGCTTTAATAATTTTTTTGATCAATCGATGGCGTACTACATCTTTATCATCCAGATACACTTGTGCTATACCTCCAATATCTTTTAAAGCCAATAATGCCTGTTTTAACCCAGAAACTTGTTTACGCGGTAAATCTATTTGCCCAGGATCTCCTGTTATAATAAACTTTGCATGTTTTCCCATTCTTGTTAAGAACATTTTCATTTGATTATGCGTTGTATTCTGAGCTTCATCTAAAATAACAAAAGCATTATCTAAAGTACGTCCACGCATAAATGCCAAAGGAGCAATTTGTATGATTCCTTTTTCTAAATGCGATTCTAGTTTTTCATGCGGAATCATATCTCGTAAAGCATCATATAAAGGTTGCATATACGGATCTAATTTTTCTTTTAAATCGCCCGGTAAAAAACCTAAATTCTCTCCAGATTCTACAGCAGGTCTTGTTAAAATTATTCTACGAACTTCTTTTTCTTTTAATGCTTTTACTGCCAGGGCAACTGCTGTATACGTTTTTCCTGTTCCTGCTGGACCAACAGCAAATAACATATCATTATTTTGCATCAAATCAACCATTTTACGTTGATTTGTTGTTTGTGCTTTTATCAATTTACCATTAACACCGTGTACTAAAACACCTTCTATTTTTCCGGATTTTCGAATTTCTTCTTCTTTTCCCGTTGCTGTTAAAACACGTTCAATGCTGTTTTCATCTAATTTATTATATTTATTGAAGTACTTTACAAGCATTTCTAACCGTTTTTCTAATTCATCTAGAATTTCAGGTTCTCCATAAATTTTAAGTTTATTTCCTCTAGCAACAATTTTCACTTTCGGAAAGTACTTTTTTAACGCTGTAATTGTACTGTTTTGAGCTCCAAAAAATTCATTTGGGTCGATTTCTGTTAGTTCAATGATACGTTCGTTCAAATGACAAAGGTTTTAATATTATTCACTTTAAAAATAATGATTATTTTTATTGAATTATGTAGTTTTGCTATAAATTTTAGCTTACTTTTTCAACCTACTAATTAACAAGCAATTAAATTAATGTCTCTAATTACATTAACTACCGATTTTGGAATAAAAGACCACTTTGTAGGGGCTGTAAAAGGAGCAATTTATAGTGAATTACCTGAAGCTAAAATTGTTGACATTACACATCATATAACCCCATTTAACATTACAGAAACTGCTTATATTTTAAAAAACACCTATAAAAGTTTCCCTGATAAAACAATTCATATCGTTGGGGTAGATTCTGAATTAAGTCCAGAGAATAAACATATTGCAATTGAATTAGACAATCATTATTTTATTTGTCCTGATAACGGATTAATTGCAATGATTGCATCAGAAATAAAACCAACAAAAATTGTTGAAATCAATATTCACAATCATATCGAAACCAGTTTTCCTGTATTAGATGTTTTTGTACAAGTTGCTTCACATATTGCTCGTGGTGGTAGCCTAAATGTTATTGGTAAAGAAATAGCTTCTTATAAAAGTAGTGTTGAAATTCAGCCAAAAGTAAATCAAGCGAAAGACATTATTATTGGAGGAGTTATTTATGTTGATAATTACGGAAATGTAATTACGAATATTAATAAAAAACTTTTTATAGCTATAGGTAAAGGTCGTAATTTTACCATTGCTGCCAAACGATCTATTTTTAATAAAATTTACAATCGCTATAATGAAATTGTAGATTACTCTGTCTCTAAAGAAAAAAGGAATTGTGATGGCGAAAAATTAGCTATTTTTAATTCGGCAGGTTTTTTAGAAATTGCTATTTACAGAAGCAATCTAAACACCGTTGGTGGTGCATCTTCTTTATTAGGGCTAGGATATAGAGATACCATTACTATTGAGTTTGAAACCATTGAAACACCCGATTTTACCACAATAAATTAAAAAATATGTTTGTACGAATTGTAAAGATGAGTTTTCATTCAGAGAAAATTGAAGAATTCTTAGCTAATTTTAACACAAAAAAAGAGTTTATTAGAAACTCACCCGGCTGTCGTTTATTAGAATTGTATAGAGATAAAAACAATCCAGATATTTTCTTTACTTACAGCTATTGGGAAACCGAACAAGATTTAGAAAACTACCGAAACTCTGACCTATTTAAAGGTGTTTGGGCACAAACAAAAGTATTATTTAACGACAAACCATTAGCGTGGAGTGTTGACAAAACCGTAAGCCTACCATAATGAACTACCCTACAATTTTCCCTGAATTATCTACCGAAAGATTAACATTACGCCAATTATCTTTTAACGATAAACGAACTATTTTTAAACTGCGTTCTAACAAAGAAGTTAACAAATTAATTGTTAGAGATACACCTAAAAACTTAAATGATGCCGATTCTTTTATTCAAACTTGTTTGGATGAATTTGAAAAAGGTAATCGAATTTTTTGGGCAATTCAGCATCAAGAAAACAACCAAATAATTGGTACCATCGTTTATCATAATATCAATGCCGAAAATAATTATGCTGAAATTGGTTATGAATTAAATCCCGATTTTCATAATGAAGGTTTTATGAGTGAAGCTATGGCTACTGTTTTAGAATATGGAAAATCAGTTTTAAAACTACAAACAATTGAAGCTTTTACACATCAAAATAATACTGCGTCAATAACGTTATTAAAAAAACATCAGTTTATTTTAGATGATGATGATTTATTTGATGATAATACTATTTTTCGCCTCGATATAAACCCAGCATAATGTACGCTATACTAAAAAAAGAATTCAACTCATTTTTTGCATCACCAATAGCTTATTTAGTTATCGGTGTTTTTTTACTCGTAAACGGATTATTTTTATGGGTTTTTAAAGACAATTTTAATATTTTAAATGCTGGTTTTGCCGATTTAAGTTCTTTCTTTTATTTAGCACCTTGGTTATTTTTATTTCTGATTCCGGCAATTACCATGAAGAGTTTTGCTGATGAATTTAATAGCGGAACCATAGAAATTTTAAAAACAAAACCTGTTACCGATTGGCAAATTGTATTAGGTAAGTTTACCGCATCTTTACTTTTAGTTTGTGTTGCTTTAATACCAACATTAACTTATGTTTATACCGTTTACACGATTGGAAATCCTGTTGGAAATTTAGATATTGGTAGTACAATTGGTTCGTATTTAGGATTACTTTTTTTAGCTGCCACTTATACCGCAATTGGTTTATTTACATCTACACTTTCTAAAAATCAGATTGTAGCCTTTATTTTAAGTGTGTTTATTACTTTTATTTTTTTCTACGGATTTGATGCTGTAAGTAGCACTTTAGGAAACTCGATACAACAATTAGGAATAAACGAACATTTTAAAAGTATTAGCCGTGGTGTAATTGACACACGTGATGTTATCTATTTTTTAAGTGTTACTTTTTTCTTTTTATTCATCACCAAACAACAATTAAAAAATGAGTAAAAAGATACAACATATAGCCTTTACTCTTATCGGACTGTTATTATTAAACTATCTTTCAACATCAATATACAAAAGATTTGATTTAACAAAAGATAAGCGTTTTACAATATCTGATGTTAGTAAAAACATATTAGATAATATTGATAATACTGTTTTTGTAAACGTGTATTTAGAAGGTGATTTTCCTGCAGAATTTAAAAGATTACAGATTGAAACACGTCAATTTTTAGAGGAATTAAAAGCTCAGAATTCGAATATTTTATTTCGATTTATAAATCCTGATAATATTCGTGAGGAATTGATACAAAAAGGAATGATGCCTACGCAATTAACTATTGAAGAGGATGGAAAACTATCACAAGCTATTATTTTTCCTTGGGCAGAAATTAATCTTGGTAAAAAATCTACTTTAGTCTCTTTATTACCAAATGCAATAGCCAAAACTCAAGAAGAGCAACTACAAAATGCTATTGAAAAATTAGAATATTCTTTTGCAAATGCATTGAATAATATCACTAAAAATAAAAAGCAAAAAATAGCAGTTATTTCAGGTAATGGCGAGTTAGAAGATATTTATTTATACAGTTTATTAAGTGAAGTAGGAAAAAATTATCACTTAGCTAAATTCACTTTAGATAGTGTTGCTAAAAATCCGCAGAAAACACTTAAAGATTTAACAAAATATGATTTGGCTGTTGTTGCCAAACCAACCGAACGTTTTACCGAACAAGAAAAATTTACACTCGATCAATTTATTACCAACGGAGGAAAATCCCTGTGGATGATTGATCAAAATTATGCCGATACTGATAGTTTATACAACGAAGGGAAAATGTTGGCTTTTCCGCGTGATTTAAATTTAACCGATTTATTATTCAGTTATCAAGTTCGGGTAAATAATAAACTAATTCAAGATTTATACTCGGCTAAAATTCCGCTTGCAACTGGTAACACCGGTAATCAAGCACAGTTTCAACATCTAAACTGGTTTTATCATCCGTTAGCAAACGGAAATCCAAATCATTCGACAACAAAAAATATAGCTCCAGTTCGCTTTCGTTTTACCACTCAAATTGACACTTTAAAAGGTAATATTAAAAAAACACCTTTATTTATTACTTCAGTTTTAAGTAAAAAAATCGGAACTCCAAATTTTGTAGAACTACAAAGTATTGCCCAACAACCTAAAGAAAATGAGTATAAAAGCGGCCCACAGCTTTTAGGTGTTTTATTAGAAGGTAATTTTAATTCTGCCTATAAAAATAGAACAAAACCATTTGATACGTCACTTTTTAAAGCAGAAAGCAACCCTAATAAAATGGTTGTCATTGCGGATGGAGATATTGGTAAGAATCAAGTTTTAAAAGGTAAACCACACGATTTAGCTTTGGATAAATGGACAGGCGAGCAATTTGGAAACAAAGAGTTTTTAATAAATACTATTGATTATTTATTAGACGATGTTGGTTTAATTAATTTACGAAATAAAACATTGCAGATAAACTTACTTGATAAACAAAAAGCTTACACCGAAAAAAGTTTTTGGCAGTTTATAAATATGGGTATTCCGTTAATTTTACTAGCTATATTTGGCTTCGTTTTTAACTATTTAAGAAAAATAAAATATGCTAAATAGACAGCAAATCGTCGTGAATAAAAGTATAATCTAAAGCTTGTTGTATTTTTTTCGAACTGATAATCTTCCACTCATAAACTTCATTGTTTTCAAACTCTGGAACTTCAAAGTCGTTCCTTAATTTGGCTAAGGTGTAAAACTCTCTTCTTGTTGGATGATGGTTAGAACATGCATTAAAAGTTTCACCCCAACAATTCTGATCAATAATTGTATGAATAATCTCTATACAATCGTCTTTATGAATCATATTTACAAAACCTTTTGGATGTGGTATTTTTCTTCCATTTTTAAACCAATTACTTGGTTGTCTTACATCTCCAAATAAACCTGCAAAACGAATAATAGTAGTTTCGAAAAAAGTATTTTCTCTAAATAAATTTTCTATTGCTGTTAAAGGAGTTTTTAAAACTTCATCTTCTTCTGTCATGATTTTATTAACTCTTCCATAAACTGAGGTAGAACTAATAAAGATTATTTTTTGTATTGGAGAGTTTTCTATTTGAGCAATTAAATTTTCAAAACTATCAACATCTTTAGAAGTAATTGTAATAATTAAAATATCTGAATTTAAGAAAGTATCAAACTCTTCAAATTCAGAAATATTAACAATATAAGGTGCTATTCCGTTAACTTCTAAAAGATCTAATTTTTCTTCAGAAGTTGTAGAGCCTTTTACTTTATATCCTTCATTTAATAACGAAACTGCTAATGATTTTCCTAACCACCCACAGCCTAAAATACTAACATTCTTCATCACAACAATTATTGTCTTTTACAAATTTACAAGAAACTACCGCTAACAAAGCTCCTAAAATTGGCGCTAATATATATAACCATAAATGCTCTAAATGCCCAGAAACCAATGCTGGAGCAATGGAACGAACAGGATTCATAGACGCTTTGGTCATTGGTCCTGCAAACATTGCTTCTAACAACACCACACCACCAATAGCAATACCTGCCATTACGCCTACTTCTTTACTTCCGCTAGAAACATTAATTATTGTTAGCATTAAAAAGAAGGTTAGCAGTAATTCTAAAATAAACGCTCGCCATGGTTCTAATACAGGAATGGTTGCACCGTAATATTCACTTTCAGGAAATAACACCCATAAAATGCAACTAGCAAGTAACGCTCCTACTAATTGAGCAATTATATATTTAGGAACTTCTTTCCATGAAAACTTTTTAGCATACGCAAAAGCTATAGTAACTGCCGGATTAAAATGAGCTCCTGATATTTCACCAAAAGCATAAATCATAGCCATAACAATTAAACCCCAAGTTATTGCAACACCTGTATGCGTTAAATCGGTTCCGCCAGTTATTTCACTCACTGTCATTGCACCAGTACCACAAAAAACCAAAGCAAAAGTTCCTATCAATTCAGAAATATATTTTTTCATATTGCAAATATCAACTAAAAAAATGATGTTTATTTTAAGTTTTCATTAACATTTAACTCAATTTTTACTCGTAATTTTAGCATCGAAACAAAAACAAACCAATTATCATGAAAAAATTAGTTTTAAGCTTATTTGTAGCTGCACTTACGTTAACTACAAATGCACAAATAAAAACTCCAGCTCCTAGCCCTTCTTCTAAATTAGAACAAACTGTTGGATTATCAGATGTTACAGTTGAATATTCTAGACCAGGAATGAGAGGAAGAACTATTTTTGGAGACTTAGTTCCTCACGGAAAAGTATGGAGAACTGGAGCAAATGAAAACACTAAAGTTACTTTTAGTACGGATGTTACTATTGATGGTAAAGAGTTAAAAAAAGGAACATACGCTTTATATACTAAACCAGGAAAAACTTCTTGGGAAGTAATTTTTTATACGGATGCAACTAACTGGGGAACTCCACAAAAATGGGATGCTAGTAAAGTAGCTTTATCTACAACTGTAAAGGCTGATATGATGCCAATGAAAATAGAAACTTTTACAATTACTATTGACGATATTACTAATAGCTCTGCTGTTTTAGGAATGTTATGGGAAAACGCTTATGTTGGTGTAAAATTTAACACACCTACGGATAAAGCTGTTGAAGCTAGTATTGCTGCAACTATGCAAGGTCCAAAAGCTGGTGATTTTTACTCTGCTGCTGTATATTATTTACAGAGTGGTAAAGACATTAAAAAAGCGGCAACTTGGATTAACAAAGCAGTAGATATGACTAAAAATCAACCTCGTTTTTGGTATTTACGTCAGCAATCTTTAATCTTAGCAAAAGCTGGAGATAAAAAAGGAGCTGTTAAAGCTGCAAAAGCATCTTTAGCTGGTGCTGAAAAAGCAGGTAATGCTGATTATATTAAAATGAATAAAGAGTTTTTAGCTAAAATGTAATACTACATATTTAAAAACATATTAAAAAGACTGTCTTATAAGGCAGTCTTTTTTGTTTTATTATAATTTTACATTCTCTTTATAAAAACAAATAGTAGTTTTGTTATATGAAAAAATCAATAGCCATTATTGGAGGTGGATCTTCTGCTCTCTTTACAGCAGTTTTTTTAGATTCAAATAAATTTGATATCACAATTTATGAGAAAAAAAAATCTATTGGGAGAAAGTTTTTAGTCGCTGGTGATGGTGGATTTAACCTTAGCCATGGTGAGCATATTGATAAAATGATTACCCGTTATACACTTACTTCATTTCTTAAAAATGCTTTATTAAACTTTACGAATGAAGATTTACGTAACTGGTTGTTATCTATTGATATTCCAACTTTTGTAGGAAGTAGTAATCGTATTTATCCTGAAAAAGGAATTAAACCCATTACAGTTCTTACCAACATCAAACAGTTTTTAATTGATAAGAATATACAATTCGTATACAATTATGAATGGAAAGGTTGGAGTGATAAAAGTGAATTGATTTTTAATGACAATAAAATTGTAAGAGCTGATTACACTATTTTTTCATTAGGTGGCGCTAGTTGGAAAATTACTGGATCAGAAGGTAATTGGGTAGATAATTTTAAGGAGAAAGATATAAATACACTTCCTTTTTTACCTGCTAATTGTGCTTATAATATTAATTGGAAAGGTGATTTTATATCTAAAAACGAAGGACAGCCTTTAAAAAATATTGCACTTTCTTGTTTAGATAAAAAACAAAAAGGAGAATTGGTTATTACAAAATTCGGATTAGAAGGAAATGCTATTTATGCATTGAGTCCGCAAATACAATCGCAACTAACTGCTAACAAAAAACCTGTTATTTATTTAGATTTAAAACCAACTCTTGAATTAGCAACAATTCAAAAAAAAATAAAGGACTCTCATTTAAGAATAACTGATATTCTTAAAAAAATACTGAGGTTAAGTTCACCTCAAATTGCTCTTTTAAAAACTATTTTAACAAAAGAAGAATACATCAACAAAAATAATATTGCTAAAAAAATAAAAGCGTTACCTCTTGTAATCGAAGCGGCTGCAACTTTAAACGAGGCTATTTCAACTACTGGAGGAATTTCTTTAAACGAAGTCAACGAAAATTTCGAGTTAAAAAAACTCAAAAATAATTATTGCATCGGTGAAATGTTAGATTGGAACGCGCCTACCGGAGGTTATTTATTACAAGCCTGTTTTAGTATGGGAACTTATGTTGCAAAGCATTTGAATGAAAAAGAATAATCCTTTTTAGGTCATTCTTAATTTATTTCAAAATCTCATCTATCATAGCACCCAATGCTTATGCGAACCTGAAACAAGTTCAGGTTGACGTATTCGATATCTTTTTAATTTCTATTTATATCAGAATAACTAAACTACAATTATTACTTATTTCTTATTTAAAAATGGTTGTAATAAAGAAGCTATTAAAATTACCAATCCGCAACCCAAAGCATTTAACCATAAGAAAGGTAGCCAATCTGCTTTCCAAACATAAATAATAATTAACTGAGTGATAATTGCGGCTATAAAAACGGCATTCGATTTCACAAATTTAAAGAAGAAAGCTAATAAGAATATTCCTAATACATTTCCGTAGAAAATAGAACCGATAATATTAACTAACTGAATTAAATTATCAAATAAATTGGCTACACAAGCAACGGAAATTGCTAAAAGCCCCCATCCTAAAGTAAACCATTTGGTCATTTTAACATAATGCTCTTCACTCCTATCTTTTGATTGATTTCTTTTATATAAATCGATAACAGTGGTTGATGCCAATGCATTTAACTCGGATGCTGTAGATGACATTGCTGCCGATAAAATTACCGCCAACAACAAACCGATTAATCCTTTTGGCAAATTGTGCAATATAAAATGGATAAAAACATAATCTTTATCATTCGTTTCTACTTGAGTGTTTGCTTTTGTAATAACTGCTTTTGCTTCTTTTTTTATCGATTTATCTTGTTCATTTAAAGCTTGTAATTGTTTTTTATTTTCGTCGGATAATCCATCAAAAATCAATGCTTTTTTCTGATTTTCAATCTGGATATGTTTATCACCTAAAGCCTTATACTCTGATGCATATTGAGAATTTTCAACAGCTTCTTTTGCCTTCGGATTAAAGTTTAAAGGCGAAGTATTAAATTGATAAAAAACAAAAACCATTACCCCAACCAATAGTATAAAAAATTGCATAGGCACTTTTAACAATCCGTTAAAAATTAAACCTAACTGACTTTCTCGAACCGATTTTCCTGATAAATATCGCTGAACTTGACTCTGATCGGTTCCGAAATAAGAAAGCATTAAAAATGTTCCTCCTAAAATACCTGTCCAAACTGTGTAGCGATTATTTAAATCCCAAGAAAAATCTAATACTTGCATTTTATCCGAAGCTCCGGCAATTTCTAACGCTTTTGTAAATGTAATTCCGTCAGGTAAATATTGTAATATCAAATAGAAGGCAATAAACATTCCTGCAAAAATTACTGCCATTTGTTGTTTTTGAGTAACACTTACGGCTTTTGTTCCGCCAGAAACAGTATAAATAATTACTAAGAATCCGATGATTATATTTAATGTAATTAAATCCCAACCTAATACAGCTGACAAAATAATTGCAGGCGCAAAAATGGTAATTCCTGCTGCTAAACCTCTTTGAATTAAAAATAAAATAGCAGTTAAAGTTCTTGTTTTTTTATCAAAACGCCCTTCTAAATATTCGTACGCTGTATATACTTTTAATCGATGATAAATCGGGATAAATACCAAACAAATGATGACCATAGCAATTGGCAATCCGAAGTAAAATTGTACAAAACCCATTCCGCTATGAAATGCCTGTCCTGGTGTAGATAAAAAGGTAATCGCACTTGCTTGTGTTGCCATTACTGATAAACCAATTGTCCACCATTTACTATCACTTCCTCCTTTAATATAATCTTCAGCGTTTTTTCTTCCTCTAGTTTTCCAAACTCCGTAAAAAACAATAAATGATAATGTTAACGAAAGTACTACCCAGTCTATAGTTTGCATATTCTAATTCGTATATAAATTTGTAATAATATAAAATAATGCGATGTAAACTATATTTGCAATCAACACTACTGTATATTCTTTTTTCCAAGTATATTTTTGTGAATCCATTTATTTTGTTGGTTTTGCATAAAAGTCAGCATCAAATGATGCTTCACTTAATAAAGGTAATACAAATTTGGTAGGTTCTCTTGCTGGCTCAGTAGGATTACCATTTTCATGTTTTTTATACCACGTTAAAGATTTAGGTAATAAAAACCCGTTAACGTTTTGCCAATCGTTATATCTAATAATACTCTTTTTATTTGATGCTTTTTTACTGTGATACGTAACTGTATAAGCTAACCAACTCATTTCGTTGGTAGTTTCATCGTAATAAATAAAATAATTATCATCTGGTGATGAACCTACATTTGCATTGTATGAAATTTTAAACCCTGGATATTTTTTTCCTTCAAACTCTAATGGTTTTGTTTCTGAATATACAATTCCGTCATCTGCCAAAACAAAAGGCATTGTATAAAAATAAAAATATAGGTTATAATAAAAATTAGGATCTTTTTTATACTTCGTAGTATCTGAAACCCAAACGTTTTTACCATCATAACCTAACGAATATTCTTTCGAATTGATTACTGCTTTTCTTGAATGTAAATCCGTAGTATGTTCCTCTCCTTTTAAACCATACGACAATGTTTTCATTTTACGCCAATTATCAATACCTCCATGTTTTTGAAAAACTTTAGCTAATTTTTCAGGATATTTAGCAACTGATTTTTCTTCTTTAACAACTTCTTTTTTTGATTCATTTTTACAAGCTAAAGAAATTACTGCAATTACTATTAATAAGACTATTTTTTTCATTTTTTTATGGATGTTTTATTACTATAAAATACAGTCGAGTATTAGCAGTAAACTTACACAACTTCTATGAATTTATAAAATAAAAAAGCATCCGAATTCGGATGCTTTTTTATTTTATAAGTTTATTATTAATGACATTTAAATTTTTGATTGATAGGTGTACAACTCAAAATATCTCCCTTGTTTTTTTATCAACTCGTCATGTGTACCTCTTTCTACTATCGAACCAGCTTCAATCACCAATATTTGATCTGCTTGTTTAATAGTGCTTAATCTATGCGCAATTACAATAGTTGTTCTTTCTTTTATTAATTCGGATAAACTTTTCTGAATCAATGCTTCACTTTCGGTATCTAAACTAGAGGTAGCTTCATCTAAAATAATAATTTTAGGATTTGCTAAAATGGCTCTTGCAATTGCCAAACGCTGACGTTGTCCGCCAGAAAGTTTTACACCTCTTTCACCAATTAACGTATTTAATCCGTCATCAAAACGATCGGTAAATTCATTTACATACGCTGCTTTTACAGCATTTTGTAATTCTTTTTCAGTTGCATCTGGTCTTGGGAATAAAATGTTTTCTCTTATTGATCCTTCAAATAAAAACTCATCCTGTAAAACGACTCCTAAATTTTTACGGTAACTGCTTAATTTAACTTTTGACATATCGTAATCATCAATCGATACTTTTCCTGATTTTGGATTTAAAAAAGTCGCCGATAATCCTGCAATGGTAGATTTACCAGAACCAGAACTTCCAACCAATGCTGTTACGGTTCCTTTAGGTACTTTAAAACTAATATTATTTAGTACCTGTTTTCCTTCTTCATATGAAAAAGAAACATCGTCAAATTTTATGGCTCCGTTTACATCTTTCAACTCAATAGTTCTTTCTGCATCATCTTCCTCAGCTTCCATGTTCATCAACTCTTCGGTTCTATCTAAACCTGCTAAAGCCTCCGTTAATTGACTTCCGATATTACTCATTTGTACAATTGGCGCAATCATTAAACCTAATAAAAAAGTAAATGATAAAAAATCTCCAACGGTTAATTCACCCATCATAATTTTATAACCACCAATTCCCATAATTCCTGTAGAAGCAATTCCTAATAAAAAAGTTGCCGAACTTGTCATGATTGCCGTTGCTGTTAAACTCTTTTTTACATTCTGAAACAAAAGAGCTACTCCTTTTTCAAAAGATTCGTTTTCTTGTTGCTCTGCATTAAATGCTTTTATGACTCTTACACCTGCTAACGTTTCAGTTAATCGTCCTTTTACCTCAGCATTAATTACACCTCTATTTCTAAAAATAGGCCTGATATATTTAAATGCTTTTAAAGCAACTAACCCGAAAATAATTACAGGTATTAATACAAACAGCGTCATTGACCAACTTATGTTTATCAATAAAATTAAAGAAATTATGGCTGTGATTGACCCTCCAACTAATTGAACCAATCCGGTTCCTATTAAATTACGAACCCCTTCTACATCACTCATAATTCGAGAAACTAAGGCTCCTGATTTTGTGTTATCGAAAAAACTAATGGGTAAAGACAAAACTTTCTTTTGCACTTTTGCGCGCAATTCTGAAATTAAATATTGTGCTTGTACACTTAAAATACGTGTTAATAAAAATGAAGTTATTGCTTGAATTAAAATAGCTGCGCCAACAACAAATAATAAGCTGTATAACGCATTGTAATCTTTATTAGGAATTACATCATCTAGCAGTGATTTAATTTTTAGTGGAGCAACCAAACTTGCCAACCTACTTATTACTATTAAAACTAAACCAATTAAAACTAAGTTTTTACGTGGCCAAATAATAGTTTTAAATGCTTTTCCTATTGATACTTTAGGTTTCTTTTTGTTTTCTTTTGATGAGGTATGTTGCTGCATGTTTTTTTATTGAAGATACTATTTATCGTCAAAATATATGCCATTTACAATAAGCCTGACACAATTACAAAATACAATTTAAAAGTACTTTTATTTTAATTTTATCAACCTTACTTTATCTAAAACAACCATAATACAATACGTTACATCTATTTCATGCCATCTTACACCACCAAAATTAGCACGACCACCATTAGCATGGTGATTATTGTGATACCCTTCGCCCATCATTAAAAAATCGAATGGTAATAAATTTTTTGAAGTGTCGCTTACTTTAAAGTTTACATAACCATAAATATGTGCAAACCAGTTTATAATTACTCCGTGTATTGGTGCCATTAAAAAAGCTACTGGTAAAAACAACCATTGCCACCAAGCAGTTGCAAAAAACATAAAAAACACAACGTATAATGCTCCCCAAGTTAATCTAGAGAACTTTGAACTTGCAAAATTGTCAAAGCTTTTCCATTGTGGTACATTTTTGGTAAATTTTTCTTCAATTGCTATTCTTTGATTATTGATATCTTGATACATATTTTTAGTACGCCACATCATACTAAATAAATTACTATCGTATTTAGGTGAATGCGGATCTTTCTCGGTATCGGCATACGCATGATGCATTCGGTGCATTACACCATAACCATAAGCACTTAAATAATTAGAACCTTGTGTTAACCAAGTTAAAAAGAAGCACACTTTTTCTCCAAAATTTGACATTTTAAAGGTTTGATGTGCTGAATATCTATGCAAAAAGAAGGTTTGAAAAAACAACCCTGAATACCATAAAATTATCATGAAAATTACTATCACCATTCTTATAAAATTAGCTTACAAAGAACCAATTTTAGTATCGCAAAAAAAATGAACCTAAGTTAAGTAATTCGCTTTCTAATTCGGCTTAAAGCCTGCGCTGTAACACCTATGTATGAAGCAATATATTTTAGTGGAATTTCTTTAATTAGCTTAGGACGTTCATCAAATAAATTAAGGTAACGTTCTTCGGCTGTTTCATTTAATAAGGATTGCTCTCTTTTAGATTTTATTAAAAATAAACGTTCTGATGATAATCTTCCTAAAGTATTTCCTATGGACGTTTTTTTATAAACCTCTTGTAAGTCTTCATAAGACATGCTCCACATCTCTACATCCGTAAGTGTTTCTAATTCATATAACGAAGGCAATTGCGTTAAAAAAGAATCGTAAGCACTTACAAATTCATTATTAAAACAAAATCCAAAAGTAGTTTCTTTATCTTCTTCTTCTTTCGGAATAAAAAAACGTACAATACCCTTGTCAATAAAAGAAATAGACCTTTCTACTTCTCCTACATTTAAAAGTTTTGTACGCTTTTTTACTTTTTTTAGTTTTAATCTAGCTGTAAAAAAATTCCAATCATTATCATTAATTGTTAGTGATTTTTCTAGATATGTTCTAATATTTACAATGCTCATCTTGCTATATTATCAATAATACATAACTTAAATTATTATGTCTATTTTTTTTGCAAGATACAACGCATTATTTTAGTCAATTATAAAGACTTAACAAAACCTTTTCTTTTAATATCCTATAATTTTTAATATGCTTTAGATATAAATATCTTGCATCTTCATGCTCATTTAAATAAAATAAATCACAAGCAACATCATCACATTCATTTAGTTTTTCTGTTTCATTTCTAATACTATGTAGCTGAGTTAAAATATCTGAGTTTTTTTTTATCATCAATAATAAATCATCTCTTAAGTCTTTCTTTTTAATTAAATTAGATGCTATTTTAGCTAACCTATCACATTCTTCCGTTACATAGTTTACATGAGAAATCCACACATCTAATTCTCTAAAACTTCGACTTTGAAGAATCTGTGTTTCAGTATCATAATTAACATACTTATTTGATTGCATAATCTTATGTTTTTATATTTTTTGAATATCTAAAACCCGTAAACGTTTTATTCCTCCAGGAAACTCCCATTGAATTACATCTCCCTTTGCATACCCTATTACTGCAGCTCCCATTGGCATAAGGATTGATACTTTTTTTTCAGCTATGTTACTTTTTAAGGGTACTACTAATTGAAAAGTATTGTTCCAATCATTATCTTCTGAACTCACCGTAATTAAAGAATTAAACCTAACTACATCTAGATACATTTCTTTTTCATCAAGGAAAATTGCTTCTTTTAATTCTTCTCTTAACTTTAAAATATGGTTTTTAACTGTAGCTTCATTTTGTTTTTCTTCTATATTTAAAAGCTGTTTAAGTAAAAGAAACTCATTTTTTTCAATCACTAACTTTTCATATTTCATTTCTCTAAATTTTATGGAAAAATTCCACGTTGTACATAAGCTCTTTCTATACGTTCTATAGCGATTACATAAGCTGCTGACCTCATATCTAACTTTCTGCTTTCTGACATGTTTAAAACTTTAATAAAAACTTCTCTCATTTTTTTATCAAGCTTTGCCATAATTTCGTCAAGCTCCCATAATTCTCCGTTCCTATTTTGTAACCATTCAAAATAACTACCAATAACACCACCTGAATTACATAAAATATCGGGAATAATTGAAACCCCTCTTTCTAACAACATTTTTTCTGCTTCAGTTGTCGTTGGTCCGTTTGCTCCTTCTGCAATTAAAAAAGCTTTTATTGTTGATGCATTTTCTTTTGTTATTTGATTACCTAAAGCCGCTGGAATACAAATATCACAATCCAAACTAAAGAAATCTTCTTTAACTACTTTTTCTGATTTAGTAAACCCAACTATACTTCCTTTATTAAATTTTGTATACTCAAATAAGTCGTTTACATTAATTCCTTTAAAATTTGTAATAGCTCCAAAGGCATCTTGAACTCCAACCATTTTCGCACCTTCTTTTTCTAAAAAATGAGCTGCCCAAAAACCAACATTTCCAAAGCCCTGAACAATAAATTTTTTATCATTAAGATTTACATTTTTTTGTTCTGCCCAAAATTTTATATTTAAAAACACACCGTATCCTGTAGCTCTATCTCTACCTTCTAAACCTCCAGAACCAACAGGCTTCCCTGTTACAACATGTTGATTTTTTGATCTTTCTGCAGGTGCTTTTGTAGACATATACGTATCTGCAATCCAAGCCATTGTTTGCGCATTTGTATTTACATCTGGTGCAGGAATATCGTGTTCTGGGCCAATATTATCTCCTAAAGCAAATGTAAAACGCCTTGTTATACGCTCTAATTCTGATTGAGAATATTTCTTTGGATCCATTTGAATTCCTCCTTTTGCTCCACCATAAGGTAAGCCAGTTAAAGAAGTTTTCCAAGTCATCCACATTGCTAATGCTTTAACGGCATCTATATCTATTGTTGGATGATACCTTAAACCTCCTTTGTAAGGTCCCAATGCATTATTGTGCTGTACTCTATATCCTTTAAAAATTTCTACCTCTCCGTTATCCATACGAACAGGAAAGTGAATAATTAATTCGTTATTTGTTATCCCTAATATTTTTTTAATATTTGGATTCAAGTTCACCAAATCTGATGCAGCATCAAATTGCTTCATAACATTCTGAAGCATTCCTTGTTTTGGCTCTTTTTTCTGTTTTAATCTTGTTGTTAAAGTCATTTTTAATTAAATAAGTTCTAATTCTTTTTTGCTTTTTACCGCATTAAAATTAATTGCCTTTGTAGTTGTTTTATTTTCTGATACTTTTTCTTGCATAAACTCACTACAAGACCAAATAAAAACTTTATTTGATGTTAAGTTACAAGAATTAACATCATTACAAGTACTACATAAACTTCTTTCATTAGTGTCCATAAATTATACTATTTTGAATATCTATTATCTATTGACAATAGACATACCAAAAAATAAAATAAATTAAAAATAAACACGTAAAACACTAAAATACAGACAACTACTTATTTAAATTATTTTTACCCAAAACACATCGTGCGAGTAAAAATTACCCACATGATACATTTATACTCATTTTTTACTTTAACTTTTCTCGAAGTGTTTTTCTATCTATTTTAAGAATTTCTGCAGCTTTTGTTTTATTATTATTTGTAGCTGCTAGAACCTGAATAATGTAATTTTTTTCAAACTCTTTTAAAGATATTAACTCTTGAGTTTTAGAAAAATCAATTTGATACTTTACATAATCTGGAAGGTGCTCTATCTCCACCGAGGTATCACACATAATTACTCCACGTTGAATTACATTTTCTAATTCTCTAATGTTTCCTGGCCAATGATATCTTTTAAGTATATCTAATGCTTCTGAACTTATTCTCATGAATCGATCTTTATATTCAACCCCGTATTTAAAAAGGAATTTTTCAACCAATAATGGTATATCAGAAACACGTTGTGCTAAAGTAGGAACATCTATTTGCACAACTGTTAACCTATAATATAAATCTTCTCTAAATCTACCTTTTTTAATCAGCTCTTGTAAATCTATATTCGTTGCCGCAATTACCCGAACGTCTACTTTTTCTGTTTTTTGTGAACCAACTCTTACTACTTCCTTTTCTTGTAAAACTCTAAGCAATCGCAACTGTGCTGCCAAAGAAGCATTTCCTATCTCATCTAAAAACAAAGTTCCTTTATTAGCTGCTTGAAAAAAACCTGACCTGTTTGAATCTGCTCCAGTAAACGCCCCTTTTACATACCCAAATAATTCTGATTCTAATAAATTTTCTGGAATACCGCCACAATTTACAGCTATAAATGGTGCCGAGGAAAATTTACCCATATAATGTATAGAACGCGCTACCAACTCCTTACCTGTTCCGCTTTCTCCAGAAATAAATACTGTTGCTTTATTATTTTTAAGCCGTTCAATTACATCTGTAACTTTTTGAATTGCAGGTGAATTTCCTATCAATTCTCCATAAGAAGTTTTTTTAGGTTCTTCATCTTCAATTTTAACCGTTCTTTTTAATTTAGATTTATTTTCTAATGATTTTAATATTGCTGTTTTTAATTCCTCTTTTGTAAATGGTTTTGTAATATAATCTACTGCTCCTGATCTCATTACTTCAAGAGCCCCATTAATAGATGGAAAACCAGTTACAACTAGTTTAGGGATTTTCGGAAAATGTTCTGATGTATATTTTATCAACTCTAACCCATCAACACCTGGCATTTGCAAATCTGTAATTAACAAATCAATAGGCTGATCTTTTAATATCTGCAACGCTTCTTTTACAGAAACTGCTTTGTAAGTATGATAATTTAACGATTTTAAATGACGTTGAATAAGTTCTAATATATGAATATCATCATCAACAATTAAGATATTTTCTTTGTGTAGCATTGCTTATTTATTTCGGGAAATTAATTACAAAAACAGTTCCTTTTGGTTTGTTTGCTCTATATTTTATAGTTCCTCTATGGCTTTTCACAATTCCATGAACAACACTTAATCCTAAACCAGAACCTTCTCCGATGGGTTTTGTAGTATAAAATGGATTGAAAATATTATCTGCCGATTTTAATGAAATACCTATTCCTTCATCTAAAATTTTTAACCATATTTCTTCGTTCATTTCCTCTATAGAAACTTTAATTTTTCCATTAATAGGCGAAAAATAAATTGCATTAATAACCAAATTAAAAATTACTTGGGTTAATTGAATTTTATCAACTTTTAATTGAATATTTTTTTTATTAAAATAAAACTCACTTTTAATATTTTTTTTTCTAAAATTTGGTCCTAACAAACTTATTGCCTCTTTTATAATAGGCACACAGTTTATTAGTTCCATTTGTTGCGGCATTTCGCAAGAAAAAAACATTAATTTCTTAACAACTTCCCTAGAATAAATAGCACTATTTACAACTTTACCTAGGTCTTTCATTGCTACTTTATCATTTTCAAATCGTTCTTGCAAAAGCTCTGTAAAGCCTAAAATATTAGCTAAAGGTGTATTTAATTCATGAGCGATTCCTGCAGTAATTTCGCCTAAAATAGACAATCTATCTACTCGTTCCATTTGTCTTTTAGCAAGAATATCTTTCTCTTTAATTTGTTTACGCTCAAATAAATCACCTATTTCAGAGGCTATTTTATTAAGTAACTGTTTTTCTTCTTCTAAAAAAGCATTTTGAGAAAACTCTACTTTTGAATATCCTACTTTTATTGAACCAAAAACTTCTCCAAATACTTTTATTGCCGAAATAATAAAAATAGCTTCTATATTTTTATTTCCTGATAAAACAGTATATTCATTTGTTTCAATTTCTACAAAAGCAGCATCTGGGTAGCGGATGGAAGTTACCACGTTTGAGGCGATTCCTTTTAAAAGCTTTATTATGTTTGTAAAATCACTATTACGAATTAAAGAGCTAACATTATACAAACATGTTAACTCTTTAATGCGTTCTTTTAGTTTATCTTCTATTGATATAATTTCCATTGTAGCTATAATATGACTAACTACAAATTTAATTCTTAAAAAATAATTCTCACTTAAAAAACACCAAAATAGTATTTAAGCTTACAATCTATTATCAATAATACTTTGTACTACTTCAGGGTTTAACAAGGTTGAAACATCTCCTAAATTATCCAATTCATTATGTGCTATTTTACGTAAAATACGGCGCATAATTTTTCCTGATCGTGTTTTTGGTAATCCAACCGTAAATTGAATTTTATTCAATTTAGCTATTGGACCAATATGTTCTGTAATTATTTGATTTATTTCTGTTCGTAAATTATTATGATCTCTACCTTCACCAACATCTTTTAAAATTACATAACCGTACAATGCATTTCCTTTTACATCGTGCGGAAAACCAACAATAGCACTTTCTGCTACCGCAGGATGTTCATTTATGGCATCTTCAATAGGCGCGGTTCCTAAATTATGTCCCGATACAATAATTACATCATCTACTCTACCTGTAATTCGGTAATAACCAACCTCATCACGCAAGGCACCATCGCCTGTAAAATATTTGTTATCAAAAGCTGAAAAATACGTTTCTTTATAGCGTTGGTGATTTCCCCAAATTGTTCTTGCCATACCTGGCCAAGGGTATTTTACACACAAACGTCCATCTACTTGATTTCCTTTTACTTCCTCTCCCTTTTCATCCATTAATACCAATTGTACTCCTGGTAAAGGTAAAGTTGCGTAAGTTGGTTTGGTTGGGGTTATATATGGTAGCGGAGAAATCATCATTCCGCCTGTTTCAGTTTGCCACCAAGTATCTACAATTGGAGATTTCTTTTTACCTACATTATCATTATACCAATGCCAAGCTTCTTCATTTATTGGTTCTCCTACAGTTCCTAAAACTTTTAAGGATGACAAATCATATGTATCTACAAATTCTAGCTTTTCTTTTGCTAAAGCTCTAATTGCCGTTGGAGCAGTGTAAAACTGATTAATTTTATGTTTTTCTATGATTTCCCAAAAACGTCCAAAATCAGGATAACTAGGTACACCTTCAAACATAACTGTTGTGGCTCCGTTTGCTAGTGGACCATATACGATGTAACTATGTCCGGTAATCCAACCAATATCTGCCGTACACCAATACACATCATTTTCCTTATAATTAAATACATTTTTAAAAGTATAGGCTGTATAAATCATATAACCAGCAGTAGAATGTACCATTCCTTTCGGACTTCCTGTTGAACCTGATGTATATAAAATAAATAACGGGTCTTCTGCGTCCATTATCTCTGGCTCACAAACATCAGAAGCTTTATCTATTAAAGGTTGCAACCACTTATCTCGTCCTTCTTTCATTTGAATCGTTGAGTGAATCCTTTTCGCTACTAATACTGTTTTAACTCCTTCACAATCTACCAAAGCTTCATCTACAATTCCTTTTAAATCAATTGTTTTCGCTCCGCGGAAAGAACCATCCGAAGTAATTACCATTTTTGCTTCACAGTCGTTTACTCTTGTTGATAAAGCTGTTGCCGAAAACCCAGCAAATATTACAGAATGTACCGCACCTATCCGAGCGCAGGCTAATACTGAAACTGCTAATTCAGGAATCATTGGTAAATAAATACAAACTCTATCTCCTTTTTTAATACCGCTTTCTTTTAAAACATTGGCAAATTTACATACTCTTTTGTGCAACTCTTTATATGAAATATGCACTGCTTTTTCATTTGGACTGTTTGGTTCGAACAATATTGCTGTTTTATCTCCTCGTATTTGTAAGTGACGATCGATACAGTTTTCGGTAATATTTAACTTTGCTCCTTCAAACCATTTTATTTCAGGTTTTAAAAAATCATACTCTAAAACTGTATTCCATTTTTTTCGCCATACAAAATGTTCTTCTGCTATTTCTTCCCAAAACAACTCAGGGTTTCGTACCGATTTACGATATACCTGAAAATATTCTTCTAAATTTTTAATATGATAGTTACTCATTATGCTGTATAATTATGAAACACTAATTTAAGATTATTCTATAATAATCTTCTTTTTTTTCTACTTATGACAACATTTCATAGATAAAACACTTATTAATTGATTTTCCACTGTTTTATTTTCAACTTTTTCTAAATTAAAATATAAGAGTCAGTAAATAAGTTTAACAATGTCTATTCTATATTATATTTAAGTAATTAATTCTATAAATACAATTTAAAATAAACGTGGTAAAGCCTATTTAACCTATAAAATTATTTGTTTATCAAAAAAAAACTAACACATTTAAGTGTTAGTTTTTTTCTTTTTAATAGCAATTTTCTCTGGGGGGAACTTGTCTTTTTACATTTACACAATTCGAATATTAGAATTATTGATATATCAAATTTACCGATTAAACTTTAACAATAGTTGCACTATATTCTTAAATTTTTGCACTATATTACTATCCGAAAGAAAAAGTTATGATATCATTAGACCACCAACATTTTAAAAAGAGGAAACTCTCTACTCTTATTGAAAATAGGACGATGTATTCTTCTGAATATGCCGAATTAAATATATTTGAAACTTTTGAAGCCACAAAAAATGTTTTCTTAAATTTCGATTCTACAGTTATTGCGAGTATGTTAACTGGTAAAAAAACGATGCATTTTAATGATACAACACCTTTTTCTTTTGTTCCTGGTGAATCTTTAGTCATTCCTGAAAATAATAGCATGAATATTGATTTCCCGGATGCTTCTTTAGATAATCCTACATCATGCTTAGGGTTAGTTATTGATCAAGGAAAAATAAATGAAGTTGTTTATAACTTCAATGAAGACACCACTATTGAAAGAGAAAATAACGGATGGGATTTTAAAAAAGCGACATCTCATTTAAATAACAACAATGAATTAAATATTTTAGTAAACAGGCTTACGAGCACGTTTATTAACAATACAAAATCTAAAGATGTACTATTAGATTTAATGATTCAAGAACTAATTATTCGTTTGTTACAAAGCAAAGCACGAAAGTTAATTTTAAATAATGTTGATGATTTATTTAATGATACTCGTATCGGATACGCGGTAAAATACATTAAAGATAATTTAACAAAAAATAATTTAACTTTAGATGAAGTTTCTGAAAAAGCTTGCATGAGTAAATCTCATTTCTTTAAAAAATTTAAAAGTACACTAGGTGTTACTCCCGTGGATTATATAAATTCTGAGAAAATTAAATTTGCAAAACAATTGATTAAAAACACTCCTCAAGAAAATATTTGTGATATCGCATACAAAGCAGGGTTTAATAGTGTTACTTATTTTAATAGACTTTTTAAGAAAAATGAGCTTTTAACACCGCAACAATTTAAAACATCTTTGAAAAATTAATTTCACAGAACTATTGACATTTTTAATTGAATCCGTTTTTTTAAACTGGCAGCTAATTTTGCTTTTTTTTAGTATTTCCATACTTTACTCTTCCGTTGGTTTTGGTGGAGGCTCTAGTTATTTAGCTGTTTTAGCCTTAACAGGTATCGCATATATACAAATAAGATCTACCTCTTTAATATGTAATATTGCCGTTGTTTTTGGTAATGTTTTGATATTTCAAAAAGAACAATTATTTAATTGGAAAAAAGTAATTCCACTTGTTTCATTTAGTGTTCCATTAGCTTTTTTAGGTGGTTTTCTTAAAATAAATCAAACTATATTTTTTATTCTTTTAGGAGCTACTTTGTTTGTAGCTGCAATTACCATGTGGATTTCTAAAAATGTAATTTCATTAAAAAAAAATACAACAAAAGTAAGCATTCACAAAAATGCGAGTTATGGTGGCATTATTGGTTTTATTTCTGGCATTGTAGGTATTGGAGGTGGTATTTTTTTAGCGCCTTTTTTACATTTAACAAATTGGGATTCTCCGAAAATAATTGCGGCAACGTCAAGCTTTTTTATTTTAGTTAATTCTATTGCAGGGCTACTTGGCCAGTATATGAATCCTAGTTTTACTATTGACTGGAATTTAACTACTATTTTATTGATTACCGTTTTTATTGGCGGCCAAATAGGCAGCAGAGTAAGTCATCAATTCTTTAGTCCTATTCAATTAAAAAAGGCAACCGCTATTTTGGTTGCCTTTGTAAGTATTCGTATTTTAATTAAATATTTATTTTAAACAATTACTCGTCAGTCAATGTTTTCATAAATTCTACAACTTGAGTTATTTCCTTTTCAGATAAATTTAATTTATCAAAAGGTAATGTTTGCTTTTCTTTATGAAACCCTAAACCTTCTCCGCCTCCTTTATTATAAAAATCCATTACTTCTTTTAAAGTTTTATAAACGCCATTATGCATATATGGTGCAGTTTTGGCTATATTTCTAATAGTAGGTGTTTTAAAGAAATGTTTACGTTCGGGTGTTTTATACAGATTATAACGTCCTAGATCTGATGAAATCATTGGATTTATAGTATCCGTAGATATTGGAACACCTATAAACTCTAGCTCTGTATCATTGTAATTAGGCGGAACGGTTCCGTTAAAAACAGGTGCAAAATGACACGTTGCACACAATGCTTTTCCCATAAATAAATTAAATCCTTTTTGTTCGTCACTTGTTAAACTAGCCTCTTCTCCTCTGATGTTTTTATCAAATTTTGAATTAAAAGTATTTAAGGTTCTTATATAGGATGCAATCGCATGTCGAATGTTAAAATTTACTCTTTTATTATCATATAAATTAGTAAGTAAATTTTTATATTTTTCGTTTTTTAACACACGCTGTACTACTGAATCCATAGACATATTAAATTCATTGTGATTTTCTACCACACCAATAACCTGCCCTTCTAAACTGCCTGCTCTCGAATCCATAAAAAAACCTCTTTGGTAAGAAGCATAAGTTAATGTAGGGGTGTTTCTTGTTTGATTCTTATCAAATGTTTTTCGACCATCTGTAAAAGCCAAATCTTTAATATGACAGGTTACACAAGCCATATTATAATCTTTAGAAAGAGAGGTGTCATTAAACAACTGTTTTCCGAAAACTATTTTAGCTGCCAATTGAGTAGTATCACTTAAATGGTCGGAAAAATAATTGGCGTTTAATGTTTTATCTGAAAACAAGGTTGTCATGTTATTAGACAATGCCATTTCAAAAGGAAATTTCACTTTCCAGTCTTTTTGAATTTCAAGTAATATTTTTAATTGCGGATTCGTATGTTTTTTTATAAAAGTAAATCTATCAAAACTATCAAAATCATGGTCTAAATCTTTTTGGGCATTTTTAATTGCTTTTTCAAACTTAATAAGCAGCTCTTTTGATGTAAACTTCTCTTTATTTAGTTGAACAATCTTTAATATTGTTTTATAAGTATATGAACTTTCTATTAGTGATTGATTTAAAACAGGCGAATCAAAACCTGTAATACCAGTGGTAGCTATTCTTGTAATTTGATCTCTTATCAACCAAATTACATGATAGTCTTTTAACTTAATAACTACATTTTTTCGAATTAATTTTAATCGACCACTTGTAACGGTTATTGCTCTTTTTAAAACATCTTGATCAATATTTTCTTCATGAATAGTTTCTTCTATTACCTGAAAACCTATCGGCTTTATCGCTCTAGTATCATTACTTTCCTCGCCTTTAACCCCTATTATATTAGGTGCATTTAACGATTTATAATTGTCTTTGTCTGAAAAAGCTAAAATTGGCTCTAGTAATTTAAAATTTTTTCTTGCTGCTATGTATTTATTTCGTTGTTCTTTTATTGGCTTTCCTTCCATGGCATCTAGATTTTCAATAGCCATAGAAAGCTGCTCTACATAAAGTTGTTTTACAGCATCAGAAAATGCTGTAATTGATTGATATTTTTCTTTTTTTTGATTGCATCCCATCAATAAAAGCAAAAGACATACACAAAGGTATGTCTTAGCTAGACTTAAGATATCTTTCATATTTTATCTTTCTAATCCTGTAATTAAATGTAAAACAGAACCTTCTTTTCTATTTGATAAATTAGGATTTGCTTTTGGATCTGTAAATGAAGTTCCGTCTGCTGGTTCCCATCCATGGTTTTGAGTCATTACTAAAAATGAATTCTTACCATTATTTACAATATCTGTCACATCAATCATTCCTGTAATTTCCCAATTTCTTGAAGTTGAACCGTATCCTAAAGATGCTGCTCTTTCTTGATCACACTCTAATACTGTTTTTATAGCTCCGGTTGTTAAATTATATTGATACAGTTTAGAATATCCTATAATACTTGGATTTACAGAAGCATACCCGTTAGGATCTTCTTGAATATAAGCATAGTTTTCAGTTACTAAAATGTTATCTGGCGAGTGAAATCCATCTGCTTTTCCTCCAACAATATCACCATCTAATACACAAGTAATTTTTGCAGTTCCTGTTGGATCAGTATCATTTAAAACTACTTTATAAACACGTCCTAAAATAGATCCTTTACCAACTAAACCTGGCTTATTACGTCCAGTTACTGCAAAATAAATTTCTCTATTATTCGCTGCAGAACCTCTTCTCCAATCAATATCTTCTAATCTAGAGAATCCCATAACCCCTTTTGTTTTACATTCAGTATCTAAAGCGTTAATTTCTTTTTCTTCAAGTTCTACAAACTCCACATCATATTCAGTTCCTTCAGCCATGTCCATTTCATAAGTTACACCTGGAGAAGTTACTTTTAAACCATATAATTTTCCACCATCTAAATCTCCTCTATTACCAACATACATTCCTAATTGACCTGAAGGCACTTCGTTATTAGCATTATCGTCTCCAATAAATGCTACCGTTTTATCCGCATAAGCATCTTTACCTATTACTACAGCATTTTCAGTAGACCATTGCCCTAATGCTGCTAACATATTTCCTGTACTAGCATCGGTTACTGATTTATAAGGATCTGTTGCAAAAACACCTTTAGATGCTCCACCCCATTCACCTCCTGATAAATATAATGGTCCAAAACCATGTTCTTGTGGAGAAATCATTGATCCAGAACACTGAGCAGTTTCAGCTGTTGCTGTTGCGTTTAAAATATATTCTGCAGATACTGGTCTTAAATTTTCGTTTAATTTAATTCTTGCAATAGAATAATCTGCTTCAATATTATTAATTAATGTAAAACTACCATCTGTTTCAGCTAACAAACCTGCTCCATCTGCCATAGAACCATATACAAAGTCTGGTGAATTTGGTATCACATCTTCTGATGATAAAATTGGCGTAATTTTTAACCCTACAAAATCACTTGTTACTTTTAAAAAGTTTGGTGTTTTAGAAGCTGTTAAATATGTTGTTGCATCAGAACCATTTTCTCCATCTGATCCGTTACTTCCATCAATACCATCTATACCGTCTGTTCCATCAATAGCATCTTCACAAGCTGTAAATGTGGTAATACTAATTGAAATTGTTAATAAGGTAAGTAAGCTTAATTTTAATTTTTTCATTATGATAGTTTTTAGTTTTTTTGATTCCTCAAATTAAGGGCGCGTTTGTAAAACTTATATCAATGCTATTTTAATATCACATCATTAAAATGTAAATTTTATTAAGAGAACTTAAATAACTAGAACTATTCTAAATAGAAAAAGGTGCACTAAATTAGTACACCTTTTTCTATTTAAATCAATTAATCTTACCCCAACCAAGCGTTTAACATCCATATTGTTTTTTCTTGCTCAGTAATAAAGTCACTCATCATAGAATTTGTTCCTTCATCAGCTCCTGCTTCAGATAATTCTAAAATTTTTCTTTCAACTTTTAACAATCCGGCTAATGACTTTACAACTAATTGTACTGCTTCAACATCTTTACTTATATTTTTTCCTACAGGAACCTCTGCCGCTTTTATATAATCATCAAAAGTATGCAATGGAGTTCCTTGTAATGTTAAAATTCGTTCAGCTATTAAATCTACTTTTAACTGAGAATCAGTATATAACTCTTCAAACTTCACATGCAATTCAAAAAAACTTTTCCCTTTAATATTCCAATGCAATCCTCTAACATTTTGGTAATAAACTTGAAAATTAGCCAACAAAACATTTAATTCTTTTACTAATTCAATTGATTTATTCTTATCTAATCCTATAACTGTTGTATTCATTTTATTTATTTTTAGTTATTCATATTTTAATACTTCAAAATTACTTTTAAATAAATCACAAAAACTATAAGTGATATTGATAGTTTTAATATCTTTATCAAAAAATTTGATAGAATGACAATAACTCAGTTAAAATACACCCTTGCTGTTGCTGAATATAAAAACTTTACTATTGCAGCTGAGCACTGTTTTGTTACGCAGCCTACTTTAAGTATGCAAATTCAAAAATTAGAAGATGAATTAGAGGCTAAAATATTTAACCGGTCAAAAAAACCAATTGAATTAACCGAAGTTGGTCAAAAAATTATTGAACAAGCTAAAGTTATTGTTGATGAAAGTAATCGAATTGTAGATATAGTTCATCAACAAAAAGGATTTATAGGTGGCGAGTTTAAACTTGGAATTATACCTACGGTTATGCCAACTCTACTACCAATGTTTTTAAAGACATTTAGTAAAAACTATCCGAAAGTTCAGTTAATTATAGAGGAGTTAACTACTGAAGAAATTGTTAGAAAATTAACCGACGGTCATATCGATGCTGCTTTGGCGGCAACTCCGCTAGAAAATGAAGCGATAAAAGAACGCGTTTTATATTACGAACCTTTTGTGGGTTTAATCCCAAAAGAACATCGTTTGTATGATCAGAAAAAGATTAAAATTGATGATTTAGAAGTGGATGACATTTTATTACTAGAAGATGGACATTGTTTTAAAAACAGCATTATCAATTTATGCAGAACTAATAAAAAGAACTCAACGCATCATTTTCAGTTAGAAAGTGGAAGTTTTGATACACTCATAAAACTATCTAAAGATGGTTTAGGCATGACCTTATTGCCATATTTAAATACGCTAGATTTAAATGAATCTGACAAAGAACATTTAAGAGAATTTGAAACACCTCCTCCTGCAAGAGAGGTCAGCTTAATTTATCATAAATCACAACTTAAAATGCAATTAATTGAAGCTTTAAAAAGCACTATAGATAGTGTTATTAGAGGCGCAATTGCTTTTAGTGATGTTGATATTATTAGTCCGATAAATAAAATATAAGTCATAAAAAATCCCGCTTTTAGCGGGATTTTTTATTTAAAATTTATATTCTGATAGAGGCTTCGGAAAAGCTTCAGGATTTTCAGCTAAATGATAACGAGGATCATCAACATCAGCTATAATTACATCATAAAACTTATCATTCGCTTTATACATTAACACTTTACAGTCTTCACTTAAGTGTTTTAATTTTAATGTTTTTCCTGCTTTCTCATACTTCTCTACTAAAATAAATAAGGCTTCTAGGGCAGAGTGATCAGAAATTCTACTTTCAATAAAATCAATTTCTACATTTTCAGGATCATTTTTAACATCAAATTTTTCATTAAAAGTAGTAATACTTCCAAAGAATAAAGGCCCCCAAATTTCATACACTTTAGTTCCGTCTGCTTTCATTCTTTTTCTAGCTCTAATTTTCTTAGCACTTGTCCAAGCAAAAGATAAAGCTGATATAATTACCCCTACAAAAACGGCAATTGCTAAATCGAAAAATACAGTAACTGCAGATACGATTACTAATACAAATGCATCAGAAGTTGGAATTTTTTTCATGATTCTAAAACTAGACCATGCAAATGTTTCAATAACCATCATAAACATTACTCCTACTAAAGCAGCAATTGGCACTTGCTCTATATATTTATCAGCAAATAAAATAAAAGTTAATAAGGTTAATGACATCATTACTCCCGATAATCTTCCTCTACCACCAGCGTTGATATTAATAACTGTTTGGCCAATCATACCACAACCACCAGTTCCACCAAATACACCACTAACAATATTTCCTGCTCCTTGCGCAACACACTCTTTATTTCCGTTACCTCTACTATCTGTTAACTCATCTACTAAATTCATAGTCATTAAAGTTTCTATCAAACCAACAGATGCCGCTAAAAAGGCATAAGGTGCAATAAATTTAAGGGTATCTAAATTAAAAGGTAAGTTGCTCCAAAGCTCTAATAAATTTAGTTTTTTTGATATTTCATCAATACCGTTTAAACCAGCTCCTCCTCCGTCTCTAATAAAATCACCAACATTAATAGAACTTAAACCACTAAAGATTGATATTAATGTAACAATTAAAATAGCCGTTAATGCTGCCGGTATTTTAGTAGTTATTTTTGGTAATCCCCATACAATAAGCATTGTTAATAAAACCAACCCAATCATTGTATAAAGCTTTTCTCCTTGCATGGTTGATTTTACAACTCCGCTATCTTTTACCGAATAAAACCCTTCTTCAGAAACGTTAAAAACAACTTTTTTTGTTTTAGCATCAAAAACCTGACCTTCTGAAACGAAAAAAGCTTCTTCGTTTGTATTATTATTCCTTACTGAATTTCCATCAATGGTAAATAAAACAGTGTCAGAATTTAAATCTTTAACTTGATTATCTGTTACATTATAAACCAATTCTTTCGATTCGGTTTTACGCATATTTTGTCCGAAAAAATCTTTTTTATTTTCTGTAAACATTCCCAATTGCGCCATAAAAATAACAATTGCCAATCCGTTTACAAATCCCATCATTACAGGGTGTGGAATTAAACGTACAAATTTCCCTAACTTAAACAAACCAGCAAAAACTTGTATTACTCCCATTAAAACAACTGCGGCTAGTAAATAGAAATAGCCCATATTTTCTACAGGGTTATCAAAAAGCAAGCCTTTTGCATGCCCTTCTTGGATCATCGTTACAAAAATAACAGCTACAGCACCTGCTGCACCAGAGATAAGTCCTGGTCTACCACCAAAAACGGCTGAAATTATTCCCACTACAAATGCACCAAACAATGCTACTATTGGGCTAATTTGAGCAACAAAAGCAAAAGCTACCACTTCTGGTATCATTGCTAAAGAAACTGTTATCCCTGCTAACGTATCATCTTTAATGTTAAGTTTCTTATTTTTAAGGTATTTCATCATAATATTCTCGGCTATTGTAAAAGTTGGCAAATGTAAAGATAATTTTATTCATATAGTTTTATGTTTCATCAAGTTTAATTTTGTCCGCTGTTTTTTTTGCTTTATTTTTGAAAAATAAACTATCATACCAATTTGATAGCAAAACATGAGCAGGAAAACACTACTTACTTCTAAAGAAATTGAAATCATTCTGCATCGATTAGCCTGTCAGTTAATCGAAAATCACAACGATTTTTCTAATACCGTTTTAATAGGTTTGCAGCCTAGAGGTTCTTTTTTAGCAAAACGATTAACAAAATTATTAACCGAAGAATATAATATTAAAGACCTTAAACTAGGACTGTTAGATATTACTTTTTATCGTGATGATTTTCGTAGAAGAAATGAGCCATTAGAGGCTACATCTACTCAAATTGATTTTTTAATTGAAGATAAAAAGGTGGTTATTATTGATGATGTACTGTATTCAGGAAGAAGTGTGCGAAGTGCTTTAACCGCAATTCAATCATACGGACGACCAGAAAATATTGAATTATTAGTATTAATCGATCGTCGTTTTAGTCGTCATTTACCAATTCAACCTAATTACAGAGGTAGACAAGTAGATGCTATTAATGAAGAAAAGGTAGTTGTTAATTGGCAAGAGACTCATAAAAAAGATACAATTTACCTAGAAACCAAGCCTACCAAGCTTGATTAGTTATGATTATAAAAACAAACTAAGATGAAGCAGTTAAGTGTTGAAAATTTATTAGGTATTAAGTACCTTAACAAAACTGATTTAGAGCTTATTTTTGAAACTGCTTCTCATTTTAAAGAAGTTATAAACAGACCCATTAAAAAAGTTCCTTCTCTTCGAGATATAACGATTGCTAATTTATTTTTTGAAAATAGTACTCGCACAAAATTATCATTCGAGTTAGCTGAAAAACGATTATCTGCTGATGTAATTAATTTTTCTGCTGCGCAATCATCAGTAAAAAAAGGAGAGACTTTAATAGATACTGTTAACAATATATTAGCCATGAAAGTTGATATTGTTGTAATGCGTCATGCAAGTGTTGGTGCAGGTATTTTTTTATCGAGGCATGTAGATGCTAAAATTATTAACGCTGGTGACGGAACTCACGAACATCCAACACAAGCTTTGTTGGATAGTTTTTCTATGCGAGAAGCTTTAAACAGTAATCTAAAAGGTAAAAAAATTGTAATTGTAGGTGATGTTTTACACTCGCGAGTGGCACTTTCTAATATATTTGCATTGCAACTACAAGGCGCTAAGGTAAAAGTTTGTGGCCCTACTACTTTAATCCCTAAATACATTACTAGTTTAGGTGTTGAGGTTGAAACAAACTTAAAGAAGGCTTTAGAATGGTGTGATGTAGCCAATGTTTTACGTGTACAACATGAACGAATGGATATTAAATATTTTCCTTCAACAAGAGAATACACACAACTTTTCGGAATTAACAGAGAAATACTAGATAGCCTTAATAAAGAAATTGTTATCATGCATCCAGGTCCTATAAACCGTGGGGTAGAATTAACTAGTGATGTTGCCGATAGTAATCAATCTATTATCTTAAATCAAGTAGAAAATGGTGTTGCAGTACGTATGGCTGCAATATATTTACTTGCTCAACAAATAAAAAGATAATCATGAAAATAGCAGAAAAAACAATCTATACTTTATTTAGTTCAGTAGCAGAAACTTTCGCTGAATTTATGTTAACTTTTGAAAAAGAACACATTAACTATAAGGAAAAACACCTTATTGTTGAAATTTCAGAGAGTTTTAACGCTACCAAAGAAAATATTTTATTATTTTTGGTATACGCTCATGAACATCTAAAAAACGGCACATCTTTTGTTATTGTAGTAAAGGATGTAAATATTGATGATTTTCCTGAAACTTTTAACATTGTTCCAACCCTAACTGAAGCGGAAGATGTTATAGAAATGGAAAATATTCAACGTGATTTGGGTTTTTAGCCTTATATTTATTATCCCCTAAATGAATACATATGGTAAAAAAAATACTTTTATTATTTTTATTAACGATAACATTATCTAGTTTTTCTCAAGAAAAATCTATAGATAAATTAGTTGCGTCTCCGAACCCTTTTACGAATAGTACTACCATTTTTGTAAACTCAAAAACAAGTCAAACGGTTATTTTAACTGTTAGAAATGTACTCGGAAAAACAGTGTACTCTAAAAAGTTAAAGGTGATTAATGGTCGTAATTCTATACCTTTTAATCGTAACGATTTAAAATCAGGCATGTATATATATGCTATTCAAAGCAATAAAGAAGTAATTTCTAAACGTTTTGTAATTAGATAAATGAGTTTAAAGTTAACTATTTTAGGTTGCCATTCTGCCACCCCAAGAGTAAACGCACATCCTACATCTCAATATTTAGAAATTAACAACCGTCATTTTCTAATAGATTGTGGCGAGGGTACACAAAGACAAATGCGAAAATATAAAGTTGGTTTTTCTAAAATCAATCATATATTTATATCTCATTTACATGGTGATCATTTCTTTGGCCTTATAGGTCTTATTTCTACCTTCGGTATTTTAAATCGTGAAAAAGAACTCCACATTTATGGTCCAAAAGGTATTAAAGAAGTTACTACTCTTCAATTAAAACTATCAAAATCTTGGACAAAATACCATATTCATTTCCACGAACTCGTATCAAAAGAAAGCGAGTTAATTTTTGAAGATGATAAAGTTTCTGTACATACAATTCCTTTAGACCACAGAGTTTATACCAACGGGTTTTTATTTAGAGAAAAAGAAAAGCCAAGAAAATTACATATCGGTAAAATAGAAGAATACAAAGAAATAGATACTTGCGATTACCATAATATCAAATCAGGTAAAGATTTTGTTTTATCTACAGGTAAAGTTATTCCCAATTCCGAATTAACTATCGATCCTCCTAAATCAAAAAGCTTTGCTTTTTGTAGTGATACTGCATATAAACCAGATATAGTTCCTATTATTAAAAATGTAGATCTTTTATACCATGAAGCTACCTTTTTAAAAAATAGGGAAGATTTATGTGAAAGAACAAAACATGCTACTGCCGAACAAGCAGCCTCAATTGCTAACCAAGCAAACGTAAATAAATTAATTATTGGTCATTATTCTAGTCGATATTCAAACATAGAAGATTTTAAAGACGAAGCACAAACAATTTTTAAAAATGTAGAATTAGCCGAAGCCGGTAAACTATATTCTACAAACTCGGCTCCTGTAAATATTTTAAATTAATATTGATTGGTTGATAATAAAACCAATGTACAAGCCACTTCTGACTGGATTTTATTTTCTTCTAAAAGTTTATAAAACTCATTATTTTCAGTACCCGGATTAAAAATTACTCTCTTGGGTTGTAATGAAATTATATACTCATAGTATTCTTTTTGACGCTCAGCATTTAAATACAATGTAACAGTATCAATATTTTTAAAAAGTACTTTTTCTTTTTCAATAATAGTGTCTAACACTTTCCCTTTTCTTAAACCAATTGCAACGGTTTTTATTCCTTTATCAATCAATCTTTTAATTGCAATATTTGAATATCTCGTAGGATTTAAAGAAGCTCCTATAACTAAAGTATTTTTTTTCATAATTGTTAATAATAAGTTAAAATCCGTTAATTGTAGTAACGAAAATGATAAATGGCAAGTCTACTAAGTATCAAAAGAATCTAAAAAACAAACAAAATGAAAAAAATACTACTACTAATTTTCACCGTATTTAGTGTGAGTTTATTTGCTCAAATGCCCAAAAGTAACTTACCAAAGGCTGGTACTGTTTCAGGTAAAGTTATTGATAAAACAACCAAGGAACCTTTACCTTACGTAAACATTATAATCAAAGATGCTGCCAATAAAATTTTAACTGGAGGAATCACAAACGACAATGGTACTTTTTCTATAAAAAATATTCCTGAAGGAAAAAACACGATTGAAATTCAGTTCATTGGGTACAAAACCATTTCTAAACAAGTTACTATTAATAATAAGAATAGAAAAATAAATTTAGGAACTATTTCATTAATTGAAGATTCAACAACATTAGATGAAGTAGAAATTAGAGCAGAAACGTCTACCGTTGTACAGAAAGTAGATAGAAAAGTAATTAATGTTGGTAAAGATTTAACATCTGCCGGTACAACTGCATCTGAACTATTAAACAACGTACAATCTGTAAGTGTTGATAGCCAAACTGGTGGCATAAGCTTACGTGGTAATAGTAACGTTCGTGTGCTTGTAGATGGTAAACCAACAAATATGAGTGCAGCTCAATTATTAAAACAAATACCATCTTCATCAATAAAAAGTATCGAGTTAATTACCAATCCATCAGCAAAATACAACCCTGAAGGAATGAGCGGAATTATCAATATTATTTTAAATAAAAACGCTAACATGGGGTTTAATGGTTCTGTTGATTTAGGTGTTACTACAGATTATTTTACACGTTTTAATGGTTCAACTAACATGAACTACAAAACTGGTAAGGTTAACTTTTTTGGAAACTACGGTTACAATACAGGTAACAATTTAAATTACGGACAAATTGAAAGACCTGAAAACAATAATGTTCAACAATTTAGAGGAAACAATGCAAACACATCTCATTTAGCAAAAATTGGAGCTGATATTTATATCAATGACAAAAATACCTTATCATTTTATACGACTCAAAATTGGTTTGATGCACATAGTTTATCTGTTCCAAAAATTTATGAAAACAATGTACTAACCTCACATGCTCCTAACGATCAAAAAGTAGATGGTTCTTCTAGCGCATATAACGTAAATTATAAAATTGATTTTGCAAAAGAAGGTCATAATTTAGAATTTGAAAGTACTTATTCATATTCTGACTCTCCCGAAAAATCTATTAGTAAAGATTTAGTAAACTCATCAACTAAATTATTAAATTACTTTAATACAATTAAAAACGAAGGAGAAAACACTTTAATCAATCTTGATTATACAAACCCTATTTCAGAAAAAGGAAAATTAGAAGTTGGTTTAGAATATCGAGTAAACAACACTAAAAACATCAATACTACAGATCAAGAAGAAAACACTTATTTAACAGATGTAAATGGTGTAATAATTACTGATGTTAACGGAAATCCACAAATCACAGGTACTGAACGTATTGGAAATTCATCTTTTAATTATGATAGAAAAATTTATTCTGGTTACATAAACTACGGACATAATTTTGGAAAAGTAACCATGCAATTAGGAGCACGTTTAGAGCAGTATAAAATTGATGGTAATTTTAATTTAGAAAACGAACCATCGGCAACAGTTACTGACGATATCTTTTCTGTGTATCCATCAGCTTTTTTCACTTATAATCCATCAGAAAAAAATCAATTTCAATTAAGCTATAGTCGTAGAGTTGATAGACCTGGAATTGGGCAAGTAAACCCAATTAGACAATGGAGTACGCCACTAATTACTTCTATCGGAAATGAAAACTTAGCGCCACAATTTACCAACTCACTAGAAATAAATTATACACGTAAAATAAAAGGAGGCTCGTTATCATTCGGTACTTTTTATCGCGAAATTAACGACGCTATTTCTCGTGTAACCTATAAAGATCCTACTGACCCTAACGAAGTTCGTCAAATATTATCTTTCGCAAATTTTGATGACACTAGTTCTTACGGGTTGGAGTTTTCTGCCAATTATAAAGTAAATAATTGGTGGCGTTTAAATTCTAGTATGGATTTTTACTCACAAAAACAATTTGGTACAGCTGACTTAAACAATCCTAATTCTGCAAGAATAGAAGTGCAAAACGAAACGTTTAATGCACGTATTAGTAATAATTTTAAAGCTACCAAAAACTTACGCTTTCAGTTATTTGCCATGTATCGTGGCCCAGGAGAAGATATTCAATGGAAAACTAAAGAAATGTGGATGATAAATACTGGTGCTAGTTTAACTGTTTTAAAAGGAAAAGGTACCATAAACTTTAGAGTTAACGATATTTTTAATGGAATGAAGTTTGGTTTTGATTCTACAAGACCTTACAAACAAAGTGGTCAGTTTAATTGGGAAAGTCAAACTACTTACTTAGGTTTCAATTACAGATTTGGAGGGGGAAAAAATAAAGCAAAAGCAAGACGTCAACGTGATAATAACGAAAAACAAGGCGGTGGAATGTTTTAACCTTAAAATAATTCATAAAAAAATCCGAAGTAATAACTTCGGATTTTTTTTATTTCAATATTTTATTAGAAGCTATTTCCCGCTTTTCGCACTCGCTCTTTTTTTGAAGAAAAATCAAAAAAAGGAGCTCAAACAAATGCTTCAATCGGGGCTAAAAACTACCATTTAATAATTACAGAACCCCAAGTAAAACCACTACCAAAGGCAGCTAAAACTACTAAATCGTTCTCTTTAATCTTACCCTTTTCCCATGCTTCAGTTAAAGCAATAATTACAGAAGCAGCAGTAGTATTACCATACTTCATAATATTATTATACACTTTATCATCAGCTAATTGAAATTTTTTCTGAATAAATTGTGCGATACGTAAATTTGCTTGATGCGGAATCAACATATCAATATCTTCTTTCTTTAATCCGTTTGCTTCTAAACCTTCGTTTATTGCTTCTGAAAAACGAGTAATTGCATGTTTAAATACAAATTGCCCATCCATATAAGGAAAATACGATTGATCTTCTGGATCGTTTTTCTCTAAAATTTCAGGAACCCAACGTTGTGTAGATGGTCCTTCTAAAACTAATTTTTTAGCATGTTTACCTTCCGAATGTAAGTGAGAAGATAAAATTCCTTTTCCTGCCTCTTCACTTCTTGATAAAACCGCAGCTCCTGCCCCATCACCAAAAATTACAGTAACACCTCTACCTCTAGTAGATTTCTCTAAACCACCTGAATGATTTTCTGCACCAATCACTAAAATGTTTTTATACATTCCTGTTTTAATAAACTGATCGGCAACAGACATCGAATAAATAAAACCAGAACATTGGTTACGTACATCTAAAGCACCAATAGTTGGCATATCTAACATATCTTGTACTTGCACTCCGCCTCCAGGGAAATACAAATCTGGACTTAAAGTTGCAAAAATAATAAAATCGATATCATCCTTCGTTAAACCAGCTCTTTCTATTGCTATTCTAGCAGCTTTTGCTCCCATTACAGCAGTTGTATCCTCTGTTTTTGGATCAATCCAACGACGTTCTTTAATACCTGTTCTCTCTTGGATCCATTCATCAGAAGTTTCCATAAACTCTTTTAAGTCATCATTTGTAACCACGTTATCTGGCACATAATAACCTAATCCTGTTATTTTTGAATTATACATATTCTATGTTGGTGTTTTTTGTTGTTTGCACATTTGTAGCGGGTAAAAATAGTGATAATTTAATATCTTTACAAAGAAGCTTAAATTAACAAACACGAATCAACATATTATGAATAGAAAAGATTTTCTTTCACTATCAACTAAAGCAGCTGTATTTTTAGGGTTATCTACAGCAATTTCTTGCAAAAATGAAACCATAGAAAAAATAAACCCTTTATTAAATAAAACAGCAAAAGGAACGGCTTTTGGCTTAACAGCACCCAAAATAGCTAAAGTTAACGTCGGAATTATTGGTTGCGGTAACCGAGGACAAACTTTAATCCAAATGTTTGACTGGTTGGTTAAAAATAATAATGCAGAAATTGTTGCTGTTTCCGATTTACACAAAGAAAAAACAGCAAAGCTAAATGAACATTTACAAAAAAAACATCAAAAAACGGCTCATGAATACCACGGAAATGCTGATGAATGGAAAAAGTTAGTAGATAGAGATGATATTGATTTATTAATTATTGCCACTCCGTGGGAAATGCATACGCCAATGGCTTTATACGGCATGGAAAAAGGCAAACATGTTGCTTGTGAAGTGCCTGTGGCCTACACAATGGAGGACTGTTGGAAACTCATTGAAACTGCAGAACGTACACAAAAACATTGTATAATGCTCGAAAATTGTTGTTTTAACAATGAAGAACTTTGGGTTTTAAACATGGTAAATCAAGGTGTTTTTGGTGATTTAACACATGCAGAAGGAGCTTATATTCATGATTTACGTAAACATTTATTAGATGATAAATATTATGAAGATCAATGGAGAATTAAACATCATTTAAATAAAGATGGTAACTTTTACACCACTCATGGTTTAGGGCCAATCAGTCAATATATGGATATTGGTCGTGGTGACACATACGACCATCTTGTTTCTATGAGTTCGCGAGAAAAAAGTTTAAGTGATGCTGCAAAACGCGGTGGAATCGATAAGTTTTCGAACATAAAATGTGGCGACATGAATACCACCATGATTAAAACCAAACTCGGTAAAACAATTATGTTGCAGTTTGATGTACATACAGGCAGGCCTTACAATCGTTTAAACACCGTTGTTGGCACAAAAGCAGTACACGAAGGCTACCCATCAAAACTATATATTAATGATGATGAACTAGCTTGGTGGGGACATAATTGGTTAGAAAAAGAAAAATATAATGAGTACAGAGAAAAGTATAACCATCCGCTTTGGAGTACATTAAAATCGCAGATTTCTGATAATTCTGTTGGTCATGGAGGAATGGATTTTGTAATGATTTATCGTTTAATTAAATGCCTAAACCAAGGTTTACCTTTAGATATTAATGTATATGATAGTGTAATGTGGAGCGCTATTACGCCACTTTCAGAACTTTCAGTAGCACAAAACAGTAGTTCAGTAAAAGTACCTGATTTTACAGGCGGAACCTGGAAAAATAAAAACAAAACAGAAATGTTACGAAACATATAAGTTTATTAACGCTAACAATTTTTGTTGGCGTTTTTTATGTCATCTTGTCACAAAACTATTTTTGGTATTTTTTTTGACTATTTAACTTTCTAGAAAATAATATCAAACAAAATATATAATTATGAGCAAAGGAAGTATTAATGTGTCGGTAGAAAATATATTTCCACTGATTAAAAAATTCTTATATTCTGATCACGAAATCTTTTTACGTGAATTAATCTCTAACGGAACAGATGCAACTACAAAATTAAAACACTTAATTGCTATTGGTGAAGCTAAGACCGAATTAGGAGATGCTAAAATTGAAATCAGCATTAATAAAGAGGCTAAAACCATAACTATTAAAGACCAAGGTTTAGGAATGACAGCTGATGAAGTTGAAAAATATATCAACCAAATTGCTTTTTCTGGAGCCGAAGAATTTTTAGACAAATACAAAGACGATAAAAACGAAACAGGTGTTATTGGGCACTTCGGATTAGGTTTTTACTCTGCTTTTATGGTAGCTGACAAAGTTGAGTTGATTACTAAATCATTTAAAGATGAGCCTGCTGCTCATTGGACATGTGATGGTTCTCCTGAATTTACTTTAGAAGCCCACGATAAATCTGACAGAGGAACAGAAATTATTTTACATATTGCTGAAGATTCTTTAGAGTTTTTAGAAGAAGCTAAAATTGGAGGTTTATTAAACAAATACAATCGTTTTAATCAAGTGCCAATTAAATTTGGAATGAACAAGGTTAACGATCCTGATTTTACACCTGCAACTACAACTGATGCGGATGGTAAAGAAACTACTGAGCCTCACCAACAAATTGAAGTTGATAATATTATCAACAATACAAACCCTGCTTGGACAAAAGCGCCTGCTGATTTAAGTGACGAAGATTACACTAATTTTTATCGTGAGCTATATCCAACGCAGTTTGAAGAGTCGTTATTTCACATTCACTTAAATGTAGATTATCCGTTTAACTTAACTGGAATTTTATTTTTCCCTAAGTTAACGCAGAGTTTAGATATGCAAAAGGATAAAATCCAATTGTATCAAAACCAAGTGTATGTAACTGATAACGTTGAAGGAATTGTACCTGACTTTTTACAGATGTTAAAAGGTGTTATCGATTCTCCAGACATTCCTTTAAATGTTTCTCGTTCTGGTTTACAGGCAGATGGAGCCGTAAAGAAAATATCTGGCTACATTACTAAAAAAGTAGCAGATAAGTTAAGTTCTTTATTCAAAAAAGATCGTGCTGATTTTGAACAAAAATGGAATGATATTAAAGTAATTATCGAATATGGGATGTTATCAGAAGATAAATTCTTTGATAAGGCTAAAAAATTCGCTTTATATCCAACTGTTGCAGATACGTACTTTACTTTTGATGAGTTAATTGAAAAAACAAAAGACGCTCAAACTGATAAAGATGGAAATCACGTAATTTTATATGCTTCTAACAAAGAGGCACAACACAGTTATATTCAAGATGCTACTGCTAAAGGATATGAGGTTGTTGTATTAGATTCTCCAATTGTATCTCACTTAATGCAAAAACTAGAAACTTCAGGTGAATCTAAAGTTCAGTTTACACGTGTTGATTCTGATTTTATTGATAATTTAATTAAGAAAGACGAAGCTGTTATTTCTAAATTAACAGATGAAGAAAAAGAATCGTTAAAACCAGTTATTGAAGGTGTAATTGCATCGCAAACATATACTGTTCAATTAGAAGCAATGGATTCTTCTTCGTCTCCTTTCTTAATTACTGTACCAGAATTTATGCGTCGTATGAAAGAAATGCAAGCTTCTGGTGGTGGAGGCGGAATGATGGGAATGGGTAATTTACCTGAAATGTATAACTTAGTTGTTAATACAAATCACCCATTAGTTTCTGAAATCTTAAACGCTGATGAAGACAAGAAAAAAGGATTAATTACGCAAGCTTTCGATTTAGCCAAGTTATCTCAAAACCTTTTACATGGTGAAGATTTAACCAACTTTATTAAGCGTTCTTACGAATTAATTAAATAAGTAACACCGTTACTTTAAATATTACAAAACCTCTTTGTTTACTCAAAGAGGTTTTTTTGTGAAATTTTTAAAAACCCTACTAAACTAGTTAATTGCTGTTTCAAGTTCTATTTTTGTAGTTCAATGTTAAGATAAAACAATAGAGTAATGGATACAGAAAATAATCCAATTAATAACCCAACACAACGTGAAGAGCTTACAAACATCAATTTTAAGCCAAAAACTAACGAGCAGTTAAATAAAGAAAATCCTTCTAGACAAAACAGAAGACAGGCAACAGAAGAGCAACTTAACAATCCGTTACATGGTGTTAAACTTGCCCAGCTTCTAAAACGCTTAGTTGATTATTATGGTTGGGAGTATTTAGCAGAACGTGTAAACATTCGTTGTTTTAAACACGATCCGACCATGAAATCGAGTTTAGGATTTTTAAGAAAAACTCGCTGGGCTCGTGAACATGTAGAAGATGTTTATTTAGATATGCTAGAAGAACAACAGCAGCAATAATAATATTTAACATCGGAATATTTTACCTCACCTTAAAAACACCTAGAAATCATCAAAATAATAAAAGCAAATACCTCGCAAGCTAAACTTTTTTCTAAAATTAGTATCGCCTCTTTTTTACCTGCACATGGACATTCTGCTCCGCCTAAAGATATGAATGCTTATATCACTAATAACTTTAAAGAAAGCGACTTTATAGAAGAATTAGAAACCGTAGAGAATGAATATTATTTACTGGAATATGAAAATCAAACTGCCGGGTATTCAAAAATAATTTTCAATAAAACCTGTAAAGATGTTACCGCTAAAAACATCACTTATATGAGTAGATTGTATTTACTTGAGGAATTTTATGGTTTAGGGCTCGGTAAAAAATTATTCGATTTTAATGTAGCTCTATGTAAGGAAAATAATCAGGTTGGAATTTGGTTAAACGTTTGGATAGAAAACAAAAAAGCGATTCAGTTTTATGAGAAAGTAGGCTTTACAATAGTAGGGAAAAGTGATTTTAAAATATCAGCAACACACTCAAATCCGAATCATATTATGTACTTAAGTTTATAAACTTCGTTTAAAATGAAACTCTTTTTATGTTATTTTGATGCTCCTAAAGATATCAGATTGACCGCAATCGAAATCAAAGAAAATCGTACCAAGAACATCTTTTAAGTGCTTGACTCGAATTGATAAACATTAATTAAAATGTACAATAGGTTCAGTTGAAGCTATTTTTATACTAAAACGACTATAAGATTAGTTTTTATAGCCATTTTAATTTTACCTGTGTTAAACTAACTTTATAAACCTATGTTAACCAACACATTAAAAAAACCTCCTATATTTGTAATATAAATAATTACCCCCCTTAAAATTATTTATTCTTATCCCCCTAATAAAAGACTTATTCCCTTATGTGTATGAGTCTTTTTTATTTTATATACTTACCTACTAAATTATTCATTTGCTCTGATACTGCTAGTTTAATTACCACAAATACATACACTACAACAATTAAAATACTTTTTAATATGATATTTATTATTGGGTGAATTGGAAACTCTTTGATAAAAACCTCAGGGATATTAAAATTCCAGAAATAAAATCCTAAAAACAATATGGCAATTATGAATACCATTAAGAGCGTTTTTTTGGTAAAAGGAATCATTTTAAACTTTTGCCCTACAAACCACACTTTAAAGGTATTAAATACTAAAACAGTAATTAAAGTAGCCAATGCCAACCCTTCGGTTCCCATATTTAAATAGGTATAAAAATAAGTGTTTAAGAAATATACCGACAAAGCCATACCAACTCCAACTGGTAAAGTGATTCTGTAAAACTTTGAATTTTGAATAATAGCACCATTGTTACCTAAAGACATTAAAAATAACTTTGCGGTAGAAATTAACAAAACAACTAACCCACCACCTGCGGCATAATTTTTATTAGGCATTAGTTTAAATAGTTCGTCTACATTACAATTTACTAGTATAAAAAACAAACCTCCTACTAATAATAAATTAATCGAACTTTTTTTATACAAACTCCTAGTTTCTGTATCATTATCTTCATTGATAGATTTAGAGGTAAGCGGTTGTAATATTTGCCCCATAGCCCTACTTGGCGCTTCTATAAACGATCCTATAAACACCGCAACTCCATAATAAGCAGCCGTAGAAAATCCATCTTTACCTGGTATCATTACTTTATCAATATCTAAAATAATAGCCCCAGCACTTCCTGCTAAAATGATATAAAAAGTGTAACGAAGCACTTCATTAAAGTTATCTGGCAACGTAAAACTAAGCTTTGGCATGTACAACTTAAAAGCATACAACATCATAAGAATTGTTCTTAAAATATATGCAAACGAGATATAGTACAAGAACTCTTGTTTGATAATTATATTTAAATAAACCGCAACTAACAATATCATAACCGCTGCCCTATTGTACAGTTCTTTTAAAATATTACCAAAAACGGATTGCATTTGTACCTTTGCCCACGAATAAAATACTTCAAAATACGCACATGAAACCGCAACGATGTATATATAAATCGTATAGTTTTCGATAATTAAATTTTCTTTTGAATTACTTTTTGCTACAAAATCCATAATCCAATCATGAAAATAACTCCAAAAGAAACCTATTGGTATTGCTATTAGCAATGGTAAAAATAGTACTGTACTTAAAAATTTATCTTTTTCTACTTTAGAAGTATAGCTCGAGTAAAATTTTATAATTGTAAAATGTACTCCAAATGCTGTAATTGGCATAATTAAATTAGAAGCCGAAAAAACATACATTGTTAATCCGTAATACTCATCCTTTAAAAAACGCGAATATAAAAATATGGTGTTTATTCCTCCGATTAAAAACCCTAAATAGATTATAATGGTGTTTTTTAGCGACTGTCTTAGTACGATTCCCAATTTATTCTTGAATTAATTTTATAATTGATTTATATATTCTCTCCCCAACATTATTACCGTATAACGTTTCTTCAAATGTCATTTCTGAATTCAAAAAATCATTAAAAGCATTGGTTATTTTCTTCGGATGTGTTCCTGTAATTGTAGCGTATTTATAGGTTACCAACTCTGTCCATTCTGTTTCTTCTCTTGCTATAATACAGTGCTTTTTATTAAAAAAAGCCTCTTTTTGAAGTCCCCCACTATCGGTAACAACCAAACTACATTTTTTTAACAATTCTAACATATCAAAATAGCCAACAGGATCTATAAAAGTAATATTAGGTTGTAAATTATACTTCGCTAACATTTTTTTAGTTCGAGGATGTAATGGTAAAACTACTTTTTTTGTTTTATTTATTGATTCTAAAGCTGAAAACACTTCGGTTAATTTCTCTTTAAAATCGGTGTTTTCCTGACGGTGAATTGTTGCCAGAGCAAATTCATTTTCTGTTAGTTTTAAATCGCTTATAATAGTCGATTTTTCTTCTGAAAACTGACCGTAAAATTCAACCGCATCTTTCATAATATCACCATGCTGCTCAATTTTAATCGCTAAATTATCAAAACCTTCTTTCTGCAAATTATCTATTGCAACCTGCGTAGGGCAGCTTAATAAATCAGCAATTCTATCTGTTACAATACGATTTACTTCTTCGGGCATTTGCATGTTAAAAGAACGCAAACCAGCTTCAATATGCACCACTTTTACATGTAATTTCTTGGCCGCTAAAGCACCTGCTAGTGTAGAGTTTGTATCACCATACACCACAACTGCATCCGGTTTTTCTGTTACTAAAATCTCTTCGATTTTCTCTAGCATCTGCCCTGTCATGGCACCGTGACTTAAACCGTTGATATTTAAATTATACTTCGGTTTAGGTATTTGCATTTCATCAAAAAAAACAGCACTCATGTTGGCATCAAAATGCTGACCTGTATGCACTATTATTTCTTCAACTTCGCCATGTTTTTGTATCACTCGGCTTAACACAGCTCCTTTTACAAACTGAGGACGCGCGCCTAATATGGTAACTATTTTTTTCAAGAATCTACTACTTGTTTAAGTATTACGGACAATTGTTTGGTTAATTCCTTACGATGGTATTGCTCGATATTTACAGAGGAAACTGTTAACGAGTTTTGTTGGTACTTTTTATACAAATCACTCACTGTCTTTTTTAATTGCTCTTTCTCACTAAAATCGACTATACTGCCTGCTTTTGTTTTTGTTAAAATCTCAGCTAAATCACCATCTTTAGGACCAATTGCTAAGATAGGACGTTTTGCTTGTAAATATTCAAAAATCTTTCCTGTTATAATTCCTTTAGCGCTTGGAACATTATTTACAGCTAATAATAAAACTTGTGAAGCTCGCTGATACTGTTGTACTTCTTTATGTGGCACATAATTTATACGTGTTACATTTTTAAAGTCATACTTCTTTAAATCTGTTACAACATCATCAGATAGTTTTCCAATCAGTTTTATTTCTAAATCGTTTTTAAAGTCGGTGTTTTCTTCGGATAATTCTGCCAGTGCTGTCCATAACATTTTCGGATTTCTATCTGCATTCATCAACCCGATATGTGTGATGGAGAATTTAGAATCTAAAACAGATTGATTATTAGTCTTTTCTTCAGAATCATACCCATTTGTTACCACGTGTATCTTATCAGAAAACACTTCATAATTAGCCCTCATTGTTTTACCAACCACCAAACTTGCATCGGCATTTTTCAGCACTTCTTTTTCTAGCTGATGGTGTTTTTTTATTGCCTTTTTAGTTAATGGAAGTTGATGAAAATAATCAATATCAGTCCAAGGGTCCCGAAAATCTGCAATCCACTTTACATTCGTTTTTTTCTTTAAATGCAATCCGATTAAATGTAAACTATGTGGCGGACCTGTGGTAATAATTGCATCAATCTTATTTTCTGATAAGTATTTTTCTAAATATTTTACAGATGGTTTTATCCAATATTTTCTTGCATCCGGAATAAAATAATTAGCTCGAATGTATTGTAATATTTTCCCGAAAAAAGTTGGATTCGGATTTAAAAAACCGGCACTTGTTTTGGTTTCTTTCTTTTTAAAGATTGACAAAAGATCATTTGGTTCCCAAATAGCTTTTTTAAGTACTTCAACACCTTCAGGAATGTCGTTTGCTAAAGATGCATCTATAATAGGATACTTAGCTTCATCAACTGTATATACTACAGGTTCTACATTAAAATCACGTAAATATTTTACAAATTTTAACCAGCGTTGTACACCAGAACCACCTGCTGGAACCCAATAATATGTAATAATTAGCACTTTCAAATTATAAATTATTGTATAAATCGATTAATCCTTTAGATGTTTTATCCCAAGTAAATTCATTTTTAACAAAATTCTCTCCGTTTTTACCTAATTCTTCCCTTAAAGTAGGATTATTATATAACGTTAAAACTTTATCCTCGAAATCTGCTATATTTTGTGCTTCATGCACCAAACCTCCATTTATTTTTTCTATTAAGTTTTTCTGAGCAATGGCGTTACTTACCAATAATGGTTTTGCCAAACTCATATATTGAAACAGCTTATTTGCATACGCTACATCGTGCTGAATATTACGTTTTAAAGGCGAAATACAAATATCACTTGCTTTTATATAAGACGGAAACAACGAAACGTTTTGCCAACCTTCAAAATCAACAAAATCCGTTATTTGTAACCTTTCAGCTTCTGCTTTTAATATGTAATCGGTCGTGTTTTTACCAACAATTACCAATTTAATAGTCGGAATTTGTTCTTTTAATTTTGCAACAGCTTTTATTGCCGTTAGTAAACCTCTACGAACATGCGTATCTCCTAGATAAAGAATTACAAAATTATCTTTATACTTTTTAGTAATGTTTGTATTCAACTCAAAAGAATCATAAAAAGATTTACGAATGGTATTGGGTACTAAAACCACTTTATTTTCAGCTATTTTAGTTCTATCAACCAACTCATTCACAAACTCTTGAGAAACCGTAATTACTTTATTTGCTTTTTTAATAAATGCTTCTTCTTTTCGCTTCCATTTTTTAGGAGAAATAATATATTTTCCAGGGAATTTCTGTAGATGTGGATAAAACTTCATCACCTCTGGCATATTATCATGCAAATCTAAAACGACAGGTAATTGCTGCTTTTTATTTGCTAAAAAAACTGCTTCAGCAATTCGGATATCATGAATATGAATGGCTTCAATCTTATTTTTAAATAAAAAATCAGCAATCTTCTTTTTCATCAATAATGAATAAAAAGGAACGGTGTATGCTAAAGCAGATAATTTATATTCTAATTTATTAGATTGGTATCGCTTTATCTTAATTTGATTAATTGTTTCTTCGCGCTCTTCTCCTCTATAAGTCAAACAAAATAAAAAAACTTCATGTCCTTTTTTTATCAACTCAATGGCTTCATTTTCTACACGAGGATCAGGCGGAAAAACCTTATCCAATATCATTCCTATTCTCATCTACAACTACTTTCTTTCTGCGTAAACAGCATAATATCTCGGAATAAATTTCCTTAATATCGGTCTGAAACCTATTTTATTAACAGGACTTGTCCATTTTTCTGACTCAACAATATTCCAGTCCGATTTTTCTAGTAACCAATCAAATTGCCAGTCTTCAAATTCGTGATAATGTCTATCCCATACATCCGTTTTACTTCTGTAGGCATTTGCGAACCATAATTTTAAGGGAATTGTAGTTATTAGCTTTGTGCTTTTTATGGCTTTTAAAATATTTAAAGGCGCTAACATATGTTCGAAAATTTCAAACGATGTTACTGCATCTACTTCGTGCTCTTTTACAATATCCGTAATAAAATCTAAATCCTCTCCTTTGGTATTGATCACAGTATACCCATGATTTTCCATAATTTCGGTAAACCTATTTCTAGTTCCTAAATCTAAAATAGTTGCCGGAGCAGGCAACACCTTCTCTAAAAATTTTATTGTATGGTTATATCTCTTTTGAGGATAATATGTTTTCATTAATTTTTATTTAAAAAAAATTGAACTCTAAATTTATTTTTGCTGCTTCTTTTTACGAATTACAAACCAACCAATCGGAATTAGCAATAATAACGCGTAACAAAATAATGTAATTATATTTCCGGTTCGTATCACGGTTGGTTCGTACTTAAATACAACTTCGTGTTTTCCTTTTGGTATATTCATACCTCTAAGTACATAATTTACTTGATAATGTTCAGTTTTAACGCCATCTAAATAAGCATTCCAACCATCTTTATAATAAATTTCTGAGAATACAGCAAACTGATTTTCTTGCGTAGCTGTTTTATAAACTAAGGTTGTAACATTATTTTTAATTAATGAAATTGTAGCTGTTGAATCTTTTTTAAATATATTATTATAATCCATATATCCTTGTGGACTTCTTTTTAATTCTCGTCCATTAATTACAGCTGATGTTTTAGTATTTAAACTATCTAACGCTCGTATTTCTTCATTTGCTGAATTAACTATTTTTAAAGAATTAACAAACCACGCATTTCCGTTTGCATCTGTATTTTCTTGAAATTTATCTTCACCAACAATAACGTATTTTGTATTCAACATATTTAATACGTTGATGTTATTTTTTGCGATTTGATAATCAAATAACTCTTGATAGCGTTTCATTTTCGCAGCATGATAACCACCAATCGAATTATGAAAATACGATGTTCTACCATCTTGCATCGGGTTTCCACCAAAATTAGCTACACGATAATAACTTTTATCTTCTAATATTTCTTTATCAGCTTGGGTTGGTGTAAATGGTTTTAACACTCTTCTTGCCGATGTAAAATCTTCTTTATTTACGTATTTAATATCTACAGAAACTAAATCGAAAAGAATTAAACTTCCTAAAATAATTAAAACCGGCACTTGTTTTAGTTTTCCTTTTAGATAAAACCACAATAAAGCTGCTGATGCTAAAACCAATAAAAATGAGCGAATACTATCGTTAAACAACATCGCTTTTCTATCCGCAATTAAAGCATCTATTAATGTTGGTAATTCTTGATATTGACTATCTCGTAATCCTTCAAAAGCAAATAAACTAGATCCGAATACCGCAAAACCTAAAGTAATTCCGCCTAAAACATAAAATGCTTTTTTTAGAGCGTTTTCTTTTTCTTCGGATGCTACTTCTGATGAAAACAAGTCTCGTAAAGCTATCATTCCTAATAAAGGCACACATAGTTCTGCTATTACCTGAATAGATGAAACCGCTCTGAATTTATTATACAGCGGCACATAATCAATAAAAAAGTTTGTAATAACTGAGAAATTTTTCCCCCAACTTAACATAATTGAAAAAATAGTAGCAGCTACCAACCAATTTCTTAAACGTCCTTTTACTAAGAAAACGCCTAAAAAGAATAAAAAGAATAAAATAGCTCCAATATATGCGGGCGCTTCAACAATTGGCTGTGTTCCCCAATACGTTAAAACCTGGCTCGAATAATCTTTCGCAACACTTTTACCTGCGTTTTGTTCTAAAACTTGATAAAAATTAGAATCTTCTCCTAATTCTTCAACCGTTCCTCCTCCCATAAAACGAGGAATTATCAAATTAAAAGTTTCTGCAATTCCGTAACTATATTCGGTAATATATGATTTATCTAATCCTGTAGATTTTTCTTTTGGTGATCCGTCAGGAGCAATCGTTAATTCCGATTTTCCACGCGTACTAAAATCACCGTATTCTTTCATTGATAATAATCGGGTAGAATTTACGCCTAAACCAATAAACATTGCAACCAATAATACCGCAGCTTGTTTTGCAAATACTGGTAATGTTTTGGTTTTAAAAGCTTCTATAAATTCTACAATTGCCAATATCAACAAACAAAAACCTAAATAATAAGTCATTTGCGGGTGATTTGTGTATACTTCTAAGGCCATTGCTAAAGCTGTAATTACAAATCCGACTAAATATCGTTTTCTAAAAACATATAAAACTCCAGCTATTACCATTGGCATATACCCAATTGCATGTGCTTTTGCATTGTGTCCTGCCCCGAAAATAATAATCAAATATGTAGAAAACCCGAAGGATAAACTTCCTAAAACGGCAAGCTTCCAATCTACTTTTAAGGCTGTTAGTAACAAGAAAAATCCTAAGAAATATAAAAACAAATAATCTGCAGGACGTGGTAAAAAGCGAATCGCTTTATCAATATATCTAACAAAATCATTCGGATAATACGCACTAACCTGATATGCAGGCATACCGCTAAAAGCGTTTCCTAGCCAATAAGGTTCTTCATCATTGGCTATTCTATAATCTTTTACTTCTTTAGACATTCCTATAAATTGGGTAATGTCGCTTTGTTTTATTCGTTTTCCGCTTAAAACCGGATTAAAATATAGCAGCGATATAATTGCAAAAGCAACAATTGTTATCGCATACGGAATCATTTTTTTGTAATTCATGCTTATTCTATTTCTTCAAAATCAACATATTCCCCTACCGAATTATTGCTTTGTTTGGTGTCTTGTGGTTTTTTATCTACAACAGTTTTTCCTTCATCAACAGTACTTTCTTGCTGATTATTATATTGTTGTGCTGCTTTTTTCTGAACTTTATCTACCGCTTTTTTTAATAAATAAGGAGCAAATAACTTCACCAAAAATTTTAGTACGTAATAAACAAGTATAATTATTAATATGGTTCTTAAAAAATTCATAGGTCCAGCTTCATTTATATGTATCATCTTAACTTTTAATAAAAAATTAATCAAAAATAACAATTTGAAGCAAAACGAAGCGTTAAGACTTTACAAAACTTATATTATATAGTAATTTGTATTTTATGTATGTTTGTACTAATTGTATTAATTGAATTTACAACATGATTAAGAAACTTCTTTTGTTTATTACTTTTTTGTTAACCTTGGCTACAAATGCCCAGTATACAACGGTTATAAACTCAAACAACCCTGGTTTTTCTGAAAGTCCTTATAGTGTTGGATCAGGTGTGTATCAATTTGAAAGTAGTCTTTTTTTTAGGAGTACAAGTGCAACACCAACTTTCAGTAATCCACAAGCTACAGGTTTAAACCTTTTATTTAGAACCAGTTTTTTTTCTGAAAAGTTAGAATTTAATTTAAAAACCAGTCTACAGAGCGATAAAATTGCTTTTAAAAACGTTTTTGAATCTTCATATAACGAATTTGGCTTAGGGCAACTTACCTTAGGAGCAAAGTATTTAATCTATACACCTAAATACAACGACAAAAAGAAAGAAATTAGAAGTTGGAGAGCAAGACATTCTTTTGATTACAAAAGATGGATTCCACATATAGGAGCTTATGCTGGGCTTAATTTTGGAAGTATCTTAAATACACCACACAAAAAAGGTGGTATTAGCCCGAAAGTTGGTTTATTGCTTCAAAATGAGTTTTCAACTAAACTTAACGTGGTTACAAACTTATATTACGACAATATAGGAACCGACTTTACGGAATTATCATACATTATTACAGGTACCTATAACTTTAATGATTATTGGTCTGGTTTTGCAGAATGGCAAGATACTTTCGAAAAATACGAACGTAAAAATAATGTTGGTATCGGAGCTGCTTATCTATTTAATGAAGATATGCAATTTAATGCTACACTAAGAGGTAGTTTTGATCAAGAAAAAATAGGACTTCATACAAGCGTGGGAGTCTCATACAGGATAAACAGGCATCATAATAAATTTTTAGAAGTAGATGAGTTTGGTAATAAAATTGAAGAACAAAAATCTACTAAATACACAGAAAACAAAGGTTTCTTTGGTCGTTTATTTGATAAGATAAAAGGTGTATTTAAAAAGAAAGACAAACATACTGTAACGATAAAAGAAGGCGAAAAAGAAGAAAAAATAACTATACAAAGACCAAAAAGAGAGCGCTCTAAATCTTTAGTTGACGTTATTGTTAAAGAAGATATTAAAGAAAAGAAAAAAACAACAAAAGCTGAAAAGAAAGCTGCAAAAAAAGCAGTAAAAGAAGCTGAAAAAGCTATTAAAAACAAAGAAAAAGAGCGTTTAAAATTAGAGAAAAACATTAAAAAAGAGGAAGAAAAGGAAGCTAAGCGTAAAGAAAAAGAACGTAAAGAGATAGAAAAAAATCTTTTAAAAGAAGCAAAACGTAAAGAAGAAGAGCGTTTAAAACTAGAAAAAGAGATTAAAAAATTAGAAGAGGATTTAAAAAAGGAAGACGAAAAAGAGCAAAAGAAGGACAATTAAAAATCTTACATTTGCTGTATGATTAAAATCAAAGAAGTAATATCAAAAAAGGAAATGAAACAATTTGTTAAATTTCCTTTTTCTCTTTATAAAAATAACAAAAACTGGGTTCCTCCTATTATCAGTGATGAGATTGATAATTTCGACCCTAATAAAAATCCTGTTTTTGAAAACGCAAAAGCATTTTTTTTTATTGCATTAAAAGACGAACAAATTGTAGGAAGAGTTGTTGCTATTATAAATACTTATGAAGTAGAAAAACAACAAATTAAAAAAATACGATTCGGTTGGTTTGATGTTATTGATGATATAAAGGTTACTGAAGCACTACTAAATAAAGTTAAAGAAATAGGTCACAAAAATAACTTAGAATACCTTGAAGGCCCTGTTGGTTTTAATAACTTAGATAAAACCGGAGTACTTATTGACGGCTTTGACCATATTGGCACGATGATTACTTGGTATAATCACCCTTATTATTCGAAACATTTTGAGCTACTAGGCTTAAAGAAAGAAAAGGAATATTTAGAAAATAAATTTCTTTTTAAAAATGTAGATGCTGTAAAATACGGAAAAGCAAGTAACATCATTCAAAGAAGGTACGGTTTAAAACCGTTAAGTTTTACTTCAACCAAAGCTATAATGCCGTACGTTGATGAAATGTTTGAATTATTTAGCAAAGCATATTCAAAATTATCAACTTACGTACCTATTTCTGATGCACAAGTAACCCATTTTAAAGAAAAATACATCAGTTTTATCAATCCTGAATATATAAAGTTTGTGGTAGATAAAGATAATAAATTAGTTGCTTTTGCCATTGTAATGCCCTCATTTTCTAAAGCACTTCAAAAAGCAAAAGGTAAGCTTTTTCCTTTTGGCCTTTTTCATTTATTAAACGCTAGAAAAAACTCAAAAGACGTTACCTTTTACTTAATTGGTGTAGCGCCTGAATATCAAAACAAAGGTGTTTTTGCTATTATATTCAAACAATATTGTGATACTTTTTCTAAAAAAGGAATCATAAATTGTATTAGAACTCCAGAATTAGAAGATAATATCGCTATCCATCAAATTTGGAAAGATTTTAATCCAACAACACACAAACGAAGAAGAACTTATAAATTAGATTTATAATGCAGCTATTTTTTAATCAAAATATCACTCCAAACACCAAACAAATTACCTTCGAAAAAGAAGAAAGCAGGCATATTGTTCGTGTTTTAAGAAAAAAAGAAGGTGACATATTACACATTACAAACGGTAATGGTTTTTTATTTTCAGTAGAAATAGCAATTGCTAGTGACAAAAAATGTCTTGCAACGGTTATAAAAAAAGAAGAAAAACCAAATAACAGAGATTATTATTTACATGTGGCTATTGCACCTACTAAAAATAATGATCGTTTAGAGTGGTTTTTAGAAAAAGCAACTGAAATTGGTATTGATGAAATTACCCCTATTATTTGCGACAACTCTGAAAGAAAAATAGTGAAGATTGAACGATTATCTAAAATTGTGCAATCTGCCATGAAGCAATCATTACAATTTACATTACCAAAACTTAATCCTCCTATAAAATTTTCAGAATTCATAAAACAAAACTTCTCAGGAGAAAAATTTATCGCCCATTGCGAAGAAAATATTGAAAAAAAACTTTTAAAAAACAGCGCTGCTAAAAACGCTAAACAAACAATACTCATTGGACCCGAAGGTGATTTTTCAATGAAGGAAATTGAGTCAGCATTTACTGTAAACTTTACACCTATTTCATTAGGTGAAAATCGCCTTCGAACCGAAACTGCTGGTTTAAATGTCGTTCAAAGTATTGCTTTTATCAATCAATAATTCATTTTTTTTTATATATTTGGTTTAAAACCTTACTTATTGGATACCCCTACTTTATTTAACCTGTTTTTACTTATTAGCGCCTTACATGGTTTTGCTTTTAGTATTATCCTTTTTTGTTCAAAAAACGGAAGAGAAAAAAGCATGCTTTATTTAAACTTTCTAATACTTGCTATTTCATTAAACAATATTCAATCTTGGGCTTTAGAGAAACATTTATTTCAACATAAATTCTCTTTAGATTACTTACAAATACCTTGGCATTTTTTAGCAATGCCCTTCCTATATATGTTCCTTATAAATTATTTAAATTTATCTAAGAAATCGTATAATATATTAAAAGCAATAGTGCCTTTATTTTTAATTATAATCGCAACACAAATTGTTTTCGTATATAACTACAATGACACAAATTCTCAAGAGAATTTAAATTACATTTATGAACGATACACTTCTTTTGAAGAAATATTTAGCTTAACCATCTCTTTAAGTGTTTTTATTTATTCACTATATATACTTTATAGAAAAGAAAAACTTTTTACAAAAATAACATCTTTCGATAATTTAAAATGGGTGTATACTTTTTTTAAACTTACAACTGTAGGTTATGTATTATGGATACTTGCTTTAATCATTAAAGTAAAAATGAACTTTACTGGTTTCTTATTCTCTTACTATCCTCTAAGAATTTATACAACATTACTTATTTACTGGTTAGGCTACCAAGGATTAAAACAAATAAGAATACTAAAGGAGCGTAAGAAAATTAGAGAATCATTATTAATTGATTTAGATGAAGGTTTTAATCTTGAAACAATAAACTTAAATACTAAAGACACTTCTTCTGAAAAACACAAAGAGCAATTTTTAGAAATAGATAATTTTATTGATAAAAATAAAAAATTCTTACTACCTAAATACACCTTAAAAAAACTATCAAAAGATACTGAATTAAGCACAAGTACACTTTCTTTAATTATTAATAATATTGCTAAAAAATCTTTTACAGATTACCTTAATGAAAAAAGAATTGAGCAAGCTAAACTGCTTTTACTTGATCCAAGTTATTCTAATTACACAATCACATCTATCGGATTAGAATCTGGTTTTAACTCAAAATCAACATTTTATACTGCTTTTAAGAAAAAATCGGGCTATACACCTGTTCAGTTTAAAAAAACTAAAGCTATTGAAATTTAAAACCCAATAAAATAGTTCGAAATCATCCAAATTGGATGATTTCGAACTCCTTGTTTTTATATCCTTAGTATATTTGTACCAGAGGTCTATAAATTCTAAAAATGGAGATTTTTGAAGGGGTTTTCTTTTTTAGAACTATAGCTTCGAAGATAAATTATTGAGATTCTTCTCAGTAATGAAAAAGAAAAAGATACTACTAAAAACACCGATAGCAATATTGGTGTTTTTTATTTTTAATACTATTTATAAAATAATATCACTCAATTTTTATTAAGATTAGTCCTTAAACACCCAAACTGGATGATTCCGAACTCTTAAAACTTAAGATCTAATTATCTTCGGAAGCGGAAATTAGATTATAAGTATTGAATATCAGTTAAGGGGGATCTTCAAATACAATTAATTTCTTAAGGGGAACAAAACACCAATAGTAATATTGGTGTTTTTTATTGTTCTTTTGTTATCTTGCTTTTTATAATGCAAATTAAAAAAATGAAAAACCTTTTACTGCCTATATTTCTTATAAGTTACACTTTCATTTTCTCTCAGCAAATTGCCACTTTAAAATATAAAGGTGGTGGTGATTGGTATGCTAACCCAACAGCACTACCTAATTTAATACAATTTAGTAATACAAACATTCATACGGCTATTGATAAAGCTAAAACAATAACACTCGATGATGATAACATAAATAATTACCCAATAATTTTTGTTACCGGTCATGGTAATATTTTTTTTACGAACGATGAAGCTAAAAATCTTAAAAACTACTTAATCTCGGGCGGATTTATTCATATATCAGATAATTATGGGTTAGATAAATACATAAGACGGGAATTAACAAAAGTTTTCCCAACACTAACTTTACAACAAATACCAAACAATCACCCGATTTATCATCAAACATTTTCTTTTCCTAAAGGAATGCCTAAAATTCATGAACACAACAAAAAACCACCACAAGGGTTGGGGCTTTTTTACAAAAACCGTTTAATTGTTTTTTATGATTATGAAAGTGATTTAAGTGATGGATGGGAAGATGCTGAAATTCATAATAATCCTAAAGAAACAAGAATGAAAGCTTTAAAAATGGGATCAAATATTATAGAGTATGCTTTTAAACATTAGTGAAACACAAATAGATAGTATTAAAATAAACTTCGATTCAGAAGGTTTATGGTTATTAAATATTGCCATTGCTATAATTATGTTCGGCGTTGCATTAGGCATAAAAATTGACGATTTTAAGCGACTTTTTAAAAAACCTAAAATTGTTTTTGTTGGCGTATTATCTCAGTTTATATTATTACCTGCTGCTACTTTTTTAGCAATTATTTTAATACAACCACACCCCAGTTTTGCTTTAGGAATGATGATGATTGCAGCTTGTCCTGGCGGAAACGTTTCTAATTTTTTTAGTAAAATGGCTGGCGGTAATGCTGCTTTATCTGTAAGTTTAACAGCTTTCGCAACACTTATATGTATTGTTATGACTCCAGTAAATTTACACTTCTGGGGAAGTTTATACGAGCCTACGAATGCAATTTTAAAAACAGTTGAGTTAAACCCGTTTGAATTATTTAAACTTGTTTCGTTAATTCTAGGTATTCCTTTAATACTCGGAATGCTCATAAAACACTATCATTCTGAAATGGCAGAAAAAATAGAAAAGGTATTAAAACCTCTTTCTATGACCGTATTTATTCTTTTAATAGTAATCGCTTTTTCTCAAAATTTAAGCATCTTTAAAAACTACATTCATCACGTATTGTTTTTAGTTATTTTTCATAATATTTTCGCTTATATTCTCGGTTTTTTTACCGCCAAACTTTTTGGTTTAAACAAATCAGATAGTAAAACAATTGCTATAGAAACCGGAATTCAGAATGGAGGCTTAGGACTGTTATTAATTTTTGGTTTTTTTGAAGGTTTAGGAGGCATGGCTTTACTCGCAGCTTTTTGGGGAATTTGGGATGTTTTCTCTGGAATGGTTTTAGCAACTTATTGGGGACGAAAAAAATAGTAAATGAAAACACTTTTATATTCAATTTTTAAAATTTATATTAAAATCGGTTTATTTTTTTATTCAAAAAAAATAACGGTATTAGGTGAAAATAATGTTCCTAAAAAAGGCGCTGTTTTATTTGTTGCAAATCACCCAAACGCATTAATAGATCCTTTATTAATCGCTACAAATACCAAAAGAAAAATTCATTTTCTAGTACGTGCTGCTGTTTTTAAAAATACAATAGCTGCTGCTTTTTTAAATTTATTAGGTTTAATGCCAATCTACCGCATAAGAGATGGGATAAAACAATTATCAAAAAATGAAGCCATTTTTAATGATTGTCAAGACCTTTTAAATAACAAGGAGACTTTACTTATTTTTGCAGAAGGAAGTCATAATAGAAAACGAACCATTAGGCCTTTAAGTAAAGGGTTTACTCGAATAATTTACAGTGCTTTAGAAAAATACCCTAATCTAAATATTCATGTTGTCCCTATTGGTCTTACATATCAAAACTCATCTAGCTATCCTTCTAAAGTTACTTTAAATTTCGGAAAACCTATTTTAGCAAATGAGTTTTATAATCAAAATGATATTTTTAAATCTATTAAAACAATAAAAGAACAAGTTGCTCATCAACTAGAAAATTTAAGTGTTCACATAACAAATGATGAGTTTTATACAACTACAATACAGAAGCTAGATAAAGCTCAAGTAGATTTCACAAAAGTTGGTGCGACAAATGCTATTCTTAAATCTGATTCTTTTCCAAAAGAAAAAAAACGTAGTAAAAACTACGCTTCTTTCTTATATTATATACTTTTAATAAATAGTGTTATTCCTTATTTTATTTGGAAACTGTTAAGTAAAAAAGTACCCGAAATTGAATTTATTGATACATTTCGATTTACCTTAAGCATAGTGCTTTTTCCTCTTTTTTATATATTACAAAGTTTGATCCTATATTTCTTTTTTGATTGGGAAATTGCCATTGTATATTTAGTTACGTCAATTTTAATAGTCCTTTTTTACACCAAATTAAGTACTACTCCGTCATTAAAATAGCATCTTGAATATCTTCCTGAATTTTAGTACGGATATTACTTTTTACCAAACCTCTATTGTTCATGGTAGGATATATTCTGTTTGATAAAAAAACATATACCACTCCTGTTGCAGGATCTGCCCAAGTATAAGTTCCGGTAAAACCACTATGCCCAAAACTTTCATCTGAAACACAGCCACAAGTTGCTTTAACTTTGGGGTTTAATTGAGGTTTATCAAAACCTAAACCTCTTCTTACTTTTCTTTTTGCATAGTAACGCTTATTAAATTTCTGTACGGTTTCTGGTTCTAAATATTTTTTATCACCATAAGTTCCTTCCTGTAAATACATTTGCATAATCTTCCCTACATCATTCGCATTCGAAAACAAACCAGCATGACCACCTACACCACCTATCATAGCTGCGCCCATATCATGTACATAACCATGTACTAGCTGATTTCTATAATAAGTATCTCTCTCTGTTGGTACAATTTCAGATTTTCTAAATTTAGCAAGCGGCAAATAACTTGTTCTGTTAGCACCTAACGAGCTATAAAAATATTCATCTGCTAACTTATTTAATGGCCTCTTATATTTTTTTTCTATAATTTCTTTTATCATATAGTAACCTAGATCGCTGTACTTATAGCCTACTCTTGTTCGCTGTTCAGACTCAACAATATGCTTGTATATAGAATCTTTATAACTTCGCTTTAAATACAAGTTTCTGGCAACTTTAATATTAAACTTACCTGTTCGTATTTTTCGATAATATTTTACTGAGTTCTTACCTGTTTCTTCATCTCTAGTATTCATGTAAAAAGGAATCCATGAGCGTAAACGACCATAATGAGACAATAGTTCTTTTATTAATAAAGTGTCTTTATTAGAATCTTTATACCTTGGTAAAACATCACCTAAACTAGAGTACAAACTTAATTTTCTTTCCTCTTCTGCTTTCATCACCATAGGCAATGATGCTAATATTTTTGTTAAAGAAGCTAAATCATAAATATCAGAATTTTTTACAGCTCTTTTTTTTGTGTTTGTATGATAGCCAAAGCTTTTATTATAAATTACTTTTCCGTCTTTTGCTACAAAAACCTGCCCTCCTGGTGCCATTTTTTGTTGTAAAATAGTATCAATTCTTTTATCAATTATTGATAATTTTTCTGATGAAACTCCCGCTTCTTCAGGGATTGTGTATTGAAACACATTAATTCCCTTTACAAACTCCCCGGTTCCTTCTTTAAAACTTTCTTTAATTGATACCGGTAATTTTCCTTTTAAATCAAAAGCGCCAAATAAAGCTTGCGCTGATAACTCTTGCGATAAAACACTATTTTGATACGATACTACAACACCTTCTATGTTTTCAAATGATTTTACCTGAAGTAAACTATACGGACTCGTAAATACATCTAAAATAACTTTTTTGTTTCTTGATATTTCTTGTAACCAAACTAAATTTTTATTTGAAAACTTATAGCCTTTCCAAGGATTCTTATTTGATTTATGAAAACCAACAATAATCAAATTATATTTTTCTAGTTTTTGTTTTAATACACTCAAATGCTTATCTGAAACGACATCTATTGCCGTATAATTTTTTAACATATCAACAAAAGAGCTTCCTTTTGCATCTCCTAAAGCAACGTATGCTATTTTTTTATCCTTTAAATTTTTAATTGGTAAAATAGCCTCTTTATTTTTTACAACGGTTATCGCATCTTTTATTAATCTTCTATGTAAAACCTCATCATAAGGTGAATTTATATCTTTTGATATATTTTCCGTATCAATTGATTTATACGAGTTTAAACCGACTAAATACTTCGCTTTTAATATCTTTTTTACAGAATAATTCAAACGTTCTTCTGTTAATTCTCCATCAGTTAATGCTTTTTTAAGCAATCTTACTGAACCAGGAACATCCTGAGAAATCAATAATACATCATTACCTGCTAAAATCGCAGCAACATCTATTTGTGCTGGAGTTGAATAATTAGCAGCTCCTTTCATGTTTAAACCATCCGTAATTATCAATCCTTTAAAGCCTAATTTATCTTGCAACAAAGTAGTCACAACATTTTTTGATAATGATGATGGTAATTTCACATTCGTTTCTAAAGCAGGAATACTTAAATGTGCTGTCATAACACTAGCAACACCTTCTTTAAACATTTTTTTAAAAGGATACAACTCTAACGAATCTAATCGTTGCTCACTAAAATTAATTGTTGGTAATGTATGATGCGAATCTGCCGCTGTATCTCCATGACCTGGAAAGTGCTTTGCATTTGCTAACACTCCCGCACTTTGCATCCCTTTTGTAAAAGCAATTGCTTTTTGAGTTACATTTTCTTTATTTTCTCCAAAAGATCGATTTCCGATAATCGGATTTTTAGGGTTTGTATTGATATCTACCACCGGAGCAAAATTGATATGAATACCAACTCTTTTACAGTGTTCACCAATTCTTTTTCCTGTTGCTACTAACAGTTCATTATCTTTAATTGCACCTAAAGTCATATTCCAAGGAAAACGATACGTGTTTTTAAGACGCATATCTAAACCCCATTCACCATCAAAACCAATCATTAGTGGTACTTTAGATACTTCTTGATATTTATTATTTAAAACGACTTGTTTTTCTGGTGTTCCTTGCATAAAAATTAAGTTACCAACATGGTACTTAGTTATCATTTCGGTAATAGCCAACTCATGCTTTTTATCTTTGTTAGAATAGGCTTGTATCATAAATAACTGTCCGATTTTTTCATCAATCGACATATTATTCATAATGCTATCTACCCATTTCTCTTGTCCGTCCGCATCTTTTGCTAACAACGGATCCGTTTGCTGAGCTTGTAGTACTTGTACAAATACTGTTATTAAAATTATGAGTATCTTTTTCATGTTTTTTTCCTTCTTTTTCTACACTTTTATTGCGTTACACAATAATTAAAATCAATTGTTATACCAAAAATCGTTTGTGCCAACTTTTATCGGCAGTAACTTCCCAGTTAGTTTCAAAATCTTCCTTGGTATCTACCATATTATTAAATACGATAGTTTTTGATGTTATCTTTTTATCTTTTGCTAATTGCTGAAAATCGGATAATTTAACAACATTAATATTGTCACCATCTTTAAAAGAAACGTTCATTTTATTCATTAAATCGATTCTTAATTCTTTTTCTAATTCTTGTACAAAATGAACTGAAGAATCTATTGAACATCCTGATACATCATTAAAACCTTCATCTACACCCAATATTAAAAACTGGTTATATTTTATAGTAAATGATCCTTTTAAATCATCTCCATGACGTGTCCAATTATCAATAAAAAGTATGGTTTTAGCACAAATGTATTCTACTTCTTCGATACTAAATTCTCTGTCTGCTTGATAAATCCAAACTCTTGAATTTGTTGGTAAATTATTATATTCTGTAAACATTTTTTATTCTTTTTTTATAATCTCTAAAGTAAAAAATTATCTTAAATTAAACTTTTGTTGTAAAGCTTCTAACTTTTCTCCGTCGGTCATTTTCTTTTTAGGTACTGCCATTCGCTCTTTAATTTCGCGTAATACTTTTTTGGTGTACAACGGAAAATCAGCATTCTGAATCCATGAATTGTACCCTGGGTTTTCTTTAAACACTTCTTCTACTGTTCTTCCTTTATATTTTCCGAAAGAGAAAATTTCTTCGTCTTTATCATTCATCAAAATAAAACCTGCAAAATCTGCTCGTTTACCATGTGTTGAATATTCACTTAAAGCATCAACAGTATTCTCAATATCTTCATACTTATCTAGCTGTGCTAATAAAATTTCGTAGGTAGCATTGGTATCGGCTTCTGCGCCATGCGCACCAATTAATTCTTTGCCACAGTAAAACTGATATCCTGCACTTAAAGTACGTTGTTCTTTTTTGTGAAAAATAACCTGAACATCAACTGCTTTACGATCATTCATATCAAAATCAATCCCTGCACGCATTAATTCTTCTGCTAAAACCGGAATATCAAATCTGTTTGAATTAAAACCTGCTAAATCACAACCTGCAATCATTTCGTTTATACTAACAGCTAATTCTTTAAAAGTTGGCTCGTTGGCAACTTTTTCATCAGTAATTCCGTGAATTTCTGATGATTCTTTTGGTATTGCTACCTCAGGATTTACCAACCATGTTTTACTTTCTTTATTTCCGTTTGGAAATACTTTTAATATTGATATTTCTACCACTCTATCTTTCGCAATATTGATTCCTGTTGTTTCTAAATCGAAAAATATAATTGGTTTTGTTAAGTTTAATTCCATCTTTTTTTTGGCAATTATTCGTTATTTAACTGAGCTTTAAACTCGTCTAATTTATCTAAATCTTTTTGCGCTAATGTAGGTTCTTTAAAACCGTACTTTTTTAACGTTTCGCTAATTGTTTTTCCTACAATATATCTCGCCGTTGGTTTATCATCTGCAGGCACTACATACCAAGGTGCATAATCTGTATTAGTTCTGTTTAATAAATCTACATAACATTCTTGATATTTACTCCACAACTTACGTTCTTTTAAATCGCCAGAAGAAAATTTCCAGTTTTTCTCTGGAATATTTAAACGACGTAACAATCTGTTTTTTTGTTCTTCTTTAGATACATTTAAAAAGAATTTTAAAATAATGGTTCCGCTATCTGAAATGTGCTTTTCAAATTGATTGATTCTTTCCATTCTATCATGGTAAAAAGTATCATTTAAATCTTCTAAACTTTTAACTGTGGGTATATTTTCACCTAAAATATACTCGGGATGCACTCTTGTTACCAACACATTTTCGTAATGTGTTCTATTAAAAACACCTATTTTACCTTTTGCTGGTAACGCGATATAATGGCGCCACAAAAAATCATGTTTCAACTCTAAATCTGTAGGCACTTTAAAACTATGCACCACTACTCCACGTGCATTTACATCTTTAAACACCTCACGAATTAAGCTATCTTTACCCGAAGTATCCATTCCTTGTAAGCAAATTAACATACTATACTTACCTTCGGCATACATAGTATCTTGTAACTCACTAATCTCTTTTCGTATTTTTTTAAGCTTCTTTTTGGCGTCTTCATCCACTTCTTTCGTTCTGAAATTACTCAATGTTGTTGCGTTCGAAAACTTATAGGTGTTTGTATTCATTTACAATAGTGAATTAGTAGCATAAAAATACAAAAAAAATCTCCTTTTTGTATTGATTTTCCCTTGGGAATTATCAATTTTTACGATTAAAGATTAAATGTTGTTCTAATTAAATTTCAGAAATTTATCTTCTAAATAAAAATACAGATGAACACAAGAGTAATTATACAAGGAAGCTCGAAAAGCAACGGAAATACAAATACGATTATTCAATATTTAAATAAAAATAATGATTTTGATATTATCGATTTAAAAACTAAAAATATTGGTGATTTCGAATATGATTTTAGCAATGCAAATGACGATTTTATTCCGTTAATGGAAACTATTATACAAAAATACGATACTATAATATTTGCTACACCTGTTTATTGGTATAGCATGAGTGGAATTTTAAAGACATTTTTTGACAGAATGTCTGACTTATTACATTATAAAAAAGATTTAGGAAGGTTAATGAGAGGTAAAAATATGGCTATGATTAGTAATTCTGGCGAAAATGATTTAAAAAATGGATTTACCATGCCTTTTATAGAAAGTGCCAATTATTTAGGCATGAATTACCTTGGCGACACGCATACGTGGTTTACCAAAGATGGTTCTGAAATTACTTTAGAAGCTAAAAATAACATTGATACTTTTAGATGTCTACTCTAAAAAAAAGGTTGCTGGTAAAACAGACAACCTTTTTTTTATTGAATAGGAATACAAATATCTACAATACATTTTCCTTCGGGATGCTCTTCAGGGTTGTTATAATAAATTCCAAAAGGATCTTGATCGGCTTTTTTAAAACCATGTTCACTCATCCACACAAAGTTATTTTCCCATGCTTTTTGAAACTCAGATATATTAATTTCTAAATGAGAAACAATACATTTAGTTTTAGGTAACGTTCTTAAATTTACTTCACCATCCGTTTTCACTAACCCATTTAATGTCATACAAGCACTCATACGTATTTTATCTTCGTCAGTAATTTTTGGGCTGTCATGATAAATTGTTACCATTCGCAAATCTTTTTGTTGCATTAAGCCTTTCGGAAAAGCCCATTGCATTAACCTCTTATAAACACCTTCGATTAAATCCATCTTTCCTTGATGACTTATATATGCTAGCTGCAATTCAGGTACAATTTTAACTTCAGTAGTTGCATTCATTTTTAACCAATTTAAAGAATTATTAACATTACAAATATACTGTTCAAAAGATGTTGTTACTTGTCCGTTCTTGCTTTCTGATTTAGATATTTCACTAAATTTATATTCACTTTCTTTTTTGAATTCAACAGGGCTCATTCCATAAAATTTCTTAAATGTTCTTGAAAATGAAGATAAACTTGCAAACCCTACTTTTTCTGCAACTAAAGTTATAGATAGTTCTTTTTGATGCAATAAAAATGATGCTGCTTTTTCTATCCGCTTTCTAGTTATAAAATTATTTAAGGTTTCTCCTGTTACTGTCAAAAAAAGTCGATGAAAATGAAATCTAGAAAAATATGCTTTTAAGGCAACGTCTTCTAAAGTTAATTTTTCATGTAAATGCTCTTCAATATAAGCAATTGCTTTACTTATTCTTATAACTGTTTTTGATGTTATTTTTTTAGAAGACATTTTTAATTTTTATTATTTTTTTGAAGGATTAAAAATATAAAACCACTTATAAAATATAAAAATACATCTAGTATATCGGCAGTATATCTCGGGTGGAATTTAGGCAAAAAATATTCATATAATAATGCGTATAAACTACAAATATATAAAACAATCCAAAGAGGAATTTGATACTTTTTATTTTGCTTACTCCATCTTAAAATAAATAAACTACCTATTAAAATAATTGGAATTATTAAAAAATCATTCAAATAAAATTGAATAATTTTTGGCAAATTAAAATTTAGTTTTTGAGCAAAATATACAATTGTTCCTAAAAACAATGAAAATATAAAGTAAATAGGTAGTACTTTTTTCATGCTACCCAGCGGCTACCATTGTTACAAACCAAGCCAAAGCTCCACCGATTATACTCACTAATAAAAAAGCAGAATATAAAATCCAGCCAATAATTTTATATAAAAAAAAAGGATGTTGTTTTAAACGTTCGGCTAAATTGGGATTATCAATTTCATGCTGCGCTTCAACTACACGTTCTTGTTTTTGCTTTTCTATTTTTATTTCTACCTTTTTTTTATGTGATATTAATTCTCCACAGCTTTTACAATAATCAGCATCCGAAGTAAAAACCTCACATTTACTACACTTAATACTTCTAGATATTTTAGCCATTTTCTTTATTAAATGAATATTTATTTTTGTTTTTATACGGACGAATAATTAACCTCGTTTCTCTATCAAAACGAATATAATTATACATCCAATTCATAAATACAATTACTTTATTTCTAAAACCTATTAAAGAGAATAAATGCACAAACATCCAAACAAACCATGCAAAAACTCCTTGAAATTTTAATCTTGGTAAATCTACTACCGCTTTATTTCGCCCAATAGTTGCCATCGCTCCTTTATCATTATATTTAAAAGCTTTAAGTTTTTTTCCTTTAAATTTTGCTAAAACATTTTTAGCCAATAAAGTTCCTTGCTGAATGGCTGGTTGCGCCATCATTGGGTGCCCATGTTTATTATCTTCCGTTTGCATACAAGCTACATCTCCTACCGCATACACATTTTTATAACCTATTACCTTGTTATATTCATCAACCTTAAATCGGTTTGCTCTTTCAACTAAACATTCTTGCTGTAAACCATTAATAGCACCTCCTTTTACTCCTGCAGCCCAAATTACCGTTTCTGCATTAAAATTATCGTGACCATTTGTTGTTACCGTGGTTCCGTTATAATCTAAAACTCGAAGATCTTTCCAAACATCAACGCCTAACTTTATTAAGAAATCCTCGGCTTTTTCTGATGCTTTAGCACTCATTCCTTTTAATAATTCGCCAGAACTTTGAATCAAATTAATTTTCATCAATCGGATATCTAAATCAGGATAATCTTTAGGTAGAATTCCTTTTTTCATTTCTGCCAATGCACCTGCTAATTCCACACCTGTTGGCCCTCCGCCAACAATGACAAAATTCATTAAAGCTCTTCGTTTTTCTAAATCGGTTTCTAATAATGCTTCTTCAAAATTTTCTAACACCAAACTACGGATATTTAATGCTTGTGGAACCGATTTCATTTCCATCGCATACTTTTTGATATTTGTATTTCCGAAAAAATTTGTGGTAGATCCTGTTGCTATTATCAACTCATCGTACACTAAATTACCAATAGTTGTTTCAATTATATTTTGATCCGCATTAATATTGGTAACTTCCGCCAAGCGGAAAAAGAAATTTTCAACATCATTAAAACGCTTCCGTAACGGAAAAGCAATACTATCTGGCTCTAACCCACCAGTGGCAACTTGGTATAATAATGGTTGAAAAGTATGGTAGTTATGTTTGTCTATTAAAACGACTTGAAGTTCTTGTTCTTCTAATCCTCTTGCAGCAGCTAAACCTGCAAATCCTCCACCAATAATTACAATTCTAGGAAAACTTGTTTGAGGTATATTCATTTTGAATTATTTTATTTCAGAACAACAAATTTAACTAAAAATTAGATTTTATTCTTTAAATTTGCTTACAAGTTAACACAACTATCCCTTTATAAAAATACGCTACTATGTTTAATTTTTTAAGAAAGAAAAAAGTGAAAGGTTTAGTTATTAAATGCGATACTGATGTTATTGTAGTTAACGAAAAACCAATTACTTTTCCGACCGATTATGCTACTTTAATTACTGTATTAGGAAAACCAGATAGAGAGCTTCAAAAATCTAATAACTATATGTTTTGGGATAAATATGGTGTATTTTGTGGCTATACAGATAAAGATGCTATTTTATCTATCAATGTGTATCAAAACAAGTTGGATAAAAGTGAATACAATACCAAAAATCAATTTAACGGGAAATTGTTTTTAAATGATGAAGAAATTACCAACAACGAATTCGGAAAAGTTTCTTTGGGTAAAATAGCTATTCACAGATTAGGAAGTGAAAACGAAATTCGTTTTGGTTTTAGTTTAGGAGTTAATAAAAACTATTAATTTACAATTCTCTTTTTAATTGCTGTATCGGTTTATTTGTATTGATTAAATTTGTGATTAATATTTTCCTTAATACTTCAATATCTTCTTCAAAATATTTTGCCCATTTATATTCGTTAAACAATGTTTGAATTTGTTTTAACCGTTGATGAGCTAAAGTTAAAGTCATTAAAAAAACTTCTTTTTTTACTTTATTTTTTAATCGTTTAACTTTCGCTTGTTTTAGTAAAAAATCTACTTCTAAGTAAAATACTTTATCGGTATTGTTTAATGGATAAAAATCATTCCATTTTGCAAAACCTACGTAATAATTTTGACTTTTATATGTTTCAATTCCTTTAATTTTCCAACGACAATTAGCAACCCTTCCCCAATGATTTGAATAACGAAAAACTCCAGCATCTGTGTAAAAATATAAACTCCCCGATTTACTTTGATAGTGAGCAGATTTATCTTTAAAAAAATCTATTGACTGAGATTCAAATTCACAATAAGTATATCTAAAAAAATTAAATTTATGAAATTTCATGCTTCAAAAATAAGTAAAGTCCCCGACTTTTGATGAACCCTTATTATAAAAAAAACCGAATTGCTTTTAAACAATTCGGTTTCAAATAATCAAAGATATTTTTATTTAAGTAATCCTTTTTAAATCATGATCCTTTTTACTTGAATCAAACAATAAAAAGTCTTATTCATCTAAATAATCTTCTAAAACTGTGATCCACCCCTTAACTGGATCTAACAATAATTTTTCTGTGTTTGCAGTATATTCTAATTGAATAGTACCTTTTGCTACTGGATCAATATTTTGCCCGTCTTTATGAGCCCAAACAGTAACTTTTAAATCATATGTTTTTCCTTGTTGTAATTTATCTTGTGTTTGTCTTAACAATTCTAAAAAAGCATAATCAGCTAAATTATTAGAACGATTAATAGTTACTTTTGGATAATGGAAGTAAAAGTCATTTTCATAATCATCTAATTGAGGTATGTTTTTAGAATATTTTGTACTTTTTCTTCTTAAAACTTCTCTATCTGTTGTTACTCCTGCCATTTCATAAGTAATATTAAACCAAGAACCTGGGTGAGATATTGACAATGGCATATCAAAATAAGGTTTAAATGCTACAGTAGAACCTAGCTCTTGCTTAGTAATAAAATTAGCAGCTTTTTCTACTGGTTGGTTTGCCTTTGAACTCTTTAAGTAATGTGTTGCTTTTGCAAAAGCCACTTTACCATGGTAATTTTTATACGTATCAAAACGCATTAATTTCTTTTTTGTTTTCGCTACTTTTAACGAATTTAAGTCGCTAATCATCATATCTATTTTAGCTTGTGCTGTTTCAATATCCCAAGTATCTAAGTCTGCTTTGTTTTTAGCCATTACCTCAATTACAGTTCTTTTAGAATCTAATGGAACCGATTCTTCATATTTATTTAAAGACCTACTTGTTTGTTGTGTTTGTGCTATAACGCCTGGGGCTATTTCGAATACTTCAATGTATGATTTTGCTCCTGTAGAAACCCATTCAAAAAACATTTTAACTTGTTTTTTGTTAAAATAACTTTCTTTAAAGTTCATTTTTAATTGTGGTTTCTCACTTTTTTTTTCCCAGTAATGTAATTCATTCACAATTTTCCCACCATCTTCTTTTACAAACTTAATACCAAATGTACTTTTATCTATTAAACCGTAGTATTCGCCACTTAATCCCATTTCATCATTCACACTATTTAAATGACTAAAAGTACCTGATGATGACCCTGCTGTTTTAGATTTTTTCGAAGATCTCGTTGATCTAGAAGATTTTTTACTGCTCTTTTTAGAACTTACTTTTTTTAATAATTTACCAAATTGCGCATTAGTTTCGGTTGTGTTTCCTAAAAATAATGCTGCACTTAAAGCACATGTTAATAATAATTGTTTTTTCATAATTACTGTTTTTTATTGTTGAATTAAAAATTTAATTTTATTGATTTCACTTGTTTTGTCACCTTTCCATTATCTCCTTTTGCTCCACTTCTTCCTCTACTTGCATGAGAATATTTCGGCGCACCTCCTTTACCACCATTTCCTCCTTGGTTATTAAGAACAATATTTAATTTTACTACTGATGGATCTTTTATTAAAAGAATATTACCACCTGCTCCACCAGAACCACCATTTCCTCCATTTGGCGAACCATCACGTCCTTCAAAGCCACCCATACCGCCACCACCTTGATTGTTTATAATCAATTTCGTGTAAGTAGTTAACTTATAACGTGCAACGTGCTTTTCTTTTGTGGTATTATAAATATCTATTTTATTTAATTTAATGCCAGTTTGTTTATGAGTAACTGTTTTAACTTTTATCGTTAAATTATCACCTCTACCTGCATGTTGACCATTTTTACCTTGAGAAACATGTACATATTTATGACGTTCATGCCCCCAAAAACCTGATTGATTTACTTGAATAGATAAGTTATTTGTGGTGTTAATATGCTTCGTAGCATTTAATGTTGGGTGATATTTTGATACTGCTTTAATCGTTATTCTGTCCTGCTTTAACGACTTTGCATCTTCATCTACTCGAACCTCATCAATAGTACTACTACATCCTTTATTTTTAAGTGTAAAATCACTCCAAGGAAGTTTTCCTCCTAATTTTTTTGTAGACAGCTTACTTCCATCCTTTAACGTAGCCACAATGCCGTATTTAATAGCTTCTGAAAAATGAGCTACTTTTTTAGGGGTATTTAACAATTTGATTTCAATTTTACTTACCTGCTTGTTTTGTAGTGAATTTTTCTTTCTTTCGGCTTCTGCAATGGCACCTTTCTGTTCTTTTACCTCTGCTCTTGCATTTGTTTGATTTTTAAATACTGCTGTCGCATAGCTTGCTACCAGTTTATTTAACTCTTTATAGTTTTTAGATAAACTTCCGTTTTTAGAAAACACATATTTTGTAGTCGCTTCTTCTTTTCCATTCCAACTATAATAAATACCTATATCATCTATAAATGTTAATCGATAAGTAGAAAAATTAAAATAAGCTGGATGACCTGGTACGTCTGGTTTAAAATTTTCATCTAAAATACCTGCTCTTTTTACTAAAACGTTACTTACGTTTTTTGCTGTCTTGGTAATTTGAATTGGCCACTGTTTTTTAACCTTAACCATTTTATATTTACCATACGATATTTTCTCTACTTTAAAAACGGTATACTTTCCTGATTGGAATGTTGCTACAATTTCATTTTGATTTTTTTGTGCTTGACCTACAATTGCCAAAAACATTAAAAGGATTGAAAGAAATTTTTTCATTTTAACTATTGTTATCTATTTGATTACTACGAGGCAAATAAAATTTAATTTTAGATAAACAGCATTAAATTACTTCCCAATGAACCTTTTTTACTTCCGAGTTAAAAATTGAAAAACAGCTAGTTATCATTTAAAAACAAAAAAAACTCCGTTTATAAAAAACGGAGTCGATTTATTTCTGTTAAGAAAGAAGTGCTTAAAGATCTTGTACTTTTGTTGCTTGAGCTGTTGTTGTTGCTCCATTGCCATCCTTTGCAACAACTTTTACTATTACATCTTTACCATCTCTATCATAAGTAACTGTTAAATCATGGTCACTTTCTAAATTGCTTCCCTCTAACTCGTTGTTTACATACAAGTCGTAGACCACTTTATCTCCATCAGGATCAACTGCCTCTGTCCATGAAACAACTAGAGAACTAACTGGAGTTGGTGATACAATTACGGTTCTAGGTTGATTAGCATCTGTTAAAGTAACTGTAAACTCTCTTGGTGCTCTATTTACATCATCATCACTACATGACATGAAGGCAAATACACTAAAGCAAATTAATAATACTTTTAAATTTTTCATTTTTGTGGGTTTTTAAATAATAAAATCAAAGGTGCAGCTATTAATCATGGTACTTCTTATTTTGTTTCCTAACGGAACCTAAATCTTTCCGAATAACAAACAGCTATCATTTTACTCCCTATATTTTACAATTATAATTTATAATCATTACATTTTTATATAAAAAAACTCCGTTTATAAAAACGAAGTTAATAATGCTCTTATTAAACATTTGATTATCCTTTTCTGTCATTCCCAAACCTTATAGCTTTATCTCTAATTTGTTTAAGAATTTTCAATGAATATTAGTTAACGAGTTAAATTATAAACATTGATAACTAATTTGGCTAAATAGCTTTAAAACTAAGGATGAATAACATTTACCACTTTTGTAGCCTGTGCTGTTGTTTTGGCTCCATTTTCATCTTTTGCAACAACTTTTACAATTACATCATCTCCAGTTACCTCGTAAGATACTGTGGCTTCTCTTTTACCATTTAAATCACTTTCTTCTATAACATCATTTACGTAAATATCATAAACAACATCATCTCCATCTGGATCAACAGCTTCTGTCCATATTACTCCTAAATAACGAATTGGAGTTGACACAGCTGTTCTAGTATTAACGTGATTATATATGGAAAGTTGCGTATAAATAAGCGAAAAAATTGAGAATAAAAACAAAGTAAATAAATTAGTAATAACCTTAAATAAAGACCTAGTAGCAATTTTTTATATATGTTGTTAGGCACTGTAAAATATGGATTGGATATTATTTGTGTTTAAAGGCACTAACAATGTAAAGTATCTTGTAGCTGCTGAGAGCGAAGAGGATGCTTGGAATAAATTAAGAAGTAGACAAAGTATGAGAATGGAATTACTTAAAAAACAATACCGAAACATTGGAACGATGAACGGAAGTAGCGGTGTTTGGAAAATTAAATAAATTATTTTATTGTGCCTCAACATCCGATAAAGTAACTGTAAACTCTCTTGGTGCTCTATTTACATCATCGTCACTACATGACATGAAGGCAAATACACTAAAACATATTAATAATGCTTTTAAATTTTTCATCTTTGTGGGTTTTTAAATAATTTAATCAAAGGTGCAACTATTAATCATGGTACTTCTTATTTTGTTTCCTAACGGAACCTAAATCTTTCCGAATAACAAACAGCTATCATTTTACTCCCTATATTTTACAATTATAATTTATAATCATTACATTTTTATATAAAAAAACTCCGTTTATAAAAACGAAGTTAATAATGCTATTATTAAACATTTGATTATCCTTTTCTGTCATTTCCAAACCTTATAGCTTTATCTCTAATATGTTTAAGAATTTTCAATGAATATTAGTTAACGAGTTAACTAATATTCATTGATAACTAATTTGGCTAAATAGTTTTAAAACTAAGGATGAATAACATTTACCACTTTTTTAGCCTGCGCTGTTGTTTTGGCTCCATTTTCATCTTTTGCAACAACTTTTACAATTACATCATCTCCAGTTACCTCGTAAGATACTGTGGCCTCTCTTTTACCATTTAAATCACTTTCTTCAATAACATCATTTACATAAATATCATAAACAACATCATCTCCATCTGGATCAACAGCTTCTGTCCATATTACTCCTAAATAACGAACTGGAGTTGGCGAAGATGTTCTACTACTAACATCCGATAAAGTAACTGTAAACTCTCTTGGTGCTCTATTTACATCATCATCACTACATGACATGAAGGCAAATACACTAAAACATATTAATAATGCTTTTAAATTTTTCATCTTTATTCTATTTTAAATTATGGTTCAAAAATGAAGGAATTTGTTATAACATTCATCATATTATTTCCGAATGAATCAATAATATTTCCAAATAAAAAAACCAAAACTAATTTCTAGTTTTGGTTTTAACAAGGTTAAATAATTCCTTAAATTATAATTTTGAAAGCTTTAATGTTTTACCACAATGCTTACTTTCTATTTTGAAAATAACATTTCCTTTTCTTCCTTTGTTTGCCCAACGTACTTCCTTACCTACTTTACATGAAATACTTGTTTTAGACCCTCTATTTAGACTTACAAAACCAGTACCTGTATAAATAGAAACTTTGCCTTTTGTATCATTGATTAAATAAATACCACTACCTAGTTCTACTTCTTTTACCCTGTTTTCTTCTATGGTAGAATTACTTACTACATTGAATGACATTAAACCTATTACAGCTACTATTACTAATATTACTTTTTTCATTTTTATTATTTTAAATTATCACTCAAAAATGACTTTTTTAAATCAAAAGCAATCAATATTATTTCCCAATAGTTTAATATTCTTTCCAAATAAAAACCCAATTACTTTAAAACTCGTGCTTTTTAAATTACGTATAAAAAAGTGTTTCAAACGCTTCTTTATAACTTTTACTTACTGGCACCTTAAATTGAGAATCTAATATTACTTCTTTTTCTTTTTTTGAATATGTTTCAATTTTCTCTGTATTGATAATCCATGACCTATGCAGTCTTATAAACTCAGTATGATCACATAATAGGTTTTCATAATAACTTAACTTCTTTGCAACCATATATTTTTTGTCATTTTTCATATGTAATATAGAATACATTCTATCTGCTTCAATACTATATATATCGTTTATATTTACAATTGCATAATCTGTTTTATATGGTATTGCTATTTTGGTTATTTTCTTTCTGTTCTCTTGTAATAAATCAATTCTAGCTGATTGCGTGTTGTTTTCAATACTTTTTTCGGCTTTTTTTATAGCCTTTTCTAACAACGATATATCAATCGGTTTTAAAAGATAATCTATTGCAGTTACTTGAAATGCTTTTATAGCATAACTGTCATAGGCTGTTATAAAGATAATATGAAAATTAATTTCATCAAATTCACTTAATAATTGAAATCCGTTTTTTTGAGGCATTTCAATATCTAAAAAAACAATTTGAGGTTGGTGCTTCTTTATTGCTTTTACAGCCTCATCAACATTAGCGGCTTCAGCTAAAATATTTACATTATCGCAAAAGTCATTTAATAAAAATCTTAAATTTTCTCTTGCGTTTATTTCATCGTCTACGAGTATTGCGCTAATTTTATTCATCTAATAAAGTATATGGTATTTTTACGAGTACTTTGTTGCCAAATTTTGTAGTTTCATAACTAAAACCAATATCTGTTTTATAATATTCTTTTAACAGTACCAATCTTTTATTAAGTATTTCTCTTGATGACATTTCTTGTTCTTGAGAAATATTTCGAATTCCATTATCGAGTATTTTACAGACTAATGTCTCTTTTTCTAAATAAAAGCTTATTGTTATTATTTTATCTCCTGTAGCAACGTGTAATAATCGATATCGAATTGCTTCTTCTATATAGGGTTGAATTATCATTGATGGAATTTTAATTTCTCCATCGAAATTGAGTTCTTCAATAGTAAATAAAAATTGATCACCAAATCGTAACTTTTCTAATTCTAAATAATTTTTAACAATAGATAACTCTGTGTTCAACTCTACAAAACTATCGTTACTTGTTTTTAAATTTTGTCGCATAAGAGATGAGAATTTTGTAAAAAAATCATATGCTTCTATTTTATCATCTTTTAAAATTAAATTTTGAATTGAATTCATTGTATTAAACATAAAATGAGGATTCATTTGCGCTTTTAACGTTTGTAGCCTTAATAGGTTTAACTCATTTTCTTTCTGCTTTTCTAATTTTAAGTAAGCTTTTTTTAATTTAATTTTACTTTCTAACAGCTTCTCTTCCTTTTTTTTATTTAATGCTTCTGAATAATTTAAAATAACAAAGGTTCCTAAAAAAACACAAAAAACTAACACAGGTAGTATCATGTTTTTAGGATATATATTTAAAAATAAATTAGGAATAAAATACAAGCAAAAACACAGCAATAAAAAAAGGATGTTTATCCATTTTTTTTCAATAAACAATATTCCTATTAACGGATAAACAAAATAAAAATTTTCTATTAATAATGATGGTGTAGTAAAGTTTGCAAAAACAAATGTTATTCCTATTATAGAAGCTATAAAGACAACCCTTGCCAATGTATACTTTTTAATTTTTTGACAATAAAAAATAACACCGATTAAAACATAAGAAATTCCATGTAAAATTAAACTTTCTTTAATTTCTCTATCAAATAACAAATCAAACATTGTTATGATAATAATCATAATACACCATGTACTACAAAAAGCATTTAAAAGTCTTATTTTTTTGTATTCGTTGTCTTTTTTAGACGTTACTCCTACATTTAAGAAAGAGTGATATATTTTTAAAAAATTATTCATGTAATTAAAAAAAGGGGAAAAAGTTCCTTTTCCATAAGGAACACTAGGTTTTAAATATTTAACTTTTTTTTTACAAAACTCATATTTAACTTTCAGATAACACCAAATACTTTCCGAAAGGTAATTATTTAAAAATGAAAAGGGATTTTGATTATAACTTTTGTTCCTATGTCGAGTTCTTTATATTCAAAACCAATATCTGTTTTATAAAAATCTTTCAATATTTTTAACTTATCTTTTATTGATTTTGTTGAAAAAGAAGCACTTTTATTATTTGTTTTTTTATTTATTTCGGCTGCCGCTTTCAACCCAATTCCGTTATCTGTAATTTCGCACTTAAAGAGTTTCTCTTGAGAAAATTCAATTTTTATTTTACCTACTCCATTTGTTTTATGAAGCAAACCATGTTTTATTGCATTTTCTATAAATGGTTGAATTACCATCGTTGGTATTTTAATATCGTCTATAAACTCCGCTCCTTTTATCTCGTATGAAAAACCCTCTCTAAATCTAAGTTTCTCAAGCTCTAAATACTTTTCTATCAATGATAATTCTTCATCAAAATACACAAAGCTTTTAGTGCTCAATAGCAAACTTTCTCTTAACAAAGACGAAAATTTCGTTAAATAGTTATATGCTTCTAGTTTACTTCCTTTTAGCACTAAATTTTGAACAGAATTTAAGGCATTAAATGTAAAGTGTGGATTCATTTGAGATTGCAATGTTTCTAATTTTGATCCTACCAACGCCTTTTGCATTCGTTCTTTTTCAATAGCTACCTCTTGTTTTTTTTCTAACCTCTCTAATTTCATGTTAAAAAGCAACCAAATCAAAATGAATAGAAATGTTCCTATTATTAACAGAAACCACCATTCTTTATAAAAGGGCAATTTTATTACTAACTTTATACCCCTCTCTTTTGTTTCTTTTTTACCATTTACCTCTGTTGCTTTTAATTTTAAAACATACTCTCCTGCCGCAAGGTTATTAAATGTAATTTGATTTATCCCTTTATCAATTCTATTCCATTTACTATTAGCTGAAGCAGTTATTAATTTATATTGATAAACAATATTATCTTCTGCTAAAAAACCATTGGTAAGAAAGGTGAATTTTATTTTTTTAATATCAGATGTTAATTCGTATTCCTCTTTTTCTTCTACTTTTTTATCATCTATTAAAATTGACGTAAAATTAAAATTTAAAACTCTTCTATCTTTAAAAACTTTTTCTTTATTTATCTTAAACAACCCTTTATTTGAACTAAAGAACAAAGCATCTTTAAAAGGAATTATTTCTGATATATTAAAAGAGTTTATACCATCTTTTTTAGTTAAATTTTTAAATGTACCTGTTTTAGTGTTTAATACTTGTAATCCTTTATCTGTAGTTATCCAAAGAAGCTCACCATCTCCTTTTATCTTACCTGTTTTGCTAGATAACAAACCGTTTTCTTTCATGTAATTTATTGTTGCCACCCCATTTTCAAGACCGATGATTCCATCTTTAAAGGTTGAAATCCAAATAATACCATTTGCAGTTTCATCAATATCAATTGCAAAAATTGGCTTATTGTTAAATAAAACTCTTGATGCTTTTTTTTCTATATTATATTTTTCAACCCCATCAACATAACCTACATACATTTCTTTTTTACTACTATAATAAGTTGTGTATGCTCTTGCTCCTTTTAGATTAAAAACATTTTTATTTTTAACGTTTATAATCGATGCAGAGCTATGGGTTGCATACAATATATTGTTTTTATCTATTAATGATAAATCTTTCGCATTCGAGCAAAAACTATCTTCATAAATATTTTTATTTTTTTTATCATATACAAAAGAACCTCCACCTAAACTCAAATATACTTTTTCATCACTATCACAAATAGAATACACCTTTTCTTTATGTATCTGTTTTGTAAATTCTATTTTTTTAGTTTTTCTATTTAAAATAGCAATATCACCTTTAGTTGTACCAATGATTAATGAATCGTTACCAATACGACTCATTGCACTTATATTTTGTTTTTCTTCAGCTATTGTATATTTCTCGATGAACAAATTGGGTACTATATATATTCCGTTTCTTAAAGTAGTAAACCAATAATTATTATTTCTATCTTTTAAAACTGCACTAATTTCTTTTCCCTTAAAATATGTTTTTTTATGTGTTAATTCTCCATTATTAAAATCATAAATAAACAAACCATTTCTGGTACACGCCCACAACTGACCCGATTCTTCATAAAATTTTATAACTTCATTTTTTTTAAGAGTTTTAGTTAAATCAACTTCTTCAAGTTTCCCTTCCTGTTCATAGAATAACTTAGGGTGTACTTTTAAATTATTTGCGTTATACGCATATATTAAATGTTTTTTTTTAAAAGATGTTATTTGCCATTTGTTAAACTCATATTTTTTAAATTGATTTAATTCATACTTTACTATTGTATTTCTACCTTTAATTGTTTCTTTTATTTCATGGTCATGTAAATTTACTAATGCATCATTTTCTACATAAAATGGGTAAAACCCTGCTTTTATATCAAAAATTTTATTTTGATGTAAACTATTTAAGCCAATCCTATAAAGTCCTGTTCTAGTACTCGCCACCAAATCATTTTGATAGAATGAAAAAAGTGCTAATTGTCCTTTTACTTCTTCTTTTAAATCTTTAAAAAGAAGTAATTTATCATTTTCTATATAAAAAAATTGTCCCGAAATATTATTACACCAAACCCTTCCTTTTGAATCTAGTTTTAAACCAAAAACAGATAATCCTCTTTTTTCTATATGACTATAGTTTTTAAACTCTTTACCATCATAACGAAAAAGTCCCTTATCGGCTGCCAACCATATAAAACCTTTATTATCTTCTACAATACTGTAAAACTCTATATCAGGTAACCCATCTTTCTCTGTTAAGTGCGTAAAAACAGGTTGTTGAGAAACTACTTTAGTCGTAAAAAATAAAAAAATAAAAAACAGGTATGTGTAAATTTTCTTCACAGTATTTTTTTTAATCTATATATTCAAATGTAGTTATTATAAAATAATGAAAATAAAAAACCCATTACAATTTCTTGTAATGGGTTTTTAGTACATGTAATGTATTATTATTTTACTTCTTCGAAGTCTACATCTTCAACATTATCTTCCTGAGCATTGTTTGCTTCTGGTTGAGCTTGTTGAGCTCCTGCAGCACCTTGATCTGCATACATTTCTTCAGAAGCAGCTTTCCATGCTTCATTAATTGTAGTCATTGCAGTATCAATCTGTGCTAAATCTGCAGACTCATGAGCAGCTTTTAATTCAACTAAGGCAGCTTCAATTGGCGCTTTCTTATCGTCAGATAATTTTTCACCAAATTCTTTTAATTGCTTTTCTGTTTGAAAAATCATTGAATCTGCTTCATTTATTTTTTCAGCAGTTTCTTTTGCTTTTGCATCAGCATCAGCATTTGCTTCTGCATCAGCTTTCATTTTTTCAATTTCTTCTTCTGATAATCCTGAAGAAGCCTCAATCTTAATATCTTGAGTTTTCCCTGTAGCTTTATCAGATGCAGATACTTTAATGATTCCGTTTGCATCAATATCAAAAGTTACTTCAATTTGAGGAACTCCTCTTTGTGCTGGTGGAATATCAGTTAATTGGAAACGACCAATTGTGTTATTATCTGCTGCCATTGCTCTTTCACCTTGTAAAACGTGAATATCTACAGATGGTTGATTATCTACAGCTGTAGAGAATACTTGAGATTTTTTTGTTGGAATAGTAGTATTCGCATCGATTAACTTTGTGAATACGTTACCCATTGTTTCGATTCCTAAAGATAAAGGCGTAACATCTAATAATAATACGTCTTTTACATCTCCAGATAAAACTCCACCTTGAATTGCAGCTCCTAAAGAAACTACTTCATCAGGATTTACTCCTTTACTTGGTGATTTTTTAAAGAAATTTTCAACAGCTTCCTGAATTGCAGGAATACGAGTTGATCCACCTACTAATACGATTTCATCGATTTCATCGATAGATAAATCAGCATTTTTTAAAGCAGTTGCACAAGGCTCAATAGTTCTTTTGATTAAATCATCAATTAAAGCCTCAAATTTAGCTCTTGTTAATGTTCTAACTAAGTGCTTTGGTCCTGAAGCAGTAGCTGTAATATATGGTAAGTTAATTTCTGATGAAGTTGTGCTAGATAATTCAATCTTCGCTTTTTCAGCAGCTTCTTTTAAACGCTGTAAAGACATTGGATCTTTACGTAAATCCATTGCTTCGTCAGCAATAAATTCTTCTGCTAACCAGTTAATGATTCTTTCATCAACATCATCTCCACCTAAGTGTGTATCACCATCAGTAGCTAATACTTCAAATACACCATCTCCTAATTCTAAGATAGAAACATCATGTGTTCCACCACCAAAATCAAAAACAACTATTTTTTTATCATCATGAGATTTATCTAAACCATAAGCTAAAGCAGCTGCAGTTGGTTCGTTAATAATTCTACGAACTTTTAAACCTGCAATTTCACCAGCTTCTTTTGTAGCCTGACGTTGTGCATCGTTAAAATATGCTGGTACAGTAATTACAGCTTCAGAAACATCTTGACCTAAATAGTCTTCAGCTGTTTTCTTCATTTTCTGTAATACCATTGCAGAAATTTCTTGTGGCGTATATAAACGACCATCAATATCAACACGAGGTGTATCATTATCTCCTTTTACAACACTATAAGGTACTCTTCCTGCTTCTTTTGAAGAATCAGAAAACTTATTACCCATAAAACGTTTAATAGAATAAACTGTTTTTGTTGGGTTAGTAACTGCTTGACGCTTTGCTGGATCACCAACTTTACGCTCTCCTCCTTCTACGAATGCTACGATAGATGGTGTTGTTCTTTTTCCTTCTGCGTTAGGAATAACAACTGGTTCATTCCCTTCCATTACAGAAACACATGAATTTGTGGTTCCTAAATCAATTCCTATAATTTTACTCATAACTAACTATTTATCTTAAATTTTTAATTCAATTTTACAAGTAGTGTTAGTCAAAGTGTGTGCCAACTGGTTTTTATATTTGTTTTGGCAGAAAAAAAAGTGCCGTTATGAAACTACAATGACAGAGTGTCATTTTTTAATTGATTTTTATAATGTTTATATACTAAAATGATATTAGAAAACGTTTTTCTTAAAGCTATTTCTGTTGCTTCGGTATCTTTAAACATTACTTTAGTAATTCCTTCTTCAAGTTGAGGCGTTAATTTACCTTTATAAGAAGAGTACATTAAATACCAATGCGTTTCTTTTAATCTGTATTTTCCATTTTGAATAAAAAAATGATAGGTTTCTATTAGCTTTTTATCAATTTTAAGATTTGTTATACCGCATTCTTCTTCAACTTCTCTAATAGCTGTTTCTTCTATCTTTTCTCCTTTTTCTGCCCGTCCTTTTGGTAAATCCCATTTACTAGCTCTATAAATAAATAGCATCTCTTTTTTATCATTTAAAACCAGTCCGCCAGCTGCAATTTTCACATTAAAACTCTCCTTAAACACCTCCCATGTTTCAAGTAAATTAGGCGTATATAAGTAAACTCCATTTAACTTACCCTGTTTCAACTTATAAATAAGTTCTTCCATAATTACATTTTTGTAAGTAAAAACAATATAATCTTCTTCATTTTTTACTGAAGTTGTAAAGATTATTGGTTTATCATTAACAAAAACTTTATACATTTGCTTTATGGATTTTAACAAAGATACAGGAAAAAAAACAGCTGAACTTTTGCTGCAAATAAAAGCTATTAAATTAAGCCCTAACGAACCTTTTAACTGGGCTTCTGGTTGGAAATCACCAATATACTGTGACAATAGAGTTACATTATCTTATCCGCCAGTTAGAAATTTCTTAAAAGAGAAGATTGCAAAACTAGTTGAAGAAAAACATGGTAAACCAGATGTAATTGCTGGTGTTGCTACCGGAGCAATCGCTATTGGTATGCTTGTAGCTCAAGAATTAGGAGTCCCTTTTATATATGTTCGTCCAGAACCTAAAAAACACGGACGAAAAAATCAGATAGAAGGACATTTAGAAAGCGGCCAAAACGTAGTTGTTATTGAAGACTTAATTAGCACTGGTAAAAGTAGTTTAAATGCTGTAAAAGCTTTAAAAGAAGCAAATGCAACCGTAAAAGGTATGATTGCTATTTTTTCTTACGGATTTGATATTGCTACCGAAAACTTTAAAAATGATAATGTAGAACTTACAACATTAAGTAACTACGAATGTTTACTTGAACAAGCTTTAGATAGTAAATACATTACCAATGAAGAATTAAGAATGCTAGAAGATTGGAGAGTAGCACCTAGCAGATGGAAACAAAACGAAAAATAAGAAATAATGAATATTGAAGGAAACAAAGTAATTGTAAAAAAATCGACTAAAGAAGTATTTGATTTTTTAATCAAATTAGAGAACTTCGAACAATTAATGCCAGAAAATACTCAAAAATTTGAAGTAGATGGTGATAGTTTTATTTTTGGTTTAAAAGGAATGCCAGAAATAAGATTGGTAATAAAAGAAAAAACTGAGTATTCTAATATAACTTTAGGTGCTGCTAGTAGTAAATTACCTTTCACTTTATCATCAGATATTAGTGAAGTTTCTGAAAATGAAAGTGAAGTTATTTTAAAGTTTGATGGTGAATTTAATGCGATGATGGCAATGATGGTTAAAAAACCATTAACTAAATTTATTGAAACTTTAACTGAGAATATTGCTAAAATATAAATTAGGCAAACGAAACTTCTTTAATACCAAATTCTTTTACTGTTTCGTTTTCTAGTTCGATTTGGAGATTTCCTGATTTGGATACTCCTATGATTTTACCCATAAATAAAATGTTCTGATTTGTTTTAAACATACTCGGAACATTTTTTTTATACAAAAAACTTAAATATTGCTTTTCTAAAACGGCGTATTCTTTTTTTCGCAGCAATTTAATGTTCTCTTTCAAGCTGACTAAAACTTTATCTAGTAAAAAATCTAAATCGATTTCTTCACCTAAAATCATTTTTATTGAAGACGCATTTGGTAAATCAACCGAAAAACTATCCTGATTCACATTAAGTCCGATTCCGATAACAGTAGAAGTAATTTTAGTTAAACTTAAAGTGTTTTCAATTAAAACACCTGCTATTTTTTTATTTTCTGACATAATGTCGTTAGGCCATTTAATAGCTAACCGAGGTAGTTTCAAATATTTAACAGCATCATAAACGCTTAAAGAAACACAAAAATTTAAATATTTATAATCAACTACATTAAAATTTTCAAACCTACAAAAAACACTAAAAGTCAAGCTCTTACCTCCCTGCACATTCCAATTCGAATTCATTTGTCCTCTACCCAATGTTTGCTCTTTTGCAACCACTACGGTAAAGTCATCCACATTTACTTTTACTGCCATATCCTTTAAAAAAGAATTGGTAGAATCAATGGCATCAAGTTTGATTATTTTCATATAAGTTTTGCGAGTAAAACAAGTATCAATATTAAGCAATATACTCGCAAAAAAAGAATAACTTTGCTAAAAATTAATTTTTTTGATGACTAAAAAACAAGCAAGCACAGACGATTTAATCGCTGTGATTATAAAAGGGATTGAAGAAGTAAAAGGAGAAAACATCCAACTACTAGATTTAAGAGAAATAGAAAACACTGTTTGCGATTATTTTATAATTTGCTCAGGAAACTCAAACACACAAGTAAACGCTATTTCTGGCTCGGTACAGAAAATGGTAAGTAAAGAACTTAAAGATAAACCTTGGCATATTGAAGGGCAAGGAAATTCTGAATGGGTTTTAATGGATTATGTACACGTTGTTGTTCATGTTTTTCAAAAACAAATACGTGATTATTATGATATTGAAAGTCTTTGGGGTGATGCAAAAATCACGGAAATTAACCCAGCGTAATTACTATTAATTTAGACACATATTTATGAGTGATAAGAAAAAAAATGCACCAAAATTTACTTTTAATTCATTTTGGATATACATTCCGATATTAGTTGTTCTTTTAGGATTAAGTTTTTTAAACTCAAATGACTTGGGTTCGAAAAAATTATCTGAAAATGAGTTTAATGAAATTCTTAAAAAAGGAGATGTATCTAAAATACTTATTTACAATAAATCTTTTGCTGAAATCTTTATTAATGACGAATCTTTAAAAAAAGAAGCACATCAAAAGTTAAGTAATTCTCCTTTTTACAGAAAAGGAGACCCATTGTATACCTATAACTTTGGTGATTTACAAAACTTTGAAAAAGAGCTACAAAAAGCCAAAGAAACGTACAATCTTAATTTTGATAAAGGAAATGACAGTAAAACCAGTATGATGGATACTATCATTGGTTTTTTACCTTTTATCTTATTAATCGGTATCTGGCTTTTCTTTATGAAAAGAATGTCTGGTGGTGGTTCTGGAGCCGGAGGCGGTGGTCAAATATTTAACATCGGTAAATCGAAAGCAAAATTATTTGATGAGAATACCAAAGTTAAAACAACTTTTAAAAATGTTGCTGGTTTAGAAGGTGCAAAAGAAGAAATTCAAGAAATTGTAGACTTCTTAAAAACACCTGAAAAATACACCAAATTAGGAGGTAAAATACCTAAAGGAGCCTTATTAGTAGGGCCTCCAGGAACAGGTAAAACACTATTAGCTAAGGCTGTTGCAGGTGAAGCAGGTGTTCCTTTTTTCTCTTTATCAGGATCTGATTTCGTAGAAATGTTTGTTGGTGTTGGTGCTTCTCGTGTAAGAGATTTATTTAAACAAGCACAGCAAAAATCTCCTTCTATTATTTTTATTGATGAAATTGATGCTATTGGTCGTGCAAGAGGTAAAAATAGCATGACAGGTGGTAATGATGAACGTGAGAATACATTGAATCAACTTTTAACAGAAATGGATGGTTTTGGTACTGATACAAATGTTATTGTATTAGCCGCTACAAACCGTGCAGATGTATTAGATAAGGCTTTAATGCGTGCGGGTCGTTTTGACCGTCAGATATATGTTGATCTTCCTGATTTACATGAGCGTAGAGAAATTTTCGAGGTACATATAAAACCTTTAAAATTAGCCGAAAATGCTAATTTAGAATTGCTTGCACAACAAACTCCAGGGTTTTCTGGTGCTGATATTGCAAACTTATGTAACGAAGCTGCTTTAATCGCTGCTAGAAATAACAAAGAAGCAATTGAACATCAAGATTTCTTAGATGCTGTTGACAGAATTGTTGGTGGTTTAGAAAAGAAAAATAAAGTAATCACGCCTAAAGAAAAGAAAGTTATTGCTTTTCATGAAGCTGGTCATGCTACCGTAAGCTGGATGTTAGAACATGCTGCTCCGTTAGTAAAAGTTACCATTGTACCGCGTGGTCAATCATTAGGTGCAGCTTGGTATCTTCCTGAAGAAAGAAAAATTATTCAAACAGAACAAATGCTTGATGAAATGTGTGCTACCATGGGTGGTAGAGCTGCAGAAAAGTTGATGTTTAATAAAATTTCTACAGGTGCTTTAAGTGATTTAGAAAAAGTTACCAAACAAGCTCGTGCTATGGTTACTGTTTATGGATTAAATGAAAAAGTAGGTAACGTTACTTATTACGATTCATCAGGAAACGATTCTTTCGTAAAACCATATAGTGATGACACTGCTAAAATTATTGATGAAGAAATTTCTAAAATGATTGAGGTTCAGTACCAAAGAGCTATTGATCTTTTAAGCGAACATAAAGACAAACTTAGTCAACTTGCTGAGTTATTACTTGAAAAAGAAGTTATGTTTAAAGATGACTTAGTTAAGGTATTTGGTGAAAGACCATTTGAGAAAAAAGAAACTAAAACTAATCCAATAACTGAAGAATAGTTTTTATTTGAATGAATTTTATAAAAAAATTATATAAATCATATAAAAAATCATCTGAAGAAAAGTTAATTAACGAACAGGAAGTTAACTTATCTTTAGATGATTCTTTTGTTCATAATTTTATCAATAAAGGTGGTAAATTTTTATACTGCACCACTATAGATGAAGTTTCCAACAATTTGAAACATATTTTACAAGAAAATAATTGGAAAAAAATAACGTGTTCTGATTTTGATTTATTAAAAATAACAAAAAAAGTAGACCTTAATATTCAGCAGCATTCTTCTGAAGCTATTCCTTTTTTTACATCTTGTGAGCATTTAATCGCGAATAATGGAAACATTTTATTTTCATCTAATCAACTAGGAGGCAACAAACTGTCTTCTCATTCAGAGCATTTTATCGTGTATGCGACTACCAGTCAGTTAGTCAAAAATATGGGAGAAGGTTTAACAGGCATAAAAACGCATTTTAGTGGCAACATTCCTACCAATATTAGCGCAATCACAAATTACAAATTAGAAGTAGAAGATGATAGTTTTTTAAGTTATGGTAATAGTAATACAAAAAACTTATATTTGCTGCTCTTTGAAGATTTATAAACCATGCGCAACCTTATAACAAGAAGTATTTCTGGACTTGTTTATGCTATCCTTTTTATTTCAGCCATCCTTTTTTCAGCAGAATCATATATCGGATTAATTGCAGTTTTTGCAAGTATATGTGTTTTTGAATTTTCAAGAATACTGGAATTAAAAAATATTACACCTTATTTAATTTTAGCAGGAATTGTATACCTGTCTGTTATCGAGTTACCTTTATCATTTGCTAATAATTTAATAGGTTTTTCATTAGCAGGCTTACTTATACTACTCTACTTATTAATTAGTACTAAACCTATAAAAACAGATAATTTAGGACAAAAATTATTCTTACAAGTAATTTATTTGATACTACCTTTTTACTTTTTAATAAAACTACCTTTTATTGAAAACAGCTATCATCCTAACATTATTGTTTTTATCATTTTAATGATTTGGATTAATGACAGCTTTGCCTTTTTTGTAGGGAAAAATTTTGGAAAGCATAAATTATTTGAATCTGTGTCTCCTAAAAAAACGATTGAAGGTTTTATTGGCGGATTACTATTTGCTGTTTTAGCTGGATTTTTAATTGGTAATTACTCTGATTATTTTTCAATCTTAAACTGGATGATCATTGCTATTATTGTTGCTGTATTTGGTTCTTTAGGTGATTTAGTTGAATCGAAATTTAAAAGACAGGCAAATGTAAAAGACAGTGGTACTATTATGCCAGGTCATGGAGGTTTACTAGACAGACTTGATAGTTTGTTTTTCCTTGCTCCTTTCGTATATTTGTATGTACACTATTTAATATAATTACCCTACTTGATTATTATTTATGATAAGTGATTTAGATATACAGTTTAATAAAGCTTATAAAAAAGCTTCTAGTTATAAAGAAAAGTTACCTCCTGATGTTATGCTTAAATTCTATGCTTATTATAAACAAGCAGTAAAAGGAGATAAGTTTACTTTTAATAGTAATCATGATTTGAGAAATGCTTTTAAATTTAATGCTTGGATTCAATTACAAGGTATGAGTGAAAATGAAGCCAAACAAGAATACATCAATTTAGTTAACTTAATTATAAAATAATTACCATGAAAAAAATCATTTATTCATTATTTGTATTCACAGCCATAGGAAGTTTTGTTTCTTGTAAGTCAGAAGCAAAAAAAGAAACAACAGAAAATAAAAAAGTTGAAGCAATACAGAAAGCTGCTTTTATCTTACAAGATGCAGACAATGCTATAAATTGGACAGCTTATAAAACAACTGAAAAGCTGCCTGTAAACGGACAATTTCAAAAAGTAAACGTTACATCTAATGGACAAGGAAATACGGTTAAAGAAGCTATTAATAATGCTGAATTTTCAATTCCAGTGAGCAGTGTTTTCACAAAAGACACAAGTAGAGATTTTAAGATTAAAAAATTCTTTTTTGGTCTTATGGATAACACAAAATTACTTTCTGGTAAATTAGTTCTAGAAAATGATTCTATTGGGTATTCTGATATAACTATGAATGGAGTTACGAAGAAACTACCATTTAAGTACACTATAAACGGAAAGGTTTTCAACTTAACTGGTAACTTAAAAATTACTGATTTTAGCGCAGAAAAAGCATTAATATCTTTAAATGACGCTTGTAAAGATTTACATAAAGGTGCTGACGGTATTTCTAAAACGTGGGATGATGTTGCAATAAACATTACTTCTACTTTTAAGTAATACTCAATTTACTTGCATAAAAACAAAGCCTTAGATTTTATCTAAGGCTTTGTTGCTTTAAGTGTAAAAATTAAAGGATATAGTTTATCTTTTGTTACAAACATACCGTTTTCTGTTTCTTCTAAATTTGGTAATACATTGTAAGGACATTCATCGTATTCTTTTAAAAAATCTATCTGCAAACCTTCAGAAGTTAACGCAGTAATTACATCACCTAACCCGTGATTCCAACCATATTCTTTGGTTATCATTTCATCATTAGTATCTGCATATGTACCAGAATATTCTTCATAAACCACTTCTTTCTGATTGTACTTGTATCTCATTTTCACATCATCATTCTGATAATCGAACATCCATACAATCGGATGAAATTCAGCTATAAAAAACGTTCCACAACTTTTTAATTTAGAAGCCACCACTTTTGCCCAAGGTTTTAAATCCGGTAGCCAACCAATAACTCCGTAGCTTGTAAAAACAATATCAAAAGTTTCTAAAACATAATCATTTGTATCATATACATTACAGCATACAAAATTAGCATCTAAGTTTAATTCTGTATTTAATTCTTCTGCTAATTTTATTCCTTCATCTGACAAATCAATTCCTGTGCATTTTGCCCCCATTCTTGCCAAACTCAATGTGTCTTGTCCGAAGTGACATTGTAAATGCAATAATGATTTTCCTGAAATATCTCCTAAAGTATCTAATTCATATTTCATTAATGAATTCTTACCTTTTTTGAATGCTTTTAAATCATACATATCGCTTTTAGCATGCACAGCAACTTTCTTATTCCAAGTTTCCTTATTTGTCACAAAATATTGCTCCTTATTTTCCATAGAACTAAGATATTAAAAATATTGAAATTATTCTGTCTCATACTTTTCATCTTTATTTTGATTTTATTGTTAATCAATAAGAAATAAAATTAATACATTTAGTGAATACTATTCATCATTTTTTTTATAGATGAAGAAAAAACAATTACTAAAACACCTACAATCGAAGCCATAACTCCAAAACTTGCATATACAGAAACATACGTGTACAACTGCTGAAATACAATTCCTTTTTCTAAAACTACACTACTTGATAATCCTGTTATAAACTGAGTGATTTCTCCAAAAAACCCCTCTGAAAACACTCCCAAATCACCTTCCGAAACTGTAGTTAATTTGGCTATTTTTCCTGCGAAGAAGTGACCATAAAAATTCGCCGAAAACCATACTCCCATAATAAAAGAAACATATTTAATTGGCGATAATTCTGTCATTTTTGACAAACCGATAGGTGATAAAAATAGTTCTCCTATTGTTAATACTAAATAACCTATCACTAAGTAAAACATCGGAGTTTTTGCAAATGCATCTACTTGATTTGCTGACATTCCGAAAATAACAAAACCAAGTCCAAGAAATAATAATCCAAGTCCGAATTTAATTACCGAATTAGGATTCTTATTTATTTTACTCAAAAATGTCCATAATATAGAAAACGGAATTGCTAATAAAATAATAAATCCAGAGTTGATACTATTGGTACCTGCTGCACTCATTCCTATTAAATTCACATTTCTATCTGCGAAGAGCGTTAATGAACTACCTGCTTGCTCAAAGATTGCAGAAAAGAGTGTGTACAAAACAGTAAAATATACAGCAACTAATAAACGCTGCTTTTCGGTTTTACTTACTTTTTTTAAAATATGGGTGATGTAGGCGATTAAAAATAATGAAACTACCCAAACTAAGTAATGTTCAAACTGATGAAATCGCACAATTAAGGCAAAAATTGGCACCGACAAAAATGCGGCAATAATAATAGCATTCCCTTTTTTTATTCCGAAGATCGATTCATTATACAACTCCTTATTTGTAACCAAACCTTTATCTTCAAAAGTATTATTTTTAAGACCTCTTTGAAATACAAGCAATCCTAATAACATACCAATTCCTGCTAATACAAAACCATAATGCCAACCATAAGTTTCGGCAAACCAAGCACAAGCTAACGGCGCTACTGCCCCACCAATATTTATTCCCATATAAAAAATGGTAAATCCTGCATCTCTACGCACATCTCCTTGCTCATACAAATTACCTACAAACGAAGAAATGTTTGGCTTAAAGAATCCGTTTCCTACAATAATTAAAGCCAATGATCCGTAGAAAAAAACTGGTTGCTCAAAGGTTAGTAAGAAATGTCCCAACGCCATTAATACACCGCCCAACAAAATTGCTTTTCGAAAACCTAGTATTTTATCAGCAAGAATACCTCCAATCATAGGTGTTACATATACTAGTGACATATATGCTGCATATACTCCGAATGACATTTCATCGGAATACAACAAATGCTTTGTCATATACAGAACAAGCAAAGCTCGCATTCCGTAAAACGAGAATCGCTCCCATAGTTCAGCAAAAAATAAATAAAGTAACCCTTTTGGATGCCCTATAAAATCGGACGTAGAAGTATGTGTTTTCATAAAATAAATTTGTTTTTACAAATCTATTTTTATGTGATTTTTTTAAAAAGCATTGTAGTTAATTGTACTAAAAAATAATGAATTGTGAGTTTTTGTAACTCTAAAAAGCACTTAAAATTATTTTTCTTGGTATTCTTCTAGCAAAGCTTCATCAATAAATATATGCTCAGGTAAAATACGCAAACGATATTTACTTTCGCCTATAAACGTGATTAAATCTTTGCGTTCCAATCGATCGTTTTCTTCTAACTGAAGTATCAAATTTATATTATCAACGATTCTAGTTAAGTAGGTTTGACTTTTTATTTCTCCGCCTGAATTTACAACAATAGATTGGTTACAAGCATCAGCAAATTTTCTTCTATATGCAAAATTCAATAAGTTTTTATACTGCGTTGTTTTCGATCCGAAATCTATTCTTTCTTCATATATTCCTTTAGATGGTATACTTAATTGTATTAAAGACCAGTCTAAAAATTTGATTTTAATTTCGTTTGGTTTTGGAGTGTGCGCTAGCTGAATCACCCAGCTTGTTGCCAAAACTAAAAATACCGAAACCAACGATGTTTTTGCTATAATCCTAATCATCAGATTCACAAAATCATTATCTAAACCTACAAAAACATCATATAATTGCGATAGAAATAATAATAAAATTGAAACGATCGAAATAATAGCTACCAATTTTAAATCTCGATACATAAAAGTTCTAAAAAACGAAACTGCCATTAAATAACACAAAAAAGTAGTTAATAACACATCCGGAATTGCTGCTATTTTCATTCCGAAATAAATTTCATTTCCTATAAACGAGGACAAAATAAGTGTGATTGAAGCTACTATAAGTATAATAACTCCAATAACTTTTACGTTTTTTTCATTTCTATAAATAAATTTTGGCGCGTCATACACATAATACAATGCCAGTAACCAAAATAAATTATTTATGGTTGATAAAATATTTACACCTATTTGATAAATACTTGTTTCTATAAATTTAAAATAACCCGCTGTGTATGCCCAAATACCAGAAATTACCCAAATTAACATTCCAAAACTTAAATACAGTAAACCTTTATCTACACGTTTTAATGTACTCCCCTCTTCCAAAACCTGCTTAAATCGCTTTCTTATATTATAATAAATAGCTAACAATAAAATTGCACCTATAAAAGAAATAAAAATGTGCAATAAATTATGAAACTGAGTAACTTCAGACATGTTATTTTAAAATTTTCGAAATCAAATCTTGTTTCGCTTTTTCATCATCACCAAACAACCAACGCAAGGTATTATCTTCCCAAATTTCGTCGTATTGCTTTTGATTAATAATATCTCTATCAATAGCTAAATCTAACAATTTACCTGGATACGATGATTGCGCATCACTTTCCATTTCTCCTAACGGATATGGGTCATCTAATCCCATTATTACTTGATTTGATCCTTGGCGGTCGATCATTAATTTTAAAGAATCTGTATCATGAACCAAAGTGTCAAAAAAGATATTCGGGTGCCCTACTGCTTTTCTTGGGTGTGTTTTTCCTTCAAACAAATCGGGTCTTCCGTCAAATCCTTGAATACGACGTCCTAAATTCATTTGTGCCAACTGACCACCATGCGCAAAACAAGTTCTTATATTCGGAAAACGTTCTTGCATACCGTTTAAAGTATAAAAATGATACGCATCACCACATTGAGCCAACATCCAAATTAAATGAAAACGCCAATTGGTATTTTCTAACTTAATCATTTTATCTCCGTCATACGGATGAATTTCAATGGCTAGTTTATATTTATTTGCCAATTCGAAAATTGGATCATTTTCTTTATCAAAAACACAACGCCACTGCCCAATCGAATCCATAAAATGTGTTGGCAAACACAATACTTTTAAACCTAATTCTTCTACACAACGCTCTATTTCATATAATGCTCCGTAAATAAAACCAGGATGCACCACAAAACCACAAGTAAATTTACCTGGATGATCGTGCTGTACCTTTGCGTTAAAATCATTTTGAAAACGCAATGCTTTTTTCATTTCTTCTAAACGCAATCCGTTTCCGTACAACTGAGAAAGATTTAAAACTACGGCATGGTCTAACTTATTTTTTTCCATCCAAAGTAACTTTTCATCTAAAAAGAAACTCGAATCTGTAACAGGTCGTTTCCATCCTTTTTGCAACATATGTTTTCGCTCATCATCTACCCAAAAGATTTCTTTTTCCTTCATAAAACTAGGAATTTGCTCTGGATATGGTAATAAATGTGAATGCCCGTTTATGCGTAATTTACGTTTCATTTATTTAATTTTATTTGGTGCTTGCATTACTGTTCCGCAATTATTACAAGTACATTTTTGAGTATCAGAATAATATTTATCAAAAATAATTGGCATATCTGTTTCTATATTATCCAAAGCAAATTCTTCTCTGTATAACTGATTTCCACAATTTTCGCAATACCATTCTAAGGCATCCATCATCTCTTTAGCTCGCGGGTATTCAATTACCAAACCTACCGTATTTTCTTTACGTTGTGGCGAATGCGGTACTTTAGCAGGCAACAAATAAATATCACCTTCATTAATTTCTACATCAATCATTTTTCCGTTAGCATCAATGATTTTTAAAACCATATCACCTTCTACTTGGTAAAAAAACTCTGGTGTTTCGTTATAATGATAATCTTTTCTGTTATTTGGTCCACCAACAACCATTACAATATATTCGCCATTATCCCACACTTGTTTATTACCAACGGGTGGTTTTAATAAATGACGGTTTTCATCAATCCACTTTTTAAAATTTAAAGGCTGTACTAAATTCATATATATAGTATTTGGGCGTTCCCTAAAGGTCGGGCTTTTCGCTGTATCTTTTTATGTATTCTCGATACATTTTATTTTTTTCGTTATCACTTCAAAATAAAACACTCGAATTAACATAAAAAGGATGCCGCTACAATCCCTAACGCGAAATTTTATTTTTTATTTATAATTTTTATTTTCATTGTAACATACTGCTTCTTAAAAACATAGTTCTTGTATAAACACAAAAAAACACTTTGATTTTAAACAACTCTTAAAAAACTAACTTAGCCCTGATTGAGCGGTTTGTTTAAGCTCTTTTTAAGTTTTTTTCAACTTAAAAAAGCGAGTAGCGAAAGCAGGAAATAGCTACTAAATAAATTATAAACTCTTTGTTCTTCCACCATCAACCGGAACGTTAATTCCGTTAATAAAGCTTGCACTTTCACTTGCTAAAAACACCACCGCATTGGCAATTTCTTCTGGCTTTGCAAAACGTTTTGCTGGCGATGCGTTCATCATATTTTTAGAAACCTCATCAACAGACAATCCTGTTTTGGCAGCTTTATTGTTTATAATTTCTTTTAAACGCTCTGTTCCTGTAGCTCCAGGCAATACATTATTTACGGTAATATTAAACTGCCCAAGCTCGTTTGCCAGTGTTTTAGACCAATTGGCTACGGCACCACGAATCGTATTCGACACTCCCAAACCATCTAAAGGTTGTTTTACCGAAGTAGAAATCACATTGATAATTCGACCAAAACCTGCTTCTTTCATAAACGGAACCACCGCTTGCACCAATACATGATTGCATTTTAAATGCTGAGTAAAAGCACGTTCAAACTCATCTAATTGTGCATTAAAAACTGGTCCACCAGCAGGTCCACCAGTATTATTTATTAAAATATGAAAGTTTAAATTACTTGCTTCAATCTTTTCTTTTAATTCTGATGGATTTGAAAAATCGGCAACGATATAACTGTGATTTCCTTTTGGTAATTCAGCCAAAACTGCTTTTAATTTTTCTTCGTTACGCGCAATTAATGTTACGTTTACACCTTCTGTAGCCAAACCAATTGCTGATGCTTTTCCGATACCTTGTGTGCTACCGCAAACTAAGGCGTTTTTATTTTGTATGTTTAAATTCATTTATTATAGATGAAAGAAAAAAGACTTTTACATCTTTTCTCTTGGTTCTTATTTATTTTCTAAAATCATTGCTTTAACTTTCACTGCTTTTTCAAAGTGGTCTAACTCATGAGTTTCAATCCACCATTTTGCAACTTCCATTAACAGCTTTGGATTGTCATTTTTATTTTTAAAAAATGCATAAAAAGACAACCCTACATTGGTTCCTTTTTTTGCGATTTTCTCTTCACAAACAGCGATTATTTTTTGTTGTATTTCTTTATTCATCATTTTTATTTAGCTCTCGATACAATTTTTCGTTCCTCAAAATCACTCGAATTTACATTATGTAATCACTGTGCATTAAAACCCAAAACTGGTATCTTTAATATTTAATACAAATATTTTTAGGTTCGGTAAAAAAGCGCAATGCTTCAAAACCACCTTCACGCCCTACGCCACTTGCTTTTGCCCCTCCAAAAGGAGTTCTTAAATCTCGTAACATCCATGTATTTACCCAAACAATTCCGGTTTGTAATTGTTTAGAAAATTGCATGGTTCTATTTAAATTATTTGTCCAAAGTGTTGCAGATAAACCGTATTTAACATCGTTTGCTAAATGCAATGCTTCGTTATCCGTTTTAAATGACATAATGGTAACTACCGGACCAAAAATTTCTTCTTGATTCAATCGACATTTATTATCCGTTACTTCAATTATTGTAGGTTGTAAATAATATCCGTTTTCACTGTCAGCTACAGTCACAGTTTCACCTCCAAAAAGAATCTTGCCTCCTTCTTCCTCAGCTATATCAATATATGATTTTACTTTTTCTAAATGCTGTTTAGACACTAAAGCTCCAATATTTGTATCGCTATTTGCTGGATTTCCAACTTTTAATTCAGATACTTTTTGAACGAAATCTTTTTTAAATCGTTCATATATTTTTTCTTCCACAAAAATTCTACTTCCGCATAAACAAATCTGACCTTGATTTGCAAATGAAGATCTAACTGTGGTTGCTAACATTTTATCGTAATCGCAATCTGCAAAAATTAAATTAGGGTTCTTCCCTCCTAACTCTAAAGATAACTTCTTAAACATTGGCGCTGCTACTCGTGCAATATGTGCTCCAGTAGTTGTTCCTCCTGTAAATGAAATTGCTTTAATATTCGGATGTGCTACAATTGCTTGTCCTGTTGAACCTCCTAAACCGTGGACAATATTTAAGACTCCTTTTGGTAACCCTGCTTCATTACAAATCTCACCTAACAAATATGCTGTCATTGGTGTTACTTCACTTGGTTTTGCTACCACACAGTTTCCTGCTGCAATTGCCGGAGCAATTTTCCATGTAAATAAATACAGCGGTAAATTCCAAGGAGAAATACAACCTACCACACCTATTGGCTGACGTAACGTAAAATTTACTGCATCCAACCCTACACTTTCATGTGCTTCTGAAGCAAACTGTGTAATCGCGTTTCCAAAAAAACGAAAATTACTTGCTGCTCTCGGAATATCAATTTGTTTAGCCAAACTTAACGGTTTTCCGTTATCTTTAGATTCTGCCAATGCAAAACGCTCTAAATTTACTTCCAACAAATTTGATATTTTAATCAGAATTTCACTTCTTTCTTCTAAAGTAGTGTTTGACCAAGCGGGAAAAGCATCTGCTGCTGCTTTATAAGCCAACTCAACATCTTCTTTGGTTGAATTCGGAATTTGAGAATATACTTCTCCATTTGATGGATTGTAATTATCAATGGTATTTCCTTCAATCGAAGCAACAAATTGTCCGTTTATGTAGTTTTTTATGTTCATTCTATTGTTTAATTAGACCTCACAGGTTTTAAAAACCTGTGAGGTCTTTTCTCTATTTTTGTTTCTTAAAAGCCACAACTTTAATTTCCACCACCAAATCTGGATGTGGTAATTGATGCACTGCAACAGTGGTTCTTGTGGGACCGGTTTCTTTTTCAAAAAACTCAGCATACGCTTTGTTATAGCCAGCAAAATCGTTCATATTTACCAAAAATGAGGTTACATCAACCACATCTTTAATACTTGCACCAACGGTTTGTAATGTTTTATCGATATTTTTTAAAACTTCTCGTGTTTGAATTTCTGCATCTAACTTTTTAGTGTTCATTTCATCAACCAACTCAACTCCTGCAATTGTATTGTCTGAACGCCTTGAACTTGTTCCTGACACAAAAATAAAATCACCCACAACTTTTACATGTGGATATGCGCCTCTTGGTGTTACTTTTTTTTTCATATTACTTTACTTAGTAAACCTCACAGGTTTTAAAAACCTGTGAGGTTTATATTTAATTATTCTAAAACTAATTCCGTTAATTTTTCATCAAACTCCAATTTTTTGTAAGCTAAATGGTGTATAAAATTATCTCTATTACCAAATAAAAATAGCACTTCTTCCCTTTTTAATAAAGTGCTTTTTTCTGAAATAAGACTTAAATATGATGAATGTTTATAATCATTTAAACTTGTTACAAATTGATGATAAATTGGATTTAAATTTATATAAATTATTAACTTTTTTAAATATACTTCTTCTTCAACCTTAATTCTCTTAAATCGATCTCTAAATAAACTACCTCTTCTATTATACTTCTTATTTATTGATTTTGAGTATGAATTAAATAGATTAGAAAATGATTTAGATACTTTTTTCTCTTCTGCTACTTCTTTTATCTGAACTAATAAATGAAAGTGATTTTTCAATAAACAATAGGATAAAACATTAGCTATAGGATTAACGTACTTTTTCATTAATTTTAAGAAATAAATATAGTTAACATCTTCTATAAAGATATTTTCTCCATTATTTCCTTGATTGAAAATATGATAATAATTATTTACTTGTAACGCTTCGTATTTCATCTAATTTATTATGTAAGCCTCACAGGTTTTAAAAACCTGTGAGGTCTTTCGCTAATTCTAATAACTTTAAAGTTGTTTTATAATTTCTTGTTGTTGCTATAACATTGAGTTTTTTCTCAATCATATTATTCGTCAATTTTGTTTTTCCGAAACCTGACAGACAGTTTAAATAAATTACATCACCAGCTATTTTATATTGATCTTCTTTAATTCCTTTTATTTCAAATTCTGTTTCACTTGTTGTTTTATCTAAAAAAGTAAAAGCAACTATTTTTTCATTCTCTATTGAAAAAGGGTATTTATCAATTACTGTTTTCCATTCTTGTGGTGTTCTTACTAACACAGGAATATCATAACCAAACTTATCAGCAATTCCTTTATTTACTCTTTTACAAACCTCAACTTTTGTTTCATCTGAACTTAAAATAATATTACCACTCTGAATATAGGTTTCAACATTTTTAAACCCTAAATCATTTAATAATTCACGTAGCTCAGCCATCGGAAGTTTATTTTTTCCTGACACATTAATTCCCCGAAGTAAAACGATATATGTTTTCATATTTATTTTTGAGACTTCACAGATTTTGAAAACCTGTGAGGTATTTTATACATTACAAACCAGCAATTTTATCGTCATTTAAAATCTCATTGGTTTCTTGTTGCACTTTTTCTAAAACAATTTTCAATTCATCTTTTGTCATATTTAATGAAGTTGAAATATCTTTATCAGCAATTAAATTCAACAAAGCTTTGTCTTGTGCGCGTCCTTTTTTCATGGCTTCTTTATAAGGGATATTTTCGTTAAAAGTTACCATAGAATATTTAGAAAAATACTCGGTTGGAAAATTCTTCTCCAAATCCATTTCTATTTTTCTTTTTTGCTTGAATAACGGATTTGCCACATGATCTTTCATCTCATAAAAGTTATCGATCGCTAAATCAGCAATGGCATCGGTGTCTTCTTTTCTTGCTTTTTCGTACCTTTTAAAAACTGTTTCCCAGCTAGCTATTTCTCGACTGCTCTCGAAATGACTTAAAACTTCATCAAAAACAGTTACATCTTCAAACGAAGCATTCATTCCTTGTCCGTAAAACGGTACAATTGCATGCGCAGCATCACCCATTAAAATGGTTTTATTTTGATAGCTCCAAGGTGAACATTTTACGGTTCCTAACGAACCAGTCGGATTGTTAAAAAACTCGTCTTTTATACTCGGAATTAATTTTAAAGCATCCGGAAATTGCTCTTCAAAAAATGCGGAAATTTTTTCTTCGGATGTTAAATTTCGGAAATTATACTCACCTTCATCATAACTTAAAAAGAGTGTTACCGTAAAGCTTCCATCCATATTTGGTAAGGCAATTAACATATATTCTCCTCGTGGCCAAATGTGTAAATGATCTTTACTTATTTGATGATTTCCAACTTTATCTGCCGGAATTTCTAATTCTTTATATCCATGAGATAAATAATTTTGCGAATAGCTAAACAAAAATTTCTTCTCTAAATAATAACTTTTTCTAAGTGACGAACCAGCTCCATCTGTTCCGAAAATTACATCTGCATTAATAGAAAATTCTTCTTTAGTTTTATAATCTTTAAAATGAGCAACGGTATTTTCAATGTCTACCGAAGTACATTTTTTATTAAAATGAATAGTTACATTTTCGTGCTTTTCGGCTTCAGTTAGTAAAATCCCGTTTAAATCGCCACGAGAAATAGAATTGATGTATTCATTTTCTCTTCCTGAATAATTTGATGCAAACGTATTGCTTTCTTTATCATGCATTAAACGACCATACATCGGAATACAAATTTCACGTGCTTTTTCTTCTACTCCGCATAAACGCAAAGCTTTAAATCCACGATCTGACAATGCTAAATTAATAGATCTTCCTGCAGAAATATCTGTAGTTCGTAAATCTGGACGACTTTCGTAAATAGTTACTTTAAAACCTCTTTGCGCCAATCGTAAAGCCAATAAACTTCCGCATAAACCTGCTCCTATAATTAATATATTATCTTGTTTGTTCATTTTATATTCGTGTCTGTTCGAGCGCAGTCCTGTACTAATTAAAACCTCTCGACTGCGCTCGAGGAGAAATTAAATTTATATTTTAAAAATATTCTTTAATTATTTTATACAATAACCTACTTAATAGAATGGTGAAAATTATTAAACCTGGTATTTCTATAATTTCCCAAAATGATTTTTTCTCTTTTTTCTTCATTCTATTTTTTTTCAGATTTCTATCTGCTCAGAAATGACAAACCTAATGAAAAACTGAAATAAATTCAATTTAATAATTTTACAAAAGTGTTTTTAAAATCGAAACCATTCTAAACACATCTTCAAAACTATTATACATTGGCACTGGCGCGCAACGAATAACATCTGGCTCTCGCCAATCGGTTATAATATTGTTTTCTGTTAATTTTTTATGTAAACTTTTATCAGCGTTTTTTACTTGAATAGACAACTGACAACCGCGCTCTTTTGGATTACTTGGCGTAATTATTTTAATATCTTCTGAATCAATTTGGTTGATTAAAAATTCAAAATAACCTGTTAATTTTTCTGATTTTTCTCCTAATGCTTCCATTCCTACCTCAGTAAACATATCTAAAGAAGCTTTAATTGCTGCCATAGATAATATTGGCGGATTACTTAATTGCCATCCTTCTGCTCCTGCCATTACATCAAAAGGTTGACGCATATTAAAACGTGTTTCTTTATTGTGATTCCACCAACCAGAAAAACGTGGTAATTCTTTATTATGTGCATGCTTTTCGTGCACAAACAATCCTCCTAAACTTCCGGGCCCTGAATTTAAATACTTATAAGTACACCAAGCTGCAAAATCTACTCCTGAATCGTGTAAATTAGGAGAAATATTACCAGCTCCGTGTGCCAAATCAATCCCTACAAAACATTCTTTTGAATGTCCTATTTCTGCAATTCGTTTTAAATCTAAATATTGACCGGTATAATAATTAACGCCTCCTATTAATAGTAACGCAATTTCATCTCCTTGTTCGGCAACGATCGTTTCTAAATCTTCAATATTTAATAACTCTTCACCCGCTCTTGGTTTCCATTCAATTAATCCGTCTGCTACATCAAATCCATGGAATTTTAATTGAGATTGTACAGCATATCTATCTGAAGGAAATGCATCAGATTCTATGACTATTTTATATTTCTTTTTTGTTGGTTGATAAAAAGACACCATTAACAAATGTAAGTTGGTTGTTAGCGTATTCATCACCACAACTTCTAGCGGTTTTGCTCCTACAATTTTAGCCATACTCTCAGTTAAAAACTCATGATAAGGCAACCAGGGTGTGTTTCCTTCAAAATGACCTTCTACTCCATAATTAGCCCAATCATCTAATTCTTGCTGAATGTGTTTTTGAGTATTTTTAGGTTGTAACCCAAGCGAATTCCCTGTAAAGTACAACCATTCATTACCTTCTTTATCTTTTGGTATATGAAACTGATTGCGTAAATGTGCTAATTTATCTTTTGTATCTTGTTGTTGTGCGTAATCGAGTGTTGCTTTGTACATGCTTCTTTTTATTTCTAAAAAACCTTTCTTTTTAAACACTAAAGATACTTGATTTATAAACAAATCAAAAAAACAAAAGTGTTTCATTAAATGAAACGGTGTTTTATAAATTTACACTTTTTTATTATATTAGCAAAAATGATTTTCAAAAAATAATGATTGAGAACAAAAATTTAAACCAATCAATTATAAAAGCTTTTACGGTTTTAGATGCTTTTACAAATGATAAAAAAGAATGGGGTGTACGTGAATTAGCTAATAAAACAGGTTACAACAAAAGCACAACTTATAGGTTATTAAGCACTTTGGTTTATTTAAATGTTATACATCAAAATGAAAATGAAAAGTATTGTTTAGGTAGTAAACTTTTTGAGTTAGGTAATCGTGTTTCTTTATATCAATCTTTAATCACAGCAACCAATCATCCTATTAAAAATGTAGCTTTAGAAATACAAGAAACAGTATTACTTGCTATTTTAAAAGAAGAGCAAGTTTTTTACGTAAATAAAGCTGATAGCTTACAGGGTTTAAAAATAAGCACCTCTATTGGTTCTTATCAACCAATACACGCAACTGCTTCAGGAAAATTATTATTAGCTTTTTCTTCTGATGAGAAACAAAATTCTTATTTAAAAAATGAATCTTTAACTAAATTTACTAAAAAAACAATTACCAAAATTCCAGATCTAAAAACAGCGTTACATATTATAAAAAAACAAGGGTATGCTTTAGATTTAGAGGAGTTAGAATTAGGTTTAATATGCATAGCTATTCCTATTTTTAATAAAAAAGGAAATACTATTGCAAGTATTAGTGCTTCTGGTCCTTCAAGTCGTTTTAAAATCGAAAACGTACAAAACTACATTTCAATTTTACAAAAAGGGGCATCCTTAATTGAAAAACCACTACAAGATTTTGATTCTCTATAAAAAAAACCTTGTAAATATTTGAGGGCACTGAAAAAGCAACTCTTTTTGAAATTTAACTTTAAAAGCGATTAAGAAATGTTACATTTCTCTTAATCGCTTTTTGTTTGCTGTACTTTTTTTGATAAAGTCTTATGTTATATAAAAATTGGGTAAAACAAACCGTTTTTTNTCTACATCGAAATAATAGGTGTTTACTTGGTTTTTCCCAACATCTTTTTTCCCTTGTTGTGCTTTTCTAATGGCTAAGTGCCCTGCTGGACAAACAAACATATCAGCATCTTTATTGTAATCAAACTGTTC
>NZ_JAOBTH010000020.1 GCF_025215075.1 Tenacibaculum haliotis | reverse complement strand
ATAGCAATTGACACTGTTTTTGTAATCAATAAATTGAGCAAATCAGTATCTTTTAACCGAAGTTTTCTAAATTTAGTTAGCGAACTCGGGTTAATAACAGCATCTTCTGGAAGCATTCCTAAAAAATATTTGAAGGACATGTCAAACTGTGAACGTTCTACAACATCAACATCTGAAATCGTATAAATAACTTTTAGCAACAAGTATTTAAACATTCGAATGGGACATTCTGCTGTGCGGCCATTATTCAGGCTATACTTGGTTACCAACTCTTCATAGATGAAAGAAAAGTCTATTAAATCATTAATTTTTCTTAATAAATTATCTTTAGGAACAATTAAATCATACAAAGAACTGTATTGACTAAATTGAATTTCTTGTTGTTGAACCAGCATCTATAAAAGCATTATTTTACTTTTTTAAGATACGAAAAAAGGAGTAAAAAGTTTTTACTTTCTACTCCTTTTAATTTAGTCTTGAGGACTTTTTCAGTGCCCTCTTATAAAGTGAGGTTTTTTTTTACTATTTAAGCGACTCCTAAAATTCTTTGCAACGGAATAATTGTTGATTTTTTTAAGATAACCGACTTTTCTGTCAATGCCCATATAGTAGTTTCTACCATTTTTAAACCTGTGTCATCTACAAAGGTAATTCTTACCTTTCCTTTTTCAAGATTACCAAGCGCTAAAGCTCTTTTTAAATCTAAAAAGCGGTTCAATTGATCATCTTTTTTACCTAAAACTTCTGATTTTGAAAAAGTTAAAAATTTAATTTGTTCTTTTTCAATAATTTGGACGTTGTTAACTGTGTTCATATAGCTGGGGGATTATAGGTTATTCTCTAATAAGCATACAAAATATAATACTCAGTAAATATACTAAATAAACAACTATAATACAATAAACATATGTTAACAATTACAATTCAACAACAAATCACTTAAAAAAACACATATAACAAAACACAAGTCCAAATACTCATCTATGGTTATAAACTCTCTAATTTAAACGAATATTTTTAAAATCATTTTCTTATTTTTACCCTATGAAATGTACTATTTTTATATTATTATTTTTTTCTGCTCTTGTTCAATCTCAACAATTGCCAAATGGTTTTTCTTATCTTCAAGAAGTAATTCCTACGGTAAAAAAAGAACTTAGGTATTGCTCTGACAATAATTTTATTGGCACATCTATAAATGGTTATGAAAAAAATGTACTTATTATTACTACGCAAGCAGCAAAAGCATTAAAAAAAGTACAAGCCGAGTTATTAAAAAAAGAATTAAGTCTTAAAGTTTTTGATGCATACCGCCCACAAAGAGCTGTAAATCATTTTGTGAAATGGGCTCGTGTTATTAATGACACATTAATGAAACACCAATACTACCCAAGTGTAAATAAGAGACACTTATTTAAAAAAGGTTATATATCGTCTAGGTCTGGGCATTCTCGTGGTAGTACCGTCGATTTAACAATTATCAATTTAAAAACAAAAAAAGAGTTAGACATGGGAAGTCCATATGATTTTTTTGGAATTTCTTCACATATTGCCTATCCGAAGTTAACTAAAAATCAAAAGAAAAACAGGCAATTATTACAAACTATAATGCGTAAAAATAATTTTAGACCCTATACAAACGAATGGTGGCACTTTACTTTACGACACGAACCTTTTCCTAAAACTTATTTTGATTTTCCTATAAAATAATTTTATTACTTAAACAATAACGGCAACAATAGATAAGATTCACCTCGTAGGCACATAAGTTTTAACGCTTTGTTTAGATTAATAAAAAATATCGGCATTATATTTGCTTAGATTAATTTGCGATGATAAAAACTAAACACTCTTTTTTTCTGATTATCTTATTAAGTATAAGCACCTATAATTTTGCGCAACTTGATGGTTCATTTAAAAATAAAAAAGACAACAATTCCTCTTTTGGTATTATAACCGCTCCTGCAAAAGAAGTTAAAAAACCAACTTCATTAGATTTTAAAAATAATGATGGTTTTAAAACTGCGCATAACAAACAGCAAAAAGATTTAAAAAAGAAACAGGCTGAAAGAAATTTAGCCAATAAAGGTATTTTAACTAAAGCAAAAATATCGGAAGAACGCTACTTAAAAGCTTTTCAAAAGATAAATGGAATGTACCAATACCCTATCATCGATCAAGATTTAGGTAGTTTTAGTACAAAATCTAATAGTGTAACTATTATTTGCAGAGATTTTCAGTATCCTGATGGCGATAAAGTAACCATTCTTATCAATAATATGCCTGTGGTTAGCAACCTAATTCTTAAACAAAATTACCAATCTTTTAATATCCCTTTAGATAAAGGTATAAATACTATCGAAATTTTAGCTATAAACCAAGGTAGTTCGGGGCCAAATACCGCCGGTTTTAAAATTTACAGCGAAGCCGGATCGTTAATTTCAACCAATCAATGGAACCTAGCTACTGGTGCAAAAGCATCAATTATAATAGCTAAACAGAAAGATTAATACGAGCAGGTTTTAGCACCAAAAAAACCTTACTGTAACTTTTAACAAGAACTTTTTTAAAATTACCAAAAACTACTTACTTTTGTAGTTACGTTTTAAAACACGTAAAACAAACAAACTTTAAATAAACAACTAATATATAATGAATAAAATCACCAAAGAAACCTATATCAACTGGTATAGAGACATGCTATTTTGGAGAAAGTTTGAAGACAAGTTAGCTGCTGTTTACATTCAACAGAAAGTAAGAGGTTTTTTACACTTATATAACGGTCAAGAGGCTGTTTTAGCAGGTGCATTGCACGCAATGGACTTATCTAAAGATAAAATGATTACTGCCTACCGTAATCACGTGCAACCAATTGGTATGGGAGAAGATCCTAAACGTGTAATGGCTGAATTATATGGTAAAGTTACCGGTACCTCTAAAGGTATGGGAGGTTCTATGCATATTTTCTCTAAAGAACACCGTTTTTATGGTGGTCACGGAATTGTTGGTGGTCAAATTCCTTTAGGAGCAGGATTAGCTTTTGGTGATAAATACCAAGGTAATGATGCTGTAACATTATGTTGTTTTGGTGATGGAGCAGCTCGTCAGGGTTCTTTACATGAAACCTTTAATATGGCTATGAACTGGAAATTACCAGTGATTTTTATTGTTGAAAACAATGGGTACGCCATGGGAACTTCTGTTGAAAGAACTGCAAATCATACTGATATTTGGAAACTAGGTTTAGGATACGAAATGCCTTGTGGTCCTGTTGATGGAATGAACCCTATTAAAGTTGCCGAAGCTGTTGATGAAGCTATTCAAAGAGCACGTCGTGGAGAAGGACCAACTTTCTTAGAAATGAAAACATACCGTTACAGAGGTCACTCAATGTCTGATGCGCAACATTATCGTACAAAAGACGAGGTTGAGGAATACAGAAAGATTGATCCTATTACACAAGTTTTAGACATCATTAAGGAAAACAAATACGCTTCTAACGACGAAATAGAAGCAATTAAACAAGAAGTAAAAGATTCAGTAAAAGAATGTGAAAAATTCGCTGAAGACTCTCCATATCCAGAATTAAATCAATTGCAAGATATGGTATACGAACAAGAAGATTATCCATTTATAAAATCTAAGTAAACCATGGCTATAATTATAAACATGCCTCGCTTAAGCGACACGATGGAAGAAGGAGTGGTAGCTTCTTGGTTAAAAAATGTAGGTGATAAAATTGAAGAAGGTGATATTTTAGCTGAAATTGAAACTGACAAAGCGACAATGGAGTTTGAATCTTTTAACGAAGGAACTTTATTATACATTGGAGTACAAGAAGGAGAAACTTCTCCTGTAGATACTTTGTTAGCTATTATTGGTGAAGAAGGTGAAGATATTTCTGCTTTATTAAACGGAAATACAACTTCTGAAGCTAAAGAAGAAACAAAACCTGAAACTACAAATAGTTCAGTTGCATCACAAAATGATACTATAACAATGCCCGAAGGTGCAATTGTTATAAACATGCCTCGTTTAAGTGATACAATGGAAGAAGGTACTGTAGCTTCTTGGTTAAAAAATGTAGGTGATAAAGTTGAAGAAGGTGATATTTTAGCTGAGATAGAAACTGATAAGGCGACAATGGAATTCGAATCTTTTAACGAAGGTGTTCTATTACACATCGGTGTTGAAGAAGGACAAACCACTCCTGTAGATACACTACTTGCTATTATTGGTAAAGAAGGAACAGATGTTGCTACTGTATTAGCTGCTCAAGCATCAGGAAACACTGTTATTACAAAGAAAACCAAAGATACAACAACAAAAGAAGAAACTAAAACTGTTACAGAAACTGCTGTAACCACAACAACTTCTTTAGGAAAAAGAATTTTTGCTTCTCCATTGGCTAAAAAAATAGCAAAAGATAAAGGTTTTAACATAGCTGATATTAAAGGTTCTGGTGAAAACGGACGTATTGTTAAAAAGGATGTAGAAAACTATACTCCTTCTGCAAAACAAGTAACACCTAGCTCGGCGACAACGAATACTCCTACTCCATCTGCAGTAACAAATTTTGCTGTTGCAGGCGAAGAAAACACATCAGAAATTAAAAATTCTCAAATGCGTAAGGCTATAGCTAAAGCATTAGGAAATTCTAAATTTTCTGCACCTCACTTCTACTTAAATATTGAAGTAGATATGGACAATGCAATGGCTTCTCGTAAAACAATTAATTCGATTCCTGATACTAAAGTGTCATTTAACGATATGGTTGTAAAAGCTTGTGCTATGGCATTAAAAAAACATCCAAATGTAAATACTAGCTGGACGGATAATAACACATTATTCCATACTCATATTCACATTGGTGTTGCAGTAGCTGTTGATGAAGGTTTAGTGGTACCTGTTGTAAAACATACAGATGCTTTAAGCTTAACTCAAATCGGAGCTTCGGTTCGTGATTTAGCAGGTAAAGCAAGAGATAAGAAAATTACTCCTACAGAAATGCAAGGTAGTACTTTTACGGTTTCTAATTTAGGTATGTTTGGTATTGAAAGTTTTACTTCTATTATAAACCAACCTAACTCAGCAATTTTATCTGTTGGAGCCATTATACAAAAACCTGTTGTTAAAGACGGAGCTATTGTAGTTGGTAACACCATGAAATTAACTTTAGCTTGTGACCACAGAACGGTTGACGGTGCAGTTGGTGCTCAGTTTTTACAAACATTAAAAACATTTATTGAAAACCCTGTTACAATGTTAGCATAGTTTTTCAATAATATTCTATAAAAAAAAGCTCGCAATTTGCGAGCTTTTTTTAGTTTAAGGCTTTTTTTGCTTGTACAATATGTCGTTCGTTATGATAAATTGTAAATCGAAAAGTATCACCTAATCTAAATTTTAATAAAGGCAATGTTATTGATGTTTTCACTTTAGTTAAATTAACTTTTTTAGAAGACTCTAACAGCTGTAAAAGCTCTTTTTGAAACGCTATAAATCGAGTTAAAACATCATTAACATCAAGTGAAGAATGTATCGGATTTTTACTCTTAAAGGTATCCATTGTTTTCATTTTTTCTTGCGGAAACATATCTAAAGAGAATTTATTACCTAAAAAACCAGGTTTAAAATTAGGGTTTGATTGTTGTTTTGCATTTTTAATTCTTCCCTTAATTTCGGGATTATAAAACGCCGCATATAAATTTAAATGCTCTATACACTCTACCGCCGACCAAGAAGATTTGTTTTCTTTTTGCTGTAATTCTTCTTCAGAAATATTTTTTATTGATTCGACAAAAGTAATGTGATTTTCTACATACTTTTTTAAGTCATTTATTAATTCTTCAGATTTTAAAATCATATCTACTAAATTTTATTCAAAGTTGATGATTTTAAAATTGATAATTCTTGAGGCTAATCAAGAGTTTTTAAAATTCTAGATACCGTTTCAGGTGTCATCCTTAAATAGGAGGCAATGTATTTTAATGGAATTTCTTGAAATAACTGCGGACTTCGATGCAATACTCTTTCAAAACGTTTTTGTGGAGAAAAAGTTATTAAATCTATTTCTCGTTCTATTTGTTGGTATACAAAACTTTGCAACATCTGTTCCCACACTTTTTTATTTTCTGCGGAAGATTGCATCACTTCATTAAAACGTTTTTTAGATATTACTTTTAAAGTACTCTTTTTTAATGCCTGAATATAAAAATCGGTAGGCTTATCTGTTAAAAATGAATCTAACGCTGTTATTAATGAATTTTTATATCCAAAACGGATTGTATGATCCTCCTCTTCATCATTAATAAAAACACGTAAACTACCTTCTTCAACAAAATACATTTGCGTACTTATGTTTCCTTTAGTTACTAAAAAGTCGTTTCTCTTTATTACTATCTGATCTTCCCAATTTAATGAAAGAATTTTTAAAAGCTGCTCATAAAAACTCATTATAAACTATATCGTTCTCATTTTATTTAACAACCAAAAATCTGCTAAAACTAACGCTGTTAAAGCTTCAACTATTGGCACCGCTCTTGGCACAACACAAGGGTCATGACGACCTTTACCATGTATTTCGGTTAACTCATTTTCCGAATTAATTGTTTGTTGATTTTGCATAATGGTAGCCACTGGCTTAAAAGCTACACGAAAATAAATGTCCATTCCGTTAGAAATTCCTCCTTGAATTCCACCTGATAGATTCGACTGTGTTGTACCATCTTCATTAAAGATATCATTATGTTCAGAACCTTGCATTTTTGCTCCACAAAACCCACTTCCAAACTCAAAACCTTTTACAGCATTGATTGATAACATAGCTTTACCTAACTCTGCATGTAATTTATGAAAAATAGGTTCTCCTAAACCAATAGGCATATTTTGCGCTACACATGTAATTGTTCCTCCAATAGTGTCGCCTGCTTTTTTTATTTCTTCAATTTTAGTAATCATTTTTTCTGCCGACACTTCATCAGGACAACGAACAGCATTATTTTCTGTTTTCGTAAAATCTAAATCCTGATAAGGTTTCATCATAAAAACATCACCAACGGATGATGTAAAAGCGTTTATATTAATATGCTTTATTAATTGCTTTGCCAAAGCACCCGCAACTACCCAATTAGCTGTTTCACGAGCTGATGTACGACCGCCACCTCTATAATCTCGAATCCCATATTTTTTATCATAGGTATAATCTGCGTGAGAAGGACGATATACATTGGTATTATGATTGTAATCTTTACTTTTTTGATTGGTGTTTTTAATTTGAAAGCCAATAGAAGCTCCTGTTGTTTTTCCTTCAAATATTCCTGACAAAAATTCAACCGTATCTGGTTCTTTACGTTGGGTTACAATTTTAGATTGCCCAGGCTTACGGCGATCTAATTCTTTTTGAACCGCACTAAGGTCAACTTCCATTCCTGCCGGAAAACCATCTATAACACCTCCTATTGCAATTCCGTGTGATTCTCCAAAAGTGATTAGTTTTAATATATTTCCAAATGAATTAAACATACGCTCTCTATTTTAAACGAAAGTAATTTATTTGCGATTAAAACTATAATTTTTGAATCATAATTATCTAAAAAGAAACCTAAAAACTCCAAATATTAATACAAATCTTAAAAATGAAGATACTAAAATACAATCTACAGAAAAAAAAACATTTATTTTTTCAGAGCAAACTTACTGGTATCAAAACAATTACCTCCAAAAGCTTTTAATCACTCTAAATTTCCATAAAAAAATCAACTAAAAGTTTTTTTAGAAGTGAAAAAAGGTTGTATATTTGCACCCGCAATCAGGACATACTTGATATGCATGTCAGGAGAAATGGCAGAGTGGTCGAATGCGGCGGTCTTGAAAACCGTTGTCTGTTACAGGACCGGGGGTTCGAATCCCTCTTTCTCCGCAAAACCCGAAGCAAATGCTTCGGGTTTTTTTATGCATTAAAATGAAACTCAAAAAAAATAAAACGATCTCTACTTTTAGAAAAGTAGAGATCGTTTTATTTTTTTCTAATATTAAGTATTTACATTACAAAAGAGTAGAATTAATCAAATATTTTTCTTGATATAATTTCATATAATTTATACGCAAGGCATCCTATTACTGTTCCGTTTATAAAACCACATAATATATCAATAGGAAAATGAACTCCTAAATACAGTCTGCTATAAGCAAAAACTAATGGGAAAAATATCAAAAACTTAATAGCCTTTACGTGTTTTCTTAAAAGCATGATTAAAAAAACAGTAATAACTGTAGATGTTGTTGCATGACCAGAAGTAAAACTAAAACTCTGAGGTCTTATAAGCGTTCTTAATGAATCTTTAATCGCTGGATCATTATTTGGTCGTAATCGCTCAAAAACACCTCTAATAACATTTGTTATCTGATCTGAAAAAGTAATTAAAGCCGCTATAAACAACATTGTAAACAATCCTTTTTTCCATCCTAAATGTTTAAAAACTAAAAAAAGAATAAATATAAAAAAAGGAATCCAGTAAAATTGATTCGTTATTACCAACCAAAGTCCGTCCCATTGCTCACTTCCTAAATTATTTAAATAAATTAAAAGCTCTTTGTCTTTTTGTATAATATTTTCTATCAAAATTATTTACCTACTTTTAATACTTCTATTTCTAAAACTAAATCTGTCTTTCCAATAATTGGCCCTAAACCACTTTCTCCGTATCCTAAATAATAAGGTATAAAAAACCTTGATTTACCCCCTTTTTTCATTTTCTTCACACCTTCTTTCCAACCTGTAATTAAAGGTAGTTTCGGATCATTAATTATAAATGTAAATGGAGTAGCTTTATCTAAACTCGAATCTATTTTTTTTCCATCAGCCAAAAACAACGTATAATGAACTGTGGTAGGAATAGCTGGGTTAACTTTTTCACCAGTTCCTTTTTTCAATTGTAATACTTTTAAACCAGAATCCGTTTCAACAGCTTCTTTAATTCCTTTTTCTTCTTGGAATTTACGTTTTAATTCTGCTATTATTTCTTCACGTTCAGCTTCTCTCTTTGCTACATTCGTAAGTTCATATTCAAATACCTTAACTGCCTTAAATTTTTTAGCTTCCTTACCTACTCTTATTATTTCTACTTGATTGATATAATCGTTTTGTTTTATTAAATCAACAATGTTCTGCCCTAACAATACTTTACCAAAAACCGAATGCAAACCATCTAACCAAGGCGTTTCTTTATGCGTTATAAAAAACTGACTAGAGTTTGTTGCTTTTCCTGAATTCGCCATAGATAACACTCCTGGTGAATCGTGCTTATAAATTAATTCTCCGTTTTCATTCATCGGAAATTCATCTCCAAACCTATAACCTGCATTACCTCTACCAGTACCAGTAATATCACCTCCTTGAACCATAAAATCTTTAATAACTCTATGAAACTTTGTATTATTATAATATGACTTTCCTTTTAAAGAATCAGTCATTTTCGGATTGTTTCCTTCAGCTAACGACACAAAATTAGCAACCGTCATTGGCATTTCTTGTTCGTGTAACTTTATTAAGATATCTCCACGATTTGTTTGTATATCTGCATACAATCCATTTTCTAAATCTGGATACTTAACAGATTTACAAGCTGAAAACAATACTAAAACTGCTATTAAAACTTTATAAAATTTCATTTATTATTATTTTAAGATTCTCTTATAAACAATCAATTAGGTTAGTAACGAGTACTAACCTAATTGTATTTTAGTTATTTATCTCTTTATTACTTGATCTCAAGCAACTCTACATCAAAAACTAAAGCAGAAAAAGGCTTAATTACAGCACCTCTTTGTTGTGCTCCGTAAGCTAAATCTTGTGGAATAAAGAATTTATATTTAGCGCCTGTTTTCATTAATTGTAATCCTTCTGTCCACCCCTTAATAACTTGTGTTACGCCAAACTCTATTGGCTCACCTTTATCTACTGAGCTATCAAAAACAGTTCCATCAGTTAATGTACCATGATAATGAACTTTCACACGTGAAGCTGTTGTTGGCGCATCACCATTTCCTTCTTTTAAAACAATATATTGCAAACCAGAATCGGTAGTTTTCACACCTTCTTTTACTTTATTCTCAGCTAAGAATTTTTCTCCCGCAGTTTTATTCCCTCCAAATTCAGCTTCTGCTTTTTTAGCTTGTGCCGCTTGTTGCTCTTTCATTTTTTCTTGTTGTTGTTTCTGAAAAAATGTTCTTAAAATGTTATCAATATCCTTAGATTCAACTAGCAGATTGGTAGAGTCCATTCCGTTTGTAAACCCTTGAACAAATAAACCTTGATCTATATCGTTAAAATTCATTTTAATTTTATTAGCCATATCTAATCCTAAACTATAACTTACAGAATCTATTTCTGTTGTTAATGATTTTTTGGTTTCAAATTGACTGTTACCACATGATACAATTGATAAGGTTACAACTGCTGCTGCTAAAATTTTAGTTAATTTCATTTTTATTTATTTGTTATTTAATTTCGATTAATGTTACAGTACTTTTTATTGGTTGATTTACAATTATCTTATTTCCATCTCCTACAACACCAAAAGCTCTATAAGACGGAATTACAAATGTAATTGTTTCTCCCTTTTTCATCAACTTTATTCCGTCTTGTAATGCAGGAATAAAATCTTCTTTATCTACTTTATAATTTCTTTTTTGCTTTGGATAAATAATCCAGTTATTAATATCAGAAATACTATAAGAAATTAAAACAAGATCTTCCGATTTAGGTTTTACGGTATTTAAAGTATCTTTAACAACATAAGTATACCAAAATCCACTTTCTGAAGCTATATATTTATGAACTGTATCTTTAGAAATAAAGTTTTCTAATCGCTCTTTCTCTAAAGCATTTAGTTTTTTGTTTTTAGCAACAACTTCTTTATAAAAATTAACGGTTCCTTGTTTTTTAGGCCTTCTTGCTTCAGGCTCTTTACAAGAACTTATACTTAAAACAACTAGTAAGAAAAAAACTAAATTAAACTTCATAAGACGCTGCTAATTCTTTTTGATAGTTAGGTAATAACGCTGCAAATGTTGCAATCGTATCTTCCATCGACTCTAAACTTTTACCACCAGCAGCATTGTCGTGTCCGCCACCACTAAAATGGTTTCTAGCAAACTGATTTACAGAAAATTTCCCTTTACTACGAAGTGACATTTTAATGATTCCTTGCTCTTTATCTTCAATAAAAATAGCCGCAAATACAATCCCCTTTAAAGAAAGCGCGTAATTTACAACCCCTTCTGTATCTCCTTTTTCGTAATTAAACTTTTTCTTTTCTTCTTCGGATAAAGTTATAAACGCTGTTTTATATGCTGGCAACAACTTCATATTACTTAATGCTTGCCCCAACAATAAAAGTCGACTGTATGAATTTGCATCAAGCACATTACTGTGTATTCTATCATTTTCAGCTCCTTTATCTATTAAATCTGCAATAATACGGTGTGTTGTACTTGTGGTAGATCTAAAACGAAACGAACCTGTATCGGTCATAATACCTGTATATAAACAGGTAGCTATGTTTTTATCAATCAAATCAACATCACCCATCATTTCGATGAAATTATAAACCATTTGACAAGTTGATGACATTGTAGTATCAGAATACATATAGGTAAAATCGTCTGGTTGTTGATGATGATCTATCAATGCAAAATCATTCCCATATTGCTCTAAAGTATTCTGCATATCACCTCCTACTCTGTGTAATGCATTAAAATCTAAAAGAAATACAATTTCTGAATTACTTAAAGACCGAACACTTTGCTTATTTTGGTGATCAAAACGATATACGGTATCTGAACCAGGAATCCAATGTAAAAAATCTGGGTATTCATTCGGCATAACCACCTGAGCAGTGTGTCCTTTTTTATCTAAATAATGTTTTAATCCTAAAGTAGAGCCAACGGCATCACCATCTGGATTTCTATGACCAATGATCACAATTTTTTTAGGTTGTGATAAAAATTCTTTGAGTTCTGTAAAGTGTTTTAAAATCATAAGTGGCGAATATACAATTAAATTAAAAAAATTGTGTAATTTCGCGCCGATTTTGTGTGACGTTCACACGTATAACTATTAAAAAAAATACAGATGGCAACAAATAGAACTTTTACAATGATTAAACCAGATGGTGTTGAAAACGGACATACTGGTGCAATTTTAGACAAAATTAATGCTGCAGGTTTTAGAATCGTAGCAATGAAAAAAACTCAAATGACTAAGCGTGATGCTGAAGCTTTTTATGCTGTGCACAACGAACGCCCTTTCTTTGGTGAATTAGTTGAATTTATGACTCGCGGGCCAATTATTGCTGCTATCTTAGAAAAAGACAATGCTGTTGAAGATTTTAGAACTTTAATCGGTGCTACAAATCCTGCTGATGCTGCTGAAGGAACTATTCGTAAAATGTTTGCTACTTCTATTGGTGAAAACGCTGTTCACGGATCTGATTCTGATGAAAACGCTGCTATTGAAGGTGCTTTCCATTTTTCTGGTAGAGAAATGTTCTAAGAGCTAACTTCTTAAAATATAAAAAAACTCGTTACTGTACAGTAACGAGTTTTTTTATGCTTCTAACTTTAATCTTTTTACAGGTTTGTTTCAAAAATCATTTTAACATTTTCATACTCTTTAATTTACCACTAAAACAAACCAGTACAATTAGAGCTTATTTAATAGTATGCATACTAAAAAATAATTAGAAAAATAAAAATACTAATTTAGCTCATTAAATATAAATCAAATGGCAGGGGAAACAAATTTATCTGAATTAATAAAAAAAATGACACCTAAATTGATGGATGGGGATTATGTGTTTTCTACAATAAAAGACATTAGTATAATTGATAGGAAAGATACTATTTGTGAATTTAAAGAAAAGGAAGGAACAACTATAGTTATTGAGAGAGAAAAAGCAGATAAACTGAGCTTAAATTATGAATATATTGCTTCTTGGATTACACTTATGATTCACTCATCTCTTGATGCTGTAGGTTTAACAGCTGTTTTCTCAACTGAATTAGCAAAAAGCAATATTAGCTGCAATGTAATTGCTGGTTATTACCACGATCATATTTTCGTTGATAAAAAAGATGCTAACAAAGCAATTAAAGTTTTAATAGAGCTATCTAAAAACCAACGATAAAAACACCACAAATTGGGGAGATTATTATACTAACATTAACTTTTTTACTAGCTCTTCTCCCATTTCTTCATTAATCATAGTTATAATTTTATCTTTTCCGTAACTTAATTGCTCTCTTAAAGCTGATGAAGTTAAACTAACTATTAAAGTTCCGTTTTGCAATTTCACTTCACTTGTATAAGATACCACACCTGGCCCCATCATTTTACCCCAGGCTTCATCTATATGGATTTTTTGAAAACCTTTATGTAAGTTTCCTTCTTTTATATAACTCCCCAATAAATCTTTCATTGAAAGACTATCGCTTTCTCTTTTTGCCATAATTATTTATGATAATACGTCATTACTAACAAAATGAAGTAACTTTTTTAATAATTGCTTCACCGTTTTCTCTTATGGATGACATTATAATTTAAAAATCTGATATTCTTGATTACTCTTTTTGATAACACTCTCGGTACGATTAAAATGTGTGTCGGTAATAAAAATCTGTCCAAAAGCGTCATTATTTACTAAATCTACTATTTGTGCAACACGATTTTCATCTAATTTATCAAAAATATCGTCTAATAATAAAATCGGAGTTACGTTAGATTGCTTTTTTATAAACTCAAACTGCGCTAACTTTAAAGCTATTAAATATGATTTTTGTTGTCCTTGAGAGCCGAATTTTTTTATCGGATATTCTCCTATTTCGAAATTTAAATCGTCTTTATGAATTCCTACAGAAGTATATTGTAATAACCTATCTTTCTCTAAGCTTTGCGCAAACAAATCTGTTAAAGAAAAATCGTGTAACTGACTTTTATAACGTAAATTCACCTCTTCTTTAGCGCCCGATATAATTTGGTGTTTTTCATTAAAAATAGGCACAAACTCCTCTAAAAAAGCTTTTCTTTTGTTATAAATAACGGTTCCGTATTCAACTAATTGTTCGTCGTACACTTTTAAATTTAAGGCATCAAAAATTCTGTTTGCTGCAAAATACTTTAACAATGCGTTACGCTGACTTATTATCTTATTATACGAAATTAAACCTTGTAAATAGTTTTTATCTTGCTGAGAAATAACACCATCTATAAATTTCCTACGAGTTTCACTTCCTTCAACAATTAAATCTCTATCCGCAGGTGAAATAATTACCAAAGGTAACTGACCGATGTGCTCAGAAAACTTTTCATAAGCCTTACCGTTTCTTTTTAGCATTTTTTTCTGACCTCTTTTTAAAGAACACAAAATTTTCTCATTTCTGTCGCCTAATAAGTAATCTCCTTCGATCATAAAAAAATCTTGACCATGACGAATATTCTGTCCAGCGACCGAATTAAAATAACTTTTTGCAAAAGATAAATAATAAATAGCATCTAACACATTGGTTTTTCCAATTCCGTTATCTCCCACAAAACAATTTATTTTCTTCTGAAAATCAAAGGTTTGTGTTTCTATATTTTTAAAATTTACTAGTGATATTTTCTGCAAATACATGAATGAGAATTGTTTCGAAAAAGAAGGCGCAAATTATCAAATTTTTTACGAATAACCGATTTTTAAAATCCAATTTAAAAACCTATTTTTGTCGCCACTAATTTTTAAGCAATTATGGCTACATACAAGAAAAGAGGTTATAAACCTAAAAAAGAAAAGTTTGCACAAGAAGAAGTAGAAAACTTTGATGAATCTCAAAGTACTACTGCCGAAGTATTTAATACTTTAGACGATACAGCCAACAAATCAGAACAATGGATTGAAAAAAACAGCAAACCATTATTTTATGGATTGATAACTGTAGCGGCTTTAATTTTAGGATATTTAGCCTATACTAATTTTGTTTCAGAGCCAAATGAAAAAGAGGCTTCTAACGAATTAGCTTACCCAAGAAGTTTCTTTGATAAAGCAAGTACTTCAGCAGGTGTTGCCGCAGATTCTTTATATAATTTAGGATTAACTGGTGGTGATGGAAAATATGGCTTTACTGATATAGCTGCTGAATTTAGTGGAACTAAAGCTGGAAACTTAGCAAACTACTACGCAGGTATTTCTTACTTAAAAATGAAAAAATACGAAGAAGCAATCGAGTATTTAAGCGACTTTAATTCTGATGATGAATTATTAGGGCCAACTGCTTTAGGTGCTATCGGTGATGCTTTTGCTGATATTAATCAACCTGAAGATGCTTTAGCTTATTACCAAAAAGCAGCCAACAAAAAAGACAACGACTTTACATCTCCTTTATTTTTATTCAAAGCAGCTCAAATTGCGATGGACTTAAAGGAATACAGTACTGCTGAAAAATTATACACAAGCATTAAAGAAAAATACGCTACTACTGATCAAGGTAGAGATATTGAAAAATATATCAACAGCGCAAAATATGCTCAATAATGGCAACAACAAATTTATCATATTACGATAAAGCTTCAATCCCAAATGCGAAATCTTTTCGATTTGGGATTGTTGTTTCAGAATGGAATCCTGAAATTACTGGCAACCTGCAAAAAGGTGCTATTGAAACACTTTTAGACTGTGGCGCAATAGAAAGTAATATTGTTTCTTGGGATGTACCAGGAAGTTTTGAATTGGTGTACGGCTGTAAAAAAATGATAGAATCTCAGAAAGTAGACGCTGTTATTGCTATTGGAAACGTAATTCAAGGAGAAACAAAACATTTCGATTTTGTCTGTGAAGGAGTAACACAAGGAATTGTAGATTTAAATATTAAATACGATGTTCCTGTTATTTTCTGTGTCTTAACTGACAACACTAAGCAACAATCTATAGATCGATCTGGAGGGAAATTAGGAAATAAAGGTATTGAATGTGCTGTAGCTGCTGTAAAAATGGCTGCTATTAAAAACCTAGAAAGACCTAAAGGCTCTTTAGGGTTTTAGAGATCATAAAAAATACAATTAAAATATAAAGAACCAAGATGTTTATCATTTTGGTTCTTTTTTTAACTTTAATTTAGTCATAATTTTTGACCAATTATTCATAATTCAGTAACTTTGAATTTCGTCTTAATTTGGTGTGATTTTTGTTACACTACAGTATTCAAAACAACCGCATTTTATGGGATTTATTAAAAGAGAAAATAAAAAGTTCGATTACAAGCCTACTTATTACAAAGGCGAAGGAAATCCGTATCAAGTAAAACATAAATTTGATAAATACCGTACAACTGTTGGTAAATCAAAAAATTTAAAAGGAAAATTTACTGCTGCAATTAATGAATTTAAAAGTTCTGAAAATGGCGGATTCAACCCAACAATCTTAATTATAATTGCTATTTTACTGTTATTATTTTTATTTTTTATCGACTTTGATCTTTCTATATTTTTATCTAAAAACAACTAATGTCAGATATTATACAATTACTTCCTGATCATGTGGCGAATCAAATTGCCGCAGGTGAAGTGGTACAACGACCTGCTTCTGTAGTTAAAGAATTGGTAGAGAATTCGATTGACGCAGGTGCTAGTTCTATAAAACTTTTAATAAAAGATGCTGGTAAAACGTTAATTCAAGTAATTGATGACGGTAAAGGAATGAGTGCTACTGATGCTCGCCTAAGTTTCGAGCGTCATGCGACTTCTAAAATTAAAGATGCCCAAGATTTATTTAACTTAAACACCAAAGGTTTTCGTGGCGAAGCCTTAGCTTCTATCGCTGCCATTGCACATGTTGAGTTAAAGACTAAACAAGAAGAGGAAGAACTAGGTTCTCAAATAAAAATAGAAGGAAGTAAAATTGTTTCTCAAGAAGCTGTTTCAACTTCTAAAGGAACAAGTATTGCGGTTAAAAACTTGTTTTACAACATCCCTGCTAGAAGAAATTTTTTAAAATCAGATACTATTGAAACACGTCATATTGTAGATGAATTTCAAAGAGTTGCATTAGCACATCCTAATATTTCATTTTTATTACACCATAACAATACAGAAGTTTATCATTTAAAAAAAAGTAATTTACGTAAACGAATTGTAGCTATTTTCGGCGCAAAGATGAACGAAAAATTAGTTCCTATTTCTGAGCAAACCGATATTATTACCATCAATGGTTTTACAGCAAAGCCTGAATTTGCTAAAAAGAAAAGAGGTGAACAATACTTTTTTGTAAATAACCGATTTATAAAAAGTTCTTACTTAAATCATGCCGTTTCAAACGCTTTCGAAGGCTTACTAGAACACGGTTCGCATCCGTCTTATTTTTTATATTTAGAAGTGCCACCTAATAGCATCGATATAAATATACATCCAACAAAAACGGAAATTAAGTTTGATAATGAAAAAGCTCTATATGCTATTTTACGTGCTACCGTAAAACATAGTTTAGGGCAATACAATGTTGCCCCTGTATTAGATTTTAATAGAGATGCCACGCTTGATACTCCTTATGATTACAGCAAAAAAAACACATCATCTTCTGTCCCTCCGATTAGTGTAGACCCTACATTTAATCCGTTTAAAACAGAAACCAGCTACGAATCAAAATCAAATAATTCAAACGATTCACAGGGTTCACAGGGTTCAAAATCGGTAAGTTATCAATCTAACTTCAAAAAAGACACCAGTAATTGGGAAGCTTTATACACCAATACAGCACCGTTAGACAACGTAAAACAAGAACAACTTTTTGAAAGTAATCAAGAAACTGAAACGGGTAAAACTTTTCAAATTCAAAAAAAATATTTGTTAAGTTCTATAAAATCAGGTGTTGTTTTAATCAATCAATCGTTAGCGCATCAACGTATTTTATATGAAGAATTTTTAGAAAACATTACCGTAAAAGAAGCAAGTAGCCAACAATTATTATTTCCAGTAAATATTTCTTTTTCTAAAGCAGATATTGAAATGATATATACGATAAAATCGGATTTAGAAAGTGCTGGTTTTATGTTTGATGAATTCACTAAAGAAAGTGTCGTTATTGGCGGAATACCTACATCAATCAGTGAAAGCCAAATTACCTTGATTTTAGAACAATTATTAGACGACATTAAATTAGAAGTACCTGATACTAGTTTTAGTCATTTTGATGTAATGGCAAAATCTTTTGCAAAATCATTGGCTATAAAAACAGGAACTGTGTTAGCTATTAAAGAGCAAGAAAATTTAGTAGACGATTTATTTTCTTGTAAAGAACCAAACACATCACCATTTGGTAAACCAACGTTTAAAACATTGACTTTAAACGAAATTGACACCATTTTTAACAGATAAAACAACACATGGGAAAATTAACTGACGCTATAAAACACTTAATAATCATTAACGTGATTATGTATTTTTTACCGCAATTTTTAAATTTAGACTTAACAAATATATTTGCTTTACATTATCCTCAAAATGAGCATTTTGGTGTTTGGCAATACGTTACGCATACTTTTATGCATGGCGGAACAATGCATTTACTTTTTAACATGTATGCGTTATGGGCTTTTGGTACTCCTTTAGAACAAATGTGGGGTAGAAATAAATTTTTGTTTTTTTACTTCTCTGCAGGTATCGGTGCAGGTTTGATATATACACTTGTAAATTATTATCAATTTAATGGTATTTACGAGCAAATAACTGCTTTAGGAATTTCTCCTTCAGAAATACAAAACATTTTAACTACAGGGCAGTACAATGAAAATATAATAACACTTTCTAACAGAACAATGAGCGAGTTTTACAGCTTGTACCACACGCCTGCCGTTGGTGCTTCTGGTGCTGTTTATGGTATATTAGTTGCCTTCGGATTAACGTTTCCAGATGCAAAATTAGCATTGATATTTTTTCCAGTGCCAATTGCAGCTAAATACTTTATTCCTGTAATGATTGCTAGTGATTTATTTTTTGGCGTTACAAAATATTCAATTGGTAACATTGCGCATTTTGCACATATTGGAGGTGCAATTATTGGTTTTATTATTGCTTGGTATTGGAAAAAAAATCAATTCAAAGCTCATTAATGTAGTATATTAGATTCCTTGAAAGAAAAAGAAAATTGATGAACACTTTAGAAAACTTAAAATATCGTTTTAAAAATGCAGGTATTGTAGAACAACTTATCTATGTAAACCTTGCTGTTTTTTTATTAGTTTTTATTACCAATACCTTTGGTTTTTTATTTCAATCTAATAATAATTTATTGGTTGAATGGTTTTCTTTACCTGCCAATTTTGATGATTTTTTATCTAAACCGTGGACAATTATTACCTATGGATTTTTACACACTAGTTTTCTTCATATACTCTTAAACTTAATTGCTTTATTTTACATTGGTCACCTTTTTAAACAATATTTTACCTCAAAACAACTGCTAAATTTTTATCTTTTAGGAACACTTTTTGGTGGGATTATTTTTATTGCGAGTTATAATTTTTTTCCTGCATTGCAACGAATAGCAGACAACAGTGTGCTTTTAGGAGCATCCGCAGGTATTTCGGCAATTTTTATAGGTATTGCAACCTATATTCCTAATTACGAATTAAAGTTTCCTTTAATTGGTTTTGTGAAATTATGGGTATTAGCTTGCATTTGGATCGCTATTGATGTTATACAAATTCCTGCTGGTAATGCTGGCGGTCATCTTGCGCACATCGGTGGTGCTTTATTTGGTTTTTTATATGTTGTAAGAGCAAGCAATAAAGAATTAGAGATTCTAAAACCTTTAAAAAAATTCTTTAAAAAGAAAGAAAAACCTTTAAAAACAGTTTATAAATCAAATAAAAAAACGTCAAAAAACACTTTTAAAAAATCAGAAAACCAAAAAGAAATAGATCTTATTTTAGATAAAATAAGTAAATCGGGCTATGACACTTTAACCAAAAGTGAAAAAGATTTTTTATTCAAAGAAGGTAAATAATTAAATGAAAAAACAATCACTTGTATATAAGTTGTTATTCTTTATCAATTCAGTTTTCGCAACTGTTTTGTTACTTTCTTATGTGTTGCCTTTTATATCTCCTAAAACAATTCCTGCGCTTGCGGTTTTTAGTTTGTTTGTACCTCTTTTATTTATTTTAAATATCACTTTTTTTGTGTATTGGTTACTTAAAGCACACAAAAATGCTTTTTTATCTCTAGTTGTATTAGTGATAGGCTGGTTTATTTCACCTCCACTCATAAAGTTTTCGGGAAAAGAAATTATACTAAATAACGACTTAAAAGTAATGAGTTATAATGTTCGTTTATTTAATCATTACAAGCATTTGGATGACGTTACTACCGAACAAAAAATATATGAATTTATTAACAACGAGAATCCTGATGTTATTACAATGCAAGAATTTTATAGGTCAGAATTATTAGACATAAAACTCCCGTATAAATACATTAAAACGAAATCGAAAGCCAATAAATTCGGACTTGCCATTTACTCAAAATATCCAATTGTAAACTCTGGTTCTTTAAATTTCAAAAAAAGCGCTAACAATACTATTTTTGCTGATATTGTAAAAAACAAGGATACTATACGTGTATACAATGTGCATTTAGAATCTTTAAAAATAAATCCGGAGGAAGTAAATTTCGGGCAAAAAGACTCTGAGCGTTTATTTAAACGTCTCGCAAATGGTTTTGAAAAACAAGTAGCTCAAGCAGAACTTATTTTACAACATGAATATTCTTGGAAAGGAAAAAAAATCGTGTGTGGCGATTTTAATAACACAGCTTATTCTTGGGTATATCAAAAACTATCAAAAAACAAAAAAGATGCGTTTTTAAAGGCTGGTACTGGCTTAGGTAAATCTTTTAGATATATGTATCCAATGCGTATCGATTTTATTTTCACGGATAATAAAGCCACTATAAATCAATACAAAACATATAGTGACATTAAATTATCAGACCACTACCCTATTATGACACGCTTACACTGGTAATTAAATTAGTTCTTTTTAACACGCTTCAAATTCAGTAAATCAATAGGATTTATTCCCAATCCTTGAATGTTTTTTTGACTAAAACGAATTACTTCATCGTAATATAACGGAACAATCGGAGCTTCCTCTATAATAACACTATCCATTTGCTGATATAATTCATAACGCTTTTTAACGTCGACTTCCTTTATTGAGTTCTCATATAGCTCATCAAATTTCTCATTCTTAAAATGCGTATAATTTGGTCCATTTGGTGTAAAATTTTTACTATAAAATAGCGACACATAATTTTCTGCATCAGGATAATCAGCAATCCAACTTGCTCTAAAAACGGGTAGCTTTCCACTCGATTTTCCTTGTCGCAAAGTTGAAGGCGGAATTACATCTACCTTGGTTTGTAAACCTATATTTTGTAATTCACGTTGTATAAACTCACATAAATCTAAATAATTACCATTTGTCGTGATCGTTATTTCCGGGTTTTTATTTCCTGTTTCTTTTATGTATTTCGCAACCAACGCAGCCGCTTTTTCTGGCTGATAAGAATATCCTTTTTGATTATTAAATGACGGTAATCCTTTTGGTATAAATCCACTTGTAGCAGGTGTTCCTATTCCATTTCTTAAAAACTTAATCATTTTCACACGATCAAATCCGTAATTTATAGCTTGCCTTATTAATTTTGATTTCGTTGGTTCTTCATTTTCACCATCTAAATAAATACCTAAATACTCAGTATTCAAATATGCACCGGTTTCCATCTTAATTTTACCAACATATTTCTCTTTTAAAGTTCCGTTTGTATTTAAAATATCATCTTTATAAGAAGCATCTAAACTTTTCATAAAATCGAGGTTTCCTTGTATAAATTGCAAAAATTCACTCTGCTTGTCAGGTAAAAAAGTAATTGCGACAGCTTCTAAATAAGGCAATGAATTCCCTGTTATATCCTTTTCATAAAACAACGGGTTTTTACGCAACACCAACTTCGTGTTTTCTACCCATAATTTAAATTTAAAAGGACCCGTACCTATTGGATTTGCTCTAAAAGAATTCCCAAAATAAGTCACTGCTTCTTTCGGTATCACAGAACAATATTTCATTGCCAACAACCCTAAAAAAGGCGGAAAAGGCTGTTTTAAATTGATTGTAAAAAGCGAATCATTTTCAGCTTTAAAATCTGCTACGTTTTGCAAAACCCAACCTCCTGGAGAGGCTACGTTTTTATGTAATAATCTATTAAATGAATATTCAAAGTCATGAGCTGTTACGTTTCTTGTTGAATCTTTTCCGAATAGCGAATGTTTATGAAATTTCACATCGTTTCTTAAAGTAAACTTATATGTTTTTCCGTCTTCAGAAATCGCCCAGTTTTTAGCAATGTCGGGTTGTACATGCAAACTATCATCTAACTGAACCAAACCATTAAACAATTGATTTACCGCCCAAATATTACGTTGGTCTTTTGCAAAAGCAGGATCTAAAGAAGTAATATTAGAGTGTTCGTTATAACGAAAAACCTGAGTTTCAGAAAAAGAACTGGCTTCTTTAGTACAAGAATAAAAACTTATAAAAAGGACTATTAAAATAAGAAATTTACTTGTTTTTTCTTTTGTTTTTATAATATGATTTATCTGCAATGTATATGATTTTAGAAACTTCAGCATATGTAATTGAAGCATCTTTATTTGTAATTTTAATTTCTTTTTGTAAATCTATTTCTTGCTCATTTTTTAGTCGTTCTTTTATTTGCTGAATTTCATCTTCAGTAAAAATAAAATTAACATACGAATTTGATTTTGCAGGTCTTTTAAATTTAATATTGGCACTTTTATCCCAAACTACATAATCGTTTCCTAAAACATTCATTAACTGAATCATAAAAACAGGATCGGTGGCTGAAAATAAACTTCCTCCGAAAATAGAACCTACATAGTTTTTGTTCTTATAACTAATAGGTATTTTAACTTTTACATTAAACAAATCATCAGATACTTCAATAATTTTCCCTGTCGATCTACGATACATTGGCGAAATATTAAATCCGTATTTAAAAATAGTACTTTGTTTTAAAAAAGTACTTAAAACCTTAGATATTGTTGCGTACATTTAATTGTTATTATTTTTCAAATCCATATTCTCGCTCTACCTTACAAATTCGGAGCTGGTATTTTGTATACCATTTTTCTCTTCCTTTTTCTCTAGCTTCTATATGCAACAAGTTGTTTTTCCATTTTGTAATAGCATCCAAACTTCGCCAATATGAAACGGTAATTCCAACTTCCGACCGAGCTGATTCAGCTCCTAAATAACCTTCTTGTTGTTTTGCTAATTCTACCATTCTTTTATTCATGTCTTCATATCCTTCTTGGTTTTCAGACAATACTGTTGTAAATACAACCGCGTAATACGGTGGTGTTAATGAATTTTCAATCATAATATTAATTCGTATTTAGTTTCTGGCAAGCCGATATCATCACTAATAAATTTCTTTACTTCTGTAAAATTAAATCGCTTTAATATTTTAGCTGAAGCGATATTTTCATCAACTACATAGCCTACAATTTTTTTCATCCCTACAAATTTACAATAAGAAATTAGTCCTTTGCAAATTTCAGTTGCATATCCTTTACCCCAATATTCTTCAATAAACCGATACCCTATTTCATCATCTATATTGTCTTTTACCAAAGCAACGGTTCCTATAAACTTCTTATCAGTTTTTCGTTCGATAGCATAAATCCAAAAATCATTTTTAGGCTTATCATACTTATCTATCAATTCTTTAAGTTCTACTTCACACGCAACAATCGTTTTAATTTCACCTGTTGCATATTGTAAAACTACAGGATTACTTTCTAGCTTAAAAAAAAGTTTTAAGTCAGTTAAAAGAAGTTTTCTAATGCGTAATCTTTCGGTTTCAAAAATCATGAATAAATTGTAATTTTGCCATTAATAAATACTGTCTAAAACAGATTTATAAAAATACACCATACGAACTTCTAAAAAATTAAAGACTTACACAAGACTTTTGTTTTTTATTAAGGATATTAAAAGAATGAACGTAGATAAAAAAGTAGCTTTTTACACTTTAGGATGTAAATTAAATTTTTCTGAAACTTCAACTATTGCTAGAAATTTTGTTTCTGAAGGTTTTGAACGCGTTGAGTTTGATGAAAAAGCAGCTATATATGTAATTAATACATGTTCGGTTACTGACAATGCTGATAAACGTTTTAAATCGATTGTAAAATCAGCTTTAAAACAAAATGAAGATGCTTTTATAATTGGTGTAGGTTGCTATGCGCAATTAAAACCAGAAGAATTAGCCAATGTTAATGGTGTAGATTTAGTTTTAGGTGCTACCGAAAAATTTAATGTTACTAGTTACATCAACGATTTAACTAAAAACGATATTGGCGAAGTACATTCTTGCGAAATTGAAGAAGCCGATTCTTATGTTGGTGCCTATTCTATTGGCGATCGTACCCGTGCTTTCTTAAAAGTACAAGATGGTTGTGATTATAAATGTACGTATTGTACAATTCCGTTGGCAAGAGGAATTTCTAGATCTGATACTTTAGAGAACGTTTTAAAAAATGCCAAAGAAATATCAGAAAGAGGAATTAAAGAGATCGTTTTAACTGGTGTAAATATTGGTGATTACGGTAAAGGTGAGTTTGGTAACAAAAAACATGAACATACTTTCTTAGAATTGGTTAAAGAATTAGATAAAGTTGATGGAATCCACCGTTTGCGAATATCGTCTATCGAACCTAATTTATTAAAAGATGAAACGATCGATTTTGTTTCTAAATCTAACACTTTTGTTCCGCATTTCCACATTCCGTTGCAATCTGGTTCTGATGAATTGTTAAAAAAAATGAAGCGTCGTTATTTAACGCAAACCTATACAAATAGAGTTACTAGAATAAAAGAAGTAATGCCAAATGCTTGTATTGGTGTAGACGTTATTGTTGGTTTTCCTGGTGAAACAGACGAATTATTTTTAGAAACCTACAACTATTTAAACGAAATGGACATTTCGTATTTACATGTATTTACCTATTCTGAAAGACCTAATACAGAAGCTGTTGATATGGATGGTGTAGTTGCCAAAAATGTACGTGCAAAACGTAGTAAAATGTTACGTGGTTTATCTGTTAAAAAACGTAGGGCTTTTTATGAAACTCAAATAGGAAATACGTTAACGGTACTTTTTGAAAGTGAAAATAAAGAAGGTTATATTCACGGATTTACTCAGAATTATGTAAAAGTAAAAACACCTTGGAACCCGGAGTTGGTAAACACACTGCATACTGTTTCCTTAACCGAAATTGACGAGGACGGTTTAGTTCGTTTTAACTTTGTAAAAAACGAAGTTATTGCTTAAATTGTGAATAGTTTTTCAACTACCTTAAAATAAAATTATGAAATACCTACTAGTATTGTTTTTCGCTTTAATCTTAGCCTGTAACGCTCCTAAAAAGGAACAAAAAAAGGAGGTTAAACCTATCGAAAAAGAAATAGTAGTTGAAAAAGCAATCGAAAAACCTAAAATAGCTGAAAACGAATTAATTGTAGTTTTTAAAAACCCTAAGAAAATAGAAGATGCTAAATCATTGCTTAAAAATAGCGGTTTAACGTTTCGTAAAATGGTATATAACAAGAGCTCTTCAAAGATTGGAATAATTGCCGTTCCCGAAGGGAAAAGAACTTTTTGGTTAGATAAATTACAAAAAACAAATGCTTTTAGACTGGTTGATATCAATACAAAAGAAACATTGAGTGAATTAATTAGCAAAGAAGAAAACACACTAATAAGCATTCGAAAAACACCTTGTTTTGGAGATTGCGTTGTTTATAATGTTACTATTGATAAAAATGGTAATGTTACCTACAACGGAATTAAATACGTACTTGAAAAAGGAACTCATGAGTTTACACTTACCAGTAATCAGTTAGAACAACTTACTAAAATGCTTGCTAAAAAAGATTTTAACGAATTTAAAGACACATACGATGACCCGCGTATAACTGATTTAGCAAGTACGTATATTGTAAGTAACGGAAAACAAGTTAAAATTCGTTTATGGAATGAAATTCCGGATGAATTAATTGATATACATGAATATATTGAAGGTCTTTTACTTGATAAAAAATTCTTTGAATAATGGCAAAAACGCCTATTTATTTTATGCCTGGTTTAGCCGCTAGTTCTAAAATATTTGAGTACCTTTCATTGCCTGAAGAATACTTCGAACTTTATTTTTTAGAATGGTTAATCCCAACATCAATAAATGAAAGTATACAAGAGTATGCACAGAGAATGTGTAATGCAATTCAACATGAAAACCCCATATTAATTGGTGTTTCTTTCGGAGGCATACTTGTACAAGAAATGAGTAAAATTATCACTTGTAAAAAGGTAATTATTATATCTAGTGTAAAAAGCAATGAAGAGCTTCCTAAACGATTAAAATTAGCTCAAATAACTAAGATTTATAAAATTTTCCCTTCAAAAATTATTGCAAATATCGAAAAATATGAACATTATTTTTTTAATGATTATTTAAAGAAAAGAGCAGAATTATACAAAATGTATCTTTCTGTTAGAGATCCTAAATATTTGCAATGGGCAATATATAATGTACTACATTGGCAACAAGATAAACCATTGGCCAATATTATGCATATACATGGAAAAAAAGATGAAGTTTTTCCTTTTAAACACATTAAAAACAGCATTGAAATAGAAAATGGTACACACATAATGGTTTTAAATAAAGCCAAAACTATTTCTAATATTTTAGAGAAAGAATGTTCAAAAATTAAAAAGAAAGAAAATGAATAAATATATCCGATTTTTATCGCTACTAACTATTGTTTTTGTAGCTGTACTATTTACAAATACAATTAGTCAAACGAACGAACCCGAAATAAAAAATGTTGCTGAAAGTTATGAAATTAGAGCCGTAAAAACGCCTAGTCATATGGAATTAGCAGGCGAGCGAGTTCCTTTAGAAAAAGCTGATATAAAAGAACGTATGGATCGTGAATTATTGGTAAATACTTACTGGCAATCTAACGGATTATTACTGATAAAACGCGCCAATAAATTTTTCCCTATTATAGAACCATTATTAGCAGAATATGGCTTACCTGATGATTTTAAATACTTATGCGTTGCAGAAAGTGCTTTAATTAACATCCCTTCTACTAAAGGTGCTGCTGGATATTGGCACTTTATGCCTGCTACGGGTCGTGAATATGGATTAGAAGTTAATAAAAACGTAGATGAACGTTATAATTTAGAAAAGTCGACACGAGTTGCTGCCGAATATTTAAAAAGAGCTAAAAAAAAACTAGGTTCTTGGACTTTAGCTGCTGCTGCATATAATGCGGGGAATGGTAGAATCTCTCAACGTTTAAGACAACAACAAGTTGATGACTATTATGATTTACTCTTAAACACTGAAACAGGTAGATATATTTTTAGGATTTTAGCTTTAAAAGAAGTTTTATCAAACCCTAAAAAATACGGTTTTTCTTACGATCAAGAAGATTTATATACCTATCCAGACACCTACGAAGTTAAAGTAGATACCACCATAACAAATATTGCAGATTTTGCAAAGAACTGCGGAATTACTTATAAGGATTTAAAATTAGTGAATCCTTGGTTACGAGAAACTAAACTTAATAATAAAAGCAGAAAAACATACACCATAAAAATACCTGTTCATTAATGAAAAAAGTATTGCCTTACCTATATATAATCGTTGGATTATTTATTCTAACAGCAACTTTCTCTCAGTTTTTTCAAGATAAAGAAAGTTACAGAGTACTTTTAAGCTTTAGAACCGAAAGCAAATACCTATTTTTATTAGTTAGAGTATTGTTTGCAGGTTGGTTTTTAGTTGATGGAATAAAAAAATTAAAAGAAAACAAAGAAGATTAGTTCATCTAATCTTCTTTTATATTTTTTACTCTTCCTACAATTCCAGAATCTAATTGCACCTTAATTCCATGAGGATGATTAGCTGAATTTGTTAATATTCTACTTACAATACCCGAAGTTAATTCACCTGATCTTTGATGATTTTTTTGAATAACCTCAACCTCACAACCAACACGAATATGGTTTCTATTTCTACCGTCTTTCATTTAAAATATTTTATATAAAAAAATAAGAAAGCCTATCAAATTATTGATAGGCTTGTCTTTAAAAAGTTTACTCTGGTAATAATATATATTATAATACTCTTACGTTTACAGCGTTTAATCCTTTTTTTCCATCTTGTAAGTCAAACTCAACCTCATCGTTTTCACGAATTTCATCGATTAATCCTGAAACATGTACAAAATGTTCTTTGTTGTTTCCTTCTTCTGTGATAAATCCAAATCCTTTTGATTCGTTGAAGAATTTTACGGTACCTTTATTCATAATAAAAAATTATTTGTTGCTTGCTTAAGTGCTAACAACGTTTATTGAATTGCAAATGTAATGCCAAAAATTATAAAATCAACATAAATAATTGATTTTATTAAAATTAGCTGTAAATTTATTCACATGTATACTCTTTCGCTAAGGTTATTTAACAAGTAAAAACAAAAAAGCCTATCAATAGTTGATAGGCTTTTTTTAAAAAGTTTACTCTGGTAATAATATATATTATAATACTCTTACGTCAACAGCGTTTAATCCTTTTTTTCCTTCTTGTAATTCGAATTCAACTTCGTCATTCTCACGAATTTCGTCGATTAATCCTGAAACATGTACAAAATGTTCTTTGTTGCTTCCTTCTTCTGTGATAAATCCAAATCCTTTTGATTCGTTGAAGAATTTTACGGTACCTTTATTCATAATAAAAAATTATTTGTTGCTTGCTTAAGTGCTAACAACGTTTATTGAATTGCAAATGTAATGCCAAAATATTAGAAACAACATAAATTTACATTTTATTTTAATAAACATTTCTTAATTACTCTTTTTTGTCCTTATGTTTTACGCAAACACAGAAAGAACACCTTACTTACTGACTTACAAGTTACTAAAATGTAAAATCCTCTATATAATCTGCTCACATTGTTTTATCCTAAGTAATAACCTTTACTAAAATATACCTCCTAAATGAGTTAGAAATACCACTAAAAAATAAAACTAACGCAAAAAAAAGTCGATTTACCTTTAGCAAATCGACTTTGTTATATTTAAATATTTGATATTAATCAAATTTTGTATCCATTTTTACGTAATCTAAAAACTCTCGTTTTCTATCTTTCTCTTTAAACTTACCTCCAAATTCAGCGGTAACAGTACTGCTTTCAATATCTTTTATACCTCTTGAATTTACACATAAATGTTTTGCATCAATAATACAAGCTACATCTTGTGTTCCTAATGCTTCTTGCATTGCTTGCACTATTTGCATTGTTAAACGCTCTTGTACTTGCGGTCGTTTAGAAAAATATTCTACAATACGGTTCATTTTAGAAAGGCCAATCACTTTTCCATCAGAAATATAAGCAACATGTGCGCGACCAATTATTGGTAATAAATGATGCTCACAAGTAGAATATACTACGATATTTTTTTCCACTAACATTTCACCATAATTGTAATTATTGTCAAACGTAGATGCCTTTGGCATATTTGCAGGGTTTAATCCCATAAAGATTTCATTTACAAAAGACTTTGCAACACGCTTTGGTGTTCCTTGCATACTATCGTCTGTTAAATCCATTCCTAAAGTGATTAAAATATCTTTAACACTTTCTTCAATTCTTTTAATTTTTTCTTGGTCCGAGATATCAAAAGCATCTGAGCGTATTGGCGATTCTGCTGATGTGCTTATGTGGTTTTCTCCTATCTCGTCTATTCTCTCGTCATTCATTTTGTTGCTCTTAACTTCAAACATTTCTTTCAATTATTAGGGCGCAAATTTACAAATTAGTTGTTAACTTACTGTACTTTACTTATCAATTCATCTAAAGAACAAGTAGTTTGCTCTCCGTTTATCATATCTTTTAAAACAAACATATTGTTTTCAATAGTCGTTACCACAAATTGTATGCCTCTATTGCTAACGTATTTCCATTGCTTCTTTTCCTGTTTATTACTTGTTGCGGTATCAGGATATAATTCTGATTTCACATTGTTTTCTCTTAAACTTTTTATGGCTTTTATTTTTGATAAATTCTCAGCTTCATCAAAATTTAAAAACAATACTCTTGGTTTAGGTAGTTCAACTTCTCCAAATAAACCAAGCTCTTCCATCACTAAGTAAATTCTGTCTAATCCGAAAGAAATACCTACGCCACTTACATCTTTTAATCCGAAGATTCCCGTTAAATCGTCATAACGACCTCCACCACCGATAGAACCCATTTTTACACCTTCGGGAGCACTTACTTCGTAAATAGCACCTGTATAATAATTTAATCCACGAGCCAAAGTTACATCTAACTCTAACGATGCTGATGTTAAGCCAATTTCTTCAATCATACTTACCACAGTTCGTAAATCTGCCACTCCTTGTAAACCTTCTTCGGATGTTTGCAACATGTTTTGTAAAGAAGCTAATTTAGCTTGATTACTTCCTGTAAAATTAAATAGTGGAGCTACTTTTTCAATAGCATCTTCCGAAATTCCTTTTTCAAGCATTTCTTTTACAACACCTTCTTTACCAATTTTATCTAATTTATCTAAAGCTACTGTAAAATCGATTAATTTATCCGAAGCTCCGATTACCTCAGCGATTCCTGATAAAATTTTTCTGTTATTTATTTTGATAGTCGTACCCTTTAGGCCTAACTTACTAAAAACAGTATCATATAACTGTACAAACTCTACTTCTTGCAATAAGGATTTACTTCCTACTACATCGGCATCACATTGATAAAATTCTCTAAAACGTCCTTTCTGCGGGCGATCAGCCCTCCAAACAGGTTGAATTTGATATCTTTTAAAAGGAAACGTAATATCGTTTTGGTGTTGCACCACATAACGTGCAAATGGCACTGTTAAGTCGTAACGCAATGCTTTTTCTGAAATTTTTGATATTATTTTCTGACTATTTTTTTCAGTCAATAAAGTATCATCAACTTTCTTTAAATAATCCCCAGAATTTAAAATCTTAAAAATTAAACGATCTCCTTCTTCCCCATACTTTCCCATTAAAGTTGATGAGTTTTCGAAACTTGGTGTTTCAATAGGTTGAAATCCGAAATTTTCAAACGAATATTTTATTATATTAAAAATATAATTTCTTTTTGCTACTTCGTTTGATGAAAAATCTCTAGTTCCTTTTGGGATTGATGGTTTCATGTAAATAATTATGAATTATGAATTGTAAATTATGAGGTTTTTCTCAAAACTTAAAATACTTATTTTTTAAATGTTTGTATGCTGTATTCTACTTCTTGAAAGTAAGTCTTTCACAAGAGTGAAATACTTAATCCAATTTAATTGGCAAATATCTGAATTTATAGGCGAATTATAAAGTTTTATTTACACGTTTTAAACTATAAATAGATGCATTTAACTCAAACCCTAAAAGCAATATAATTGCGTTTAACCACACAAATAACATGAGTATTAATAACGTTCCTATTGCACCATACAATTGGTTATAAGTTGCAAAATTTGTTACATAAACACCGAATATATAAAATGTAAATAATGATAATACTGTGGTTAAAATAGCTCCTGGTGAAAAAAACTTCACTTCCTTACCCTGTTTAGTACCAAAGCGAAATAGCAACGAAACAATCGTGAAAATCATTATTAAAAACAACAAGCCTTTTCCCCAATAAAACAAATCTAAATCACTGGTATCTAGCCAACCTATATTATCTATTCTTGACAATGCTATTTGATAAAAAATGATTGCAACTACTGTTATTATTAAGAAAAGAGACATTAATAACGAAACTCCTAACGAAACAATGTATGCTGTAAAAACGTTTCTCATCTCTGTTACATGGTACGAATATTCGAAACCTCCAAAAATAGCATTTACACCATTTGTCATTAAAAATATTGAAGCTAAAAATCCGAAAGATAATAATCCGCTATATTGATTATTTATAATATCTTTTAACACCACATCTACGGCATCAAAAGTTTTAGGAGGCAACATTTCTTGAATTAACCAGAAGAGATTATCCTGAAATCCTTCGATAGGAATATAAGGAATCAGTGATAAAATAAACAGTAAAAAAGGGAATATTGCCATAAAAAAACTAAATGCAATTCCACCTGCACGCGTTGTTAAAGCCCCTTTTACAATACCTATAATATACATTTCAATTACATCGTATAATGACATACCTTGTAAACCTGGAATTTTTATTTTTTTTCCAAGTTTTACCAAAATGTTTACTACTGGTATTTTTTCTAGGTTACTTTCTGTTTGTTTGGTCATTTATTGATATTTCCTTTTCACTATCATTTTTTTTTAAAATAGATACCCTATCTGAAAGTATCTTTTTTTAGAATGAGTTTCCTGCCTTCGCAGGAATGATACATTTTAATTAATCTATATGTTAACCTGAAATAAATTCAGGTTGACGTTAAAAATTAAATACATAATCTTCTTTTTCAACTTGTTTCAAAATAACATCAAACAAAGTTATCATAAAATAAACTATGTTAAGAGTTACTCAACTACAATATTATATTTCTGTAACAAGCCTATAATATTTTCTTTACTAAACTTTCCTCCTTTTAATTTATTTTCTTCAGGATCAATATTAAAATTAAAAGCAGTTTTAAAATCTGATTTTTCTAAAATAGTTCTATCAAATATCGTTTTTTTAAAATCGCAATTTTCAAAATCCGAATTTGTTAAATTAGTTTCTGTAAAATCTACTTCTTGCAAATTACAATCTATAAATTTTGTATTCGGAATTTTAAGTTGATAAAATGACGAGAAATTTAATTGACATTCTTTAAAACTAAACTGTAATAAAAACGAATCACACTCATTAAATTTTACACCTATCATTTTACAATTAATAAACGAAGCTTCTTTAAAAGCAGTGTTTGCAACTATTGCATTACTAAAATTACAATCGATAAACTCACACTCCACAAACTGGATATTTGATGCATGTACGTTCTCGAAATTACAATCCGTGAACGTACAATTATCATATTCTCCTTTTTTGATTTTTGCTTGTGCAAAATCTATTTTATTAAATGTTTCACTATCGAAGTAATCGTTCATTTTAAAATAATCTTATGATGTTTATGAATACTAAAAACATCTCGATACAAATTTATTCGTTCCTCAAAATTTACTCGATATGACAATCGAACTATTGTAAACCTCTTGCTTTTAACATTGGTGCTGCTTTCGGATCTCTTCCTGCAAATACTTGATACATTTTTGCATAATCCATCGTGTTTCCTTTTGACAGCACTTCGTTTCTAAATTTATCTCCGTTTGCACGTGTTAACAATCCGTTGTTTTTAAACCAATCGTAAGCATCGTGACTTAACATTTCTGTCCATAAATAAGAATAATATCCGGCTGCATAACCTCCACTAAAAATATGTGCAAAATAAGTTGAACGATATCTTGGTGGTACTTCCGCTACTTTTAATTTCATTTTTTCTAATGCTGCTGCTTCAAATTTGGCAACATCTTCAATTTTAGTATCCACCGAAATTGTATGCCATTGCATATCTAAACTTGATGAGCTTAAGTTTTCAATCATTGAATATCCTTGATTAAAAGTTCCGGCATCTTTTATCTTTTTTAATAATTCGGCAGGAATAACCTCTCCTGTTTTATAATGTACCGCATAATTATTTAAAACAGCTGGATGTGTTGACCAGTTTTCGTTAAATTGCGACGGAAACTCAACAAAATCTCTCGCAGTACTTGTTCCCGAAATTGATGCGTATGTTTGATTACCAAATAAACCATGCAAGGCATGACCAAATTCATGAAACATCGTTTCTACTTCATCAAAACTAATTAAAGCTGGTTCACCTGCTGCTGGTTTTGGCGAATTACACACATTATAAACTACTGGTTTTTGGTTACGTAATTTAGATTGTTTTACAAAAGCGCTCATCCACGCACCTCCACGTTTACTATCTCTTGCAAAAAAATCACCGTAAAATAATCCTAATTTACTTCCGTCTTCTTCAAATAACTCATACACTACAACATCTGGATGATAAACCGGAATATCAGTACGTTTTTTAAAAGTGATTCCGTATAATTTTGTAGCTGCAAAAAACACCCCTTTTTCTAACACATTTGTTAATTCGAAATAAGGTTTTACTTCCTCTTCATTTAAATTGTATTTAGATTTACGCACTTTTTCAGCATAATGATTCCAATCGTAGGCAGTTAATTTAAAATCTTTACCTTCTTTATTTATTTCAGCTTGAATTTCTTTTGTTTCTGATGCAACTTTAGTTAAAGCACCCGGAATTAATCCTTCAAACATTTCAAAAACTTTAGCGGGTGTTAACGCCATGGTTCCTTGTAAGCTCCAACTTGCGTAATTATCAAAACCTAAAATTTGCGCTTTTTGAGCTCTCAAAGCCACCATCTTTTTAACCAACTCACTTGTGTCGTATTCACCAGCATCAGATCTATGGATAGACTTTTCAAATAATTCTTTACGAACTTCTCTATTTTCTAACGTTTGTAATGATGGTTGTTGTGTTGTATTTATCAACTGAATTTCGAATTGCCCATCTTTTTCAATCGATTTTATTTTTTCTTCAGAAAATCCTTTTAGCTTTTCTTTATCAGCAATTACAACTCCGCCTTTTTTACTTGCATCTAATAGCTTTTTACCAAAATCATTAGCTAAACTTGCTATTTCTGAATTGATCTCTTTTAATTTTTCTTTTTTATCTTCTGATAAATCAGCTCCTGCTTTTGAGAAGTTTTTGAAATATTCTTTTACTAAGTGTTTCGATTCTACATCAAGTTCTAATTCTTCTAAATTATCATAAACGACCTTTACTTTAGCAAACAACTGCGTGTTTAATAAAATATCATCGTTATGTTTAGAAAACTTAGGTGCTAATTCTTTCTCATTTTCTTTTAAAACATCATTGGTATTTGCTCCAGCTAAAGCATAAAAAACAGCCGTTACATTGTCTAAGGTTTTACTACTTTCCTCTAAAGCTAAAATGGTATTATTAAAAGTTGGAGCATCCGTATTTGCAACAATTTTATGTATTGCTTCGTTTTGCAATTCCATCCCTTTTAAAATAGCTGGCATAAAATGTGCATCTTGTATTTTAGTAAAATCTGGCGCACCATAATCTAAGGTACTTTTAATTAATAACGGATTTTCTACAGCCATATCTTTTTTACTTTCTTGCTTTGTTTCTTTTGTTTTGTCAGTATTACAAGACATTGCAAATACTAAAGACGCTACAATAATTATTTGTTTTTTCATTTTACTGATATTAAATTAATCAACTGCTTTTAAACTTAAATCTAAATTATAAACCGAATGCGTTAAAGCTCCTGATGAAATAAAATCTACCCCACAATCAGCATATTTACGAATTGTTTCTTCGTTAATTCCGCCTGAAGATTCTGTTAAACAAGTATCACCAATTAAGGCAACTGCTTTGCGCGTATCTTCGTAATTAAAGTTATCTATTAAAATACGATACACACCTTCGTTTGATAAAATCTCTTTAATTTCTTCCAAACTACGTGCTTCAACTATAATTTTGATATCTAAATTTTTAGCTGCTAAATATTTTTTAGTTTTGGTAATTGCTTGTGTAATTCCGCCTGCAAAATCGATATGATTGTCTTTTATCATTACCATATCATATAAGGCAAATCTGTGATTTTCTCCGCCACCAATTTTAACTGCCCATTTTTCAAGAGCTCTAATCCCTGGCGTTGTTTTACGAGTATCTAAAACCTTTGTTTTTGTGCCTTCTAATAAATTGGCAAAGAATTTTGTTTTCGTAGCAATGGCACTCATACGTTGCATGGCATTTAACACCAAACGTTCTGCCATTAAAATAGCTTGTGATTTTCCTGAAACATAAAAAACAATATCTCCAAACTTAACTTCATCACCATCATTAATTAAAGTTTCTACCTGTAAATCAGCATCAACATACTTAAAAACCATTTTAGCAAACTCAACTCCGGCTATAATTCCATCATCTTTTACCAGTAATTTTGCTTTTCCGGTAGCATCCGAAGGAATACAAGAAAGTGAGGTATGATCGCCATCACCTATATCTTCGCGAATGGCATTTGAAATAATTAAATCTAGTTCTGTATTAAATTGTTCTTTTGATATCATATTTTTAATAATTTCTGATGTAAAAATACTAATTCGTAGCTCATAATTCATAATTTTACGGCATGAAAATTAAACTACTTGCTATTGGTAAAACTGATGATAAAAATTTGATTCAGTTAATTGATAATTATCAGAATAGGCTAAAACATTATATAAAATTTGAGCTTGATATTATTGCAGATATTAAAGACGTAAAGAACTTAAGCGAATCTCAGCAAAAAGAAAAAGAAGGCGAATTAATTTTATCGAAGCTTCAAAATACCGATCAGTTGGTTTTATTAGACGATAAAGGAAAACATTTTACATCGATTGAATTTTCTCAATATCTTCAAAAAAAGATGAACTCGGGCATTAAACAACTCGTATTAGTTATTGGTGGTCCTTACGGATTTTCGGATGCGGTTTACAAAAAATCAAGCGGAAAAATATCTTTATCAAAAATGACATTCTCTCATCAAATGATTCGTTTATTTATTGTTGAACAAATTTACAGAGGCTTTACAATTCTTAAGAATGAACCTTATCATCATGAGTAGTTAAAAGCTGTTTTTCAACCTTATTATATGTATTGAATATAAATACTATTTCAAGAGTTAATATTGGAATCATAAAAAACAAAGAAATTGGAGACAATATTACTGTAATCAACATACATCCGTTTACAATTTTTACAACACCTGTTATTTGAGCTAATGACCCTAAATTTTCTTTTAACTTTAAAATACCTAGTCCCATAATTAATTCTCCCGCTCCAAAAGCCAACATTAACAAAATGCTTAAAACGATATCTAAACTATTTAAAAATCCTGGCGAGGTTGTAAAAAAAGTGATTATAAGCATAATAATACTTGTAACTATATAAACTTTAACCGCGCTAATTAAAAAACTATTATTAAATTTTTCTGCTATTATTTTATACCCTTTCAGAAAGTAAATTAATATTATAAAAAAAGGGATCATGTAAAGTGTTCTTAAAAAAAATACTTTTTCATATTGTATGTGATTAGCTACAAGATACGTTTCAATAATTAGCCCAATTAAAGTAATTACTAAGTAAAGAATTGCAAAAACTCTACTATTTCTTAATATCTTTAATTCATTATTAGTCCATTCATTCTGATTGTTTTTTGAAGAATTATTTTTATCTATTATTTTAAAATCCTCCCCTAAAGCTTCTAAAATGGTTTTAAGAGTATAGCTTCTAGGATTTACTTCTCCTGCTTCAATTCGCTGAATTGTTCTTACATTAATATTACATTGTTCTACTAATTCTTCTTGTGTTAATCCTTTTTCTTTTCTTAATTGAAAAATACGCTTTCCTAATTCTGGTTGTTTCATAATATGAATGTTCTTATTTATCATACAATGTTAACTTCTATTTTAATTCTTATTAATTATTCTTATTGAATTTAACCCGACATTTACATGACATATCAGACACAACGGTGCTTTTAGTTCAATTTGTTTGCAATTTACATTTTAATTTTCTCTCTTAATATTATAGTTATCAACTATGACATTCTCTCATCAAATGATCCGTTTATTAATTATTGAACAAATTTATCGTGGATTTACAATTCTTAAGAATGAACCTTATCACCATGAATAGTTTTATTTTAAACTTTATTTTAATTACAAAAAAAATCGTAATTTTGTCGCCCTTAAAAAACACTTTTGAAAACCCCAATAAACAAATCATAATGAAAACATTAAAACATTTATTCACAGCTCTTTTTTTTATTTTTTTTGTTGGCTTACAACAAACAAACGCTCAAAACGGTTTTAAAGATTTAAGAAATCAAATAAAAGTAAAAAAAGATCAGGTTAGTGCTAATGAAGAAATTCTAATGAGTGGTATAAAAGCCTTAAAACGTGTTACTGCAAATTTAGAAGATTTTAAAAAAAGCGGAAAAGCAACTAAAACTAACGTTAGTAGAAAACAGAAAGTTGTTGCTAGCATGCAAGACAGACTTACAAGGTTAAATTCTCAAATTGATAGTCAAAAAGAAGATTTAACATCTCTTGAAAGAAAATTAGCAAGAAAAACTAAGAAAAACACGCCTAAAAAAACTGTTGCTAAAAAAGTAGAGAATACTGTAGACACTCCTATAAAAGACAACGTTAGTGAACTAGCTTTACGTAAGCAAAAATTAGAAAATGCACGTAAAAAATTAGAAGAAAACCGTAAAGCAAAAGAAATTGCTTATTTAAAAGAACAAGAAGCTTTACGTTTAGAGGTTGCAAAATTAGAACAATTAGACAATGAAATTAAAGCTGAAGAAAAATCTATCGTTAAAGAAAAAGGTACTTTAATTAGCGATTATGAAGATGACATTAGCATTAATGAAGAAATTTTAATTAGTGGTAAAGAAGGCTTGGCTAGAATGAAATCGAAGTTAGAAAAAGCGAAACAAGACCCTACTACTTCTAAAGAAAGTATTGCTCGTAAAGAAGCTATTATCGTTAAAATTCAAGAGCGATTAAATAAAATACAAGAAGAAATTAATTCTAAAAAATTAGAATTAAGCAAATTAAAAGCATAAACGACTTTTAAAAAACCAATTTAAAAAAGCGAAATTTAGAGTGTTCTAAATTTCGCTTTTTCATTTTTACTATATTAGTTTTTTCTACTAAAAATAATAATTTTAAGTAGTTTATTATTTGCTTAAAAACAGCAGCTACAAAGATGATAAAAAACAATACATTTGTTACTCTAAAAAATTGATTAATGAAACTTGTTTTTGCTACAAATAACCTAAACAAACTTGCTGAAGTTCAAAAAATGTTACCAAACAATATTGAATTATTAAGTTTAAAAGATATTGAATGTTTTGATGACATTGAAGAAACTGCAACTACCTTAGAAGGAAATGCAAAAATAAAAGCAAATTACATTACCCAAAAATTTAGTTTTAATTGTTTTGCTGATGATACTGGCTTAGAAATTGAAAACTTAAACGGAGCTCCCGGAGTATATTCTGCACGTTATGCTGGTGAACCTAGCAACTCAGAAAATAATATGCAAAAAGTATTGACTGAATTAAACGGAAAAACTGATCGAAAAGCACAATTTAGAACTTCTATTTGTTTGAATTTAAATGGAAAACAATTTCTATTTGATGGCATTTGTAAAGGTGCTATTTTAACTCAAAAGCAAGGAGAAAAAGGTTTTGGCTACGATCCTATTTTTAAGCCTGAAAGATTTAATAAATCATTTGCAGAAATGACTTCTGAAGAAAAAAATATTGTTAGCCACCGTGGATTAGCAATTCAAAAATTAGTTGAATTTTTAAAATCAATCGATTAATTGAACTCGTCAAGAAAACACACAAAACACTTTGTTTTTTTATTAGTTTTACTAATACTATGCTTTTTTATAAACATCAGTTTAGGTTCGGTATCTATTCCTTTTAAAGATATTTTTAATTCGCTTACTGGTGGTATCGCTTCTAAAGACAGCTGGCAAACCATTATTTTAAATTTCCGCTTACCAAAAGCTATTACAGCAATCATGGTAGGTTCTGGTTTGGCTATTTGCGGATTATTAATGCAAACCCTATTTAGAAACCCCTTAGCAGGCCCATTTGTATTAGGTATCTCTTCGGGTGCTAGCCTAGGAATAGCTTTACTCATTTTAGGTTCTGGCTTATTTGGCGGTGTTTTTGTATCGATTGCATTTTCTAATTGGGCATTAGCAATTGCAGCAAGTTTAGGTTCTTTTTTTGTTTTATTAGCTGTAATTATTGCAGCGAATAGAATTAGAAATACCATGTCTATTTTAATTATCGGATTAATGTTTGGGTCGTTAACTTCAGCTGTAATAAGTGTTTTATCTTATTTTAGTGAAGCCGATCAAATTCAGCAATATATGTTTTGGAGTTTTGGTAGCTTAGGAAACTTATCATGGACAGAACTTTCTGTTTTCGGAATTATTTATAGCATTGGTATTTTAGGCACATTTACCATCATAAAACCTTTAAATAGTTTTTTATTAGGTGAAAATTATGCAAAAAGCTTAGGTATCAACATCAAAAAAAGCAGAAACATTATCTTATTGATCACAAGTTTATTAACTGGCGTTATCACTGCTTTTTCGGGACCTATTGCTTTTATAGGTTTAGCAATACCTCATATAGCTAAAATGATTTTTGTTACCTCAAATCATAAAATACTATTACCTGCATCTGCATTTATTGGTGCAATTGCTTTATTAATTTGCGACTCCATTGCGCAATTACCTACAAGTGAATTTACTTTACCAATTAACGCAATCACTTCTTTATTTGGTGCACCTGTAGTTATTTGGTTATTAGTACGAAAAAAGAAAATATACGTATAAAGTTGACTGATTCTAAAAAAAATATCGTTCTTAAAACTGAAAACCTTTCAATAGGTTATCAAACAAAAAAGCAACAAACTATTATTGCTTCCAACATTAATTTTTCTGTTGAAAAAGGAAAATTTGTAGCGCTTTTAGGTAAAAACGGAATCGGTAAATCTACCTTATTACGAACACTATCTAAAGTTCAAAATCCTTTGAGCGGAAGCATAGAAATTAACAAAAAGAAGATTACTGATTATTCGCACCACGAACTAGCAACTTCTTTAAGCTTGGTGCTAACTGAACGCTTACCCCAAAGTCAACTTACCGTTTTCGAATTAATCGCTTTAGGTCGCCAACCATATACGAATTGGATAGACAAATTATCATCCAAAGACCTTAAAAAAATTCTTTGGGCAATTGAACAAACAGCTATTGAACACTTAAAAGACAAACGTTTTTACGAATTAAGTGACGGACAGTTACAACGTGTTCTTATCGCACGTGCTTTAGCTCAAGATACAGCAATTATTATTTTAGATGAACCAACTGCTCATTTAGACATCCATCATACATTTAAAATCTTTTCATTATTAAAACAACTAGTTGAAAAAACAGGAAAAACCATTGTTATTTCTACTCACGAAGTAAATATTGCGATTCAATTAGCAGATGAATTTGTTTTGCTTTCGGAACAACAAATTTATAGCGGAACAGCTAAAGAACTAATTAATCAAAATGCTTTTGAACAATTATTCCCAAAAGAATTGATCAGTTTTAACAAAACATTAAAACAATTCATAATAAAGAAAAACTAAAATTGTTGTTTATTACCAATTATTATTTTTGAACACTAATCAAACCAAAAACCTTAATGAAAAAATTACTTTATATAGCAAGTGCTATCGTTTTTACAGCATGTGGAGCAAGTAAAGACACTTCAAGTACAGAGCATAAAGATGATGCTAACGTAGATTATGCTGCGAAATATGCAAAAACTATTACTGCTAAAGATTTAGGAAAACACTTATTTATATATGCTTCTGATGAATTTGAAGGACGTAATACTGGAGAGCCAGGGCAAAAAAAAGCAGTTAACTATTTAAGAGATTTTTATAAAAATGAAGGAATTGTATCTCCTTTAGGAAGCGATAACTATTTTCAAAAAGTTCCTTCTGCTTACTTAAGTAATAATCGTAGAGGAATGATTTTAAAAGATTCTGAAAACGTTGTTGCTTTCATTAAAGGAACAGAAAAACCAGAGGAAATTTTAGTGATTTCTGCACATTTAGATCACGAAGGTGTTAAAAACGGAAAAATATATAATGGTGCCGATGATGATGGTTCAGGTACTGTTGCCATTTTAGAAATTGCAGAAGCTTTTAAACAAGCTTATAACGAAGGTAAAAAGCCAAAGCGTTCTATTTTATTTTTACATGTTACAGGTGAAGAAAAAGGTTTATTAGGTTCTAAGTATTATACTGAAAATCCTATTTTCCCTTTAGCTAATACCGTTACTAATTTAAATATTGATATGATTGGTAGAGTTGATGATCGCCATAAAGGAAACCCTAATTATGTGTATTTAATTGGAGCTGATAAGTTAAGTACCGAGTTACATGACATTTCTGAAGCAATGAACAAGAAATACACAAACGTAGCTTTAGACTATAAATATAACGACGAAAAAGACCCGAATCGTTATTACTATCGTTCTGACCATTATAATTTTGCAAAAAATAACATTCCTGTTATTTTCTATTTTAACGGTACACACGATGATTACCACCAGCCAACAGATACACCTGAAAAAATTAACTACGAGATGTTAGAAAACAGAACTCGTTTAGTTTTTCATACGGCATGGGAACTTGCTAATCGCGAGAACCGTGTAACTGTTGATAAAGGAGAAACTACAAGGTAAAAAATATATTTTAGTATAAAAAAAACTCACCAACTTGGTGAGTTTTTTATTTTATATGAATTATTCAAAATTACAGAAAATCAACCATAAATATAAAAAAAGATAAAAAAACCTTCGGATAGTTCCTCTTATAAAAATTAAACACGAGTAGTTCTCTAATTTTTAATTTGACATTACTAACCATCCTTTTAACAGTTTAATTACATAAAAAATAATACCTTTATCTATAAAAACCAATTATAATATAAATGGAAAATTTAACGAATAAAAAAGCCATCATAACTGGAGGTAGTAGAGGTTTAGGAAAAGCCACCGCTATTGCTTTTGCTAAAAAAGGGATAAATGTTGCCATTACTGGTAGAAACGAGAAACAACTGCTTAGTACAGTTACCGAAATAAAAACATATGGTGTTGAGGCGACTTATGCTGTCTTTGATGTTAGCCATTACAACGAAGTTCAAAAAGGAATAAAAGAGATTATTGATACATTTGGCACTGTTGATATTTTAGTAAACAATGCGGGTATTGCTGCTTTTGGTTCGCTAAACGAAATGCCCGTTGAAAATTGGACACAAATTATACAAACCAATTTAATGGGAATGTATTATGTTACCAAAGAAGTTTTACCTTATTTAATTGAAAAAAACGAAGGTGATATTATTAATATTGCTTCAACCGCTGGACTTAATGGTAATGCAACAACCTCAGCATATTCGGCCTCTAAATTTGCAGTAATCGGAATGTCGGAATCATTAATGAAAGAAGTTCGTAAAAACAACATTAGAGTTTGTACGCTTACACCAAGTACTATTGCTTCAGATATGTCTTTAGAGTTAGGAATTACAGATGGGAATCCTGAAAAAGTATTACAACCCGATGACTTTGCTGAATTAATTGTAGCTGGTTTATCTTTACCTAGAAGAGCCATGCTTAAAGGAGCTTCTTTATGGTCAACCAATCCATAATCTACACAATGCGTTTCTCTTATAAAAAAGGAAACGCATTTTTTTAATTCAATCCGTTTTTTAGGTTGATAAAAATAACCTCATCAATTGCCTCTTCTAAAAAGGCGATTGCTTTTTTACTTCTTATTCCCGATTTACAATACACAACGAGAGGTTTATCAAAATTTAACTCTTTAAATCTATTTTGTAATTCTCCTAAAGGAATATGTTGTCCTTTAATATGATGTTGTTGACGCTCCCAATTTTCACGCACATCTAATAAATTATATTTCGGTAAATTCTTTTGAAGCTCATCAAAAGTAATTTCATTTTTTACTGATTTTATTCCGCAGAAAAAATCATAGTCTTTTTCTAATTCTGTAACCACTGTATCAGCTGATTTCTCAAATTTTAAAATCATTTGACGCATACTTAAAGTATCATACATCAATAATTTATTAGCTAAAACCTCCCCTATTTCGCAAATAATTTTAATCGTTTCATTTGCTTGTAAGCCACCAATAATTCCTGGTAAAACTCCCAAAACGCCAATTTCAGAACAATTTGGAGATTCATCTGGTTTTGGTGGTGTCGGATATAAACATCTGTAAGTTGCGCTACTTTTATAATTAAACACACTAACCTGACCTTCAAACTTAAAAATTGCGCCGTACACCAATGGCTTTTTGGTAATTACAGCGGCATCATTTGTTAAATATCGAGTTGAAAAATTATCACTCCCATCAACAATAACATCATATTTTTCAAACAATGAAATGGCATTTTCGTTTGTTAATTTTTCTTTATATACTTTAAAATTCACAAACGGATTTAACCTCGATAATCGCTTTGCTGCTGTTTCAGCTTTAGAAAAACCAATATCATCAATTGTATATAAAATTTGACGCTGTAAATTACTTTGATCTACCACATCGTCATCTATAATTCCGATGTTTCCAACACCTGCAGCTGTTAAATACTGTAATACAGGGCAACCCAATCCGCCAGCACCAATTACCAAAACTTTTGCTTGCTTTAATTTTAATTGACCTGCTTCTCCTATTTTATCTAAAATAAGATGACGATTATATTGTTTTTGTTCTTCGTTAGTTAAATTCATTATTTTTCTATTGACTCAAAATGTGCCCAATCTTTCCAAACGACTTCTAAACCTTTGTCTTTTAACATTTTTACCACTTGTTCTGTACTTCGTTCATCAGAAATTTCAAATTGCTCCAACGATTGTGGTTCTACCGTATAGCCTCCCGGATTCGTTTTAGATTCTGCACTAATTGATGTAGCTCCTAAATTAACAATATTATTCCTGAAAATTTCACTTTCTCTGGTAGACATCGACAACTCTACATCTTCATCAAACAAACGAAAAGCACAAATTAATTGTACTAAATCGGCATCAGTCATTTCTACCTTTGGTTCTAATCCGCCAGAATGTGGTCGTAACCTCGGAAACGAAATAGAATACTTTGTTTTCCAATATGTTTTTTGTAAATATTTTAAATGCAAGGCTGTAAAAAAACTATCGGCACGCCAATCTTCTAATCCGAATAAAGCACCTAAACCTATTTTATGAATCCCTGCTTTCCCTAATCTATCTGGCGTATCTAAACGGTAATCAAAATTAGATTTTTTTCCCTTCGGATGATGTTTCTTATACTCATCTCTATGATACGTTTCTTGATAAACTAATACAGCGTACAATCCTGCTTCAATTAAAGATTCATATTCATCCTGATCTAAAGGTTGCACTTCAATCGTAATATTTGAAAATTGCGAACGTATTAATTCGATTGCATTTTTAATATAATTAACGCCAACCGTTTTATTTGCTTCACCAGTAACCAACAAAATATGATCGTATCCTTTTTCTTTTAAAAAAGCTACTTCTTTTAAAATTTCAGCGTCGGTTAACGTTCGTCTAGGTATTTTATTAGTCATACTAAAACCACAGTATGTACAAATATTTTGGCATTCGTTACTCAAATACATTGGCGCATACATTTGTATTGTGTTACCAAATCGTTTTTTAGTAAGTAAGCTACTTTTTTGTGCCATTTGCTCGATATACGGGCGTGCAGCAGGAGATATCAATGCTTTAAAATCTTCTAAATCAATTTTTTCTTTCGATAAAGCACGCATTACCTCATCAGTAGTTTTATTAAAAATACTTTTTAAGGTATCATCCCAACTATAAGTATCAAAAAGTTCTTTAAAATTACTCATTTTTTAATTTAAAAACGATGTTAACGGGCTACTTGCTTCTGCTTCTTGTCTTATCGGTGCTAGTTTTGCTTCATACGCCATTCTACCAGCTTCTACCGCCATTTTAAACGCTCTTGCCATTGCTACTGGCTTTTGAGATACTGCAATAGCAGTATTTACCAACACAGCATCGGCTCCTAACTCCATTGCATAAGCTGCATGAGAAGGAGCGCCAATACCAGCATCAACAATTACAGGAACATTAGACTGCTCGATAATTATTTCTAAAAAATCTTGTGTTTTCAATCCTTTATTACTTCCTATTGGTGCGCCCAATGGCATTACACATTGCGTTCCTACCTCTTCTAATCGCTTACATAAAACAGGGTCGGCATGAATATAAGGCATTACTACAAATCCTAATTTCACCAATTCTTCCGCTGCTTTTAAAGTTTCAATAGGATCGGGCAATAAATACCTAGGATCAGGATGAATTTCTAATTTTACCCAATTAGTTTCTAAAGCCTCTCTTGACAATTTGGCTGCAAACACAGCTTCTTTTGCTGTTCTAACTCCCGATGTATTTGGTAATAAATTAATTCTTGAATGATTTAAATGTGTTAAAATATCATCATTTTCATCTTTAACATCTACTCTTTTTAAAGCAACGGTTATTAATTCACTTTCTGAGGCTAGCAGTGCTTCTTTCATTAAAACAGAAGAACTAAATTTTCCTGTTCCAGTGAATAAACGTGATGTAAATTCTTTATCTGCTATTTTTAATATATTATTCATGTTATTTCTTGTTAGGTTGATCGTAGTCGATTTTTTTTTTAATAATTTATGAAACTAAAAAACCGCTCGACTGCTCTCGAGGAGACATACAAACATTACTTGTCATCCATTTTGTATACTTGTTCTTGCATACTTGGTGCATTTAAAATTTTATGAAAAACAGGAATACTTGTAAAATCATTGGTTATTGCTCCCGATGCCGCAACACCATAAACACCTGAATGCACAATACCTGCAACATCATCTAAAGTAATACCTCCAATAGCTATTATTGGTGTTTCAGTTTGTAACTCTTTAACAATCTGCTGATATCCTTCAACTCCTAAAACTGGACTTAAATTCTTTTTAGTTTCAGTAAATTGAAAAGGGCCTAAACCAATATAATCTACTTTCTTTTCTAGTAATTTTTTACAATCTTCTAAAGTATTTGCGGTTCCACCAACGGAATAAAATTTACCTAAATAAGCACGTACTTTTAACGGACAAGCATCACTTTTCCCTAAATGAACGCCGTCTGCATTTACCTCTTTAGCTACTTTATAGTAATCGTTTATAATTAAACGGGTTTGAAAGTGCCCTGTTATTTCTCTTGCTTTTTTTGCCGTTTCTAAAATCGTTTTAGGATCAAAACCTTTTAATCGTAATTGTACCCATTCGGCTCCAGATGCACAAGCTTTTTGAATATTGTCTAAATGTTCTTGTGCTGTTTTACCTTGTGTTATATAATGTAATTTACTTATCATTTTATTTATAATTATGGGTTCCTAAAAGTGATTCGTTTGAATTTAAAAATTGTTCGGTATACCTTTTTGTGTTTTTACAAGCATCTTCTAAAGAAAATTCTAATGCTAAATTAGCTGCCAATGTTGATGATAAAACACAACCACTTCCGTGTTTTTCGAAAACAGTATTAGCAATAGGTGGAATATTTAGTTTTACGATTTTACTATAATACACTTCGTCCCATCCTTTTTTATCTTTTCTGTGCCCGCCTTTTAAATAGGTATTTGTTTTTTCGGATATAAAATCAATTGTTTCTTCGATATTTTTATTCGGAAAAAGTGCTTTTATTTCTTCGTAATTGGGTGTTACAAAATCACAATTACCTAACACTTGTTCGAATGTTTTTAAATTTTGATTTGTATGAAATTCAAATCCTGCACTTGCTTTTAAAATTGGATCTACTACAATTTGTATTGTTGGATTTAATTTTCTCAACGTTTGAATTATAGCTAACAAAACATTCCAAGATTCAATAATTCCTATTTTTACTACTGAGATAGGAAAACGTTCAAACAATGTTTCAATTTGTGCTATAATTATTTGCTCATCTATCCAAACACAATCTTTAAAATCAACATCATTTTGAACAGTAACAGCAGTACAAACTGATAATCCATACAAACCGTGCGCTTCAAATGTTTTAATATCTGAAGTGATGCCTGCTCCGCTTGACGGATCTAAACCTGCAATGGTTAGTATGTAATTTTTAGTATTCAAATTATTTTTATTTAGTTCTCGACTGCGCTTAAACTGATAATTACATTTTAATTTTCTGAATAACTTAGTTTTAGAAACATATTCTCGATACATTTTTATTCCGTTATCACTTCATAAAAACACTCGAACTGACAGCTAGAATTTTCTTTTAATCAAACTAAGGAATCAAACTTATCTTTTATCTTTTTATAACTTTCTACTGGATTTTCTGTATTCCAAACACCTCCTAATACTCCAATTCCTTCAAAACCTAATTCGAGTGTTTTAGCTATTGTTTCGGTGTTAATTCCACCCATACCTACAATCGGTTTATCAATGTGATTTACATCAAAACCTCTTCCTTCATATCCTTCTTTTGAAATAGATGAAAAAACTGGACTTAATAAATGATAATCAAATTCGATATCGCAAACTTCAATATCTTTAGGTTCATGAAAAGAACTACTCATTGTTTTTCCTAACATATTTAATCCTATAAAATATCGACTTCCGTTTTCTAAAGCATCTCGTCTTTTTTGTTCTTGAAAATGGATTCCTTTTAAATTGAATTCATTTGTTAATTCATGAAAATAATGAACAACTATTTTATTGTGATATTTCTCTGATATTTGATTTAAATAAGATACATGTTCTTCTAAATCTTTAAAAGGTTTTCTTAAATGATAGTATTCTAAACCTGCTTCAAATAATTGGTGTAGAATTATAATTTCGTTTTCTACATCTTTTTCTGGGGCAATAAGTACAATCATATTAGTTTTATTTTAGTAGCTACTAATTTTATACAAAAATAATCTAATTTATTATTGAAATCGTAGAATCCTTGATCGTTTCATACTCTTAAATTACGGCTGTTTTTTGGGTTAGGGATTGCAGTGGCATCCTTTTGCTGTCTGTTCGAGTGAATTTATGTAGTAAAACGAAATAAATTTATATCGAGAACAAGCAAAAGATATAACGGAAAGCCCGCCTACGCCTTTTTTTCAAGGCGTAGGAACCTCCAAATTATTTTATAAATACACCTCTGAGCCTTTCTCTTTAAATTCTTTCGATTTTTCGTCCATTCCTTTCTGAATTACCTCATTATCAATAATTTCGTTTTCAGCGGCAAAATCACGTACTTCTTGCGAAATTTTCATAGAACAAAATTTTGGACCACACATAGAACAAAAATGTGCAATTTTAGCACCGGCAGCTGGCAACGTTTCATCATGATATTCACGAGCACGTTCTGGATCTAATCCTAAATTAAATTGATCTTCCCATCGGAACTCAAAACGAGCCATACTTAATGCGTTATCTCTGTGCTGAGAACCAGGATGTCCTTTTGCTAAATCGGCAGCATGAGCGGCTAACTTGTAAGTAATTACTCCCACTCGTACATCTTCTTTATTTGGTAATCCTAAATGCTCTTTTGGCGTTACATAACATAACATCGCACATCCGTACCAACCAATCATGGCAGCTCCAATACCCGAAGTAATGTGATCGTAACCTGGAGCAATATCCGTTGTTAAAGGTCCTAATGTATAAAAAGGAGCTTCATCACAAACTTCAATTTGCTTCTCCATATTTTCTTTAATCATGTGCATTGGTACATGCCCTGGCCCTTCAATAAAACACTGTACTTCGTGCTTACGTGCTATTTGTGTTAATTCTCCTAAGGTTTCTAACTCAGCAAATTGTGCTTCATCATTAGCATCGGCTACAGAACCTGGACGTAAGCCATCACCTAATGAAAAGGCAACATCGTACTGTTTTAATATTTCGCAAATGTCTTCGAAATGTGTGTATAAGAAACTTTCTTTATGATGTGCTAAACACCATTTTGCCATGATAGAACCTCCACGAGATACAATTCCTGTAACACGTTTTGCTGTCATTGGTACGTAACGTAACAAAACTCCTGCATGAATAGTAAAGTAATCTACTCCTTGCTCGGCTTGTTCTATTAACGTGTCACGAAAAATTTCCCATGTTAAATCTTCAGCAACACCGTTTACTTTTTCTAATGCTTGATAAATTGGCACTGTACCTACTGGTACTGGTGAGTTACGAATAATCCATTCGCGGGTTTCATGAATATTTTCTCCTGTAGATAAATCCATAATATTATCTGCTCCCCAACGGCAAGCCCATACAGCTTTTTCTACTTCTTCTTCAATTGATGATGTTACGGCAGAGTTACCAATATTTGCATTTATTTTCACCAAGAAATTTCTTCCTAAAATCATAGGTTCAGCTTCTGGGTGATTTATGTTTGATGGTATGATTGCTCGACCTCTAGCTACTTCTGATCGCACAAATTCTGGAGTAATTTTAGCTGGAATATTAGCTCCAAAATGTTCTCCTTTATGTTGTTTTCTTATTTCGGTCATTTCATCTATTCGCTGATTTTCACGAATAGCAATATATTCCATTTCTGGTGTAATGATTCCTTTTTTAGCGTAGTGTAATTGTGTTACGTTTTGTCCTTTTTTAGCTCTTAAAGGATTTTTTAATAACTTAAAACGCATATGATCTAAACTAGTATCGTTTAAGCGTTCGTTACAGTATTCCGAAGAAAACTTAGTCAACTGCTCAACATCACCACGGTCTTTAATCCAAGATTCACGAATTCTTTCAATTCCACTGTGTACGTCAATTTCTTTAGTAGGATCGGTATAAGGTCCTGAAGTATCATAAACTGTTACAGGTTCGTTTGGCGTTTTCTTTTTTGTCATAGAATCAACCGTATCACTTAACGAAATTTCACGCATTGCTACTTTAATTTGCGGGTGGATTTTTCCGTTTACATAAATTTTCTTAGAATTCGGAAATGGTTTTCTTGTAATTCCGTTTTGCTTTGGTGCTGTGTCTTTGTTCTTCATTTGATAAAGTAGTTTGCTTTTAAAATAAAAATCATCCTCCTTGAGTAGATCTTATAATTAAAATATCATCATTATTTTGAAGTAACTTTAAAGACCAATCTGTTCTTTTTATCACAGTACTATTTATAGCAATAGCAATTCCATTTGTTTGAATTTTTAAATATTCAACAAACTCTTGTAATGTTTGGTTTTCTAAAACTTGATGGTCTTTTTGGTTTACTTTTATAGTAATCATATTTATATAATATTACTGTAAACCGAATGGTAGTAACTCGATATAATTTTATCGAAGATAACTTTTCCCTACGCTGGTATTAACCAAATCAGGTTCTAAGGATTTTTCTCAAACTAATTTAATAGCTACTCCTAAAGTTTACGAGACAAATGTATTCTTATTTTTTAAAAAACAGCTATTTTGTAATAAAAAAAAAGCATCCAAATATATATTTGGATGCTTTTACCTATTTATAATAGTCTATTACTTATAATGCTTGAATAGTTTTAGCAACTTCTTCTAAGACTTTAAAAGCTGTTTCCGCCATTTTATTTCCTTTTAAATCTAACAATGGATTTACTTCTACAAATTCAACACAAGCTACTTTTTTACTAGCTAGTAAACCGTTTATAATTTTAACAATTTCTTTATCGTCAAAACCTTTAGGAACTGGTGTTCCTGTACCGTAAGAAATCATATCACAATCCATCGCATCAACGTCAAAAGACACATAAATGATGTCACAATCAGATAACTTTTCTAAAGCTTCGTTTACACAAACTTCTAATCCGCGATAGCGAACTTCGGCAACCATATAGTTTTTAATACCATATTTTTCCATTTGCTTTTCTTCTGGTTCCTCAGTATCTCTAACTCCGAAAAAGACAATATCTTCTGGTAAAGCTTTTTGCCCTGGCATCCCGATGTTTTTCATTCGATCCCATATTTCAGTAGTATCTCTATCTACATCGTTTATCTGACAATCTAAATTGTCGTCTGAAATAACGGCTCCTAATGGCATTCCGTGAATGTTTCCAGAAGGAGATGTATACGGCGTGTGTAAATCTCCATGCGCATCAATCCAAACTACTCCAACTCTTTTATTTGGATTCGCTGCCTTAACTCCACTTATTGTTCCTAAAGCTGAAGAATGATCTCCAGAAAGAACTATTGGAAATTTACCTTCTTGTAAATTTACTTTTACGTGGTTACTTAATCTTTTACATTGATTAAAAACACTGTTTATTTGCTTACCAAACGAATTGTTTTTTTTGTTGTAAACCGATTCATTTTCTGTAATTACATCTTCATAATCAAAACGATTAAAAAAATCGTTGTTTTGATTAATAGCGGCAATTTCAATAGCATCCACTCCCATATCTGACCCGCGTGTTCCTGCTCCAATATCAGACCTGTTTTTGATAATTTTAATTTCTTTCATCATCAATTATATTTAATAAAAAAATGCCATTTAAATTTAAATGGCATTTTTAAGTTATTTTATCTTTTACTAATTTCTACAAAATTTCTAAGGTTTTCTCCTGTATAAATTTGACGTGGACGACCGATTGGTTCTTTACCCACACGCATTTCTTTCCATTGAGCAATCCAACCTGGTAAACGACCTAATGCAAACATTACGGTAAACATTTCTACAGGAATACCCATAGCACGATAAATAATTCCTGAATAAAAATCTACATTCGGATATAATTTACGTTTTACAAAATATTCATCATTTAAAGCTTCTTGCTCTAATCCTTTTGCAATTTCTAAGATAGGGTCATTAACACCTAAATTAGCCAAAACCTCATCAGCAGCTACTTTAATTATTTTTGCTCGTGGATCGAAATTTTTATAAACACGGTGTCCGAAGCCCATTAAACGAAAAGGATCGTTTTTATCTTTCGCTTTAGCCATGTATTTTTTAGTATCTCCACCATCTTCTTTAATCGCTTCTAACATTTCTAATACTGCTTGGTTTGCTCCACCATGCATTGGTCCCCAAAGTGCAGAAATTCCTGCAGAAAGTGAGGCAAATAATCCTGCGTGAGAAGAACCTACTATTCTTACAGTAGATGTAGAACAGTTTTGCTCGTGATCTGCATGTAAAATCAATAATTTATTTAAAGCGTTTACAACAACATCATTCTTTATATAATCTTTATTTGGCTGCTTAAACATCATTTTATAGGTGTTCTCTACATACCCTAAATTACAATCACCATAATCTAAAGGAAGCCCTTGTTTTTTACGCATTGTCCATGCTACTAATACAGGAAATTTTCCTAGTATTTTAACAATAGCATTGTACATTTCTTCTTCTGAATCTACATTTACTGAAGAAGGGTTAAACGCTGTTAAAGCTGATGTTAATGAAGAAATTACTCCCATTGGGTGAGCAGACTTAGGAAATGCATCTACTATTTTTCTTATATCTTCATCTACTATCGATTGCTCACAAATATCTTTTTTAAACTTATCTAATTGATCTGTAGTTGGTAACTCACCAAAAATTAATAAATATGCTACTTCAATAAAATCTGCTTTTTCTGCTAATTCTTCTATTGAATATCCTCTATATCTTAAAATTCCTTCTTCTCCATTTAAAAATGTAATAGCACTTTGACAAGACCCAGTATTTTTATATCCTGGATCGATAGTTATAACACCATCAGAAACACCTCTTAATGTTTTAATATCAATTGCAGTTTCATTTTCTGTTCCTTTAATTAACGGGAACTCATACGTCTTTTCACCAATTTGTAGTTTTGCTATATCTGCCATTTTTATCTCTTGAATTTTATGATTGAAGTGAATTGCGAAGATACCATTTTTTGTAGTATTTTAAAAATAGGTTTTGATAGATTTTTAATATCTGAAAATAGATATATTTTATTGTTAATTACATAAAAAACACCTCCAAAAACGTCTATTTGTGTGGTTTTTGTAGTTTATATTTTGATTATCGATAATTAATAATAACTCACTCTACGTTAAGCGAAACTTGTTTAAAACCATTGCTATAAAATATTATTTATAATAACGATGTGATTCTGAAGTGAATTCAGAATGACGCACTACTAAGTTAGGCTATAATTCAAACTAAAAACCTATCTATAGATACCTCTCCATACTTTTTAGTATTTTCTTCTTATGCATTAATCACTGTTATTGTTAGCTGTAAAATAATTGATTTTTGATTTCTATAAAAGCAAAAACCTTGCCATCTAGGCAAGGTTTTTATATTGATTAAAATCGTAAATTTTAAATTACTTTATTTTGAAAGCTTTTTCTTGCGGATAATAAGCAACATCATCCAATTCTTCTTCAATACGTAAAAGCTGATTGTATTTTGCCATACGATCAGAACGAGAAGCCGATCCAGTTTTTATTTGTCCACAGTTTAAAGCTACTGCTAAATCGGCAATAGTATTGTCTTCTGTTTCACCAGATCTGTGACTCATAACTGAAGTATAACCTGCGTTATGCGCCATATTAACTGCAGCAATAGTTTCCGTTAACGTCCCTATTTGGTTTACTTTAATTAAAATTGAATTTGCAATTCCGTTTTCAATTCCTCTAGATAAACGCTCTACGTTGGTTACAAATAAATCGTCTCCAACTAACTGCACTTTATCACCGCAAATTTCAGTTAAATATTTCCATCCTTCCCAGTCATTTTCATCCATTCCATCTTCAATAGAAATAATAGGGTATTTTTCTGCCAATTCTGCTAAATAATCAGCTTGTTCTTTACTAGAACGCACTTTTCCTTTTGCACCTTCAAACTTTGTATAATCATATTTTCCATCAACAAAAAATTCGGCAGCAGCACAATCTAAAGCGATCATTACTTCTTCTCCAAATTTATATCCAGCATTTTTAGTTGCCAATGCAATTGTTTCAATAGCATCTTCAGTACCATCTAAAGTTGGTGCAAAACCTCCTTCATCTCCTACAGCTGTTGATAAATTACGATCGTGTAAAACCTTTTTTAAATTATGAAATATTTCAGAACCAACTTGCATTGCTTCTGTAAAGTTTTTTGCTTTTACTGGCATTACCATAAATTCTTGAAATGCAATTGGTGCATCAGAATGTGAACCTCCGTTAATGATATTCATCATCGGTACTGGTAAGGTATTTGCTGATACTCCGCCAACATATCTATATAAAGGTAAACCTAACTCATTTGCTGCTGCTTTTGCTGTAGCTAAAGAAACTCCTAAAATAGCATTTGCGCCTAATACCGATTTATTAGCTGTACCGTCTAAATCAATCATAATTTGATCAATCATATTTTGTTCAAAAACAGAAACGCCTAATAATTCTTGCGCAATTAAAGTATTTACATTTTTAACCGCATTTAATACGCCTTTACCCATATAATCTTTTCCGCCGTCACGTAACTCAACAGCTTCATGTTCTCCAGTAGAAGCTCCTGAAGGAACTGCTGCTCTTCCCATAACTCCGTTTTCTGTAGTTACATCTACTTCTACAGTTGGATTACCTCTTGAATCAAAAATTTGACGTGCGTGAATGTTGATTATAATACTCATAGTTGTTTATTTTTAATATAGAATCCCGTGAATTTAAACTCACGGGAATACTAATTTATATAGTTGCTAATTTACTAATTGTCGTTGATTTAGTAATGTTTATCAATAATTAATTACGAAAACGATTACGCTTTAACTCTTGCTTTTTTGATGTTTTCTATAAACTCATCAAATAGATATTCTGCATCGTGCGGTCCAGGACTTGCTTCTGGATGATACTGAACAGAAAATACATTTTTAGATTTCATTCTAATACCTGCTACTGTATGATCGTTTAAGTGAACGTGTGAAATTTCAACATCTGCATGCGCTTCAGTTTCTTCACGATTAATAGCAAACCCATGATTCTGAGACGTAATTTCCCCTTTTCCTGTAATTAAATTCTTAACAGGATGGTTGATTCCTCTATGACCATTGTGCATTTTATACGTAGAAATTCCGTTTGCCAATGCAATAACTTGGTGTCCTAAACAGATACCAAATAATGGTAAATTTCTTTTAATGATTTCTTTTGCGGTATTTTGAGCGTCAACTAAAGGTTCTGGATCACCAGGGCCATTTGATATAAAATAACCATCAGGATTAAAATCACTCATTTGCTCGAAAGTAGCATTGTAAGGATATACCTTTATGTAGGCTCCTCTTTTTACTAAGTTTCTTAAAATATTCTTTTTAATACCGATATCTAAGGCAGATACTTTAATTGCCGCATTTTCATCTCCTATAAAATAAGGTTCTTTAGTTGATACTTTAGATGCTAGTTCTAGGCCTTCCATATTTGGAGTCGCTGCTAGTTCTTTTTTAAGAGCATCAATATTATCAACTTCAGTAGAAATAATAGCATTCATTGCTCCGTTATCTCTAATATAAGCAACTAATGCACGCGTATCAACATCAGAAATTGCTACTAAATTATGTTTTTTGAACCAGTCGAATAAATTTCCGTCAGAATCTGCACGAGAGTGTGTAAAACTAAAATTACGACAAATTAATCCTGATATTTTAATGCCTTCAGACTCTACTTCCTCTTTATTTACTCCATAATTACCAATATGCGCGTTGGTAGTTACCATTAATTGTCCGAAATAAGAAGGATCAGTAAATACTTCTTGATAACCAGTCATACCGGTATTAAAACAAATTTCTCCTGTTGAAGTTCCTTCTATTCCAATAGACTTACCGTAGAAAATGGTTCCGTCTGCTAAAAGAACTAATGCTTTTTTACGTTGTTGATATTTCATTTAGTGTGTGTTGTGTAGTTTGTTTGCAAAAATATATAAAAAAAGGGATAAACATTAAATGTTTATCCCTTTGATATAAAATATAAAAATTTTCATTTTTATTCTTCTTCTTGTGAAGTTTGAGTCTCAACTGCTGCATCAGTAGTTTTAGCTCCACCACGACGGCTACGACGAGTGTTTTTCTTAGCTTTATTTCCTTTCGGGTTGTATAATTCGTTGTAATCAACTAATTCTACCATTGCCATAGGAGCATTATCTCCCTGACGGTTTCCTAACTTGATAATACGAACATAACCTCCTGGTCTATCAGCTATTTTCACAGAAATTTCCTTAAATAATTCCGTTACTGCATCTTTACTACGTAAATAGCTAAATACTGTACGGCGATTATGAGTAGTATCTGTTTTAGACTTCGTAATTATAGGCTCGATAAACGTACGAAAAGCTTTCGCTTTAGCAACTGTAGTGTTTATACGTTTGTGTTCAATTAAAGAACAACCCATATTTGCTAACATCGCCTTTCTATGCGCTGTTTGTCTTCCTAAATGATTAAATTTCTTTCCGTGTCTCATGACATTTGGTTTTGGCTTTCATCTTGCTACAACCCATTCTGGGGAGCAAAATATGAAAGGTTAATCTCTATCTAATTTGTATTTGCTTAAGTCCATTCCAAAATTAAGGCTCTTATTTGCCACTAACTCATCTAATTCAGTTAATGATTTTTTACCGAAATTTCTAAATTTCATTAAATCGCTTTTGTTGAATGATACTAAATCTCCTAAAGTATCAACTTCTGCAGCTTTTAAACAGTTTAAAGCACGAACTGATAAATCCATATCAACTAATTTCGTCTTTAATAACTGACGCATATGTAATGATTCCTCATCGTATGTTTCAGTTTGAGCTATTTCATCTGCCTCTAAAGTGATACGCTCATCAGAGAATAACATAAAGTGGTGGATTAAAATTTTAGCTGCTTCTGTTAAGGCATCCTTAGGGTTGATAGAACCGTCAGTATCGATATCGAAAACTAACTTTTCGTAATCTGTCTTTTGCTCTACACGAAAATTTTCAACAGCATACTTTACATTCTTTATAGGAGTGTAAATAGAATCTGTAAAAATTGTTCCTAAAGGTGCACCTGCTCTTTTATTTTCTTCTGCTGGTACGAAACCTCTACCTTTTTCGATAGTAATTTCAGCATTAAAACTTACAGATTTATCTAAGTTACATAATACTAAATCTGGATTTAATACTTGAAAACCTGAGGTAAATTTCTGTAAATCTCCTGCAGTCAATTGTTCTTGACCTGATACTGATATAGATACTGTTTCTCTATCAGTCTCTTCAATTTGTTTCTTAAAACGAACTTGTTTTAAGTTTAAGATGATTTCTGTTACATCTTCTACAACTCCTTGAATTGTTGAGAACTCATGATCTACACCGTCAACACGTAATGATGTAATTGCAAACCCTTCTAATGAAGATAATAATACTCTTCTTAAAGCGTTTCCTACTGTTAATCCAAAACCTGGTTCAAGAGGTCTGAACTCAAATCTACCTGTAAAATCAGTAGATTCAATCATTATTACTTTATCAGGCTTCTGAAAATTTAAAATTGCCATTGTATCTTCTTTTTAATTGTTATTTAGTTGCGCGGTTTATTAGTTCGAAGATGTACATACAAACCCTTTGGCTAAATACCAATATGAATAATTTATTATTTAGAATATAATTCTACGATTAACTGTTCCTTAATATTTTCAGGAATTTGTAATCTCTCTGGTGCTTTAATAAAAGTTCCAGATTTTAAATCAGAGTTCCAGCTTAACCATTCGTAAACGTTACTGTTTGATGCTAAAGCATCTTCAATAGCGATTAATGATTTAGATTTTTCTCTTACTGCAACAACATCACCAGCTTGCACACTGTAAGAAGGAATATTTACTATTTCTCCGTTTACAGTAATGTGACGGTGAGATACTAATTGACGTGCTCCACTACGAGAGTTTGCAACACCTAATCTGTATACTACGTTGTCTAAACGAGATTCACATAATTGTAATAAAACCTCACCAGTAACACCTCCAGCAGCTTGAGCGCTTTTGAATAAGTTACGGAATTGACGCTCTAAAATACCATACATGTATTTCGCTTTTTGCTTCTCCATTAACTGAGTTGCATATTCAGATTTTTTACCTCTTCTTCTTGCATTTCCATGCTGTCCTGGAGGGTAATTTCTTTTTTCGAAGTTTTTATCATCTCCGAAAATTGCCTCGCCAAACTTACGAGCAATTTTAGTTTTTGGTCCTGTATATCTTGCCATTTCTTATTGTTTTAGCAGGGGTTATGAATTAAGGCTTACTCCTTCGATAACCTAATTCCTACTTTAGTTAAAATATTTTTTTTTCGCGCACAAAAGTACACAAAATAAAAATATAAGTTGAAAATTAATTCAACTTATACTCTTCTTCTTTTAGGTGGACGACATCCATTATGAGGAATAGGTGTAACATCAATGATTTCAGTTACTTCAATTCCAGCATTGTGGATAGATCTGATTGCAGATTCTCTACCGTTACCAGGTCCTTTAACATACACTTTTACTTTACGTAAACCTGCTTCTTTTGCTACGTTAGCACAATCTTCTGCGGCTAATTGAGCTGCATACGGAGTGTTCTTTTTAGAACCTCTGAAACCCATTTTACCTGCAGATGACCAAGAAATAACGTCACCTTTTTTGTTTGTTAAAGAAATAATAATGTTGTTGAATGATGCAGTAACGTGAGCTTCACCTACTGATTCTATTACAACTTTACGTTTTTTTGTTATTTTAGACTTTGCCATGATTATTATAGTTTTAGTAATTTAGTTTTCTAACCTTATAGTTTTACAACTACTATTAGATCTTTATTACTTATCTAACTTATTTTTTCTTGTTAGCTACAGTTTTTCTCTTACCTTTTCTAGTACGAGAGTTATTCTTAGTTCTTTGACCTCTTAAAGGTAAACCTAATCTGTGACGAATACCTCTTTGACATCCGATGTCCATTAAACGTTTGATGCTTAATTGAACTTCTGAACGTAATTCACCTTCAATAGTAAATGTTCCTGCTTGCTCACGAATCGCTGCAATTTGATCATCAGTCCAATCTTGAACTTTGATACTCTCGTCTACTTTTGCAGTTGCTAAAATTTCTTTAGATCTGCTGTTCCCTATACCAAAGATGTAAGTTAAAGCGATAACACCTCTTTTATTCTTTGGAATATCAATACCTGCTATTCTTGCCATTACCCTTGTCTTTGTTTAAATCTAGGATTCTTTTTGTTAATTACATATAATCTGCCCTTTCTACGTACAATCTTGCACTCGGCGCTTCTTTTCTTTAATGATGCTCTTACTTTCATCAGTGTGTGTTTTTAGTATCTGTAAGTAATTCTTGCCTTTGATAAATCATATGGACTCATTTCTAACTTTACCTTATCTCCTGGTAATAATTTGATATAATGCATACGCATTTTACCTGAAATGTGTGCCGTAACAACATGGCCGTTCTCTAATTCTACACGAAACATTGCATTAGATAATGCTTCTGTAATTGTTCCGTCTTGTTGAATTGCTGATTGCTTAGCCATATTATTTTAATGATTTTCTGTTACTGTTACCTGTTTTCATTAAACCATCGTAACGACTGTTTAATAAATACGAGTTAATTTGCTGAATAGTATCTATTGCTACTCCTACCATAATGATTAAAGAGGTACCTCCAAAAAACATTGCCCAGTTTTGAGTAACTCCAAACTTTACAATTATTGCAGGTAAAATAGATAAAGCTGCTAAAAATAAAGATCCTGGAAAAGTTATCTTAGATAACACAGCGTCTAAATAATTTGCAGTCTCTTCTCCTGGTTTATATCCTGGAACGAAACCATTGCTTCTCTTTAAGTCTTCAGCCATTTTATTTGTTGGGATAGTAATCGCCGTATAAAAATAACTAAAGATAATAATTAAGATAGCAAATATAACGTTATACCATAACCCGAAATTATCAGTTAAGCTATTTAATGCTGGAAATTTTTGACCTAAAGCTACTGGTAAAAACATAATAGCTTGTGCAAAAATAATTGGCATTACTCCAGATGCATTCAATTTTAAAGGAATGTACTGGCGAGCTCCATCAACATCTTTAATATCAGTAACTGCTGTACGACGTGCATACTGTACTGCTACTTTACGTACTGCTGTAACTAATAATACGGTTAACAAAATTACTACAAACCAAACTATTAATTCGATTAAAATCATCATAACACCTCCTGCTCCTGCTGAATTCTTAGAAACAATTTCTTGAATAAAAGCAGCGGGGAAGTTAGCGATAATACCTACAGTAATTAATAATGAAATTCCATTACCAACTCCTTTGTCTGTAATACGCTCTCCTAACCACATTGCAAAAATTGTTCCTGCAGTTAAAAGGATTATTGATGACACCCAAAATGTTGCTCCTGTTACTAAAAATGCTTCAGGTCCTAATCCCATTTGGTTTTGAATAATTCCAATATAGGTTGGTGCTTGAAACAAAGTAATAGCAATTGTAAGCCATCTTGTTATTTGCGTAATTTTCTTACGTCCACTTTCTCCATCTTTTTGTAATTTTTGTAAATATGGTACCGCAATACCCATTAACTGAACTACAATAGATGCAGAAATATAAGGCATTATACCTAGTGCCATTACTGACGCTCTAGCAAATGCTCCTCCTGTAAATGCGTTTAATAAACCTAAAAGTCCACTAGAAGTACTGTCTTGTAAAGCTGATAACTGAGTTGGGTCAATTCCAGGTAATGGAACTGCCGCCATAAAACGGTATACAGCAATTAAACCTAAAGTTAAAAGTAATTTCTCCTTTAACTCTTCTATCTTCCAAATGTCTTTTAATGTATTTATAAAATTCATCATTTACAATTCTTATAATGTAACTACTTCACCACCGGCAGCTTCAATAGCCGCTTTTGCTGTTGCAGTAAATTTATGTACAGTTATGTTTAATTTAGCTTTTAACTCACCACCACCTAGTATTTTTACTAAATCGTTTTTACGAGCTAAACGGTTTTCTACTAAAACCTCTAAAGTAACTGTATCTGTAATTTTTCCGTTTTCTACTAATCCTTGTAACTTATCTAAATTAACACCAACATACTCTTTACGATTAATGTTTGTGAAACCAAATTTAGGTACGCGTCTTTGAAGTGGCATTTGTCCTCCTTCAAATCCTATTTTACGAGAATAACCAGAACGAGACTTCTGACCATTATGACCTCTTGTAGAGGTACCTCCGTGTCCAGAACCTTCTCCACGAGCGATTCTTTTACCGCTCTTTGTCGATCCTACTGCAGGTTTTAAGTTGTGTAAACTCATCTTATATTGTCTTATTTAATTTCCTCTACAGAAACTAAGTGTGAAACTGTTTTTACCATACCTAAAATAGATGCTGTTGCATTGTGTTCTACAGTATGATTCATTTTACGTAAACCTAACGCCTTTAAGGTTAATTTTTGACTTTTAAGGCGACCAATTTTACTTCTTACTTGTGTAACTTTAATTTTACTCATCGTCTTAAATTTTAACCGTTAAAAACTTTCTCTAAAGAAATACCTCTTTGCTTAGCAATAGTTGCAGCATTACGTAATTGTAATAAAGCATCAAAAGTTGCTTTTACAACATTGTGAGGGTTTGATGATCCTTGAGACTTTGATAATACGTCTTTAACACCAACTGATTCCAATACTGAACGTACTGCACCACCGGCGATAACTCCCGTACCATGTGAGGCTGGCTTGATAAATACTTTCGCACCACCAAATTTACCTTTTTGTTCGTGAGGTAAAGTTCCATCTAAAAGAGGAATTCTTACTAAACTCTTCTTAGCGTCTTCTATTGCCTTAGCAATTGCAGAAGCAACATCTTTAGATTTTCCTAATCCATGACCTACAACTCCGTTACCATCTCCAACTATTACAATTGCAGAGAAACCAAATGCTCTACCACCTTTAGTTACTTTGGTAACACGCTGTACACCTACTAATTTATCTACAAGCTCTAATCCGCTTGGTTTTACTCTTTCTACGTTTTTATATCCTAACATAATATAATTTCTTAAAATTTTAAACCAGCTTCTCTAGCAGCTTCTGCTAATACTTTAATTCTACCGTGGTATAAAAACCCATTTCTATCGAAAGAAATAGTTTCAACACCTTTACCAGCAGCTTTTTCAGCAATTGCTTTACCTACTGCAGTAGCAGCTTCTGTTTTAGAACCAGATGTAATTTCTTTATCTCTTGATGATGCAGATGCTAATGTTACACCAGCAACGTCATCAATTAATTGAGCATAGATTTCTTTGTTACTTCTAAAAACTGATAACCTAGGTTTAGCAGCTGTTCCTGTAACGATTTTTCTAATTCTATACTTAATTCGTTGTCTTCTTTCAAGCTTTGATAATGCCATAATAATTTCTCTTATTTATTATGCAGATTTACCTGCTTTTCTTCTTAATACTTCTCCTACAAACTTAATTCCTTTTCCTTTATATGGCTCTGGAGCACGGAAAGAACGAATTTTAGCTGCAACTTGACCAACTAATTGCTTATCAAATGAAGATAATTTAATGATTGGATTTTTACCTTTTTCAGATATTGTTTCAACCTTAACTTCTTTTGCTAAATTTAAAACAATGTTATGAGAAAAACCTAAAGCTAAATCTAATTTTTGCCCTTGGTTAGATGCTCTATAACCTACACCTACTAATTCTAATTCCTTAGTATAACCATTAGAAACACCTTCAATCATGTTACTGATTAAAGCACGATATAAACCGTGTGCTGCTCTATGATCTTTACTATCTGATGTTCTTTCAACTGTTAAAACACCATCTTCAATTTTTGCAGTAATTTCAGATTTTAACTCTTGAGTTAATTCTCCTAATTTACCTTTTACTGTAACCACATTTCCGTCTACTTTAACTTCAACACCTTGTGGTAATGCGATTGGATTTTTTCCTATTCTACTCATCGTACAAAGTGATTAATAAACGTAACATAATACTTCACCACCAACGTTTTCTTGTTTAGCTTTTTTGTTTGTCATTACACCTCTAGATGTAGAAACAATAGCAATACCTAAACCGTTTAATACTCTTGGCATCTCTTTCGAGCCAACGTATTTACGTAAACCTGGTGTTGAAATTCTTTGAATTTTTCTGATTACTGATTCTTTCGTATCACGATCATATTTTAAAGCTATCTTGATTGTTCCCTGAACTTTATCGTCATTGAACTGGTAGCTTAAAACATAACCTTGATCGAACAAAATTTTCGTCATTTCCTTCTTCAATTTTGAAGCAGGAATCTCGACTACTCGGTGATTTGCTGCGATAGCATTTCTAACTCGAGTAAGAAAATCCGCGATTGGATCTGTATACATAATTAATTAAATTTCGGTTTTGGTATTCAATAAACGCTATTTACAGTATGAAAATCAGCAATTATTAAACCTGAAACCAGTTAATATTCATTTTTTGTTTTCTAGATAAATCTCATAAGCATTATACTTTTTAGTAGTATTTACTTACAAGGCATAATTTACCCTATAAAAACAGAATGCAAATATACATAAATTTATTAGAAATCCATCATTTTGAAGTCTTATCATTTTGAGTCTTAATTTATTGACTAATTGTCATAAAAAAACTAAAAATCATTCTTATTTTCTGTTTTATTTTTTCGTAGACTAATTCGATTTTTCCTCTTTTCATTGATAGTCCTGATTTTTCCCAAACCATATAATGAAATTGATCCATAATACTTATACTCTGTTTCCCATGTGAGTCTCTAAAAGTATCCAAATCAACAATAAATACTTTGTTCGCTAATTGTTGAAACTCATTTTTAATGGATAAAATTTTTGGCCTATTCGATCCTAATTCAAAATAAAAAGGCATCGTAAAAATCATTGTAAAGTCCTTTTTACTCTCTTTAAGAAACAGTGCAATGGTTCTTGCTAAAGCTACTCCTGCTTTTTCTCTGTCTTTAGCATATGATAATCCAAAAATAAAAACATACTCTCTATCTAAAGTAAAGTAGTTTAAATATTTATTTGTGTCATGTAAATCTGTTTTTATCTTTCTACATTTAGCATCAACAATAATAGCATCATTATCAATAATCAAAAAATCTGCATTCTTTTCATATTTAATAAAAGGTTCAATACTATTAATACCCGCACCACCTAATCCTACAAAACATCTTTTTTTACTTAAATTTTTCATATCAATTTTATTAAGTTTTTTAATATTTTAATTGTAACGGGCAAGTTCATCAAGTCTTTTTTATTCTTTACTCGATAATCTCCTTGTAGTTTTACTAAACTCATTATACGCCCTAAATGACCAATCTCTTTTACATTTATTTTTTGATCACTTGCTTTATCTAATATCTTTTTAACAAAAAAGTCTCGTTTTAATTTACGGTTGTCTTCTTCATTATCAGAAAGACAAAAAGTTAATGTGTCTTGATGAATTTTAATGAATAAATTTAAATTTTGATTGTCAAACGTAGTTTTTGAACAAGCATAACTAAACATGAAGTATCCGCCTTTTGTTATTCGAACGTATGCTGTTTTTCCTAGAAGTTCTTTTTCTAAATCTTTATAAAAAAAAAACCAACAATCTGAACACCAATTTTGCAAAGGTGTTAGATTGTAGTTTGTATTATTACTTGTTTTTAAAGAATTTAAATTTCTTTGCAGATAATTATTTGCCATAAATTATTTTTTTTCAAAAATAAAATAGGACTCAGTCAAACAATGTCACTGAAAAAAGAATTAAAATAATTCTCTCCAAAATTTGCCCGCATTAATAATTTCAGAACAGTACACTGCTCTAGTTTTAATAAAATAAGAAGGGTGATACGGATAAATAACTAGTTTTTCTTTAGAAATAGGATAGTAATGTGTGTTATTAGTGTTTTCATCAACAATTTTTCTTTCCTTTAAATCCCAACCTATTTCTTTCAATTTTTCATAATCAAAAAACTTTAATGTACCACCGAAAATTATAATATTAGGATTGTACACTGCTATTTGTTTTAACAAGAGAGCTTCATTTTCTTGATATGCTTGTTTGATTTCTGAATCTTTTGACTCTCCTTCGCCACCAGTCTTTTTTATATTAATATATGCTATCTCTTCACCTACTCCATAAACTTCAAGTTTTTCTGCTACAGGTAAATTGTCATAATCCATTTCTGATAATAGTCCATATGAAATATAAAACATACGTCTAAACAATTCATATGATACTGTATTCTCTTTAGTTCCTATCTTTTTTTCGATATCTTCTATTGACAAATAGCTTTGATAAGTCCATCCTATATCTGAAGAATTTGGTTCTTTCAAAACCCATAAAATACGGGTATGAGCTTTTGCATATTTATCAGTATTAATAATACCGTCAACTATAGAATTACTGTCTTTTTCTATAATATCTTTCTTAATTTCTTCTTGAATTTTTGTGTAATCTTTTATCATAATTTGTTATTTATTAAAGGTAAGTTTTTAATTATATTTCTCACTCATTTCATTAATTATACCTCTCAACTTATCTATAAGCTCAGGTGGTTTATGTATTGTGATACGATCACCATAAGATAATAGCTTATAAACTAATTCATCTCCTAGTTTAACATATATAGAAAACTGAACTTCATCAGCTGTTTTATTTTCAATTATCTGTGAATAATGTAATGGTAAACTATTGAAATATTTAGCTTGAATTGTAGTTGTTGTGAATATGACTTTGTGTGGATTTAAATGTGCATCTAATGAAACACCAAAATTGAATTTATACAATTCTTTTATGCTGATAAAAGAAGAATACTCAAAATAAGTATCAGTTACCGACAATAAAGAAATTCTATCTAAGGCGTAAGTCCTTAATTTATTCTGTTCATTTAAAGCAAGTAAATACCACCTACTATTAATTTCTTTTAATCCATAAGGAGATACATTTCTCTCATTTTTTGTTTCTTCCCAATATTTTTCATAAATAAAAACGATTTTTTTTCGGTTTTTGATCGCAAATATTATTCCCTTAAAGTATTCAGTTCCTTTTTTAAATTTCTCTTCTAAAAACAAATAATTTTTGTATTCTTCTTGGGTTTTATATAATTCAATTAAATCATAGGTTTCTAGCATCTCACTAAAATTACTAAACTCATCAGAGTAAATAAAATAACCTTTCTCTTTTCGTGAATAACAGATATCAATATTAAAAATTAAACGTATTTCTTTAAGATCTCTTTGCAAAGTTCTCTTTGAAAATCCCAAATGAAAAGAATCTTGTTGAAAATGATATGAATCATTCTTCAAATATTCAAACAAAACATTATATGAAGGATAGTCTCCTTTTTTAACACGTTTAATTATCCTTAAAAATCTACTTATATATTCTTTTTTAGCCATTGTATCTATAATCTATTCCAAAAATAATAACTAAAACGACAATTTACGTCGTTTATAAAAAATATCACAAAAAAAAGGTGTACAATTTTAATTGTACACCTTTTAATTTTATATAAAAACTTACTGTTACCAGCTCGCTTTTTTAACACCTGGAATTAATCCTTGGTTAGCCATTTCACGAAAAGTAACACGTGAAACTCCGAACTGACGCATATATCCTTTAGGACGTCCCGTTAACTTACAACGGTTATGCATTCTTACCGGAGAAGCATTTTTTGGTAACTTCTGTAATGCTTCATAATCTCCAGCTTCTTTTAAAGCTTTTCTTTTTTCAGCATATTTAGCAACCGTTTTAGCTCTTTTGCGCTCACGCGCTTTCATTGATTCTTTAGCCATGTCTCTTAGTTCTTTTTAAATGGTAAACCTAATTCTCCTAATAATGATTTAGCTTCTTTATCAGTGTTTGCAGATGTTACAAAAGTAATATCCATACCACTAATCTTTTTTACTTGATCAATATTAATTTCAGGGTAAATGATTTGTTCAGTAATTCCTAAATTGTAATTACCTCTACCATCAAAACCATTCGCTTTGATTCCGTTAAAATCTCTTACACGTGGTAAAGAAGCGGTAACCAATCTATCTAAAAATTCGTACATTTTAACTCCTCTTAACGTAACTTTTGCACCAATTGGCATACCCTTACGTAATTTAAAGTTTGCAACATCTTTCTTAGATATCGTTGAAACTGCTTTTTGACCTGTAATTGTAGTTAACTCGTCAATAGCGTATTCAATTAATTTCTTATCTGCTATAGCTGCACCAACACCTTTACTTACAACAATCTTTTGTAATTTAGGTACTTGCATTACATTACTATAACCGAATTCTTCAGTAAGAGCACTTATAACTCTGCTCTTGTACTCTTCTTTTAATCTTGGTACGTAACTCATTGTTATATTGCTTTATCTGATTTTTTTGAAAATCTAACTTTCTTATCTCCTTCTACTTTATAACCAACTTTTACAGCTTCACCGTTTTCGATTAACGCTAAGTTTGATATATGTAAAGAAGCTTCTTTTTTTACAATTCCTCCTTGAGGACTAGCAGCACTTGGCTTAGTGTGTTTAGACACCATATTAACACCTTCTACTAACACCCTGTCCTTATCTCTAAGGATTTGTAAAACTTTCCCTTCCGATCCTTTGTGATCTCCTGCTAATACTCTAACAGTATCTCCTGATTTAATTTTGAACTTCTTCATCTTAATGTCGATTTAAAGCACTTCAGGTGCTAATGATACTATCTTCATAAATTGCTTATCACGTAATTCACGGGCAACAGGACCAAATACACGAGTTCCTCTCATTTCCTCTGTAGGATTTAAAAGTACACAAGCATTATCATCAAATCTGATGTATGATCCGTCTTTACGTCTAATTTCCTTTTTAGTACGAACAACAACTGCGCGAGATACTTGACCTTTTTTAACACTTCCGTTTGGAGATGTAGACTTTACAGTTACTACAATTTTATCTCCAACGCTAGCGTAACGCTTTCTTGTTCCTCCTAAAACTCTTATCACTAAAACTTCTTTTGCTCCAGTGTTATCTGCGACTCTTAATCTTGATTCTGTCTGTAACATATTATTTAGCTCTTTCTAAGATTTCTACTAATCTCCAACGTTTAGATTTACTCATAGGACGTGTTTCCATTATCCTAACTGTATCTCCTTCGTTGCAGTCGTTATTCTCGTCATGTGCAACGTACTTTTTCGTCTTTAATACGAATTTACCATACATTGGGTGCTTGGTTCTTTTTACCTCATTAACAACAATAGATTTCTCCATTTTGCTACTAGATACTACACCTATTCTCTCTTTTCTAAGATTTCTTTTTTCCATCTTTAAAACTGACTAGAATTATTGTAATTCTCTTTTAGTTAACTCTGTAGCAATTCTTGCTACAGTTTTTCTTAAGCTTTTAATCTGCATTGGGTTTTCCAATGGAGTTATGGCGTGAGCCATCTTAAGATCCGTATAATTTTTCTTTAACGTCACTAACCTTCCTTGTAAGTCGGTAGTGGTTAATTCTTTAATTTCTGATTGTTTCATTGTATATAGAATTAAGCGTTAAAATCAAAATCTCTTGCAATAACAAACTTCGTTTTCACTGGAAGTTTCTGTGCAGCTAAACGTAAAGCTTCTTTTGCCACATCCATTGGTACTCCACCAATTTCAAACAAAATTCTACCTGGTTTAATAACTGACACAAAATGGTCAGGAGCACCTTTACCTTTACCCATACGTACTTCTAATGGCTTCTTAGTAATAGGCTTGTCTGGAAATATCTTAATCCAAAGCTGTCCTTCTCTCTTCATGTGACGAGTTGCCGCAATACGAGCTGCCTCTATTTGGCGAGAGGTAAGTAAATTCTGATCTAATGATTTGATACCAAACATTCCGTTAGAAAGTTGAGCACCTCTACCAGAGTTACCTTTCATATTTCCTTTCGCCTTCTGTACCTTACGGTATTTTACTCTTTTTGGCTGTAACATTTTTAATTTCTAATTTTAAAAATTATTTTCTTCTGCGAGGTTGTTGACGTTTGTTTCCACCACCTTTATTAGCACCACCTTTTTGTTTAGATAATCCTACTAATGGAGATAATTCACGTTTTCCATAAACCTCACCTTTCATGATCCATACCTTAATACCTAATCTTCCGTATTGTGTATGTGCCTCAACAAGTGCGTAATCAATGTCTGCTCTAAAAGTAGAAAGAGGAATTCTTCCTTCTTTATAATGCTCAGAACGTGCCATTTCTGCTCCATTTAAACGACCAGAAATTTGGACTTTAATCCCTTCTGAATTCATTCTCATTGCTGCAGTAATAGCCATTTTAGTAGCACGCTTGTAAGAAATTCTATTTTCAATTTGACGAGCAATACTAGCTGCTACTAATTTAGCATCTAATTCTGGACGCTTAATTTCAAAAATGTTAATTTGAACTTCTTTTCCTGTAATTTTCTTAAGCTCTTCTTTTAACTTGTCTACCTCTTGACCTCCTTTACCAATAATGATACCTGGACGTGCAGTAGTGATAGTAACGGTTACAAGTTTAAGCGTACGCTCAATAATTACTCTTGATACACTTGCTTTAAATAATCTAGCATTAATATACTTTCTTATTTTGTCATCTTCAGCTAATTTATCTCCGTAGTCATTTCCACCATACCAGTTAGATTCCCATCCTCTGATAATTCCTAAACGATTTCCTATTGGATTTGTTTTTTGTCCCATTTCTACTTTGATTAATTACTTTTATTTTTAGCTCCTAACTCTAAAGTAACGTGATTAGAACGCTTACGAATTCTATGTGCACGCCCCTGTGGAGCTGGTCTTAATCTTTTTAACATACCTGCGCTATCTACAAAAATAGACTTAACGAATAATCCAGCATCTTCGATACTTGCATCTTCATTCTTAGCTTGCCAGTTTGCTATTGCAGACATTAACAATTTCTCTAAGTTTCTTGATGCTTCTTTTGAACTAAACTTTAAGATTTGTAAAGCCTTTTCAACCTCTACTCCTCTTACTAAATCTGCTACCAAACGCATTTTTCTTGGTGATGTAGGACAATTAGTTATTTTAGCGAAAGCTTTAGACTTTCTTGCTTCTTTTAACTGTGTTGCCATGTTATGTTTACGACTTCCCATAATTTCCTACTATTTTTTACCTTTATTTTTTGCACCAGCGTGCCCTCTAAAAGAACGTGTTGGTGAAAATTCGCCTAATTTATGACCTACCATGTTTTCAGTAACGTAAACTGGTACAAACTGACGTCCGTTATGAACAGCAATTGTTTGCCCAACGAAATCTGGAGTAATCATACTTGCTCTTGACCAAGTTTTGATAACTGATTTGCTCTCAGTTTCAACGTTAGTTAACACTTTTTTCTCTAACTTATAGTGAACGAAAGGTCCTTTTTTTAATGATCTTGCCATGGTTTATTTCTTTCTACGTTCTATAATATACTTATTACTAGCTTTAGTTTTAGATCTAGTCTTAAACCCTTTAGCCGGAATACCGTTTCTTGATCTTGGATGCCCTCCTGAAGAACGTCCTTCACCACCACCCATTGGGTGATCAACTGGATTCATACGTACAGCGTTAACTCTTGGTCTTCTACCTAACCATCTAGATCTACCAGCTTTACCAGAAACTAGTAATTGGTGATCTGAATTAGATACAACCCCGATTGTTGCCATACAAGTTAACAAGATTAATCTTGTTTCACCTGAAGGTAACTTAACTGTTGCATACTTACCATCTCTTGCCATTAATTGAGCAAATGAACCTGCAGAACGAGCCATAACAGCTCCTTGACCTGGGTGTAACTCAATACATGAAATTGTAGTACCTAAAGGAATTTCGCTTAAATATAAAGCATTCCCCACTTCTGGAGCTAATCCTTTACCTGAAACGATTACTTGACCTACTTTTAAACCGTTTTGTGCAATTACATAACGCTTTTCACCATCAGCATAACTAAGTAAAGCAATAAATGCAGTACGATTTGGATCGTACTCTATAGTTTTTACTGTTGCAGGGATACCTTGTTTATTTCTTTTGAAATCAATAATACGGTATTTTTGTTTATGACCACCACCAATGTTACGTGTTGTCATTCTACCCTGGTTGTTTCGACCTCCAGATCGTTTTTTCGGAGCAAGTAAACTTTTCTCCGGCTTATCAGTTGTTATGGTGTCGAACCCATTTACAACTCTAAAACGCTGACCTGGTGTTATTGGTTTTAATTTTCTAACTGACATTTTGTCTTTTCTTAAAGATTGTTATAAAAATCAATAGTCTCTCCTTCAGCTAACTGAACGATTGCCTTTTTGTATCCACTAGTTATCCCTGTTACTAAACCTTTTTTAGTGTGCTTAGTATTTCTTTGAAGAGGATAGTTCATGGTTTTAACAGACTTAATTGTTACACCATAAGTAGCTTCTACAGCTCCTCTGATTTCTAATTTATTAGCCTTACTATTCACAACAAATGCATAACGATTAAATACCTCGCTATCTTTTGTTGCTTTTTCCGTAATAATAGGTTTAATTAAAATACTCATATCTTTCCCTATTTACTTAAGTTAATTTGAATTCCTTCTAAAGAGCTTTCAGAAATAACTACTTTATTAGCGTTTAAAACACTGTAAGTATTAACTCCTGTAGCATTTACTACTTTAGATCCTTTTATGTTACGAGATGATAAGTAAACATTGTTACTTTCGTCTCCTAATACGAATAAAGATTTTTTAGTATCTAACTCTAAAGCTTTTAAAACATTGATAAATTCTTTAGTTTTTGGAGTTTCAAAATTGAAATCTTCAACAATTACTAAATTACTATCTTTTGCTTGAATACTTAAAGCAGACTTACGCGCTAAACGCTTTAAGTTTTTATTTAACTTAAAAGAATAACTTCTTGGTCTTGGTCCAAACATACGTCCACCACCTCTGAAAACTCCAGATTTGATTGAACCCGCACGTGCTGTACCTGTTCCTTTTTGCTTCTTAATCTTTCTTGTACTACCAGCGATTTCAGCTCTTTCTTTAGACTTGTGAGTTCCTTGTCTTTGATTCGCCAAGTACTGCTTTACATCTAAATAAATTGCGTGATCGTTTGGTTCAATACCAAATACCTCGTTAGAAAGTTCAACTTTTCTACCGGTATCTTTTCCTGTAATATCTAAAACTGCTACTTTCATTATTTTTCGATAGTTACAAAAGTATTCTTGTGACCAGGAATTGCTCCTTTTACTACGATAAGATTCTTATCAGCAACCACTTTTAATACTTTTAAATTTTGAACTTTTACTTTGTCTCCACCCATACGACCTGCCATTCGCATTCCTTTGAATACTCTTGCAGGATATGATGCAGCACCAATCGAACCAGGAGCTCTTAAACGGTTATGTTGACCGTGCGTTGCTTGACCAACACCGGCAAATCCATGACGCTTAACAACACCTTGAAAACCTTTACCTTTAGAAACCCCAGAAACATCTACGAATTCTCCTTCAGTAAAGTGCTCAACAGTAATTGAATCACCTAATTTATACTCTCCGTCAAACCCTTGAAATTCAATGACTTTTTTCTTAGCAGATGTACCAGCTTTTTTAAAGTGTCCATCTAAAGCTTTATTAGAGCTTTTTGCTTTTTTGTCATCGAAACCAAGTTGTAACGCACTATAGCCGTCTACCTCTTCGGTTCTGACTTGGGTAACCACGCATGGCCCTGCTTCGATTACAGTACAAGGAATATTCTTCCCGTTCTCATCGAATAAGCTGGTCATACCTACTTTTCTACCTATTAACCCAGACATACTTGTTAATTTTAAGACGATAGATTTTATTTATCCAGCGCGTCTATTAATAATAATTATTTTGAAACAAATGTTTCAGTTTTTTCCTTTAAATTTCACACAAAAAAAAGAGCGAAAAACATCTTCACCCTGAATTTGTTTTTACCATTTTTCCTTCGCGAAACCCTCAGGACATGTTAAATACTGAATAAATCAGCATTTTTACACCGCAGAACGTTAATTCCGGTGCGCAAAAGTATAAAAAACTTTCGGTTTAAAAAAATTAAACCGAAAGTTAGTTATTTACTTATACTTTAATCTCAACTTCAACTCCACTTGGTAACTCAAGTTTCATTAAAGCATCAATAGTTTTCGAAGAAGAACTATAAATGTCTAATAATCTTTTGTAAGCAGATAATTGAAATTGTTCTCTAGATTTTTTGTTTACGTGTGGTGAACGTAATACTGTAAAAATCTTTTTATTTGTTGGTAAAGGAATAGGACCGTTAACTACAGCTCCTGTTGACTTTACTGTCTTTACGATTTTTTCAGCAGACTTATCTACTAAGTTATAATCGTAAGATTTTAATTTAATTCTAATTTTTTGGCTCATCTTAATATCTTATTAACCTTTAGATTTTGCTATTACATCTTCAGAAACATTTGATGGAGTTTCTGCGTAGTGAGAAAATTCCATAGTAGAAGTAGCTCTACCAGAAGACATTGTTCTTAAAGCTGTTACATATCCGAACATTTCAGATAATGGAACTAATGCTTTTACAACTTTAGATCCAGCACGATCACTCATGTCGTTAACCTGACCTCTTCTTCTGTTTAAATCTCCTACGATATCTCCCATGTTTTCTTCAGGAGTTAACACTTCAACTTTCATTAATGGCTCCATAATTCTGGCTTTAGCAGCTTTTGCAGCAGCTTTATAACCCATTTTTGCAGCTAACTCAAAAGATAATGCATCAGAATCCACAGGGTGGAAAGATCCATCTCTTAAAGTTACTTTCATTGAATCCATTTCGTATCCAGCTAAAGGACCGTTCTTCATAGCTTCTTTGAATCCTTTCTCTACAGAAGGAACAAATTCTTTAGGAACGTTACCACCTTTAATTACAGACTCAAATACTAAACCTTGAACACCTTCTTCAGCAGGCTCCATAGTAAATGCTATATCAGCAAATTTACCACGTCCACCAGATTGCTTTTTGAAAACTTCTCTATGTTCAGCTGCTGCTGTAATTGCTTCTTTATATTCTACCTGAGGCTGACCTTCGTTAACTTCTACCTTGAATTCACGTTTTAAACGATCAACAATAATATCTAAGTGTAACTCACCCATTCCAGAAATAATAGTCTGTCCTGAAGCTTCATCTGTTCTTACAGTAAATGTAGGATCTTCTTCTGCTAATTTTGCTAAAGACATACCTAATTTATCAACATCTGCTTTAGTTTTAGGCTCAACCGCGATACCAATTACTGGATCTGGGAAGTCCATAGATTCTAAAACAATAGGATGCTTTTCATCAGATAAAGTATCTCCTGTTTTAATAGATTTAAAACCTACTGCTGCACCGATATCTCCTGCCTCAATGAAAGGGATAGCGTTTTGCTTGTTAGCATGCATTTGATAGATACGAGAGATACGTTCTTTTTTACCTGAACGGTTGTTTAGAACATACGACCCTGCATCTAATCTACCTGAATAAGATCTAAAAAATGCTAAACGACCTACGAAAGGATCAGTAGCAATTTTAAATGCTAAAGCAGCGAAAGGCTCCTTTACATCTGGCTTACGAGAAATCTCTTCACCATTATCTGGGTTAGTACCAACGATTGCTTCCTTATCTAAAGGAGAAGGTAAATAACGACAAACAGCATCTAATAAGAACTGTACACCTTTATTTTTAAACGCTGATCCACAAATCATAGGAATGATAGACATATCCATAACTGCAGCACGAAGCGCAGCATGCACTTCTTCTTCAGTAATAGAGTCTTCATCTTCCATGAATTTCTCTAAAAGATTCTCATCATAAGCAGCAACTTCTTCAATAAGTTTACCTCTTAATTCAGCAGCTTCTTCTTTTAATTCTTCTGGTATATCTACGATATCGAAAGTAGCCCCTTGTGTAGCATCATGCCATACTATAGCACGGTTCTTCACTAAATCTACAATACCTTTAAACTCATCTTCATCACCAATGTTCATAACAATTGGCACTGCGTTTGACTTTAACATATCCTTAACCTGCTGACATACTGCCATAAAGTTAGATCCTTGACGGTCCATTTTATTAACGAAACCGATACGTGGTACTTTATAGTTATCAGCAAGTCTCCAGTTAGTTTCAGATTGAGGCTCAACACCATCAACTGCACTAAATAAGAAAACTAATCCATCAAGTACTCTTAACGAACGGTTTACTTCTACTGTAAAATCAACGTGACCTGGAGTATCAATAATATTAAAGTGATATCCTTTTGTTTCATCTGTAGACTCACCATTGTTTAATGGGAATTTCCACTCACAAGTAGTAGCAGCAGAAGTAATTGTAATACCTCTTTCTTGCTCTTGCTCCATCCAGTCCATAGTTGCGGCACCATCATGCACCTCACCTATTTTATGACTAACACCTGTATAATACAATACACGTTCTGTCGTAGTGGTTTTACCTGCATCAATATGCGCAGCAATACCAATATTTCTAGTAAATTTTAAATCTCTAGCCATTTCTTAGAATCTAAAGTGTGAGAATGCTTTGTTAGCTTCAGCCATCTTATGAGTGTCTGTACGCTTTTTAACAGCAGCTCCTTCTTCTTTAGCCGCAGCTAAGATTTCAGCAGCTAAACGCTGTGCCATTGTTTTCTCATTACGCTTACGCGTATAAGTAATCATCCATTTAATTGCCATAGACACTTTACGGTCTGGGCGAATTTGCATTGGAATTTGGAATGTTGCTCCACCTACACGACGAGAACGAACTTCTACGTGTGGCATTACATTTGACAAACCATCTTTCCAAACCTCTAAGGCTGTTTTTTCCTCGTCAGTCTTCTTTTCGTTTACGATATCCATTGCATCGTAAAATACTTTAAAAGCTACAGATTTTTTACCGTCCCACATTAAGTTATTCACAAAACGTGTTACTAATTGGTCATTAAACCTTGGATCTGGTAAAAGAACTCTTTTTTTCGCTTTTCTTTTTCTCATGTCTTTACATTAAAAAAGTTAATTGATTGTTTTTACTTCTTTGGGCGTTTTGCACCGTACTTAGACCTACGTTGGGTTCTACCCTCAACTCCTGCAGTATCTAATGCACCACGTACTACGTGATACTTAACTCCTGGCAAATCTTTTACCCTTCCACCTCTAACTAATACTATCGAGTGCTCTTGCAAGTTGTGCCCTTCTCCTGGAATATACGCGTTAATTTCGTTACCATTTGTTAATCTTACCCTTGCAACCTTTCTCATCGCTGAGTTAGGTTTCTTAGGTGTAGTGGTATACACACGCGTACAAACTCCACGTCTCTGAGGACAAGCTTGTAATGCAGCCGATTTACTCTTCTTAGTTATTTTGGTTCTTCCTTTACGAACTAATTGTTGAATAGTTGGCATACTATTATTACTTGTTTTTAATTTGTACTAACATTACTCTTTTAAAAAGAGTGTGCAAATGTACAATTAATTTCTAATTATTCAAATACCAGTAAGTTATTTTTATTTTTAAACAGAACAACCTATCTATTATAGAGTAATTTTTCAAGAACCTAATTCACTACAAACCTCCCAAGAATACATTACAGAAATTAAATTAACCATTTATTATATGTTAAAAAAATGAATAAAATTTAATAATTTAATAAATAATACAAGAATTTGTTGTTTTTTTAAGATTTATTTAAGAGTTTTGACCAAACTAATTCAAATAATTACAAAATGAAAACAAAGTTTAATGGAGTTTTAACACTCTTCTTAGCGCTACTGGTTCAAATAACGTTTGCGCAGGAAAAAACAATCTCAGGTATTATTTCTGACGAGTCAGGACCACTACCAGGAGCAATGGTATTAAAAAAAGGCACAAATGTAAGTGCGGAAACTAATTTTGATGGGAAATACGCTATTAAAGCTAAAAATGGAGATGTCTTGATTTTTAGTTTTGTAGGCATGAAAACTACCACAAAAACAGTTAACACGTCAAATTCTATTAACATCTTCATGACAAGCGACAACGTTTTAAATGAAATCATTGTCTCTGGTGTTGCAGGTGGAACCTCTAGGAAAAAACTTTCTGTATCTGTTGCTAAAGTTAGTGCTAATAGACTAGAAGATGCACCTGTAAGCTCTGCAGCTAGTGCTTTACAAGGTAAAGTTGCCGGTGTTTCCGTTACAAACTTAGGGCAACCTGGTCAAGGTGCTAACATCATATTAAGAGGCGCTAAAAATCTATATGGCTCTCAAGAACCACTATACATAGTTGATGGAGCTTTTGTTGAAGGAGGACTTTCAGATATGAACGTTGACGATATTGCTTCTTTTGAAATTGTAAAAGGTGCATCTGCGTCTGCCCTATATGGCTCTAGAGCTGGTAACGGAGTTATTGTTATTTCTACTAAAAGAGGTAAAGTTGGTAAGACTGAAGTTACAATTAGATCCTCTATTGGCTTTCAAGAATTAGGCAACAAAATGGATTTAAATAAATCTCATGCATACACCTTAGCTTCAGATTGGGAATCTGCCAAAGGAATATACACAAAATACGATGGCGTTACATATCCTGCAAACTACAATGGTATTAGAAGTTCAGCTGTTATTGGAGGTAGATCTCTAGATACTGATCAATACGCTGACAACCCTTACGGTAAATATTCTGATTTTCAAGACGATTTTTTCAGAAAAGGCTTTAACAGAACATTATACACCTCTGTTTCTAGCGGTTCAGAAAAAGCTAGACTACTATTTTCATATGAAAACAGCAATGTAGAAGGTATATTGGTTGAAACAAAAGGATACGACAGGAATAGCTTTAGATTTAATGGTGATTTTGAAATCAATGACTGGCTAAGTTTCAACACTAGCAACAACCTCATATCTACTGTCGATAACACCCCTCCAAATGACGACGACCTTTATAGATCTGCAATTAGATTAAACCCTGATGTTTATGTATTTGAACAAAACCCTGATGGTCAACCTTATTACTACTTTCCTGATCAATGGCAATCTGAATTAACAAACCCTTTATACGATCTTTACAGCACAGAAAGAACTAGAAGAACTAGAAAATTTACTGGTAGTTATAAATTGAACATCAAATTAAATGATTATTTAGATTTAGATGGTGAATATGCTTTTGAAAATATTGACAGTAAATTAAGTCGACTTAACCCATATACTTCATTCACAAAAACAGCTGACCCTGTTGGGTTTGGGTACTCAAAAGGAGGTTTATATGAATCATTCTCTAATCGCTTAACTCAAAAAGCACAGCTTACCCTTAATTTCAAGAAGAGCTGGAATGACCTTAATCTAAAAAGTAAAATCAGCTACTTAATAGAAGATGGTAAATATGAATTTTTTGAAGCCAATGGAATTGATTTTTTATACCCTGGTATACCTTCTCTTGACAATTTCGACCCTTCTAATGTTTCTTCTGGGTCTGATAAGACTGATGAAAGAGCAAAAAACTTTTTTGCTATTGTAGGTCTTGATTATAAAGATAGATACATTTTTGATGCTATGTATAGACGAGATGGTTCTTCTTTATTTGGTGAAAATAATCAATGGGCTAGTTATTATAGAGTTTCGGGTGCATATCGTATAACCAAAGATATTGACATTCCAGGAGTCCAAGAATTAAAAGTACACTCTGCTTACGGAACTTCAGGACAAAGACCTGGATTTAATTGGCAATATGAACAAGTTGGAATTAGCGATGGTATTCTATCAACAGACAGAACCAAGGGTAATCCCAATTTAAAACCATCAAAAACTACAGAATTAGAAATAGGTTTAAACGCTAGTTTTTTAGATAGATTTAATCTTGAAGCTGTATACTCAAAATCAAAAACAGAAGATCAATTTATGTTAGTTGATTTATTTTCACCTGCAAATGCTGGTTTCAATCAACAATGGCAAAATGTAGGTACAGTAGATTTTAATACAATTGAAGCTACCTTAAATGCTAACGTAATAAAAACAGACGATTTGTCATGGGATGTTGGCGTAAACTTTTCTATGTCTAATAATCAAATAACCGCATTAAACGTCTCTCAACAAAAAGTTGGTCCAAATGATTTATTTTTAATAAAAGAAGGTGAAGAATTTGGCTCTATGTATGGTAGAAAATTTGTTACTACATTAGATCAAATGGCTCAACAACTCCCTACAGGTAATTCAATCACAGATTACTCTGTTAATTCAGATGGCATAGTTGTCTTAAAATCTTCTATTGGTACAACTACTGAAGCTGCAACTGCATTAGTTGACGCTAACGGAACAGCTGTTAGTGAAAAAATAGGGAACCAAAATGCAGATTTTAATTTAGGTTTAAATTCTAGTTTAAAATATAAAGGTTTCAAATTCTACATGCTTTGGGACTGGAAAAAGGGTGGTGACGTATACAACCGTAATAATCAATGGATTACTATTGACGGAAGAAGTGCTATGGTTGACCAAGCTGGCAAAAATGCTGCTAACAAGAAAACAATTCCATATTATGAAAGTCTGTATGACACAAATAATAGTAATGCCTTCTGGGTAGAAGACGGTAGTTATGTAAAATTACGAGAAGCTTCTATAGCGTACTCATTTGATGAATCACAACTTAACAAGATTGCTAAAGGATTTTTTAAATCGTTAAAATTAACTTTATCAGGTCAAAACTTATTGACTTTTACAGATTACAAAGGGTGGGATCCAGAAGTAAGCACTTTTAGTACTGATACTCAACAATACTTTTCTGTAGATTACGGAGTGTATCCTGTATCAAGATCTTATTCACTTGCAGTTCAATTAAAATTTTAAATATAATGAAAAATATAAAACACATAGTTTCTATTGTTGCCATATTCCTTTTTATAGGATGCGAGAATTTTGAAACTGATTTAGAAGTACAAAATTCTGAGAACCCTGACACAGCAACTTTAACGACTGATGTATCAGCTCTTGAAGCTTTATCAACCACTGTTATTTTTAATTGGTGGAATGCTAATCATCAATATTCAAATTTAGGTATTGCTTTAACTACAATGTCAGATGCAGCAACTTGCTCTTGGGGTAATGCAGGAATGAGAGATTTATCTAGCCAACCTAGAGTAGCTTACAACAATCAAGCTAGTTATGGTAACGCAGGTTTTAATGAAACTTTTTTTAATGCAATCTATTCTATTCTTAACGATTCAAATACATTAATACAAGCTGTAAACAATGGAACGGCTTTTGAAGACCCTAAGAGAATTGAAGCAATTGGTCGTTTTGGTCAAGCTCTTTCTGTTGGTTATGCAGCTTTAGTATACGACCAGGCTTGGTTATCAGATGAAAACGGTGCTTTAAACAACGGAAAACCGGTGGATTATAAAGACGCTATGGTTTTCGCTTTAGAAAAACTAGATTTAGCTATCTCAATAGCTGAAGCAAATAATTTCGACTTAGCAGCAAACACAATACCTGGACACACATATAATAGTGTAGATTTAGCTTCTTTTATGAACTCTATGGGAGCTAGAATGTTAACAATGAATGCTCGTAATACTACAGAGAGAGATGCAATAAACTGGACTAAAGTATTAGGTTACGCAAATAAAGGGATTTCTAGAGATTTTGAAGTGACGACAAATGCTGATACTATTTGGGATGATTACAAATGGGTTTTATGTCAATTTGGTTGGGCAAGAACAGATATGTATGCAATAAACTTAATGGATCCAAACACACCAAGTGTATGGCCAGCAGGAACAGTAACCATAGCTGAATCAACTAGTGCAGACGCTAGGCTCTTAAGTGATTATGAATATCTAACTAGTCAAGATTTTAACCCTGCAAGAGGTGATTATCATTATAGCTCATACAGATACAAAAGATATGACTTCTTTTTAGCTACTGAAGCAGAAAGCATGCCTGACTATACTGTATCTGAAAATGATATGTACAAAGCAGAAGCGATGTTAAGAACTAGCGATTTAACTGGGGCTGCTACTGTATTAAACATGGGCACAAGAAAGATTCGTGGTAATTTACCAGATGTTTCTTCAACTGATGCAATTGCAATTGCAAATGCTATACATTATGAAAGAATTATTGAGTTTCCTTTAACTGGTATGGCTTTACCTTTTTTTGAAATGAGAAAAGAAGGACTACTTCAAAAAGGCACTTTTTTACATTACCCTGTACCTGGAAAATCTTTAAACGCTGTTCCTTTACCAGTTTACACTTTTGGTGGAACTACAGGAACACCTGATATAGATTACTCAAACGGTGGTTGGGAAATATAACTAAACTATTAACAAAAATAAAGCTTAAGGAATTAGAACTCCTTGAGCTTTATTTGCTTTTTAAAAAGTAACTAAAAAACATTTACACATTCTTTTTTGTTAAAAAATTGTTTAATTGGGATAAAATTAAGACTTTAGCAGCTAATTAATTCAAATAATTATACAATGAAGACAAAGTTTAATGGGATTTTAACGCTGTTACTAGCGTTGGTTGTGCAAATATCCTTTGCACAAGACAAAACAATTTCAGGTACCGTTTCTGACGAATCAGGTCCTTTACCTGGGGTTACGGTAATGAAAAAAGGTACTACTCAAGGTGGTGAAACAAATTTTGATGGAAAATATACTATTAAAGCTAAAATTGGAGATGTTTTAGTATTTAGTTTTGTAGGTATGAAGATGTCAGAAAAAACTGTTGGAACATCTAACATGATTAATGTAATCATGGCTACAGACAATCAGCTTGAGGAAATTATAGTTTTAGGTTATACATCTAAATCTAAAAATGAATTAACTGGTAACGCTGTAACAATAAAAGCAGATCAAATTGAAAACGTACCTGTTTTATCAATTGACCAAGCTTTACAGGGAAAAGTTGCTGGATTACAAATATCTAGTACTTCTGGTACTCCAGGTGCTGTTCAAGACATTAGAATTCGTGGTGCTGGTTCATTAAGTGCTAGTAATTCTCCTTTATACGTTATTGACGGTGTACCTATGATATCTGGAGATTTTTCAGGATCAACTTCTAATAGTTCTTTAAGTGCTTTAGTTTCTGTAAACAGTAAAGATGTTGCTAGTATGACAGTATTAAAAGATGCTTCTGCTACAGCTGCATACGGTGCTAGAGGATCTAATGGTGTAATTTTAATTACAACAAAGAAAGGTAAAACAGGTAAAGCAAAATTTAGCTTTACAAGTTCTTTTGGTTATCAAAATGAAGCTAAAAACGATAGACGTGCTTTAACTGGTGCTGAAAGAGAAGAGTTATTGGTTGAATCTATATACCGTACATATGCTACCGTTGTTGGTTTAGCAGATATAGATGACGCAAGAGCTTTTACTTATGCTAATAACGTCGCAGGTGTTGCTGATTGGGACAAAAAAGAATATAATTGGGGTGGATTAGTTGAAAATAAAGACGCCATGATTAAAAATTATAACTTATCTGTTTCTGGTGGTTCAGAAAACACAAATTACTATGTGTCTTTAGGATATAACCAAACAGAAATGATTGTTATAGGTGATCCTTTTAAAAGAATTACTGGATCTTTAAACTTAAACACCAAATTAAGAGATAATTTAAAGTTAAGTCAATCAATTAACGTATCTAACTCTAAACAAAGACCAATATCAGAAGGGGGTTCTACATTTTCTAACCCTTATTTAACAAGATATTACATGAACCCTTTTTTCAGCCCTTATAATGCTGATGGGACCTATAATCTAGATATACCATTACACAATACTTTATATGGAAATTCGGTTGATGATGTATCTACTAAACTTACTCGATTTGGGAGTAATACTAAAATCGATTATGAATTTATAGAAAACTTAACTTTCTCTACTACAATTGGTTTAGATTTTGTTTTATCTGAATTCAAAGATTACAAAAACAGATATAACGGTGATGGTAGAGACGTAAACGGATACTCTCAATCTTCTGACACCAAGAACTTTAACTATGTTGTTCAGAATTCATTAAACTATAAGTTTAATGTAAATGATCATAATTTTGATGTTACAGCGCTGTTTGAATATCAAAAGAATCAAAGTAATTACTTATACGCATATGGTGAAAATTTTCCAACTGATGGTTTAACAAACATTGCTAGTGCAGGTGCAAATTATGAAGCTAGTTCATCTTTTACTGATTGGATTAACGTATCTTATTTAGGTATGTTGAATTATAATTATGACCAGAAATATATTTTAGACGCTACTTTTAGAAGAGAAGGTTCTTCAAGGTTTGGTTCTGGAAATAGATTTGGTAATTTTGGATCAGTTGGTGTTGCTTGGAATATTCATAAAGAAGATTTCTTATCAGATACTCAATTTAATTCTCTTAGATTAAGAGGTTCTTGGGGTATAACAGGTAACTCAGGAATAGCAACAAATTCATACCAAGCATTATTATCTTTTGATGCTGATTATGCAGGTAATGGAGCTTCTTATGCAAGTCAATTAGGTAATCCTTTATTAGCTTGGGAAAAAGGTACAACATATGATGTAGGACTAGATTTCGGACTGTATAACAACAGGTTAAGAGGTAACGTATCTTACTATAATAGAAAAACTTACGATTTATTACAAAGCGTTCCTTTATCAGCTACAACAGCCTTTTCAGGGCAAACTGCAAATATAGGAGAAGCTTTAAACACAGGTATTGAAGCAGAAATTAGCTATGATATAATAAATAATGATAATTTATTATGGTCTGTATCTGCAAACTATGGTACCGTTAAAAATGAAGTTACTAAACTTGCTAAAAATTCAATAGGTGAAGACATTAATCCTTTAGAAGGTAGCACGTATAAAGCAACTATAGTTGGTCAACCTATTTCTGGTTGGAACATGCGTACTTGGGCTGGAGTTGATCCTGCAACAGGTTCTCCTACATGGTATGTAGATGGTGTTAGTGGTGCTGTAACTTCTGATTACAATTCTGCTGCCAGAGTATACCAAGGAGCAAGTGCGTTACCTACTTATAACGGAGGTGTTTCTACTCATTTAAAATATAAAAGCTTTTTCTTAGATGCTTCTTTATATTTTACAGGAGGTCATAAAGTATATGAACAATATGCACAGCATTACTTTAGAACAAATAGTTTTACTTTAGCTAGTTATAATGGTACTTCTGAATTATTAGACAGATGGCAAAAACCTGGAGATATCACAAATGTTCCAAAACTTGCCTATGGCGGTTCTGATAATTTTCACTCAACAAGCTCAAGACACTTATATGACGGAGATTATCTTCGTTTAAGAGATGTTACTATTGGATTTGAATTTCCTGAAAGTGTTCTAAAAAACACTCCTATTGAATCTGTTACCCTTACAGCAAAAGCAACAAACTTATACACATGGGTAAAAGATAGTGGATTAAAATTAGATCCAGAAGTTCAAGCATCAGGTTACTCTTCACTAGTTACACCTCCTGTCAAATCAGTAGTATTTGGTATTAACATTAATTTTTAACAAAAAATGAAAAAAATAATTTATTTTATTGCTACAATAGTACTACTAGGTGGTATGGTAGCATGTAATGACAAGGATTTAGATCCTACATTAGCTCAAGACAAGGATTTAGAATCGAATGTTAATACTTATGAAGATCTCTTAGGTATTATAAATGGAGCGTACAATCGTATTTCTGGTCAAACATATTACGGTAGAGACTACATTATTATTAATGAAGTTAGAAGTGATAATGTTTATTCAAATGCAAATTCAAATAGATTTGTAAAAGAAGGTCAAATGGATTTGTTACCTACAGAATCTGGAAGTCAATGGACACAGATATATAGAGTTATTGGTTTAGCTAATATTGTTATTAATCAATCTGGAATTCAAGGAGATGCCACTAAAATTAATCACCTAAAGGGTCAAGCATATGCAATGCGTGCGTTAGCTCATTTCGATTTAGTTAAATTATATGGTCAACAACATGTAAGTGGAGGTGATAGTACTTTAGGAGTACCATATATGACTACTTTTAGAGATCCATCTAACTACTTTCCTAGTAGAAATACTGTTACTGAAGTAAAAAACTTAGCTATTGATGATTTAAATACAGCGCTTACTTTAATGAGTGCTTCTTTAAACGATGTATCTAAGCAAACATTAACTACTAATGCTGTTAATGCAATAAAAGCTAAAATAGCTTTATATTTTGGAGATTTACCTACAGCAAGAGATGCTGCTTTATTAGTAATTAATTCTGGTGATTTTTCAATTGTTGACGAAAACGACTTAGCTAGTACTTTTAGTACAGATTCAGCACCTAATTCTGTATTCGAGGTTGCTGCAAATGCTACTGATAATATTGGTATTAATGGTTTAGCTAATATATACAGAGGAACTAGTTATGGAGATATTGTTGGTCTACAAGATTTAGTAGATATATATGATGCTGGTGATGTTAGAGGAGGAGCATCTTTTATTTCAACAGCTGGAGGAGAAATAAGAAACATAGGAAAATACCCTACTATGAATACTTTTGATGATAATATTTCTGTCATTAGATACGAAGAGGTTGTTTTAATATATGCTGAAGCTATTATGGTTGAAAATCCTACTCTTGCTTTAACTCACTTAAATAGTATTCCTTCAAAAAGAGGAGCTACAACATATGCAGCTGTTACTTTGGATAATATCCTATTAGAAAGAAGAAAAGAATTTGCTTTCGAAGGTATGCGTTTTCATGATTTAGCTAGAACAGGAAAAGATATCCCTTTAGTTGATGCGATTAATCAAACTCATGGAGGAGTAACCTATGGAGCTTATAATTTTGCTTACCCTATTCCTGATTTAGAGACTGGTGTAAACTCTAATGTTGTACAAAATTTTGGTTTTTAATTAAAAAAATTGTATAACATAAATTATTAAAACCACCTCTAACGAGGTGGTTTTTTTATACCATAAATTCTAGTACATTTGCAGCATGGAAGAAAACACGACTATTTTTGGTATTAGAGCAATTATTGAAGCTATTGAAAGTAATGCATCAATTAACAAAGTATATTTACAAAAAGGACTTAGAGGTGAGTTGTTTTTTGAATTAGATAAATTATTAAGAAAAAACAAAGTATCAACTAGTGTAGTTCCTACTGAAAAACTTGATAGATTATCAAAACACAGTAATCACCAAGGAGCAGTAGCAAAAATTTCTCCGGTAGATTTTCATGATTTAGAAACATTGATTGAAACGACTATAGCCTCTGATAAAATGCCTTTATTTTTATTATTAGATCAAGTATCTGATGTACGAAATTTTGGTGCCATTATTAGAACTGCTGAATGTACGGGTGTAAACGGAATTATCATTCAAAAAAGTGGTAGTGCTCCAGTAAATGCTGAAACGATAAAGACATCAGCTGGTGCAGCTTTTAAAATTCCTATTTGTAAAGTAGATCATATTAAAGATGCCATGTTTCAATTACAAGCTGCCGATATAAAAATGGTAGCTGCTACCGAAAAAACAGAAGATGCTGTTTTTGATGTTGATTTTAATCAACCAATGGCAATTGTAATGGGTTCTGAGCACAAAGGTGTAAGTACTTCTGTTTTAAAAATGGTAGATTATAAAGCCAAATTACCTTTACTTGGTGAAATTGAATCTTTAAATGTTTCTGTTGCCTGTGGAGTATTTTTGTATGAAACACTAAGACAAAGACAATAATATAATTTTTAAAAATCCTGCTTTTTGCAGGATTTTTTATTCCTCTTCTTTATAAAAATAGGTGTAACTGATTTCTGGTAAATCTTTCTCTTCGTTTATTACTGGCGGAATGTAATTTCCGTTTTCATCAAACATATCATCAAATTCAGTTTTAGAAAACTCATGTTTTTCTTTTACAATACCTCTTTTTCTGTAAACTATTGCTAAAACAAATCCGGCTATTAATCCAGATAAATGCCCCTCCCAAGACATTCCTTCTTTAATTGGTAATACATACCAAATCATGCTTCCATATAGAAAAATAGTTATTAGTGAAACTGCTACTAATCGATAATGTATTTTGATAATACCACTAAAAAAAATAAAACTAAAAAGCAGGTAAACAATTCCACTAGCTCCAATATGATAGGATTTACTGGCAATAATCCATGTTAAAAAACCTGTAAACAATCCTCCAAATAATAAAACTCTTACTGCAACCTTATTATAAAAATAAAAAAGACATGATGAGAGCACAAACAAAGGAACCGAATTATTAAAAAGGTGATACGTATCACCATGAATGAAAGGAGCCATTAAAACACCTTTTAAACCACCTAAATTTCTGGGTGATACTCCGTATTTATTAAAATTGAATCCGAAGGTAATTTCTATCCAATAAGTAAACCAAATCAAGAAAACGAAAAGGAACGGCATACTAAAAATACGGTTCGAAAATTTTAATTGAGTAGTTGTTTTCATCATCATTAAAATAACAAAAATAAATCCAAACAACAATTTCGGAAGATCTGTCATAAATCTTTTATATTTTTACCGTATGAATGAACCTTTGGCAGAAAGAATACGTCCACAAAATTTATCAGACTATATAAGTCAACAACACTTGGTGGGCGAAAACGGAATTTTAACCAATCATATTAAACAAGGCATTATTCCTTCTTTAATTCTTTGGGGGCCTCCTGGAATCGGTAAAACAACATTAGCAAATATTATAGCCAATGAATCTGACCGTCCTTTTTATACGTTAAGTGCCATAAGTTCGGGTGTAAAAGATGTGCGAGAAGTTATTGAAAAAGCAAAAAAAAGCGGCGGTTTGTTTACGCAAAAAAATCCAATTTTATTTATTGATGAAATCCATCGTTTTAGTAAATCCCAACAAGATTCATTACTCGCTGCTGTAGAAAAAGGCTGGGTTACCTTAGTAGGAGCAACTACCGAAAATCCAAGTTTTGAGGTGATTCCTGCCCTACTCTCACGTTGCCAAGTCTATATTTTAAATTCATTCGACAAGGATGACTTAATTGCGTTATTGCATCGAGCAATAGAAAAAGATGAATTTATTTCACAAAAAAAAATACACTTAAAAGAAACTGAAGCTTTATTACAAGTCTCTGGTGGTGATGCTCGTAAATTATTAAACGTTTTTGAATTATTAGTTGCCGCAGACAATGAAATAGAGATAACTAATGAGCTTGTTTTATCTAAAATTCAAAAAAACACCGTTCGTTATGATAAAACAGGTGAACAACATTATGATATTGTATCTGCTTTTATAAAATCAATAAGAGGTAGCGACCCAAATGGTGCTGTATATTGGTTGGCTAGAATGATTGAAGGTGGTGAGGATGTTAAGTTTATAGCAAGGAGAATGCTTATCGCGGCATCTGAAGATATAGGAAATGCAAATCCTACCGCTTTTATTATGGCTAATAATACATTTCAGGCAGTATCTGTAATTGGGTATCCAGAATCTAGAATTATCTTAAGTCAGTGTGCTGTATATTTAGCTAATTCAGCAAAAAGCAATGCCTCATATATAGCTATTGGCGAAGCTCAAAACTTAGTTAAAACAACAGGTGACTTATCAATTCCGTTGCATTTAAGAAATGCACCAACCAAATTAATGAAAGATTTGGATTATGGTAAAGATTATCAATATTCACATAATTATGCCGGTAACTTTGTAGATCAAGAGTTTTTACCTGACGAAATTAAAAACACAAAATTATACGAACCAGGTAATAATCCTCGTGAAAATCAATTCAGAGAATTATTAAAAAAACGTTGGAAGGATAAATATAACTATTAAAAAAAGCGAGCTATCCAGCTCGCTTTTTTAATTCATTTAATATCATATTAAAATTTTATTTGATATTTTTTAATGACTTGTACGTTCTCTTTATAATATTCAGCAATCCAAATTGCATTATTTTTATAAAGGATTCCGTTTTTATTTTTGATAACAAAAACATCTTTTATATTCGTTTTCAATAATTGAAAAACAACTTCGGGTTTCGTATTTACTAATTGATATCCGTTAGCAGTTGATTGCGCATATAAATTTGCTATTTCAACCTCTTTATTTGTGTTTACAGAAACAGGTTTATTAACAACTATTTTGGGTAAAGCAACTACCGCTGGTATATTTTCATTAACAACCTCAATTTTTTCTTTTTTAAGAGGTGTGTATTTATAATTTAAACTTTTAATAGTTTTAAATGCATTACGAATCGATTCTTGGTAGGCTCTTTTGTATTCTTTTTGCTTACTTTTTCCTACTACAGAGGTAAAGACAACATTATTAAAACAATCTCGTAATTCTACAAATGTTTTCGTTGAAAACATACCAGATGCTTCTTTTATGACCCCTCTTAACGCCAAACATCTGTCTTTAGCTAAATCATTCGGTAATTTTTCATCTTCCAAAATAGCTGTAAAACCATATTTATTAAATAAAAACTTAGTTAATGAACTTGTTTGATATTTATCATTCTTATTTAAAAAATCAAATTTATTGGGTACAATTACGTATTTGTAATTATTCACTTTTTTTTGCGCAAAAATTGATGTCGTTAACATCAGTAAAATCAAAAATATTTTCTTCATTATAATTCTTAATTAATTTAAACTTAAAATAATAGTATAAGTATCAGCAATATCGGTTATTTTTAATAAACTATAAATCGTATTATACATATTTTTTTAATGCTAGTAATGATTCAACACTTAAAATGCCTTGTTTAGTATTTGTGTCGTTCGTAAAATGAATAGCTAACATCCCAATTTTTAATGCACCCATAACATCAGCTTCATAACTATCTCCTATCATTAAAGAATTTTTTGGAGTTGTTTTTGCCTTCATTAAAGCAAACTCGAAAACTTTAGGGTTTGGTTTTTTTACGCCCACACTTTCCGACGTAATTACTTCTTTAAAGTATTTAGCTATTCCTGATTTTTGCATCTTCAAAATTTGAACTTCTTCAAAACCATTTGTAATTATATGCAATTCATATTTTTGTTTTAAATATTCTAAAACCTCAATAGCACCTTCAAATAAATGATTGTGATTAGGTAAATACTTTATGTAATCTTCAGAAATTGTATTGATTAAAGTATCAGAAATTGTATAATTTACAGCGTTAAAAGCATCCTGTAATCTACTGTATCTTAATACCGATTTTGTAACTTTATCTTCTCTATACAATCGCCAATATTCAAGGTTTATAGGCATATACACTTCTAAAAATTCCACTATTTCTAATTGAATCTCTTGTTCTTTAAAAATTTGTTGGAAAGTTAGTTTTGAATTTTTATCAAAATCCCAAAGTGTATGATCTAAATCAAAAAAAATGTGTTCTATATTCATATAAAAATATAATGCTTACTAAATTTAATTAATGTCTAACTATTTTCAACATCGAGCTATATACTCGTTTCCATCCGCGCCATCTTTGATAATTACTTAAACTTTCATTATGAAAAACAGTGATAAAAACACCGTTAACAGCTTTAACCTCATTCTTTAAATCTCTAATTTTACCTAACGATTGTTTTGGTGTTAGTTTCATATAATCGTTTAAAGTGGTGTCAATTAAAGCAAAAGGAAATATTTTTAAGGGTGTTTGAATTTCAAATTCTAAATCATAAAAATAAAACGGCGTACAAGTGCTTGCTCTAAAGCCGGTATGACTTGCATACCCCATCGAGTAATCTTCTTCTATTTCTAAATCGATTAAATTCTGATATGTTTTTGGTAGTGATAATCGTAAATAATGCTGACGAGAACGTTTAATCGGCATATTAATGATATTTTCTAATCGTTCTTTCTCTTTTTTTAACAATAAATTATTTTCTCTTGTATAATACGATGGATGCAAGCCTACTCGTGCATAATCAACCATGTCTTTTATTAGCAACTTAAATTTTCCTTTTGAGGCTGATACGTTTGTATCAAAAGTGGTATAATCTCCTATTAAAAAGAAAAAAATAGTTCTAACTTCATATATCTTTTTTAATTCTACAATCGATTTAAAAGTATTAAACGGATCTCGCTTTATATTGAATAAAACTGCAAATCGATCCCAAATTGTAATTATTTTAAATTGTGATCCATCTTTTAAAAACCCGCCCATTGTTCGTACAAAACTCTTGTATTTGTAGGCAAAAGCATTGTCTACATCAATTGTAGAAATGTATTTATATTTTCTTGTAGCGTGTTCATAGTCTGGGAACTTAATTTTTAATATTTCTAAAAATTTATAGGCCCAAATGTCAATAATAGGTTTTTCTAAAAAACCAGATTTAAAAGCGATACTTTCCGTTGCCATAAAACGAGTATGTACATCTTTTACATGTGGTAAATATTCTTCATACCTAGAAATTAGATAAAAACTTGCAGCAAAAATATCGAACGGAATTTCTGATTGCTCATCTGTTGAAAAAAAGCAAGGAAGGTTATCCCATTTTTTTACATTTATTTCGAAATTTTTAATTCCTTGTTGAAATAACAATTCGTTACTTTTTACAAAAAATTCTTTTCCTAAAGCTACATTCGTATACGAAAATTTAGGCCCATTATAGGCTACAAACTCTTCTACTTTACCTGTAAAATTAATCGGTATTTTTAAAACCCGTGTAAAAACATGTTTAAAAACATAACGAACACGAGGCGTAATTTTATGAGTATAAATAAGTATCATAGTCTATAATAAAAATTGTAGCAAAATATAAACGACTATAAAATCCCTTCATCTGCAAAGCTAAAATACGCTTTTTCGGTAATTATTAAATGGTCTAAGAGTTTTATATCTAAAGTAACACCGGCTTCTTTTATTTTATTAGTAAGTTCAATATCAGAGCTACTTGGTTTCATTTTTCCTGACGGATGATTATGTGACACAATCACACCAACTGCTGATAATTTTAATGCTTTTTGATACAATAATCGCACATCAACTAGTGTTGCCGTAAAACCTCCTTTACTTAATTGATGTTTTGCCAATACTTTATTTGAATTATTTAAATATAACACCCAAAATTCTTCATGCTCTAAATCGCCCAATAAAGGTTGTAATATGGTAACAGCATCTAGCGAGCTCTTTATTTTTGAGACAACCTCTCTTTCTTCAAACTGTCTTCTTTTTCCGAATTCTAAAGCTGTGATTATCGAAATCGCCTTTGCCTCTCCTATTCCTTTAAACATCATTAACTCTTCTATCGATAATTTCGCCAATGCATTTAAATCATTATTTACTGATTTTAATATTCTCTGAGAAAGGGCAACTGCACTCTCTTCTCTATTTCCAGATCCAATAAGAATGGCAACTAACTCAGCATCTGACAAAACTGATTTACCTTTCAACATCAGTTTTTCACGCGGCCTATCATCTAATGCCCAAGATTTAATTGATATTTTATTCATAGCCTCCTGTTTATTAATCAGATATAAATATAATTCATTTTTTGCACAACCCAAAGAAGCACAGTATCTTTGCATTCTATCCTTTTCAATTTTATATATGAAAATTATTATAGCCGGGGCTGGAGACGTAGGTTTTCATTTGGCTAAACTCCTTTCTTACGAATCACAAGATACTTATGTGATTGATTTTGATGGCGAAAAGCTAAACTATATCAATAATCATTTAGATGTTATAACCAAAAAAGGAGATGCTACCTCTATTAAATTATTAAAAGAAATTGGAATTGGTTCTGCCGATTTATTATTGGCCGTTACCGAAAGTCAAAATACCAATTTTACGATCTCTGTTATAGGGAAAGCTTTAGGCGTAAAAAAAACAATTGCTAGAATTAACAATCCTGAGTTTTTAAAAAATGATAGCATCAATTTTAAAGATTTCGGAGTAGATTTTATGATTTCTCCAGAAGCTTTGGCTGCTGAAGAAATAAAATTATTATTAAATCAATCTTCCTTTAACGATACCGTAGCTTTTGAAAATGGTGTATTTAACATCATGGGAACAACCCTTAGTTATAAATCTCCAATATTAGATTTAACAGTTAAAGAAGCAAAAGATAAATTTAGTTTAGTTGATTTTATTACCATCGCTATAAAGCGAGAAGGAACTGCGCAAACTATAATTCCTCGTGGAGATACCGTTTATAAAATGAACGATCAAGTTTATTTTTCTGTTCCAAGTTATAGCATCTCTAAGCTCTACCCTATTGTTGGTAAAGAGCAAATAAACATTAAAAATGTAATGATTCTTGGTGGTAGTAGTATAGGTAGAAAAACTGCTAGAAGCCTTTGTAAAGATAATTTTAAGGTAAAGTTAATTGAGCGTAAAAAAGAAAAAGCGTTAAACCTTGCTGAAGATTTAATGGATACATTAGTGATTCATGGTGATGGTAGAGATTTAGAACTTTTAGAAGAAGAAAATATTAGAGAGATGGATGCTTTTATTGCCGTAACTGGTGACTCTGAAACCAATATTATGTCTTGCTTAGTTGCTAAATCTAAAGGCGTTAAAAAAACGATCGCTTTGGTTGAAAATATGGATTACATCAATATTTCTCAAACAATAGGAATCAATACGCTTATTAATAAAAAATTAATTGCCGCTAGTAATATTTTTCGCCACATTCGTAAAGGAGAAATTTTAGCATTAGCCAACTTACATAATATTGATGCTGAAGTTTTTGAGTTTGAAGTACAAGAAAATGCTAAAGTAACTTTAAAACCTATTAAAGAGTTACGTTTTCCTAGAGAAGCTGTTTTTGGTGGAGTAATTAGAGATGGAAAACCACACATGTCTTTTGGTAGTTTTCAACTACAAAGTGGTGATAAAGCAATTGTTTTTTGTTTGCCAGAAGCAATATCAATTGTAGAAGATTTATTCAACTAATGGAAAACCTTAATCTAAAATTAATTTATCGATTTTTAGGAATAACAGCTATTCTTAATGGGTTGTTTATGTGGTTTTCGTTACCTTTTAGTTTTTATTATGATGAAATTTCTAAATGGGGAATCTTAAACGCTGGTATTATTACAATAGCGATTGGTTTAATTCTTTATTTTTTTAACAAACCTGACAATAAAAAAATTCAAAAAAAAGAAGGCTATCTTATTGTTACCTCCGGGTGGCTTATTTTATCAATTACAGGAATGCTTCCTTATCTTTTATCTGGCAGTATTCCTTCAATAACAAATGCCTTTTTTGAAACTATTTCTGGCTATTCAACAACCGGATCCTCTATCTTAACAGATATAGAATCTATGCCTAAAGGAATCCTCTTTTGGCGTAGTGCTACACATTGGATTGGTGGTATGGGAATTATTGTACTTACCATCGCAATACTACCTTTATTGGGTATTGGAGGCATGCAATTGTTTATGGCAGAAGCTCCTGGCCCATCAGCAGATAAATTACACCCACGTATTACTGATACCGCTAAACGATTGTGGCAAATCTATGTATTGCTTACCGTTGTTCAGTTTTTGCTTTTAAAAGTAGCAGGTATGAATTGGTTTGATGCCATTAATCATGCTATGGCAACTGTTAGTACCGGTGGTTTTTCAACAAAAAATGCAAGTGTTGCCCATTGGAACGGAACACCAATGATACAATACATTATTATATTTTTTATGTTTGTAGCAGGTACCAACTTTGTACTTACCTACTTTGCTTTAAAAGGAAAAGTTCGTAAAGTAATTCAGAGTGAAGAATTTAAATATTATTTCTTCGGTACAGTAATCATTGCTGCGATTATTGCAATAATGATCCTTTTTTATCAAGATCCAGCATTACAAACATCTATTCAACATCCAATGGTATGGGGAGCAACCGAAAGCGCTATAAGACACTCTTTGTTTTCTGTAATTTCAGTAGTTACAACAACCGGATTTGTAAGTGCTGATTTTACGATGTGGAGCTTTTTTGTAACAGCAATGTTTTTCTCATTATTTTTCTTAGGCGGTTCTGCAGGATCTACTTCTGGAGGTGTAAAAATTGTTCGACATATTGTAATGCTTAAAAGTAGTTTTTTAGAGTTTAAAAAATCACTACATCCTAATGCTATTGTACCTGTTCGTTACGATGGTAAAGCGGTAAAACAAAAAATTGTTTTTAACATACTCTCTTTCTTTGTTTTATACATGTTAATTTTTATTATAGGAACTGTAATACTAACTTTTTTCGGATTAGATTTATATTCTGCCTTAGGAGCCTGTGCTTCTTCTTTAGGAAATATTGGTCCAGCAATAGGAACAGTTAGTCCTGTAAGTAATTTTAATCATTTATCTATCGCAGCCAAATGGTTTTGCTCATTTTTAATGCTGATAGGAAGATTAGAGCTTTTTACTGTATTAATTTTATTTACTCCTTTTTTTTGGCGTAAAAATTAATGTTTTACAAAGAATAGCACCTTTATACCTTTTTTAACCTCTTTTATACTTTTAACTTATACGCTCAAGGTTTTTTTTTACAACCTCACATTATCTATTGTTAAATTTGGTTACTATAAACTAACTAAACTTTACTAAAGATGAAACTAAAAATCAAATTAACAGCATTACTTTTCATTTGTTTATTATCAATATCAAATATTTCTGCACAACAAGATGGCTTTATAGGAGAGATTAAAATGTTTGGTGGAACATTTGCACCAAGAGGCTGGGCTTTTTGCGATGGACAATTATTAGCTATTAGCTCTAATACAGCGTTATTTTCTATACTAGGCTGTCAGTATGGCGGGGACTGTAGAACGACTTTTGCTTTACCAGATTTTCGTGGTAGAGTTGCCATAAGTGCAGGGCATGGACCAGGTTTACAAAATTATCCTCAAGCATCAAAAGGTGGAGCAGAATTTAGAATGTTAACAGTTGCTCAAATGCCACAACATAATCATACTTTATCCCTATCTGGCTTAACGGGTGCAGTTAACATTCCTGTAAATACAGAAGTGGGTGATGAAGATGCATCAAATCCTGGCGTTGGAGTATTAGCTAATAATACTGGAGATCGTTTTGCTTCTGAAGCCACTCCAAATGCTAAGTATGGGGGGCAAACTATTCCTGTAACAGTTGGAGGAAATGGAACAGTTGGACTGAATGGTGGTAATCAAGCTTTTGATAACAGACAACCATTTACTACTGTTAGATACATTATATGTTTACAAGGTCAATTTCCCTCTAGAAGTTAAAATTAAAAACTTATTATCATTCACCTTTCAAATACGAAAGGTGAATTTTATTTATAAATCACTATCTTTATGCTAATTACAAAACAACAACTACAATTATGGAAAAAAAAATTACCTTAAATACCAAAATTTTTAGTTTTCTATTTATTTTTTTAGGAATTCTAAATACCATTAGTCAAAATGATAATGGTCAAATTGATGCCCCAGGTGACATTGCCTTTGTAGCCTATCACGATAATGACGACGGGTTTGCATTCCTTCTTTTAGATGACTGTCCTAATAATACTTCAATACGCTTTACAGACGATGAATGGAATGGAACCACTTTCGTTACTCCAACTGGTGAAGGAGAAGTTTTATGGACAAATAACACTGGTAATACAATTACAAAAGGAAATATTATAAATATTACAGATGCAGATGATAATAGCGGAGGAATAACAGCTAGCTCAGGAACAGCTTCTGAATCTGACCCTGGTTTTTCAACTGCAGTTATAGATGAACTTTTTGCCTTTACAGGAACCAGAGCCGCTCCAGGAACTTTTCTTGCTTTTATTGGTGACATAAACGATAATTCATTAGCCAACACAGGGCTAACAGATGGAGTTACTGCCAACATAATTACTGAAGAGGGATATTATAATGGCTCACCTATTTGTAATGGAAGCTTAACGGATTGTGCTGCTCTAATTAATACTTCATCTTCAAATTGGTCTTTTGGAGGATATTCTTTCCCTACAACTGTTCCTAGCTCATTCAGTGGCTCTACCTTTAACGGTGGTACACCAACTGTAAGTAGTGTTAGTTCTTCTACTGCAAACGGAACATATAAAGTAGGTGATGTTATCGCGATTATTGTTAATTTTAGCGAAAATGTTACAGTAACAGGAGCTCCACAAATTACTTTAGAGACTGGTGTTACAGACCGTACCATTAACTATACTTCTGGAAGTGGTACAGACGTATTAACATTTAATTATACAGTACAAGTTGGTGATATAAGTGCTGATTTAGACTATATATCTACTGGTGCTATATTATTAAACGGAGGAACAATTCAAAACGGTTCTGGTACTAATGCTGATATAACATTGGCTACACCTGGTGCTGCAAATTCTTTAGGGGCAAATAAAGCTATTGTTGTTGATGGTAAAGCACCAACAATAACTTCTGTATCTATTCCTAATACTTCTACTAAAGTTGGTGATGCAATTACAGTAACTATTACTGCTAGTGAAACTGGACTTTTATTAAATGCTGGATTTATTAACGGAGTAACTGTATCTGGCCTTACTGATAATGGAGGTGGTAATTATACCACTACTTATACAATAGTAGAAGGAAATACTGATAGAGCTGCTGGAGACGATATTCCAGTTAGCTTTACTTTAACAGACGCTGCTGGTAATAACTCTGATGCTTTCACTACAGCTATTAGTCAAAACGCAGATGCTATTGATGCGAATAGCCCAACAATAACTTCTGTATCTATTCCTAATACTTCTACTAAAGTTGGTGATGCAATTACAGTAACTATTACTGCTAGTGAAACTGGACTTTTATTAAATGCTGGATTTATTAACGGAGTAACTGTATCTGGCCTTACTGATAAT
>NZ_JAOBTH010000019.1 GCF_025215075.1 Tenacibaculum haliotis | reverse complement strand
TCCTGTACAAGGCAGATTCTATACGCGTTACGCACCCGTTCGCCGGTCGTCATCTGTGCAAGCACAATGTTACCCCTCGACTTGCATGTGTTAAGCCTGCCGCTAGCGTTCATCCTGAGCCAGGATCAAACTCTTCATTGTATATTTTAAATAATATTAATGAATAAGTTTCAAAAGAATTTGTTCTAACGAATTAGAACGTGGTTATTCTACTCTTTGTTTACGCTGTCAATTTCAATATTTTCAATGAACTTGGCGAGTCGCCAATGACAAGTATTATCTCATCTCTTTAACTCAACCTTTTTGTAGAAATGCTAGATTCGAACTAACTGATTCTTATTACAAAATCATTCCAAAATTTCTCTGATCGTTTCGCTTTCTTAAAGCGATTGCAAATCTATAAACTTTTCTAAAATTGACAAAACTTCTTTGAAGTTTTTTTAAAGTTATTTTTTGCTAAATTTTAATGAACTCCCGCATTTAAAACGGACTGCAAAGATACTCTCTTTCTTTCGATTTAAACAAGTAAAAATTAACTTATTTTTTACCTTTTTTTGAAGTTATCTTAATGAACTTTACTAAATTCTAAACACTCGTTTTTCCCTTAGCGGGTGCAAATATAGATTCCTTTTCTAACATAACAACTACCTTTTTTACCTTTTTTTTAAAGTATTTTACGCAACGTTGTTTTCTAGACACTTAACTCTAAAACTACATTGAATTTTTAACCTACTCATTATCGTATTAATCTTCGCGTGAGGGATTGAACGGCTTGTTTGAGCTCTTTTTACCATTTTTAGTAAAAAAGCGAGTAGTGAAAGCCCGACAATTTTAAAGAAATTGACACGCCATGAAAATAGCTCTCATATATATTGTATTAAAAACGCTTTTGCAATATCTTTGTGTTTTGAAAATTCCCACTTGTAAGGGAATTAAACATAACATACATATAATGATTAAAATTACATTACCAGACGGAAGCGTTAAAGAATTCGAAATTGGTGCAACATCAATGGATGTTGCTAAAAGTATAAGTGAAGGTTTTGCTAGAAATGTTATTTCTGCAAATTTTAACAGCACCACCATTGAAACCACTACCCCGCTTACTACAGACGGCTCTTTAATACTATACACTTTTAATGATGAGGGAGGGAAAAAGGCTTTTTGGCACTCTTCTGCACACGTATTAGCACAAGCTATTTTAGAATTTCACCCAAATGCGAAGTTAACGATAGGACCAGCAATTGATAACGGTTTTTATTATGACATTGATTTGGGAGAAGGAACAATTTCTGATAAAGATTTCTCTGCTATAGAAAAGAAGTTTTTAGAGTTAGCTCGGGGTAAACATGAATTTAAACTTCGTTCGATTTCTAAGGCTGATGCCTTAGCTTATTATAAAGAAGAAGGAAATGAATATAAAGTTGAATTAATTGAAAATTTAACTGATGGGGATATTACTTTTTGCGACCATAGTGATTTCACCGATTTATGTAGAGGTGGACATGTTCCTAATACTGGAATACTAAAAGCTATTAAAGTAATGAGTGTTGCTGGTGCTTATTGGAGAGGTGACGAAAAAAATAAGCAATTAACACGTATATATGGTATCACTTTTCCGAAGCAAAAAATGCTTACTGAGTATTTAGAGTTATTGGAAGAGGCTAAAAAACGTGACCACAGAAAATTAGGTAAAGAGTTAGAGCTTTTTACGTTTTCACAAAAAGTTGGAGCAGGATTACCTTTATGGTTACCTAAAGGAGCTGCCTTAAGAGGAAGACTTGAAGATTTTTTAAAGAAAGCACAAAAGAAAGCTGGCTACGAAATGGTGATGACGCCTCATATCGGACAAAAGGAACTATATGTTACTTCTGGTCATTATGCTAAATATGGTGAAGACAGTTTTCAACCAATAAAAACTCCTAAAATGGATGAAGAGTTTTTATTAAAGCCTATGAACTGTCCGCATCACTGTGAGGTTTATAACTTTAAACCTCATTCATATAAAGATTTACCAAAGCGTTTTGCTGAATTTGGAACTGTATATAGATACGAACAAAGCGGTGAATTACATGGATTAACTCGTGTAAGAGGTTTTACGCAAGATGATGCACATATTTTTTGTACACCTGAACAACTAGATCAAGAATTTAAAGAAGTTATCGATTTAGTACTTTATGTATTTAAATCTTTAGGTTTTGAAGACTTTACTGCGCAGGTTTCTATTAGAGATATGGAAAATCCAGACAAATATATAGGTGATGTTAAAACTTGGGAAATTGCTGAACAAGCAATTATAAATGCTGCAACAGATAAAGGTTTAGATTTTGTTATAGAAGAAGGTGAAGCTGCTTTTTATGGTCCTAAATTAGACTTTATGGTTAAGGATGCTTTAGGCAGAAGTTGGCAATTAGGAACCATACAAGTAGACTATAATTTACCTAAAAGATTCGAATTAACCTATAAAGGAGCCGATAATCAGTTGCATCAACCGGTAATGATTCACAGAGCACCCTTTGGTTCTATGGAACGTTTTATCGCTGTGTTATTGGAGCATACAGGCGGAAACTTCCCACTTTGGTTAACTCCAGAGCAAGTTATCTTATTGCCTATCAGTGATAAATATCAAAAATATACTAAAAAAGTTTTAACTTTGTTAGAAAATTCCGAAATTCGCGCCCTGGTAGATAGCCGAAGTGAGAAAACAGGAAGAAAGATTCGTGATGCAGAAGTAAGCAAAATACCATTTATGGTTATTGTAGGTGAAAAGGAAGAGCAAGACGGCACGGTATCTGTAAGAAAACACGGTGAAGGAGATATTGGAACATTCACTATAGAAGAGTTCATTTCTTTGATACAAAAAGAAGTTAATAAAACATTGGTTCCTTTTGGAAACTAAAAAAAGAATACTAATTTAAAATCATGAGTCATAGCAATTAGAAGAAGAGGCGGACGTAGACCGCTAAGGGTAATTAAAGAAGATCAACATAGAATTAATGATAAAATTAGATATGTTGATGAAGTTCGTCTTGTAGGCGAAAACATCGAAGTAGGTGTTTATCCTTTAGAAAAAGCCAAAGAAATGGCCATCGAACAAGAGTTAGACTTAGTTGAAATTTCACCGAAAGCTGTACCTCCTGTTTGTAAAATTATTGATTATAAGAAGTTTTTATACGAACAAAAAAAACGTGATAAAGCTTTAAAATCAAAGGCAACAAAAGTTATCGTTAAAGAGATTCGTTTTGGACCTCAAACTGATGAGCATGATTATGAATTTAAAAAGAAACATGCCATTAAGTTTTTACAAGACGGAGCTAAATTAAAAGCTTTTGTATTCTTCAAAGGACGTTCGATTGTATTTAAAGAACAAGGGCAAATTTTATTATTAAAATTAGCGCAAGAATTAGAAGAGCACGGTAAGGTAGAACAAATGCCTAAGTTAGAAGGAAAACGTATGATTATGTTTATTGCGCCTAAAAAGGCTAAATAAGTAAATCATTCACAATATATAAGCAAGATAAACTAAAAAACAAAGATGCCTAAAATTAAAACAAAGTCTAGTGCCAAGAAACGTTTCAAGATAACTGGTTCTGGTAAGATCAAAAGAAAGCACGCGTTTAAAAGCCATATCTTAACAAAGAAGTCTAAAAAACGTAAGCTTGCTTTAAGACACGCAACATTAGTACACAAGTCTGATGTAGCAAACATTAAGCAACAATTAGTTTTAAAATAATATTTTAAACTAATCTGTTAGCCAGGGAATTTAATTATTAACCATGGAGTTAGGCTCAATTAAGTATCGATATTCGATCGCCTACTACAAAAAACCATTTGAATTATGCCAAGATCAGTAAATTCAGTAGCCTCAAGAAGAAGAAGAAAAAAAATCTTGAAGGCAGCAAAAGGTTACTTTGGAAGACGTAAAAACGTTTACACAGTAGCAAAAAATGCGGTAGAAAAAGCGATGACATATGCTTATCGTGACCGTAAAAACAATAAGAGAAACTTCCGTTCATTATGGATTCAGCGTATTAACGCAGGAGCTCGTCAGTACGGAATGTCTTACTCTCAGTTTATGGGGAAAGTTAAAGCTAATAGTATCGAATTAAACCGTAAGGTTTTAGCCGATTTAGCTATGAACAACCCAGAAGCTTTTAAGGCCATTGTAGAAAAAGTAAAATAAGTTTCATATACTTGCTTATACTAAAAACCCAAACTTAAACGTTTGGGTTTTTTTAAACCCATTAGACTCAATATTTACATAAAATTCTCATCTATGAAAACTTTAAGAATTCTATTCCTAATAATATTAACGCAAAATATTACAGCACAAAATCGTTTATCTAAAGCTCAGGTAGAAGCATTACCTAATACGATAGAGAATCAGTTTACAAAAATTTATCGAATGTCAAATAACTGGCAAGAGTATAAAATGATTAAACGTACTCAGTTTGTAAGCTTTCAGAAAAACATATTAGATAGCATTTCTGTTATCAAAAAAGATGTTGTTACGAAACAACTGAAAATAAATGAACAGTTAAAAAAATCAGAGGCTTTAAAAGAAGAAATTACTACTTTAAAAAGTAATCTATCTGTATCTGTAGAAAAAGAAGATGCTTTTTCTTTCTTTGGGGTATTATTAAACAAAGGCACTTACAATACTATCCTTTGGAGTATTATTGGGGGATTACTAATTGGACTAGCTTTTTTTATTTTTAAATTTAACGGTAGCTACTCTATCACGAAAGAAACAAGAAATTTATTGGCTGATGTTGAAAATGAGTTTGAACAACACAAAAGAAATGCTATTGACAAAGAACAAAAGTTAAGACGCCAACTACAAGACGAAATTAACAAACAACGTGGTGTAAATTAGTTTACATATTTATTATAAAATAACAAGCCCCGAGTTTTTAACTCGGGGCTTGTTATTTTCACGATCTAAATCATTTTAAGACAATCCAGAAATAACACCATTATTATCAATACTCATATGTTCTGAAGCTGGTGTTGCTGGTAAACCAGGCATTCGCATCATCTTTCCTAAAATAGGAATTACAAATTGTGCGCCTGCTGCAATCTCTATTTCACGGACATTTATAGTAAAACCTTCTGGCCTTCCTATCAATTTATCGTCGTCAGAAAAAGATTTTTGTGTTTTTGCCATACAAACGGCAAAATCATTAAACCCTAATCTATCAATCCTTCTTAAATTCAATGCTGCTTTTTTCTCATAAGTAACAGCATCGGCGCCATAAATTTCTTTTGCAATCTTTTCTATTTTATCTTTTACAGGACTTTTCCAATCATACAAAGGTTTGAATTGTGTTGCTTTATTTTCAACTACATTAACCACTGCTTTCGCTAAATTTTTTGTTCCTTCTCCACCTTTTGCCCAACCTTCTGAAACAACTGCTTCAACACCTAGTTTTTTACAAGCATCAATTACAAAACTTACTTCTTCGTCAGAGTCAGAAATAAATGAGTTGATTGCAACTACTGGTTCTATATTAAATTTTCGAATATTCTCGATGTGCTTTTCTAGATTTCTGAATCCGTCTTTAACTTTTTCTAAACTAGGCGTATTGTATTCTTGTTTCTCTGCTCCACCATGGTGACGCAAAGCTCTAATAGTTGCAACCAACACTACACACTTGGGATTTAATCCTGCGTATGCAGATTTAATATTTAAAAACTTCTCTGCTCCTAAATCTGCTCCAAAACCTGCTTCTGTAACCACATAATTAGATAATGACAAGCCCATTTTAGTAGCAATAATCGTATTGGTTCCTTGTGCGATGTTTGCAAAAGGACCTCCATGAATAATTGCAGGGTTTTCTTCTAGCGTTTGTACTAAATTTGGCTTAATGGCATCTTTTAGTAAAATTGCCATCGCATCTTGCGCATTTAAATCAGCCGCAAAAACAGGCTTTTTATCAAAAGTGAATCCGATAAATATGCTTCCTAATCGTTTTTTTAAATCATCAAAATTCATTGCCATACAAAGTATTGCCATTACTTCGGATGCTGGCGTAATATTAAAACCATCTTCACGAGGAATACCGTTTCCTGTACCACCTAAACCTATCGTAATTTGACGCAATGCACGATCGTTCATATCGATAACACGTTTCCATAAAATAGTACGCGGATCTATATTTAGGTTGTTCGTTTGACTTTGTAAGTTATTATCTATCAAAGCTGCTAATAAATTATTTGCTTTTTCAATAGCGTTGAAATCACCTGTAAAATGCAAATTGATATCCTCCATTGGTACTACCTGAGAATATCCCCCTCCGGCAGCACCTCCTTTAATTCCGAATACCGGCCCCAAAGAAGGCTCCCTTAAAACCACGGTAGCTTGCTTACCTACTTTATTTAAACCTTCGGTTAAACCAATAGAAACGGTTGTTTTACCTTCTCCGGCAGGAGTTGGAGTTAAGGCGGTTACTAAAACTAAATTATTTTCTTTTACTTTATCTTCATCAATTAAGTGCAAAGGTAATTTAGCTTTGTATTTTCCATACATTTCCAAGTCGTCTTCTTGTACATTTAGTTTATTTGCTATATGCTTAATATGTTGTAAATCTTTTGCTTGTGCTATCTCTATATCTGTTAAATGCGCCATCGCGAATTGTATAATTTTAAGTGAATAGTTGTATTAAAAAAACAAGTAAATATACATAATATAATTCCTATTAAAACTGATAATTGTTAGCATAATTTAACTAAACATAGCGTAAACAGATAAATATGGTAAAAGAATTGGCAAATCTTTTTTGAAATACTATATTTGCACGTTTTAAAAAAGAACTCGAATTAAACTATTATAGATGCAGAACAAAGGTCTTATTAAATTATTTGCTGTCCTTTTCGGATTAGTAAGCTTATACCAACTGTCGTTTACATTTTTTGCTAATAAAGTAGAAGATAGCGCTAAGGTATATGCAAAAGAAAACGTTAAAGATAACAACGGTAGAGAGTTAGCTAGATTTGAAAGAAAATATCTTGATAGTGTTGCTAATGATAAAGTAGTAAATTTAGGCGTTGCTGAATACACTTATAACGACATCAAGGAGCGTGAAATGAACCTTGGATTAGACTTAAAAGGTGGTATAAATGCAATTTTACAAGTATCTGTAAAAGATATTTTAGTTGCTTTAGCTAATAACTCAAACAATACTGTTTTTAGAGAAGCTTTAGCAAAAGCTAGCGAAGCTCAAAAAGCAAGTCAAGATAATTACTTAGATTTATTTTTTAGCGAATTCGAAACTTTAAGTAACGGAACCGTTAAATTAAGTGATCCTGCAATATTCGGAACAAAATCTTTACGTGAAAAAATAGACTTTAATAAAACGAATACTGAAGTAAAAGAAGTTCTTCAAGAAGAAATCAATACTTCTATTAATACTTCTTTTGAAGTATTACGTAGCCGTATTGATAAATTTGGTGTAACTCAACCAAGTATTCAACGTATTGGTAACTCTGGTAGAATTCAAATTGAATTAGCAGGAGCTAAAGATATTGAGCGTGTTACTAAATTAATTACAAGTACTGCTGAATTACAGTTTTGGGAAGTATATACAAATGCTGAAATTCAAAACTTTTTCTTTGCTGCAAATGCAAAGGTTGCTGAATTGTTAAAAGACGACTCAACTACTGAGAAAGTTAAAGATTCTACAAAAACTGATGACATCGATGATTTATTAGGTGCATCTGCTGATTCAACTAAGGTTGAAAATCAAAAAAACTTATTTACTTACTTGTTTCCTAATGTAGCTCAAAACCAGCAACAAATGAGCTCTTTAGTAGCACAAGCTAGAGTACAAGACACAGCTAAAGTAAACAGTTTACTTGCTGATAAAAGCGTAAGAGCTTTATTACCTACTAATTTAAAGTACGTTAAATTCTTATGGGATTACAAAGCACAACCTAGTGCTGATGGAGCTGCAGAAATTATTGGTTTATATGCGATAAAATCTAACAGAAATGACCAAGCTACTATTGATGGTGATGTAATTGCTGATGCAAATCAGGATTTCGATCAATTAAGCAAGCCAGTTGTTTCAATGTTAATGAATGGTACAGGAACTAAGAAATGGGCGAAAATGACTAGCGAAAACGTTGGTAAATTTGTTGCTGTTGTTTTAGATGATTATGTATATACTGCTCCTGTTGTAAACGGAGCAATTACTGGAGGAAGCACTCAGATTTCTGGAGGAACGATGACAGTTGAAGAGGCGCAAGATATATCTACAGTATTAAAAGCTGGTAAATTACCTGCTCCTGCAAGAATTATTCAAATGGAAGTTGTAGGGCCGTCATTAGGTCAAGAATCTATTGATGCAAGTATCTGGTCATTCGGATTAGCTATCTTATTAATCTTAATATGGATGGTTTTATATTACGGTAAAGCTGGTTTATATGCAAATATTGCTTTATTAGTAAACATCTTATTTATCTTCGGATGGTTAGTATCGTTTAATGCAGTATTAACATTACCTGGTATTGCTGGTATTATCTTAACCATAGGTATGTCGGTAGATGCGAACGTAATTATTTTCGAAAGAATTAAAGAAGCCTTAAGTGGTGGTAAAGATTTAAATACAGCCGTTAGTGAAGGATTTAGTTTTAAAGGAGCTTTATCTGCAATTATTGATGCAAACATTACAACGTTCTTAACAGGTCTTATCTTATTTGTTTTTGGTACTGGACCAATTAAAGGTTTTGCTTATACCTTAATGCTAGGTATTGCAACTTCTTTATTTACTGCGATCTTTATTACTCGTTTATTTATAGACGGATCGGTTAATAAAGGTGCAAACTTAACTTTTAACACAAATATTTCTAAAAACTGGTTTAACAGTATTAGCATCGAATTTTTAAAGAAACGTAAGTTAGCTTACATCATTTCTGGATTCATTATTCTTACTGGTTTAGTTTCTATCTTTACTTTAGGATTAAAACAAGGAGTTGACTTTAAAGGAGGTCGTTCTTATGTTGTTCGTTTCGATCAACCAATGAACGCTACTGAAGTTGCTTCCTCTTTACAAGGTGCTTTTGAAGCTGCTCCTGAGGTTAAAACTTACGGTTCAGATAATCAATTAAAAATAACTACCGCTTTTAAAATTGATGAAGAAGGTACTGAAGTTGATGAACAAGTTCAGAATGCTTTATATACCGGATTAAAATCTCATTTAGGTACAACTTCTTACGAAGACTTTAAACCTGGATTTGAAAAAGCTGGTAGCGGAATTATGAGCTACATGAAAGTAGAGCCAACCATTGCTGATGATATTAAAAAATCTGCATTATGGGCGGTAATCGGTTCATTACTTGTAGTATTCTTATACATCTTATTACGTTTTAGAAAAATGTCTTATTCTATTGGTGCAGTAGCAGCAGTATTCCACGATGTATTAGTGGTATTAGGAGTATTTTCTATCTGTTACAAATTTATGCCTTTTGATATGGAAATCGGACAATCATTTATCGCAGCTATCTTAACAGTAGTTGGATACTCATTAAATGATACCGTGGTAATTTTCGATAGAATTAGAGAATATGCAGGAGAAAGCAAAACATTTACTGCTGGTTTAGTAGACAAAGCATTAAGTAGCACTTTAGGAAGAACAATAAATACCTCTTTAACTACATTATTAGTAATGTTAGCTATCTTCTTCTTTGGAGGGGATTCTATTAAAGGATTTATGTTCGCATTAATCGTAGGTGTAGTTGTAGGTACGTATTCATCATTATTCGTAGCAACACCAATTATGTTTGATGCTTCTAAAAAAGAAGACAAAGAATAATATTCTTATATAGATTACAAAAACCGTTTTGAATAATATTCAAAACGGTTTTTTCATTTACAATCAAGCAACTATCTTTGCAGTCTGATGAAAATTACAAAACTCCACGATTTATACTTTAAAGAATTCATTTCTTCAAATGAAATAGCTACTGTTGTTAAAAAATTAGCACAGCAAGTAAAAGCCGATTTACCTAAAAATGAAGTTCCTTTATTTATCGGTATTTTAAACGGATGCTTTGTTTTTACAGCCGATTTTTTACGCGCGTATAAAAGCGATTGTGAAATTAGTTTTGTAAAATTAGCATCTTATGAAGGTACAGCTTCAACAGAAAATGTAAAGAAATTAATTGGTATCAACGAAGATCTAACCAACCGAACGGTAATTATCTTAGAAGACGTTATTGACACAGGTACCACTTTACAGGAAATTTACGAAATTTTCGAAACCAAAAAAATAAAAGAACTAAAAATAGTCACTCTTTTTTACAAGCCTGATGTATATCGAAAAGAACTGCCAATAAACTATATCGGAAAGAATATTGAAGATAAATTTATTGTAGGATACGGTTTAGATTACAAAGGCTATGGTAGAAATTTACCTGCTATTTATCAATTAACAACACAACCTAAAATGAAAAACATCGTATTATTTGGCCCTCCAGGTGCCGGAAAAGGAACACAAGCCGATTTATTAAAAGAGAAGTATAATTTAGTTCATATTTCTACCGGAGATGTTTTCCGTTTCAATATCAAAAATAAAACGGAATTAGGCTTACTTGCTAAAACGTATATGGATGACGGAAATTTAGTTCCGGATGAAGTAACCATTAATATGTTAAAAGCAGAAGTAGAAAGGAATGCAGATGCAAACGGATTTATTTTTGATGGTTTTCCAAGAACAGAATCGCAAGCAAAAGCTTTAGATGCTTTTTTAGGTGAAAAAAACGAACGTATTAACGGAATGGTTGCTTTAGAAGTTTCTGAAGACTTATTAGTTGATCGTTTGTTGGAAAGAGGAAAAACGAGTGGAAGAACTGATGATACTGACGAAAGTAAAATCAGAAATCGTTTTAACGAATACAATACCAAAACAGCAATTTTAAAAGACTTTTACCAAGAACAAGGTAATTATTACGGCGTAAACGGTGTAGGATCTATAGCAGATATTACAAAACGTTTATCAGACGTATTTGATACATTATAATTTACATAAAGAAAAAGAAACTTCTTTTTCTTTAAATATTTGAAACAATGACTGAAGGAAATTTTGTTGACTATATAAAAATCTACGCATCTTCTGGTAAAGGAGGTCGAGGATCAGTACACTTACATCGTGAAAAATTTATTACCAAAGGAGGTCCTGATGGAGGAGATGGTGGTCGAGGTGGTCATATTATTTTACGTGGTGATAAAAGTATGTGGACACTTTTTCATTTAAAATTTAAACGTCATTTTAGAGCAGAACCAGGTGGTGATGGTAGTGCAAGTCGTAGTACTGGCCACGATGCTAAAGATATTATTGTTCCTGTACCATTAGGAACAATTATCCGTAATGCCGATACTGACGAAATTTTACACGAAGTTACCCACCACGAACAAGACATTGTTTTATTACCAGGTGGTAAAGGTGGCCTTGGAAACTGGCACTTTAAATCGTCAACAAATCAAGCGCCACGTTATGCACAACCAGGTATTGATGGTACTGATGGCTGGTTTCGTATTGAACTTAAATTGTTAGCCGATGTTGGTTTAGTTGGTTTCCCTAATGCAGGTAAATCTACTTTACTCTCTGTATTAACAGCTGCAAAACCAAAGATTGCTGATTATGCATTTACTACTCTAAAACCAAATTTAGGTATTGTAGAACACCGTAATCACAAGAGTTTTGTAATGGCAGATATTCCTGGTATTATAGAAGGTGCTGCTGAAGGAAAAGGATTAGGGCATTATTTTTTACGTCATATTGAGCGTAACTCAACCCTATTATTTTTAATTCCTGCGGATAGTGATGATATTAAAAAAGAGTACGAAATTTTATTAAACGAATTACGTAAGCACAATCCTGAATTGTTAGATAAAGATCGTTTATTAGCTATTTCTAAATCAGATATGCTAGACGATGAATTAAAAGAAGAAATTAAACAAGACTTACCAGAAGGTATCGATGCCTTATTTATCTCGTCTGTAGCCCAATTAGGTTTACAAGAATTGAAAGATAAATTATGGGATGTATTAAATTAATATTCTTTCTACAATAAACTTTATGAAAAGCAACCTCAAATGAGGTTGCTTTTTATTCTTATTTTTTTATTATTAAATAATAAACGTATATCTTTAAGTACTTTACACGAAAGTAGGTTATTTTACTAATTTAAACACTCAAGTAAATGATCGAAAAAATCAGAAAGAATTCGGATTATATTTTGCTTTGTCTATCTCTAATAATTATTACATCAGTAATATTTTACTTATTTTTTAATTGTAAAATTATTGACGGAACAGATAAAATACTTGCTGCTCTGATTCCATTACTTCCCTTAATAGTAGGTATTTTTCAAATCTTATTAAATCAAATTAATTAAAAAAGAAATAAACTTTTTGAGCTTAGATACCAAGAACTTCAAAACCAAATAACATTATTACAAAAAATCACTAATTTGATTAGCGAGAATATAATAAATTATTCAATTACCAATATTCATGAGTTAGTAAGTCAACTAATGAATCTTCTTAATGAGTTTATAAATTTCAATCGATTTCAAAAGGAGTTCTTATTCAAAGGGATTACTGAGAAAGAATCCGCAAAAAAACTAAAAGACATTTTACAGAAAATTCTAGAAAGAACTGATGAATTCAGAAAACAAATTGACGATAATAACAAAAATGAGTCTCCAAATATTAAATTACATAAAATTAAATGGCACAATGATATTAAAGGCTATTTAAAAGAACTAGATGAAAAGAACATCACTTATGACTATCTCAATGAATTAAAAGGTTTTCTAGAAGTACCATAATAATCTCTTATAAAAAACAAAAGCGCCCTCTGGGACGCTTTTGTTTTAATCCATATTCCATATCTTTTCAAAAATTTCTTCAAAAGCTATGTTTGGATCTTCATTAAAGCTTTTTTCAATATACAAATTCATTAGCTCTACTCTATCTACAGCACTTGGATGTGTAAATATTTCTGGTCCTAATAAAGATTGAACTACTTCTAAATTCTGTTTTAATTCTTCTCCTAAAGTTTTCTCTTTGGTTAGCATTAAATGTATCGCAATTAAATCTGCTAAATACTCTGCTTTTTTATAATCATTTGTTTTAATTCCAGAAGGTATTTGCGAACCTAATTCAAACTTTTGTGCTTGATTAAGTGTTACGATATGACCTATTTCATGAGATAACACATAAACTTTTATATACTCTTTATCATAGTCTACTAATCCTTGACTTACTTCAATATAACCGTCTGCTGCTCCAGCATTAATAGAACTATCTTCTTTATCTATTCTAAAATCATTAGGTATCATTATATCTTTATATGCACTAAATAGAGGTTTTATTCTTTCTTGATACAATTTATTTAGTTGCTCTTCATTTGTCAACTCTATAGTTATATCTTCGTTTTTTGTAGCACTTGTTTTACAGCCGGTTAGTAAAATAGTTATTAATAATATGGTTAATCTTTTCATAATAATAAATTTGCATAAAAAAAACACCCCTAAAATAAATTTTAAGAGTGCTTAACTAGGGGAAACATCAATTAATTCAAATATGTATATGTTACATTAGTATTAATGAACCCAAATACTACATATGAAGCAGTTAAAGGATACCCGTCTGTATTATATGTATAAACTACAGGTGTATCAGTTGAAAAACTACCTTGTACAGGGTTATTTACATTAACCTCTGATAGGCCAACTCCTACATTAATTTTAGCATAAGATGAAGGATATAAACCTTTAAATGGGTTATTTTTGTTGTCGTAGTTATTCTCTAATGTTTCTGCTCCAATTGTTGTTGTTTTAACATTTCCTGAAGCATCATAAGTATAACTTGTATTTGTTACTCTATCATTCTCTTTGTTTATTCTTTCTTTTTTTTCTAATCTTTTATCATCATTATAAGTGTAAGAAAATGTGTAAGACTCAGTACCTTCATCGGTCTGTTTAGCACTTATTATTAAACCTTCATCATTATATGTATATATAACACTTTGTGTATCTGATTCTCTTTTTATTATTTGATTTTTATCATTGTAAACATAGGTATAAGTTGTGGTAGATCCTCCTGCTTCTTCTGAATAAGATTTCATAAAATTAGAAACATCATCATAAGTATAAGTCGTTTTGCTTTCGCTAAAATCGTCTTTAAAATGATAAGTTGCTATCTGTGAACCACTACCCACTTCTCCACGAATATTTATGGTTACGTTATATACTTTATCTGTACCATTTTCGGCAGTAACAACAAAAGGCATTTCTTGTCCATCTACAAAACTTACAGCTTGCCCTGACGCAGGAACAATTGTAGCATTTTCAGATATCGTTATATTCGTAACCAAATCTGAAATGTTCGTTTTATAAGGAACACTAATAGTAATATTATTTCCTAAGTTATAAATAACATCATCTTCATTTAAGCCTTCAAAATTAATTTTGAAACTTGTAATACTATTTAACGATGATTGAGATACGCTATCTTTATCATCACTAGAACAACCTATTATTATAAGTGCTATAATTAAAGATAAAAAAGGGAAAACTTTTTTCATAATGTATATATTTAATTTGTTAATTTTTGAGTGTCAATTATTTTAATCCGTTTGACACTTACCGGAGTTATATTTTAAAAATTGGGATTATTTATTTTAGCATCATTAGGAAATTGTATTACGTACCGATCATCATTTTGTTGTAATGTATAATTTGTACCTTCATACCATTTAATTATTTTTGGCTGCAAGGTTCTTTTTAAATCATTCCAACGATGTCCTTCAATTGCCAACTCACGCGCTCTTTCTTCTAATAATTCTTTGTAAAAATCTTCTTTATTTAAAGAGTTTATGAATGTTATATATGTAGCCACCTTAGACGGGGTATATCTATTTTCAGCTACTTTTAACAACTCTAATTTTGCTAAAGCTAATTCATTGTTTTGTAGATAAGCTTCTGATAAATTAAAATATAATTCAGCAACTCTAAAAGTTGACTTATACTTTAAATTTGCTGTTTTGGCTGGTCTATAAACGCTTCCGTCTTTCTTAAAGTACAAATTAAACCTTAAGTCATTTGTTCGATCATATTTATTTAATAGTTGATCTGAAACTGCAGCATTACTTGCTATATCAAACGATGATACTTGATCTAATGCTAAAATAGATTCTACAGAACTAAACTCTGATGGCATGATTGAATCATCTATATTTAAATCTTGTATTGTATTTTTTATAGCAAGTGCCTCTTTACTTGCGATGATAGCTTTTTGCCATTCTTTTTTATATAAATACACTTTCGATTCTAAACTTTTTAATGCAATCTTTGAAAATCTATAGTTTAAACCAGTAGCTTGTTGTTCAATATTTAAACGTGCTTCAGCATTAGAAAGATCATTTAAAATCTGTACATAAACTTCCTCAATTGATTGAATATCATATTTTTGATCTAAGTTATATTCAGTCACTATAGGAATACCGTTATCACTGTTAGCTGAAGTAGTGCTATATGCTTTTGCATATAAATTAACTAACTGAAAATATTGTAGTGCTCGTAATGCATAAGCCTCTCCTACCAGCTGGTTAACAGCTGTTACGTCACCAGTAATTTCAGTTTCTTTTTCAATTACATGATTTGCATGAAAAATTATTTTATAGAAACTAGCGTATGAAAAAGGAGTTGTTAATGGTGAGGTGTTTGTATCATTCCATAAGTAAATATCTTCATATTGCGATGATCCTGGAGAGCTTTTACTCAACTGTAATTCATCAGCTCTATATGTTGTTAAAATATGATTATTTTTTTTGGTTCCGTAAGCTGTAGTTAAAAAACTTCTATAATCTTCTACTGATTTAGGTATTACTTGACCAACTGGCTCAATATCTAAATAATCATTGCATGAAACTAGCGTAATTATTGTTACAAATAATATGTATATGTATTTTTTCATCTTTATATGTATTTTTTAAAAAGAAAGATTAAATCCGAAAGAAATAATTTTTGGTATTGGTTGTGAATATGAACTACCAAAAGTTTCTGGGTCAAAATATCCGTCATAATCTGTTCCAAAAACAAATAGATTTCTCCCTTCAAGGTTAAAACTTAACCTTGAAACATTCATACTTTCTAAATATTTACTTGGCACACTATATCCAAACTTTATACTATTAACTCTTATGTATGAAATTTTATCTATCCATATATCTAAGTCTCTGAATGTATTACCTGTATCATATGTGTGATACCAATTATACACTAAGTCTGTTTCAAACCCAGGAGTTGTACTACCAATCAATGCAGGGTAATTTCCTGTACCTGCTTTTAAAATTTCTTTATTATAATTATAAGTAGGACTTACTTGTGTAGGATGGTATGTTGGTGTTCTTTTTACAGTTTGATTTATATTAAAATTAGTTGCTATGCTTAGACTAAAATCTTTGTATTGAAACTTATTAATAAAACCTCCACTAAATTCAGGATCTGCATTACCTACATAAGTATATAAATTTCTATGCTCTTCTCTTGTTAATTGATTTCCATCAACCCCTTCTGATAAGTTATAAAAATCTACCGCTGTTACTTTATTACCATCTTTCCAAAACAATGGCAACCCATTGCTATCTAAACCTGCTGTTTTTATAGCGAAAACTCCGTTAACTCCATATCCTAATAAAGAAGGTTTAAAATCGTTCTCTTTTATTTGAATTTTCTCTACTCTATTCTTATTGTGTGATATATTAAAACTTGTACTCCACTTAAAATCATCATTTACTATATTTTTAGTATTAATAGCCAACTCAACACCTTTATTACTTAATGTTGCCCAATTTGTGTTAATAAAATTGAAACCAGATTCTAGAGGTATTGCTTGTAATCCAATTAAATCAGAACTTTTACGATAATAATAATCTGCTGATACGTATACTCTATTATTAAACAAACCTAAGTCAAACCCTACATTTGATGAGATTGTTTTTTCCCAACGTAAATCTTTGTTAGGAGCAGATATTACATTAATTCCTTGTTCAGAATTTCCTGGTAAAATAGTAACATCTTTATACTCTCCAACCACAAAAGGAGATGTTGATTTATCTATATTTCCTTGCACTCCATATGAACCTCTTATTTTAAACTCTCTTATTGCCTCTATATCAAAAAAGCTTTCTTTAGCGACATTCCAAGAACCTGCAACTGACCATAAAGGTAAGTATCTAAACTCTGGGTTTACTCCAAATAAGTTTGAACCATCATATCGTAAGCTTCCAAATATTGTATATTTTCTATCGTAAGTATACGAAGCTGTTCCAAAGAAAGATGCATATGCATTTTCGTTAATTGTTTTTTTGTAAGGATTAAACAATTCATTTTCTAAAGCTCTTTCATCTGTTATTGGTATGGTTCTTAAAGTATTGCTGTTAAAACCAAACCCTTTTGTATGAATTTCTGTACGCTTGTCTTCTCTAAACTCGGTACCTAGCATCACATCAACTTCATGAATATTATTTATAGAAGTGTTGTAATTTAAAGTAGTTTTCCAATTGTATTGAAAAGCATCACTATTCCAATTTTGATTTATACCTCCTTGTGGCATAAAAAAAGCGTCGTTCCCATCTTCATCTTGATATCTAGACCCAAATCTGTATTTTCTAGTATAGTAACTGTTTTTACCTCCAAACTTTTCAGTTTGATCAAAATCGAACTGCATACCTAACTGCGTGTACAATCTTAAAGTCTTATCAAATTTATATGTAAGGTCAATTATTGGTTTAATAGAATACGATGTAAGCTCTTGATTTGTATTCTGTCTTTCTTCTAAAGGATTATAATTTAAATTTAAATCTGACCTTTCAATTAAATCTGGATCATAATTATAACTACCATCAGTATTATATGGTGTAAAATAAGGGTTTACTCTTCTTGAATAATTTGCTGGGTTTGTGTATGCATCAATCCCTGTAATATATGATGTGCTTTTATTTCTACTTGCAAAAACTGATACTCCAATATTTAGCTTATCATTTACATCATAGTCATTTTTAAAAGTAAGGTTATACCTATTTAATCCAGTTCCTTTTGTTGTTCCTTCTTCATCAAAATACCCTAAAGAAAAATAATACCTTGATTTTTCACTTCCTCCTGAAAGTGTTAACCCATACTGTTGATTTATTGCTGCTTGATACAATTCATTACCCCAATTAGTATTTTTATTTCTTAAATTATTAATAGCATTTTGGGCTAATGGGTTTATACTTGAAAAACCATTGTTTTGAAAGTTATCATATTCTCCGAAAGCTTGTAAAATACGAGATACTCCACCTCTTTCGCTTTGATATACTAAATCTGACCTACTTGCTAAACCTAATTCAAAATCTACTTTTTCAGAAGCATTCATTAGATTTAATTTATCAAAATTAGGTCTTAAAGTTAAAAAAGAACTTGCGTTAAAATTAATTCTCATTTCGCCTTTTTTACCTTTTTTTGTAGTAATTACAATTACTCCATTAGCTGCTCTAGCTCCATAAATGGATGTTGCTGAAGCATCTTTTAAAACTGTAATTTCTTCTATATCATCAGGATTTATACCTGCTATAGGGTACGATCTTAAATTATCAATATTATCTTTATCTGTAAAATCTTTAGGTATATCATTTCCTTGTAAAGGAATTCCATCTAAAACCCACAAAGGATCTGAAGAGCCATTTAAGGTTGAAGTACCTCTAATTTGAATTTTTGCTGGAGCTCCAGGTGCGCCACTAGTTGGTTGAACAAGTACTCCTGAAATTTCTCCAGAAAGCATTTGATCAATATTAGCCGTACCAGCACGTTTAACATCATCTGTTTTTATTTTAACATAAGAGGAAGTCACTTTTCTTTCTTCAATCTTTTGATATCCTGTTACAATTACTTCTCCTAAAATTTCTTCCTTTTCTTCTAAAGAAATTATGAGGTTTTTACTCTTATTCTCAACATTAATTTTTTGAGTTTCAAAACCCATATATGATATTATAATGTATTTTATATCTTTTGATCCCTTAAAAGAAAAGTTTCCATCAAAATCAGTTGTCGAACCTATCATTGAAGCTCGAATAATACCATCTATATTGGTTTTACTACCAATCATTTTTGTTGATGCATAAACCGAAACACCCGGTAAAGGATCCATTCTTGACGCATCTATAATTGTACCACTAATTGTTTTCGTTTTTTGTGCAAAAACAGAAAGTGAGATAAAAAATAGTATGTAAAATATTTTTTTGTTCATAATTATTAGTTATTCAGGTTATATTCAATTCTAGCTATCATATCATTATAATGGTTTTTTGTAGCTACATTTCCTTTCTTTCTTTTCTTTTTTAATAATTTTAAGATTCTTTCTAATTCTGCTCTTTTATTTGAACCCGCATCTGACACTCTGGGTATGTAAGTAAAGTGTACATTTTTAAAGTTCTTATGTTCGTTTGTTAATGTTGTTTGTTTTGTTTTCTTTAATAATATGTTTCTATCAACAGTTAATACGTCTACATAATTTTTTTGAGTCATACGATCAAACATGTCTAAAATTTCATTCTTAATTGTTTTTTTAAAAACAGCTTTAAAAAGTTTATTAAATAAATATTCTTCTGTAAAAACTTTTTTATTGTCAGGCGTTAACACTTTGTTTTCAGCAATTCTCATTAATCTATCTGTTTCAATAAGACGATAAATCATGTTTGTTTGATAGGCTCGATGCATTGAGACCGGAGAGTAAAATCGTTCACCATCTGGTGCATCTCTAACAGGGTATACTTTATGAATTAAATCTGGGGTAAACAGCCATTTTTGTGGTAAAATCGCTTTATTTATTATATACTCTAATGATTTTTTTTGAACCTGTACAGGAACTGGCACAAAGGTGTTTTTATTATCACCATAAATAGTATTGTTGATATAAATTCCTCCGATATTTGCCATAACGTGATTATTGTATAATACCCACTGATCTATTACTGCTTTATATAACTTAGATGCTCTATAATAATCTTCTCCTTCCTCCTTTGTCCATGTTAAAATATTAGGAACAATTCTTTGTAAGTTTTTTAATCCGTACTCACTTGCTTTTACTGCATCATCACCTAAATCTTCACTTTGCGACCTTGGGTCTATAACCTTTCTTTGTTGTGGGCCATAAAAATATAATGGATCATTTTCATGTTTTCTTATCCATTGGTTTAGTATTGGTAATTCTTCATGAGCTGTTTTTCCTTCTAACCAACGGTACCCCCAATTAATAGCATACTTATCATACACTCCAATTTTCGGACTAATTTCGGTTACATTATCACCTGGTTGAGCTACATAATTATAACGAGCATAATCCATTATAGATGGTGCAGTCCCTCCCATTTTCTTAGTAAAACTAGCTGATCTTAATGAATCTACGGGGTAACTAAATGATGCTCCCATGTTATGTTTTAATCCAAAAGTGTGCCCTACTTCATGAGACGATACAAATTTAATAGACTCCCCCATTATTTCATCTGAAAAAACATTAGCTCTTGCTTCTGGGTTTATAGGCCCTGTTTGAACACGAATCCATTGGTGTAGACCTTTCATTAAATTATGCCACCAAATGATATCTGACTCTAAAATTTCTCCACTTCTAGGATCTACTATTGAAGGTCCCATTGCATTTTGTCTTTCTGATGCCACGTAAGTAATTACAGAATAACGAACATCGTCAATGTCAAAATCTTTATCCTGTTTCGTAACTTGTTTAACAACTACTGCGTTTTTAAAACCAGCCTGTTCAAAAGCTTTATTCCAATCATAAACTCCATTTTCAATATATGATATCCATTTTTTTGGCGTTGCAGGATCTATATAATATACTATTTGTTTTTTAGGAATTACTAATTCTCCTTTTTTATATCTTTCGATATCTTCTTTTTTGGGTTCAAGCCTCCAGCGTGTAATTAATTCACGATGTTCTACTTCATGCTGATTATCAGAATAATAATCCATTGGTTTACTAAAGTAACCTATTCGTTTATCACCAAAACGCGGCTTCATTATATTAGTTGGCAACAAAACTATATTGGTAGTCACACCGTAAACGTATAACATTAGTAAAGGATTAATTAAAACAAAAGTTAAATGAAAAGAGTAATATTAGAAAGCCCATACGCTGGGGATATACAGCGAAACATAAAATACGCTCGTGAATGCTTAAAAGACAGCCTAAAACGTGGGGAAGCACCAATAGCAAGCCATTTACTTTATACACAAAAAGACGTTTTAGATGATAACATACCAGAAGACCGAAAACTTGGCATTGATGCTGGGCTTGCGTGGAAGAAAGTAGCTGACCTTCATGTATTTTATGTTGACTTTGGAATGAGTGACGGAATGAAGTATGCAAGCGAATACGCAAAAGAACAAAACATTGATATAGAGTACAGAACCCTTTATTAATGTTATACATTGTTGTGTGCCGAAAGGCTTGTAGTAGGTGGTGCAAAGATAGAGAGGCTCTTTGCTAAGTGAGGCGTGCGTTAAATATGCTGGTAGTAAAAATGAGGAACTAACAGCCACCTATTACACACAACTACTGATAAAGATAACGCTGCACTTTTCCCTTCAGATACAGAAGTTGTTAAAAGAGATTTTACTACTATATTTTTAGAAAAAGTTTTTACGCCCTCAATCTTTGATAGTTTTGTTTTAACACTACCACCTAAACCTATATTTGACAATAAATCATTAAAACTTTTGTCGTTCCCGTCAAAAACTCTGTTTACTTTAATTAAAGCCGATGTTTTCTTTTCGTTTTCTGACTCAATTTTAAACCCCTCTATAATAGATTCTCCAAAATTATCATGTACTGAAAGTGTAATTGTATTATTTTTTGGAGAAGTTACTCTTGGGTTAATTGTTTTTACCCAAACCTTATTTAATACTGTATCTTTATAAAACCTAATTAATTTAGTTTCATAAGCCATCCCTTTATTTAATCCGTGTCCGTTTAGTGCATAAGGAACTTGAGAAACTTTATTGACAATTAAAAAGTCTTTTGATAATAACGAATCTGGAATCTCAAAATAGATATCTTCTTTTAATCTATAAACGTTAAACAATCCTTCTTTCTTACTTCCTTCTTTTTGTAATTTCTTGTACGAAACCTTGCTAGTACTTTTAATAGTATCTTTTTTCTCTTCTTTATTTTGTGCTGTTACTACTGTAGTAAAAAACACAAAGAATAAACCAAGTACTTTTAAATTATTAATGTTCTTCATTTGAGAATACCTCTTCATAAATTATTTTGATTAACCAGAAACCAAATGTAGAACTGAAGATGCTTTTTAAAAACTAAATGAGAGTGAAATAACTTTTTTAAGGAGTGAGTTTTATTATTTTGACAATAAAGGAAGATAACATTTAAATTTACCCCAAACAATCTCTGTTTTAAATGAATTTACATTATAAAATGCATAAAAATTATTCAAATAACTTAAACCGACACTGTAGCTTGCTTCTTTCTCGCCTTTTCTTGGATTATAATTGTTACTCACTATAATTATATCGTTTTCTATTAAAACTTCAACAAAAAGAGGGTTCTTTTTTGTTATCTCATTATGTTTAATAGCATTTTCTACTAATGTTTCTAATGCTAGAAATGGAATTTTATTGAATAATGCTTTATCTTCTTCGCTATTATCTACAATACTTAAGTTTATACTATTATTAAATCTGATTTTTTGCAAAAAGAAATACTGTTTTAAAAAATCTAGCTCTTCTTTAACAGTAGTAAAATTAGCCTCTCTTTCTTTTAATAAGTACCTATAAACTTCAGATAATTTTAGTACAAACTGCTGAGAGGTTGTTTTATCTAAACCTATTAGAGCATGTAAAGAATTTAACGTGTTGAATAAAAAATGGGGATTTAACTTTTTTCGCAACTGACTTAACTGTAATCGAGCATTTTTTTGTTGATACTGTTCATTACTGATAGCCAATCGTTTTCTTTCTTGCTCGTACTGAAGCGTTTTTAAATACTGACTTCTTAGTTGACTTCGGGAAAAAGCGAGTATTAACAAAAAGGTTAGTAATGCTAATAAACTCATCCATAGTAAATATTGCTTTATATTGTTTACAGACTCTTTAATAAAAATATTTAAAGGAAAACTTGTTATTAAAATCAATTCCGAGTTACCCACCTGTATAACATCATAATAACGCATTACTTCTAAATTCAAATATTCAGAAGTTACAGCTACTTTAACTTGATTTTTCTTTTTAAAATCCTGCTGTTCAAAATTTTCAACAATCTCATTCAACGAAACTTTATCAAAAAAAGAAGCTTCATACTTTCCTATATATCCTATTTCAGGATGCAGCATACAAACCCCCTCTTTATTCGTTAAAGTAACATACCCTCCTTTACCACTATATTTTTGTGAAAAATAATCCCAATACTTCAACAGGTTAATATCATAACCAAAAACAACGAAAGTGCCATCTTGCAATTTATGTTTGATAACCTTTCGGTAGTATATTTTACCTCTTAAATTTAAAATTGTATCAAAAACTTGGTTTTTATCTTCAAGAGATTTCGCCTTTTCTAATACACTTTTATTAGCATCCATACTACCAAAAAAGTAAGAATCTAAAACTTCATTATCGTCTAGAAAGTAAACAAAACTAATATCTATATTTTCTTCAGAGAAAGCTAATTCACTATTAAAAAGTAATCTATTTTTTAGCTCACTTCTACCTAAGTCATCACTACTTTCTATAATTTTTTGAGTATCGATAATGAATTTATTAAATTCATTAAAGTCAAATTGCAAAATACTTTCCTTTTCTTTTGCATATTGTTTTATAACAACCTCTATCAAGCTCTCAGCTTCTAAAGCTATTTTATTAGTTATTAATCTATATCCAATAAAAAACAATACGATTAACGATACACTTACTAAGAGATAATATTGATGCTTTCTTTTTTTTAACGGAAACTTCATAAAAACTAGTTATCCAACCACTTTTTAAATTCTTTTATTCTTTGAGCGCTCACTAAAAGCATTTCCTCTACATTTAAGTTTGGTTGTAATTCTATTTTTATACGATTGTTACTGTATTTTGATATGTTATTAATCGCTGAATGCTGTAAAATATATTTCCTATTAATTTTAAAAAAGTATTTTTCAGATAGTTCTTCTTCTAAGCTAGAAATTGTCCCGTCATAAAGATAACTTTCATTATCAAAAGTAAATAAGAATAAATACTTTCCTTGTGCCATAAAATAAGCAACGTCTTCTCTTTTTATAGAAATAGATAAACTTCCTTTGGATACTAAAAAACGTTCTTTTTCTTTTTGATGCTGTATTTTGCTATTCATTTGCAATAGTAATTGCTCTAGCTTATCAGTATACCCTTTATTTTCATTAAGGTTTATGTATTTTTCTATCGCTTTGTTAAGTAATTCTTCACTATATGGTTTTAATAAATAATCTATAGCAAAAAACTGAAAAGACTTGATTGCATACTCGTCAAAAGCTGTTGTAAAAATAATAGGTGTTGAGATTTTTAAATTCTCAAAAATTTCAAAACTATAACCATCACCAAGGTGAATGTCGCTTAAAATTAAATCACAAGTGTTTTCTTTAAGCCAAAGAATTGAATCTTCAACACTTTCCAATCGCTTTTTTACAGAAATTGAATGTGAACTTTTAAGCAATAAACTTTCTAAAGAAGAGGCAGCTAAATCTTCATCTTCAATAATAACTACATTCAATGTGTTCATTTTTAAATAAGGTTTTAAGGGATATGTTCAAAAGTATTAAATTATTTTAATACTATTAACGTCACTAATTATTTTATGAATAGATTAAAATATTCGCTTCGCTAGTACAAACTCCTTTTCCCAATACGACTCATTCATTGAAGATATAATAACCCCTTTTAAAGTTGTTGAATGGATAAAAAATATTTCACCACTCTCTATTGAAGTTATTAATCCAACATGATTTATTCGGCCTTTTAAACGAGCAATATCAAAAAAAAGCAAATCTCCTAATCTCACATCAACTAGCGAAATTTCTTTTCCTTTAGTACTTATTGCTTTTGATGAACGCGGTAATTTAATACCTATTTGTCTAAACGATGTGTTTACAAGCCCAGAACAATCCATTCCGTTTTTTGTTGTTCCTCCAGCCTTATAAGAAACATCTTTATATGAATTTGCTATCGCTAACAACTTCTTAATCTTTGTTTTTTTTGTAGCTACCTGCCCCTCTTTTTTACCTAATTCTTGATCATCTTGACTGATAAATTGAAAAGCGATAAACCCAATAATAATTAACAGTAAAATTTTGTTTTTATACATCTATCACAAAACTCTTTTCGCTTTTATAAACGCCCTACTCCAATAATTTTCATGTAGTGACGTAACAATAACTCCACGAGAACTTGTAGAGTGAATAAAACGAATATCTCCATTTTTAATAGAAGTAACCAAACCTACATGATTAACGCCTCGGCCTTTTCTAGATGTTTTAAAAAATAATAAATCACCACGTTGTACCTGTCGTAAAGAAATTACATAGCCTTTAGTGTACATATCACGTGATGTTCTAGGCAATTGAACTTTACGCTGCTTAAAAGAAGTATGAATTAAGCCAGAACAATCCATTCCTCTGTTTGTTATCCCTCCATATTTATAAGGCACACCTTTATATGTTACCGCCGTCCAAACAATTTTATCTGCTATGGTTGGTTTTCCTTTTGAAGGGGTTCTTTTTACTATAACTTTTTTTGGTTTTTTATATACTGTTACATTTTTTGATGCTCCACACGAAACCATTAAAAAAGAAAGAAGTACAATGAAAAGTGATTTTTTTATCATGTTATTGTTAAATCGAACGTAGTCGATATTTAATTCTACTCATTTTTGATGTCTCCCAACTACGCACGAGAAGACATACATTATTGCAATCCACTTACAATTAATTTTGCTGTTTTTTCAGAGGCTCCTTTACCTCCTAATTTTTGTTCTAAATCGAAATAAGATAAAAACAATTCTTCTCGATGTTTAGTGTCTAGAATATGCTTTAGTTCTTTTGCTAGATTCTTTTTTGTAAAATCATTCTGAATCAATTCAGTCACCACCTCTTTATCCATAATTAAATTCACCAACGAAATATACTTTAAAGTAATAATTCGTTTTGCTATTTGATATGAAATATTACTTCCTTTATAACAAACCACTTGCGGCACTTTAAACAGTGCTGTTTCTAAAGTTGCCGTTCCTGATGCTACTAATGCGGCATGAGAAATACTTAATAAGTCGTATGTTTTATTGTTAATAAACTTAACGTTAGAATCTCCAATAAATTCTTTATAAAACTCATAAGGCTGACTCGGAGCTCCGGCAACAACAAATTGGTAACTAGAAAAATCGTTAACTAAAGAAAGCATTACTGATAACATTTTTGTAATTTCTTGTTTTCTACTCCCAGGTAACAAAACAATAATTTCTTTACCTCCTAAATCATGCTGTTTCCTAAACGCTATTTCATCTACTTGTTTCCTACCCGCAATTCCGTCTATCAACGGATGCCCTACAAAATGCACATCGTAGTTATATTTTTGATAAAAATCTTTTTCAAACGGAAGGATTACAAACATTGCATCAACATCACGTTTTATATCTTTTACCCTACCTGCTCTACTTGCCCAAACCTGTGGCGATATATAATAATTGGTTTTAAAATTATGTTCTTTAGCCCATTTAGCTATCCGAAGATTAAAACCAGAATTATCAATTAAAATTAACACGTCTGGCTTAAAACTGGCGATGTCTTTTTTACAAAAAGATAGCATTCCAACTATCTTTCGCAAATTCATTAACACCTCTATAAAGCCCATAAAAGCACGTTCTTTATAATGCTTTACAAGCCTACCTCCTACTTCTTGCATTAAATCACCACCCCAAAAACGAATTTCTGCGGATGGATCTTCTTTTAATAAAGCTTTCATCAAATTAGCACCATGCAAATCACCTGAAGCCTCTCCTACAAGAATATAATATTTCATTATAATTTACTTAAATAAATTTTAAAATTAGTGTTACCAGCGCTACAGTTACCGTAGTTATTAAAACACCTCTTGCTCTATAATCTTGATTCTTTTTTAAAAATACCCAAAAAACAAATAAATTAGGAATCGCTGCCAATGCTAAAACCGGTCCTAAAACACCACCTTCTATTACTTTTTTAAATGTTTCTGAAATGGTATCCGCAGATATAAATTCTAAATAAATAAAAAGTCCACATGATGTTGCTACTATAGATGCTAAAATGCCTATTACAACTTCTTTATTTATATGTCCCATGAGTTTAATTTTTGAATTGCATGATGCGCTGTCATATCAAAATGAACAGGAACCATTGAAATGAATCCATTTTCTAACGCCCAAATATCGGTATCTTGTCCTTTATCTTTATTTACAAACTCACCTGATAACCAATAATATTCTTTACCGTACGGACTCTTACGTTTGTCGAAATTCTCTTTCCAATAACCATTTGCTTGACGGCAAACACGTACGCCTTTTATTTCATCTTCTTTTAACTTCGGTATATTTACATTTAACACTACGCCATCTGGTAAACCGTTTAATAAAACATTCAATACTATTTTTTCAATGTATTTTTTAGCTGCTCTAAAATCGGCATGCCAATCAAAATCTAATAAAGAAAAACCAATAGCAGGAATCCCTTCAATACCTGCTTCAACAGCTGCACTCATCGTTCCTGAATATAGAACATTTATTGATGAATTTGCACCATGATTAATTCCTGAAACACATAAATCTGGAATTCTATTTAAAATTTCATTCTTTGCCATCTTCACACAATCGGCAGGTGTACCAGAACAACTGTATTCAATTTGCGGCCCTTCATCAATTGTAATTGGATTACAACGCAACACATTGTCTACCGTAATTGCATGTCCCATTCCGCTTTGCGGACTATCAGGAGCAACAACAACAACGTCACCTATTTTATTCATTATTTCAATAAGCATACGAATACCTGGCGCGGTAATTCCGTCATCATTCGTTACCAAGATTAAGGGTCTTTCTTGCATAGTGTATTAGTTTTACAACAAATGTAACACAAAAAAAGCATTATTATTTTAACATTTTGTAAAGACATACTCCTTTATTTTATACGTAAAATTGTAGTAATCAAACACAAACAACATGTTACGATTTATTGTTTATTTATCTATTTTTATTGTGAGTACTTTTTTATCAGTAATAACTACTTAAGAAAACGTAAATACCTCCTATAACTCTTAGTGAATGTTCTTTTTTTACTTTTGAATTAAGGTTAAAAAACTCATTAAATTTAAAAAATAAATTTACGACTTGTAACTACTTACTTATTTAAACGACAAAAAAAATACTACTATTAAAAATTGGCATTATTTTAGTAGCTTAGCAATGTTAGAACACAATTAAAGACAGAAGATACATGAAGACGAAATTTATCATTCCTTTTTTAGCAATAACGCTATTATTTTCAAACACAACTTATTCGAATACTATTTCAAAAGCAGATCCTGAGAAGGATAGGGTTATTATATATGTTTTAAAAAATATTTTAAGTAGATATCATTATGTTCAGAAAGATTTAAATGATGATTTCTCTGAACATGTATACACAACATTTATTAACGACTTAGATCCTAGTAAAAGATATTTTACGCAAGAAGATTTAAAAGAATTTTCTCAATTTAAATATCAAATTGATGATCAATTAAAAAATAGTAAACTTGATTTTTATAAATTAGTTTACAATCGATTTTTAACAAAATTAGGAGTTGCCAAAAATAACTACCGTAGCCTATTAACCGAATCTTTTAATTACAAAAAAGAGGAAGTTATTGATATGGATTATGACAAAGTACCTTTTGCTAAAAACGAAAGTGAATTGGTAGATTATTGGAGAAAACAATTAAAATTATCTATTTTAAGTAGAGTTGAAGACTCGGAAGATTTACAAAAAGAAAAAGTTAAAAAGGATAAAAATTTTAAAAAGAAAACATTTTCTGAATTTGAAGCAGAAGCTAGAAAAGAAGTCTTAAAAAGTATGAACGAATTATACCAACGTATTGATGAACTTGAAAATTCTGATTGGTATTCTACTTTCTTAAATAGTGTCGTTGGTGGTTTCGACCCACATACAACTTATATGTCTCCTCGTTTAAAATCTCGTTTCGATCAAGAAATGTCAGGTAAATTAGAAGGAATTGGCGCTCGTTTACAAAAAAAAGGGATGTACACCCATATTATTGAGCTTATTTCTGGAGGTCCAGCTTGGAAACAAGGTGATTTAGAGCCAGATGATATTATTTTAAAAGTAGCACAAGGTGATGCAAAACCTTTGGATATTGTTGGAATGCGTTTAGACGATGCTATTAAATTTATCAAAGGAAAAAAAGGAACAGAAGTTCGATTAACTGTTAAGAAAAAATTTGATGGTTCAACTAAAGTTATTTCTATTATTAGAGATGTTGTTGAACTAGAGGAAACGTTTGTGAAATCGAGTATTGTTGAAAAAAATGGTGAAAAATACGGAATTATAGATTTACCAAGATTCTATATCGATTTTAATGACCTAAGCCGTAGAGATGCTGCTAAGGATATGGAAAAAGAAATTGAGCGTTTAAAAAAAGAAAACGTAAAAGGATTAATTGTTGATTTACGTGATAATGGTGGTGGTTCTTTAAAAACAGCTATTGAAATTGGTGGCTTATTTATTGAAAAAGGGCCGATTGTACAAGTAAAATACAGAGATGAAGAACCGTTAGTAAAAAATGATACTGATGCTAAAATTCAATGGAACGGACCTTTAGTAGTGATGGTAAATGAATTTTCTGCTTCGGCTTCCGAAATTTTTGCTGCCGCAATGCAAGATTATAAACGTGGGGTAATTATAGGTAGTAAACAAACCTACGGAAAAGGAACCGTGCAAAATGTGTTACCTATCAATCGTTTTTACGAAAAGTATCCGAGTGATTTAGGAGCTTTAAAAATGACTATCCAAAAATTCTACAGAATAAACGGAGGCTCTACTCAAATTGAAGGTGTATATTCTGATATATCATTACCAAGTAGGTATAGTTATATGAAATTTGGAGAACGCGATTTAGATGGTGCATTACCTTGGGATAAGGTGCAACAAGCTAAATATAATGCTACAAATTCATACAGTAACTTTGGCGATGCTGTTTACAATAGTCAGCAACGTATTTTAAACAATCAAAAATTTAAGAAGATTAATGAATACGCTAAATGGTTAAAGAAAAGCCAAGAAGAAAGAGTCTATTCTTTAAACTATACTACTTTTAAAAAAGAAAGTCATACTAAAATAGAAGAAGCCAAACAATTTAAAGACATTTATAAGTTTGACTCTAACTTAACTTTCAATTCACCAAAATACGAGCTAAACCTATTTACAAAAGATACTGTTTTAAAAGAAAAACGTGTGGTATGGCACAAGAACTTAAAAAAAGACATTTATTTAAACGAAGCGCTAAATGTACTAAGCGAGCTTAAAATGAATAAAAACTATACCATCGTAAAACAATAAAAAAAGCAGCCAGTTGGCTGCTTTTTTTATATCTCTTTAAATTATATTTTTACGCCATTCTGAACTTGATTCAGAATGACGGAAATTTCGCTTTTTAAACGACTTTTTATATAATACCACCTATCCCACTTCTATTTTCACCACCAAACCTTCATTTGCTCTAACATTAAAAACGGTTTCGTCTTCAAAAATTAAATACTGCCCTTTTACCCCAACTAAAACACCCGTATAAGTTTGTTCTTTTACAAGATTTAAACTTTTAGGTTTTAATGGATATTTTTCAACCGGAAAATTAATAACAGTCTCTTTATTATTTTCTATAATATACTCTTGCGCTTCTGCAGGTATAAATTCGCGTAATTTTTCTTGCCAAGATACTAAGCTTTCATCTACAACATCATTCTTAAGCATTTTTCGCCAATTAGTTTTATCAGCTACATGCTCTTTTAAAGCAACTTCAGTAATTCCTGCTAAATAACGATTCGGAACCTCAACAATTTCAATTGCCTCATGCGCTCCTTGATCTATCCAACGTGTTGGCACTTGCTGTTTTCTGGTAACACCAACTTTTACATTACTAGAGTTTGCTAAATACACAATATGCGGTTTTAATTGTACTTTTTTCTCATACTCTAAATCGCGATCTTCAATTCCTAAATGCGCTTTACTTAATTCAGGTCGCATAATCCAATCTCCAGCATTTGGTGTATCAAAAAAACAACTTTTACAAAATCCTTGACGGTATACCTCTTTTTCTAAATGACAGTTTAAACATTCATATTTAACGAAACTTAATGTTATATTCTTATTTAGCAACTGATTCATATTTATAAAATCGGTTTTCATATCTAAATAATATTGAACCGTCTCTAAGTTTTCAGTTATCATTTTTTTTAAAACTCCTTGGTATTGCATGTCTTAAATTTTATTACTTTTAGCTTCACAAACTTACAGTAAAAAAATTAAATTAAGAGGTAATATATGTCGTTTCCATTTATAAATTCTATCATTTCTTGGTTTTTAAAAAAGCGTAAACATCAAGTAGAATTGTTTTTAAAATATCCTGTTGATGTGCAAAATGAGCTGTTACAAAAATTACTAAATACCGCTAAGAATACCGAGTTCGGAAAACAACATTCTTTTGCATCAATACATAATTACACTGATTTCTCATCCAGTGTTCCTATTCAAAAATACGAAAGCATAGAACCTCTTATTGAGCGTTGTAGAAAAGGGGAACAAAATTTATTTTGGCCCACACCAATTCATTGGTTTGCAAAAAGTAGCGGAACCACCAATGCTAAAAGTAAGTTTATACCCGTTAGTGATGAAGCTTTAGAAGACTGTCATTTAAAAGCAGGAAAAGACATGCTGTGTTTATACATTAATAATAATGAAGACACGCAGATGTTTAAAGGTAAAGGACTAAAACTAGGTGGTAGTACGGCTATTTACGAAGATAATAATTCTTATTTTGGGGATTTATCCGCAATTATAACGGAAAACTTGCCTTTTTGGGCAGACTTTAGCTCTGCTCCTAGTCAGGAAGTTTCTTTAATGGCCGAATGGGAAACTAAAATGGAAGCTATTATTGATGAAACTATCAACGAAGACATTACAAGTTTAGTTGGTGTTCCTAGCTGGATGTTGGTTTTATTAAATCGTGTTTTAGAAAAAACAGGAAAAGATAATATTTTAGAAGTGTGGCCTAATTTAGAAGTGTATTTTCATGGTGGCGTAAACTTTAATCCATATCGTGAACAATACAAAAAACTGATTCCGAAAAAGGATTTTAAATACTACGAAACCTACAACGCTTCAGAAGGTTTTTTTGGAATTCAAGACAGAAATAATTCTGATGAAATGCTGCTAATGTTAGATTATGGTATTTTTTATGAGTTTATTCCGATGGATACTTATAACGGAGAAGATTCTGTTACAATTCCTTTATCCGAAGTTAAAAAAGGCGTGAATTATGCCATTGTAATTACTACAAATGGTGGTTTATGGCGTTATTTAATTGGCGACACTGTTAAATTTACTTCAACAGATCCGTATCGTATTAAAATTACCGGTCGAACCAAACATCATATTAACGTTTTTGGCGAGGAACTAATTATAGAAAATGCTGAAAAAGCATTAAAAGCAGCAAGCGAAAAAACCGATGCAAATATTAAAGATTACACTGTTGGACCTATTTTTATGGATGGTAAAAAAAGTGGCGGACATGAGTGGATTATCGAGTTTAGTAAAGCGCCTAAAAATATTAAATACTTTACCGAATTGTTAGATAATTCTTTAAAAACTATCAATTCAGATTACGAGGCTAAACGCTACAACAATTTAACATTGGCAATGCCGATTATACATGAAGCTCGTGAAAATTTATTTTATGATTGGCTACGAGAAAAAGGAAAACTGGGTGGCCAACATAAAGTACCTCGTTTATCGAACAAACGTGATTTTGTTGACGAATTATTAAAACTGTAAATTATGAATTCGTTCTTAGAGCAAAATGCTTCTTTATTATTAGAAAATCCTGAGTTAGCAGAAGCTTTCCAAAATATAATGGAGTTTGAAAAATACCCGAAGCATCATATTTTACATGAAGCAGGAAGAATTTGTAACCATATGTATATAATTACATCTGGTGCAGCTCGTGTGTTTTATTACAAGGAAGAAAAAGATATTACGGTTCATATTTCTGTAGAACAAGAAAGTATTACCACCATTGATAGTTTTATTCAACGTAAAAAAAGTAAATATAATATTGAAGCCTTAGAAGATTTAGAGGTTTTGAAAATATCACATTCAGATTTAGAAAACTTATTTGAATCGGATCCTAAATTTGAACGTTTTGGACGCTTATTTTTGCAACAAATTTATATAGATCTCGTTGAACGCATTGATGACTTGCAACTACATACTGCACAAGAACGTTATGAAATCTTATTAAACAAAAAACCATACCTTTTTAACAGAATTTCAGCAAAACATATTGCTTCTTTTTTAGGAATGACTCCTGAAACGTTTTGTAGAATAAGAGCAAAGTAATTTTATTGATAATTGTCAAGAATAATTAAGAAAGCATAAAATATCTTTGTCTTATCAATCTACAAACTATGACAATAGCAGATGCTTTACAGCAATTTTATAAAGAAAACAACTTCGCTAAAGATGGTGGTGAAAGTGAAGATACTTTTGAATTAAAATTCAGGTTTTTCTCATTAAAATTTCCCAATTCTCAGTTAAGAAAAGATGTTATTCACATTCATGACATTCAACATGTTTTGTATAGTTGCGATACAACATGGAAAGGTGAAGCTTTTATTGCTGGTTGGGAAATATCAACAGGGTTTTGGAAACATCTTCCTATTGGCTTTATGAGCTTATGGGCAATGGGGTTTTCTCTCTTTAATTACCCCAAAGAAGTTTATAAAGGATATAAAGCAGGAATAAAAGTAAATGGAATTATAGACCTAAAACTTAACAAACAGGAATTACTTGCATTATCAATTAAAGAGTTAAAAACAGTCATTAAAAAGAAAAAGAACATTAAAATGGATATTACTCAATATCTAATTTTCTCTTTTTGGGTATTAATGAGTCTTATCATTTTTTTGTTCCCTTTTAGTCTATTACCTCTTTTGCTACTATTTTAATAGGCAATTGATATTGTGTAATTACCGGAACACCTCTTTTAAAAGCAGGCGTAATTCTTGGTAATTTTTTAATCGCATTTCTTATAGCACTATCTAATTTAGGAAATTGATTTTTAATAGCTATCGATGCTGTAATTTTTTTAAGCCTAAAATTACCTTTGTTATCAATTAATAAATCAATTAAAATAACTTCACTAATATCTTCCTCCGCTACAAAGTTATAAGTTATTAAAGTGGCTTGTATTCTTTTATTTATCTCCTCACTAAAACAAACGCTATTTTTTTTAATCGATAAATTTTTACAGTTTTTAAAAGTCGGAGAAACATCTACTTTTGTATAATCAATAACAGTATTTAAGTTGTGATTTTTATTCTCTTCTGATAAAAAACCACAACTTAAACTCGTGAAAATTACTATAAAAAAAATCACATAAAAAAACCGCATCTCACTGACTTTGAGATGAAAATACAAAAAATGATTTACTCTAGCAGTTCTCCTTTTAAGAAATAATACTTTTTTATTTCTTTAAGCCGCACTTTTACCTGACTCGTTAGTAAAGAATCCTTAGTCTCAAACCTCTTCAGGTAATTTTTATAATGCTTATATCCTATTTTCTTATCCTTATAAAAATTTTCAGAAGTATTAGCTAATTGAAATAACGCTCTGTAATTCTTATAGTTTTCTGTATAAGCATTTCGGTAAGCATTCATTTCTTCTTTTGGCTTGCCTAATTCTTTATAAGTTCTTGCTAACTGATAATATTCGTTATCTCGTCTTTCTTTTCCTACAATCGTTCCGTACCAATAATTAAAACGAGCACTTTTATAGTCTTTTTCAGCAAAATCAATATCCCCTAAATACGTGTATGATTTAAAATCAGCTCTATCTATTTTTAGTGCTTTCTTAAAATTATTTCTTGCTTTTTCGTAGTCTTTCAACTTAAAAAAACTGCGTCCTAACATCTTTTTCGTATAATGTTCGTTCGGTTCTAATGAATCAATCTTAACCAACAAGGCAATTGCATCTTCATACTTTTTGCTTATATATAATTTATTAATCTTTAATTTATTTAAGGCAATATGTTTCGTGTTAACTTTTAAACCTCTATCTATAAAAATATTTGCCGAATCTTTATCTCTTAAAAGCGTGTAAGCAACCGCTAATTGATGAATTGCTTTTATATGTTCGTTGTCGTTTTTATAAGTTGCTAAAAAACTATTAATTTTTAAATCTCTCTTTTTTAATAATGCATATACAATTGCCATTTGGTAATGATAATTAGCATTACTCTCATCCTTTTTTAGAAGTTCCTCAAAAATAAGCTTTGCTTTCTTAGGTTGTTTCGTTTTTAAATACAGCTTTCCTAATTGATATTTTATTAATAAATTTTCAGAATCTGTATTTGTAATTTCTTCAAAAACTGTAATTGCTTTTTGCAACCTTTTTTCTTTCTGATAACTTTTCCCTAAAGCTACTTTAACCGAATACCCATTATTTAGTGATAATGCTTTTTCGTAATATTTCGACGCTTGTTTATAGTTATCAATCGAACTATAAATACTTGCAATTTTTTTGTTTGATTGATAACTCTCTGGCAATTTTTTAAGTTGTATTAATGCTTTTTGATAACGACCAATATGTACCAAGCTATCAATAGATTTAAAAGCCGAGGTTTGCGCCCCGACTTTTAAAAATGAAATAATAAGAACAATACTTAAAATTTTATTTTTCATATAATTTTACTCAACTATAAATGATATTGGTAACACATATCCGACCTTTACTTTTTTACCTTCATGCTCACCAGGTTTCATTTGGGGTAACTTTTTAATCATTTCCATTGCCGCTTCTTTTAGTTTCGGGTGTGGTGCTCTTGCTTTTACATCTGTAATGCTACCATCTTTATCTATTTTAAACTGTACATAAATTTTCTTTTTTCCTGATTTCAACCCTAAAGCATTTGCTAATTTGACATCAAAATTTTCTTTTACAAAATCCTGTAAACTTCTATTTAAACAACTTTTATTTCCTTCTTCACAACCTGGAAACGTTGGTGCTTTTTCTATGATTGAAAATGGAATATCCTCGCCTTTTATGTGTTTTTTTCTTTCACTTTTTGAGAAATCAAATAAATGAGCAATAATTTTTCGTCCATTAAATCCTGAGAAAATTTTCACATTCATCGTTGAACCAATTTTACTCGAATTAACTTTATCCCTTATATTAAAAAACTCTTGTTTTTCTTCTTCAGATAATTCCTTTATAGATAATTCTTTTCCTAAATCTACCTTATTATCTCCATAATAAGAATCTAGTAAGCTAGTTTTCTCTCCTTTTATTGATGTTAATTTACCTTCTTTACTATTATAAATTGTCATCAGTTCCTCTTCGGATTCTTTTTTTTCATTATCACTACACGCTGTGTAGAGCACCATACTAGCCAGCAACGGAATTAATAATAAATACTTTAATTGCTTTACTTGTTTTGATTTTCCTTTTGTCATCATAATAATTCTTTTTTTAATTAATGAATGTTTATAAAATTGATTTACGAATGAGATGTTTTCTACCTGAAAAATATCAGCTAATAAATTATTAATGTAATTTTCTTTTTCGGTTGATTTCGTTACCACATCGTCTGAAATATATTCGTGTACCAACGATATGCGGTTTTGATACACATACACCATCGGATTAAACCACATGAATATTCTTAAAAACTCGAAAAATAATAAATCGAAGGTGTGTTTTTGTCTACTATGTACTAACTCGTGTTCAATTATTTTTTCTTGTTTCTCTGCCGGAATTCCTTTTCCTAAAAATATATAGTTGAAAAACGAAAATGCTTTGGCATTTTTAGGTAACAACACTAATTTATATGCTTGTTTATTTTCACTTCCGTATTTAAAAACCAAACGGACAATTCGCTGTAGTTTTATAATAAAAATAGTAAGAAAGAATAAGCTTCCTACTGTAAAAAATACATCTAAATAATTTATAGATTGATACCAAGCTGCTTTTTCCAATACACTTTGTGGAGACAAAACTACTTCGGGTAATAAAATGGTGTATTCTAACGGAACTACTTTTTGTATGGTTGGTATTTTAAAAAGCGGTAATAAGAATGAAATAACCGACGTACTTAATAAATACCACCTGTTTTTAGTGAAAAAAGTTTCTTTACTTAAAAAAAAATCATAAACAGCAACAAACAATGCCTGAAATAGGATGACTTGAATTATATAGTTTATCATGACTTTTTATTTTTATTAGCTTCTTTTAAAATACTCTCAAGCTCGTTAATATTCATCTCATTTTCTTTCATAAAAAACGACACCATACTTTTAAATGAACCTCCAAAATAACCATCCATTAACTTATGTAAACTTTGGTTGCTGTATGACGATTTTTCTATTAACGGATAATACACATAACCTCGTCCTTTTGTTTTATGCCCCACAAATTCTTTGGTTTCTAAAATTCTGATAATTGTTGAAACTGTATTGTATGCTGGTTTCGGAATGGGTAATTCTTCAATTACATTTTTTACAGATGCCTCTTTTAACTCCCATAAAACTTGCATTATTTGCTCTTCGGCTTTTGTTAATTGTTTATTCATACTGTATGTTTTAATAACTTTGATTCAAATATAACTAAAAAATTAGTTATAACTAATTTTTTAGTTATAAATATGTAACAAACAATTCTTATTTTCGTCTTATGGTTAGATAATTAATAGTTTTTATATGGATATATTTTTAATTTTAGTAGGCTTTTGTTTTGTTTGTTTAGGAATCATTGGTGCTTTTTTACCAGTTTTACCTGGCCCAATTACAAGTTGGATTGGCTTATTAATACTGCACTTAACAAAAGTAATTCCGCAAGATTGGTGGTTTTTAGGAATCACCTTAGCTATTGCTATTATTATATTTATTCTAGATTATTTTATTCCTGCTATGGGAACAAAACGTTTTGGTGGCACTAAATATGGAGTGTACGGTACTACAATTGGGCTTATTATAGGTTTACTCTCTCCTATTCCGTTTGGAATATTAATTGGTGCTTTTTTGGGTGCGCTTATTGGTGAATTAATCTATGATAGTAAAGATACCAACAGAGCTATTAAAGCTTCCTTTGGTGCTTTATTGGGTTTTCTTACCTCTGCCACCATTAAATTTTCGATAGCTATTGTTTATTTTGTATTGTTTTTTACGACACTTTGGGAATACAAAAGTTCATTTATATAATGCGGTATCCTTAATAAATAAGTTTAGCCCCGATTGTAGCAATTGTTTGAGCTCCTCGCAGAGAGCGAGTGCGGAAAGCGGGAAATAGCTTCAAAAAAAAAGTAAAAACTTAAATTTAAGGCAAAAAAAAAGCAACCCATCTCAGGGAAGCTTTCCATTGGTTAACAAAACCATGACACTATTTAAAGTGCCTAACAACACAACTAAATGCTACCTTTAAAAAAAAGCAGCCTGCAAATATACAACCTTTTTTAACTCCACCAAGATTTTATTGTTTTTTTTTTGAAATTTCCAATTTCTTAAGCATTGTTTAATTCTGCAATTGATTGTATCTTTGCGGCTTCATTAAAAATTATAAAAAACAACCCATGCAATTATCAGAACAAGAAGTTGTACGTAGAGAAAAGTTAGGAAAACTACGTGAATTAGGTATTAATCCGTACCCTGCTGATTTATTTCCACTAGATTCAAATTCGAAAGTTATTAAACAGGAATTTGAAGAAGGGAAAAAGGTGGTAATTGCTGGTAGATTAATGAGTCGTCGTATTCAAGGAAAAGCATCGTTTGCTGAATTACAAGATAGCGAAGGTCGTATTCAGGTTTACTTTAATCGAGACGAAATTTGTGCTGGAGAAGACAAAACTTTATACAACGAAGTATATAAAAAATTATTAGATATTGGTGATTTCATTGGTATTGAGGGTGAATTATTTACAACTCAAGTTGGTGAAAAAACAGTAATGGTAAAAGGGTTTAAATTATTAAGTAAATCTTTAAAACCATTGCCTTTACCAAAGGTTGATGCCGAAGGAAATACGTTTGACGGATTTACAGATCCTGAGATGCGTTACCGTCAGCGTTATGCCGATTTAGTGGTAAACCCACACGTAAAAGAAGTTTTCGTTAAGCGTACAAAATTATTTACTGCGATGCGTAACTTTTTTAACGACTCAGGTTATTTTGAAGTTGAAACTCCGGTTTTACAACCTATTGCAGGTGGTGCTTCTGCAAGACCTTTTGTAACACATCACAATGCTTTAGATGTACCCTTATACATGCGTATTGCGAACGAATTATATCTTAAAAGATTAATTGTTGGTGGTTTTGATGGTGTGTATGAGTTTTCTAAAAACTTTAGAAATGAAGGAATGGACAGAACTCACAATCCTGAATTTACAGCAATGGAAATTTATGTAGCCTACAAAGACTACAACTGGATGATGGATTTTACTGAAAAATTATTAGAACATTGTGCTATTGCCGTTAACGGAACAACTGAAACAACTTTTGGAGAACATAAAGTTGATTTTAAAGCGCCGTATGCAAGAGTTACCATGGCAGATTCTATAAAACATTTTACTGGTTTTGATATTATCGGAAAGTCTGAAAGCGAGCTTTTTGAAGCTGCTAAAGGAATGGGAATTGAGGTGGATGCAACCATGGGTAAAGGAAAGTTAATTGATGAAATGTTTGGTGAAAAATGTGAAGGAAATTACATTCAGCCTACTTTTATTACTGATTATCCGAAGGAAATGTCGCCTTTATGTAAAGAACACAGAGACAACCCTGAATTAACAGAGCGTTTTGAATTAATGGTTTGTGGTAAAGAAATTGCCAATGCATATTCTGAGTTAAACGACCCAATTGATCAGCGTGAGCGTTTTGAAGCGCAACTTAAATTAGCTGAACGTGGTGATGATGAAGCGAGTGAGTTTATTGATCATGATTTTTTACGTGCTTTAGAATACGGAATGCCTCCAACGTCTGGTTTAGGAATTGGTATGGATCGTTTAATTATGTATTTAACCAACAATGCATCGATACAAGAAGTGTTATTTTTCCCTCAAATGAGACCTGAGAAAAAAGCGCCTGCTGTTGAATTAAACGACGATGAAAAAGCAGTGTTAGCTTTGATTGAAAAAGCTGAAAAGATTGCTTTAAATGATTTAAAAACACAATCTGGTTTATCTAATAAAAAATGGGACAAAACGATTAAAGGTTTAACCAAAAATAAATTAGCTAAAGTTGAAAAAACTGACGAAGGTTTATTTGTTGAAATAGCATAATATCCTTTTAAATATATTAAAAAAAGCAACCTTATTTAGGTTGCTTTTTTAGTTTTTGATATTCCTAAATAAGTTAAAATTATATCTTATGATACTATATCTTAATTAACAACCTGTATCGCCAACTGTTAATTCAATTTTTTGCTTTACGGGTTTTCCTGCGCTATTTTTTGCTGGTATCCATTTAGGCATTTGCTCTAGTAATTGTTCTATTGATTTATCAATTGATATGATACCTGAAGATTCTACAATATTTATATTAATTGCTGCTCCTTTTTCATCAATCATAAAACTAGCAGTAGCACTTTGTGTTGGATTAAATTTCCAATTCTTAATTTCTGTAGAACTATTGTTTTTTAAATAAGATTCTAGAGCGTTTTCTGCTCCTTCAAAACGAGCCGAAACATCTGGAACAACAGTTAGAATCTTTTTTATTTCACTTGTATTTAAAGAGTTTTGAGCTGCATTTTTAGTTTTATAAACAATTTTAACTCGTAAATCATCTCCAACTTTAGCATTTCTAAAAAGTGCTTGTTGCTTTGCATTTAAAGCAATACTCTTACATATTTCTTTAATCTCTTTGTTGTTTGTTACTCGAATAATTTCTATGGATACGTATTCTTCAATCCAACTCGTTGGGTAATATTCAAATACTTCTTTTAAATTTTTTACGTTACTTAATTCACCTTCTGTAATTGTTTTGTTATTCGCTCCTCTTACATAGTAAGTCAGTTTTCTTACAGGTGTTGATTTTAAAATAGAATTCTCAAAATCTGTAGAAACAACATTAACAGATGTTACTGATGTAATTTCTTTTTTTGTTTCCTTTTTATTTACAAAGCCAAAAACAACAAAACTTACTATCATTACTAAAATTGCGGCAACAGTTATTCTTCCTTTCATTTTTTGTTTTTTTATATTCTGTACTACAAATATACTCTTCAACTGCTAAGTAATTGAAAATGAAATGTAAAAAAAGTGTCAAAAATCTAACTAATTATTTTTTATTAACTTTAATGGGTTATGAAAAAGTTGTTGCAATATTCTCCTTTCCATTTTTTATGCTGTTTAATAATCGGAATTATTTTACAGTTTTACACGAATATATGGCGCTATGATTTCAACTTTTTAATCGTTTTTATTTGCTTTTTTTTACTTCTCCTATTTCTATTAAAGAGAAATAACAAACGTAAATTATTTTCTCTTATAACACTTTTATTTTTTGTAGTTATTGGAGTTTCAACTTCATTTATACACAACCCTAAAAATAATGCAAACTACTATCAACATTGTATTAAAAACAACTCAGGAGTAATTGTAAAAATTCATAAAGTTCTAAAATCGGGTAATTACAATCATAAATTTGTTGTTGATGTAATTCAGGTTGATACTAAAACAACAAGCGGAACCATTTTATTAAATCTAAAAAAAGACAGCACATTAAGAGCTTTAAATGTTGATGATCGTATTTTTTTGAAATCAGAATTTAAAAACTTAAGGGACCCTTTAAATCCGCATCAATTTAATTACAAAGATTATTTAGCAAAACAGTACATCTATCAACAAGTTTTTATCCAAAAAAAAGAATACAAAAGTTTAGAAAAAGGAACTGTGTCTATTTATGGATTATCAGCTCAATTCAGAAATAAGGTTCAAACTTCTTTAAAAAAATACTCTTTTAATAAAGATGAACTTTCGGTAATTAATGCTTTGTTATTAGGGCAACGGCAAGATATTTCTAAAAATCTTTTGGAAAGCTATATCAATGCTGGTGCCGTTCATATTTTGGCAATTTCAGGTTTGCATATCGGTATTATCTTACTCGTATTATCATCGTTATTTAAACCTTTAGAACGATTAAAACATGGCTTAACTATAAAAACTGTTCTAATCGTTGTTTTACTATGGATGTTTGCTTTTATCGCGGGATTATCAGCTTCTGTTGTAAGAGCGGTTACTATGTTTACTTTTATTGCTGTTGGCGAATCATTTAAAAAGAAACGAATCGTGGAATACTCGTTAATCAGTTCGATGTTTTTCTTATTATTAATCAAACCTTTATTTTTGTTTGATGTAGGATTTCAGTTGAGTTACCTCGCTGTTTTCGGAATTATTTGGGTACAACCCTTACTCTACAAATTATACAAACCCAAACTTTGGTTACTCGATAAAACATGGAGTTTACTTACAGTTTCTGTTGCTGCTCAAGTAGGAATATTACCTATTAGCTTGTATTATTTTCATCAGTTTCCAGGGCTTTTTATCATATCAAACATATTGATTATTCCGTTTTTAGGTGGAATCTTAACCGGCGGAATCTTAGTAATACTACTTGCGTTGTTAAACTTACTACCACAGTTTTTTGTTGATATTTACGGATTCGTTATTTCTTTAATGAATAAAATAGTCGATTGGGTTTCGAATCAAGAAGGGTTTCTATGGCAAGAAATATCGATGTCTTTTTACGAAATGATTGGTTGGTATTTTATAATCGTATTTGCTTATCAGTTCATCATTATCAAAAAAACAACACAATTATTATTTTTACTTGCGCCCATAGTGATACTGCAAACTGTTTTCATTTTCGAAAAAAGGAATCGACATCAGAAACAAGAAATTATAGTTTTTAATAAAAGCAGGAAAAATCTAGTAGGCATAAGAAACGGAAAACAATTGCATGTTTTTCACAACATGGATAGTCTTAAAATAATTACTGATAAGGCAATTAAAGATTATCGAATAAATGAAAGTGTAAAAAGTTATTCTACAAATAAAATACCTAATTACTTTAAGTTTAATACTGATAAAATTTTAATAGTTGATAGCTTAGGTATTTACAATATTGCTGTTAAAAACCCGATTGTAATACTACAACATTCTCCTAAAATTAATTTAACTCGATTGATAAAAACCTTAAAACCAAAGAGAATAATTGCTGATGGAAGTAATTACAGAAGTTATATAAACAGATGGGAATTGACTTGTAAAAAACAAAAAACTCAGTTTCACCATACTAGGCAAAACGGAGCTTATATTATTAATAAAAAAATTAGATAGACCCTTTAAAGTTTTTTGAAAACTTTGACCATTTGGTGTTCTTATAATTTTCTTTTGTAAAATAGGCTAAAACCATTTCGAATTTCTTTTCATCTAAATACCCAGGAACTGTTAGAATTAATTGTTCTTTAGGATCAAAAAAGGCTGTAGAAGGATAACTCATTTTCCCTTTCATAATAGCAACTGCTAATTCATGATACTTACTTCTTCCTTCTTGTACAAACTTATATGTTTTTCCTTTAAAACTAATATCTTCTTTTCCTTCTCCATCCATTTTTACGGCATAATAATGCTCATTAATATACTTAACAATAATGTCATTTGCATAAGTAGTCTTATCCATTTTTTTACACCATCCACACCAATCCGTATATAAATCGACTAAAATAGGTTTTGGGTTTTCTTTGTTTTTTTCTATCGCTTCTTCAAAAGTTAACCAATTAACTTTTTCTTGTGCTTTTACTCCAACTGAAATAAATACAAATACGGCTACTAAAATTAATTTTTTCATATCTCTTAGGTCTCAATAAGTATTCCAAATTTACAAAAAAACCTGTCAATTATTAATAATTGACAGGCTGTAAAGTTTTTTTAACCTTTTTATAAGATTTTAATGCTACTTAACTCCGTGCATTAATTTTTTAACCACAGGTGTTAATGCCATTAAAATTAAACCTGCAAGCATTGGTACAATAGTAAAAATTAAAAAGAATGTACTCATATCATAAGCGGCAGTAATTTTATCAATCATACCTCCCATAGAACCTGCAGCTTTATTACCCATACCAACTGCAATATACCAAAGACCAAACATTACACCTATAGTAGATGCCGGTACAAGTTTTGACACGTATGATAAACCAACTGGAGATAAACATAATTCACCTAAAGTATGTAACAAATATGCTAATATTAACCAAATCATACTTACAGATGCTGTTTGCGCTCCTTGTGGAATTTCAGATGAACCATAAGCTAACACTCCAAAACCTAATCCTAAAAGAACTAATCCCATACCAAATTTAACAGTTGCTGGAGGATTAAATTTACTTTCCCAAATTTTAGAAATTAACGGTGCAAAAGCAATAATATAAAATGAATTTAAAATAGAAAACCATGAAGCCGGAACTTCAGTTTTTACATCGCTAAATTGATTTTTTAACATCCAAATAACAATACACCAAATAATAGCAAAACTTGTACCTAAGAAAATATTAGATAAAGCATATTTTTTAAAAGTTATTTTAAATAATTGAAATAAAACGTATGTTATTATTAATAATGGCACTACTGTTAATAAAGTATTTGCTATTCTAAATATATTAGCAGAACTCCCTTCTAACACTCTATTTGTATAATCTCCTGCAAAAATAGTCATAGAACCACCCGCTTGCTCAAAAGCAGCCCAAAAGAATACTGTAAAAAAAGCTAAAATACCAACAACAATATAACGATCTCTTTGAACATTAGCTGGAACTTCTTCTTCAACAATAGATGATTTCTCTTCTACATTTTCAATTGCATCATTGTACTCAATTGTTTTTGATGGTGACAACCCGATACTTCCAAAAATACCTTGAGAAAACCAAAACTGTAACATTCCTAAAAACATAAATATCCCTGCCAATCCAAAACCATAATGCCATCCTGAAGTTTCTCCAACATATCCACACAATAGAATACCTACAAAAGCACCTGCATTTACTCCCATGTAAAAAATTGTAAATGCTCCATCTTTTTTCTCTTGTGCATTTTTATAGACACCATTAATAATAGAAGTAATATTTGGCTTAAACAAACCATTCCCTGCTACTAAAAACCCGATACCTAAATACAAACTCCAAGGTGTATCTAAAGCCATTGCCGCATGACCTAAAGTCATAATTAACGCACCTATAGCAACCGCATATCTGTACCCTAAAAATTTATCAGCTAAATATCCTCCAATAATTGGCGAAAAATATACCAACATTGTATAAGTACCATACAAACTCAATGCATCTTCTCTAGACCATCCCCAACCTGGATTATCTCCTGTAATTGCTGATGTTAAAAATAATACTAAAATTGCACGCATTCCGTAATACGAAAAACGTTCCCACATTTCTGTAAAGAAAAGAACAAATAAACCTGATGGGTGCCCCATCAATAATTTACGATTCATTTCAGAACCCTCAAATCTAATAGTGTTTGTACTCATATTTTTGTTATATAATTTATGAATGAAAAAAACCTTGTAATAGTAAATATTACAAGGTTTTGTTTTTATTTTTAGTTGTTATCCGCTAATTCAAATCCTTCAGCTTCTTCATTTTTTAAATCTCTTTCTTTCTCTTCTGCTCCGTGAGTTAAACGCTTTAATGGTTTTAACATTAAAATGAATACTCCACCAATTAATACCGTAAAGATTAAAATTCCAGAGAAAATAGTTAATTCTCCAAAATCAGATGCAGATTCACCAATAATACCAGCTACTTTGTTTCCTAAACCTGTAGCCGCAAAATAAACTCCCATCATTAAAGCTGCGTATTTTACTGGCGCTAATTTTGTAATGAATGATAATGCTACTGGTGAAATACATAATTCACCAATTGTATGAAATAAATAAGCTAATACTAACCAAATCATACTAGAAGTTCCTGATTCTTCAAACTGCATTGCTGCAAATACCATGAATAGAAAACCAAACCCCATTATAATAATACCTAAAGCCATTTTCAATAAAGAAGAAGCTTCTTTTCCTTTCAACTTTCTTTTTGCCCAAAAACCTGCGACACCTGTTGCAAACAAAATAATAAATCCTGCATTTAAACTTTGAAACATTACTGTTGGAATTAACCATCCAAATAAGTTTCTGTCAGTATTAGTTTCTGTGTATAAGTTCATTAAACCTCCAGCTTGCTCAAATGCTCCCCAAAAGATAATAACCATTATAAAAGATAATAGAAGCACTAAAAAACGATCTTTAAAAACTTGCGTATCTAATTCTTTGTAAATCATCATTAATAACGCTGTTATTGCAGTTAAAAATAGAAATAACAATCCAAATCCCCATCCTAATTTATACCATCCTAAAAATGATGCAGCTAATAATAATCCTGTAAAAAGTAATTGTTTAGGTGAACTAAATAATTTAGAATATAATTGTCCGTACGAAATTGAGTTTTCATCATTTTCACTTGGTACGAAATTACCAACTTCTGTTAAGTATTTTTGCCCGTATATATAGTTTATTAATCCTAAAACCATCACGATACCTGCTAAACCAAAACCAGCATGCCATCCCCATTTAGCTACTACTAAACCGATTACCATAGTTGCTAAAAGCGACCCTAAATTTATCCCTATGTAAAAGATAGAAAACCCTTTATCTCTTCTAATATCTCCTTCTTTGTATAATCCTCCTACCATTGTAGAAATATTCGGTTTTAATAAACCTACCCCTAAAATAACTAAACCTAAACCTGTATAAAAAGCCCAAGTATCAGTTAATATCAACACTCCATGTCCTAAACATAGAATAATGGCTCCAAGCAGCACAGATTTTTTTTGCCCTAATAATTTATCTGCTATCATTCCTCCAGGAATAGACATTACATAAACAAGCATTGTATACCATCCATAAAGAGCAAGAGCTTCCTTACTAGTCCATCCTAAACCAGCACCTCTTGGATCGTCTCCCATAGCTGATGTTGTCATATACAAAACTAATAAAGCTCGCATACCGTAATATGAAAATCGCTCCCACATCTCTGTTAAAAATAAAATATACAAACCTACTGGTTGTCCAAAAAGTTCTTTTTGATGTGCTTGTTTAACTGCTGTGTTCATATTTATTATTTTATAAGTTGTTTTTAATAAAATTCGTCATTTTTGTATACAAATGCATACGCGTATTACCACCGTAAATTCCATGATTTCTGTCAGGATACATTCCCCACTCAAATTGCTTATTTGCCTGAATTAAAGCCTCTGCCATTCTGTAAGCATTCTGTACATGTACATTATCATCACCTGTTCCGTGAATTAATAAATACTTACCTTTTAACAATTCTGGATAGTTTAATGGAGAATTATCGTCATATCCTGTCGGATTTTCTTCTGGAGTCCTTAAAAAACGTTCGGTATAAATACTGTCGTAAAAACGCCAAGTGGTAACTGGTGCTACAGCAATTGCTGCAGAAAAAATATCGTTTCCTTTTAACAAACAATTGGTACTCATATGACCACCAAATGACCATCCCCAAATACCGATTCTTTTTGCATCTACATATGGTAATTCTGCTAATTTCTTAGCTACAGAAATCTGATCCTCAGTTTCGTGCTTTACCAAATTCATGTAAGTAACTTTCTTAAAGTCTCTTCCTTTAAAACCAGTTCCTCTTCCATCAACACAAACAACCATATATCCGTTTTGTGCTAACATTTGATGCCAATAATCGTTAGAACCGTTCCAGCTATTCTTAACATTTTGTGATCCTGGTCCAGAATATTGATACATTAATACCGGGTATTTTTTATTTACATCAAAATTAGCCGGTTTAATTGTGTACATGTTTAAGTCGTTTCCGTTTACATTAATTGTAGAAAACTCTTTTTTACTTAAATTATATCCTGCAATAACCTCTTTTAAAGCAGCATTGTCTTTTACTGTTTTTAACACATTACCAGCAGCATCTCTTAAAGAGTATACATTTGGAGTATTAGCATCAGAAAAAGTATTGATAAAATAATGCCTGTTTTTACTAAAAGACGCACTATTTGTTCCTGAAGGATTACTAATTATTTTTTTATTTTCGCCTGTTAAAGAGATACTATAAACACCTCTATTAATTGATCCATTTTCTACCGATTGATAATACACCGTGTTTTTATCAGCATCAAAACCATAATAAGAAGTTACCTCCCAGTTACCTTTTGTTACTTGATTAATTAACTCACCTTTATTGTTGTAGTGATAAATATGATTAAAGCCATCTTTTTCACTCGTCCAGATAAAACTATTATCATTTAAAAATGTTAAGTCATCCGTTACATCAACATAAGCAGCATCAGTTTCATTTAAAATTAAGGTAGTATCGTATGTTTTTGCATTAATAAAATACATTTTCAAATCATTTTGATGACGATTTAAAGTACGCACAGCTAAAACATTATCATCTTTTGTCCAATTAATTCTTGGAATGTACTCATAATCTCCAAAAATTATTTTAGCAGTTCCGTTAGTTGCTAAAGAGTACACATGCAAAGTAACTTTTGCATTATCCTCTCCTGCTTTCGGATATTTAAACACTTCTTGTGTTGGGTATTTTCCTTTCCCATATACATCCATCGAAAAAGTTTTTACAGCACTTTCATCAAAACGTAAAAAAGCAAGATTACCTCCATTTGCACTCCACTCAAAAGCGCGTACAAATCCAAATTCTTCTTCGTAAACCCAATCGGTAATACCATTTATTATTTTATTTTTTTCTCCGTCACTTGTAACCTGAACAATCGTATTACTAGAAAAATCTCTTATAAATAAGTTATTATCTTTTGCATAAGCTACTCTTTTGCTATCTGGTGAAAAAGTTGGTCGTTGAATATCTTCTCCAATCAATTTTAATGTTTTTGAAGCAATATCATATACATAAAATGTACCTAAGAAAGAACGACGAAATATAGGCTTAAAATTTGTTCCTAAAATTAACTTTGTTTCATCGCTATTAAAACTATATGAGCTAAAGGTTTTTAATCCGTTTAAATCTTTACTATCTACAATTGTAGCTACTTTTTCTAAAGTTTTATAGTCGTATTTATCTACTGATGAACTTCCGTTTTTATAATTTAATAATGAATAAAAATCACCATTCATTGAGTTTAATGAATTCATGTAATCGGCTCTAAACGTGCCTTTTTTCCAAATATCTTCTAAAGAAATATCTTTTTTTTGTGCCTGTAACAGTGAAGATATTCCAATAAAAAGTAATAGTATTTTTTTCATCTTAAGTTGTTGTTTATCTAAAAAGTTTGCCAAGTTTACGGAAAAATCATCAAAAAACACATCTAAAAAGTTAGAAATCCTAAATAAGAAGGCTATTTTAACAGGATTCATTTATCTTTGAGCCACCTAAATTTTATAGAGAATGTCTAAAATTATTGCTGGATTTTCTAAACTTACCAAAGAAGAAAAAATAGATTGGTTATCTAAAGCATATTTTAATGACCAACCTGAAATTATACAAACACTAAAACAATATTGGAATGTAGATGATAAATTACAACAACTACATGACGATTTTATAGAAAATACGATTTCTAATTTTTACATGCCATATGGTATTGCTCCTAATTTTATTATAAACGGATGCGATTATGTAATACCAATGGTTGTTGAAGAAAGCTCTGTTGTAGCAGCTGCATCTTTAGTAGCAAAATACTGGAGTACTCGTGGTGGTTTTAAAACCAAAGTTATTGCTACCACCAAAATTGGTCAGGTACATTTTATGTACGAAGGTGATAAAAAGGAATTAGAAAACTATTTTGATAAACAAAAATCTAAATTATACGACGCAACAGCTTCCATTACTAAAAACATGGAAAAACGCGGTGGTGGTATTTTAGATATTCAACTAGTTGATAAAACAGACAAACTTGCCAATTATTACCAACTACATGTTACTTTCGAAACGAAGGATAGTATGGGCGCGAATTTTATTAATTCGTGTTTAGAAGCAATGGCAAATCAGTTTAGACGTGATGATATTGAAATTGTAATGAGCATCCTTTCTAACTACGTTACAGATTGTGTGGTTAAAGCAGAAGTGAGTTGTAAAATTGAAGATTTAGGAGGTAAAGACCCTCATAAATTTGCTCAAAAATTCGAGCAAGCGGTAAAAATAGCCGAAATAGAACCTTACCGAGCCGTTACTCACAATAAAGGAATTATGAATGGTATAGACGCTGTTGTTTTGGCTACAGGTAACGATTTTAGAGCTATTGAAGCTGGTGCACATGCTTACGCATCTAAAGACGGACAATACAAAAGTTTAACACATTGTGAGATTAAAGAAGGTGTTTTTAAATTTTGGATTGAAATTCCTTTAGCACTCGGAACCGTTGGTGGCTTAACAGCCTTACATCCGATGGCAAAATTATCGTTAGATATGATGCAAAAACCATCTGCAAGAGAGCTAATGCAAATTATTGCTGCTGCTGGTTTAGCACAAAACTTTGCCGCATTACGTGCTTTAACAACTAAAGGAATTCAGCATGGGCACATGAAAATGCACTTGCAAAATATTTTAAATCAATTAGAGGCAACCGCAGAAGAAAGAAATGCTATAACGGCTTATTTTAATGAAAGAACCGTTTCTCATAGCGCTGTAATTGATAAATTTAAAGAGTTAAGAAAATAATATTAATTATCTCCTCGAGCGCAGTCGAGAGGTTAAATTACAAACATTAAAAGAGGTTTCGACTGCGCTCGACCTGACAATTGTATTGGAAAAATATTATTCTAACGGAAAATTATTATTAACAGGTGAATATGTTGTTCTTGATGGAGCAACCTCATTAGCTGTACCTACTAAGTTTGGACAGGATTTAATTATCGAACCGATAAAAGAATCACAACTTATTTGGGCTAGTTTTACCAATACTGGCGAATGCTGGTTTGAAGCTACTTTCGATTTACCAAAATTGCGTTTAACCTCAGCTACTTTTAATGCTGATAAAGAAGGAAATGCAGAAACTATTGCTGAAACTTTATCTGATATTTTACACGAAGCTAAAAAGTTAAACCCTAATTTTTTAAATTCTGATGATGGTTTTATCGTAAAAACAAACTTAACTTTTCCTCAAAATTGGGGATTAGGAAGCTCATCTACCTTAATAAACAACATTGCTAATTGGGCAAATATAAATCCGTTTACTTTATTATGGAATGCCTTTTCTGGTAGTGGTTATGATATTGCTTGTGCTAGTCACAATTCCCCAATTTTATATCAATTAAAAGAACAACAACCTATTGTTAGCGAGGTAAAATTTAACCCTAGTTTTAAAGATGATTTGTTTTTTGTGTATTTAAATCAAAAACAAAATAGTAGAGAGGGAATCGCACAGTATAAAGAACATCGAGAAGAAGCTAAAAAGCTAATTCCGGAGATAAATGAGCTAACTCAGGAGTTTTTAAAGGCTAATTCCTCTATGAATTTAGCGAACATAATAATTGAGCATGAGCAAATAATTAGCTCGATTATCAAACAAATTCCAGTTAAAAAACGCCTTTTTCCTGATTATTTTGGTGAAATAAAAAGCTTAGGTGCTTGGGGTGGCGATTTTGTTTTAGCAACAGGTAATGAAAATACCTCAACATATTTTAAAGAAAAAGGCTACACTACAATCGTTCCTTATAAAGAAATGATTTTATAAATCAAAACAGGTCTCGACTGCGCTCGACCTGACAAGTTAATTTTAAAATGTCTCCTCGAGCGCAGTCGAGAGGTTTTTCTACAAAATGAAAAAAGTAATTATAATTGGTGGTGGTGCAGCAGGTTTTTTTACAGCGATAAACGCTAAAGAAAATAATCCTGAATTAGACATTACCATTCTCGAAAAAGGAAAGGAAGTTTTACAAAAAGTAAAAATTTCTGGTGGTGGTCGTTGTAACGTTACTCATGCTTGTTTTGAACCGAAAGAATTGGTGAAGTTTTATCCGAGAGGAGAGAAAGAACTTTTAGGACCTTTTCATCAGTTTATGACTGGTGATACTTTTGAATGGTTTGATGACCGAGGAATTCCTTTAAAAATTGAAAGTGATAATCGTGTGTTTCCTGAAGCAAATACCTCACAAGCCATTATAGATTGTTTTCAAAACGCTGTTGATAACCTTGGCATTAAAGTGTTAAAAAACCACGGTGTAAATTCAGTTTATCAACAAGAAAACAAATGGGTTATCAACACAAAAGAACAACAATTTGAAGCGGATTCTTTAGTTATCGCTGCTGGTAGTTCTAAGAAAGTTTGGGATTTATGTAAAACCCTAGATCATGCTATTATCGAACCTGTGCCTTCTTTGTTTACTTTTAATATAAAAGATAAACGAATTATAGATTTAGGCGGAATATCAGTACCAAATGCCGCAGTAAAATTAGTTGGAACAAATTTAGAAAACTCTGGTCCTTTATTAATTACACATTGGGGATTAAGTGGGCCCGCAATTTTAAAACTCTCTGCTTTTGGAGCACGAATATTAGCTGATAAAAACTATCAATACAATGTTGAAGTAAATTGGTTAGGACAAGATTTTGATAGTGTTTTAGATGAATTGTCTGATCTTAAAAACGCACAAGCTAGAAAACAGGTAAATTTAAAATCTCCTTTTACAGATATCCCTCGTCGTTTATGGGAACGTTTTGTTGCCGCTGCAGAAATTAAAACCACTCAGAATTGGGGTGATTTAAGTAATAAACAGTTACATAATTTAGCTACTCAATTAACAAAAGGCTTATTTAACGCAAACGGTCGTACAACTTTTAAAGATGAATTTGTAACAGCTGGCGGTGTAGATTTAAAAGGAATAAACTTTAAACGTTTTGAAAGTAGACTACATAAGAACCTCTTTTTTGTAGGTGAAGTTTTAAATATTGATGCAGTTACCGGCGGATTTAATTTTCAAAACGCTTGGACAGGCGGATTTATTTGTGCGAAAAGCATTGCTGAATAATATTATTTTACACATAAAAAAGACCATTTACTATCTTTAGCAAATGGTCTTTTTTAATAATATCGTTTAATTTTATATTAAACTGTAGCTGACGCTTTCATTGATTTTCTATAGGTAAAAGAATTAAAAATGTTTCTTTTCCCGAAGTTATTTATCGACTTGGCGTTTAAAAATTTTAAGAACATTTTTTTAGTAACTCCAAAATACTCGTAGGTATTTCCGTCAGTAAAAGTAACTTCTAACAACATGCTTTTATGATGATAATCAGCTACTTTAAATTCTGTAATCGTTGTATGATATGCTGCTGCATGTGCCTCTTTAGTTTCAGGAGCAATACTTACTAAAAAATGATAACCATCAATAATTTTAGTACTTACATCTTCTGCCTCTAACCTCTTTTCTTCTTCCTGAAATTTATCTGGGTGCCATTCTTTTACCAATCCTCGGTACGTTTTTTTCAAGTCCTTTAAATCGATAGCTCCTTCAACACTAAAAAGCTTTTTATATTCTTTAATACGTTTCATTTGTATGAAATAATTTAGCCCGCGAAATTACTTAAAATATCTGAATATGAGATAGAAAGCTATTTAAATTTTAAAAAAACATTTAATAACTCATAACTGTACCAAAATACAATAACTGAAATGTTTTTACATCTAAAAGCAAACAGTTCATTGCCATCATAATTCCGTAATTAGATCTATCATAAAAACGATATGCAAAATAATCTAATTCATTTTCATCAAAATCATAAAAAACATCACTCGTTTTAAAATGTTCGTCCGAAAAATTAGATATTTGAGACAGTTTATGTACATTTATTTTAATAACATAATTATACAAACTATCTATTTTAATTTTTAATTTCTCTCCTTTAAAACTTAAACCGCCACTTTTTTCAAAAAGGATATTTTTATAAAAATCATCGGTTAACATTTCATATAAAACCTGTTCGGTATTTGCTTCATTTTGGAGTGTTTCAATATATTTTGATAAGTTATTTGACAACCTATTAAATTCCGCTATTTTAATTTTAGTTTTTTGAAACATTAATGGTTTTTTCGACGCTTGTTTTTCAAAAAAAGAAGTACGCCCTGCTATCAACTCGTTATTTATCCGAATAGCCTCAGTAATTGATTTATGCGCTGTGTAAGTAGAAAATTTATGCTGTGCAATTGCGGTAAAGCACATTAAAAACACTGTAAAAAAAAGAAACCTATCTTTCATTAAAATAATTTTAGTGAAAGATAGGTTATTTTTATGAATCTTATTCACAAAGATTATTCCTCTTCGTAACAATTAAAAACAATGGTGTAACCGTATTCTATTGCTTCATTGTAAAACTCTTTTTGATCTTCATCAACATCATCTGCAGAATCTAACGTAAAATATTCTTCTTCAATTTCAGATACTTTCCAACCTTCATCTTTTATATAATGTTTGGCAAGTTTAAGCGCTCCTTCGATATCTTTATAATCAATATACAAACTTACATAAGCTCCTACAACTTCATCATAATGTTCTGATGATTTTTTTGGTTTTGCTAAGGCATTTATTAAAAACATAATTCTATTTTTTTAAGTTTAATTAAGCTAATTCTCCTCTGTGAGGTTTTAAAGCATCTCTAAAAATTTTCATAATACTTTCATCAACTATTATAAAAGCAATGGTATGCATTGGATTTAACTCTGTATGATTTACCTCATCATAAGCCAAACCATCTATTTGGGCAAACTCTTTTAAATGAATGCAATGATGCTTTGCCGTTGCTAATCCATCAGGGCCTTTAAAATCCCATATTAGTTTTATTTTTCTATCCACAATTTATGTGTTTTATAAAAACAAAAATACTCATTTCTATGATTGAAATGAGTATTTAAATAAACTAACTGATTTTAAGAATTTTGCTATTTACTTTTTCTTAATTGCTAAACCTATAAGTCCTAATCTTCCTATTAAAAAAATTACCAAACCAAAAGTTGGCTCTAATAAACTATACTTCATACCTCCAGCCAAAACTTGTGGAGCTATTTCATTTGCTCTTTCCATAACCCCAAGTGCTTCTATCCAACCAATAACAAAACATAAAACTCCAAAAAACAAAGCAAACAAACTAATCTCTTTTATTAAGTTTGAGTTTTTATCTGTGTTGTTTTTAATTCCTTTAAAAATAAAAAACACTACCAGTATTAGTAAAATTAACAATGGTATTCTAAATTCTAAAGCGCCATCTGTAATAAATCTCATAATATTATATTTTAAGTTATTTTATGGTAAAAGTATATTCAACTTATAATTCTTTTTATTTAAATAGATAGATCGACAATTTAAGTACATAGATAACAAGAATAGCGCTTAAACATTAAATTATGTAAAACAACTCACTAAAGATGCAATTAATCGCATATTATTTTTTTATTAGTAAAAAAAATGTTCATTTGTAAAATGAAAAAAAAAATTCAGTGTCTTTTAAAAAAAACGATATTGCACCTATTTTTTTGGCTTATTGTATATTTTTTCTTTTATTCTTTTTTTAGTATTGGCTCCGCAAATATTAATTTTTTACTTTACTTTTCAATAACACTCTCTGCAATCGCAATAAGTGGCTCATATGTTATAGGTTATAAATTAGTTCCAGAACTTTTGATATTAGAAAAATATTGGAAATTCTCTCTTTATGTAGCCTATCTAATAATTTTTATACTTTTTAGTGTTTTAGTAACTGTTCTTTTTGGATTTATGTTCTTTTTTAATCTAGAATATAAACAAATGCCCGATTTAACAAAAAACACCTACGTAATATTTGTTTGCGTTATTTTAATAATAGTATTGTTTACAAGCTTTAAAATATTAAAACACAATTACAAATCTAATGAAGAGAAAAAAAATATAGAGAACAAATTCTTAGCAACGCAATTGCAACTAAAGGAACAAGAAGTAAAGTTTTTAAAAATGCAAATCCACCCGCATTTTTTATTCAATACTTTAAACACCTTGTATGGTTTTGCTTTAAAAAAAGCAGATGATGCTCCTGAAATGATTTTAAAACTATCAAACTTATTAGATTATATTTTGTATCAAGTAGACAAACCTTTTGTTTTTTTAGAAGATGAAATTAGTCATATTGAAAACTACATTTCGCTAGAAAAGATGCGCTTTCAGGATAGCCTACACGTAAATTTCAATAAAGAAATACATCAAGATAACATTCTAATTGCGCCAATGTTATTATTGCCTTTTGTAGAGAATTCTTTTAAACACGGAACCCAAATTAACGGAATTTTAAGAGTTGACATCAATTTAAAAACAACCGATAACTCGCTATTTTTTGATATCAAAAATTCAACAAAAGATAGTTTAGATTCAAAAAAAGGCATCGGTTTAGAAAACATTAAAAAACGATTAGAAATGCTGTACGGAAAATCGTGTCAACTAAATATTTCACAAACAAAAAACAGCTATAAAGTTGAATTAAAAACACCTTTAAAAAATGATTAATAAATTACGCTGTGTTATTGTTGATGATGAACCTATGGCTAGAGAAATAATAGCTTCATTTATTGAAAAAACACCAAACTTAGAGCTAATTAAAATGTGTAAAAATGCTGCTGAGTCAATTATTTTTATGCAAAATGAATCTGTAGATTTATACTTTCTAGACATTAATATGCCAGAAATTACTGGTTTAAGTTTAGCTAAAATTATCAATAAAAAATCTAAAATAATTTTCACAACCGCCTATAGAGATTATGCTATTGACGGATTTAATTTAAACGTGGTAGATTATTTATTAAAACCAATTGCTTTTGATCGTTTCTTACAAGCTACTCAAAAAGCATTAGATATAAACACACCTATAACCAACGATAAAACTAAAGAAATCGAACCCGATTATATATTCGTAAGAGCAGATAGAAAGATGGTTAAAATAAACTTTAGCAATGTTTTATACATAGAAAGTTTAGGCGATTATGTAAAAATATTTACAGATACAAACACTATTGTAACAAGAGAAACTATTAGTAATTTAGAATTGAAATTACCCCTAAATAAATTTATTCGAATTCATAGATCATACATCGTTTCTACTAAACAAATAACCTCTTATACAAACGAATTTATTGAGATTAATAAAAAGGCAATACCTATAAGCAGAAGCTACAAAGAATCCGTTTTACAAAAATTAGCAAAAGTGTAGTCTAAATTTTTATCTTTACTGCAAAATTTAAACCTTTGAATACAGCACTTTTTATTTCAAAAGAATCAAAAAAAACAATTGAAAAAGCTTCTTATACTTGGCAAACGCCAAGTAATATTGCTTTAGTAAAATACTGGGGGAAAAGCAATCCGCAAATTCCCAAAAACGCATCGATAAGTTTTACACTTAACAACTGCCATACAATTACTACGATTGAGTTTTTAAAAATTGAAAAATCAAGCGAAGCAAAATTCGAGTTGTTTTTTGAAGGAAAAAAGAAAGATGATTTTAAACCAAAGATCACTAACTTCTTTGAAAGAATTAAACAATACTGTCCTTATATTTTAGAATATAAAATGGTAATTTCTTCTAAAAATTCTTTTCCTCATAGTAGTGGAATTGCTTCTTCAGCAAGTGGAATGAGCGCAATAGCAATGTGTTTATTAAATTTAGAAAAAGAATTAAACCCTGATTTAACAGATGAATTTATTAATAAAAAAGCCTCTTTTTTAGCTCGTTTAGGTTCTGGTAGTGCTAGTAGAAGTGTAGAAGGCCCGTTGGTAGTTTGGGGAGAACACCCTGAAATAAAAGGTAGTTCAGACTTATTTGGAGTGAAATTCCCTAATGAAATTCACCCTATTTTCGAAAACTATTGCGATACTATTCTTTTAGTTGACAAGGGAGAAAAGCAAGTTTCATCAACCGTAGGGCATAATTTAATGCACAATCATCCGTATGCCGAACAACGTTTTAAACAAGCAAATGAAAACTTAGCAAAGCTATCTAAGGTTCTTCAAAATGGAGAAATTAAAGAATTCATCAATTTAGTTGAAAGTGAAGCGTTAACACTACATGCAATGATGCTTACAAGCAATCCGTATTTTATTTTAATGAAACCAAATACGCTAGAAGTTATCAATAAAATTTGGGAATATCGTGCTAAAAACAATAGTAATATTTGTTTTACTCTTGATGCTGGAGCAAACGTACATGTACTTTACCCAAACGCTGAAAAGACTGAAATTGAGCTATTTATTAAGAATACGTTAGCAACTTACTGCCAAAAAAATCAGTATATTTGTGATAGTGTGGGTTTTGGAGCAAAATTCTTACAATCTTAAATTTCTAATCTTATGAAAACTTCAACATTATTAATAGTTATGTTTATTGGGTTTTTATCAACTACAATAAACGCTCAAGATACTATTTGGTTCGACAAAAATTGGCAAGAGACTTCTAAAGAGAATCATGAATACTACAGGCCATCGCCTAAAAAAATAAAAACAGGTTTTTGGATTGTAGATTACTATAAAAACGGCCAAATTCAAATGGAAGGATACAGCACTAATAAAGTTCCCAACAAAGAAGTATTTGATGGTTTAGTAATGTATTATCATGCAAACGGAAAGAACTTTCATAAAGCAAACTACATCAACGGAAAACTAGATGGTGTACGCAAAGTATTTTATGAAACAGGAGAACTTAAAGAACAAGGAAAATACACAGAAGGTGAAAGAAATGGTGTTTGGAAAACCTTTTATAAAAACGGAAAAATAGAAACAAAAGGAAAGTACCGAGACAATGTAAAAGTTGGTGTTTGGAAGACTTTCTACAAAAATGTATACTAGTTTGTAAACTAGCACTTTTACTTGTACTTTTGCTAAGTAATTAAAAAAACTATGAAAGGACCTTTATTTTACGCTAAAATTTTACTTTTTGGAGAATATGGAATCATAAAAGACTCCAAAGGATTAGCGATTCCTTTTAACTCATATAAAGGAGTGTTAAAATCTGCTAGTAATTTAACTGGCGAAGCTAAAAAATCAAACGATAATTTACTTAAGTTTTATCAATACTTAAGTATTTTAGATACTGATTTAGTTTCTTTTGATTTACTTTCATTTAAAAATGATATTAATAACGGCATGTACTTCGATTCATCTATACCACAAGGGTATGGTGTAGGTAGTTCAGGAGCTTTAGTTGCTGCTATCTATGATCAATATGCAAACAATAAAATTACTGTTTTAGAAAACTTAACACGTGATAAACTGTTAATTTTAAAACAAGTTTTTTCTTTAATGGAATCTTTTTTTCATGGAAAAAGCTCTGGACTAGACCCTTTAAATTCTTATTTAAGCTTACCTATTTTAATCAACTCGAAAGAACATATTGAGCCTGCAGGTATTCCATCTCAAAAAGAAGGAAAAGGTGCTGTTTTCTTATTAGATTCTGAACAAGTTGGTAAAACTGAACCAATGGTAAACATCTTTATGAATAAGATGAAAAACGAAGGATTCCGAAAAATGTTAAGTGAAGAATTTTCTTTACATACCGATGCTTGTATTGATGATTTCTTACAAGGCGATATAAAATCATTATTTGGTAACGTAAAAAAATTATCGAAAGTAGTTTTAACGAATTTTAAACCAATGATTCCTTCTGCTTTTCATAAAGTTTGGGAAAAAGGAATTCAAACCAACGAATACTACTTAAAACTTTGTGGTTCTGGTGGTGGTGGTTATATTTTAGGTTTCACTGAAGATTATGAAAAAGCACAAACAAGCTTAAAAGATTATAAATTAGAATTAGTGTATCGATTTTAAAGTGCGATCATGAATGCATTAAAAATAAATACATTTTTTAAAAAAATATTTAGCCTACTATCAGTCGTTAGGGGTTATAACATTTTAGTACTAATAGCAGCCCAATACTTGGCTGCTATTTTTATTTTCTCTGATCAAAAATCTGTAAAACCAGTACTTTTCGATTGGCATTTGCTTTACTTAGTGATTGCTACGGTAACTACTGTAGCCGCAGGATATATCATTAATAATTTTTACGACAAAAAATCTGATCAAATAAATAGGCCCATAAAGTCAAACTTAGACTCTTACATAAAACAAGAAACTAAATTATCTTTATACTTTGCCTTAAACTTTATAGGTTTTGGTTTTGGCTGGCTAGTATCTTGGAGAGCTGCTTTCTTTTTTGCTATATATATATTCGGAATTTGGTTTTATTCACACAAACTAAAAAAACATCCTTTTATAGGCTTACTAAGTGTTACTGTTTTAACAATACTTCCTTTTTTTGTAGTTTTTGTACATTTTAAAAATTTTTCGAAAGTAATTTTTGTGCATGCAATCTTTCTTTTTCTAATTATAATGATTCGTGAATTAATCAAAAATTTAGAAAACATTAAAGGTGCCATAATAAATAACTACACTACTTTCCCTGTTAAATACGGAGAAAAAAACACCAAAAAGTTAATCATCTTATTAATGATTTTAACCTTAATTCCGATAGGTGTTTTATTTTACTACCCTGCAATCGAGTACATGAAATATTATTTTTACTTAGCAGCTTTTGTTTTGTTATTTATAGGTTTTTACACATGGAAAGCAACAAAAACGAATCAATATCGCCTATTACACAACATTTTAAAGATATTATTGTTAATAGGAGTATTTAGTTTACTTTTTATTGATAAGTCTTTAATTCTAGACAAAGTAGTTATCGTTTTAGATTAGAAATCAAATAATTACCGTACATTTGCACCCTTTTTAAAATTTAATTATGAATTCAAAAAACTCGTCGAGAGGACGACAGGCTGACAAGAACAGCAATCCTCGTGAAAAAAAATCATTTAAATCGGATAATAGATCTGATAAAAGCGACAAACCAGCTAGAAAATCATCAGAAAAACCAAGATTTGCAACTAGCGCTTCTAACAACAAAAAACAATTTAACAAAGACCTTAAAAAATCAGTATCTAGTAAACAAACTAGTACTGATGAAAGCACAGGTATTCGTTTAAATAAATACATTTCTAATTCAGGAATTTGTTCTCGTAGAGAAGCTGACACCTATATAGAGCATGGTAGTGTATCTGTTAATGGAAAATTAATGACTCAAATGGGGTACAAAGTACAACCTACCGATGAAGTTCGTTTCGACGGAACATTAATTTCTATCGAGCAAAAACGTTACATCTTATTAAACAAACCAAAAAACTATATTACCACCATGGAAGATGACCGTGGGCGTAAAACAGTAATGGAAATTGTTGCAGACGCTACTAAAGAACGTATTTACCCTGTTGGAAGATTAGATAGAAACACTACTGGTTTATTATTATTTACTAATGATGGTGAATTAGCTAAAAAATTAACACACCCAAAACATAACGTCCGTAAACTTTATCATGCTTCATTAGATAAGAAATTATCAATATCTGATTTAGACAAATTACGTGGCGAGGTTATTATTGAAGGTAAAAAAGTTTTTATTGATGCCGTTTCTTATGTAGAAGGTGAAAGAAAAACAGAAGTTGGTATTGAAATACACTCTGGAAGAAACAGAATTGTACGTAAAATTTTCGAAAACTTCGGATATACAGTTACCAAACTAGATCGTGTTGTTTTTGCTGGTATGACTAAGCGTAATTTACCTCGCGGTAGATGGCGTGAATTAACCGCCCAAGAAGTAAATACATTACAAATGTTATAAAAAAAACCTCACTTTATAGAGGGCACTGAAAAAGCAACTCTTTTTGAAATTTAACTTTAAAAGCGATTAAGAAATGTTACATTTCTCTTAATCGCTTTTTGTTTGCTGTACTTTTTTTGATAAAGTCTTATGTTATATAAAAATTGGGTAAAACAAACCGTTTTTTAACTGCTATTTTAGGCAACTCTGACTTTCTTACTAGCTTAATTTGATTATTCTTTTAAGGTTAACCGCAAAAATTGTCATCGCTCCCTGGATTTCCATATTTGTGATACCATATGATGTAGCTCTTGCAAAACCATGCGCATTTTTTAACTCTCCGTTTTTTGCTTCAATCTTGTAACGGTGCTTCGCTTTTTCTTTAAAATAGTCGGTTTCTTGAAAAGCCATTTGTTCTTTATGAATAGTTGATTTTATGCTTACCGAATAAGTTTTTGATTTAGCACCATCTTTATAACAACCTTTCTTTAAAGGACATCTTTTACATTTTTCTACATCGAAATAATAGGTGTTTACTTGGTTTTTCCCAACATCTTTTTTCCCTTGTTGTGCTTTTCTAATGGCTAAGTGCCCTGCTGGACAAACAAACATATCAGCATCTTTATTGTAATCA
>NZ_JAOBTH010000018.1 GCF_025215075.1 Tenacibaculum haliotis | reverse complement strand
GTGATCCATACACATTTAACCCTACAATAGCAGATAGGTATACGGTAAAAGTAACAGATACAGGAGCAACACCAAATTGTCCGGTAGTAAGAACGATTGAAATATTACCAGCAGTAGTATCAGTATTCACTACATCAGTAACTAATGCTACCAGCAGGAACCTATACAGTAACTGTTGAGGGAGCTAATGGATGTTCAACCGATGCGCCAAATATTATCGTAAATGATAACCCAGTATTAACAGCAAATGCTCCAACGGCAGTTCAGTTTGGATGTACAACAGCAAATGATGTAAACAATGCCACGTTAAGTATTAGAGCAGAAGATACATTTGGAGTATCAGGAGGAACTACTGTTTACTCAAGTGTTAAATTATATAATGATAATGGAACGCCAGTAAATTTAGCTGATGATATTGAAATTACGACAGTAACAGTAACAGGTACTACGTATGAATTTTCAATAACAGATGTTACGGGCGGATCATATTATTTAGAAGTAGTAGATAGTGCGAGTTGTATGACATTATCAGGATCAACCGTAATTGAGGCATTCGATCCTATTGGAGATATACTTATTACATCACCATTAAAACAAATAGATTGTTTAACAGGCGAAGATATCGTTGTAAAAACAAGTACAGATATTGATGGTGTTTCTTATGAAATAATAAGTGGTCCAGTAACGCGTGCAGCTCAAATAGTAGTATTAGGAACAGGTTCTGCAAACTTTACAGACTTACCAACAGGAACGTATGAGGTAACAGCAACGCATCCAGATACAGGTTGTGTGTTTACAAAAGAATACATTGTAGGAGCGGAACCAAGTTATACGGTAATTGCAAATAATCCGCAAGCAACTTGTTTTGGAGCAGCAGGCGGAAGTATCGATATCAGTTTTGATTCGAGTACAACGTATGGCGGAGTTTATGATTACGAAGTATTAGATACTTCAGGAAATTCATTAGCAACTCCAATTACAGGAACAGGAATTAATGGAGGAACAACTGAAACTGTTACAGGATTATTGGCAGGTACCTATTATGTATCGGTAACCATGACAAATACACCGTTCTGTACGATAAGCACAAATCAGTTTACTATTGGAACACCTACGGCGGCATTAGCATTAAATGGAGCTGTTACATATATTAGTTGTAATACAAGTACAGGAGAAGTAATCTTAACAGGTAGCAATGGTTTTTCTGGTTATGAGTATCAATTGATAAACAATGTAACACCAGGTACACCAATTCAAAACTTTAGTACTAATGCTAGAATTACAGGTTTAGTTGCGGGTAGTTATACTGCTACGGTTAGAGATGCAGGAGGTTGTTTAGCTACATTTAATTTCGATTTAAATGCTACAACTCCAATGGCAGCAGATGTAAATTTAGTGGAAAATCAATGTGAAGGTGAATACACTGCAAGTATTGAGATAACCAATGTAATGGGAGGTCAAACTCAAGATACTTCGGTAAGAAGTTATACTTATATTTTAATCTACCCAGATGGATCACAAGTTGAGCAAACATCAAATATTTTTGAGAATTTACCTGCAGGAGCAACGTATCAAGCAATTGTTAGAGATAGTAAATATAGTTGTGAATACAGAGAAGACGTAGATATTATAGATCCTATAAAAGTAGCAGCTTCTGTAAACATTACTGCAGATATTACTTGTGCAGTTTCAACAGCAACCGTTGAATTAGCAGGTGCAGGTGGTACAGGTACTTATATGTTTAGTGATGACGGCGTTACTTATATGGCAAGTAATACGTTTACAAGTGTAAGCGCAGGAAATCACGTTTTCTATGTACGTGATGCTAATAATTGTGTAGATGATGTTGCGGTTAGTATTGATGCTTATGAAACATTAACACCTACGTTAAACGTAATATCAGGATTTGTAACTTGTAATGGAGATAATAACGGAGTTTTATCTGCAGATGTAACCGGAGGTTTTGGTAATTATGAATATCAACTAGAAGAATATCCAAGTAATACTGTAGTAGCACCTTGGCAAAGTTCAAATACATTTACAGGTTTAGGAATCGGTGATTATCATATTAGAGTAAGAAGCACTAATAGGTTTAATGTTGTATGTACAGCGGTAACAAGCCCAGATACAATAGCAGAGCCAGCACTATTAACTGTAGCTGAAACACATACCAATGTAACTTGTTATGGCGCTAATGATGGTACGATTACGGTATTAGCGTCAGGAGGAAACTTAACAGGTTATGAATATAATATTAGTTCAGACCCAGCAATTAAATTTGTAACCAATAATGTGTTTAGTAGTTTAGCAGCAGGTTCTTATATAATTACAGTTAAAGACAAGTTGGGATGTACAGAAACAATACCTGTAATAATTACAGAACCAGCAGAGTTTACTGCAACTTTAACATCTGTAGCTGAACAAGCATGTATTAATGACGCAACGCCAGTTATTACTTTAGATGTACAAGGGGGATTACAACCTTATTTTATAAGTATTAATAATGTAGAGTTGGCAACACCTTATAATACAAATACAGTTGTTTTAGGAGCTGCTGAAGGTATTATTGGTGATGAAGCATATTATATTACGGTAAGAGATAGTGGTGCAAATTGTAATGCACCAGCACCAATTAGGTTAACTACAGGAACTCCAGTAGACTTGGCATTAACTGTTGATTTTGAATATACTTGTCCGACAGGAAATATAATTAAAGCAATTGTAGCCGACAAGTATAAGAATAACATGTCTTATACGTTATATGATGGATTAGGTAATCCAGTTACAACAAATAACACAGGTGAGTTTATAGATGTGGCAGCAGGGAATGGTTACTATGTTTCTGCAAGACTTGTAGGATCTACATGTTCAGAAAATTCGATGAGTGATCGTATCGACATTCAGACATATCAAGCATTAACAATGACTATTGATGATTCTCAGAAGAATAAATTAATAGCAGATGTTAATTTTGGATTGCCACCTTATAACTTTACTGTGGATGGTGTTGATTATGGAGAAGAGAATGAGTTCTTAATCTTACAAACCAAAGTGTATACCATAACAGTAAGAGACGCACGAGGTTGTGAAGTTACCTTAACGGTTAACGGTGTTTATATTAGTATTACAGTATTAAATTTATTTACCCCTGATGGTGATGGAATAAACGATTACTGGTATCCTTTAGATGTAGAACCTTATCACAATATTAGAGTGTTAATTTTTGATAGGTATGCTCGTAAGATTACAAGTTATCAAGGTTTTGTACAAGGATGGGATGGTACTTACGATGGTAAACCATTACCAGCAGGAGATTACTGGTATACTATTTATTATAATGAATTATCAGGAGAAGAGAAAAAGCTAATGGGTCACTTTACATTATACAGATAAAAATGAGAAAGATATTAATAGCAATAAGCATCGTAATTTTTAGTGTAAAGTTATCAGCTCAAGAAATTAATTTGCCTCAGTATATAAGTCACCTGGCAGATAATCCATTTTTAATATCTCCAAGTTATGCAGGTATTGGTAGTGGTTTAAAAATTAGATTAAATGGGGTAAGCCAATGGATAGGTGTTGAAGATGCACCTGATACACAATCGTTAGTGGTAGAAGCACGTTTAGCAGATCGATTTGGAGGAGGTATTACTTTTTTTAATGATAAAAATGGATACACCACTCAAAAAGGAGTCAAGTTATCGCTGGCAAGTCACTTAACGTTAAGTAATTTTCATGATAGTTTTTTATCATTCGGTATTAGTTATAATTTTACTCAATTTGGTATTGATACTTCTGATAATAACTCAGGGCAAGCAGTTCCTAACAGATCGGTTACAAATTCTAATTTCGATGTAGGTTTGTTATATCGTTACGAACGATTTAGTATAAGTGCAAATGCAAATAATTTACTAAATAAAAAAGTAGATAATTTAACAACCAATGAGCCAGAATCTTTAAGAAGGTTTACTCTTTTTAGTTCATATGTTATTGCAAAGTTTAGTAATAGAATAGAAATTGAACCGTCTATGTTTATTGAATATTATGAGGCAGATCAAAGATCGAGAACCGATATGAATGTTAAAGTAAGAAAAGGAATTAATGATGGTTATGTTTGGGCAGGTTTAAGTTATACGTTCTTAAACGATCAGTTTTTTGTACCCAATGCAATTGCACCATTGGTAGGGTTAAAAAAAGATAACTTATACATGTCATACGGTTTTAGTGTAAACATGAATAAAACACAAGATTTTAATTACGGTACACACATGATTACACTTGGTTTTGATTATGAAAGAAGACCTAGTTTAGCACGTTGTACCCAAAAAATGATGATTTTTTAAAAAAACAAAATAATATAATAAGATCCTCAAGCTAAAACTTGAGGATTTTCTTTTTCTTTGCAGTAATGGAAAACAAGAATCAACTTTCAACCAATTTAAATAAATTTATTAGTAGTACAGGTATCTGTTCTCGTAGAGATGCCGAAAAATTTATTCAAGCAGGTAGAGTAACAATTAACAAAAATGTTGCACAATTGGGTAATAGAGTTTTTAAAGGAGATAAGGTGCGAGTAGATGGTCGTTTATTAGAACCTAAACCTAAAACCTTATATATAGCTTTAAATAAACCTGTAGGTATTGTTTGTACAACAGATAGTAAAGAGAAAAAAAATATTGTAAAATTTGTAGGCCATCCAGAAAGGTTATTTCCTATTGGTCGTTTAGATAAACCATCTGAAGGACTAATATTTTTAACCAATGATGGTGATATTGTTAATAAAATTTTACGCGCCGGAAACAATCACGAAAAAGAATACATTGTTTCGGTGGATAAAAAAATAACAGACGATTTTATTACAAGAATGGGAAATGGAATTCCTATTTTAGGAACCGTAACGCAAAAATGTAAGGTTAAAAAAATAAACGATTTTACGTTTCAAATTATTTTAACCCAAGGATTAAATCGTCAAATACGTAGAATGTGCGAATATTTAGAATACGAAGTAACGAAGTTAAAACGTGAGCGTATTATGAATGTAGCTTTGGGTAAATTAAGTACGGGAGATTGGCGTGAACTAACCGAAGATGAAATGAAGCAAATCAATGAGATGATTGCTAATTCATCTAAAACAGAGGAAGCATCAACAGTTGTTGAGAAAAAAAAGCCAAAACAACCAAAGAAAAAGGAAGTGAAAAAACAAGATGACTTTAATAAAAAAAGTGCAACTTTTAGAAAAAACTCTCCTAAAACAAAAAGAAATTCTAATCAAAAATTTGGACGTAAACGTAAATAAAAAGCCTGTATAAAGAAAGTTGCTGTAAGTATAAATGTAAAATTTACACAACAACTATTTACTTACTAATTATTATGATTTTATTTACTTTTCCAATTCTTAAATAAGCGTATCTTTGTCCCTTATGCAATTCGACTTAAAAACAACCGACCCAAAAAGTAAAGCACGAGCAGGTGTTATTACAACCGATCACGGAACAATAGAAACTCCAATATTTATGCCAGTTGGTACCGTAGGTACTGTAAAAGGTGTACATCAATCAGAGTTGAAAAATGAGATAAACCCAGATATTATTCTTGGAAATACGTATCATTTATACCTGCGTCCAAAATTAGAAACCTTAGAAGCCGCAGGAGGTTTGCATAAGTTTATGAATTGGGATCGTAATATTTTAACAGATAGTGGCGGATACCAAGTATATTCACTTTCTGGAAGAAGAAAAATAAACGAAGAAGGTGTAAAGTTTAAAAGCCATATTGATGGCTCTATGCATTTCTTTACCCCAGAAAATGTAATGGAAACGCAACGTACCATTGGAGCCGATATTATTATGGCATTTGATGAATGTACGCCATATCCTTGTGATTATAATTATGCGAAACGCTCGATGCATATGACACATCGTTGGTTAAAAAGATGTGTAAATCATTTAGAAAAATTGCCTTTTAAATATGGATATGAACAAACATTTTTTCCTATTGTACAAGGTAGTACTTATAAAGATTTAAGAAAGCAATCAGCAGAATATATAGCTTCGGTAGGCGCTCAAGGAAACGCTATTGGAGGGCTTTCAGTAGGGGAGCCAGCAGAAGAGTTGTACGCAATGACAGAAATAGTTACGGCTATTTTACCTGAAGATAAACCTCGTTATTTAATGGGCGTAGGAACACCTATAAATATTTTAGAAAACATCGCTTTAGGTATAGATATGTTCGATTGTGTAATGCCAACACGTAATGCACGTAACGGTATGTTGTTTACAGCGCACGGATCTATAAATATTAAGAACAAAAAGTGGGAACAAGATTTTTCTCCTATCGATGAAATGGGGATTACTTGGGTAGATACTATGTATTCTAAAGCTTACTTACGTCACCTTTTTGCAGCAAAAGAAATGCTTGGTAAACAAATTGCATCTATTCATAATTTAGGTTTCTATTTATGGTTAACAAGAGAAGCAAGAAAACACATTTTAGAAGGAGACTTTACAGAGTGGAAAGATAAAATGGTGAAACAAATGGATAATCGTTTATAAAATAATTCATTTTTGAAAATACTTGATTGGTACATATTAAAGCGTTATTTAGTAACATTTTTGTTTACTTTATTAATACTAATACCCATTGCGGTAGCTATTGATATTGCTGAAAAAATAGATAAATTTTTACACCACGAGAGTTTAACTTTCATTGAGGTTGCTAATGATTATTACATAAATTTCATTATATATTACGCAAATACTTTTATGCCTTTGGCATTATTTATTGCTGTAATTTTATTTACTTCAAAATTAGCAAACAACACAGAAATTGTAGCAATAAATGGCTCTCAGGTATCATTTACTCGGTTTTTGTTTCCTTACTTTATAGGAGCAACGATTGTATGCATGATTGCTTTATCTATGAATCACTTCTTTGTGCCTTCTAGTAGTAAAGTAAAAAAAGCATTTGAAAAAAAGTATTTGAGCAAAAAAAAATATTCAGATAATTCTGTTCGAGAATTTAGTTTGCAATTAAATGATAGTACATATGTTTACCTGCAACGTTTTGATTTAAAAAGAAATAGTGGAAATTATTTTACGACAGAAATCTATGATGGAATTCAGTTAAAACAACAACTAACTGCAGATAATATTAATTGGAAAGAAAAAGACAGTACCTTCAAATTATATAATTGGAAAATAAGAAAAGTTTTTAAAGACAGAGACAGTATTTTTTCAGGAAATAGTATAGATACTACTTTTGCCTTTACACCAAAAGATTTCAATTTTAAAAATGTTTCGGCGCAAGAAATGAGATCACCTGAATTAATTAAATTCATTGAAATCTCTAAAAAAAGAGGTGTTAAAAATTTAAACGTTTATTTGGTAGAATTATATAAACGTACTAGTTTACCAATAGCCTGTTATGTTTTAACTTTAATAGCAGTAGCATTAGCATATAAGAAAAGAAGAGGAGGAACTGGTTTAAATTTGGCATTAGGTATCTCAATAATGTTTGTGTATGTCTTTTTTTTAAAAGTAGCAGAAGTATTAGGTGGCGTTGCAGGTGCTAATGCTTTATTAAATATTTGGGTACCCAATATTGTTTTTGGGTTATATGCGATTTACTTATACATCAATGGAAGGAAATAAATTAAAAAACTACCTCCACTTACATTTTATTGTTTTTATTTGGGGATTCACAGCAATACTTGGCGCACTAATTTCTATTGATGCTATTCCGTTAGTTTGGTTTCGAATGTCGCTAGCAGTAGTATTTATTGCCATCTATTTTTTTATCCGCAGAAAATCTTTTAAAGTTGATAAAAAAGGATTGTTAAAATTTGCGTTTTCAGGTGTAATTATTGCTATACATTGGATTACTTTTTTTAAAGCAATAAAAGTATCAAATGTTTCTGTGGCTTTAGTAACCATGAGTACAGGAGCTTTTTTTGCTTCACTTATAGAACCCGTATTTTTTAAAAGAAAGATTAAAGCAATTGAAATTTTATTAGGGATCTTAGTAATCGCAGGACTCTATATTATTTTTAATTTTCAAAGCCAATATACAATGGGTATTGTATATGCATTGATATCTGCTTTTTTATCAGCACTGTTTGCTGTTTTAAACGGATTATTTATAAAAAAATACGATGCAAATATTATCTCTTTTTATCAGTTAATGTTTGGGGCTTTAGGTGTTACTTTATACCTGTTATTTACACAACAAATTTCAATTGAATTCTTTCAAATATCAGCAAATGATTGGTTGTATTTAATCATATTAAGTAGTTTTTGTACAGCTTATGCTTTTATTGCATCGGTACAAGTAATGAAATACTTAACGCCATATACCGTAATGCTAACTATTAATTTAGAACCTGTTTATGCGATTATTTTAGCGTTGATCATATTTGGAGAAAAAGAACAAATGAGTACTGAGTTTTATTATGGAGCGTTTATCGTTTTATTTGTAGTTTTATTAAACGGTATTTTAAAAAATACGACGTTGATAAAAAAGAAATTCAGTAAAAAATAGTATTTTTAAAAAAGGTTAAAAGCTAAACTTTACAATTTTTTAGTATGTTTGCCTTTACAAACAACGAATTATAAAATCAAACGATATATAATGGAATATTTAGATTTTGAATTGCCAATAAAAGAATTAGAAGATCAATTGGCAAAGTGTTTTGATATAGGGAAAGAAAGTGATGTTGATGTTACCGCAACCTGTAGTAAGATTGAAAAAAAATTAGAAAAAGCTAAAAAAGATATATACAAAAACTTAACTCCTTGGCAACGTGTACAATTGTCACGTCACCCAAATCGCCCATATACATTAGATTATATAAAAGCTATTTGTGGAGATACTTTTATGGAACTACATGGTGATCGTAATGTAAAAGATGATAAAGCTATGATTGGTGGTTTAGGTAAAATTGGTGATCAATCGTTTATGTTTATCGGTCAGCAAAAAGGATATAATACAAAAACACGTCAGTACCGTAATTTCGGAATGGCAAATCCAGAAGGATATCGTAAAGCTTTGCGTTTAATGAAAATGGCAGAAAAGTTTGGTATTCCGGTAGTAACATTAGTAGATACTCCAGGAGCGTACCCTGGTTTAGAAGCTGAAGAACGTGGGCAAGGTGAAGCAATTGCACGTAATATTCTTGAGATGACTCGTCTTAAAACACCTATTATAACGATTGTTATTGGTGAAGGCGCATCAGGAGGAGCAATTGGTATTGGAGTAGGAGACAAGGTATACATGATGGAAAATACCTGGTATACGGTAATTTCTCCTGAATCATGTTCGTCTATTTTATGGCGTAGTTGGGAGTATAAAGAGCAAGCAGCCGAAGCTTTAAAACTTACTGGTGATGATATGAAGCGATTAAAATTAATTGACGGAATTATTGAAGAGCCAATAGGAGGAGCACATTCTGATAGAGAAGGCGCTTTTAAAGCAGTACAAGAACAAATTTTAACTGCTTTTAACGAAATTAAAGATTTAAATAATACCGATTTAATTGCCCAGCGTATGGATAAATATGCAAATATGGGTGTTTATAAAGAATAATCATACAAAGAATATATTGCATTAAAACTCGCCTTTTGGGCGAGTTTTTTGTTTGAATTAATCACTCATATGTATTTGTAATGATAGTAAAAGAAGATTTATATTCGATGAGATTTCTAAGTAAATTCGAATAGAGATTAAAAACAGGTTGTTAAAATAATTATTCCAACAAAAAAGCAACCAAATTTGGTTGCTTTTTTATTAAGGTATATTTAAAAATTTATGAGTTTGTAAAGAAACACGCCATTTCGGATTTTTCATCACATAATCTACAATTAATGGTGTCATTTCTTCTTTTTTACTCCATTCAGGTTGTAAAAAGAGCTGACATTTTTTGCCTACTTTTTCAGCTTGTTCTTCTGCAAACTGAAAATCATTCTTATTATGAATAATCATTTTCAATTCATCAGCTTCTTTATAACATTCTTTTGTAGGTAATTTTGTTTTTTTAGGAGATAAGCAAAACCAATCCCAAACACCAGAAAAAGCATAGGCACCAGAAGTTTCTATATGCGTTTTCATCCCTTTATCCTGAAGTTCTTTGGTAATATAATCTAAACTCCACATTAATGGCTCACCACCAGTAATTACTACTGTTTTGGCCCATTTTTTTGCATTGGCAATAATTACGTCTGTTTTTGTTGGTGGATGTAAATTCGCATCCCAACTTTCTTTTACGTCACACCAATGGCAACCAACATCGCAACCTCCAATTCTAATAAAATAAGCAGCAGTACCTGTGTGCGCTCCTTCACCTTGAATCGTATAAAATTCTTCCATCAATGGAAGCATTTCTCCTTTATTTATAAACTCTTGTACTTCTTTTTTCAACATAAGGGTGCAAAGATAGTCAACATTAAAATTTTATGGATGATTTTTGTTACTTTTACGTGTTTTATCAATAAAAAAGAATCGCAACAATATGAGCAAAACCGAAGCGTTTTTCAAATACATTACTGAAGGCTATAAAAGCAAAGGAGATTTTATCACATTAGGTGCTGGTATGTTGGGGGAAGAAACAGTAACAAATGCGCTGGTAAATATTCCATTAAAAACCTTAAACCGCCACGGATTAATTGCCGGAGCAACAGGTACAGGTAAAACTAAAACTTTGCAAGTATTGGCAGAAAACATGTCTGACAAAGGAATTCCGGTGTTGTTAATGGATGTAAAGGGTGATTTAAGCGGATTAGCACAGCCAAGCCCAGGACATGCTAAAATAGATGAGCGTCACGAAAAAATAGGTATCCCTTTTAATGCTACTAAATATCCGATAGAAATTTTATCAATATCAGAACAAGAGGGTGTACGTTTACGTGCAACAGTATCTGAATTTGGGCCTGTTTTATTAGCGCGTATTTTAGATTTAACAGAAACCCAATCGGGAATTGTAGCAATTATTTTTAAATATTGTGATGATAATAAATTACCTTTATTAGATTTAAAAGATTTTAAGAAAATCCTTCAATTTGTAACCAATGAAGGAAAAGAAGAAATTCAAGAAGAATACGGAAGAATTTCTACAGCAAGTACAGGAGCAATTCTTAGAAAAATTGTAGAAATTGATCAACAAGGCGGTGATTTATTTTTTGGCGAAAAATCATTTGAAGTAGATGATTTAACGCGTGTTGATGAAAACGGACGTGGTTTAATATCTGTTTTAAGGTTAACAGATATTCAAGATAAACCAAAGTTGTTTTCAACTTTTATGATGCAATTATTAGCAGAAGTGTATGAAACATTTCCAGAACAAGGAGATAGCGATCAACCTGAGTTAATTATTTTTATTGATGAAGCACATTTAGTTTTTGAAGAAGCATCGAAAGCATTGTTAAATCAAATTGAAAGTATTGTAAAATTAATTCGTTCGAAAGGAATAGGGTTGTATTTTGTAACGCAAAATCCGAAGGATGTGCCAGAAGATGTTTTAGCACAATTAGGAATGAAAATTCAGCATGCCTTACGAGCATTTACGGCAAAAGACAGAAAAGCAATTAAATTAGCTGCCGAAAATTATCCAGATTCTGAGTATTACGATACTAAAGAAGTATTAACGCAGTTAGGAATAGGAGAAGCCTTGGTATCGGTTTTAAATGAAAAAGGAATTCCAACTCCGTTAGCAAGAACGATGTTACGTGCACCTATGAGTAGAATGGATGTGCTTACAGCGAAAGAAATTAAACAGGTATTAGACAATTCGAGATTGATACCTAAATATAACGATATTGTTGATAGAGAAAGCGCATACGAGTTTTTAAATGATAAAATTGAACAAATCAATAAAGAAAAAACGGCAGCAGCTCGCAAAGAAGAAGCAGCGAAAACAAGCAGAAGGTCTTCGTCAACACGAAGTAGAAGTACACGACAAAATCCGATTATAAAAGTATTAACCAGTGCAACTTTTATTCGTAGTGTTTTCGGAATATTAAAAAAAGTATTAAAATAAAACAAATAGTATATAAACACGTTTTTAATAATAACAAACCAAATAAATAAATGAAAAACATAATTAAACCCTTAATAATCGCTTTAATTTCAATAGTATTTATACAATGCGGAAACAGTAAATTTGATGTTTCTAAAGGTAAAATCGGAAAATTAACAATAAAAACGACCATGCAAGAGGTTGATGGAATTTTTGAAAATGATTCTATAGTAAAAATACTAAGCGAAGGTGCTAAAGGAAATAACTTTTTTCAGGAGGATGATAAATATTTAGTTTACGAAAAAGGAGGTAAGCATTTGTTAACGATTGTACCTAAAGAACAGTTAGATTCAACATCAACAATAAAAAGTGTTGAGATTTTTGATGATCGCTTTAAAACAAAAACAGGTTTAAATATCAGTTCTTCTTTTCAGGAAGTTAATGCGAATAATACGATTAGTAAAGTTGAGTCGTCATTTTTATCAGCTACCTTGTTTATAGACGATTTAAATGCAACGATTTCTTTAGATAAAGAAGATTTGGGATTAAAAGAATTTAGTACTCAAAAAATAACGAAAGAACAGATTCCTGATTTAGCGAAAATAAAATCACTAACTATTTGGTTTAACTAAAACATATGAAAAGTCGAAACAATTGTTTCGACTTTTTTATTTCTATATTATGAGTAAAAAATATACAATTCAAAGAAAACCATTTGTAGTACCAACTACAGATGGAAAATTAATAGAAGAACATTTTGGGAATGCTACGGATAAAAACCCAAAAGTAAGTATTGCACACATGGTTGCGCCAGTTAATTGGAGTGAACCTTTTCAAACACCAGCATTTGAAGAATATACGTATATTATAAAAGGTAAAAAACAATTTAATATTGATGGAGATATTGTTGTTTTAGAAGCAGGAGAATCAATTAAAATAACAAAAGGAGTGCGAGTTCAATATTCAAACCCGTTTAATGAACCTTGTGAGTATTTAGCTATTTGTATGCCTGCTTTTTCTATTGATTTAGTGAATAGAGAAGAGGAATAGCATAATTTTAAGGAGATTTGTTATGTTGAATTTATTTCATAATAACAGTACTTTATAAATCGAAAAAACATCAAATTGAATTTGTTTCAATTGGATGTTTTTTTATATACGCTATTTAAAAAAATATTAAAGCGTAAGTATTGTTAATACAATTCCCAAAAGGATTGCGGTAAATTTTTTAAAATTGAATTTGTGATTTTCTGAACTTTCAAAAAGTATGATGGTAGATATGTGTAGAAAAACTCCAATAATTAAAGCCGTTATTTCTGTATGATATTCATTGAAAAAAGGCACTTTATCAGAAACTAAAACCCCTAATGGACTCATTAAAGCAAATAAACTTAAAAATAAAACGATTGTTTTTTTACTATAGTTTGTCTGTAGAAAGAAAGTTGTTAAAACAATAGCAATAGGAATTTTATGTACAATAATTGCCCAAAGTAAATTATCGTCAGCATGATGTATTGGCAATCCTTCAGAAAAAGCGTGAATACATAAACTCACAAATAGTAACCAAGGAAACTTTGACGAATCAGAATGTACATGAATATGACCGTGTTCTGCACCCTTAGAAAAAGATTCTAAAACCGATTGTATAATAATTCCGATTAAAATTAAGATTCCTATTTTCTTGGCATTACCTGTATGTATATAAACTTCAGGAAGCAAGTGCAATATTGTAACCGATAGTAAATAAGCGCCACTAAAGGCCAATAAAAGGCGAACTAATTGATTATTAGGTTTTAAAAATAAAACAAGTAAAGAACCTAGTAAAACAGCAATTATTAATAATATGTAACTCATTCTCCAATTAGTATTAATCTATCAGAAGTATTTTTATCAAAAGTATTTAAACTATAATCACCAAAAACATGTTTTAAGTTTAAACCAGCTTTTTTAAAATAGCTTTCCATTTTATCTAAAGTTAAAAATTTTACCTGCTCGGTATATGAATGTTGTTGGTCATCAGCAATAAAAGAAATGTGTTTTAAGATAAAACCGTTTTTAATTTCTCTTTTAATGTGAAATTCAATACCATCAATTGTTTTAACTTCTTTTAAAACTAAAGAGTTTTTAACTTTCTCGACATTTAAAAAATCTAAAACAAAGACACCATTTTCTTTTAAGCCGTTTTTAATGCTTTTTAAAATAGCGATATCTTCATTGTCATCCTCAAAGTAACCAAAACTTGTAAATAAGTTAAAAATAGCATCGTATTTATGCTCTATTGGATCACGCATGTCCCAAACTTCAAAATTCAGCGATTCATTTTCAAATTTTTTAGCATATTCAATACTGTTTCTGCTTAAATCGCCACCAGTTATTTTGTAACCTAAAGAATTTAAGTATACCGAATGTCGTCCTTTGCCACAAGGTAAATCGGCAATATGACTCGATTTAGGTAATTTTAAAAACGATGTTACGTTACGCATAAAAAATTGAGCATCTGCATCATTTCTATGCTTATATAATGTATGATAATAGGAAGTATCGAACCAAGAAGTAAACCAGTCTGTTGTTTTCATAAGTATAAGGTCTGCAAAAATACATAAATCTTACGTTTTTTAGATTGAAACAAGAAAAGATTCATATCAACCCAAAATAAGCTGTACTTTTGCAATGAAATTTTACAATTACATGGAGAAAGATTTTAAAATGACTGCCGTTACGATGGCAGGTTTAGAAGGAGTTTTAGCAGATGAACTAAGAAAGCTTGGTGGTCAGGATGTTAAGGAAGGAATACGTAATGTTACTTTTAAAGGAGATACAGGTTTTATGTATAAAGCAAATATTGCTTTGCGTACGGCTATTCGTATTTTAAAACCGATAAAAAAGAGTAAAATTTTTGATGAGGAAGATTTATACGAAGCAATTCAGCGTGTAAAATGGGATAAATATATTGATGTTGACGGGACTTTTGCTATTGGAGCAGTAGTAAATTCGAAGAATTTTACGACAAATTCACACTATATTAGTTTAAAATCGAAGGATGCAATTGCTGATTATTTTATGAGCAAGTACAAAAAGCGTCCGAATGTAGATTTAAAACATCCAGATGTTAAAATTCATATTCATATTCATAATGAATGGTTAACAATTTCTTTAGATTCATCAGGAGATTCACTACACAAAAGAGGGTATAGAAGTGCTACCAATATTGCACCAATTAACGAAGTGTTAGCGGCAGGATTGGTATTGTTATCTGGTTATAAAGGAGAAGAAAATTTTATCGACCCAATGTGTGGTTCAGGTACGATTTTAATTGAAGCAGCCATGGTTGCTAATAATATACCAGCAAACATTAATCGTAAGCATTTTGCTTTTGAAAACTGGAAAGATTACGATGAGGATTTGTTTTTTGTAATTCAGGATGCATTGTTAAAGAAAATTACAAGCTCTCATTTTAAAATAATGGGATTTGATAAAGCTCCGTCTGCAGTTACAAAAGCAAAACAAAACATTGTAAACGCCAATTTAGACGAGTTTATAGGTATACACCACGTAAACTTTTTTAACTCTAAGAAAGAAGTATTTGGTAAAACAACCATTTTATTTAATCCGCCGTATGGTGAACGTTTAAATATTGATGTAGAAGAGTTTTATACCAAAATAGGAGATACTTTAAAACATAATTATCACGATTCTACAGCTTGGTTAATTACTTCGGATATGTTAGCGTTAAAACATGTTGGGTTAAGAACATCAAAGAGAATACCGCTTAAAAATGCCGATTTAGATTGTCGTTTTGTAAAGTATGAACTCTACGAAGGAAGTAAAAAAATGAAAAACGATTTCGAATCTGATATCGAAGCATAATAAAAAAATCCGCTGAAAACTTTCAGCGGATTTTTTGTTAAAAAGAAGTATTACTTTGTTATTTCTATTAAAGGATCTTTATCTGCTGTTTCGAAAGGGTCAGGTTCCCAATTTCCTTGTATGGTACTTTTTGGTATTTCTTCTCCTGTTATTTTATCAATATGATGTATTACAAAATAAGTATCGTTACTAATAGATAAAATATACATATTATTTTTTTCAAACACTTCGTTTTCAAATCCAGGTTTAAATACGTTAAAAGATTTTTTTACAAATGCTATTTTTTTAGTGTCTTCTTTTGTTGGTGTATAAAACTGTGTTGTTCCGAAAACATCGAAAGGGAGCGTGCTTTTTGTTATTACATTTACAGAAAAATTATAATTAAAATGACCTTTTTTGTAGCCTAGAGGGGTAAATTTAATAAACCTTTTAAAGTGAACTAAAACTTTTTTTTTATTAGACCAAGCTGTTACTTCAAACTCATTTAAGTTTATTTTTAAGGAAGGATATTTTTCCTTAAGAATGCTTTTTGCTTTTTTAATGAGTACTTCTCTTCCTAAGTTTTTTGTATTTTCAATTTTGTGCTCCATATTGCTATTTTGACAAAAAACACCGTTGATATTAATTGATGTAATTAATATGAATAAAAAAATATTTTGAAGTTTCATTTTTCTAAAATACATTTAGCGTTAAGGTTGTTCTATTTTTTAAAATAAACTTAATGAAAACAATCAAAGTAATAATAAAGTTAGATGTAAGAAAACCTAACCCTAAAAAATGTTTTTTTAGGGTTAGGCAATTATAGACTTATTTAAACTTTACCGATACTTTTTCTGCAATCCCAACAATTACTTCGGTAGCCTTTAAAATACTTTCAACAGGTACATATTCGTAACGTCCGTGAAAATTATGCCCTCCAGCAAAAATATTAGGACACGGTAAGCCTTTGTAAGATAATTGAGAGCCATCTGTACCACCACGAATTGGTTTAATTAATGGTTTAATTCCCATATCATTCATAACTTCTTCAGCAATATCAACAATATGCATAACAGGAGTTACTTTTTCCTTCATATTGTAGTATTGATCTTTAATTTCAATTTCAATTAAGTCTTTACCTAGTTTCGTATTCATTACCGAAACTAAATCTAACATGGCTTGTTTACGATTTTTAAACAACTCCATATCATGATCTCTAATAATATATTGTAATGTGGTTTGCTCAACCTTTCCTTCCATATGATGTAAGTGGAAAAAACCTTCATAACCAGTAGTTTTTTCAGGTACTTCATTCGCAGGCATTGCGTTGATTAATTCGCTAGCAATAGTCATCGAATTAATCATTTTTCCTTTAGCATATCCTGGGTGAACTATTTTACCATTTATTGTAATTTTAGCACCAGCTGCATTGAAATTTTCATATTCTAGCTCACCAATCTGACTTCCATCCATGGTGTACGCCCATTTAGCTCCAAATTTTTCAACATCAAACATATGCGCACCTTTACCAACTTCTTCATCCGGAGGAAAACATACTCTAATTTTACCGTGTTTAATTTCTGGATGCTGAATTAAATATTCCATTGCAGAAACAATTTCGGTAACACCAGCTTTATCGTCGGCACCTAACAGCGTTGTTCCGTCAGTCGTAATGATAGTTTGACCTTTGTATTGTAATAAGTCATCAAAATAATCAGGAGACAATACAATGTTTTGCTCTTTGTTTAAAATAATGTCTTTTCCGTCGTAATTTTCGTGGATTTGTGGTTTTACATTCGCTCCAGTAAAATCAGGACTTGTATCTATATGCGCAACAAAACCAATTGTTGGCACTTCGTAATCTAAATTACTAGGCAGCGTAGCCATTAGATAACAGTTTTCGTCTAAATCAACATCTTCCATTCCTATTTCTACCAATTCTTTTTCAAGAACTTTCGCTAAATCCCATTGTTTTTCGGTACTTGGAAAAGCAGGGTTGTTAGGATCACTTTCAGTATCAATAGTTACGTATTTTATAAATCGATTGATGATATGTTGTTTGTTCATTGTTGTAATTTTTAGCGTTTCAAAAGTAACTAATTCAGTTGTGTTTTGTTAATTAAATTTATGGCTTTGCAAATTCGTTCATCTACTAAAGAATCTCCATAAACTTCTGTTTTAACATGTAAGAAGTTATCTTCGTTTATTTTAGTAAATGTGTTTAATATATGATACGAATAATTACCTTTTTTACCTTCAGCGTAACTGTAATAAGAAGGTTTATTAAGAATGTTTACATCATTTGTTTTAATTTCTGATAAACCCATTTTTTTATTGTCATCCGTAATTTTTTGCTTAAAAGTGTTGTCTAAAAAAACAGTTTTATGCACCAAAGTAACATCCATAAGTGTTGTTTTTGTAACACTGGTGGTTGTGTCGGCAGCGTAGATAGATGTTTTCGTGTCATCATAATATAAGTTTACCTTCCAATGTTTTGGCAGTTGTACACTAAACATATTTCTAACATCTTCACTTTTTTTAAGATTATCATAAAAACTAGTTTCTTTACAAGGAAACTCTTCTTTTAAATCGGGAAATGAATTACAAGAAATCATTAAAATCAAGACTAAAATAGTTACTATATTTTTCATTTTTTTCTATTTCTGATGTTTAAAATAAGCGATTAACAAATCTACTACATAACTGTAAGATTTTATTCCTTTTGATTGATTGTTTGCTTTTAAATATGAATTGTAACCTTTTTTTAAATACGGCTCAATAGGATTTTCAAATTGTTTCCAATGTAAATAACTATCTCTATAATCTTTATAAATTCCGATATTTACCGTTTTTTTAATTTTTGAAGCTAATTCTTTATCTCGTTTGTAAATTTGACCAATACAGTAATTATACGCCATTCTGTATCCTGAATATTTAAAGTATAAATCGTCGTTTTTAATAGCCGCTAAGAAACCAACAAAATTTGCGTCATTTTCTGCAGCCCAACCAATTTGATGTGCCATTTCGTGACAAGTCGTTGAAGGATATCCGGTTTTAGGAATCCTATCATTTATTTGCGCCTCGCCTGTAATCGGATTTATATAACCTGCGGTTCCGTTATAAGATTGAAACAAACTCACTAAAGAACTTTTTATAGACGGATTTTTATACGCTAACTGCGGATACATAAAAGCTAAGTTTTTATAACCATTGGTAGCTAACTGATATATTTCTTTTTGAGAATAAGGAACGGTAACTTTTATAGTATCATTTTTGGTAATTTGTAAATGAATTTTATTTAATTCTAAAATAATTTGTTGCGTAGTTTCAACCAACTGTTCGGTTGTGTATGTTGATTGTTGCAAGCCTAAATTTTTAGCCAAAGGCTCGCGAAAATAATTGAATCCCCAAAAAGCATAAAAACAAAAATAAACAATAGATAAAGTCGTTATAAACTTCAGAAGCAACGGTATACTGGTTTTAAATCGGTTTTTAATTAATTGATAAATAGCTTTAATGAACAAGAATAACAATATAAAACCTAAAAAATCACCAAACGAAAAAGGAATCCATCCTAAAATAAAGCGAAAGAAATTAGAAATATAAGGATATATTTCTGTGCTGTAATATTGCTCTACCCATTGTGGTTTTTGGCTAAAAAAATGCACAAATAATATTTGAAAAGGTAAAGTTAAAGCTATTATAAGCTGTTTTTTATTGTACTGCATAACATCAAAAATAAGAAAGTTAGTACGTTATCAACAAGTTAATAACAGTTTTGTTTACAAAATTTGTGCATAAAGAAAGTTAAAGATAGCTCCTAGAAGTATCAGCTTAAAAAATTACATTTGCAGTTATGGAAAGAACTCAATCTCTTAGAGGAACTAAAACTGACAAGTCTAAAATTATTAGTCTTGAAAAAGGAAAATTACCACCACAAGCTTTAGAATTAGAAGAAGCTGTTTTAGGTGCCATGATGATTGATAAAAAAGGAATCGATGAAATAATTGATATTCTTAATCCTGATTCTTTTTATGATAAAAGACATCAAGAAATTTACGCGGCTATTTATACACTTTTTCAAAATTCTGAACCGATTGATTTACTTTCAGTATCAAATCAATTAAAGAAAAACGGAACTTTAGATTTAGCCGGAGGTGATTTTTTCTTAATAGGTTTAACTCAAAAAGTAGCCTCTTCGGCGCATATTGAGTTTCACGCAAGAATTATATTAGAAAAATATATTCAGCGAAAATTAATTACAATTTCGTCTGAAATAATAGAAAGTGCTTACAACGAAACTGTTGATGTTTTCGATTTATTAGACGATGCCGAAGGTAAATTATTTGAAGTAACACAAGGAAATCTTAAAAAAGGAGCCGAAAGAGCCGATTCATTAGTACAACAATCTATTACCAAAATACAAGAAATTTCTGGTAAAGAAGGAATGAGTGGTTTGGCTACAGGATTTACAAAATTAGATGCTTTAACTTCAGGTTGGCAACCATCAGATTTAATTATTATAGCAGCACGTCCTGGTATGGGAAAAACGGCCTTCGTAATTTCGATGGCTAAAAATATGGCGATTGATTTTAACCACGCCGTTGCAGTATTCTCTTTAGAGATGTCATCGGTACAGTTAATTACACGTATGATTTCTTCTGAAACAGGTTTAACATCAGAAAAATTACGTAAAGGAAACCTAGAGCCACATGAATGGGAACAGTTAAATGTAAAGGTTAAAAGACTTTCAGATGCTCCTATTTTTATTGATGATACTCCGGCACTTTCAATTTTCGATTTACGTGCAAAAGCACGACGTTTAGTATCGCAACACGATGTGAAAATAATTGTGATTGATTATTTACAGTTAATGACGGCAGGTGGAGCAGGAGGAAACCGTGAACAAGAAATATCAACCATTTCTCGTAACTTAAAAGCGTTAGCAAAAGAATTAAGTATACCTGTTATTGCATTATCTCAGTTATCGCGTGCAGTAGAAACACGTGGAGGCTCTAAACGTCCGTTATTATCAGATTTACGTGAATCTGGTGCAATTGAACAAGATGCCGATATTGTATCGTTTATTTTTAGACCAGAATATTATGGTATGACAGAATGGGATGATGACGATCACTCACCATGTGAAGGGCAAGGAGAGTTTATTGTAGCAAAACACCGTAACGGTGGAATGGATAATATCCGTTTAAAGTTTACTGGGCATTTAGCTTTATTCTCAGATTTAGAAGAAGGTATCAGTAGTGAGTTTCAGTCGAGTATGAACTCAGGTGCAGAATCTGGATTTAATACTGATGTAGCTTCTAGTAATTTTGCATCGCCAGAAGATGCTTTCGGACCAAGTGATGATGATGTGCCGTTTTAAAACTTAAACAATTCATAAAATATAATAAATACACAATTGCTACTTAGTAATTGTGTATTTTAGTTTTTAAAAGTTTGCAATTAAAAAATATGCTAAAAAATAAAGAAATACCTAAGTTTCACGAAACATTTATGCCAATATTAAAAACTCTTTTAAATGAAGAGACTATTCATCATCGTGAAATGAGTAAAGAGATTATCGAAAAGTTTTATTCTCATTTAACAGATGAACAGTTAGAAAAGAAGACGAAAAGCGGAGATACTTTAATTTTAAACAGAATAGCATGGGGTAAATCATATTTAAAAAAAGGAGGTTTCATTGAGTTTCCTAAACGAGGTATGGTGAAAATTACGGATAAAGGTAAAAATTCGGTTAATAAATCTTTATCTCTTAAAGATGTTGAAAATTCATCAAATTTTCTTGATTTTTATACAGAAGAACACCCTACGAAAGATACAACACCTCAAAAAATAGAAAATGCTTCTCCGCAAGATCTAATTGATGAAGGGTTTTTACAAATTGAAACAGAAGTTAAGGAAGAACTTTTAGATAAGTTGAAATCGATGGATCCTTTTTATTTTGAAAAGGTAATTTTAATTCTCCTAAAAAAAATGGGTTATGGTGATTTCATAGAAACAGCTAAGACAGGTGATGGAGGCATAGATGGTATAATTAATGAAGATAAGCTAGGCTTGGATAAGATTTATATTCAAGCCAAAAGATATGGAGAAAATAAAGTTAGAGAAAAAGATATAAGAAATTTTATTGGAGCAATGAGTGGAGATACTAAGAAAGGAGTATTTGTAACAACTTCAACCTTTGATAAAGGAGCAGAAAAGAAGGCAAATGATGCTCATCATACAATAATTCTTATAAATGGAGATAAATTAGTTAACCTTATGCACGAGTTTAGTGTTGGTTTACAATTGAAATCAATTTATGAGGTAAAGGAAATAGATTTAGATTTTTTTGAAAGCGAGTAGTATATCGTTGATTATTACTTTAAACTTAATTTTAGAATTTTTAATATGATTAAAAAACACCTATACATATTAATATTATTGTTTTTTTCAAACTCAATTTGGGCATCTTTTATTTATGTTCCGATGAGTAATGAAAACCAAAAAAATCATTTAAAAGCATACGGAATTGTTTATTACGCGTTGCAAAACGGGTTAAAAGCAAAATGGTTGTTAAATTACGATGGCGGTGCTTTTTTAATAGAAAACAATGAGTCTGTAGAAAAAGAATGCAAAATACGCGGAGTTTCATATCAAGTAATTTCAGATGCTAAATCAGCATTAATTTTAGAAGAAATTTCATCACCTTCAAAAAATCAAGAAGCAGTAACTTTAGAAAAAGCGCCAAAAATAGCGGTGTATTCACCAAAAGGTAAAATGCCTTGGGATGATGCTGTAACGATGGTACTAGCTTATGCTGAAATTCCGTTTGATGTAATTTATGATGAGGAAGTATTAAACGACAAATTACTATTATATGAATGGTTGCATTTACACCATGAAGATTTTACGGGGCAATATGGTCGTTTTTATGGAGCCTTTAGAACGGCACCTTGGTATATTCAACAAAAAAAAGATGCCGAAGCATTGGCTAAAAAATTAGGTTACACTAAAGTATCAGAAGAAAAAAGAGCGGTAGCAAAAAAGATTAGAGATTACGTAGTTGGTGGCGGGTTTATGTTTGCTATGTGTTCAGCAACCGATAGTTTTGATATTGCTTTGGCTGCTGATGGAGTGGATATTGCAGAAGGAATGTTTGACGGCGATGCTTCAGAACCTAATTATCAATCTAAAATAGATTTTAATAAAACCTTTGCTTTTAAAGATTTCGAGTTGATTCGTAATCCAACAACTTACGAGTTTTCATCTATTGATATGACTCGTAAACGTAGAATTAAAAAAGAGGTTGATTATTTTACATTAGGGGAGTTTTCAGCAAAATGGGATCAAGTACCAACCATGTTAACTCAAAATCACACACAATTGGTAAAAGCATTTATGGGGCAAACAACTTCTTTTGATCGTAGTACTGTAAAATCTACCGTAATGATTTTAGGAGAAAACAAAACAAATGGAGAGGGTAAATATATTCACGGAACTAAAGGAAAAGGTATGTTTACTTTTTATGGAGGTCATGATCCTGAAGATTATCAGCATAGAGTAGGAGATCCGAAAACTGAGTTAGATTTACACCCAACATCGCCAGGGTATCGCTTAATTTTAAATAATGTGCTCTTTCCAGCAGCAAAAAAGAAAAAGCAAAAAACTTAAATAAAGTAATTGGCAATTGTTTTCTAAACAGTTACTTTTGTCGGAACAAAACAAAACAACAATGCCAACAACACAACAGCTTCAAGATTTTACACAACAAGTTCGTAGAGATATCGTAAGAATGGTTCACGCAGTAAATTCAGGGCATCCAGGAGGATCTTTAGGATGTGCAGAGTTTATAACCTGTTTATATCAAGAAATCATGGATTATTCTACTGATTTTAAAATGGATGGGAACAACGAAGATTTATTCTTTTTATCAAATGGACACATATCGCCAGTTTACTATAGCGTTTTAGCACATAGTGGCTTTTTTCCAGTATCAGAATTAGCAACGTTTAGAAAATTAGATTCTCGTTTACAAGGGCATCCAACAACACACGAAAACCTACCAGGTATTCGTATTGCTTCAGGATCTTTAGGACAAGGTATGAGTGTTGCTATTGGTGCTGCTGAAGCAAAAAAGTTAAACGGAGACGATAAAATTGTATATACATTACACGGTGATGGTGAATTACAAGAAGGTCAGAACTGGGAAGCAGCAATGTATGCATCAGGAAAAAAAGTTGATAATATAATTTCAACTATTGATGTAAACGAAAAACAAATTGACGGAACTACAGATCAAGTACTAGCAATGGGAAGCTTAAAAGCAAAGTTTGAAGCTTTTGGTTGGGATGTATTAGAAATAAGAGAAGGAAATAATGTGGAAGCTATTTTAAGCGGAATGGCAGATGCAAAATCTCGTACCGGTAAAGGAAAACCAGTTTGTGTGTTATTATACACTGAAATGGGTAACGGTATCGATTTTATGATGCATACACATGCTTGGCATGGTAAGGCACCAAATGATGAGCAATTAGCTTCTTCATTAGCGCAAAACCCAGAAACATTAGGAGACTATTAAAATAGTTTTACATATAAAATTTAAATCCCGCTGTAAAGCGGGATTTTTTTTATGTTTTTATTCACAAAAAAGCGTAAGTAATACCGTAAATTTACGTCAGTAATCTTACTGTAATAATCAAGCGTAAATATGAGAATAGGAATTGTATGTTATCCTACATTTGGAGGAAGTGGAGTAGTAGCAACTGAGTTAGGTATGGCTTTGGCAGATAAAGGTCACGAAGTACATTTTATAACTTATAATCAACCTGTTCGATTAGATTTTTTTTCACATCGATTACATTTTCATGAAGTTGTAATGGAAGAATATCCATTATTTCAATATCAGCCTTATGAGTTAGCATTGTCTAGCAAAATGGTAGAAGTAGTTGAAAAATATCAACTAGAAGTTTTACATGTGCACTATGCTATTCCGCATGCTTATGCAGCGTATATGGCTAAAAAAATGCTAGAAGATAAAGGTATCAACGTAAAAGTGGTAACTACTTTACATGGTACAGATATTACTTTGGTAGGTAGTCATCCAACCTATAAAACAGCAGTAGAGTTTAGTATTAATAAGTCAGACGAAGTAACAGCGGTTTCTAACAGTTTAAAAGAAGATACGTTGCGATTATTTAATATTGAAAAAGATATAAAAGTAGTTTATAACTTTATTGATGGAGAAAAATACGATAGAGCACATCAAGATGAATGTAAGCGTATTGCTTTGGCTACACCCGAAGAAAAAATTTTAACACATGTTAGTAATTTCCGACCTGTAAAACGTACCGATGATGTAATTAGAATTTTTAATAAAATTCAAAAAGAAGTCCCTTCAAAATTATTAATGGTTGGTGACGGACCGGAACGTTTAAAAGCAGAGAATCTTGCAAGAGAATTAAATATAGAAAGTAAAGTGCTTTTTATAGGTAATAGTAACGAGGTTGCTAAAATATTATGTTATTCTGATCTTTTTTTACTACCATCAGAAACAGAAAGTTTTGGTTTAGCAGCTTTAGAGGCAATGGCAGCCAGTACAGCTGTTATATCTACAAAATGTGGAGGATTACCAGAAGTAAATATTCATGGTAAAACGGGATATTTAAGTAATCTTGGTGATGTTGATGATATGGCGAAAAATGCAATTAAAATTTTAAAAGACGATGTTGTTTTAAATCAATTTAAAGCCAATGCAAAAGAGCATATCAAGCTATTTTCTTTAGAAAAAATATTACCTGTTTATGAATCCATTTATAAAAAATGCTCAAAATAATTCATAAAAAGAGCAACATTAACTTGCTCTTTTTTAAGAATTATAATATTTTAAACTTTCGATAACTAATTGATTCGAAACTTTACAATCGATTTTAAAATCGCCGAAATTGTTTAATAAAATAAAATTGATTTCTCCGCCTATATTTTTCTTGTCATGTTTCATTAATTCCATAATTGAAGAAAAATCTTCTTCTAAAATAGCTATTTTACCATAAATAGCAAGAATAGTATTTTTTACTTCTTGAAGTTTATTCGAAGGAAAATTCAATAATTTAGAAGAAATATAAGCTTCACAAACCATACCGATGGCAATAGCTTCACCGTGTGTTAAATTTTCTTTTTGTTCATTTTCTAAAAAGTAAGATTCAACTCCATGACCAATAGTATGCCCCCAATTTAAAACCTTACGGATGTTTTGCTCTGTAGGATCTTTTAAAACAACTTCATTTTTAATTTCTATAGAACGATGTATTAAATCCACAATATTTAATTCGTTATTATCTTTAATTTCATTAAATAAACGGATGTCATGTGTCATTCCGTATTTAATAATTTCAGCAGTACCAGAGCGAATTTCTCTTGCCGGAAGCGTATGTAAATATTCAGCATCAAGTACCACCATTTCAGGGTTAGCAAATAAACCAATCTGGTTTTTTAAAACCCCTAAATCTACTCCGGTTTTACCACCAACAGAAGCATCAACCATACTTAACAATGTTGTAGGGATATTCACGAAATCGATTCCGCGTTTAAAAGAAGCAGCTACAAATCCGCCTAAATCAGTAATAACACCACCACCTAAAGTAATTAGTAAACTTTTTCTATCAGCACCTAGTTCGGTCATCACGTTCCAAACTCCCACACAAGTTTCAATATTTTTATGAATTTCACCAGCATCAATCTGAATTACTTCAATTTTTTTATCTGTTTCTAATAAAGGTATAAATCGAGGATAACAGTGTGTAAGTGTGTTGTCATCAACCAAAATAAAAATAGACGAGTAGTTGTTATTGCGAATTAAGCTGGCTAATTCGGTATACGCTTTTTCATTAAAATGAATAGAGTATGTTGCTGCTTTAATAGAGGTCATTTTAATATGAATTTTAAAGCGAAAATAAATAGAAAAAATTAAAATATATCATAAGGGTCATTTATATTTGTGATTGAAATGAAATATAACAAGACTTCTATAATGACACTTTTTAACAACACAGCAACGGCTTTTAAATTAAAATCAGATTCAGAGTTAGAGCGCGCATACTTTTTATTTAAAATGATACAAAACCAACCAATGGTACGTATTGGTACAGCGGTAACTAATTTTGCCTTAAAAGCACATTTACCAGTAGAGGGTTTAATCCGTTCTACTGTTTTTGATCATTTTTGTGGTGGCGTAACTGAAGATGATTGTTTGCCGAATATCGAAAAAATGCATGAGAAAGGAAATGTGCATAGTATTTTAGATTATTCGGTAGAAGGAAAAGAAGATGAAGCACAGTTTGATGATGCTTTAGAAATGACGTTGAAAACAATTGATTTTGCTGAAGAAAAAAAATCAATTCCCTATGCGGTATTTAAACCAACAGGTTTTGGACGTTTTGCTTTGTATCAAAAGTTAACAGAAAAAGAAGGACATACTGCAGAAGAAAAAGTAGAATGGGAAAGAGTGGTAGCGCGTTTTCATACTGTGTGTAAAGCGGCAGTAAAAAAGGATGTTCCGTTATTAATTGATGCAGAAGAAAGTTGGATGCAAGAAGCTGCAGACGATTTGATTGAAGAATTAATGGAAACGTACAATAAAGACAAGGCAATTGTTTTTAATACTTTACAAATGTACCGCCATGATCGTATGGGTTATTTACGTGGTTTATATCAAAAAGCACATCAAAAAGGCTATTATATAGGGATGAAAGTGGTGCGAGGTGCTTATATGGAGAAAGAGCGTGAGAGAGCAGAAAACAAAGGATATGCATCTCCTATTTGTGTTGATAAAAATGCTACCGATACGAATTATAACGAAGCTGTTCGCTTTATGATGGAACATAAAAATATGGCAATTTTTGCAGGAACACATAATGAAGACAGCTCTTATTTGTTAATGGATTTAGCCAAAGAATATAATATTAAAGCGGATGATAAGCGTATGTGGTTTGGTCAGTTATATGGGATGAGTGATCATATTAGTTTCAATTTAGCGGCAGAAGGTTATAATGTAGCAAAATATGTTCCGTTTGGCCCTGTACGAGATGTGATGCCTTATTTAATACGTAGAGCAGAAGAAAACACTTCAATAGAAGGACAAACCTCAAGAGAGCTTAATTTATTGAAAACAGAAAGAAAACGTCGTAAGCTATAATGAATACTGTTGACGAAATAAAGGCAGCAATTCAAATAAACAAAAAACGCCTAGCAAAAGAGCTTCAAGAAAGCAAAGAGCTAGTTTTTTTGATAAAGAAATCGATTACCACAAAGTTATCTGATGAAGAAATATCTAAGGTTAAAAAACAAACCTTAGATATTTGTAAAGCAATTCCTGCATTTGCAGTATTTATGCTGCCAGGAGGCGCATTATTATTGCCGTTGTTAATAAAATTAATACCAGATATACTACCAAGTGCCTTTAGAGAAGACGATAAAGCTTTAGACGAAGAAAAATAATTCATCAAGATTTATATAGTATTCATTTTTAATACACTACTTTTGCAGCTTTAAAAAACGAGCAAGAATGCAACCAATTAGAAACATCGCTATTATAGCACACGTTGATCACGGTAAGACTACCTTGGTAGATAAAATTATAGATCAAGCAAAAGTTTTAGACGATCGTAAAGAACGTACTGATTTATTGTTAGATAATAACGACTTAGAACGTGAAAGAGGAATTACAATTCTTTCTAAAAACGTATCAGTAAACTATAAAAACACAAAAATCAATGTAATTGATACACCAGGTCACGCCGATTTTGGAGGTGAAGTAGAACGTGTATTAAAAATGGCTGATGGTGTTTTATTATTAGTTGATGCATTTGAAGGGCCAATGCCACAAACTCGTTTTGTATTAGGTAAAGCTTTAGAATTAGGATTAACACCTATCGTAGTTGTTAACAAAGTAGATAAAGAAAACTGTACTCCTGACATCGTTCATGAAAAAGTTTTTGATTTAATGTTTGCTTTAGAAGCTACTGAAGAGCAGTTAGATTTTACTACCATTTACGGTTCTGCAAAGAACAATTGGATGAGTACTGACTGGAAAAACGAAACTGATAATATTGTACCTTTATTAGATGCTGTATTAGAATCTATTCCAGAAACTAAATACAACGAAGGAACTCCACAAATGCAAATTACTTCTTTGGATTTTTCTTCTTTTACAGGAAGAATTGCTATTGGACGTGTATTTAGAGGAGATTTAGAAGCTGGTAAAGATTACATGTTATGTAAAGCTGACGGTACAACTAAAAAAGTAAGAATTAAAGAACTACACGTATTCGAAGGAATGGGTAAAGTTCAAGTAGATAAAGTTCCTTGTGGAGATATTTGTGCTATTACAGGTATTGACGGATTTGAAATTGGTGACACTATTGCTGATTTAGAAAACCCAGAAGCATTACCAAGAACAGAAATTGACCAACCTACCATGAGTATGTTGTTTACAATTAACAATTCTCCTTTCTTTGGTAAAGAAGGTAAATTTGTAACATCTCGTCATATTCGTGATCGTCTGTTTAAAGAATTAGAAAAGAATTTAGCTTTAAAAGTTGAAACTACAGATTCTGAAGACAAGTTTAACGTATTTGGTCGTGGTGTATTACACTTATCTGTATTGATTGAAACAATGCGTCGTGAAGGATATGAATTACAAGTGGGAAGACCACAAGTAATTATTAAAATGATTGATGGTAAGAAACATGAGCCAATGGAAACATTGTCTATCGATGTACCAGAAGATGTAGCTTCTAAAGCTGTAAACTTAGTCTCTTTACGTAAAGGAGACTTAATGATTATGGAGCCTAAAGGAGATTTACAGCACCTAGAATTTACAATACCTTCTCGTGGATTAATTGGTTTAAGAAATAAAATTTTAACAGCAACAGCTGGTCAAGCAATTATTAACCACAGATTTAGTGAATATGGTCCTTATAAAGGAGACTTTACTGAAGAAGTAAAAGGAGCTATCGTTTCTGCTGCAACTGGTAAAGCTACTGCATATGCATTAAACCGTTTACAAGATAGAGGTAAGTTTTTTATTGATGTTAATCAAGAAATTTATATCGGTCAAGTAATTGGAGAAAACTCTAAGTCAGACGATATGGCTGTGAACTTAATTAAAGGAAAGCAATTAACAAACATGCGTAAATCGGGTACAGATGACGCTATGAAAATTGCTCCGAAAATTGATTTTTCTTTAGAAGAAAATATGGAATATATTAAAGCTGATGAGTATTTAGAAGTTACTCCAGAAAGTTTACGTATGCGTAAAATTGTTTTTAAGGCATAACTCTTAAAATCTATATAAAATAAAAAGCTCAAGTTGTAAACTTGAGCTTTTTTTTATGATTTAATTTAATGTTGCTATTCTATGGATTGTGCATTAATTTCTTCAGTTATTTTTAAATTAAAACAAACAAGTTTATAGCTTTTACGATTTTATAATCATTCAAACGCTTAAAAAATATTCTAAAAAAAAAGATGTTTTTATTTTAATAGTCTAATAAATATATGAAAACGGCTATATTTGTGTAACTTGTATATATTTAACTATTATATTAAGTTTTTTAGTTGGATTTAGGGAGTGACCTTGAATTTGTACATTAAATGAACAAAAAAGCAGCATGTTATTTTAAATTCTAACGAAAATACCACAAAAACAATTCAATCATTAGATGAATTAGTTACCGCACTTTCAGAAGGAGAGAGGACGACCTTCAATCACATAATACATTCAGTAAAATTACCGATAAAAACTTTTGAAGACTATATTTCATGGTCTGAAGAGTGTTATACTCGAAATTGTATTGTTAATAACGAAAAGTTTGAATTGATCTTACTTTGTTGGGAACAAGGACAAATAACTCCAATTCATGATCATGGTGGTGAGGAATGTTGGGTGAAAGTTATTGAAGGAGAGTTTCGAGAAACTATTTATAAAGAAGATGAAATAGGCGGACTTACTTTTGTTAAATCATCTGTTTCAAAAGAAAATGCTGTAACTTATATGAAAGATTTTATGGGTTTTCATAGTTTGGAGAATTTATCAAAAAAAAGAAGTATGTCACTTCATTTATACGCAAAACCTATTCGAAAGTGCAGAGCATTTGACGAGAAAACAAAAACGTTTGTAGATAGAATGTTAACTTATTGTACGACTGTATAATTATAATCAATTTTTAAAAAGTAGCATAAAATGTCTGATATAAGTAAAGATTTAGCTTTATTTAATGAACTCGTGGAGGGGTTAATTAAAGAAGAAGAAAAAAATCCTGTAGCAGAAAGAATAGATTCGAATAAATTATATGAGTCTATTGATCTCTCGCTAAATGAGTCAGCAATGATTGATGATAAGTTTAAAATATTGCTCCGAGATGTACTTATTTCGACTCCCAAAACAGCAACAAACTTATTTTTTAACCAACTTTTTGGCGGAAGACAAAGCAAAGCTGTTTTAGGTGATTTATTAGCTGTGATGTTAAATAACAGCATGTACACATACAAAGTTGCAGGACCTCAAGTAGGAATAGAACAAGAAATTATTAGACAATCTTGCGACTTGGTTGGGTATGGGTCTCAAAGTAACGGAACATTTCCAACAGGTGGATCCATGAGTAATTACATGGCTTTGGTTATGGCTAGAGACGCCAAAGATCCTATGTGCAGGTTAGATGGAATGTCGAAACCAATGATTATTTATACTTCTAAAGAATCACATTATTCGAATGCTAAAAATGCAAGTTTTGCAGGAATAGGAAGAAAAAATATCCGTTATATTAAAACGGATGCTAAGGGAAGAATGATTCCGGAACTATTAGAAGCACAAGTTATTGAAGATCTTAATAATGGATTTATTCCAACATATGTAAATGCAACTTCCGGAACCACCGTTTTAGGAGCTTTTGATCCGATAGATAAAATTGCAGACATCACAGATAAGTATAATATATGGCTTCATGTAGACGGTGCGTATTGTGGAAGTGTAATTTTTAGTGCTACCTATAAACACCTTATAAAAGGAGTTGAGAGATCAAACTCATTTAGTTATAATGCCCATAAAATGATTGGAACGCCAATGACGTGTTCAATTATTTTAGTAAATGATAAAAAACAACTGCACGATTCGTTTAGTAATGAAGCTGATTATTTGTATCAAACAGATGGTGACGATTTTAACTTAGGAAAAACTTCTTTTCAATGCGGAAGAAGAAATGATGCCTTAAAATTTTGGACATTATGGAAATCTGTAGGAACATTTGGATTGCGTAAAATTGTAGAGCAACAATTTGATTTAGCAAAAATTGCTTTAAATTATATTAAAAATAATTCCGATTATACAGTTTATAGTTTTGATAATTCTATTTCTATATGTTTCAATTATAAAAATATTGATCCAATAGCGCTTTGTACAGCTTTGTACGAAGATCAAATTACTGTTGTAGGATTCGGATCTTTTGAAGAAGATACTTTTATTAGATTGGTAACAATTAATGCAAATAATGAGGAAACTGATATCTTGAATTTCTTTAAAATATTAGAAGAATTTGTAGAAAGAACACCGAGTTTAACAAAAGGAATAGAATAGATTCTTTAAAAATTGGTAAAAGAAAGTCTACTGTTTTTCTTTTATAAGAAGATAAGTCATTTTAAAAAAAGAATTCAATTTATACTGATATTTAAAACAGTAAACCACCTCTAGAGGTGGTTTACTGTTTTAAAAAACTTGTTGTTGTGTGTTTATGGAAAGAAATAAAAAACTACCATAGCAAATGTAGGGGGGATACTGCTTTTGGTAGTTTTAAAATTATGCATTATTAATTAAAAGGGATTAATCAATAAAAAGGAGTTTAATTAATTAGGGGATTAATTAAGGAAGTTATTCGTTAGGGGGAATTAATAACTTCGGTACAAATATATGAGGATAAAAGAGGGGTAAATTGATTGTAGTAATTTTGATGTATATTTTATAGCCATTGATCAAAAAAAAATAAAAAAACTGTTTATTGTAGTATAAAAGTCTATAAATGAATGTTGTTTTCTGTTTTAGAAAATTGAAGTGATTATTTTTATTGTTGAATTTAAATTTATTCTATAAAAGTAATATATCAAAAAAGAAATTATCATCCTCTTTAAAGCTGATTTTAGTTATTTTAAAAGTTTGTTGATTTTTTTTAGGAAAGAAAAAAACTATCAAAACATATATAGGGGAATAGTGTTTTGATAGTTTTTGAGATGTACATTATTAATTAAAAGGGGGTATTAATAATCATGGCTTTAATTAATAGGGGGATTAATTAAGAAAGTCATTAGTTAAGGGGATAATTAATAACTTCTTTACAAATATATTCGAATAAAGAGTGTGTAAAGTTTTTGTAGTAATTTTGATGTGTATTTTTATTTACATATGTTAATAAAAAGCAGCGACTTTTTGTTTGAATAAAAAGATGTTTGTTTAGGATTGATATAGAACAGTAAATGTGTTTTAAAAGTGTTAATTTATTGTTTTTTAGTTGTTTGTGTTTGTGCTTTGCCAGTGGTTTTATTTTTTTTAGTTAAGTAGAATAATGCTTTTTTTAGTTTTAAGGCATTAATTATTTTATATATTTATTTTAGCTCTCTTTTTTTCAATCTTTTAAAAAAGATGTTTTTTTGTTTTATGTAGTATATTTGACGTATATTTAAGATGTTATTTAATGAAAAGTGACATTTAATTTCAGTGCGGGGGCATTGTGTAGTATTGATGAAGTATATAATGAGAGTTCTTTTTAAGAGTAAAATGAGTTTTAGGATCATAATTTTTTTGTTGTTTACTATAAGTATGAGTGGACAACAAAAAGAAAGTGTTTCAAAAAAAGAATATAAAGAAATAATTGTTAAAGGTTTTTATACATTTCAAAATGATGAAAAACCACAACTTTTAGATAGTTTATTATCAATTATTAAACTTAATAAATTTACAATTAAGGAAGATTCTATTAATAGTAAGATCTTATACTTAAAAGGTGTTAATAATCTGGAATTAAATAGGTTTAAAAAAGCGGAAGATTTATTTATTAAGTCATTTGAATTAGCAGAAAAAACAAACGATACGTTCTTAAAAGGATCCATATATAATTCTAGAGGAATAATTATTTCAAAGGCATACGGAAATTATGTTAAATCAGAAGAATATTTTAAAAAAGCAGTAGCTAATTATAATGAAATTGACAATTTATCGCAATTAATAGATGCGTATTATAACTTAACTATAAACGCAAGAAAACAATTGAAGTGGCAAGAGTCTATAACTTATGCAAAAGGTTTTTTAAAGTTCATAGTAAAAGACGGAAAAAGAATAGATGGTGTAGGTAAGATGTATTATTTTATTGCTGACAATTATTTTGAGCTTAAAAAAAATGAAGAGGCTTTAATAAATTTAAAAAAAGCAAAAAGTTTAACAATTAAAACAGATAGTGAACTTTACAGTTTAATTAACGCTTCGTATGCAAAGTATTACGAAAGTAAAGGTGATTTTACCTTAGCGATACAAAAATATAAGGAGGTTAATAAAAATTTAGAAGAAACAATTATTAACGACGAAAAAAGAATTAAGGCTTCTTTTGTAAAGGAGTTAGAGTTAGAAAGTGAATTAAAGGACAAGCAAAACCTTATAATTAACAACCAAGAAACGAAACTTATTGTAAGTGGAATAACCGCTGTTTTTTTTATAGCATTAACTATATTTTTTATTTTTCTAGGTAGAAAAAACAAAAATAAAAATAAACAAATTAAAAATTTAAATACCGATTTAAAACAGTTAATTTCTGAGTTAAAAATAAATAATGAAGATTTAAGGGATAAAAAAAATGAAATACAAACTCTTTTAAACTTAAATGAACAAACATTGTTTTCACGCGTATTAAAAATAACAACCTATAACGATACTATTAAGAAAATAAGCGATGATATAGAAAGCTATACAGAACAGAATTCAGAGACGTCTAGTTATTTAATAACCGTAAATAAAAAGTTATTGAGTTTAATTTCTGAAGAAGAATTATGGGATGATTTTAAAGTCCAGTTTGAAAAAATAAGACCTGAGTTTTTTAGTAAATTAAAAAAAATAGCTCCTAGTTTATCTGTTAATGATTTAAAGCATTGTACTTATATTGTTTCTAATTTAAAGAGTAAGGATGTATCTCAGCTAATAAATGTATCTCCTAGAAGCGTTGAAACAACAAGGTATAGGATAAAGAAAAAAATGGGATTAGAAAAAGAGGATAATTTACACGACTTACTAAGTAATTTGTAAATTTTATTTTTTTTGAAATAAATTTTATTATTTAAATTATAAGTAGCATATTTGCATCATCAATAAGAATAATAATGAATTTTAATCAATTACATCATCACCATCATCATATTTGCACTCAAGCGAACTGAAGATGTATTGAATAAAATCAAAAATATATTTTAAACCCGTTTGAGTAAATCAAACGGGTTTTTTATTTCCAAAAAGGAAATTATCTCCAAGCTAAGATTTACTCAAATAAATTAACAAACAAAATGAGTAAATTAAGAATAGCAATTCAAAAATCAGGAAGACTAAATCAAGATTCATTACAACTTTTAAAAGATTGTGGTATTTCTATTGATAATGGTAAAGACCAGTTAAAAGCTTCTGCAAGTAACTTTCCATTAGAAGTTTTTTATTTACGTAACGGAGATATTCCTCAGTACTTAAGAGACGGAGTCGTTGATATTGCTATTATTGGCGAAAATGTATTGATAGAAAAAGGAAATGATTTAGAATTTGTAGAACGTTTAGGATTTTCTAAATGCAAGGTTTCTATCGCGGTTCCTAAAGAATCTGGTGCAAACTCTTTAAAGGATTTAAACGGAAAAAGAATTGCAACTTCATATCCAGAAACGGTAAAGAAATATTTAGCTAAAAATAAAATAGACGCACAATTGCACATCATTAATGGTTCTGTTGAAATTGCACCAAATATAGGCTTGGCAGACGGAATTTGTGATATCGTTTCAAGCGGATCTACTTTATTTAAAAATGGTTTAAAAGAAATTGAAGTATTATTAACTTCAGAAGCCGTTTTAGCTAATTCACCATTAATTTCTGAAGAAAGAAAAGCTATTTTAAATAAATTACAATTCAGAATTCAATCGGTTTTAAAAGGAAAGCGTTCTAAATATGTCTTGTTAAATGCGCCTAATGATAAATTAGAAAAAATTATCGATATCTTACCAGGAATGAGAAGTCCAACAGTTTTACCATTAGCTGAAGAAGGATGGAGTTCTGTGCACTCAGTATTAGATAAAGATGAGTTTTGGGATATTATAGATGAACTAAAACTTAATGGAGCAGAAGGAATTTTAGTGTGTCCTATAGAGAAAATGGTTGTTTAAAAATTAAGGGAGATGAGAGCAGTAGAATTAAATAAAGATAATTGGGAGTCATTATTAAAAAGACCCACAAAATCTGTTGAAGATATAGCACAAACTGTAGATGATATTTTCAAAGAAGTTAAAGAGTCAGGCGATATTGCAGTAAAAAAGTATACAGCCCTTTTTGACAGTGTAAATTTAGATACATTAGAAGTTAGTTTAGAAGAGATTAAAAATGCCGAAAACTTAGTTTCTAAAGAATTAAAAAATGCTATTCAACAAGCAAAGGCAAATATTGAAGTTTTTCATGCTGCTCAAAAAACCGAAAAAGTTGCGATAGAAACAACAAAAGGAGTGCAATGTTGGCAAGAAAAAAGACCTATTGAAAAAGTAGGTTTGTACATTCCTGGCGGAACTGCTCCGTTATTTTCTACCGTTTTAATGTTAGCAACACCAGCTAATATTGCGGGTTGTAAAGAAATTATTTTATGTTCTCCTCCGGATAAAAAAGGAGAAATTAACCCTGCAATTTTATACACGGCAGCACTTTGTGGTGTAACTAAAATATATAAAGTTGGTGGTATACAAGCTATTGCTAGTTTTACATTTGGTACAGAAACGATATCAAAAGTATCTAAAGTTTTTGGTCCAGGAAACCAATATGTAACGGTAGCAAAACAATTGGCAACGCAATACGGAATTGCAATTGATATGCCAGCTGGTCCTAGTGAATTATTAGTAATGGCAGATGACTCTGCTAATCCAGCATTTGTAGCATCCGATTTATTAAGCCAAGCAGAACACGGAGCTGATAGTCAGGTTGTTTTAGTGTCAGATTCATTAGATTTAATTGCCGAAGTATCAAAAGAAATAGACGCTCAACTTCTTAACTTATCTAGAAAAGAAATTACTGAAAAAGCATTAAAAAACACAAAGGTTGTTTTAATTAAAGATGAGTATGAAGCAATTAATTTTGTAAATGATTATGCTCCTGAACATTTAATTATAGTAACTAAAAATGATGACTTTTTTATAGATAAAATAGCCAATGCAGGTTCGGTATTTATAGGAAAATACACTCCAGAAAGTGCTGGTGATTATGCTTCAGGAACGAATCATACCTTGCCAACAAACGGATTTGCAAAAGCATATTCAGGTGTTAATTTAGATAGCTTTACGAAAAGTATTACGTTTCAAAAAATATCTAAAGAAGGAATACAAAATATTGGTCAAACGATTGAAATAATGGCAGAAGCTGAAGGATTACAGGCTCATAAAAATGCTGTTACATTAAGATTAAAAGAGATTGAAAATGTTTAGTTTAGAAAAAATAGTTCGCAAGAATATTCAAAAGTTAAAAGCATATTCATCAGCAAGAGATGAGTTTAAAGGAACTGCGGAAGTTTATTTAGATGCTAATGAAAATCCGTTTGGAACTTTAAATAGGTATCCAGATCCGAAGCAAACAAAAATTAAAGAACGATTATCAACTATAAAAAACGTTGAGAATAATCAGATTTTTATAGGAAACGGAAGTGATGAAGTAATCGATTTAGCATTCAGAATTTTCTGTGAACCAGGTAAAGATAAAGCGTTAACTTTTTCACCTACTTACGGTATGTACGATGTGTCGGCAAGTATTAATGATGTTGAGTTAATTAAGCAACCTTTGGTAAATGATTTTCAAATAAGTTTAAATCAGTTACAGCCATATTTAGATATGGAGGATGTAAAAATTATATTTATTTGTTCGCCAAACAATCCAACAGGAAATTGTTTTGAAGATGAAACGATTCAGTATATTCTTGATAATTTTAACGGAATGGTAATTATTGATGAAGCTTATATCGATTTTAGTACAAGAGCATCGTATGCAACACAATTGGCTAATTATCCGAACTTAATTGTAAGTCAAACTTTTAGTAAAGCATGGGGATTGGCAGGAGCAAGGGTAGGAGTTGCCTATGCAAATTCTAACGTTATAGATTTGTATAATAAAGTAAAGCCACCTTATAATGTAAGTACTTTAAATCAAGAAGCAATTATTGCTTCATTAGATAATATTTCTTTGTTCGAAACGAATAAAAATACAATCATTAACGAAAAAGATCGGTTAATGAATGAGTTTGAGAATATAAAACTGATTAAAAAAATATATCCAACGGAAGCTAATTTTATTTTAATAGAAGTAACCGATGCAAATACAGTTTATAATACATTGGTAGTTAAAAAAATAATTACACGTAACAGAAATAGTTTAGTAAACAATTGTTTACGAATTACCGTTGGTAGTAAAGAAGAAAACACACAACTAATTACAGCATTAAAATCAATCGTATAAAATAGCTATAATATTCAGAACGTCATTCCGAATTCATTTCGGAATTTCATCAAGTAAATGACTATGGAAATGAGAACCTGAAATGAATTCAGGTTGACGAACGAAATTAAAAATAAGAACATGAAAAAAGTATTATTTATAGATAGAGACGGAACTTTAATTAAAGAACCTGCAGATGAACAAACAGATTCATTCGAAAAATTAGAATTTTATCCAAAGGTATTTCAAGGATTAAGTAAAATTGCAAATGAGTTAGATTTCGAGTTGGTTTTAGTAACCAATCAAGATGGTTTAGGGACCGAAGTGTATCCTGAAAATAGTTTTTGGCCTGTGCACAATTTTGTAATGAAAACCTTAAAAGACGAAGGAATTGTTTTTGCTGAAGAAATTATTGATATCACTTTTGCAAAAGATAATCAGCCAACAAGAAAGCCAAATACAGGTTTATTAACCAAGTTTTTTTCTGAAGAATATGATTTAGCAAACTCATTTGTAATCGGAGATCGTTTAACGGATATTGAATTGGCAAAAAACTTAGGATCAAAAGGAATTTACATCAATGATGAAACTTTTTTAGGAACCGATGAAATTACGGTAAAAAGAAGTGATTTAGACGAATTTATTGCTTTAGAAAGTAGTGATTGGAATGCTATTTATGAGTTTTTAAAATTAGAAGAAAGAACCGATGGTATTGTTAGAAATACGAACGAAACCAAAATTGATATTCAATTAAACCTAGACGGAACAGGAAAAAGTAATATTAGTACAGGAATTGATTTTTTCGATCATATGTTAGATCAAATTGCACGTCATGGGCAAATGGATTTAGATATTCAGGTTAAAGGAGATTTAGAAGTTGATGAGCACCATACTATTGAAGATACTGCTATTGCGTTAGGAGAAGTTTTTAATAAAGCATTAGGGAATAAATTAGGAATAGAGCGTTACGGGTTTTGTTTGCCAATGGATGATTGTTTAGCGCAAGTAGCTATTGATTTTGGAGGTAGAAATTGGTTAGTTTGGGAAGCAGATTTTAAAAGAGAAATGGTAGGTAAAATGCCAACAGAAATGTTTTTCCACTTTTTTAAATCATTTACAGATGGAGCAAAATGTAACTTAAATATTAAAGCAGAAGGAACAAACGAGCATCACAAAATAGAGGCAATTTTTAAAGCATTTGCAAAAGCGATAAAAGTAGCTGTAAAGAGAGATACTAGTAAAATGATTTTACCATCAACCAAAGGAACGCTATAGATAATTATAAGTTTTATGTAGTTCTATTGTGATTTTTTTGTCATTTCGAGTAAAATTGGTTGTAGCGAAGCGGAAATTAATTTTGTATCGAGAAATTGTTATCATTACAATAATTACAAATCATAATTGAAGCCTCATAATTAAAAATTAATATATGATTGCAATTATAAAATACAATGCCGGTAATATACGATCGGTTCAAAATACACTTAACCGTTTAGGTTATGAAAGTATAATAACTGATAATCCAACAGAAATACTACAAGCTGATAAAGTAATATTTCCGGGTGTTGGTGAAGCAAGTTCGGCAATGGCTTATTTAAAAGAACGTAAATTAGACGAACTTTTAGTATCTCTTACTCAGCCAGTATTGGGTATTTGCTTAGGTTTACAATTAATGTGTACATCATCAGAAGAAGGTAACACAACATGTTTAGGTATTTTTGATACGGTAACAAAACAGTTTCCTCCTTTAATGAAAGTACCACACATGGGATGGAATAACTTTTCAGAAATAAAATCATCAAAAATAGTAGAGAATTTAGCTATTAATGAAGATGTATATTATGTACACGGTTATTATGCAGAAGTTTGTGAAAATACTATTGCAACTTGTGATTATATAAAACCATTTAGTTCGATTATGCAAAAAGATAATTTTTATGCCATGCAATTTCATCCAGAAAAATCAGCAAGTATCGGTGAAAAATTATTAAAAAACTTTTTAGAATTATAAAATTAAGAAAATGAGAATTATACCTGCCATAGATATTATTGACGGAAAATGTGTACGCTTAACAAAAGGTGATTATGCAACCAAAAAAATATATAACGAAAATCCTGTTGAAGTAGCGAAGGAATTTGAAGATAGCGGAATCGAATATTTACATTTAGTAGATTTAGATGGTGCTAAATCGCAACACATTGTAAATTACAAAGTGTTACAAGAAATAGCGGCTAAAACAAATTTAAAAATCGATTTCGGTGGTGGATTAAAATCAGATGAAGATTTACGTATTGCTTTCGATAACGGCGCAAGTCAGATAACAGGAGGAAGTATTGCTGTTAAAAATCCGGAGGTTTTTACAGGATGGTTAACAGAATATGGTAGCGATAAAATTATTTTAGGTGCCGATTGTATCAATCGTAAAATTGCTACACACGGATGGTTAGAAACATCAGAAGTAGAGGTGATTGATTTTATCATAAAATATGAGAAATTAGGAATTAAAAATACTATTTGTACAGATGTTGCTAAAGACGGAATGCTACAAGGAGCATCTGTTGAGTTGTATCAAGAAATATTAAGTAAAAGTGGCGTTAACTTAATAGCAAGTGGAGGTGTTGCTAATATTGATGATTTAATACGACTTAAAGAAATAGGTTGTGAAGGTACAATTTTAGGTAAAGCGATTTATGAAAATAGAATTTCGTTAAAGCAATTAGAAAATTTTATAATAAAATAATACATCATTACTAGAAAGAATAAAGAAGTGATCTTTTAAAGGTTTCTTTTGATTTTTAAAATGATGATAACTATTAAATATGTTAAAAAAAAGAATAATACCTTGTTTAGATATCAAAAATGGGCGCACCGTAAAAGGTGTTAATTTTATTGATATTAAAGATGCAGGTGATCCGATTGAATTAGCAAAGCAATATGTAAAAGATGGTGCTGATGAGTTGGTGTTTTTAGATATTACTGCAACGCTCGAAAACAGAAAAACGTTGGTTGAGTTAGTAGAGAAGATTGCACAAGAAATAAATATTCCCTTTACTGTTGGCGGAGGAATAAGTACGGTTGATGACGCTTTGGCTTTGATAAAAGCAGGTGCAGATAAAGTAAGTATCAATTCATCGGCAGTTAAAAATCCGCAGTTAATAACCGATTTAAAAAATCGTTTTGGAAGTCAGTTTGTAGTAGTTGCTATTGATACCAAAAATGTAGCTAATAATTGGAAAGTATTTACAAAAGGAGGAACTCATGAAACTGAGTTAGAAACCGTTGCTTGGGCTAAGGAAGTTGAAAAATTAGGGGCAGGTGAAATTTTATTAACATCAATGAATAACGACGGAACAAAAGCAGGTTTTGCGCTAGATATAACAAATGATGTTAGTAAAGCCATAAATATACCTGTAATAGCATCAGGCGGAGCCGGTAAGGAAGTCCATTTTAAAGAGGTGTTTACAAAAACAGAAGCGAGTGCAGGTTTGGCAGCCAGTATTTTTCATTTCGCTGAAATACCAGTGCCAAAGCTTAAAGAATATTTAAAAGAACAAAATATACCAGTACGATGAATATAGATTTTACAAAAGGAGACGGGTTAGTTCCTGTAATAATTCAGAATAATACCACATTACAAGTATTAATGTTAGGGTATATGAACGAAGAAGCTTTCTTAAAAACAAAGAAAGAAAATAAAGTAACTTTTTTTAGTAGAAGTAAAAATAGGTTATGGACAAAAGGTGAAGAGTCTGGTAACTTTTTAGAGGTGAACGATATTAAAATCGATTGTGATAACGATACTATTTTAATAAAAGTAATGCCAGCAGGTCCAACTTGTCATAAAGGAACTACTTCTTGTTTTGCGGAAGAAACTCCAAAAGGATTTTTATATGAATTAGAGCGAATTGTTAGCGATCGTATAGATACTGATCATCCAACTTCATATACAAATAAACTATTTAAACGAGGAATTAATAAAGTAGCTCAAAAAGTAGGGGAAGAAGCGGTGGAATTGGTTATAGAAGCAAAAGATAATGATGCCGATTTATTTAAAAACGAAGCTGCCGATTTGTTTTATCATATAGTAATACTCCTAAAAGCAAAAGGATTTACGTTAAGTGAAATTGAGGCTGTTTTAAAAGAAAGAAACTAATTGTTTTATAGTATTTTTGCAAAATGAATGAATTTCAACAATTAAGAGATACGTTAAACGAAAGTGTTTTAGAATCTAAATTTGTAAAACTAACTTTAAGTAAACCTATCAAAAAAAGTGATGGATTACCAAACGTGTATGTTCGTTTAGTAACTATTAAAGGAGCAGAAATGTTACAGTTTACCTATCATTATACAACAAATGATAAGGTTAAAAATTATACGATTACTGAAGCACTATCGGAATTAGAAATCTTATTGATGGATAATTTTAGAGCAGCAACTTTATTTACGTTAGCCAAGGATTTGTTGGTTTTTATTTCAAAAAAGAAAAAGGTTTCTTATCGTGAAAATACTGCAAGTTTTAAAAATAAATTACCTGTAACACACGATAAACCTAAAGAACGGTTAGCGGAAGCAGGAAGTTATTTACACCATTTAGGAATTACAGATAAAGAAGGTAAGGTTATTCATAAAATGGCGGATAAATACCGTCAAATTAATAAATATTTAGAGATTATTGAAGGTTTATTAAAATCTACCAAATTACCAAAACATATTAATATTGTTGATATGGGATCGGGTAAAGGTTATTTAACATTTGCTTTGTATGATTATTTAGTAAATCAAAAAAAATACAGCGCTACAGTTACCGGTATTGAATTGCGTAAAGAATTGGTGGATTATTGTAACGATGTTGCCGAAAAATCTGAATTTAAAAAATTATCGTTTGTAGCACAGCCAATTCAGGAATATGATAATAATAAAATTGATATTTTAATTGCTTTACATGCTTGTGATACCGCAACAGACGATGCCATTTACAAAGGTTTATCAGCTAAAGCTGAATTAATTATTTGTGCACCATGTTGTCATAAACAAATTCGCCAGCAAGTAAAAGGAAAAGAGCAGGAGAGTCCGCTTTTAAAATACGGAATCTTTAAAGAGCGCCAATTCGAAATGGTTACCGATACGATTCGTGCGCTTATTTTAGAAAAAAGCAATTACAATACGAAAGTATTTGAATTTATAAGCAACGAACACACACGTAAAAATGTAATGTTAGTGGCAAGTAAATCATCTAAAAAGAATGATGTTTCTAAAATTGATAATAAAATAGCAGGTTTAAAAGAGGCATATGCAATTGAAAAGCATTATTTAGAAACACTTATATAAGCGTATTTTGACTGCTTAATGTTTTTATAAGAACCTGAATTTATTTCAGGTTTTCGAGGCAATTTAGTGTTGCTTTTTAGGATGTGATACTGAAACAAGTTCAGTATGACGACTATGTTTTTTTTATGTAGATTTTACGTCAACCTAAATTTATTTCAGGTTTTCGAGGCAATTTAGTGTTGCTTTTTAGGATGTGATACTGAAACAAGTTCAGTATGACGATTTGATATATTTTATGAGAAAATCACCATTATTGGTGATTTTTTTGTTTTTAAAAACTTTGCAGGTTTTAATAAAATGACTAGAAATATAGAAATTAGCTATAACTTAATAAATAGGTTAGCCCCGATTGTAGCATTTGTTTGAGCTCCTCGCAGAGAGCGAGTGCGAAAAGCGGGAAATAGCTTCTAAAAAAGATATTTTAATCCACTTTTATAAATTATGATTATAGTATTTTTACTTTTCAAACTTTGATGATATGAAAAACTCCAAATTATTAATTATTGCAGCATTTTTTTCGATATATATTATATGGGGATCTACTTATTTATTTAATAAAATTGCGGTAACCGAATTGTCTCCTTTATTTTTGGCTTCTATTCGATTTTTAGTGGCTGGTGTGTTGATTATGATCATTGCTACATTGTTAAGAATATCAATAAAAATTACCAAAACTCAACTTTTAAATTCAGCAATAGCAGGTTTTTTATTTTTAGTATATGGAAACGGAGTTTTTGTATGGGCTTTAAAATATGTTGATACAGGTTTTGCGGCATTATTAGCATCAACACAACCATTGTTTGTACTTTTTTTATTGCGTTTAATAGATGGTAAGAAAATGCAACGAAAATCAATAATCGGAGTGTTATTTGGTTTAGCGGGAATGTATTTATTGGTAAGTCAGAAAGAAATTACAACTTCTGAAGGTGGTGTTTTAGGTATTTTTATGATCTTAACCTGTGTGTTAAGTTGGAGTTACGGAAGTGTTTTTGTATCGAAAGCAGATTTACCTAAAAATTACTTGGTTGCTACGGGATATCAAATGTTAATAGCAGGATTTATATTAGCAACATCAAGTTTAATTTTTAAAGAGACTTGGGTTTCGCCGTTAAATTGGGCTTCTAAAACACAAGGAGCAATGTTGTTCTTGATTATTTTTGGAGGTATTGTTGCTTTTACAGCATTTAATTATCTTTTAAAATCGGTGTCGCCAGAAAAAGTAGCAACATCAGCTTATGTAAACCCTATAATAGCCTTGTTTTTAGGCTGGAGTTTGTTAGATGAACAACTTACCAAACAATCGGTAATAGCATCTGTAATTTTACTAACGGGTGTTTATTTTATAACTTCAAGAAAAAGATCGGTAAAAACGGTTGCAAGAAAGGGATCGTAAATTAAATTCCAGTAAATGTATTACAATAGAGCCAAACTCATGAAAAATTGTTAAGCCAGCTTCTTTTTTTCCTAAACTTTTAGGGGAGAAAAGAATATTGAATTTTAGTTTATCATCTGTTAGATAGGTGCCTTCTGCAATTCCCTGAATTGTAAATTCACTAGCATTTTTTCCTCGGATTTTTATATCGGTAACTTTTATTTTATAAGGACAGGTATTATAAATTTCGAATTCGATAATTTTAGTTGTAAAAACAGCTGTTTCTAAGATATTGTAACCTTGTGATATTTTATCGAATTCTAAACACGATACACTTTTAATTTCATCTTCAACACATGAAGAAAATGCGAAAATAAAAAGTAGTGAAAGGGCAAATGATACGCTTTTTATTATTCTCATAATTTTATTTTTCTAGTTGATATCAAAAACCCCACCAAACAACAAAAAATTTCATGATTTTACCATTCGGATGTTTTATCCAGCACAAAGGTGCTCTTTTTTCTTCTAGAAAAGAGTTAGCTTTTTCAGTATAGAGATTAAAATTTAGCCAGTTAATGTTGGTATGTGGTGTTACTAGCCAATCGTGTTTATTCGGAATGTGAAATTTACATTCTTTATATTGTTCGAGTTCTTTTAACGTTGTATAAAACCCAATAATACAGGCATTATTAATTAGAGGAAACTTGTTGCCATATTCTTTTAACGGAATAAATAGTTGGGCTTTAAAATAGAGTTGTTGATCAATTTCTTCAGTAATTAAATTTAGTTCATTTAAATAAGTAGCACATTGTTTAGAGTAGAGAAGCGGTAACTGTTTTTCTTTAAGCTTGGTTAGTTTTTGTACTAAAGAATCTTTTCTGTTTGGCCCTATCCAATGTTCAATTTCTGTATTTCCAACAGTATTGTCGTATAAATAAAATTTGTAAACAATTTCTACATGTATTGGTTTTTCATTTTTATATAAAATACAATCTAACTCGCCTAAAGTTAATTTTTCTTGTTGAATTTGAATATTTTCTACAATAATTTTAATTGATGGATCTTGTTGTAATTCATAAGAAACAAAGCGTTCTACTAATTTCCCTAAACGTAAATTTTGAATAATTACTGCGTTAAAAATAGTAGTTTTACTAGTGTTTTTCTCAAATTGCTGAAAACCAAAAACACCTTTTCCATGCCATAGAAAAGGTGTTTGTAAAAAGCCTTCGTATTGTAATTGTAAGTCTTTCGATTTTTTATCCATTAAAAAGAAATAGGATTATTCTTAATTTTATTAGCAATAAGAAAGCCTATCCCAGCACCAATTAAGATTCCAGAAATTAAATCAATAATTTCATTTTTTAGCATCAATTGTATTATGATTCCAATAAATATTAATGCGAGTCCTGTGATTTCTTTTTTGTTCATACTCGTTAAAGCTAGCTAATTATTCTTTGATACCTAATTTATCCATAACTAATTGAGTGATATCAAAATTTTCATCAACATAACCAAATTCATTTCCATCAGTAGTTAAAATTTGAGTATAGCCGTTTGCTTTAGCAACTTCGCTAATAACTTCTCTTAGTTTTTTATATAATGGACGCATAAATTCATCACGACGTAACTGCATCATTGTAGTTCCGTTTTTACGAAATTTACCCATTTCTTGTTCCATTTTTTGAAGTTCAGTAATTCTAGATTTTTTATCATCAGCAGTCATTATTTTTTCTTCAGCCTTAAAAGAATCAACCTTGCTTTTGTAATCTGTAACCTGTATACTAAAAGAAGAATCTAATTTTTTACTATAATTATCAATTCTTTCTAATACAGCTTTCATTTGAGGCATTTTGCCTATAATTAATTCGCTATTTACGGTGCCTAATTTAGTTTGAGAAAAAGATACCGTTGATAAAAGAATTATTGCTAAAAATATAATTTTTGACTTCATGTTTTTTTGATTTTTTTTTGACAAATATAAAAAAGTGAACGAGCTAAGTGCTTTAAAATTTGTTAAAATTGATTTTTAATAGCTGTTACAATTGTTTCTAGTTCAGATTGATAATCAAACCAAACGATTTCTTTATCTTTTCTAAACCAAGTTCCTTGTCGTTTTGCAAAGCGACGTGTGTTCTTTTTAATTTCTTCAATAGCAAATTCTTTGGTAAAATTGCCATCTAAATATTCGAAAAGTTCACGATACCCAACAGTTTTTAATGCATTAAGATTTTTATTAGGATATAGGTTTTTAGCTTCGTCTAATAAACCATTATCCATCATAATACTAACACGACGATTAATTCGATCATACATAATTTCTCTATCGGCAGTCAATCCAATTTTTATGGATTTAAAATTACGAGGAGCTTTTGGTTTGTTTTTAAAAGAAGTATATGTTTTGCCTGTACCGATACAAATTTCTAAAGCACGCATAACACGATGCGGATTATCAATAGCTATCGAATTATAAGTTTCAACATCTAGTGCTTTCAATTTATTTTGAAGTGGTTCAATTCCGTTTTCTTCTAATTCTTTGGTAAGATTTATTCTTATTGATGGATCAACTTCTGGAAAATAATCCAATCCTTTTAAAACAGCATCAACATATAAACCGCTTCCACCAACCATTATTTGAATTGGATTTTTAGCAAATAAATCATCTAATTTATTTAAAGTATCTTTCTCAAACTGACCAACAGAATACTCTTCGAAAATACTTTTATTTTGAATAAAATGATGTGTAGCTGCTGCCAATTCATCAGAATCAGGCACCGCAGTTCCGATGGTCATTTCTTTAAAAAATTGACGAGAATCACAAGATATAATATCAGAATTAAAATATTTTGCGAGCTTAATGCTTAGCGCTGTTTTACCTATTGCGGTAGCGCCTACAATGGTAATTAATGTGTTTTTGGTCGTTGAATTACTCAATTTTATGGATTTAATTGATGTCCGCATTCATAACAAAATTCTGCTTCATCTCTGTGAAATTCGGCAGTACAACTCGGACAAGCTTGTGTGTTGGTATGTAAGGTATTGCTATTTGTTTTTGTCATTTCCGACGAAACAATTCCTGTTGGAATGGCGATAATACCATAACCCAAAATCATAATAAAAGAAGCTATTAATTGTCCAAAAGCAGTAACAGGCGCAATATCACCATAACCAACTGTTGTAAGCGTTACGATAGCCCAGTATACACTTCTTGGTATACTTGTAAAACCACTATTAGCATTTCCTTCTATAAGATACATGATGGTTCCTAATATTACGCAAAGTATAACAACGAAAGATATAAAAACAGCAATTTTAATTCTACTAGCTTTTAAGGCTCTTGTAAAATTATTAGATTCACCAATAAAACGAGCTAATTTTAAGATTCTAAAAATACGCATTAAACGCAAGGCTCTAAAAGCGATTAAAGAATGAAAGCTTCCGAAAAATAATAATAGATATTTAGGAATTGTTGATAAGAAATCTATAATACCATAAAAACTAAAAATGTATTTAAAAGGTTTTTTTATGGATATGATTCTCGCAAAATATTCAATAGTAAATAAAATTGTAATAACCCATTCAGCAATATTTAAAAAAGTATGATAATTAGCGTCAATACTTTCAACACTTTCTAGCATTACTAATAGTATACTTGCTAAAATAGAAATCAATAATACAATGTCAAATACTTTTCCGGTTGGTGTATCTGCTTCGTAAATTACTTCATGTAATTTTTCTTTCCAGTTTTTTTGTTCGTTCTTCAAAAAGAAAGATTTTTGGTGATTAAAAAATGTTATAAATTATTTTCAACTTGTAATCGAACTATTTTTCCTACTTTATTTTTTAGCAAGTAATTCTTAATAATTATTTTAGCTAGGTCAGTGTTTTCAATAGGAGTTAACATCGATTTTAAAATAGTTAATTGATTTTCTTGAAAAGCAAAATTTGTATATGTATAGCCTAAAACGATGTTGTTTTCAATTAAAATAACAGCATGCTCTTCAGGTGTTCTTCCTTTATCGATAATTAATAAATTATCATGATTAAAATCTTTATTAGTAACTTTTCGTTTGCGAATAACATTAAATTTAGGCTTTAACTTTGTGAGCTCTAAATGATATTTTAGACGTGTAAAAAGAGGATTTCCGGTTTCTTCATAGGTAATGTCATGAATCCTTTTTATTATTTTTTTAGCTTTAGGTGTATCTTTTAATAAAAGCTTATTAACTTCTTGTTTTAAATTTTTACCTCTACCAATAAATATGATGTTACCTTGTTCACTATGTACATAAAACAGTCCTTGTTTTTCTGGTGTTTTATCTAATATTTTTAAAAAACGCTGTTTTTCTTGCCTATTATCAATATATTTTATTGATTGTTGAATAATGTTTTTATCTACATCTTTTTCTAGCAATAATTTAAATAATTGTATCGTTGCCAAAGCATCTCCATTTGCTCTATGCCTGTCAGACATAGGAATTCCTATAAAGCGGCATAATTTTCCTAAACTGTGAGAAGGAGATTCGGGAATTAATTTTTTACTAAGTGCTACCGTACAAAGTGTATTTCTTTTGTAATCGTATCCTAAGCGATTGTATTCGGTTCGTAAAATTCGGTAATCGAAACTAGCGTTATGCGCAATGATAATACAATCCTTTGTAATTTCAATAATACGTTTTGCAACTTCATGAAATTTAGGTGCATTTCGAAGCATTTTATTGTTAATACCTGTTAGTTTAACAACAAATTCTTGAATTTCCTTTTCAGGATTTACTAAGCTAATAAATTGGTCAACTACTTGATGACCATCAAATTTATGAATTGCAATTTCTGTAATTCCTTCTTCATTAAATTTACCTCCTGTTGTTTCAATATCTAAAATTGCGTACAATTCTTTTTCTTTTTAGCTGATTAATGTAAATTTAAACAATATAATTTCGAACTCCAAAAATAGCGCTACCAATTCGCACCATATTACTGCCGTTTGCTATTGCTAACGGATAATCACCACTCATTCCCATTGATAATGTAGTGAGTTTAGGGTCTTTTTCCTGATTTTTTTTAAAGAAAGCAGCTAACGAAGTAAACTCTTCTTGTAACTGTTTTTGATTGTTAGTAAAGGTAGCCATTCCCATAAAACCAACAATTTTTATGTTTTGTAATTCTGAAAATTCTTCTGATGAAATAATTTCATCAATATCTAAAAAAGATAAGCCAAACTTGGTATCTTCTTTTGCAATACGAGCTTGAAGTAGGCAGTTAATTACACGATCGTGTTTTTTAGCTTGTTTGTTAATTTCTTTCAAGGTTTTAAAACTATCTACACCGTGAATTAAATCAACAAAATGCGCCATGTATTTTACTTTGTTTCGTTGCAAATGCCCTATCATATGCCATTTAATGTCTTTTGGTAAAGCATCAAACTTTGTAACCATTTCCTGAATTTTGTTTTCACCAAAAATTCGCTGACCAGCATCGTATGCTTCCTTAAGGTCTGCAATAGGTTTGGTTTTAGAAACAGCAACTAAGGTTACATTTTCGGGAATAGTCGCTTTTACTTTCTGAAGATTTTCTTTAATTTCTGTCATCATATCAAAATTCATAAATAGTTAAAGCACTTCTTAGTTTAGGTTCTATATAAGTTGTTTTCGGAGGCATTAACATATCCGCATCTACAATTTGTTTTAGTTCACTTATAGAGGTTGGTAGCATACCAAAAGAAACTTTAAAATCGCCATTGTCAACTTTTGTTTTCAACTCTAAACTATCTGATTTATCTTGGGAATACATTATTTTTGATGCATTTCTGATATCTTTAATTCCTAATATCGGATTTAAAATGGTTTGATATAAAATTTGAGCATCTAATTTACTTAAAGCATCCGTAAATTTATAGACAGATTTTCGCAAGTGCAAAGCATAAAACTCTCCATTTAAGTACATACTAAATTGATGCTTTTCTTTTGGTCTGTATAATTCCTGACCTCTGTTTTCTATTCTGAAAAAAGTATCTAACTCAATTAAAAACTCATCAACAGCTAGGCCGTTTAAATCTTTTATAAATCGATTAAATTCATAAATACTTAGTTGGCTTTCTGGCAACAAGTAGCTCATGAAGAAATTATATTTTTCGTTACCAGTATGTTCCGGATTTTCTTTTGCTAAGTTTTTTGCAAGTAAGCAAGCAGAAGTAGAACGATGATGACCATCGGCAATATATAAAGTATTTACTTGTGAAAAAGCATTAGAAATTTGTGCTACATCTTTTTCATCATCTATAATCCATAATAAATGTGAATCTTTATCTGTTGTAGAAAATTCGTATTCAGCTCTGTTTTTACGATATTTTTCAATAATACTATTAATCGTATCATTATCGGGATACGTTAAAAGAACAGGTTCTGCATTAAATCCAGTGTTTTTTAAGTAGTTTTCGAATAATAATTCTCTTTCTCTTAAAGTGCCTTCGTGTTTTTTAATGGTATTGTTGTGGTAATCTTCTACAGAAGTTGCAGCTATAATACCGCAAAAAGAATTGGTTGGTGTTGTTTTTTGATAAATATAAAAACCTGGATTCTTATCTTTTGTAAAAATACCATCTTCTTTAAATTCTAAATAACGATTATGCACCAATTTAAAGCGTTGGTCACCAGTAATATCTTGTTTATGATATTTATAACCAGGATTTATTACATGTAAAAATGTAAATGGATTAAAAGCTAGTTTAGCATTTAACATTTCTGGTGGATAAACTTCATATGATTTAGAAGATACCATGGCAACTTTATCTCGAGTTGCTCGTACTGCTTTAAATGGTTTTACAATTGCCATTAATAATTTGAGTTTTTAGTGTAAAGAATTAATAATTTTATCAGCCAATTCTGTACCTATTTTATGCTGTGCTTCTACGGTGTAAGAAGCAATATTTGGACTTAAAGAAAGTTCTGGATTCATTAATAACTGAATCTCTGGGTTTGGTTGATTTTCGAAAGTATCTAAACCAGCATATTTTACTTTACCACTTTCTATAGCGTTAATTAAGGCAACTTCATCTACCAATCCGCCTTGAGCAACGTTAATAAAACCAACTCCGTCTTTCATTTTCTCAAATTCTTTGACTCCAATTAGGTGGTTTTCTTGTGCTGATAAATGTAAACTGATAAAATGTGCTTCTTTTAATAACTCATCAGAACTTAACATATCAACTTTAATATCAATAATTTCACCGTTAAAAAACTCCACCGGAATTGTTATCGTATTATTAAAGTTAACATCAAAACCAACTACTTTCATTCCAAGTCCTAAAGCTAATTTAGCTACTTGTTGTCCTGCAGCACTCATACCAATAATACCAAGGGTTTTACCACGTAATTCGGTTCCGTTAGAAAATTGAGATTTTAAAGCATTAAAACTTACATCGCCCTCTAAAGGCATTTCTCTGTTGGCTTGGTGTAAATAACGAGTCATTCCTAATAAATGCGCAAAAACTAATTCGGCAACAGCATTGGCACTAGCATCAGAAATATTTACAACTTGTAAACCAGCTTCTTCGGCATAAATAACATCTATGTTGTCGTTATTTGTACTTGCGTTTGCAATTAACTTTAAGGTCGGACAATTATCTATAAGTTCAGTATGTATTTCTGTAGTGTTTTTAATAATGATGACATTAATTTCTTCATCATTTATAAAATTATCTAATTGCTCTTGGGCAACTTTGGTAACTATTACTTCAAATCCTGCATTTTCTAAAGTAGCTTTTCCACTTTCTGAGATTCCGTCGTTTGCTAATATTTTCATTCTTACTTTTATAATGTCATTGCGAGGAATAAAATGATGTGGCAATCTTTATAAATAGATTCCTTCACTTTGTTCGGAATGACGTTTGTATTATGCTTTTCGTTCTAATTCTTGCATTACATCTACCAATGCTTGCACACTATATAATGGCAATGCGTTGTACATGCTTGCTCTGTAACCTCCAACGCTTCTGTGACCGTCTAAACCATTAATATTGGCTTCTTTCCACATGGCGTTAAATGTTTCTTTTAAATTATTGTTTGTTAAAGAAAAGGTAGCGTTCATATGACTTCTATCTTCTTTAACAACAGCTCCTTTAAATAAAGGGTTTCTATCTATTTCATTATATAAAAGTGCTGATTTTTGGTTGTTTACTTTTTCTATAAACTCAATTCCGCCTAAATCTTTCAACCATTCTAAAGTTAACATTGATGTATACACCGCAAAAACAGGAGGCGTATTAAACATGCTATCTTTATCAATAAATGTTTGATAGTTTAACATTGATGGAATTTGACGTGTTACTTTCCCTAAAATATCTTCTTTTACAATTACTAACGTTGTTCCGGCAGGACCCATATTTTTTTGGGCACCAGCATAGATTAAATCAAACTTAGAAAAATCTAATTGACGAGAAAAAATATCAGAACTCATATCACAAATTAACGGAACATCAGTTTCTGGAAAACTTTTCATTTGCGATCCGTAAATTGTATTGTTACTCGTGCAATGAAAATAATCTACATCCGTAGGTATTTCATATCCTTTAGGAATATAATTGAAGTTTTTATCTTCGGATGAAGCTACCTCAACCAATTCGCCAAATAATTTTGCTTCTTTAATCGCTTTGCTACTCCAAGTACCGGTATTTAAATACGCGGCTTTTTTGTTTAGTAAATTATAAGCAGTCATTAAAAATTGATTGCTTGCTCCGCCTTGCAAAAAGAGCGCTTTATAACCTTTATTTTCTAAGCCTAATAATTCTAAAGCTAAACTTCGTGCGTTTTCAATAACAGCAACAAAAGGTTTACTACGATGCGAAATTTCTAACAACGATAAATTATCATCATTAAAATTGATAACTGCTTCGGATGCTTTTTGAAGCACTTCTTCAGGTAAAATACAAGGTCCTGCGCTAAAATTATGCTTTTTCATTTATTGTTAATTATAGTAGATTTTTGCATTACAAAGATGCAATTTTTAACTATAATTTTAATGCGTTATCCTATATATTATCAAGTTGTGATTAACTATTGCAACGACCTATATTGTATTGATAATATTAAAACATAAAAAGATAAATGCAAAGCAAAAAATATTTTAAAAATAGAAGTCTTTTAAAGTATCAATAAGAATTTGGTTATCACAAGAAAGAATTTTTACTACTCTGATTTTTTATTTTTATAGAGTTTTAAAATTTGTTTTTTTGATGTATTCTATATAAATTTAGTTGTTAATTAATTTTAAAAATTCATTTCGTTTTGCATCCTTTTCAAAACAACCTCCATATTCTATAGTAGTTGTAAAGCTTTCTTTATCTTTTATTCCTCTTGAAGACACGCATAGATGTTTGGCTACTAACATTATAATTACATCTTGAGTATCTAAAGTATTTTGCAATTCTTTTAATATTTGTAAGGACAATCTTTCTTGAACTTGCGGGCGGTGTGCAAAATAATCAACCAATCTGTTTATTTTTGAAAGACCAATAACTTTACTTTTAGGAATATATGCAATATGTGCATGCCCAGTAATTGGCAAGAAATGATGTTCGCAAGTTGAATCTATAGTTATATTTTGCTCAATCAACATTTTTTTATAACCATATTTATTATCAAAAACTGTTAATTTTGGTTTGTTTTTAGGATTTAGACCATAAAACAATTCTTTAACATACATTTTAGCAAAACGATATGGAGTACCCGACAGACTGTCATCAGATAAATCTAAACCAAGTTCTTCCATTATTTTTTTGAAATGATGCTGAATATTCGTGATTTTTTCTTCATCAGCTTTATCAAAAGCTGAAGGTATTATAGGTGTTTTTATACTACTTGCTATATGATTGTCTCCTATAATTTCAATTTGTTTTTTATCCATTTTTAACACAGCACTTGTTTGTTTTACATTTACAAAAATTTAAATTATATATATGCAATGCAGCCAATGTAAAAGCAATAACATCAGTAAATATTTCGGGTAAAGAAATCCATTGTGTTTTTTCGTTTATTAATGCAAATAGTAAAACACTCCAATTTACCCAAAGAGCAATTTTCATAAAGTTTTTAGAAGTCGTTTTAGTTGAATGGTATATTGCCATGAACGAAATTGTTAAAAAAAAGTAATCTAAGTTTTTCCACCAAATTGATGCACTTTCACAACCACTTAAAGCACAGCTATGAACCACAAACAAAAAAGGTGTTGCTACACAATGTATAATACATAGTATACTTGCAATTGCTCCAAATGTATCTGGTCTTTGTAATATTAATTTCATTAGTAATAGTTATTAATGCAACTTAGTTGCGAAAATAGATAAAATTACCATTATTACAACAAAGTTGTATTAATTTTGTATTTTTATTTTCTATAGAAAAATTATCAATTCATATACAGTTTTTAAAAGACTATTTTTAATTTTGATATTTATCTTTTTTTCTTAAGATGATAAAGAAAGTGTAAAATCGGAATATGAAAATGTGGTTTGTGCTCTTTAATATAGAATAAGTAGTGTTACTATTATTAACCAAAATAAAATTCCTGTTGCTTTAGGCTTTTAAAAGTTATGGGTGTTTTATGTAGTTAGTTATTAGAGTTAATAGATTGTTGCCACATTCATTTAATTTCTGGAGATTTGCAATTAGAACTTAACTAAAATTTATGGGAATTATTAGAAAAACAAAGTCGATAGATTTATTATTAAATGAATTTAAAGAAAAATCAGACGCAATTTCTACAGTAGATTTAATAAAGTGTTTGAGTGAAAAAATTAATAAAACAACCATATATCGTGTTTTAGATAAGTTAGAAGAAGATGGCGTTTTACATTCTTTTTTGGGAGTAACAGGTATTAAATGGTATGCTAAATGTAATGGTTGTTCAAAAACAAAGCATGCAGATGTTCATCCACATTTTCAATGTGTTGATTGTGGAAAAGTTGATTGTTTAGAGATAAATATAATGATTCCGAATATTAGCAATAAACAAATTATTAGCTCACAAGTTTTATTGCAAGGTAAATGCGAAAACTGTCTTGCTTAATAAAGGTAATGTCAATTCAAGAAATTTTTCATTTTTAAAAATCACTTGAATTGACATTATATCATTTTAAAATAAGTTTTTAAATGATGTATCTTTTATTCTTATTCCTAAAAATAGAAAGAACAATAATAAACTTATTAGCATTACTTGAACAATACTTACCAAAATATTATTTTCAATTCTATTTTGGTAAGTGAATTTTGGCATTTCATTATAGTTTATAATTTTAAATTCCTGATTTTTAAATAGCATCGGAATTATATAGTTTCTCCACTCATCAGAAAATTCAAATACTTGTTTTTTGTAATCATTATAATGCTTTTCAGATGTTCCAGCTATATTATTTAATGATTGTTGCATAATAATTGCTGGAGACAATAATTTAAATATTGTAATTAGTTCTTGCTGTTTTTTTAACTGCAAATCGTATTGTTCTAATAAAGGTTTTGTTTTTTCTTCCATTATTTTTTCTGAAGCAAAATACTTGTGCCAAAAGCCGAAGTTTTGTTTACCGTTTTCTTGGGCTAATTCTGGATGGTCGCGTAAATAAGCATCCATTATTTCATTTTGTTTTTCTTCGTTTTCCTTTTTGATTAATCGTATTTCATTTACCATTTTTAAACGAGAAGGAGTAGGGTATAATGAGTTACCTATTTGATTAATTGTTGCGGGTAAAACTAAAACAATTAATAACCAAGCAGCAATTAAAGTAAAGGCATTTTTAGAAGAATCATTAATTTTAATATTAACAACAGTAGCAATTACAAACCAAAATAAAGAATAGCCAGAAATCAATAAAAATATACTTACCAAGTTTTTTGCGTTGTTAAATGCATCCGAAGAAAAAATAGCAATTATAACTAATAAACTAAGATGTGTAATTAATGTGAAAATTATAAAACGAATTGTCATTTTTTGCAGTAACCATTTAGCTATTGACATAGGTTGTGCTCCTAACAATTTAATGGTACCAAATTCTTTTTCTTTTGATAAAACATTAAAGGTAAAAGCAATAATTAATAAAGGTAATATGCATATAATAACAAATGATAAATCGAAACTTCCGAATAAGAGCTGAACAGGATTTACCATCTCTGAATAATCTAACGCGAAGTTATTTCCATAAACTGTCGGACTTTTAAAATGAGTGTACATATCACTTTGTCCAGTTGCTAAAAACGATAATTTTTCGGGTTGCATAATTGCTAAACGCGGATTCCTATACCCTATATTGATTGGGTTAGAAGGTAATCGCCAATTTGGAATATCGGTCTTTTCACCTTTTTCAATCTTTTGAAGCGTTGCTATTACTGCACTGTCTTTTTTATGTAAACTTTCTTGCATTTTAGCAATATCGTTCAATCTTTTATTAACGTTGTTTTTTCCATTGATAGTAGCAAAGACAAATAGAGAAACTGTACATATTACTAGAAGTAGTAACCAGTTACTGCGAAATAATAATTTGATTTCGTATGATAAATTGTTTTGAAACATAACTTATATTCTTTTTGATGAAATGATTAAACCTAAAAACGGAAGTAAAAACCAAAGCATTAGAAATATAATGTTTTGTGTGTTTTCTTTCAATATTTGAAAAAGAGTAGGCGGAGTAAAATTAAATTTAGGAAGTTGTTTAAATCTTTCTGCATTCATTTTATAACCACGTTCGCCATATTTGGTATTATCCTTAATATCATAATTTAAAAATTCTTGTTTTTTTATGCGGTAATTTTCGGCTTGTTTGGTAAATTTCCAATGTAAATTACTGCCAGTATTTGCTACATCCATAGATAAAAATCGAACAGAAATAAAAGGCGATAAAAATGATAATTTTTTATAAGTATTATCTTGATTTTGAGCAATTTTATTTAAAAGATTGTAATGTTTTTCATAAACTTTTGCTTCATGTTCTTCCCCTTTTTGCATTCTATAACCAGCGTAATTAAATGGTAGTTTATGAATACTATCAACGCCATATTTTTTAAGGGTTTCTTGTTCTAAATTTTTAGCAGCTTTGTTCCAAGGATTATGGCCATCTAAACCATTTTTTTTGTCTTCATTTACGTTGGCTGTAAATTCTGATTTTGAAGGATATGGATAATTTGAATTGGCAATATTAGTGGCTATTTTAGGTGTAATAAAACTAAATAAAATCCAAATTACTAAACTGTTTACCAAAGAAATTCCTGAAGATTTACTCCACATAGAAATTAAGATAGCTATGGTTGTAATTATTAGATAATAAAAAGCATAAGAAGCAAAAAGTACAAGTAAGCTACTCCAACTAAAAAAGGCTAAATTGTTTAAATTGGATAAAACAACTCCGACACTTAAAAACACAATTGCTGTAAGTATAAAAACAAGAATATATGTGGAAAACCATTTACCTAAAGCTAATTTTATAGGATGTACACCTTGGCTTTTTAATAGCGTAAGCGTATTACTTTCTACTTCTTTAGTGTACGAGTTATAGCCAATTAAAATAATAATCAACGGAAATAAATATATCAAAACAAAATTAACTGATAAGGTTCCGAAACGTGCTAAACTAGTTTGGTCTGCAGCTTCACTAAAAGAAGCTTCATTTCTATTATGAGCTTCTAAAAAGATAGAGTTTCCCGTGTATTTGGTAACGCCATAATCAAATAATGATAAAGCGAATTTAGGCTTAAAAGCGTACGTACCATAATGCGCTGCTGAATGCGGATTTTTTGCATCTTGTGTTTCCCAAATTCCACGTTCTTTTTCAACAGATTGCACATATTGTTTATTGTTTTTTTGATATTGATTAATTCCGGTTATGGTAGCGATTATCAACAATAAAATCGAAATGAGTAAGGCTATTTTAAACCGCCCATCACGCCTTAATTCTTTGAGTTCTTTAAAAATTATGTTTTTCATTTTAACTTATATTTTTAAAATTCATAATATCTAAATAGATGTTTTCTAGCTCTTTTAAAGATAAATCTGATGTATTACAATAATTTTCTAACACGCCAGCACGCATAATTCCTATATGAGTACTTACTTCTTTAGCTCTAAACAAATCGTGTGTTGCCATTAAAATTGCAACTCCGTCGTTTTTCATTTTAGTAAGTAATTGCATAAACTCATTGCTTGACTTTGGATCTAAACCCGATGTTGGTTCATCTAATAATAATATTTTAGATTCTTTAGCAATGGCAAGTGCAATTCCTACTTTTTGACGCATTCCTTTAGAGAATGTTTCTACACGGTTATGATGAGCTTCTTCTTGTAAACCAGCTTCGATTAAGTATAGTTTTAGTTCTAAAGTATCAAACTTTTTTCCTGATAATTTTGTGAAGTAATCTAAGTTTTCAATAGCCGTTAATGTTGGGTATAACATTAAGTTTTCTGGTATATATGTTAAAAATTCTTTTGTTTTAATAGGGTTTTTTAACACATTTAACCCATTAATTTCGCAGACTCCATTACTTGGTTCTGTAAAATTTAAGAGCATATTAATGGTTGTTGATTTTCCTGCGCCGTTTGCGCCTAATAAACATAATATTTCACCTGGTTTTACCTCTAAAGAAAGGTTGTTTACAGCGATAAAATCTCCGTATTTTTTAGTGATGTTTTTAGTAGTTATCATAGTAATATAAATTGTAATTTTTATTGAAAATGTATAATTATAAAAATGAAAACTTCACTTAAGTCTCTTAAATAAATTCTTTAATGAGAATAAGCTATAATTTATATAGACCAATTAATATGATAATTGCATATAAAAATATAGGATATAGTTTATCCGATTTTGAAAAATTCAAAATGAACATTAATTATAAAGTGAAGTATGTTAAATTAAAAAGTAGGAGGAGGTCTACAAAAAAGAGCATTATTTACTTGTTTGTCGGTAAATAAGTAGTGATAATAAGACTGTGGTTGGCTATTATAATTTTTAAGTATAATAGGCTCAAAATCAATTTTGTTGTTTGTTTCTAAAGGAATATCATTAGAAGTAACAAATTCACATAAATCACAATCATTAAAATTAAAATCGCTTTCTGAATGTGATAATGCGTGAAGACCTGATGCTTTTATAGAAATAAAAAACACCAGGAAAAATATACTTATATATTGTTTTCTCCTAAACATATTATACTACAAGATTAAGAATTAAATTTTAATTTTGTTATAATATTGCTATCAGAAAGTTTTAATTAAGAAAAAATTAACAGTTTTTTTTCTATTAGATTTTTGATAAAAATTCTAAGGTATTTACGCCATCAGCATAATCCCATAACTGCGGATTTTGGGTTTCACCAAAAGCAATTTCTCCTTCCATAAAATTATTGGCAACCACGCACTGTGTTTTTTCTTTGTCTTGCTTTAGTTTTGCTTTTAAATCATCTGCATTGTCGTAGTATTCATAAAAAACAGAAGCGATAGGTGAGGCGTAGCTTTCATCTTCCTTAATCATTAAAAAGCCGTTTTCTAAAATATCAAACTCGCTCATTAAATACACTGCTTTGTTGTAATCGTAATTATTGGCATATTTTGCATTGTTGATAATTTCTTGTTTGTTAAACATTCCTGTAAAAAAAGGATCGAAATTATAATCTTTAGGAACATATAGTTTAGATACCGAACGACAACCTAATCCGAAGTAACAAAATACATCGTTACTTAAATTTTCAAAATCTTGTGCGGTTTCGTTTCCTGTTAAAACAGCAACCGAATTTCTACTTTTTCTAATAATACTAGGTTTATTTTTAAAATAATATTCGAAATAACGCGCCGTATTATTACTTCCTGTAGCTATTACAGCATCAAAGCCAGTTAGTTTTTGCTCAGTAAATGTAATTTTTCCTTTTAATTCTGGTTGAACATATTCTAAATACTTAGCTAAAAAAGGCAATAAGTTTTTATCGTTAGAAGATTGTTTAACTAAAACTGAATGCCCAGAAATTAAAACAGATAAGAAATCATGAAATCCGACTAATGGAATATTCCCAGCCATAATAACGGCAACTTGCTTGGTATCGTTTTTACCTAAACTTTCGTTAGTAATCCACTGTTGAATATTTTCGTTTGTTAAGGCTTTAGACCAACTTTCGGTAGCAAACAATAAGTTTTCTTTGGTAAACCAAGTGTTTTTTTCTCCAGCTATTTTTAATTGATGTTTAAATCCGTCAAAAAACAAATCATTAAATTGGATATCGTTTTTTTGAGCAGTTTCTTTTTGGGTAAACTGGCTTAAAAATTTCCCTAATTCTACAAAAGCTGAAATTCTATTTTGGATTGTATCCATTTATTTTGTTTCTAAGTTAATTTGGAACTATTTTTGCGATTGCAAAGTTACAAAACTGAAACAGATTAATTATGGCAATTATTATAACAGATGAATGTATAAATTGTGGTGCATGTGAACCAGAATGTCCGAATACAGCAATTTATGAAGGAGCTGATGATTGGAAATATGCAGACGGAACAGATTTAACTGGAAATGTGGTTTTACCTAATGGTAAAAAAGCAAATGCAGATGAAACTCAAGAGCCTATTTCTGATGAAATATACTATATTGTTGCAGACAAGTGTACCGAATGTAAAGGTTTTCATGAAGAGCCTCAGTGTGCGGCAGTTTGCCCGGTAGATTGTTGTGTTCCTGATGATGATAATGTAGAAACGGAAGAAGCGTTGTTAGGTAAGCAGAAGTTTATGCATAACGAATAGTTCGCATTATTTTAAAATAAAGAAAAACCCCGAGATATTTCGAGGGCACTGAAAAAGTCCTCAAGACTAAATTAAAAGGAGTAGAAAGTAAAAACTTTTTACTCCTTTTTTCGTATCTTAAAAAAGTAAAATAATGCTTTTATAGATGCTGGTTCAACAACAAGAAATTCAATTTAGTCA
>NZ_JAOBTH010000017.1:5000-60778 GCF_025215075.1 Tenacibaculum haliotis | reverse complement strand
AGCTAGTAACAAAGTCAGAGTTGCCTAAAATAGCAGTTAAAAAACGGTTTGTTTTACCCAATTTTTATATAACATAAGACTTTATCAAAAAAAGTACAGCAAACAAAAAGCGATTAAGAGAAATGTAACATTTCTTAATCGCTTTTAAAGTTAAATTTCAAAAAGAGTTGCTTTTTCAGTGCCCTCCTGTGAGGCTCGGTTTTTTTTAAGTGAAAGAATATTAATTCTTTTTATAAATTTTACTTTTTTTACCGTCTTTATCAATAAAATAGAAACCTTCTGGTAGGCTTTTAATAATATCAGCTTCTTGTGTTTTGCTATTGATAGCAGTTTCATTAATTTTATTTCCGTTTACATCATGGATAGTCAACTGGGTAGGGGTTTTAAATGATGAGGAGTTAACGCTTGCGTAAGCTTGATTGTTACCTTCGTTAGATTCAGATGTGTTTCCATGGTAGTCAGCTATAGCATGTAAATAATTAAAGCTTGAAAGGTTATATCCTAAGTAGTTGTCCCATATATACACTTCTGAACACATTTCTTTAGTTTGGTTTGGAGCTATACTTAACGAAGAGCTAGGATAAGGAAGGTTAACTACAATACTTGAACTATTCAAGCTTGAGCTGTTTGTTAAAATTAAAGCCGTATTGTTAATTGTGCCAGTTACAGCTCCTGTATTTTTAATATTAACACAGAATTTATGGTTTTGGTTAGTTCTGAGAGTTAATACTCCTGATGTACTTGTATAAGTTCCACCGGCATTGATAGATATTCCAGTAACAATAAAATCAGGGTCACCAACAGGGCATCCATTGTTAGAAGAAGGACCTGCTTGGTTAGGACAGTTGTCTTGCCAGTTTTGTACCCCATCACCATCAGAATCTCTATTATCTTGTGAGTCGCATGCATCACCAATACCGTCATTATCGATATCGTTTTGATTTGCATTTGAAGTGTTAGGGCAATTGTCTTCAGTGTCATTTATCCCATCTCCATCAGTGTCAGTATTACAAGTAATATTTATTATATCACTAACATTACTCTCATTGATGAATTCATCAGCATCTTGATCAGAACTATCCTCAGCCTGTACTATTTTTCCATAAAAATTTTGACCATCTACATCTTGAAAATAGTAAACCTCATTTATTTCTAATTTAGAAACTAAATATATATTCAGTTTATGATGTTTTGAACCTAAGTCATTACAAAAGGATTCCGTTGCAACAGAAATAGAGTTTCCTAAATCTTTAACTCTGTGATATTTGTATGATTGTCCAAAACAGAATAAAGGAATAGTTAAAAAAAGGAATAAGGTAATTTTTTTCATAGTATTCGTGTTTTAAGTTTAATACTATAAAAATCAAGTTTTTTCTTTGGTTATGAGTTAACTACAGATTACTAAAAAGTAAATAAACTATAAAACAAAAAAAACCGAGCATATAGCTCGATTTTTAATTATTGAAAAATAATAATTTATTACTTTTCTAAACTGTAGTTAGTCCAAGCGAATTTTGTAAAATCAGCACCTCTACCAGCCTTAACAGTTAAAGCATCACCATCAGCAGTAATAGCTTCAGCATCTTCTACAACAGTTCCTGTAATAGTTCCACCTTCTTTATTATCACCTACTGTTCCCATTTTGTAAGAATCTGTGATTGTTAAAGTTCCATTACCTTTGTCATCTTTAGTATCAATTAAGTTACCAAAAGAAGCATTTCCATAAGCAGCGAATAATGCGTTTTCAATAGTCGCGTTAGTTCCTCTTCTTATTTCAGCACCAGATTTAAGAGGTGTAATTTCTGATAAGTTTAATACTGTTACATTTTTAATTGTTGGAGATGAAACAGGAGTTGCTGTCGGGTTAGATCCATTACTGTCTCCTTCAATACCTCTTGGGTCTTCAGTAGCATCATTAAAACCATTTTCTCTAACACCAAACATGTTATCCATAGTTCCTGTATATCCTCCTGTAAAGTCAAACATATCATCTTTAATGTTAACACACATAACATTAGTAACATTTACAGTACCTCCAAAAAATTCGATACCATCATCTGCACCATTAGAAATAAATAAGTTATTAATTGTCGTTCCAGAACCTACAGAGTATAAAGAAATTCCGTTAAATTCTTGATCACCATTAATTTTTGCACCAGTATATTCAGTTCTAACATATGTTAATGTTCCTGAGTTATCGTTATCAGCAGTACCACCATATTTTAAACCAGCTACTTCAGTTTCAGCTTCGGCACCTTTATTTGTTCTTGCTTTACCAGCGATTACTATACCACCCCAATCTCCAGCTCTAGCATTAGAAGCATTAGATGTAAATATAACTGGATTTGCAGAAGTTCCGTTAGCGTTTAATTTAGCACCTCTTTCAACAGCTAAAAAAACATCAGTACCACCTGCTTTACATTTAATAACTGTTCCTGCTTCTATCGTTAATGTGTAGCCTTCTTTTACTTTTAAAGAGCTAGATAATAAATATTCTATTCCAGAATTTAAAGTTATATCAGCATTTATATTACCTTTTAAATCTTTAGGGTCAAAATCATTTTGTCCGTTGATTTCTAAATCAAATCCTGTATCTGGTTTGTCTATAGGATCATTTTCTGAACATCCAACCATTAAAGATGCAGAAATAGCTAAAAGTGATAATAATTTAATTGTTTTCATTTTTGTTTTTTGTTTTTTTGTTATGTTAAATTGTGTTGCAAATATTGGTTTGTTTATTAAATACAGTTTTATCTTAAATTTAATAAAATGTTAATAAAATTATAGTTTATAAGTAAAACCTAACGATAAGTTTACACCATTTTTAAAGGATCTAGTCACAAAGTCAAAAGGTCTACTTACTGTTTTAGAGTTGTCATTAGGGTCTTTGGTAATTAACGTATTACCAATGTCTCTATAACGTTCTATACTTGGGTTTAATAAGTTTTTAGCGCTAAGCTTAACTCCAATTTTCTTAGAAAAATCATGCTTTAAAACAAGGTCTAACCTAGGAAGTGCTTTTTCAATTATGGCATCTAAAAGATTTGATCCTACAGAGTATACTTTTTCATTTTGATAATTAAAGACTAATGAAGCTACAGTTTGTTTGTTATCTTTTTTAAAATGATAAGATAAATCTGTATTTAATATAAATGGTGCTGCTCCTTCTAATTTTTCTTCTTCTTTTGTTGGTCTAAAGTTTGAAGTTGACGTTAGATTCTGATTTGTATACATATAACTAGCATTAAACCCTAATTTAATTACTTTAGTAAAATCGTCTTCATCATTAGCTAAATTGAATAAGTTTTTCTTAAACTCAACTTCTAGACCTAACACATCAGCATCACCTGTATTTTGATATGTGAAATTATTATCAGAAGCTGCGTTTTGTTCAACTCTACTGATTGCATTTTTAATTCGTTTTCCAAAAATTGTAGCAGAAATTAATTCTTCTCTAGATGGGTAAAGTTCCCATTTTAAATCAATATTAATATTTTCAGAAGGTTTTAAATCAGGATTACCTATTTCAAGGTAATCAGCTCCTTCATATGGAAAAGGTGCTATTTCTTTAAACTGAGGAAAGGTGTATGTTTGACTTCCTGCAAGACGAATAATGTTATTGTCAGTAAAATTATATTTCAAATTTAAAGTAGGTAATAAGTAATTTTCTTTTTTTGAAATAAAGTTATTTTCAACATCTTTATCTTGAGGTGTTTTCCATCTAACATCCATTTGTATTCTTTCAAATCTAGCTCCCATATTAACAAATAACTTATCCGTAATTTGATAATCTAAAGAAGCATATCCTGCATGGGTTGTTTTATCTCCTTTGTAAAACATAGGCAATAAGGCATCTGAACCAAAACCAAAGTGTGTTTTTAGTCTGAAAATTCCATTATCTAGTCCTTGTTGATTTAATACTCCACTAAGATTATTTATATCTGCTATATTATTTTGATTATTAATGTCATAATCAAAATAATATTGATTCATTAATCTATCTGTATTCCTGAAGAAGTATCCTAAGTTTAATTTAATTTTATTATCTTCTTTTCCTCCAAAATATTTAGCTATATCTAATTTAGCAGTTATATCATTTTCTTTTAAGTTATGATAATATCTACTATTATTTCTTGGTGTTCCAGAAGCAAAGTAATAAACGTTTTCGTTTTCGTTACGTCTTAAAAGATTCTTTTTTCTATTAGGTTCATCATTATTAATTGTATTAAAAGAAAAACCAGAATTAACATCAATACTTTCACTTAATTTATGGCTACTTAATAATTGATTAATAAATAAAGTGTTTTGATTTTGTGTTTGAAGAATTAAGCGAGCAATTTCACCTTCATCAGCGACATCAGGTTTTGTTCCACTATAATCTTGAATATTTTGAGAGTTAGAATGGATAAAAACGCTGTTATAAGTTACTTTATGATTTGAGTTTATTCTATAAGTAAAATTACCCATAGCTAATTTTGATGTTTCATATCTATACTCTTTAGCAGATGTATAACTACTTCCTTTAGAACCATCATTTCTTTGATAGTTAATAGAAATTCCATCTCTAGTTAAGTAGTTGTTGTTAAAAGATCCAACTAAGAACATTGATAAAGAAGACTCATCGTTTATATTAAACCTTCTTCCTCCTGAAACAGATAAATTAGTATTGGCTGCAGCACGGTCATTTTTAGGAGAGAAATTATCAGTAAAAGGTATTGTATTTAGGTTTGTTACACCATGTTTGGTGCTCTTTGCGTAACCGATCGAATTAGCTCCATCAATTTTTTTAAACTTTCCACCTGTAGTTTGACTGTTAATACCACTAGAAAACCCAATAGTTATAACATTCTTACCAGTATGTTCTTTTGTTGAAATATCAACATTTGCACCAGCCAAATCACTAGTTAAGTTGGCTGAGAAAGTTTTACTTACTCCTACATTTTGTATTATGCCTGTAGGAAATAACTCAAGAGAAATATTCTTATAACTTGGGTTATTAGAGGGTAATGGCAATCCATTTAAAGTGGTACTATTATATCTATCACCTAAACCCCTAACAAAAATTTTATTAGAACCTTGTTGCTTTGAAATACCAGCAACTTTCGTTGCCGCTACAGCAGCATCACTAACTCCTTTAGTCGATAACTCTTCAGCACCAATACTTTCTTTTATTACTGTAGCTTTTTTTTGGTCTAATAATAAAGCACTCGCTTTATTTTTACTTGTACTGGCTTTAATTTCAATTTCATCTAAAGCAACACCTTCGTTGGCGCCTAATTCTTGGTTAAGGGTTAATGTTTCATTTGTTTTAACAATAATTTGTTTTTCTACGGTTTGATATCCAACAAAACTAAATACAATTATTTGGCTCCCTGTTGGAACATTAAGCGTATACTTACCATCAAAATCGGTAGTTGCACCAATTGAGGTTCCTTTTATAAAGACATTTGCAAATGGTAATGCTTCATTATTCATCTCTTTATCTGTAAGTGTACCAACTACAGTTCCTTTGTCTTGAGAATAAACAAAGCTGCAAAGGCTTAAAAGAGTAATCACTATTATTTTTTTCATTATAACTAACTTGAGTTCTTAAATACACTGCAAATCTGGCGTTATATTGTAAAGCTAATGTTACGGGTAAATTATGCTTGTTTTATTAGAATGTTTTTTAAATGTTAATGAAAGCTTGTTTTGTTATGAGAATATTAACTGTAGATTACGAAAAAACCGTGCAGATTATATAATCTACACGGTTTCAGTATGCTGTATGTATTAGTTTGCTATTTAAATATTTTAAAGCCTAAGGTGTAAGTTCTTGGGTTTGCGGGGCCATAAATAAAGTTACTATCACGTTCTTTGCCGATGTCAAATGAGTTTTGATATTCATCAAAAACGTTTTTAATACCTACAAAAAATTCGATATTACTATCTAGCTTTTGTAATTCAAAATTATAACTTGTTTTAATCCCTACATTAAAAAAATTAGGAGATTTAAAATATTCATCTTCAATTAAGCTGTTAGTTGACGCTAAGTGCAGCACATCCATGGTGCCAGTATACACTAAATTTAAGGCTGTTTTAATTTTTTGATTTGGTGTATATGTTGCTGTTGCATATCCGTAAGTAGTTGGAGTGCGTAAAAATTCTTTCTTCGGATTTAAAGCATCAGAATTATTAATGGCAGTATTATATTTACTTGATTGATACGTAAAACCAGCGTCAAACTGAAAAATTCCGTCGTAATTTAATCTTATTTCTAATGCAATTCCTTTTACAATAGCGCCATCACCATTTCTTTTTTCAAAAACTTCACCAAATTCATCTTCCCCTATAGCTTCTAAAAAGAAAGCATCATTTAAGTTGGTATAAAAACTTTCAACTGTAAAGCCGTATATATAATGTTCTGTTGGTTGATCGTAATTAAAAGAAACGGTATAACTATTAGAGCGTTCCCTTTTTAAATCATCAGCAAGTTGTACTCTCGATATTCCGCCACCAGCAAAAGCAATATGTAAATCGGTATCAAAAGCTTGTGGCGCTCTAAAACCGGTTCCCCAGGTTGCTCTTACTTGTGCTTTTTCAAAAGGTTTAAAAAGTAAAGAAACTCGTGGACTCGTCACATTATTGGTTATTAATTTTTTGGTTCCGTCTCTTTTTAAAGCATTTAATTTATGATGATCATAACGAACACCAGCAAGTAAATTCCACTTTTCGTTTATTTCCCAATCACTCTGAAAAAAGAATCCGTAGTTTTTAGTAACCTGATCCACAACATATTTATAAGCATCAATTTCGTCATACACATCATCTTGTACAAACTCCCCACCAATAGTTAATACATTATTTCCTTGTAAAAAATCTTCTAGTTTATGATTAAACTGAATTCCACCTTGAAACGTAGTGGTTTCTGAATTTCCATAAGGCGGATTTGCCAAGTGAGCTGTGTCTTCGGGAGTACCTATTTCTGGGCGAATACCTGTGTAATGATCTCTGGCGGTGTATTGAGAAGCAAAATAGGTAATTAATGAGCTTTTATCTTCATTAAAATTAATTTGATAATCAATATTACCAACATACACATCGTGTGTTCTTTCTTCGGATTGTAACGCAAAATTCGGCGCGTTTTTAATCATTTCGCCACCATAACGGTATTCATTCATTTTACTGAAGTTAATTTCTAACTTCTGATTTTCTGTCGGTAAAAAAAATAAATTAGTACCAAATGAGTTGTTTTTTAATTGTGGTAATTCAGAGAAGTTATCGCCATTGTGATCGTAAATTTCTCGAGCTCTATTGTTTATAAAAAAAGAAATTCCAGCATTTTTAGCATCATTAACAACCGTTGCATTACCAGCAATGATATGATCTGAAGCCCCTTTTAAATTTTGATAGGTATATTGAATACTATAATCGTCTTTTTTAGGAACATTGGTAATCACATTAACGGTTCCTCCAATAGCGCTCGATCCGTATAATGCAGATCCGCCACCGCGAACTACTTCAATGCGATCTATCATATTGGTAGGTATTTGCTCTAAACCATATAAACCGGTTAGCGGGCTAAAAATTGGTCGCCCATTTATTAATATTTGAGAATAACCACCTGCCAACCCGTTCATACGTAATTGCGTGTAATTACAAGTTTGGCAATCCGTTTCTACACGTAAACCAGTCTGAAATTTTAAACCTTCCGATAAATTACATGCTTGCACATTTGCTAAAGTTTCACTGTTAATTACATTTACAATTACAGGGTTTTTAGTACTTCTTCTGTCTGTTCTTGTTCCTGTTACAGTAACCTGATCTAAAATTTCGGTAGTTTCAGTTAAAATAAAATCAACTTTTTTTTCTTCGGATGATTTTAAGCGGATGTTTTTTCTTTCTGATAAAAATCCAATAGAAGAAGCAATTAAAACAAATTTACTTTTTGATGTTTCTATCGTGTAATTTCCATTCTCATCTGTAGTTGTTCCGATGTTTGTTCCTTTTATAAGAATGTTTACAAAAGGAACTGTTTCTCCTTTTGTATTGGTTGTTTTTCCTGTAATTACTTGTGCTTTTACGATGGTAGTTGTAAATAGAATAATTAAAAAAACAGCATTTTTCATGGGTACTTTATTTATTATTTTTTCACAAAGGTAAAATAATTTTTAGATAAGACTAAAAATTATTTTATATAAATGAAAATTTATATATTTGTAAAGTCAAAAAAATACAATGTTTAGCCAATCAGAAGAAAATTATATTAAAACCATTTATCACCTAGCGGCAATATCTGATAAAGGAATCAGTACAAATGCTATTGCTAAGCGATTAAAAACAAAAGCTTCTTCGGTAACAGATATGATTAAAAAGCTATCTGATAAAGAAGTGGTTGTTTATAAAAAGTATCAAGGTGTTACGTTAACCGAACTCGGAAAAAAAACTGCGGCTAGCATTATTCGTAAACATCGATTGTGGGAAGTTTTTTTGGTAGAAAAGCTTAATTTTTCTTGGGATGAAGTGCATGAAGTAGCAGAGCAATTAGAGCATATAAAATCGCCAAAATTAATAGACGAGTTAGATGCCTTTTTAGGACATCCTAAAAGAGATCCACACGGAGATCCAATTCCTGATAAGGAAGGAAATTTACCGCAAATAAAAAAAAGCTTGTTAGCTACACTGCAAAAAAATGAAAAAGGTGTTTGTGTAGGTGTAAACGATACTTCTTCTGAGTTTTTACGTTTTTTAGACAAGCAAGAAATCGGATTAGGACTCAATATACAAGTGTTAGATAAAGAACCTTTTGATGATTCTTTTTTAGTAAAAATTAACGAGAAAGAAATGACGATTTCAAACAAAGTAGCAAACAATATTTATATACAAAAAAATTAAGATGAAAAGAATAGCATTATTATTTGTAATCTTATTAGCAGTAAGTTGTGGTAAAAAAGCAAAAAACGAAAATGATAAATTAAAAGTAGTTACAACGACTACGATGATTACCGATTTAGTAAAGAATATTGGAGGCGATAAACTAGAGGTTAAAGGTTTAATGGGTGCAGGAGTAGATCCGCATTTGTATAAAGCTAGCGAGGGTGATGTTTCAAAATTATTTAATGCTGATGTTGTTATTTACAACGGATTACATTTAGAAGGAAAGTTAGAAGAGGTTTTTGAGAAAATGCAACATCAAAATAAAAAAACGATTGTTGTTTCTGATGTAATTAATAAAAAAAACTTGATAAATTCAGCGTTGTTCGCTTCAAATTATGATCCTCATATTTGGTTTGATCTTAATAATTGGAGTAAGATAACATCGTATGTAGCAGAAAAATTAGCAGAAATAGATGCTAAAAATGCTGCCTTTTATAAGCAAAACGCTAAAGAATATTTAGAGAAAATAAAAGATTTAAATAAAGAGATTGAAAGCAAAATAAACGAATTGCCAATAGAGAAAAGAGTATTGGTAACTGCACACGATGCTTTTAATTATTTCGGAAAACAGCATCAATTTAATGTTGTAGGCTTACAAGGATTATCAACTGCAACAGAAGCTGGTGTTCAGGATGTTCAGAAGTTAGCAAAGTTTATTATAGAAAATAATGTGAAAGCAATTTTTGTAGAAAGTTCTGTGCCAAAACGAACTATTGAAGCTTTACAGGCAGCAGTAAAATCTAAAGATCAAGAGGTTGTAATTGGCGGAACGTTATATTCTGATGCATTAGGAAGTGCAGGAACAGAAGAAGCAGCTTATATAGGAATGTATAAAGCAAATGTGAATACGATTGTTAACGCATTAAAATAATATGGAAACAAAATACGCAGTAACAGTTGATGATTTAACAGTTGCTTATAACTATAAACCGGTACTTTGGGATATTGATTTGGCTATTCCAGAAGGAGTTTTAATGGCAATTGTAGGGCCAAACGGCGCTGGGAAATCTACGTTGATAAAATCTATTTTAGGAATTATAAATCCGATTGCAGGAAGTGTTTCTATTTATGGAAAACCTTATGATAAACAACGAAAATTAGTTGCGTATGTTCCGCAGAAAGGAAGTGTAGATTGGGATTTTCCTACCACAGCTTTAGATGTGGTTATGATGGGAACTTATGGAAGTTTAGGTTGGATAAAACGTCCAGGGAAATCACAAAAAAAAACAGCATTAGAAGCGCTTGAAAAAGTAGGGATGCTAGCTTTTAAAAGCCGACAAATTTCCCAGCTTTCAGGTGGGCAACAACAACGTGTTTTTTTGGCGAGAGCATTGGCACAAGATGCAGCTATCTATTTTATGGATGAACCTTTTCAGGGGGTAGATGCAACTACAGAAATTACTATTATCAATATTTTAAAAGAATTGCGAAAAGCAGGAAAAACAGTGGTTGTAGTACATCACGATTTGCAAACGGTTCCTGAATATTTCGATTGGGTAACTTTTTTAAATGTAAAGAAGATTGCAACAGGTCCTGTAAAAGAAATTTTTAACGATGATAACCTAACGAAAACTTACGGAATTAATTATAAAGTAAGTGTGCAGCAGTAAGTTTTTTTAGCTTTTAGTGAGTAGTGGTTAGAAAAGAAAAAAATCAATAAAAATGGGAAAAATAAAATTCAAGTTTGAAGATTTGAAAGTGTATCAAAAAGCACTTGAATTTGTCGATTTTTCTTATGAAACATCAAATAATTTTCCAGATACAGAACGTTTTGGATTAAAACCTCAATTTAATAGAGCAGCTGTTTCTATTGCATTAAATATTGCTGAAGGTTCAGCAGATACAGACAAACAGTTTAATAGATTTTTGCAAATAGCATTAGGTTCTACAAATGAATGTGTTGTTTGTGTTTCGATTGCAAAACGACAAAATTTTATTTCTGAAGAATCTGAAAATGAAATTCGTGAAAAATTAGTAGAACTTTCAAAGATGATTATAGGTCTACAAAAATATTTGCGTAACAAAAATACTAATCTCTAAAAACTAACTACTATCGACTTTTCTGAATATTTTAAACTCGTTTTTTCAGATTATACGCTTCGAACTATTACAATCGGAACCGCTATTTTAGGTGCTATTTGTGGTATGTTGGGTAGTTTTGCGGTGCTAAGAAAACAAAGTTTATTGGGCGATGCAATTTCACATGCATCACTTCCAGGTATTGCCATTGCATTTTTAATTACAGGTACAAAAGACACCAATGTTTTATTACTAGGTGCATTGATAAGCGGACTAATCGGAGCTTTTTGGATACGCGGAATTGTAAAAAACACACACTTAAAAACAGATACTGCTTTAGGTCTTATTCTTTCTGTTTTCTTCGGATTCGGAATGTTACTTTTAACTTTTATTCAGAAATTACCAAATGCAAATCAGTCAGGTTTAGATAAATTTCTGTTTGGGCAGGCAGCAACATTGCTAATTAAAGATGTTTGGTTTATGGCAATAGTTACAGCGATTTGTTTAGCGGTATTATTGCTCTTCTGGAAAGAATTTAAACTCTTATTATTTGATGCAGATTATGCAAAAACCTTAGGGTTTAATATAAAATTCATTGATGCTTTAATAACCTGTTTCATTGTGTTAGCAATTGTTTTAGGATTGCAAACAGTAGGCGTTGTTTTAATGAGTGCCATGTTATTAGCGCCAGCAGCAGCAGCACGTCAATGGACAAACAGTTTAAGTACCATGGTTGTTTTAGCAGCTGTTTTTGGTTCGCTTGCCGGTGTTGTGGGTACGGGAATTAGCGCAAGTCAATCTAATTTATCTACAGGGCCTGTAATTGTGTTGGTTGCCGCAGTATTTGTAGTGTTTTCATTTATTTTTTCACCTTCAAGAGGATTACTTTTTCGCCAAATTCGTTTTTTAAAGAACAGACGCGATTTACAGTTGCATAAAACCTTATCTTTTATGTTCGACCTTGTTAAGACACACGAAGATAAATCACATCCGCATGCGGTAAGAATTTTAAATAATTTTCAAGGATATACAAGAGGTACTTTAAAAAAACTAGAAGAGAAAGAATATATAAAAGTTCAGGGTAAAATGTGGTCAATGACGGAAGAAGGATATCAGTTCGCAGGTAATTTATATAATCAACATATAGAAAATGAGTAGTGCTCAGATAGAAATACAATTAATAGTAAGTTTAGTAGCAGTTGCTTGTGCAATACCTGGTGTGTTTTTGGTTTTACGAAAAATGGCATTAATTAGCGATGCTATTAGCCATTCGATTTTACCCGGTTTGGTAATCGGTTTTTTTATCACACACGATTTAAATTCACCTTTATTAATTTTAATGGGAGCCTTATCAGGAATTTTAACTGTGGTGTTAGTTGAGTATATTCAGAAAACAAAATTGGTAAAAGAAGATACTGCAATTGGCTTAGTATTTCCAGCGTTGTTTAGTATTGGTGTACTTTTAATTGCCAAAAATGCAAACGATGTTCATTTAGATGTAGATGCTGTTTTATTGGGAGAACTGGCTTTTGCTCCGTTTGATCGATTATTAATTAATGGAATAGATATCGGACCGAAATCATTATGGATTATAGGAACAATATTAGTAATTACTTTAAGCCTTTTAATCGCTTTTTTTAAAGAGCTAAAAATAAGCACATTCGATGCTGGTTTGGCAACAGCCTTAGGTTTTTCACCAATTGTAATTCACTACGGATTAATGAGTGTGGCATCGATAACAACAGTTGGCGCTTTTGATGCGGTCGGAGCAATATTAGTAGTTGCGTTAATGATTGCGCCAGCGGCCACCGCTTATTTATTAACGAATGATTTAAAGAAAATGTTAGTTTTTTCAGGCTTATTTGGTGTGTTTTCGGCTATATCGGGTTATTGGGTAGCGCATTGGTTAGATGCCTCTATCTCTGGATCTATGATTAGTATGCTAGGTTTGGTGTTCTTTTTTGTGTATTTATTGGCTCCCAATAGAGGTTTAATTTCAGTAATTTATAGAAACAGGCAACAACAAAAAGAAGTGCAATTGCTTACTTTTTTGTTGCACTTAAATAATCATACTGAAAAAAGAGAAAGACATATTAATCATTTAAATGAGCATATAAATTGGCATAAAATAAAAGCAAAATCGGTAGTAGATTTAGCTAGAAAAAATAATATGATTGTTGTAGAAAATCAAATTATATCACTTACCAAAAAAGGAAAAACCTTTACCGAAAAAGCAATAGATTATATTATAACAAACGACGATTCTAAGATCGAATCTATGAAAAAAGATTTCTTTTTGTTTAGAGGATAAATGTAATTTTATCATATTGTCACTTTTTTTTAAAGTAAGAATCTTTCTACTCTCTGCTTTCTTATTTTCTCTAAATAGATTACTTTGCATAAAAAAAATACTCTGTGAAAAATTCTTCTAATTTTCAAGTGTACAATGCCTCTGCTGGTAGCGGAAAAACGTTTACGCTTGTAAAAGAATATCTAAAAGTTTTATTGAGTTCTGATGATATTTTCACTTTTCAGAAAATATTAGCGATTACATTTACCAACAAAGCCGCTGGTGAAATGAAAGAGCGTGTATTAGAAAATCTACAAGAATTCTCTGAAGGAAAAGAAAACGATTTGTTTCAACTTATTATCAATGAAATTAAAATTGATAAACAAACCGTTAAAGATAGAAGTAAGAAAATATTAGACGCTGTTTTACAAAACTACTCCGCTTTTTCAATTACTACGATTGATAGTTTTACGCATAAAATAATTAAAAGTTTTGCGTACGATTTAGGATTGTCGCTAAATTTTGAGGTTGAAATGGATGCTGTTTCTTTATTGAATGAAGCTGTTGATGTATTGATTTCTAAAATTGGAACTGATAAAGATTTAACGAAATTATTAATCGATTTTTCACTTGATAAAGCAGATGATGATAAATCGTGGGATATTTCGTTGGAGCTAAATGAGTTTTCTAGAATTTTATTAAATGAAGACGATACGAAGCATTTTAGAAAACTGGCGGATAAAAAACTAGCTGATTTTACGAACTTAAAAACTAAACTTTCTAAACATCAAAAAGAGATAAAAACTCGATTTGTAGATATTGGTAATCAGGGAATAGCGATTATAGAAACGGCACAAATAAATCATAAAGATTTTTATCGATCGATGTTGCCGAATCATTTTTTGGCGTTATCTCAAAATCTAGAGAAAGCAAAGTTTTTCGAAGATTCAAAACTTCGCGAACGTATCGAAGAAAATAATTTTTATGCAAAATCAAAATCAGACGACATAAAAAGTGCTATTGAAAGTGTTTTGCCAGAATTGTTGAATTTATATAGTCAGTCAGAAGAATTGTATCAGCAATTTTTAATGAATAAATTGGCATTAAAAAGTATCATTCCGTTAGCAGTTTTAAATCATATTAATTTAGAATTAACACATATAAAAGAAGAGAATAATATCCGATTAAATGCCGAGTTTAATCAATTAATTTCTGACAATATAAAAGACCAACCTGCGCCATTTATTTATGAAAGAATCGGACAGCGATTTATGCATTATTTTATTGATGAGATGCAAGATACATCGGTGTTACAATGGCAAAATATAATTCCGTTAATCGACAATGCATTAGCGCAAGAAAAAAGTAATTTATTGTTGGTTGGTGATGGTAAACAAGCTATTTATCGTTGGCGTGGCGGTAAAGCAGAGCAGTTTATTTCTTTAGGATCAGATGTTGAGAATCCGTTTCATGTTCCGAAAGAAATAAAAACACTAGAGACTAATTATAGAAGCTATACGGAGGTAATAGATTTTAACAATCAATTTTTTCAGCATACTTCAAATTTTCTTCAAAATGAAAACTATAAGCAGTTATTTATTGAAGGAAATAAGCAGTTAACAACGGCAAAAAAAGGTGGATATGTTTCGTTGTCTTTTTTAGATAAGGAAGAAGAAAAAGAGGATGAGGTTTTAAAATATCCGAAGAAAATATTAGAAACAATTAAAAGTTTAGAAGCCGATTTTTCTTTAAATGAAATTTGTGTATTAGTCCGTAAGAAAAAAGATGGAATTGCAGTGGCAAATTATTTATCTGAAAACGGAATTAACATTATTTCTTCAGAAACGTTGTTGTTGCAAAACAGCTCGAAAGTAAATTTTATTGTGGATGTTTTACAAGTAATTCAACATCCGAATGATAAAGAAGCATTGTTAGAGGTTTTGTATTTCTTACACGATCTTTTAGCGTTGAAAACGGAAAAACATGCTTTTATATCAGCAATGATTCATCAGCCGAATGATGCAATTTTTAAAGAGTTATTAAGTTACCAAGTATCTTTTAAGTTAGCCGATTTTCATCAATTACCGTTTTATGAAAAAGTAGAGGAAATCATCCGAAGTTTTAAATTGATAAACTCTTCAGATGCCTATGTGCAATTCTTTTTAGATGTGGTTTTAGAACAGCAAAGAAAAGGAACGAGTATTCAAGAATTTTTAGATTTTTGGGAAGACAAAAAAGCAAATTTAAGTATTGTGGCTCCCGAAAGCGGAAACGCTGTTCAGGTAATGACGATTCATAAATCGAAAGGATTAGAATTCCCGGTTGTTATTTTTCCGTACGATTTAGAAATTTACCGACAAATAAATCCTAAAATATGGTTGGATGATTTACCAGCTGATTTTGAAAATTTCAAGGAATTGTTAGTGCCGTTTAATAAAGATCTAAAAGCTATAAACGAGCGAAGTTTAGAGATATACGACCAACAAAGAGAGGAACTAGAGTTAGATAATTTTAATCTTTTATACGTTGCTTTAACGCGTTCGGTAGAGCAGCTACATATTATTACCGAATATAAAATTACAGCTAAAGGAGAAGAGAATATCAATTTTTATTCAGGAATATTTATCAATTATCTAAAAGAAAAAAATCTATGGAATAATGATCAGTTAGAATACTCTTTTGGGAATTTATCAAGAACTAGTGAGCGTAAAGAAATTACTTCTTTGGCAGCGATTCAAGAAGAATTTATATCAACACCTTGGCAAGAGCACAATATTCATATGTTGGCAAGTGCTTCAAAACTTTGGAATACTGAGCAAGGAAAAGCTATTGAATTTGGTAACTTGATTCACGAAATGATGGCGAAAATTTCAACAGAGCGCGATGTAGAAAAAATAGTGAATCAATATGAGCAACAAGGTGTAATAGCTAAAGAGCAAGCAAAAACGATTAAAACGAATATTAATAAAATTGTAAGTCATTCAGATTTGCAGCATTATTATTCAAACGAAGTAACTATATATAATGAGCGTGAAATTGTTGATGTTGATAATCAGATTTTAATTCCCGATCGATTGGTACTTGATACGAATAATGCAGTAACTATTATTGATTATAAAACAGGAAAACCATCCAAGAGTTATCATCAGCAATTATTACGATACGAACGTGTGTTAAAATCGATGGATTTTAAGGTTGATAAAAAACTACTCATATATATTAATGAAGAAATTTTGGTTGAAGAAGTTTAACAATTAACTTTGACCCTTTAAATATAAATACCACATCGATTGTAGATGTAACTAAAATATAAATTATGTACGGAAAAATAAAAGAACAATTACAGCAAGAAATTCAGGAAATTAAAGATGCCGGATTGTATAAGTCAGAACGTATTATTACATCATCTCAAGATGCTGCTATAAAAATAGCAACAGGCGAGGAGGTAATTAATTTTTGTGCTAATAACTATTTAGGATTGTCAAATAATCCTGAGGTAATTCAAGCAGCAAAAGATACTATGGATACACATGGTTTCGGAATGTCATCTGTACGTTTTATTTGTGGAACTCAAGATATTCATAAACAACTAGAAGCAAAAATTGCAGAATTTTATACAACTGAAGACACGATATTGTATGCTGCTGCTTTTGATGCAAATGGTGGCGTTTTTGAACCTTTATTAACTAAAGATGATGCTATTATTTCTGACAGTTTAAATCACGCTTCTATTATAGACGGAGTTCGTTTGTGTAAAGCAGCTCGTTATCGTTATGATAATAATGATATGAGTTCTTTAGAAGCGCAGTTGATTGAAGCAAATAAGCAAGAACATCGTTTTAAGATTATTGTTACTGACGGAGTTTTCTCTATGGATGGAATTGTAGCAAAGCTTGATGAAATTTGTGATTTAGCGGATAAATACGATGCAATGGTAATGGTTGATGAATGTCACGCCACCGGATTTATAGGTAAAACAGGTCGTGGTACTGTTGAGCTTAAAAATGTAATGGATCGTGTTGATATCGTAACCGGTACTTTAGGAAAAGCACTTGGTGGTGCAATGGGAGGTTATACGACAGGTAAAAAAGAAATTATCGAAATATTACGTCAGCGTTCTCGTCCGTATTTATTTTCAAACTCATTAGCGCCTTCTTTAGTAGGAGGAGCATTAAAAGTTTTTGATTTAATTTCAAACGATACTTCTTTAAGAGATAAGTTAGAATGGAATACCAATTACTTTAGAACAGAAATGGAGAAAGCAGGTTTCGATTTAGTAGGAGCTGATGCGGCTATAGTACCGGTGATGTTGTACGATGCAAAGCTTTCTCAGAATATGGCAAATAAATTATTAGAAGAAGGCATTTATGTAATAGGTTTTTTCTTTCCAGTTGTTCCTAAGGAAAAAGCAAGAATACGTGTGCAATTGTCAGCCGCACATGAAAAAGAACATTTAGATAAAGCGATTAAAGCCTTTGTAAAAGTAGGGAAAGAGCTGGAAGTGATTTAAATATCTTAAATGAAATCTTGTATTTATTGTAAGTTTTTGTAGATTTACTTTTGTAAATAAGTTTTAACAACTTACATTTGCTTAATATAAACGAACTTTTAATTTAAAATTTTTATAATGAAACAATTCAAATTAGCTGTGATAGCTTTGTTTACGTTCGCTACTGTAGGAACGATAAACGCACAAGATTCAGACAACCCATGGGCGGTTGGATTTGGAGTTAACGCTGTAGACGTTAGAATTCCAAATGGTTTTGAAGGTTATGCAAAAGATTATGTAGGTACTAGTGACTGGAATGTCTTACCTTCTATTTCAAGAGTAACTGTAGGGAAGTACTTAAACGATGGTTTTACGTTACAGTTAGCTGGGTCTTTAAATAAAATAGAAACAGTAATTGCTAAAAATGATACAGATGAGCTTTACTGGGCTGTAGATGCTAATGTAAAGTATGACTTAAATAATTTATTCGGAGAAACTTCTTGGTTTGATCCTTATGTATATTTAGGTGGTGGATACACATCTTTTGCAGATGAAGGTGAAGGAATGTTAAATGGAGGTTTAGGATTCAATACATGGTTTAATGATAATTTAGGTTTAAATTTTCAATCAGGAATTAAAAAAGGGTTTAGTGATAACGTTCAAGAACACTTTCAGCATTCAGTTGGTTTAGTGTTTAAGTTTGGAGGAACTGATACAGATGGTGACGGAGTTTTCGATAAAGATGATGCATGTCCAGAAGTTGCTGGTTTAGAGGAGTTCAACGGATGTCCTGATACTGATAATGATGGTGTTAAGGATGCTGATGATGCATGTCCAGAAGTTCATGGTTTAGCTGCTTTAAACGGATGTCCTGATGCAGATGGTGATGGGATTGCTGATAAAGACGATGCTTGTCCTACTGAAAAAGGAACAAAAGTTAACAACGGGTGTCCTGATACTGACGGAGACGGTGTAGTTGATGCTAAAGATAAATGTCCTACTGTTGCAGGTCCTGTTGCTAATGCAGGTTGTCCTTGGCCAGATACTGATGGAGATAGCGTTTTAGATAAAGACGATAAGTGTCCTAATGTAGCAGGTGTTGCTTCTAACAATGGATGTCCAGAAGTAGTAATTACAAAAGCTGCTGAGAAAAAATTAAATGACTTCGCAAGAGCTATTTACTTTAACTCTGGTAGAACAACGTTTAAGCCTGGAGTTACTGCTAACTTAGATAGAATTGCTGTAATCATGAAAGAATATTCTAAAGCAAACTTTAGTATTCAAGGTCATAGTGATAGCCAAGGTAGAGCTGCTAGTAATAAAAAATTATCTGAAAGAAGAGCCAAGGCTGTTTTAGATTATTTAGTTTCTAAAGCTGGTGTTGCTGCTGCAAGATTAACTTCTGCAGGTTTTGGTGAAGACTACCCAATTGCTGATAACAAAACAAGAGCTGGTAGAGCTCAAAACAGACGTGTTGAAATTAAATTAGCTAAATAATTTAATTAAAACATTTATAATATTAAAAGCCTCACTTCCGTGAGGCTTTTTTTTATGCAATATTTTTAGTAAAAATAGCGTGAAAGACTTTTTAAATTCCACTAAAAAAATTACCTTTGCACTTTGAAAAATGAGCTAAAGCTCACATAGCAAATTAAATAACTTTAATTACATATAGTAATGTCTACAATAACAGGTAAAGTTTCTCAAATTATTGGTCCAGTTATCGATGTTGAGTTTAATACAGGAAATACTGAATTACCAAAAATTTACGATTCATTAGAAATTAAAAAAGCTGATGGTTCAATTTTAGTATTAGAGGTTCAACAACATATAGGTGAAGATACAGTTCGTACTATTTCTATGGATGCGACTGATGGTTTAAGTAGAGGTACAGAAGTAATCGCTACAGGAAGCCCAATTCAAATGCCAATAGGAAACGATATTTATGGTCGTTTGTTTAACGTAACAGGTGAAGCTATTGATGGATTAGGAAACTTACCTAAAACAGGAGATGCAGGTTTATCTATTCACCGTCAAGCACCTAAATTCGAAGACTTATCAGTATCAACAGAAGTTTTATTTACTGGTATTAAAGTAATTGATTTAATTGAGCCGTATGCAAAAGGAGGTAAGATTGGATTATTTGGTGGAGCAGGAGTTGGTAAAACAGTTTTAATTCAAGAGTTAATTAACAACATTGCAAAAGGGCACGGAGGTTTATCTGTATTTGCAGGTGTAGGTGAAAGAACTCGTGAAGGAAACGATTTACTTAGAGAGATGTTAGAATCTGGAATTATCAAGTATGGTGATGATTTTATGCATTCTATGGAAGAAGGAGGATGGGATTTATCTAAAGTAGATAAGCCAGGAATGAGAGATTCGAAAGCTACTTTCGTATTCGGACAAATGAACGAGCCACCTGGGGCAAGAGCACGTGTTGCTTTATCAGGTTTAACAATTGCAGAATATTTCCGTGATGGAGCAGGAGAAGCACAAGGAAAAGATGTACTTTTCTTCGTAGATAATATCTTCCGTTTTACACAAGCAGGTTCTGAAGTATCAGCCTTATTAGGTCGTATGCCATCAGCAGTAGGATATCAACCAACATTAGCTACAGAAATGGGAGCAATGCAAGAGCGTATTACTTCTACTAAGAAAGGTTCTATTACATCTGTACAAGCAGTTTATGTACCTGCAGATGATTTAACAGATCCAGCACCAGCAACAACGTTTGCGCATTTAGATGCAACAACAGTATTATCTCGTAAAATTGCCGAATTAGGTATTTATCCTGCAGTAGATCCTTTAGATTCTACTTCAAGAATTTTATCTGCTGAAGTATTAGGAGATGAGCACTATAATACAGCAACAAAAGTAAAAGAGATTTTACAACGTTATAAAGAATTACAAGATATTATCGCCATTTTAGGTATGGAAGAATTATCTGAAGAAGATAAGTTAGTAGTACACAGAGCACGTCGTGTACAGCGTTTCTTATCTCAGCCATTCCACGTAGCTGAACAGTTTACAGGTATACCTGGTTGTTTAGTTGATATTAAAGATACTATTAAAGGATTTAATATGATTATGGACGGTGAGTTAGATAAGTATCCAGAAGCAGCATTTAACTTAAGAGGTTCTATTCAGGAAGCTATTGATTATGGTGAGAAAATGTTAGCGGAAGCATAGTAACAATTAATAATAATAAATTCTATTGAAATTATGTTTTTAGAAATTGTAACTCCAGAAGCTATTTTGTTTTCGTCAGAAGTTGATTCTGTTACTGTACCAGGTGTAAACGGTGAATTTCAGATGTTAAATAATCACGCACCAGTCGTGTCTATTTTAAATCAAGGAACTGTAAAAGTACATGTACATACACAAAATCATTTAATTTTTGATGATTTACATGGCAGCATAGTAAGTTTACCAGAAGATGATAAAGTATTAACTTTAGCAATCAAATCTGGAACTTTAGAAATGAAAGATAATAAGGCAATTATTCTTGCAGATTAATTACTTATAAATCATAAATAAAAAAGCCAAACGTAAAGTTTGGCTTTTTTTATTTTATAAAGAATTTAACTACTGATTTTAATTATCTTTGTAGCAATGAATGTAGTATTTTTATTTATAGGAGGTCCTGAGATTTTTGTAATCTTGTTATTAGTCGTTATGTTATTCGGAGCAGATAAAATTCCTGAAATAGCTAGAGGACTAGGAAAAGGTATACGTCAGGTTAAGGATGCAACCAATGATATCAAGAAAGAAATTAATGATAGCGCAAAAAATCAAGGAATAGATACTGATTTTGTAAAAGACATCAATAATGAAGTTAACAAAGTAAAAGACAATATTGATGATTTTACAGGCCCTATAAAAAGAAATTTTTAAAATTACTTTACACGACTAATTGTTAACCCATCTCGTATTGGTAATAAAACAGTTTCTAAGCGATCATCTTCATTAAGTTTTCTGTTATATTCTAAAAGAACTTTGGTGTCGATATCTTTCGGATTAAGAGCTTCTACTACTTTACCACTCCAAAGTACATTATCAGATAAAATTACACCACCTGTATTCATTTTATCAATAATTAAATCGAAATAATTTAGATAATTAGATTTATCAGCATCAATAAAAACTAAGTCGAATTTGGTATTTATAGTCGGAATAATATCAATCGCATTTCCGATATACTGTTGAATCTGACTTTTATAAGCTGATTTTTTAAAATAAGTAGCTTGTAACTCTTCTAGCTCTTCATTTTTATCAATAGTGTAAAGTTTTCCATCTTCGGACAAACCTTCCGCTAAACACAAGGCAGAATAACCAGTATAAGTACCAATTTCTAAAATTGATTTCGGATTAATTAATTTTGAAATCATTGATAAAACCCTTCCTTGAAAAGCACCACTTAACATTCTAGGATTTAATACTTTTTGCCAGGTTTCTTTGGTTAACTCTTGTAGTATTTTAGGCTCTTGTTGTGAATGATTAACAACATAAGTATCAATTTTTTCAGGAAGAAAATGCATGGTTTTAATTTTGATTCAAAGGTATAAAAAAACGGAACTTATTTTAAAATAAATTCCGTTTTCAATCTAACAAAAATCAATTACATATAAACTAAACAATTAATTAAATTGACTTAATTGCTCTTTTAAAGCATCTTTGTCTTTTTTAGATAAACACTTTGTTTCATTTTTACAATTACTAGCCTTCATTTTAAAAATATCAGACATTTTACTATTTTGTTTAGAATACAAAGCACATATTTTACAGGCTAATAAATGCCAGTTGAGCTGTAGTTTTTCATAAAATGAAGCTTCACCATATTGCGCTTTATCGCAAATAGCAGTTACTTCATCACATGTTATTTTAAATTTCTTAAACATTATTTCTTACTTATTAAACCAGTTCTTTTCCATACAACTTCTTAGCTGAGTTCTTGCTCTATGAATAATAACCCATAGGTTTGACGCAGTGATATTTAGTTCCTTACAAATTTCTTCAGTTTCAAATTCTTGAATGGTTTTCATTCTAAAAACCATGGCATATTTTTCAGGAAGTTTATCAATACAATCTTCTAATTGAGATTTTAACTCTTCATTTTCAATATTTTTTTCGGCTTCATTATCCCAAGATTGTGGTACGCGTTCTTCAATCCAATTCCCTTCATTATCGCCACTATCATAAAAACTCATTCTAACTTCGGCTTGCCCTTTATTAGAATTTATTTTTCGATAATGATCAATTACTTTTCTTTTTAATATTGAAACTAACCAAGTTCTTTCGGTAGCCTTACCTTGAAAATTTTTAGCAGATTTAAGACCTGCAAAAAATGTTTCTTGCACTAAATCCTTGGCAATATTAGAATCATTTACACGAGCCACAGCATAATTAAATAAATAATCAGCATAAGCATCTACCCATTTGTTGGGTGTTAAAGTATTTGTTCCATCCATTGTGTCAAATATAGGTTATTTTTTAGAAGCTCTACAATCATTTTTACGTCTCATATCTACTAAATAAATTATTTCCCATTTTCCGTTGTTATTAAACAACTGAAAAGAATTGGCTCCACAATGGCTAAATTTTCCATTTAAATAAAACTCATAAGGTGTCCAAACAGAAGCTAAATTTCCATCAAGATTAATGTCCCAAGATAATAGTTTTTCTAAATAAATATGCTCAGGTTTTTTATTGGCAATTCCAGTTAAAAGTTTTTTCTTCGTATCAGTAACTAAGGTTTTAATACCGTTTTTATTTGTAAAAGTAGTTTGTATGCTAATAGTCGCATGTAAAGTAGAACTAACAAGTGTACTATCGCCTTTATGAAGTCCATCAAAAAAAGTTCCAATCGTTTTTTTAATAGCGATATGTGCTGTGTTTTTTTGTGCATTAGCAACATTCGTAAATACAAAAATGATAAGAAAAGTGATTGTTTTATGCATGATAGTGTAGTTTATAACGTAAAGCTATTAAAAAAATGACGAACTGAATCGGATTAACAGAAGATTATGAACTTTAATAAATTAAAGATATTAGAATTGTTACTTGATTTTATGCGATAATTAAATCGATTAATTGCGTATTTTTACAATCAAGAAAATTCGAAATAATGTCAGTAGCTAAAAAACAATATAAAAGAGTAACGACAAAGTCATTAGTAGAAATGAAAGCGAACGGAGAAAAAATCTCTATGCTTACTGCTTATGATTATACGATGGCAAAAATTGTAGATGGTGCAGGAATTGATGTCATTTTAGTAGGCGATTCAGCTTCAAATGTAATGGCGGGTCACGAAACGACTTTACCAATTACACTCGATCAAATGATATATCATGCAAGTTCTGTAGTAAGAGCTATTGAACGTTGTTTAGTGGTGGTTGATTTACCTTTTGGTACTTATCAAGGGAATTCTAAAAGTGCTTTAGAATCTGCTATAAAAGTGATGAAAGAATCTGGCGGACACGCAGTAAAGTTAGAAGGAGGAAGTGAAATAGGTGAGTCGGTATCCAGAATATTAACCGCAGGTATTCCTGTAATGGGGCATTTAGGATTAACACCTCAATCTATTTATAAATTCGGAACTTATACTGTTAGAGCGAAAGAAGATGAAGAGGCAGAGAAATTATTAGAAGACGCTAAATTATTACAAGAATTAGGTTGTTTTGCTTTGGTTTTAGAAAAAGTTCCGGCAGCTTTGGCTCAAAAAGTAGCCGAAAGTTTAACAATTCCGGTGATTGGTATTGGAGCTGGTGGTGGCGTAGACGGACAAGTATTAGTTACCCACGATATGATTGGAATGACACATGAATTTAATCCGCGTTTTTTACGTAGATATTTAGATTTATATTCAGAAATGACCAGCGCTTTTCAAAATTATATAGCCGATGTAAAATCAAAAGACTTTCCGAACGAAAAAGAACAATATTAAACTGAAAAGTCTTCTGAAAAGAAGGCTTTTTTTTATCAGATAAAAAATGAAAATACTTCACTTAGATTCAAATCATCCTTTGTTATTAGAGCAGTTAAATAATGCAGGTTTTACAAATGAAGAAGATTATAAGTCTACAAAAATAGAAATTGAAGCTAAAATTCATCACTATAACGGAATCATCATCCGAAGTAGATTTTCTATTGATGCTACTTTTTTAGATAAAGCGACCAACCTTAAGTTTATTGGTCGAGTAGGTGCTGGTTTAGAAAATATAGCTTGTGACTATGCTGAGAAAAAAGGAGTGTATTTAATTTCAGCACCTGAAGGAAACAGCAATGCGGTTGGTGAGCATACTTTGGGAATGTTATTATCACTTTTTAATAAGTTGAATAAAACTGATAAAGAAGTTAGAAACGGAAAATGGTTGCGTGAAGATAATCGTGGAATTGAACTCGACGGAAAAACAGTTGGTTTAATTGGTTATGGTAATATGGGTAAATCTTTTGCAAAAAAACTTCGTGGTTTTGACGTGAAAGTTCTGTGTTATGATATTAAACCGAATGTTGGCGATGAAAATTGCACCCAAGTTTCGTTAAAAGAATTACAAGAAAAATCGGACGTTTTAAGCTTACATACTCCACAAACAGCTTTAACGATGAATATGATTGATTCAGATTTTATCAATGCTTTTTCTAATCCTTTTTGGTTATTAAATACGGCAAGAGGAAAATCTGTTGTTACTACCGATTTGGTTGATGCTTTAAAATCTGGTAAAATATTAGGAGCAGGTTTAGATGTTTTAGAGTACGAGAAAAAATCTTTTGAGAATTTATTTGTAAATCAAGAGATGCCAGCTGCATTTAAATATTTAATAAATGCTGATAATGTATTGCTTTCTCCGCATGTTGCAGGTTGGACGGTTGAAAGTAAAGAAAAACTAGCACAAACAATTGTAGATAAAATAAAAGCAAAATTTTGTTAACTTGTAACTTTTAAAATTAGTTACCATGAAATACGAAGCCAATTCACCTGAAAAATATATAGCGCAAATTCCGGAAGAGCGACAAGTAATTCTAGAAAAACTGCGGAATATTATAAAAAACAATCTTCCCAAAGGTTTTGAAGAAGGTATGAGTTATAATATGATTGGTTATTATGTGCCTCATGCGGTATACCCAAATGGTTATCATTGTGATCCTAAACTGCCACTTCCGTTTATAAATATTGCTTCACAGAAAAATTCAATCAATTTATATCATAGCGGAATTTATGCTAAAAAAGAATTATATGATTGGTTTGTTGCTGAATATCCAAAGCATTGTAAACGTAAATTAGATATGGGTAAAAGTTGTATTCGATTCAAGAAAATAGAAGAAATTCCGTTTGATTTAATCAAAGAACTTTGTACAAAAATGACAGTTAAAGAATGGATTGCTATTTATGAATCAGCTATAAAAAAGAAATAATGAAAAAAGGTAAAGTTTTAGGAATAGGTGGTGTGTTTTTTAAAACCGAAAATGTATCAGAAACCAAAGATTGGTATAAAAATAATTTAGGCTTTAATACGGATGATTGGGGTTGTACCTTTTGGTGGAAAGATAATGAAGGAAAAGAAGCATCTACACAATGGAGTCCGTTTACAAAAGATACCAAACATTTTCAACCATCAAATAAAGACTTTATGTTTAACTACCGAGTAGAAAATTTGGTAGAATTATTAGAGGAGCTAAAAACAAAAGGAGTACAGGTTTTAGGTAAGATAGAAGAGTACGATTACGGTAAGTTTGGGTGGATTATAGATTTAGATGGAAATAAAGTTGAACTTTGGGAGCCAAATGACGTAGCTTTTTTATAAATTTAGCACCAACTAATTATTAAAAACAAAAAAAATGAATGTAATTGATGAAAATGGAAAACCAGTTCCAACTCAAGAAAGTAAACGAATTTTAGCAGGTATTTTAGCTATTGTATTAGGAGGATTTGGAGTTCATAAGTTTATCTTAGGGTATACAAAAGAAGGACTAATTATGCTAGGAGGAACATTATTATCTATTGTTTTAATGTGTATTATAATAGGTGCTTTTTTAGTTTACATTCCTTGGATTATAGGTTTAGTAGAAGGTATTATGTACTTAACAAAAACTGATGAAGAGTTTGTAGAAACTTACCAAAATAATAAGAAAGCTTGGTTTTAAGCTGAAAAGTGAAAATTTATTTTCACTATTTATTATAGATTATAAAAAATAAAAAGCGCCAATATTGGCGCTTTTTTATATTTAAGAAAAATTGAAATTATTTTTTTCTAAAAGCCAAAGCTTCTTGCTTTTTCTCTTCGTTACGCTCAATTTTGTGCTCAGGACGAGACCATTTTGGCTTTTCTCCTAAGTTTTCAAATTTAGAATCTTTTGCTTCAACCGATTGTGGTTGTACTTTTTTAGTAAATGGTTTTTGAGGATTCATTCCTAGCATTTCAAACATTTTCATGTCTTCATTTACATCAGGATTCGGAGTCGTTAACAACTTATCACCTGCAAAAATAGAATTCGCTCCAGCAAAGAAACACATAGCTTGTCCTTCTCTACTCATTTGCGTTCTTCCTGCCGATAAACGAACCTGAGTTTCAGGTAACACAATACGTGTAGTAGCTACCATACGCACCATATCCCAAATTTCTACAGGTTTTTCATCTTCTAACGGTGTTCCTTCAACAGCAACTAGTGCGTTAATAGGTGTAGATTCTGGTTGAGGATCTAAAGTAGATAAAGCCACTAACATTCCTGCTCTGTCTGCTGCATTTTCTCCCATTCCAATAATTCCACCCGAACAAACAGTTACATTTGTTTTACGAACATTGCTAATGGTATCTAAACGATCTTGGTAACCACGTGTAGAAATTACTTCCTTATAATATTCTTCCGATGAATCTAAATTATGATTATACGCATATAAACCAGCTTCAGCCAAACGTTGCGCTTGGTTTTCGGTAACCATACCTAAAGTACAGCAAACCTCCATATCTAGCTTATTAATGGTTCTTACCATGTCTAAAACTTGGTCAAACTCTGGGCCGTCTTTTACGTTTCTCCAAGCAGCTCCCATACAAACACGAGAACTTCCGCCCGATTTTGCTCTTAAAGCCTGTGCTTTTACTTGTTGTACCGACATTAAATCGTTTCCATCAACATTGGTGTGGTAACGTGCCGCTTGCGGACAGTACCCACAATCTTCAGAACAGCCACCAGTTTTTATAGATAATAATGTAGAAACCTGTACTACATTAGGATCATGACTCTTCCTATGAATCGTTGCAGCCTCGTATAAAAGCTCCATCATAGGTTTGTTATATATTTCAAGAATTTCTTCTTTCGTCCAGTTATGTCTTACTTCACTCATAAATTCAAGTTGTTTGTGTTGTCAAAAATAAAAAAACTAATTGGCAATCTATTCTTTTTAGAAGCTATTTCCTGCTTTCACTACTCGCTTTTTTTTCAGCTGTTCTCGATACAAATTTTTCATCCTTCAAAATTCACTCGATCAGACAGTAAAAAAGAGCTCAAACAAACCGTTCAATCAGGGCTAAACTTATTTACAAAAGTACCGCTTGATAGCCAGTTTTTTATTTCTCTTCATTAAATCAAGAGGAATCGATATTGTTGTAATATTTTAAATCCCTCAATTTCATCCAAATAAATGGCTACTAAACGTTCCGTCAACCTGAACTTGTTTCAGGTTCTCATCAAGAGTCAGCATTGTTTGTTGTAAAGATGCGATTCTGAAATAAATTCAGAATAACGCGCTTGTATAGTGTTCTATATCGGCACAGCTTATTTATTAACTCTTTTTATCTGTAAAATGTAAAGAATAGGTGAAAATCATCCAAATAAATAGCTACTAAACGTTACGTCAACCTGAACTTGTTTCAGGTTCTCATCAAGAGTCAATACTATTTATTGAAAAGATTCGATTCTGAAATAAATTCAGAATAACGCGCTTGTATAGTGTTCTATATCGGCACAGCTTATTTATTAACTCTTTTTATCTGTAAAATGTAAAGAATAGGTGAAAATCATCCAAATAAATAGCTTCTAAACGTTACGTCAACCTGAACTTGTTTCAGGTTCTCATCAAGAGTCAGCATTGTTTGTTGTAAAGATTCGATTCTGAAATAAATTCAGAATGACGCGTTTGTATCGAGTTCTGAATCAAAACAGTTATTTATTAACTATTTTTATCTATAAAATGTAAAGAATAGGTGAAAATCATCCAAATAAATAGCTACTAAACGTTACGTCAACCTGAACTTGTTTCAGGTTCTCATCAAGAGTCAGCATTGTTTGTTGTAAAGATTCGATTCTGAAATAAATTCAGAATAACGCACTTGTATAGTGTTCTATATCAGCAAAACTATTTATTAACCATTTTTATCCGTAGAAAGTAAAGAATTGCTAAAAACAAAAATTCCGCTATGAAAGCGGAATTTTATAATTGTTATTTTAAAGTTTAAGAGGGTAAATTATCCTCTTTTGTATCTTCAATAATTTCAGTTGGAATATCTTTACCTTTCAAATATTCAGGCAATTGCATACCAGCCATATTAAACATTTCTTGTAATGGCGGTACCGATTTGTACATGCCCGAAATAAAGTTAGAGGTCGATGATTTTCCATCTTTTCCGCCACCATTTTCCCAAACAGTAACTTTATCAATTTTAATATTCTTAATAGCTTCGGCTTGCGTTTTTACCAATTCTGGTAATTTATCAGCAATTAATAATAATGCAGCATTTTGTGAGTCGTTACCTGCAGCTTTTACAATTTCGTCTAAACCAGCCGCTTGTTTTGTTAATACTTCATATAAACCTTTAGCTTCGGCTTGCGCTTTTAAGAAAATTGCATCTGCTTCACCTTTTGCAATTCGTCTAATATTTTCGGCCTTTGCTTCGGCATCAATTTCAACTTTTCTCTTATCAATTTCAGCAGGTACAATAATATCTGCTAATTGAGAAGAACGTTCTCTTTCGGCTCTGGCAACTTCTGCTTCTTGTTCTGCAGCATACGATTCTTTTAAAGCGTTTGCACTTTGTACTTTTTCTGATGCAATTGCAGTACGTTCTGCTTCTGCCTCACGTTGTCTTCTTAACGAATCAGAATTAGCAACGGCAATTTTTGCGGTATTTTCTCCTTCTACGGCTTGCGCGTTTGCGGCAGCAACTTGTGTTCTTTCATCTTGCACAGCATTTGCTTCACCAATAGAACCATCTCTAGTTTTTTCGGCAACCGATTTACGAGCGGCGTTAATTGCATGTGCAGCAGCTTCTTTACCTAAAGCTTCTATATAACCAGATTCATCAACAATATCGGTAATATTTACGTTGATTAATTTTAAACCTACTTTTTTTAATTCAGATTCTACACTTTTAGAGATATTGGTTAAAAACTTGTCTCTATCTGAGTTAATTTCTTCAATATCCATCGATGCAACTACTAAACGTAATTGTCCGAAAATAATTTCTTGTGCTAATTCCTGAATGTTATTTTGGTCTAAACCTAACAAACGTTCAGCAGCATTTTGCATAATTCCAGGCTCGGTAGAAACTCCGATCGTAAATCTACTTGGTACGTTTACACGAATATTTTGTTTAGAAAGTGCGTTTACTAAATTTACTTCTATCGAAATAGGTGTTAAATCTAAAAACTGGTAATCTTGAATTACCGGAAAAATAAATGCGGCCCCACCATGAATACATTTTGCCGATTGGCCACCACCAACTTTACCATAAACAACTAAAATTCTATCCGAAGGACATCGTTTATAGCGTTTAATTAAGGTAATAAATAAGATAAAAATAAAGAGAATCGAAATAATAATTCCGATAGGCCCAGCAAAGCCTTCAATTTGTAATAGTGTTAATTTTAGCATAGTCAATTTTTATTTTTGAGGTTCAATAATTAATAATCCGTTTGGTGTTACTTCAATTACTTTTATCACGGTTCCTTGTGTTAAATCCGTATCGTGATTAGTTAAAGCTTCTAATTCTCTTAATGAGTTTTGCACTTTAATGTGTACTTTTCCTATTTTAGATTTATTGGCTCCTACGGTTAAATACACTTCGCCAATAGCGTTTAGGGCATTCTCCATTTTTAAAGTTCCGCTAGAAGTTAATTTACTGATGTAGTAAAATAATGCCGCCATTGCTGTCATCATTAATAATCCACAGAAAATAGAAATAAATAAGGTAACACTTTTTGAGTTTCCTGCATCGATACTTGCAATTCCGCTCCATCCAAAAATGGTAAAAAAAGCCACCATGTTTTTAAAAGTAAAAAATTGAAATCCGGCACCAGTATCAGCATCTATTTCTGCATCAACATCACCTATGTCATCAGTATCGGCTCCCACAAAAGTACTTATAAGAACAAATAAAAATATTATGGTTGAACCAATTGTAACAACCCAATACATTTTCTGAAAAGAAGTTAATTCATTAAACCATTCCATCATAAAGCAATTATTTTAATAAGTTACTAAAAGTAAATAAATTGACTGAAAGAAGCACTATTATTTCGTCAATAAAACAGAAACGGCATTCCCTCCAAAACCAACTGCATTTACTAATACTTTAGTTATTTTTTTAGGTTGATTTTGTTTTTTTGCAAACGGAACTTCAATTGCTTTTTGATGTTGCAATATAAAGACGGCTAATTCTAAACTAAGCAAGCCTGAAGTACCGAAAGTATGTCCTACTTTCCACTTATTAGTAGTTAAAAAAGGTGTTTTGTTACAAAAAACTTTTTGAATTGCGTTAATTTCTGATGAATCTCCTTTAATAGTCCCTGGAGCATGCATTACAATAACATCAACTTCATCAGGAGAAATTGTGCCTAAAGCCATTTTCATAGATTTCTGAAAACAATCAGCATTTGCAGTAACCGAAGTATTGTGTTTTAAAACCTCTGTAGCATAACCTACACCTTTAATAATCGCAATTGCATTTTCTTGAACACCTTTTTCTAAACAAAAAATCGCAGCAGCTTCTCCTAAAACCATGGTGTTTCGTTTCTTTTCTAAATCAAAAGCCTTACACGGATATTCATCGGTTTCTTTCGAGTACACTTTTAACGCTTGCATTTGGGCAATCGTAAAATCTGTTAAAGAAGCTTCACTAGCACCAATCATAAATTTTTCAGACATGCCTGATTGTAACCATGCAACGCCGTTTAACAAAGAATGTAATCCTGTAGAGCAGGTAATTGAATGCGAAATTTCAGGACCGTTACTTTGTAAATCATGCGCGATCCAAGAAGAAATATTTCCTAAAGTAGTTGTTGGCGAACTTAAGGTAGATGATTTACCAGTATCTAAAAATTCTTTGTGATATTTTTCAAATAAAGAAGTTGCTCCTCTTGACGAACCAATATTAATTCCGAAGTTATCTTCAGAATTCCAATTCGTTTTTTCAATAGCCTTTCTTGCTACATACAAAGTATATATAACCGAATCGTCTAAGTTTTTATATTTATTATCTGAATTTCTAATTTCTTCAATAGCAAGTTTATCTTGTTGGTTCAAGCTACCTGTCCATACATTTTCTTTTAGTGTTAAGAAATGTTTGGTGTTTAAATAGTTTTCCCAGATTTGCTCAGGAGTACTTCCTATAGCAGAAACGGAAGCAAAAGAGGTAATAGAAATTGGTTCTTTCATAATTTATTTCCGTCATACTGATCTTGTTTCAGTATCACATTAAAATGATTGATAATATCAATGCAAAAATAACAGTAATATCAACGAATATGAAAGAAATAAAAATAATTATCTTGCACTAAATTTTTTGATATTATGAGTGAACATCAGCAAAAAAGTTGGTTTGGTAGAAATTGGGGCTGGGTAGTGCCCGTTGGTGGTTGTGGCTGCGGATGTATTGGACTTATTTTATTATTTGTTTTTGGTATTGGTGCTGCGTTTTTTGGCATATCAGAAATAATTACAAATGCTACGCCTGTAGAGTATGCTATAGAAGAAGCTTCTAAAAATAAAGAAGTACTTCGGTTTTTAGGGGAGCCAATTGAGAAATACGGAATTCCATCAGGAAATATATCAATAAATAACGATGAAGGAGATGTTGATTTCTCAATTCCGATTTCGGGACCAAACGGAAAAGGAACATTAATTATTCGAGGAATAAGAACTAATGGCGAATGGATTTATGAAGATTTATATGTGCGTATTAAAGAAACGCAAGAAGAAATAAATTTATTAGTTAAAGAAAAGGTTTTAGAAGATATCTAAAACCTTTTCGATAGTGGTGTATACTTTTTGTAACTGCTCTTTTGTAATTACATAAGGCGGTTGAATATAAATGGTATTTCCTAACGGTCGTAAAAACACGCCGTCATTCATAAAGTGTTTTAATAATTGATCTCGTAAAGTACCATAACGATTTGCATTGGTTTTTAAATCGATTGCTAAAATTACACCTTTAGTACGTGTAGTGGTTACTTTCGGGTGCTTTTTAATACGTTCTTCAAACGTTTTGTGAGAAGCTATAATGGTTTGAATACTTTTTTGAATTTCTGTAGTTTGTAGTAACTCGATACTTGCTAAAGCAGCGCTACAAGCAATAGGATTTGCAGAATAGGTATGACAATGAAAAAACCCTTTTGCAATATCATTGCTTAGAAAAGTACTATAAATTTCTTCGGTACAAGAGGTAATTGCCATCGGCACTAAACCAGCAGTTAAAGCTTTACTCAAACAAATAATATCTGGTTTTGTAGCAACTTCATCCGAAGCAAAATGATTACCTGTTTTACCGAATCCAGTCATTACTTCATCGGCAATCATTAAAATATTATTCTCTTTGCAAAAATTTAAAATCTCGTTTAAATCTTCTGCTTCATGAATTTTCATTCCGGCTGCTCCTTGCACTAACGGTTCGTAAATAAAACCTGCAATATCATTTTCTGCAACGATTTTTTCTAACTGATTTAAAATTTCTTGATTATTTTTCCCGTTCGGGACAGGAACACGCTCAATTTCCATTAAAAAATCTTCAAAAGGCCCGTTGTAAGCTGATAAGCCAGAAACCGACATCGCGCCGAAAGTATCACCATGAAAACCATCTTCAAAAGCAATGAAAGTAGTTCGTTTTTCGCCTTTATTAAAATAGTATTGCAAAGCCATTTTAATAGCTGCTTCAACAGCAGTTGAACCATTATCGTTAAAAAAGATTCGGTTTTGATTTTCTGGAAGAATTTTAATTAATTCTTCGGATAATTTTACGGCAGGTTCGTGTGTAAAATCGCTAAACATTATTTGATCTAATGTTTGCATTTGTTGGTAAACACGATTGGTAATAAAATCATTACAGTGCCCAAACATACAGGTGTACCAAGACGAAATAGCATCGATATACTCATTGCCATTTTCATCGGTTAAAATACATCCTTTAGCTTTTACAATTCCTAAACTATCAGGATGCGTTTGGTGTTGTTTTAACGGATGCCATAAATGTTTTTTATCTCTTTCTTGAAGTGTCATACTTTTATTTTTTTCGTTTTACTGATAAAAAGTTCAGTTAGGCGTTTATAAATTTAGTAGCTTTTCTTTAAAAAGTTCAGCATATTCTTTTACTACATTTTTATCAAAATAAGGTTCTTCATCAATGCGACCAATTACAGTAACGTTTGTCATTTTTTTGATAATTTCTTCTGTTGTTTTATGCTCATTTCCAGAGAAAATGATCGCAATATCAAAACCTTTTTCTTTTAATAGATTCACCGTTAATAAAGTATGGTTAATGCTACCTAGATAATGACGAGAAACAACAATTACTTTATAATCAGGTTTGATAATGTCTAAAATGGTATCCGAATTATTTAACGGAACTAATAGTCCGCCAGCACCTTCAATAACTAAATTATTATTGGTTTTTGGCTCGGTAATTTTAGATAATTCAACTGTAATTCCGTCTATTTCAGCCGCCGCATGCGGACTCATTGGCGTGTTTAGCGCGTATGAATTTGGGTGAATTATAGTTGCTGAATTAGAAGTTAGCTGCTTTATTTTGTGTGAATCGGAAGTTTCTAACTCCCCAGCTTGTATTGGTTTCCAATAATCAGCTTCTAGTGCCTCGGTTATAATTGCTGATGCTACAGTTTTTCCTACTTCAGTAGAAATTCCGGTAATAAAATATTTTTTCATTTAAAGGATTGTTTTACAATCGTTACAAATTAATTTTCTGCTTTCAAAAAAAGGAAACAACATATAGAAAAAGCTTTTTTGTTGTGGTGGAGCAACTAGTATTTTAGAAGAGTTACAGTTTGCGCAGTGGATAGTATTACCATTTTTATCTTTTTCATATACTCTAATTTCATTGTAAATAGTCAACGCTTTTTCTAAATCATCATTATGTACTAATAGTTTTACACCACCTATTGCTTGACTTATTAAAGGATCAGAATCAATCGTTTTTTCATCCATCAATAAAGTTCTGATGTTATCTGAGTCTAATTTAGATTTAACAAGATGAGCTTCAGTAGAATATTCAAAGACAGTTAAAATAGTGTGATTATCGCGCATAATTTTTTTAAACAAAAATAGCAAGATGTTCTAAAATATTAGTGATTTCTTGTTTAGAATTGTAAGAATGCAAACAGAAACGTAATCTTTCTTCTCCTTTTGTTACTGTGGGAGATAAAATTGGTTTTACATCGAATCCTTTTTCTTTAAGGTTTTTTGCAACTGATTTTACTTTTTCATTACCTGGAATTATACAGCAATGAATAGCAGAATTACTTTTTATAAACTTTAAATTAAGTCGTTTTACTTCTCGATTAAAAAAGCTGACATTTTGTTGAAGTAGTTCACTTGAATTACTTTCTGTAAGTGCTAAGTGTGCAAATTTTATGGTTGCCAATGAATGTGGTGATAATCCGGTGGTATAAATAAAGCTTCTAGCAAAATTAATTAAGTATTGCTTTAGCTCATTGCTGCTTAAAACTACGGCTCCGTGGCAACCTAATGCTTTTCCGAAAGTTATAATTCTAGCAAAAACATCATTTTCTAAATTCAATTTTTCAACAAGTCCTTTGTTAAATAAACCAACAGCATGTGCTTCATCTACAATTAAATAGGCGTTGTTTTTTTTACAAGTTTTAACTAAAGTAATTAAATCAGGCGAGTCACCATCCATAGAGAAAACAGTTTCGGTAACTACATAAATATGATTGTTTTCTTGTTGAAATCGTTTTAATAACTCCTCTAAATGAATTAAATCGTTATGTTTAAATTTATAAGACTTGGCGTTTGAAAGTTGAATTCCATCGCGAATAGAAGCATGAATAACTTCATCGTATAAAATAATATCACCTCGTTGAGGTACTGATGAGAATAAGCCAATATTAGCATCGTAACCTGAATTAAAAATTAAACCTGCTTTAGAATTGTAAAACTCACAGAGTTCTTTTTCAGTACTAGTATATAAATTATGATTTCCAGAAAGTAAACGAGAACCTGTTGCTCCGTTTTGCTTTATGTTTTTATCAAGTAAAAATTGGTGCGTTTGATCGAAAATTAAATCAGACTTGGCATATCCTAAGTAATCATTGGACGAAAAATCGATTAAATGAGTTTGACTGCCAAGAGACCTGAGTGAAGTATCTTCTTTACGAGATGATATTTTTTGGATAAGTTTTTTAGGAAATAGCATAGTGTAAAAATACAAAAGACTTACACGAATGTAAGCCTTTTTTGCTCCTCCTTTAGGACTCGAACCTAAGACCCTCTGATTAACAGTCAGAAGGCGCACCATGCAAAAGGTGAGTAAAATAAGACGTTACAGCGTTTTGATGAAATCACGTGCAAGTTATATGCAAGTTTTTAGCTGATTTTCAAATTATCTAATTATAAGAACAAATATATCATTTTCGAGCAGTTCTACCTACTACGTAATATTTATAATAAAAGAAATTATGACTGTTCAAGACCTCAACGATAAAATAAATTTAAAAAATACCGAATTACGAATGACTGACGACTCTACCAAAAGGCAGAAGCTTCAAAATGATATAAGAGTATTGCAATACCGAAAAGAAATTGAAGTAATAAAAGAGAAAATACGATTGTTATCTTGAGCTGTTTTACAGTTTCATTCCATACATGCGTTCGTCCAATTCTTTCCAGTTCTGAATGTGTTTTGATAGTTCCGCCCAAAATTCCTTCGAGTGGCTTTTTACTTTAGTATGTACTAGCTCGTGCACAATTAAATAATCTATCAATGAAAAAGGCAACTTTATAGCATCAACATTAATAATAATATTATTGGATGGTGTACAGCTTCCCCAGCGTTTTTCGAGCTGCCTAAATTTCAGCTCGTTAAATTGTAGTCCCGTTTTCTTTGCCCATTTTCGTACTCTTGGTGCTATTTTTTCTTTGGCTTTGATAATTATAAAATCATTGAATGCTTTTTTAATAGCTTGCTGGTTGTTTAAATGTTGAGGTAGATATACTTTAAACTTCGATTCAGTAAAATCTATCGTAATTACCTCAGCATCTTCTTTTTTTATAACCTCAACATAATACTTACGACCTAAATATTGAATTCGAGTTCCAGTTACTATATCTTCATCACCAATTGAGCTGACCAACTCCAATTTATCAAGAATCCATTTGGCTTTTTTTAGAATTAATTGCTCGGCAGTAGTTTCTGGTATCAGTTTACCTTTCAACACTACACCAGCAGCTTTTTCTACGGTAATATAATGCGATTTTAGCTGTTCTTTTTCCAGTACAGTGTAATCAATGGTTTTATGTCCGTAGGTAACGCTAGGCATCTTTATTTTTTATTAATACGTCTACCATTTCTTTGGCTTTTGTCTTTGCTTCGTTGCGCTCTAATTTTATTTTTAGAAAACGCATAATTTTATTTTCAATATCTTTTTGTACTCTACCTTTAGCTTGCCAGCCTACAATATCCAATTCACCTTTAATTAAATCGAACAATGTTTTTGTCGCATCTTCGGCATCTTCATTAAACAACACTTTCATTGAATTGTAAACTGCTCGTTGCTGCTCGGTATAAAAACCTTTGGCTTCGCCTTCGGTTTGTTCTTCAATAATTTCATCTTGCATTGATGTCATTGCTATAAGAAATTCTGTTTGCGTGATACGCTCATCTTTTTTCATCTTTAGTAATTCATCTAAACGCTGTGCTAATGGCTTGTAAAAATCTGGATTTTTATCCATTCCAACTTTAATAGTATGCTTTAAATTATTACGCATTTTCAGCTCTTTAGTTGCTGGTGATGCGTTCATAATTTCTTCCTTAAACTTTTCTTTGTCAATAATAGAAATTGGTTCTTCTAGTAAATTTTCAACACCTTCGGCTTTTAAATGGGTGTCAATCATACCTTGTAGCATCTTACTTTCGTCTTTGCTAATTTTTAGCTCATCATCATCTGGAAACGCATTTTTAGCTCGTAGTTTTATTTCGTTATATAACTTAAAATCGCCTTGGTATTTCATTGCTTTTGTGTTTGGTAACACAATATTAATCGATTTGTTAAAGTCTTTTAAAAGGGCTTTAAAATCATCACGTTTATTAATTGGTTCAATAAAACGAACCGCAGCATCTATATATTCGTCACGCTTGTAGTTCCTATCAATTTTCATTGGTTTAAAGAAATCTACCAACTTGGTATGATTCATTGCTAGCTTTGGTAATTCTTCGTTGAGGTTCTTTAAAATATCGTCTGGACGAATATCACCAGAAAATATTTCCAACGCTTGCACCAAGTATGCTGTAATACCATTATAATCTACAATAAAACCAGCACTTTTCCCTTCTTTAGAACGGTTTACACGTGCAATGGCTTGTAATAAATTATGTTCTTTTAGTGGTTTATCTAAATATAAACACGATGTAATTGGTGCATCCCAACCCGTAAGTAACATATCACTAACAATAATAAAAGCGGTATTATCGTATTGTTTCTTTCCCGATTTTTCGGTATCATTTTCATTACCAAAAGGCAATTTAAAATTGTCGGTTGCATCTTTAATATCTTCTGGTGGTACTACCCAAACTGGCTTTTTGTTTGTTGGGTTGTTTTTGTTCCATTCTAAAGTTTCGTAGTATTCTTTTGCAATGGCATCACTTTTTGGTGAGCCAATACTTACCACTACTTTCGATTCGAAATTATGTAAACCTTCCTCTTTTAATTTGTGTAATACTTGTTGGTATTTTATAGCTGCTTCACGACCGCTACAAACTATCATTGCCTTATGGCCGTCTGGATAAATTTTATCGCTGTAATGGTCTACCATGTGCTTACCAATGGCATTGATACGCTCGGCAGATAGTTGGTATTTGCGTAGTGCTTCTTTTTTTAGTTTGTCTTTTTTATCTTCATGTACATCGCCAAACTTTTCTTCGAATTCTTTATCTAATGCTTCTTTTTTAACATCTAGCTTGGCAATTCCTTCATCGTAAAATAATTCTACAGTTGCACCATCGGCAACGGCTTCGGTAATGGTATAAACATCTATATATTCACCACCGTAAAATTCGCCTAATGTAGATTTATCTTCTTTAGATATTGGTGTTCCCGTAAAGGCTATAAATTTAGCATTTGGTAATACGGTACGCATAAACGAAGCTAAAAAACCGTAGTGACTTCGGTGGGCTTCATCTACTAAAATATATAAATTTTCTTTTTTAGATAGTTCTTCTAATTCAATTTCTTGGCGTTCTATTTCAACCCACTTTCCTTTTTGAAGCTCTTTAATTATTTTAATGAGCTTCTTACCTTCCAAGTGTTTTTCAATAAGCAAATTACCACGTTCTTCCAGTTCGGTTTGGTCACTTGTTGCTGTGGTTTCTTTATCGGTTTCTTGAAACTTTTGTAAAGTGGTGGTTATAATACCACCGTAATCGTTGCGTAGTAATTTATCTAAATGCACTACAGAACTGGCTTGATTTACGTTTTTTAAACCTATGTTTCGGAAGGTTGTGGTTATTTGTCGGTCCAAATCTTTACGGTCGGTCATAACCATAACGGTTGGATTGTTAAATCCGAATTCTTGGGCTTGTAGTTTTCTGGTTACATAGGCCATGGTTAAACTCTTACCGCTTCCTTGTGTATGCCAAACAACACCACCTTCACCCGCTTGTAAACGTTCTATAGTTTTATTAGTAGCTCTTATTTGTTGGTATCTTGGTAGCTTTTTAATCGTTCGTCCTTCATCTAATTCAAACAGTACAAAATGCCTAATAATATCTAGTAAGCGTTCTTTTTTAAATAATGCTAGTAATAATTTATCTTGTTCACGTTTGGCTTGCGCTATAATTTCGGTATCATCTTTTGATGTTTTAAATACCGAATAAAATTGCTGAGGTGCATTGATAGCGCCATACTTACCACCAACATCCCAAAGACCAGCGTTTATTTGATTGAAATGAAATAGTTTTTCTGAATTCTTCTGGTAATACTCTAAATCGCTAAATGCTTTATCCCATGCGTTTTGAGCTGTAGGCGATTTACACTCGATAACAGAAATTGGTAAACCATTTAGATACACTACCAAATCTGGAATAGAATTCTGGTATTTACCATGATATTTCATCTGGTTTACCACCAAAAAATCGTTGTTTGTTGGATTGGTGTAATCTATAAAATGTACGGGTTTAAATACCTCAGCACCATTTATTACTTGTTTTACAGTAAATGTACCACCACGCAATAACTCCCAAATTTTTTGGTTTATTTCCATGAGCGAAGCACCGTTTACGGTGGTAAGCTCTAAAAACGCTTTGTTGAGGTTGTTGTCGTTTATCCACGGATTAATGCGCTTAATAGCGGCTAGTAATCTGTTTTTTAAAACGACTTCGGTAATATCTTCACGCTCATCTTGTTTACTGGCATCGTAATATTGGTAGCCTAATTGTTGTAACAACTGTATGGCTGGTAACTCGCTATGTATGTATTCTGGTGACTGACTCATGTTATTGGTTTGTGAATTTCAATAAACATTCATTTACCCAAGGCTCAATTAAATTAGCATTTATGGTATTAAATTTTTCTTTTAAAAATTCAATAAAATCTTTATCTTGATTTACGTATGTGTCATAATGAAACAAATTTACTCCACAAATACCCGTAAAGGCATCTTCTGGATTTGCCTCATGCATATCAATTTTTAATCCGCTGTTTTTAAAACATTCAAAATCTTTCATGGTATTTACCATTCGAGTTTTCTTTTCTTGACAAATTGTTCTTTCTTCTTTATTTCTAATGTCACCAAAACACCATTTTAACCACACGTGATTTTTCTGAATAAAAAATTCCATGCAAAACATGTAGTCACCTCCCCAAGAATTAAAATTGGAATCTTTAAATATGGCTTGTAATGCTTTGTTTTTAGGAATTATTCTAATAATATGTTTATGCGATTCATTTTTAATAATTTCGAAATCACCTAAACCACCTTCGTTAAAACAATTTACAACAGCGTGTTTATGACCAACAAAATCGGGTTTGTTTTTTATAATAAACTCAATTTCATCTTTATATTTTTTATAAATATTTTGTGCTAATTTTACTTCTGCACTTGAATAAATAACACTTTTTTCGGTCATAGCAATATATTGATTAATACTTTCTCTTACTGTTGGCAATGCTTTATCGATATGAATTTTATTGGCTTTAATAAGCTTAACAATTCCTTTGTAACTTGTATTTGTATAATTGTCGCCAGCTATAAAATTTAAATGATTATCATTTTTAAAAGGCGTTAATGTTATATACATTTTATTTTTTATGTTGCCATAATTTGCCTCAACATATGTGTAGTATTTTTCTAATTGATGGTCTGAATAATCGGCATTAATTTTATTTTCTATACAAATACTAAAGCCTAAATTTTCATTAACTAAAAGAATATCTATGTTGTGTACCGATTCTCTATACACTTGGGTTGCTGTTAAATCTTGCAATAAGAGGTTAACATAATCGTGTTCTTTTAAAACACCAATTTCTCGGATGAGCTTAAATAGGCCTTTTAAAAAAATATCACCCAATTGATGCGATTCGTTAGGGTCGAATAACCAACCTAAAAAATTAGAGTGGCGAATTTCACGATGTTGCACACCTAATACGTTAAAGATGTTAAAGGCGTTTAAGCCTATTTTAATAGCTTCTAAATCGGGCTGAGTATTTACTAAAAAGGCTTCTAGTTTTTTACTGGTTACATTCATAACTACACAACGTCTTTAATTAAACCCGTTACCCGAACCTTACCCGTTAATAATTGCTGCATAAGGCCTTTTTTAAGTTCTTGGTAGTGTGTTTTTTTGTTTTGTAAAACGTCTAGTTTACTATCTACCGTGCTTAATATGTTAGCGATTTGGGTTTGTTCATCTTTAGGTGGTTTAGGAACATAAAATGTGCGTATTTTTGTTAAAGCTAACTTTGGTTGCGCATTATTAGTTTGCTCACGTTTCACCGCATTTTGTATAATTGGTGATAATAGTACTTGAAGCAAAAAAGTTTTATCTAATTTTATGTTGGTTAATTTATCTGCATTTTCAGTTAGGTTAGCACCATCCAATTCTATAGGCACTCCTCCTACTATTCCCAATGTTCCAGCTACTGAAATAAATAAATCATCTTTATTAATGATATATCTTTCGATAGAAAGAAATACATCTTCTGGAACGTAAAGAATTTTATCTAAATCTACACCCCCCATTTTCATGTCAGCAACTCTAATATATGGATGATTTGTTTTTTCTTCTATTAACGATTTCCCTTTAGGTAAGCGTTTACCACCTTTAACATCAGCAATATCTTCAATCTTCACCACCTCCCAACTTTTAGGAATTTCCCCAAGCGGTGACTCTTTAAACTCGGTATGCCCAATGCCTTTGGTGAGTAGGCGTTGCATGAGTCCTTTTTTAAGGTTTTGGGTTTGGGTAATGCGTTGGGTAATGAGGTCTATTTTAGCATCTACCGTACTTAATATTTTAGCTATTTTTTGTTGTTCTGGTAGGGGTGGGAGTGCTAAAACAACTTTTTTTAAGTGAACTGGACCGAAATTAGGTTGTGCTCCTCCAGTTATCATAAAGTCTATTTGCTCTTTAAATAATTGTGATTTTAAAAATTGATTTAAATAGTTGTAGTTAATTGAAGAGAGTGGTTTGAAACGAATTACGCTCGTATTCATAACTAATGGCAAATCTTGTTTCCTCACAATTGCATGTTTACAATATGAATTTCCACTACTAGCAATTACAATATCGTTCTCTTGGCATTCAAAATGAGTGTAGGTCGAGTTAAATTCCTCCAAACTGATATGTCTAGTTGTTTTAGATAAATCTAAAACACCATTAACCATATTTGTAATATTAATAACTTTAATACCTTCGTCTTTGAATTGCCATTTTCTTAACCCTGGTCCTTCTTGAAACCACGAAAAGTCTGGCATTTTTTTCTCAGACCAACCTTTTGGAATACTCCCAAGTTTCTTGATTAAATATCCTTCTTTCATATCCCCAACTCCTTTAAAAATTCGTTCAATTTGGCATCAATATCAGCTTCTTGTTGTTCTAAATCAGCTAAAACAGCTTGTACCGCTTTTACATCAATAATGGGTTCGGGTTCGCTGGTGTCTATATAGCGGCTAATGTTTAGGTTGTAATCGTTTTCGGCAATTTCATCTAAAGTAACAATACGCATGTATTTGTCTACTTCAGTATTGGCATCATACGCAGCTACAATTTTAGAAACATGTGCTGGTAATAATTCGTTTTGGTTTTTACCTTCTTTAAAATCGCTGCTGGCATCAATAATAATCACCTTGCCTTTTTGGGCTTCGGTTTTATTTTTGTTTATCAACCAAATAGCAGCGGGTATGCCCGTATTGTAAAATAAACCACTTGGTAGGCCTATAATCCCTTCCACCAAATCGGCTTCTAACAGTGCTTGCCTAATTTTACCTTCGGTAGAGCCTCTAAACAGTGTACCGTGTGGTAAAACCACGCCCGCTTTTCCGTTTTCTTTTAAAACGGCAATCATGTGTTGTATAAAAGCTAAATCGGCATAACCACGTGGTGCAATTCCGTATTGAAATCGTCCGTACGGGTCGCTCACTTCTTTTTTATAGTTGGGAGTTACTTTTTTCTCTTTTCCGTTTTTATCGAGCTTGGTTACTATGTTGGCTTCGGCAGGACTCCACCATCCATCCATAGAAAATGGTGGATTTGCAATAACACGGTCAAACAATTGCAGTTCGTTGTCGTTATTGCGGTGTTTTGGGTCGGTTAAGGTATCACCTTTGCGTATATCGGCATCTGTAAAATTATGCAGCAACATGTTTAATTTACCAATGGCCCATGTACCCAAGTTTTTTTCTTGTCCGTTTAAGCTTACGTTAATATTGTTACCCACTTTTCCGTTAGGTTGCTGTGCTATATAACGTGCCGATTCTATCAACATACCACCAGAACCACAAGTGGGGTCGTAAATGCTATGTTTTGGTTGCGGCTTTATAAGATTTACAATAAGCTGCACTACGCCACGAGGAGTATAAAATTCGCCTCCTTTTTTACCAGCATCATCGGCAAATTGTTTGATGAGGTACTCGTAAGCATCCCCTAAAAGGTCGTTAGATTTTAAATGTGCATTGGCTAACGAATGTTGGTTAAAATGGCGTAATAAACGCTGTAATAATTCATCACTTAACTTTTCTTTATCACCAAACTTGGTGGCCGTCATAACACCTTCTAAACTGGTGTTTTCTCGCTCTATAGCAGCAAAGGCTTTGTCTAGTGCCACACCAATATTTTCGGTCTGGCTTTTTATGGTTTCCCAGCGAGCTTCTGTTGGTAGTTGAAAGTAAGTTTCATCTTCGGCATCTTCACGAGAAATACCTTCACGTTGCATAATAGCTTCCACTTCTTCTAAAAATACATCGTTAGAACGCTTTAAGAATAAGAGCCCGAATATGTAATTTTTAAAATCGGAAGAATCGATACTTCCACGTAATATGTTTGCCGAATCCCATAGCCAAGATTCGAGTGTTTCTAAAGTTAGTTTCTTTTCAGTCATCGTATTTTTAAGCAGTTTTTTTATTGTCAATAAGCAAATCTTTCACGCTTATATTTAAAATATCAGCAATTTTGTATAAGGTTTCTACACTTGGTTGTCGCCTATTGGTAGTATAAGAAAGTACCATATTATAGCTTTTCCCCAGTTCTTTAGAGAGCCAAATTTGTTTTAATCCCTTCTGGACTAACACCTCTTTTATTCGATTCATAATTATGTGAATTTTGCTTTTCGAATATAGTTAAAAACTATCATTAAACGATAGTTGGTTCACGTATAAAAAATAGTGGTGAAGAAGATTTAAAACAAAAACTTATAACTGGTTGATTTTTGGGTGATTACGATAGTTTTTACTTGACAATACGGAAAAAAAATGCGATATTTGAGTAAATAACCTTACCAGTAGTGTTGTGTTCTGTATTTTCTAAAGAACACGAACAGCAAACAAACCATACATAAAATTCGACCGATTTTTTCGGTTGTAACAACAATACACCTTCGGATAGTCCGAAGGTTCTTTAGTTGTGGTCCTTACCGCGGCTATGGATTAATTAGATAAAAAAGAAAATTATGGAAAAGAAAAAAGGGCTTGAATTTTACAAGTTATTTCACCCTCTAGCCGAGGATAATAGGCTAACTGATTTAGAAAAAATTGTAGCGATGTATATTTTTACGCTGCATAGTTTTAATATGAAATGTTTTGCCAGTAATAAGTACATGGCTAGCGTTTTAAAAGTGTCATCGAGCGGAGTAGATACAGCGATTAAAAAATTGCAATACGTTGGTTATATTGAAGATTTACGTAGTGAACCTTCGGTTAAACATTTAAAAATATGTGCTACTAATGTGACTAATGCTAATTTTTATAAATTTTATAAAGTGTTATTGGTGTCTAAATTAAAATATAGCACTAAATTTTTACTGACGTATATTTTATCGTACACCAATAGCAATAGAAGGTTTTACGATACGAATGCGAATATTTTAAGGAAAATAGGACTTGGTAAGGAGGCTGTTGCAACTGCTAAACGTGAGCTAAGAGTACAAGGTTGGATAACAATTAAAAACCCAAGAAGCAAGTGGCGAGAGTTTCTTATTACAGCGAATAGAAACCCGATTGGTGAACTGACAGCTATTGAAGCTAAAAAAGTAGCTGCTACGTTGCGCCCAGAAACCAGCGTTACTAAACCAGATAACGGTATTACTAGCCCGAAATTAAGCGTGGATAGCCCAAAAGTAGGCCGCAATAAGATAATAAATAATAAAATTAAAAAAGAAAATAGTAATAATAGAATATATAATAATATAAGTGAAAATATGGTTACTGCTTCGCAGTTAGAAACTTTTTTAGATTTAGATTATTCATTTAATTTTTATGATATACCAATTGAAAGTTTAGATATTTTAGAAAGTTCAACCAGCGTAAACGCTGACCAACTTGAAGTTTATTTAGATGCTGGTTTAACTTTAGATGAGTGGCTTGCGTTAAATATATCACCAACTGCTGGTAACAGCTCAGAAGAAATTTTAGAAACTAATAATTTACCAATCAACGTAAGCGTTAAAGATAACAATACCGAAGCAGTAGAAGCGGAAACAATAACCACCAAGGTAGCGGAAGCTACAGAAAAAAGTGTGGCCGAGTCGTTGGCCGAAGCTGTTACTATGAACAAAATATTTACCAAGGAAGGGCAACCCATTCTAGAAGTGTTAACGTACATAAAACGGAACGATACGGTAAGCGTAACCGATTTTTTAATGCAGTTATATTTTGAGGTAGGTGCAGATTTAAACGTTGCCAACATCGTGAGCATTCAGCATCATATAAATCAAAGCTATTGCAGCGTTGCTATTATAATAAAAGGGCTAACTCGTATTTATAAAGAAAACTTGTATATTAATAAAAGGTATAAAGATGTTGAGGTTCCCAGAAGCATGCTGGTGTACCTCAGTGATATTTATAAGTAAAAAACATTGGTAATGGTGGCTTTCGGGCTGCCAATAACCAGTTTATATATACCAAAAGGGCTTTTATTAGCACGTATTCGTTGGGAAGGTTTTTCTAAAAAACGGTTAAATGAATACGTAGGGGGGCCTCTCTATAAAGTGCTTCACACACTACCTATGAAATTTTATTTTCTATTTACTGTGACCTTTCTTTTATATAGCGATAACATCAATTTTAAAATTGGTATTGATGTGCTTCGCTAAAATTTTTTATAATTTTTTTTGATATTAGTTTTAGAAACACTTTACTTTTTTGGTTTTGATAGTATATTCTATTTATAATAAAACTTTAAAAATCATATAATTATGAACGAAGAATATCAATATTTATTTACAGAAGGACCACTGCGTGAGGCAATGGCAGCATACCTATCTGTTAATTACGAGGAAGCCGCAGATTACAGTGAAGATGCTATGATTAGCGAATACATATACCTCAAAGATAACGGTCAGTTGAACCTCATCTTTGAAGCAGTACAGCTACATAATAAAACCAAGACGCTAGCTATTGGCTAAATTGATTAATCGCTCGTTAGCGTGGTCAATAGTTTTATTACCATAGCTTTCTAGGTAAATGCCAGTTACGGCATTACCGTAGTTGTGGCCCAGTGCTTCGGCAATTAAATCTTTACTGTAGCCATTTGCTTTGGCAATGTTGGCCCAGCTATAGCGAGCCACGTAAGTGGTTAGCGGTATGTCTAATTGCAATTGATACCCAAGTTGTTTAAGATACCTATTTGTAGATTTTAACCCTAAGTTTACATGGTGTCTTATCTTGGCTTCGGGTGCATTATCTAAACCAAATTGTGGTAATAAATAAGAACTGTTAGTGGTTTTATAATGATTTAAAATGTCTTGAACCGTTGGTGATAATTTAATGCTATATAATTTTCCAGTTTTGCGTCTTTTATAAATAACCCGCCCATTTTTAATGTTGCTCTTTTTAAGAAGTATAAGGTCCATGAAAGAAATGCCAATCATCCCAAAAGTCAGCATGAACATATTTTTAGCATGAAAGTGTTTAGAATCTTTATCTAATTCAATTTGTGCAATTTTTCTAATAGATTCTAAAGGTATTGCTCGTGATATTGTTTTTTGCGACCTAATTTTAAAGCTTCGGAACGGGTATTGTGTCATGTTATATACATCAAGCTTTCCAGCACGATTTAATAAAGCACGCAGCGCCCGCATATATACCGCAGCGCCATTTACACTTACACCAGAAGCTGATAAATGGGCGTCATATTCTAATACAAATGCATAATTTATATCCGATAACTTTAGTTTCTTATTTCTGTAGTTGATAATACTGTTGGTGGCTGTTTTGTAGGATTGTGCATTGCCGTGGCGACCTTGAATATTTAGTTTTTTAATTTGTTCAATGGCAAAATCATAAAACAGCATTTCGTTAACATCATACGATACGGTTAGGGCATATTTTATGTCGGCTAAACTTGCGTCTGGTTTGTATGCTAAAATTGCCAGAAGTTTCTTCTCATAATGCAATATTGTCTTCTTTAAATGAAGATTTAGCTCTAAGTAACTTGCATGCTTTTTATTTACACGTAGTTTTTTCTCATCCCATTCGTTCGGCGAAATCTTAATTCCAAGATGAATCGATGTTGTTTTTTTATTGGCTGTAAGCCTTAGTATTAAAGGGATTCGACCGTCGGCATAACTTCTTCTTTTGTCTAATGTAAGTTTTAAAGTACTCATGTTTTTTAGTGTTGCGCTAAAAACATTTTTATGCACGTGCACTTTTTGGCCTAAAAAGGGGTTCGTGCAAGTTATGTGCAAGTTTTTGACCTATGACTTCCGTTTTTCGGGCACAAAATTCAGCTGCTTTATGCAGTAATTTTGATGCTTTCAAAGAATGTTGATTTTTTTTATTCCTCCCTTAGCCCAGTTGGGTAGAGGATTTGACCCGCATTGCTGCATAAAAAAAGTCCAACATTGCTGTTGAACTTCTTTTTTTATTGCTCCTCCTTTAGGACTCGAACCTAAGACCCTCTGATTAACAGTCAGATGCTCTAACCAACTGAGCTAAGGAGGAATGTTCATGTAGAACAAATATATGTGTTGTAGCAATTATCGGCTGCTACGATGCCTTCGTTTATTTTGCTCCTCCTTTAGGACTCGAACCTAAGACCCTCTGATTAACAGTCAGATGCTCTAACCAACTGAGCTAAGGAGGAATTTAAAGCGGACTTGCTTTAAAATGCGAGTGCAAATTTAAGGGCTTTTTTTATATCTACAAACATTTTTTGATAAAAAATGAAATAAAAAATGGTTCTAACTGATTTTCAAAGTATTATTTTGTGGACTTAGCGTTTGTAAGCTGTTTTATTTATCTAAGTAGATCATTGATAAGTTCAAAATAAGCATAAAAAAAAGGCCTATTTTTAGTAAAAGTTGTATTTTTGTCACCATTATTCTTATTGATAGAAAAGCATAGTAAATATATATGGACAAGTTTTCGTTCTTAAACGCAGCACATACAGGTTTTATAGGTGATTTATACGAACAGTATCAAAAAAATCCGGATGCAGTAGAACCAAGTTGGAGAAGTTTTTTTCAAGGATACGATTTAGCAAACGAAAGTTATTCGTTGACTGATGATGAGGTTTCTGTTGAAATACCTGAAGAAGTACGTAAAGAATTTTTAGTAATCGATTTAATAAACGGATACCGTACAAGAGGGCATCTTTTTACGGAAACAAACCCAGTTCGTGATCGTAGAAAATACGCTCCTACATTAGATGTCGAGAACTTTGGTTTGTCTAACAAAGATTTAGCTACTGTATTTAATGCAGGTGATATTTTAGGGATGGGGCCAAGCTCTTTGTCTGAAATAGTTAAATATCTTAAGAAAATTTATTGTGATAGTATCGGTATCGAATACATGTATTTGCGTAGTCCGGAGGAATTAAAATGGTGGCAAAACCGTTTAAATATTAAGGACAAGCAGTTAAATTACGATGTAGAAGCAAAAAAATATATTCTTACAAAATTAAATCAAGCGTCTACTTTCGAGAGCTTTTTGCAAACAAAATATGTAGGTCAAAAACGTTTTTCTGTTGAAGGAGGAGAAACCCTAATTCCAGGAATAAGTGTGGCACTTCGTGATGCTGCCGAAAAATACGGAGTAGAAGAATGTGTTTTAGGAATGGCACACCGTGGTCGTTTAAACACATTAGTAAACATCTTTAAAAAACCTGTTCGCGATTTATTTAGTGAGTTTGAAGGAAAAGATTTTGAAGATCAAGATATTGATGGAGATGTAAAGTATCACTTAGGATTAACGCTAAGTAAAGCATATAAAGGCGGACAAAAAATGAAGATGAATTTGGTTCCAAATCCATCTCACTTAGAAACTGTAGATGCAGTGGCTGAGGGAATTGTTCGTGCTAAAATAGATTTAGATTATAACGGAGATAATGGTAAAATTTTACCAATTTTAGTACACGGTGATGCTGCAATAGCAGGGCAAGGTATTGTGTACGAAATAGCGCAAATGATGACCTTAAATGGTTATAAAACAGGAGGAACGATTCATGTTGTGGTAAATAACCAAGTAGGTTTTACTACTAATTATTTAGATGCACGTTCTAGTACTTATTGTACAGATGTGGCTAAAGTAACATTGTCGCCAGTATTACACGTAAATGCAGATGATGCAGAAGCGGTTTGTTATGCAATGGAAATGGCTGTTGAATATAGAATGAAATTCAAAAAAGACATTTATATTGATTTATTAGGATACCGTAAATATGGGCATAATGAAGGTGATGAGCCTCGTTTTACACAGCCTAAATTATACAAAGCGATTTCTAAGCATAAAAATGCCAAAGAAATATACGCTGCTAAATTGGTGGCAGAAGGAAGTATTTCTGGTGATTATGTAAAACAAATTACAGACGAGTTTAAAGCACATTTAGAAACTGAGTTTACAGAATCTAAAAAGAAAACTACGTCGAAAATTCAAGAATTCATGCCAGAAGTTTGGGATGGATTTGTGCGTAAGCAATTACAAGAAATGTTACAACCGATAGATACTACTTATTCGGTTGAAGGATTAAAAGATATCGCAAAAGTTATTTCTACAACTCCAGAAGGATACAAGTTTGTGCGTAAAGCAGAACGTATTTTACAAGGACGTAAGAAAATGGTTTTTGACGAAAATTTATTAGATTGGGGAGTTGCAGAGAATTTAGCCTACGGAACTTTATTAGAAGAAGGATTTAATATTCGTATTTCTGGTGAAGATGTAGAAAGAGGTACTTTCTCTCATCGTCATGCAATTATGCGTGATGAAGAAACGTTAGAACGTGTTAATTTATTAAACACAAATCCGAAGAATAAAGGAGAAATGACCATTTTCAATTCTCACTTATCAGAATACGGAGTTTTAGGATTTGATTATGGTTATGCTATGGCAGCACCAAATACGTTAACTATTTGGGAAGCTCAGTTTGGTGATTTTGCCAACGGAGCGCAAATTGTATTTGATCAATATATTTCGTCAGCAGAAGCTAAATGGAAATTGCAAAACGGATTAGTAATGTTATTGCCTCATGGATATGAAGGACAAGGACCAGAGCATTCGTCAGGAAGAATTGAACGTTTCTTACAGTCATCAGCAATTGATAACTGGACGATAGCAAACTGTTCTACTCCAGCGAACATATATCATATTTTACGACGTCAGATGAAACGTGATTTCAGAAAACCATTGGTAGTTTTTACACCAAAGAGTTTATTACGTTTACCAAAAGCAGTAAATACGATTGAAGAGTTAGCTAACGGAACATTCCAAGAAGTTATTGATGATACTATTGCTACTGATAATGTGAAAAAAATGGTATTTTGTTCAGGTAAATTCTACTATGATTTAATAGCAGAACGTGAGCAGTTAGGAAGAGAAGATATTGCTATTGTAAGAATAGAGCAGTTGTTTCCATTACATAACGATCAAATTAAAGCTGCAATGGATAGGTATCCGAATGTAACTCGTTATGTTTGGGCACAAGAAGAACCTAAAAACATGGGTTCTTGGAGTTATATGTTAGAGCGTTTTGAATTGGCAAAATTAGAATGTGCATCGAGAGATTATAAATCGGCACCAGCTGCAGGTTCAAGTGCAAGGTATAAACGTAGACATCAGCAAGTATTAGACAAAGTTTTTGATTAATACCATAGATAATAAGTAAGTGCGTTAGGGATTGAAACGGCATCCTTTTTTGCTGTCAGTTCGAGTGAATTTGTGAAGAATGAACAAATTTGTATCGAGAATGCAGCAAAAAAGATACAGTGAAAAGCCCGCCCGAACGCCCAAATAAAAGAAATAAAATATTTCAGAATAAAAATAAAGAAACATGAGTGTTTTAGAAATGAAAGTTCCTTCTCCGGGAGAATCGATTACAGAAGTAGAAATAGCAACTTGGTTAGTTGAAGATGGTGATTATGTTGAAAAAGATCAGCCAATCGCCGAGGTAGATTCTGACAAAGCAACGTTAGAGTTACCTGCGGAAGAAAGCGGAATTATCACTTTAAAAGCTGAAGAAGGTGATGCTGTAGAAGTTGGTGCTGTAGTTTGTTTGATAGACATGAGTGCTGCAAAACCAGCGGGTGGATCTGTAACTGAAACAAAAACAGCAGAAGCTCCAAAAACAGCAGCACCTAAGAAAGAAGAAGTGAAAGCTGCAACGTATGCAACCGGAACTGCTTCTCCTGCAGCTAAGAAAGTTTTAGCTGAAAAAGGAATCGATGCTGCTTCAGTAAAAGGAACAGGAAAAGACGGTCGTGTTACAAAAGATGACGCAGTAAATGCTGTGCCTTCTATGGGAACGCAACCAACAAATGGTTCTCGCGGTACAGAGCGTAAAAAAATGTCGATGTTACGTCGTAAAGTAGCACAACGTTTAGTTGCTGTTAAAAGCGAAACGGCTATGCTAACTACGTTTAACGAAGTGAACATGCAGCCGATTTTCGATTTACGTAAACAATATAAAGAAGATTTTAAAGCAAAACACGGTGTTGGATTAGGATTTATGTCTTTCTTCACTTTAGCAGTTGTTAGAGCTTTAGAAATGTATCCTGATGTAAACTCTATGATTGATGGAGATTACCAAATAAAAAATCATTTTCAAGATATTTCTATAGCAGTTTCTGGTCCTAAAGGATTAATGGTTCCTGTAATTAGAAATGCTGAAGACTTATCGTTTAGAGGTGTTGAAAGTGAAGTGAAGCGTTTAGCTTTACGTGCTCGTGACGGACAAATTACAGTAGATGAAATGACTGGTGGAACATTTACAATCACTAATGGTGGTGTATTCGGTTCAATGTTATCAACTCCAATTTTAAATCCTCCTCAAAGTGGAATTTTAGGAATGCACAATATCGTTAACCGTCCGATGGCTGTTAATGGTGAAGTGGTAATTCAACCAATTATGTATGTTGCATTATCTTACGATCACAGAGTTATTGATGGTCGTGAATCTGTTGGTTTCTTGGTTGCTGTTAAAGAAGCGTTAGAAAATCCGGAAGAGTTATTAATGGGTAACAACATTAAGAAAGCATTAGAAATGTAGGTAACAATCTTACCGTATATATATTAAAATCCCGAGCTTCTTGCTTGGGATTTTTTTTTGAAGCTATCTCCTGCTTTCCACTATATCTTTTTCTGTATGTCATTGCAAAGTTTCGTTTTTTGTAAACTTTTGTAATCTCTTTTGATTATAGGTAGTATTTAAAATGAATCAGAAAAAGGATGCCGTTTTAATCAGGGCTAAACATATTTTTTGTTTTTTAGTAGTCTCAAACAACACTGAACTTCTATTTTGTAGTAAGTGAAATTGAAAAGTTATATTGTCATTTCTGGGGAAGCTATAATCTCATATATTATAAATCAAAAGTCATAAAAGAGTAGTAAAATATCGTTTTTAAAAATTGGTGAACGATGAATATTACAATATATAAGAAAGTATTTATCAAACAACGATAGAAAAGTGCCTAAAAAAGCAAGGGTAAAACACGAAAAAAGATAATTGTAAAGACAAATAGATCTCTTTTTGATATGTTTTATAGCCATATTCTTTAGTGTGGCGTGTCAATTTCTTTAAAATTGTCAGGCTTTCACTACTCGCTTTTTTACAGAAAATGGTAAAAAGAGCTCAAACAGAGAGCTTGTATTGAGTGTAGTCGAAATGTTCAATCCCTCACGCGAAGATTAATACGATAATGAGTAGGTTAAAAATTCAATGTAGTTTTAGAGTTAAGTATCTAGAAAACAACGTTGCGTAAAATACTTTAAAAAAAAGGTAAAAAAGGTAGTTGTTATGTTAAAAAAGGAATCTATATTTGCACCCGCTAAAGGAAAAACGAGTGTTTAGAACTTAGTAAAGTTCATTAATATAAGGGTTAAGATATCATCAAAAAAAGGTAAAAAATAAGTTAATTTTTACTTGTTTAAATCGAAAGAAAGAGAGTATCTTTGTAGCCCGTTTTAAATGCGGGAGTTCGTTAAAATACAGCAAAAAATAAACTAAAAAAACTTCAAAAAAAGTTTTGTCATTTTTAGAAAAGTTTATAGATTTGCAACCGCTTTAAGAAGGCGAAACGATCAGAGAAATTTTGGAATGATTTTGTAATAAGAATCAGTTAGTTCGAATCTAGCATTTCTACAAGAAGTATTTATTCTTTTTAACAGAAATTAAAATACTTATGAGTGCCGATTCGGTACAAGTTCATTGAAAATATTGAAATTGACAGCGTAAACAAAGAGTAGAATAACCACGTTCTAATTCGTTAGAACAAATTCTTTTGAAACTTATTCATTAATATTATTTAAAATATACAATGAAGAGTTTGATCCTGGCTCAGGATGAACGCTAGCGGCAGGCTTAACACATGCAAGTCGAGGGGTAACATTGTGCTTGCACAGATGACGACCGGCGAACGGGTGCGTAACGCGTATAGAATCTGCCTTGTACAGGAGGATAGCCTTTAGAAATGAAGATTAACACTCCATAATGTATAGAAGAGGCATCTCTTTTATATTAAATATTTATAGGTACAAGATGACTATGCGTCCTATTAGCTAGATGGTAAGGTAACGGCTTACCATGGCAACGATAGGTAGGGGGTCTGAGAGGATTATCCCCCACACTGGTACTGAGACACGGACCAGACTCCTACGGGAGGCAGCAGTGAGGAATATTGGTCAATGGAGGCAACTCTGAACCAGCCATGCCGCGTGCAGGATGACTGCCCTATGGGTTGTAAACTGCTTTTATACAGGAAGAAACATTCCCTCGTGAGGGAACTTGACGGTACTGTAAGAATAAGGACCGGCTAACTCCGTGCCAGCAGCCGCGGTAATACGGAGGGTCCAAGCGTTATCCGGAATCATTGGGTTTAAAGGGTCCGCAGGCGGTCAATTAAGTCAGAGGTGAAATCCCGTCGCTCAACGACGGAACTGCCTTTGATACTGGTTGACTTGAGTTATACGGAAGTAGATAGAATAAGTAGTGTAGCGGTGAAATGCATAGATATTACTTAGAATACCGATTGCGAAGGCAGTCTACTACGTATATACTGACGCTCATGGACGAAAGCGTGGGGAGCGAACAGGATTAGATACCCTGGTAGTCCACGCCGTAAACGATGGATACTAGTTGTTGGGTTTCGACTCAGTGACTAAGCGAAAGTGATAAGTATCCCACCTGGGGAGTACGGTCGCAAGACTGAAACTCAAAGGAATTGACGGGGGCCCGCACAAGCGGTGGAGCATGTGGTTTAATTCGATGATACGCGAGGAACCTTACCAGGGCTTAAATGTAGAGTGACAGGGCTAGAGATAGCTTTTTCTTCGGACACTTTACAAGGTGCTGCATGGTTGTCGTCAGCTCGTGCCGTGAGGTGTCAGGTTAAGTCCTATAACGAGCGCAACCCCTATTGTTAGTTGCTAACAGGTAATGCTGAGGACTCTAGCGAGACTGCCGGTGCAAACCG
>NZ_JAOBTH010000016.1 GCF_025215075.1 Tenacibaculum haliotis | reverse complement strand
CCAATTTTTATATAACATAAGACTTTATCAAAAAAAGTACAGCAAACAAAAAGCGATTAAGAGAAATGTAACATTTCTTAATCGCTTTTAAAGTTAAATTTCAAAAAGAGTTGCTTTTTCAGTGCCCTCGCATTTTGTAAGGGTTTTTTATTAAATCGTTTTTGTTTGACTTTTTACTTCATTTCAAATAACTTCGCTCATTGTTATTTTTAGGAACTTAAATTTTTACAATAATGAATAGCGAAAAAATCTTAAACGAAGTTGAAAAAATTTACGCTCCATTATCCGCAGTCTGCAAACAAGAGTTTATCCATAATTCAAAAATTAAAACGTTTAAAAGAGGTGAAATTATAGTTCGTGAAGGGCAATATGCTGAAAAAGCGTATTTAATTATAGAAGGGTGCGCCAGAGCCTACTATTTAAAAGATGGAAAAGATATTTCTGATTGGTTTGCTTTCGAAAACCAATTTATGGCATCAATTGTAAGTCTTTTTAGCGATAATCCAAGTCCGCATTATATTGAGTTTATTGAAGATGTAACGGTTATTGAATTTTCAAAGAATACGATGACGCTTCTTTCAAATAAACATCATGATTTTGAACGTTTTATTAGTAAAGTTGTTACCGAAACTATGTTAGGTTTGTGTGAACGTTTATACACCATTCAATTTAACAAGGCCAACGAAAGATATAATCACTTAATTACTATTCATCCAACAATAACAAACAGAATTCCTTTAACACATATTGCTTCTTATTTAGGAATTACACTCGAAACTTTAAGCAGAATTAGAAACCCAAAAAACCGAACTTGATTAATATCAAATGACACCTCTTTTGTTTGTATGACCTTTGTAAAAAACAAACATAATGGAGACAAACAGTTTACAATTAAAATCAATTTGGGGCAACTGGTGGCTATCAACTAGAAAATGGTTTTACCCTACTTGGCTTATTTACGAAACTTTAATTCGTTTTTACGATTATACTTGTGGCATTTATAATTATTTTAACAAGCAACAAGAAAATATTTCGTCCTATATTGGAGATATTGGTGCCTTATTTTTAAATATTATATGTAGTAGTATTACTTTTTTAGTATGTACTTTTTTCTTAACAGTTCCGACCTGTTTTATTTTATATAAATTCTTTACCGTATATAATTTATCAGGTACTAAGTTTGAAGTAAAACTTAAAAAACTTCTCTAAAACCCCCACTATTTTATACTTATAACTAAAATGAAAAAAATATTAATCATAAATGGGCATCCAGATAAAGAAAGTTTTAATTATGCACTTTCTGAATCTTATAAATTAGGTACCGAAAAGTCTAATACTGAAGTAAAAATAATTAATATTGGAGAACTAAATTTTAATCCAAACCTTGAGTTTGGCTACAGGAAAAGAACCGAACTAGAACCCGATTTATTAGAAGTCCAAAATAAATTAAAATGGGCCGATCATTTGGTTTGGATATATCCAGTATGGTGGGGTTCATTACCCGCAATAATGAAAGGTTTTATAGATAGAATTTTGTTACCTGGTTTTGCATTTAAAAAAAGAGCCAACTCATTATGGTCAGATAAATGCTTGACAAATAAAACTGCCAGAATAATTTGTACTTTAGATCAACCTTCATGGTATTATCGTTGGTATTATAAAAGACCAAGTACTAATGCTATGAAAAAATTAACGCTTCATTTTATCGGAGTAAAAAAAGTAAAAGTAACAACGATTGGCCCTATTAGAATGTCTGAAGAAAAATTCAGGAAAAAGTGGCTGAAAAAAGTCGAAAAACTCGGAAAAACGGATAGTTAATTTTTAATTACAACCACTCAAAGCAGCTTGTTATTTCTCAGCATATTATATTTTACTTGATTTTAAACTTATTTTCTAATAACTTCGCTGAAACTAGTTTTTACATAAAAAACATCCTATTTAAATGAAATATATATCTTTTATCGTAGTACTGCTAGTATTAGTTTTAGGCTGTAGTAAAAAAAACAAAATTAGCTCTATAAATTCTGAGAACTGGTCAAAAAGAGCCATCAATATAAACAACAAAAGATCACTTAAATTCGGAAAATCTTATCTATCCATTTATTCCCAAATTTATAGCTTTACAGAACATAAAACTCATAATTTAACATCAATGGTAAGTATGAGAAACACCAGTGATTTAGATACAATTTATCTTTTAAAAGCTCAGTATTATGATACTGATGGCAAATCAATTAGAAAATATTTTGATTATCCTATTTTTTTAGCACCTATGGAAACTACAGAAATAATTATAGATGAAATTGATGTTTCTGGAGGCACTGGTTCTAATTTTATTTTTGAATGGAAAACACCTCAAAATTGCCCAGAACCTTTATTTGAAGGCGTAATGACATCAACTATGGGGCAACAAGGTTTATCTTTCACAACAAGCGCTAAACGTATTAAGTAATTATGGCTGAAATTTTAACAACTATTTTTTTCATTTTAGCAGTAATTGACCCTATAGGTACAATACCCGTTTACTTAGAAGCAACTAAAGAGTTTGATTTAATTCATAAAAAGAAAATTGCTATTAGGGCATCAATAATTGCTTTTATAATACTGCTCTTTTTTATTGTTATCGGGCAATTAATTTTAGAAAGCATGTCAGTATCTCTTGATGCTTTTCAAATTTCTGGAGGAGTCATTCTTTTTTTATTTGCATTAACGATGATATTTGGCGACGGAAAACCTGAACAAGAAAAAAACAGAATAACTGATTATAAACATGTTACTATATTTCCAATAGCAATTCCTTCTATAGCATCTCCCGGAGCAATTATGGCTGTTGTTTTAATGACCAATAACCATGTTTACACAATTCAACAACAAACTATTACAACCATAATTGTACTGCTTGTAATTGGTATTACTTGTTTAATTCTTTTAACTGCAAATCATTTACAAAAAAGAATAGGTAATTACGGAATTACCGTTTTAAGTAAGATTATGGGGCTAATATTAGCTTCTTATGCAATACAAAGTATTTTAAGCGGAATTACTAGCTACTTTAAAAACATATACAATTAACTTTTTTAAAAGCTGATTTACCTACTCTTTTTACCTGAAATTTAGTACTACCGCTCTGTATAAACTACTTACAATTTTATCACTTACACTACGTTTTACACTTTAATGAAAACACTCAAAGAAATGTACCATAAGCTTACTGAAAAGAAAACTTTAATCCGTTTATTAAAATATGTAACGGGTTTGGTTAGTATAATATTTCTATCAATATTACTACTTTTCTCTTTGGTATATTTTGAGGTGTTTGGCGCTTTACCTAACAACAAAAAATTATCATCAATAATAAATGAAGAAGCCTCTTTAATATATTCTTCGGATGATGTAATTATCGGTAAAATTTTCACAGAAAATCGAACCAACATCAACATATCACAAATACCAAATCATTTAAAAGAAGCTTTAATTGCTACGGAAGACAAACGTTTTTATACTCATAATGGTTACGATGGTCAGAGCTATGCAAGAGTGCTATTTAAAAGTATTTTAATGCAAGATGCTTCTGGCGGCGGCGGAAGCACCATTACACAACAATTAATTAAAAACTTATACGGACGAAAGTATCACGGATTTTTAAGCATGCCCATAAATAAGATTAAAGAACTTATTATTGCTAGCAGAATGGAAAATTTATATTCTAAAAACGAGATACTTCAATTGTATTTTAATTCGGTTCCTTTTGGTGAAAACATCTTCGGAATAGAATCTGCCGCTAATCGATTTTTTAATAAAAAGGCAAATGAGTTAAATGCCGAAGAGTCTGCTGTGTTAGTTGGTATGCTAAAAGCAAATACTTATTACAACCCAAGGTTGTATCCTAAAAATGCTTTAAGCAGAAGAAATATTGTGCTGCAACTTATGAAAAACGAACAGTATTTAAATACCAAAACTACGGATAGTTTACAAAAATTACCACTTACACTAAGCTATAAAAACCTTGATTTAAAAACAACTGCTGGGTATTTTTCTTATCAAGTAAAGAAAAAAGCTGTTAAAATAATAGATAGCATTAATGAAACAAGAAATATAAAACACAATTTAGAAGCCGACGGTTTAAAAATATATACCACGTTAAATTACAGTATTCAAAAAATTGCCGAAAAAGCAGCTAAAGAACAACTTATAGTAAAACAAAAGGAATTAGATAAAGAACTACGATCAAATAGTTTAAAAAATAGCTGGTTAAAAAAGAACCGTTTTTCTTCTGAAAAAGACAAACAAAACAAAACCTTTAAGTTGTTTGATTGGGACAGTACTAAAACAATAAAAGGTACTAAAACAATAAAAGGTACTAAAATTGATAGTTTATGGCATTATGCAAAAATGCTTAATGCGGCTGTATTGGTTACAAATCCTAAAAACGGAGCAGTTATCAGTTGGGTAGGTGGAAACAATTTTAAAATACTTCCTTTTGATATGGTTTTATCGCATCGTCAAATAGCTTCTGCTTTTAAACCAATTTTATATGCTACAGCCATAGAAAATGGCATTTCGCCTTGCGATTATTTTAACAACGAAGAAAAAACATATCCCAAATTTAATAATTGGAAGCCTCAAAATGCCGATTACAGCTCAACACCCAAGAGTAAAGTTGCGCTATGGAATGCCTTAATTCATTCTATGAATTTACCAACTATCGATCTTTATTTTAAACTCGAAAGAGAATTATTAATCAATTACTGTGAAAAACTACAGTTTCCTAAAATTACCAATAATGCACCGTCTATTGCTTTAGGAACCTTAGACTTATCATTGTCCGAAATAACAAAAGCGTACGGTAGCTTTGCTAATAATGGCGCCATGAACGACTTGTACATGATTACTAAAATTACCGATAAAGAAGGTGCTATTATTTATGAAAGTAAGGAGCAAAAAGCCGAAGAAGCCTTTAAAAAAGAAACTACTGAAACACTAACAGCCATTTTACAAAAAGCTGTTGACCAAGGTACGGGAGCTAAGATTAGAAACACTTATAAAATTAAAAGTCAGCTTGCTGCAAAAACAGGTACCGCGCAAAATTATACCGATGCTTGGTTTCTTGCCTACACCCCCAATATTGTTTTTGGTACTTGGGTAGGAACTTCAAAAAACACCATACATTTTAAAAGCGGAAAAGGTGCTGGCTCGTCATTGGCTCTACCTATTGTTGCCAATATTATTAAAGAAATAGAGAAAGACGCCGAGCTAAGTAAAAAATACTTGACCGATTTTAATATTCCAGATGATGTTTACAAATCAATAAAATGCCCTCCTTACAGACAAAAAGGAATTAAAGGTTTTTTTAATAGACTTTTTGGCAAAAAGAAAAAGAAGAACGATTAGTCTTTACTGTTTCGAAATACTTAATTTTATTTTTAGCCTGTTTTCTGATAACTTAGCTAGCGCTGATAAAAAAATCAAAAATCTTTATATAATTAAGTTAGCATAAATATGAATACTACGAATTTCATTCACATTTCTAAGATGAATCGAGAGCAAACTAAAAACGTTTGTGAAAAATTCTATAATAGCGCTAAGGAATATACTCTAAGAAATAATATCCCGAATCAATCCGATAAAATATTAGACCAAACTGATTCTGTTCTTTCTAAGTTTCTTTCCGCAGGAGTAAATCTTGAATTTCTTTGGCAAATTCATTATTTAAAAAAGGATAAATATTCAGAACAAGAACACACTACTGAATGGGAAAATAATATTTCTTTCACCGATTATATCTTTATGGAGAATTTTATAATTCAAACAAAAGCATACTTAGATTTTAGTAAACGACTAGCTTTTATTATTCTCGGACTGGATAAAAAAGTTCAAAACGGAAATCACTTTCATAAAACACTTGATAAATTACAAAATGATAAAGCTGAATCTATAAATCAACTTTTCAAGGAAATTTACGAAGATGGACAATGGGCAAACAAGATAAGTAAAGTTCGAAACAAAATAATTCACAATGAGGTTCATAAAACCTGGTCATTAGACAAGCCCAAAATTGATAATTCAGAATATCAACAGTATTGCCAAAACACTGAAAATGGCATGTTTGAATTATTGACTAAAATGCAAGAATTGTTTTTTGAAAAAAAATGGAAAACAGGATATTAAAAAACATACTTACACCCATTTTATTCTATTTAAAGGAGTTTTTATGTGTTTTCTGTTTTGCTTACACTTATAAATACTAGTCAAGTGTATTAACAAAACTTAAGCAAACAACGTAGCGAAAGCCTCTTCTATTTTACCAACTAAAACGAGTTTTATACCGTGGTTTTTAGAAGATATTTTATTGTATTTCGATGCTACTAAAGTTTTATACCCTAGTTTTTCAGCTTCTAAAATACGCTGATCAATTTTAGAAACCGGTCGTATTTCTCCTGCCAAACCAACTTCGGCAGCAAAACAAACATTCGGGTTAATTGCTAAATCTTGATTCGATGATAAAATGGCTGCAACAACCGCTAAATCAATAGCAGGATCATCTACATGAATTCCGCCTGTAACATTTAAAAACACATCTTTTGCACCTAGTTTAAAACCTGCTCTTTTCTCTAGCACAGCTAAAATCATGTGCAATCTTTTCAAATTATAACCAGTGGTAGAACGTTGTGGTGTACCATAAACTGCGGTAGAAACCAAAGCCTGAATTTCGATCATTAAAGGGCGAATACCCTCTAAAGTTGATGCAATTGCGGTTCCGCTTAAATCGGCATCTTTTTTTGATATTAATATTTCAGACGGATTAGAGACTTCTCGTAATCCGCTAGATAACATTTCATAAATTCCGAGTTCGGCAGTAGAACCAAATCGGTTTTTCTGAGAACGTAATATTCTATAGGTATGATTTCTGTCGCCTTCAAACTGTAAAACTACATCTACCATGTGTTCTAAAATTTTAGGCCCTGCAATGTGTCCTTCTTTATTAATATGACCAATTAATAATACCGGAGTTGAAGTTTCTTTGGCGAATTTTATTAATTCTGCGGATGTTTCACGTATTTGAGAAATACTTCCCGGTGAAGCTTCAATAGAATTTGTATGTAAGGTTTGAATAGAATCAATCACCAAAACATCAGGTTTAACTTCCTCTATATTTTTAAATATTTGCTGCGTATTTGTTTCAGTAAGAATTAAGCAATTAGAATTTGTAGCTTCTAAACGCTCAGCTCGCATTTTAATTTGCGACTGACTTTCTTCACCTGAAACGTACAATACTTTTTGCGGGATTTTTAAAGCGATTTGTAACAACAAGGTCGATTTACCAATTCCGGGTTCACCACCTAATAAAACAACGGCACCTTTTACAATTCCGCCACCTAAAACAGTATCTAATTCGTTATTTTTTGTTTCAACACGTTCTTCTTGATTCAACTGAATATCTTGTACTCTTAAAGGCGTAGCAACTCTTTTTTTGTTGTTCTCTGGCGTTTTCCAACTTCTTTTTTCTTCTTTCTGAATTACCTCTTCAACAATGGTATTCCATTCTTTACAAGTATTGCATTGTCCTGCCCATTGCGCATGTTGCGCTCCGCAGTTTTGACAGAAAAAAGTAGTTTTGGTTTTAGCCATTTAGGTTTAGTTGTAACGTTTATAAAGTATCAAAGTTACAAAGTAATATTTAATGCTATTGATTATTTTTAACGTCTGTATAAATTTTATTCTAAAAAAAGTGAATTCCTAAAATTGAATTTATTTCAGTTTCTAATTTATCAGAGTTATGCGATGCTGAAATAAATTCAGCATGACACGGTAGTATGATTTTCATAATCACGAAAACAACTTCTTAAACACAGCTGAACAAAAATAACTTATAACTAAAGTTTATAAAGAACCTGCGTTAGCGATTGAGCGACATGTTTGAGCTCTTTTTAGTTTTTTCAAAAAAAGCGAGTAGCGAAAGCGCGACCTGCAAGGGAACGCCCTATTACTTTTTATTTTTATTATAGATAGGTAAGAATAAAAATGCTAGCCCTCCAAAAACAATAATCATCGCCGTTTGGGCTGTCCACATAATCCAACCAAAAGCGGTTGCTGGTTCTTCTGCAATACCAAATAAAGCTAAGGCACCTGCAACAGCTACCGGATATAAACCGATACCTCCGTTGGTTGCTGCAATACTAAATCCGCCTGCAATAAAACCAATTAAAACACCTCCTAAAGGAACATTTAAACCATTAATTGCGGGTATTGTTGCCCAGAACATTAACACATACATTACCCAAATAAATACGGTATGAAAAATAAACGCCCATTTATTCTTCATCTTAAATATACTCATGACTCCTTCAACTAAACCTGAGATAAAGTTTTTTATTTTTAGGCCAATTCCTGATCTTGCTTTTTTTACATATCTCGAAAAGATAAATCCGGCTACAATAAGAGCTGCTAATATTGCTACTATTTTTAGTGGATTAAAATTCTTTGTTAATAATTCATAAATAAAATCGAACTGTACAAATAACGTAATGGCGATGATACTTAACATCATAATTAAATCTGCCATTCTTTCTGCAACGATGGTTCCGAAACCTTTTTCGAACGGAATGTTTTCGTAGTTTGTCATTACTGCTGCGCGGGATACTTCTCCGGCTCTTGGTACTGCATAATTTACTAAATAAGCTACTAAAACTGCCATGGTACTGTTACCAAAATCTGGCTTATAACCCATTGGCTCCAGTAAAAACTTCCAACGATATGCTCTAGACAAGTGACTTAAAATTCCGAAGAATAATCCTAAAGTTATCCACCAATAATTTGCCTCTTTAAAATAATCTAGTAAAGTTGCTATAGACACTTTTGACAAAGAGTACCAAACCAAAAAACCTCCCAAAACGAGAGGTAATATAATTTTTAATGCTTTTTTAATATTCAAAACTATGTAAGGGTATTATCTTCTTCATTAGGAAAAACTAACGAAGGTTTAAAGTTTTTAGCTTCTTCTAATTCCATAAAAGCATATACGATTAGTATTAACACATCGCCTTTTGCTACTTTTCTGGCAGCGGCACCGTTTAAGGTTATTTCCCCACTATTTCTTGGACCAGGAATTGCATATGTTTCTAAACGTTCGCCATTATTGTTATTCACAATCTGAACACGTTCTCCTTCAATAATTCCTGCTGCATCCATTAAATCTTCATCAATGGTAATGCTTCCTATATAATTTAAATCGGCACCCGTAACTTTTACCCGGTGGATTTTAGATTTTACGACTTGTACTAACATAGTGCAAAAATAGTTTTTTAATGATTAATGAGTTGTTTTTGAATGATTTTATTTTAAACGGATATTATCTATCAATCTAATTTCTCCTGCAAAAACTGCAATAAATGCCCGATATTTTTGTTCAGACTCTTTTTTATCGATGGTTTTTAAGGTTTTTTCGTTGGCAATCGTAAAATATTCAAGTTCTAACAACGGTTGTTTTTTAAACTGTTTTTTTACCCACTCAGTAACTTCACTTCCGTTTTTAGTGATAAATTTCTTCTTTGCTTTTTTTAATGTTTTATAAATAAAAGGAACCAATTCTCGATGTTCTTTTGTTAATCTCGTATTGCGTGAGCTCATTGCTAAACCATCTTTTTCACGGTAAATATCGCATCCTTTTATCTTTACCGAAAGTGCATGTTTTTCAACCATCTTTTTGATGATTTGTAACTGTTGAAAATCTTTTTTCCCGAAGTAAGCAACATCAGGTTCCACAATTTCGAATAATGTTTTTACGATAGTTCCCACTCCGTCGAAATGACCATCTCTAAATTCACCTTCCATTTGATGTTCTAATCCATCAAAATTAAAACGTTCTGACACAATATTTTCACTATATATTTCTTTTACAGAAGGAAAAAATAAAACATCGCAAACAACGCTTTCTAAAAGCTGAACATCGTTATCAAATGTTTTAGGGTACTTTACTAAATCTTCTTTCTTATCGAATTGCGTTGGGTTTACAAAAATGCTTACTACTGTAATATCATTTTTTTTCTTTGACTCTTTAACAAGCGACAAATGACCTTGATGCAAGGCCCCCATTGTAGGGATGAATCCAATTGACTTATTAGCATTTTTTATATCTGATAAGAATTCTTTTAATTCTGATTTAGTTTTATAAACTTTCATTCTATTATAGTTGGAATACATGCAAAATTAGCAATTTAACACCATTTTAGCATAAATTTTCTTATTTTTGCATCTTCAATAAAATAGACAGACTTAATGAAGGATAAGAGAATATTATATGTTTCATCGGAGGTAACACCTTATTTACCAGAAACAGAATTATCATCTACTGCATTTAATGTTGCTAAAAACGCACATTCTAAAGGAGTTCAAACCCGTATTTTCATGCCTCGTTATGGGGTAATCAACGAACGAAGACATCAATTACATGAAGTTATTCGTTTATCTGGTATGAACTTAATAATTAACGACATGGATATGCCTTTAATTATTAAAGTAGCTTCAATTCCTAAAGAAAGGATGCAAGTGTATTTCATTGACAACGAAGAGTATTTTAAGCGTAAAGCGGTTTATTCTGATGAAGATGACAAAATGTTTAGCGACAACGACGAACGCATGATTTTCTTTGCGAAAGGCGTTATAGAAACTGTTAAAAAACTAAACTGGGCACCAGATATTATCCACGTTCATGGATGGATGGCTTCTCTACTTCCTTTATATTTAAGAGAATTTTATAAGGAGGAACCATTGTTTACCGAAAGCAAGATTGTAACTTCGATTTATAATAATAATTTTGAAGGTGAATTGAATGGGGAATTAGCAAAAAAAGTGCGTTTTGACAAAATTGATGAGTCAAAAATAGCAACTGTAGCTACACCAAATCAAATTAACATCTTAAAGAGTGCTATTGAAAACTCAGATGCTATTGTAAAAGGTAGTGAAGTATTGCCTGATGAAATTAATGCTTTTATTGATGAAAAAAGTACTAAAATTTTAGAATTTCAATCAGAAGAAGTATTAACTGAGGCATATTTACAATTTTATAAAGAAAACGTTTTAGAATTAAGCGAATAATAACAATATAAATGATTAGAAAAATTGGTATTTTAGGTATTAGTATGCTATGTTTTGCAGCTATAATATCATGTGAAAAAGATTTTAACAACGTAGGAAACGGAGTTATAAATAACACAAAATTTGAAACAGGTGAAGTATTAATCGATGTAGAAATTGAACAAATTGACATATCCGATTTGAATGCAAACCCTTTATATAATTCAGTTAGAGCAGATAATATTAGTATCGGAACACTCGGAGAATATTGGCTAGGTGTATCTAAAGGTGACAATTACAAAACGATTGAAGCATCTTTTGTTAGTCAATTGTCTTTACCTGCTAATTTAAAAATTCAAGATGTAAAACCAGCTACTGAAGATGGAGATTTAGATTCTATTTTTGTACTTGACAAAGTTGTACTTAAGTTACCATATACAGCAACGAGTATTGGAAAAGAAAGTGATGGAAAACCTAAATTTAGATTAGACTCTGTTTTAGGAGATCCAAATACTGCTACTTCATTAAAGGTTTTTAAAAACGGAACTTATCTAAACACATTAGACCCTGACAATCCTGCAAATTCAAATAGCTTTCAATCTAATCATTCTTATATTGAAGATCGTTTATTAAGCGAAAATGCTGGATTCACATTTAAGCCTAGTGCGATAGATACCATGTTAATATTAACTAGAAATATTAGTAACGGGAATACTTATCAAGATACAGTTAAATTGGCAAATAAAGCCCCTTTTTTAACTATCCCTTTAGACAAAACAGAAATGGAGAGTCTTTTTTGGGATAAATTTGAGGGAGGAGAGTTTTCTGATTTAGAATCTTTCAATGCTCATTTTAGAGGTTTAATTGTTAAAGCTGAAGGTAGTGACGGAGCTATGGTTCCTCTTAGTTTATTAGGAGTTAATACTTCTGCTAGCCTTGATTTTCACTATACCATTACTACTTTCGAAAAAGAAGCTGGACAAGCTGTTTTAGCCTTAAAAGACACTTTACCTAGAACTTATTCTTTTCCTTTATCGGGTATAAGAAATAGTATGTATAAAATGACAGCACCTACTGTTGCGGCTCCTGCTAATAACTTTACTATTCAAGGAACTGCGGGAACTATGGCTAAAGTAACAATTTTAGATAATACAAAGCTTCAAGAATTAAGAGATAATGATTGGTTGGTTAATGATGCTACTTTGTCTTTTTATGTTAATCAAACAATTAACACCGATAATAATACAATACCCCAAAAGTTATTTCTTTATCAGAATAAAGATAATGGAAGTGGAGGAGTATCCCCTACACATATTTCAGATGCTTATACTGAAGCTGCAAGTTTTGGTGGTTCTTTAGAGTCATCTGATACTACGCCTGAAAAATATTCTTTTAGAATTACTGATTATCTCTCAAATTTATTAACACAGAGTGAAGAAGCAACCATTGATCCATTAATTTTAAAAGTATATAACACTACTGATACGCCGACAAATTCGGCATCTGTTAGTTCATACAATTGGAATCCTAGAGGGGTAACACTTCAAAATGGTGATGAAGCAGCAAACGGAACTAGAAGAGCTGTTTTAAAAATATCATATTCTAAAGAAAAATAAGATTTTACTATGTGTGGAATAACTGGTTATATAGGTAATAGAGATGCTTATCCAATCGTGATAAACGGACTGAAACGTTTAGAATATAGAGGATATGATAGTTCTGGAATCATGATGTATGACGGACAAAGCATACATTTATCTAAAACTAAAGGAAAAGTTGCAGATTTAGAAGTCATCACTAATAACGATGAAAAAAGAAAAAAAGGAACTATCGGAATTGGACATACTCGTTGGGCAACTCACGGAATACCTAATAATGTAAATTCTCACCCTCATCTTTCTGAATCTGGTGATTTAGTTATTGTTCATAATGGAATCATTGAGAACTATGATACATTAAAAAAAGAATTAATATCAAGAGGGTACTCTTTTAAAAGTGATACCGATACTGAGGTTTTAATAAACTTAATTGAGGAAGTTAAAAAAAGTGAAGACTGTAAGCTAGGTAAAGCTGTACAATTAGCACTTACGAGTGTTATTGGAGCTTATGCAATTGCGGTTTTTGACAAAACAAAACCAGATGAGCTAATTGTTGCCCGTTTAGGAAGTCCAATTGCCATTGGTATTGGAAAAGATAACGAAGAATTTTTCGTAGCTTCTGATGCCTCTCCTTTTATCGAATATACAAAAGATGCTATTTATTTAGAAGATGGTGAATTAGCCATCATCAAAAAGAATAAAGAAATTAGAGTTCATAAAATCCAAGGTGACAAAGAAATTGATGCTAACATTCAAAAACTTCAATTAAGCTTAGAGCAGATTGAAAAAGGTGGATATGATCACTTTATGTTAAAAGAAATTTACGAACAACCTAAAGCTATTATAGATACTTACAGAGGAAGAATGCTTCCTGATGAAGGCATAATTCGTATGGCTGGTGTTGATGACAATATATCAAAATTCACAAATGCAAATAGAATTATTATTATTGCTTGTGGTACTTCATGGCATGCTGGATTAGTAGGTGAATATCTTTTTGAAGATATGGCTCGCATTCCTGTTGAAGTTGAATATGCTTCTGAATTCAGATATAGAAATCCGATTATTAACGAAAACGATGTAGTAATTGCAATTTCTCAATCTGGTGAAACGGCTGACACCTTAGCTGCAATTAAATTAGCAAAATCAAAAGGAGCCTTTGTTTTTGGTATTTGTAACGTTGTAGGATCATCTATCGCTAGAGAAACGCACGCGGGTGCTTACACTCATGCGGGGCCTGAAATTGGGGTTGCATCTACAAAAGCATTCACAACGCAAATAACTGTACTCACATTAATTGCTTTAAAGCTGGCACAAGCTAAAGGAACATTAGCTACATCTGCAGTAAATAAGTACTTACAAACAATGCAACAAATTCCTGCTCAAGTAGAACAATTACTTAAAACGGATGCACAAATTAAAGATATTGCAAATGTTTATAAAGATGCAAAAAATTGTTTGTATTTAGGTAGAGGATTTAACTTTCCTGTTGCTTTAGAAGGCGCTTTAAAGTTAAAAGAAATTTCATATATTCATGCAGAGGGATATCCTGCTGCTGAAATGAAGCACGGACCAATTGCTTTAATTGATGAAAACATGCCAATTTTTGTAATTGCGACAAGTAAGGGTCATTACGAAAAAGTAGTAAGTAATATTCAGGAAATTAAATCAAGAAGTGGTAAAATTATTGCTATCGTTACTGAAGGTGATACTACTGTAAAAGAAATTGCAGATCACGTTATTGAAATTCCGGATACTGAAGAAGCATTTACGCCGTTATTAACTACAATTCCTTTTCAGTTATTATCGTATCATATTGCGGTATTATTAGAAAAAAATGTAGATCAACCTAGAAACTTAGCAAAATCTGTTACTGTTGAGTAATCAGTAATTAATTTATAATATAAAAAAATCCGAAGAAATAGTTCTTCGGATTTTTTTATTCCTTTTCGAAAGTAAGATACACCGGAAAATGATCTGAATATCCTCCTTGATACCAAGGACCAATATAGGTTCTAAAAGGACTATTTTTAAACTTTCCTTTATAAAAACGCAACCAATCTTCTTTTAAAATATCCGCTTTTAAAAAACTAAAATTACTTTTTTCTGCATCAAAAAAATCTCTTGAAAAAATAATTTGATCAAACAAGTGCCATTCTTTGTAAAAAGTTAAAGTTCCTTGCCCTTTTTTAAATAACGATTTCATCGGATTGTATAAATAATCAGTAACTAAAAAATCTTCAATACTCTCACTTATTGGATCATCATTAAAATCACCCATAATGATAAATTTAGCCGCGGAATCTTCCTTTTTTATAGTATCTAAAACCTCATGTACGTGTTTTGCTGCTTTAATCCGTTTATCTTTGGTTTCCATATCTCCATCTCTTCTAGAGGGCCAATGATTTACTAAAACATATAGTAACTCTCCATGTAACTTTCCTTTTACCACTAACAAATCTCTTGTGTAATCAACAGCACCTTTATCATCAGTTAAATGTAGCGAATGCACATCCGTAGTTATCACTTTAAAAAAATCTTTATTATAAAGTAACGCTACATCAATTCCTCTTTCATCAGGAGAATCATAATGAACATAATTATAGTTATATTTTGATAAATTTTTATGTTTTGCTAAATCTTTAACAACCTTAGCGTTTTCAACTTCTGCCAATCCGATAATAGCAGGTGGAAAAGCAGATTTATTTTTACCAATTTGACTGATTACTGAAGTCAATTTTTTAACTTTATGACGGTATTTTTCATGATTCCATTTGCGTTTACTTGCTGGTGTAAAATCATCATCCGCAGTTAAAGGATTATTAGTAGTATCAAACAAGTTTTCTACATTATAAAAAGCAACGGTAAAAACATTTTTTCTTTTTGATCTTGACATTCAATAAATTTTAACGAAAGTACTAAATAAAAAAACACGCTATAAATAGCGTGTTTTTTAATATTTTAAAAAGTAATAATTACACTACTCCTTGATCTAACATTGCATCAGCAACTTTTACGAAACCAGCAACATTTGCTCCTTTTACGTAATCTACAAAACCATTTTCATCAGTTCCATATTCAACACAAGATGCGTGAATATCATTCATAATTTGGTTTAATTTTGCATCAACCTCTTCTCTAGTCCAGTTATAACGTAATGAATTTTGACTCATTTCTAAACCAGATGTTGCAACTCCACCAGCATTTGATGCTTTTCCTGGAGCGAATAAAATTTTAGCTTCTAAAAATGCTTCAACTGCTTCTGGTGTAGAAGGCATGTTTGCACCTTCTGCAACACACATACATCCATTTGCTAATAATGTTTTAGCTTCTTCACCGTTTAACTCATTTTGAGTCGCACAAGGTAAAGCTACATCACATTTTGTTCCCCAAGGACGTTCTCCTTTAAAGAATTTTGCATTTGGATATTTCTCAACATACTCATTAATTCTTCCTCTACGAACATTTTTAATCTCCATAACGTGTGCTAATTTCTCAGCATCAATTCCGTCAGCATCATAAATATATCCCGATGAATCAGACATAGTAACAACTTTACCACCTAATTCAGTTACTTTTTCAGTAGCATATTGCGCTACGTTTCCAGATCCTGAAACCGCTACTATTTTCCCACTAAAAGAATCTCCTTTAGTTTTTAACATGTTTTGTGCAAAATACACATCCCCGTAACCTGTAGCTTCTGGTCTAATTAAAGAACCACCCCAAGATGCTCCTTTACCTGTTAAAACACCAACAAACTCGTTACGTAATTTTTTATATTGACCGAACATAAATCCGATTTCTCTTCCTCCAACACCAATATCTCCCGCAGGAACATCAGTATTTGCACCAATATGACGGAATAACTCAGACATAAAAGCTTGACAAAAAGCCATTACCTCACGGTCAGATTTTCCTTTCGGATTAAAATCAGAACCTCCTTTTCCTCCACCCATAGGTAAAGTGGTTAATGAGTTTTTGAATACTTGTTCAAATCCTAAAAATTTTAAGATTGATAAATTAACTGATGGATGAAAACGCAATCCACCTTTATACGGTCCAATAGCTGAATTAAATTCAACTCTATATCCACGGTTTACTTGAGTTTCTCCTTTATCATCAACCCAAGGAACTCTAAACATTAAAGTTCTTTCTGGCTCCACCATTCTTTCTAACAATTTTTTTCCTTGATACTTAGGATTGTTTTCAATAAATGGAATTACAGTTTCTGCTACTTCGTGAACAGCTTGTAAAAACTCTGGTTCATTAGAATTACGTTCCTTAACGTAATCCATAAATGCATTTATTTTAGATTCCATAATTTTAATTATGTTATATTATGATTTAAACAATTTTGTTCCGCAAATATAATTAATTTACAATTTGTTAAATTTAAAAAGATCAATTATTTGCTTATTTTTAAGAATTTAACACTCTTTTAATTTAATATATTTCAATAGACGATAACTCTTGGGAAAACCTACACTTTTTTCATTTTAAAATCATAAATTTGCAGCTTAATTATTCCGAAAAACAAGATGTTAGATAAAGTAAAAGAACTGATTGGTGATGTAAAAGCTTTTCAAGCAACTTCTAAAGAAGAAGTTGAGGCTTTCAGAATAAAATATTTAGGTAGTAAAGGTTTATTAAAAGATTTATTTGCCGAATTTAAAAATGTTGATGCTGCAATGCGTAAAGATTTTGGGCAGGCATTAAATAATTTAAAAAAATCTGCTGAAAGTAAAGTTACCGAATTAAATGACACTCTAGATAACGCTGTTGAAGATAAAGGTATTTACGGAGATTTAACACGTCCTTCAGAACCAATAAATTTGGGTTCTCGTCATCCAATATCTTTAGTAAAAAATCAAATTATTGAGGTTTTTAATAGAATCGGATTCACTGTTTCTGAAGGACCAGAAATTGAAGATGACTGGCATAATTTTACTGCCTTAAACTTACCAGAATATCACCCAGCACGTGATATGCAGGATACTTTTTTTATTGATAAAAATCCTGATACTTTATTAAGAACACATACCTCATCGGTACAAGTTCGTTATATGGAAAATAACGAGCCGCCAATTAGAACTATTTCTCCAGGAAGAGTTTTTAGAAATGAAGATATTTCTGCGCGTGCGCACTGTATTTTTCATCAAGTAGAAGGTTTATATATTGATACTGATGTTTCTTTTGCCGATTTAAAGCAAACGCTTTTATATTTTACAAAAGAGATGTTCGGTAAATCAAAAATCAGATTACGTCCTTCTTATTTTCCGTTTACAGAGCCAAGTGCCGAAGTAGATATTTACTGGGGATTAGAAACAGAAACTGATTATAGAATTACAAAAGGAACCGGTTGGTTAGAAATTATGGGCTGCGGAATGGTAGATCCTAATGTATTAAAAAACGCAAACATCGATCCTAACAAATACTCTGGATATGCATTCGGAATGGGAATTGAACGTATTGCCATGTTATTATATCAAATTCCTGATATTAGAATGTTTTATGAAAACGACAAACGTTTTTTAGAGCAATTTAAATCGGTAATTTAATAAAACAATATAAAGACGAAAGCTCAAAACTTTCGTCTTTCCTTTTAAACTAATTAAAATGAAAAAAGACATACACGTACCTAAAGTTGAAAATGTAGAAATTGCCATCACTTTAGAAAAAAACCAGACAGATAATACTGATGAATGGTGTGTATACATCATCAATAAAAAAGAAGTGCCTTTAGAAATGGTGGTAATTGTTTCTCAAGGATTTTCTGAAACAAAAAAAACGTCATTGTTCCGCAGAAAAATAGATTTATTACCTGCTAATTCGTTTTCTAAATTTGAAATAATGCAACCAGAATTATTTGCTTTAGACAATCAATTTCAAGTTACTTTCTTCGAAAACAATGTTTTACATGACAAAACATTTATCTTTCAAGAAGGTACCATTCAAGAAGGTTTTTTTAGACACATTGATATTTTAAATAAAAAAGGAGTTGTTTGTAAATAAGTAACACTGTATTTCTTTACAACAAATCAAAAAGATTAATTATACATTGAAATGGAACAAAATCAAATAAATGTTATTCTTACTGGTACAACTGGAACCTTAGGTTCTCAAGTTTTTTATGAATTATTACAACAAGATAGTATTAAACATATATTTCTTCCTGTAAGAGAAAAAAATGGAAAATCAGCATTGCAAAGAATTCAAAACATATTGAATAATGATGCTACTCCAACATTTATTTCAGAAAATAAAGATTTAATTTATCAGAAAATAAAAGTTTTAGATATGGTTGCTTTCTTTAAGCCTGCAACTTTTTTATCAAAAGAAGAAACTAATTTTTTTATTCACTCGGCAGGAAGTGTAAATTTATCTACTGATGAATCGCAACGAGATATTATTTTTACTGGCGTTTATGAATTTACAAAAGATGTTTTTAATGCCTTTTCTTCCTACATCACAAAATTTACCTATATAAGTACCGCGTTTAGTATTGGTAATATTGGCGGGTTAATTGATAATGATTATCACAGTACAAAAAAACCTAAATACCGTAATTTCTACGAAGAAGCAAAACACACTACCGAAAAGTATTTATTAAAAAAGGGAAAAGAAAATAATATTGCCATTCAAATATTAAGACCGAGTGTTTTAGGTGGTAATATTTTTAAAAACGCTCCTTATTTTATTTCAAACTACATGGTTTATTATCTTTTAGGTAAGTTTTTTTATAAAAACCCGTTGGCAAATACTTCTATTAGACTTGCAGCAAACTTTAAAACAGGTTTAAATATTATTCCTGTAGATTATGTTGCAAAAATAATAGCCAATGTATATCAAAAACAAATAGTACAACTTAATATTGTACACTCTAAAAGTACAAATATTGTAAAAGGGATGGAAAGGATTTTAAAAACAGTAGATTTTAATAATTTTACTATTTTAAATTCTTCAACAGGCGGTGCCCTTTTAAAAGGTAAAAACAGACTAGAAAGCATTTATTACAAAACTATTGGCTTGCATTTAAACCAATACCTAACTTCTGAGCCTTATGAATACGATACAAGCTTATTAGAATCGATACTACCAATACCAAAATATAACACCGAAGATTATTTAGAAAACACGATTAGTTACGCTAAATCAAAAAATTTTAAAGGAGAAGATTGGTAATCCTAAAATTATAACAGAAGTAACCTTAGTATAAATTAAGGTTACTCTTTTTTTATGATGGTATTACTATTAAATTAGTCGAATACCTTTTTTTAAAAAGTTAATAGTATTCATTTCACTTAAAACAAAACAATTTTATGTTCGCAGATATTCAAAATTTAGTTGCTGATTTTTCTTCATGGATATGGGGAATCCCTTTATTAATATTACTAATCGGTGGCGGATTATGTTTATTTGTATATTCAGGCTTGGTTCCTTTTAGATATATGGGGCATGCCATTGCTATTTTAAGAGGAAAATACGACAAACACGATTCTCCTGGAGATTTATCGCATTACGAAGCCTTATCATCTGCCATAGCTGCAACGGTAGGAATGGGAAACATTAGTGGTGTTGCCATCGCGATAGCCACTGGTGGTCCTGGTGCTATTTTTTGGATGTGGCTAAGTGCTTTTGTAGGTATGGCAACCAAATTTTTCACCTGTAGTTTGGCAATAATGTATCGAGGTGAAGATAAAGAAGGAAATGCAAAAGGAGGACCAATGTATGTAATTACAGAAGGTTTGGGTAAAAAATGGAAGCCTTTAGCTATTTTCTTTTCTACTGCTGGTTTAGTAGGAACTTTACCTGCCTTTCAGGCAAATCAACTAACACAAACCATTATTGATGTTTTTAAAGTAAATCAAGCTAATGAATTTACTGCTAAATTATTAATCGGGTTAACAATTGCAGTAATTGTTTCGATGGTAATTTTTGGCGGAATCCAACGAATAGGAAAAGTAGCAGGTAAATTAGTTCCCATAATGGTGGTTGTTTATTTATTAACTGTAATAACTATTTTACTTTTAAAGTTTGATAAAGTTCCTGGAATATTTTCACTAATATTTACCGATGCTTTTTCAGGGAAATCAGTTTTAGGTGGTGCATTAGGAGCTTTAATAATTACCGGAGTTAAACGTGCTGCTTTTTCTAACGAAGCAGGTTTAGGAACCGCACCAATGATGCACGGAACCGCAAAAACTAAAGAGCCAATTAGAGAAGGTTTAGTGGCTATGTTAGGTCCTGCAATAGATACCTTATTGGTTTGTACATTAACCGCATTGGCAATTTTAGCTTCTGGTGTTTGGCAAAATTTTGATGGTAACGGTATTTCTATGACCTTAGCTGCTTTCGATTCGGTTTTACCTTATCATTCAGGAAGTATCATTTTAACCATTTGTGTGTTAATTTTCGCTTTTTCAACACTGTTTACCTATTCATTTTACGGTTTTAGTTGTTTAAGTTTCTTAACAAGCTCTAAAACAGGAAAATATTACAATTATTTTTACATATTGGTAATTGTAATCGCTTCTATTATTAAGCTAGATTTTGTTATCAATTTAATGGATAGCGCCTATGCCTTAATGGCAATTCCAACGGTACTTTCTACACTTATTTTAGCTCCGAAAGTTAAAAAAGCAGCAAGTTTATATTTCCAAAAGTTAAAGTCAGGCGCTTTTGATTAAACATTCTTTTCTATATAAAACAAAACACCTATTGTAAATTATAATGGGTGTTTTTTTTTGAAGCTATTTCCCGCTTTCCGCACTCGCTTTTTCCACCGCCGTTTTCGATACAAATTTTTCATACTTCAAAATTCACTCAAACAGGCAGTAAAAAAGAGCTCAAACAAATGCTACAATCGGGGCTAGGCTTATTTACCGAACTTATTGCTATGCTATTTTTTTACTGGCTAAATCAACTATAAAAAACGTCATGCTGAATTTATTTCAGCATCGCATTACCTTTACAAATAAGGATGAGAACCTGAAATAAATTCAGGTTGACGGATTCGACATTATCTAAAATACGAAATTTATAAAATTACATTATGAAACTACACTTTTTCTACTAACGTTTCATTTTCAAAAATCAATCCCACAAAACCAGTATTCATAAAATTTCTGATATTTTGATGATCTGTTCCATTCAGATTCTCTAAAACATCGTTAAAATAATATTGTCCAAAACAAGCCAAGGTTTCATCTTTGGTTAACTGTTCTTTTAAAGCAAAAGAAAACACTTTACACGAACCTAAATTTTCGATGCTACTATTTTGTAAATCTCCATTTTTAAATGCAGATGGAGTAAAAACATAGTTCTCTTCAACAACACTCATCGTTTCTGAAAAATTAATGTCTTTCGGAGTGTTTCTTAATTTATTTTTAAAATTTTCTACCGTCATTATTATAATTTTTCTGAAGTCATAAGTGAATCCTTTTTAACAAGCTCTTTGATAACCTTTAAAGACATTGAATCAATTAATTTTTGAGATTTTTTAACCTCCTTTTTAAAAGCAGCACTATCTTTTACAATATCTGTTGTAGTTGTTGCTGTTTTAGCATACCAATTATTCCATGCAGAAATTATTGCTATTTGGGTTTTTAAAGAATCTCCTTTTGCTAAAGACATTTCACTTTGATGTTGTTCTTCTTTAAGTCTAGAAAGTGCCGTTTTTTCGATGTTCATTAAAATTGATTTAGCAGTATTTTTATCAGCATTTAATAATGTAAAAGCGGATGTTAACGAAGTAACACCTACATTTTTTAAGGTAGTTTTAGATACTTTATCTATTCTATCATTATCAGTATGATAAAACTGATCTGTAAAATGCCAAAATAAAACACTCGGAATATCGGCTTTTAAAAACGGAACATGATCACTTCCTCCTTCAAATGGATTTGTACTAACTACCCAGTTTGCGCGTTTACCTTGCTCTTTAAATTTATCAATTAAAAAATCATTTAAATAATGAGGTTTCATTTCGCTTAATTTCATTTTTCTACCTCCCCATTCTGTATGTTTGTCATTTCCGCGTGTCCAAATAGCACTTGGATCTGGCATTTTTTCTATTAAAAAAGTACCTCCCGTTTTTTCGGTGTCTTCACCAACCATGTCTAATGAAATTCCCCACTTTATATCTTTAGCTCTAATACTATCTTCTTTAACATATCGGTTTGTAGAAATAATTTCATCTCCCCATAAAAAAGTTAATGTTCTGTTTGGTGTAAATCGCTTCTCTTTAATAAATTTTGCAGTAAGAGTTGCCATTTCTAAAGCCACTCCTACTCCTGTTGCATTATCATTTGCACCAGGTTCTTGTATGTGCGCACTAAAAACTAAACGCTCTTTAGGTGATTTAACCCCCTTAATATCTGCAATAATTGTTAATTCTTCTGACGGATAAATGTTCGTTTCTACATTTACGTTTAAAACAACTTTTCCTTTTAATAACGTAGCTTTCAATTTCTCTTTAGCCTCATAAGACATGGCAATTGCCCATGCTTTTACCTCTTCATTTAAAGGAATAGATCTAAACTGAATTGAAGTTTTGTTTTTTTTAGGCTGTAAATATTTCGGATTGCTATAAGTAATCAATCCTGCTGCTCCTCCTTCTACAATAGCTTGCTTAAATATTCTACTAGGGCTTGTTTCTGCAAAAACAATTTTACCTTTTATATTTAATGTTTTTAGTTTCTGTATATCTTTTACATAAACGACTTCTGCAGTAACACCTTCTTTGGGTGTGCTGTACGAATTTAAAGCAATCATGTTTCTATTGGTACTATGTTGTAACAAAGGAGTTTCTTCACCAACTATTTTCACCTCAGCATTAACAGATTCCCAAGTTGGTTTTTCAAGTGGTCTTTTTTCAATTCTGTAGGTTAAAAAGTCAGTATTCGTAGCAACATATTCTTTTACAAACCCTGATTTTTCAAGCTCATCAGCAATTCTGTACACGCTTTTATTAAAACCTGTATTACCCACAACTCTCCAATATTTTTCAACAAACGAAGTTGTTTCGAAAGCTAAATCTCCTGTAAATTCTTTATTAAGAACATCAAAATAATTTGAAGAATTTAAAGTTTGAATCTCTTTTTCTTTCTTACAACTAACAAAAGTTACAACAAGTACTATTACTAAAAGTATATTTTTAAACATGATATTTTTTTGAAGTTTAAAAGTACTATTTTTTTATGTTGAGAAACATATTTAACTATAAAGTTATAAAGCTAGTCATTTAGTATTCATTTTTATTCTAACTACTTTTAATCCTCCTTTTTATTTACGTAATTTTGCACTTTTAAAATTCAAGAAATGTACAGAACGCAAACTTGTGGCGAATTAAGAGCCTCACACATAAATACTGAAGTTACCTTATCTGGTTGGGTACAAAAATCTCGTGATAAAGGTTTTATGATTTGGGTAGATTTACGTGATCGTTACGGAATTACACAGTTAATTTTTGACGAAGCTCGTACCTCTAAAAATTTAATGGAAAAAGCCAAAACTTTAGGACGTGAATTTGTTGTTCAAGTTACCGGTACTGTTATCGAACGAGAGTCTAAAAATAAAAATATTCCTACTGGTGAAGTAGAATTGTTAGTGACCAGTTTAATAATATTAAACGAAGCTAAAACTCCGCCTTTTACTATTGAAGATAAAACGGATGGTGGTGAAGATATCAGAATGAAATATCGTTATTTAGATATTCGTCGTAATCCTGTAAAAGATAGTTTGATCTTTAGATCGAAAGTATCTATGGAAGTACGTAAATATTTATCTGATCAAGAATTTATAGAAGTTGAAACACCTTATTTAATCAAGTCAACTCCAGAAGGAGCACGTGATTTCTTAGTGCCTTCAAGAATGAATGCAGGTCAGTTTTACGCATTACCACAATCACCTCAAACCTTCAAACAACTATTAATGGTTGGTGGAATGGATAAATACTTTCAGATTGTAAAGTGTTTTAGAGATGAAGATTTACGTGCAGATCGTCAGCCAGAATTCACACAAATTGACTGTGAAATGGCTTTTGTAGATCAAGAAGATATTTTAAATATTTTTGAAGGGTTAACACGTCATTTACTAAAAGAAATCAACAACGTTGAAGTAGATAAATTCCCAAGAATGTTATTCGATGACGCGATGCGTTTGTATGGAAATGACAAACCAGATATCCGTTTCGGAATGAAGTTTGGCGAATTAAATGACGTTGCACAGCAAAAAGAATTTAAAGTATTTAACGATGCTGAACTAGTTGTAGGAATTGCAGTTCCTGGTGCTGCTTCATATACAAGAAAAGAAATAGATAAATTAATAGATTGGGTACGTCGTCCGCAAGTGGGAGCTTTAGGAATGGTGTATGTAAAATGTAACGAAGATGGTACTTTTAAATCATCTGTAGATAAATTTTACGACCAAGAAGATTTAGCAAAATGGGCAGAAAAAACTGGCGCAAAAGCTGGTGATTTAATCTGTATTTTATCAGGAAACACTACTAAAGTACGTGCGCAATTATCTGCTTTACGTATGGAAATGGCAGAACGTTTAGGTTTAAGAGATCCAAAGGTATTTGCTCCGTTATGGGTAATTGATTTCCCTTTATTAGAATTAGACGAAGAAACTGGTCATTATCACGCAATGCATCATCCGTTTACGTCACCAAAGCCAGGTCAGTTAGAGTTATTAGATACAAATCCAGGAGCTGTAAAAGCAAACGCCTATGATTTGGTGTTAAACGGAAATGAAATAGGTGGAGGTTCTATCAGAATTCACGATAAAGAAACGCAAGCCATTATGTTTAAGCATTTAGGTTTTACAGAAGCTGAAGCGAAAGAACAATTTGGTTTCTTAATGGATGCTTTTGAATACGGTGCGCCACCTCACGGAGGTTTAGCTTTCGGATTAGATAGATTGGTTGCTATTTTAGGTGGACAAGAAACAATACGTGACTTTATTGCATTCCCTAAAAACAACTCTGGGCGTGATGTAATGATTGATGCTCCGGCTGCTTTAAATGATGCGCAACTAGCAGAATTAAGTATAAAATTAGACTTAAAAGAGTAACTTACTTTTTTATAAAATATATAAATCCCGTTCTAAATTTAGAACGGGATTTTTTATTACTTTTAAATCATGAAAAAAAAGAAAATTCTAAAAATTGTTTTAATAGTTTTTGCTGCTATTTTAGTTCTTATTGGTTCACTACTTCTCTTCGGATACTTTTATATTAACCAAGCATATGATACCGAAAACAAACCTTTTAAACATTATGTTGGCTATATTGATCAAAGTAAAGCTCTTTTAAATGATAAACACCAACTATGCAATGATGGTAGTATTTATCATACTTATAGCAGTGCAAGTTTAAAAGCTTACAAAGGCTCTAAAAAGCAATTTAGAGATGCAGTAAACACGCAGTTTAACACAAATAATTATACAGAATCTGGTTATTTAAATTATCGGTTTTTAGTAAACTGTGAAGGAAATCCAGGATGGTTTGAAATTATTGAAATGGATTTAGATTTAAAAGAAAAATCTTTGGATTCTAAAATGGTAAATGAGTTATTAACCTTTACCTCAAAACCAAAAAATTGGAATGTTATTTCTTATGATGACAAACCGCAAAATTATTACATGTACATATCTTATAGAATAGAAAATGGAAAAGTTACTCAAATTATCCCTTAGCCTTATACTTATTATTAGTTTTTTGTCTTGTAAAAATGAAGAAAGCAAAAGAACTTTAGCCGAAAAAAGATATAAAAAAGCCGTGTTTTTCACACAAGGTTCAACGCCATTTCAAAACGGAATTACAGAAGCGATAGAAATAGATTCTACTTATGTAGAAGCAGTTTACGAATTATCCGTGGCATATTTAAAAAGAGGAATGCCAAATAAATGGAAATCACAATATGATAAGGCAGTAAAAATAGACTCAATCAACAAAATACCTTTAAGTGGATATTTATATTTATGGTTTTATAGAGATTATAAAAAAGCTATTATAAATTTTGATAAAAGTGATCTTTTAACACCAGATTTTATTGATGCTCCAAGAGGATTAAGTGTAGATTGTTGGCGAGGAATTGCTTATTTAGGCCTAAACGATTATAAAAATGCTATTTTTTATTTTGATAAATACATCGATAAAGAAATTGAAGATTTTAGTGAAAGTTCTGTGGATGTTACTGCCTTTTTATACAAAGGTATCGCGTATCTCGAATTAGAAAACTATGTAGAAGCTCAGCTTTGCTTTGATCGTGTTATTAAAAATTCGTACGGTTTTAGCGCTGATGCAAAATACTACAAAGCTTTTATATTAAAAAAACAAGGTGAAATTGAAAAAGCGACTAAGCTGTTAGCTGCTGCTATAAAAGATTTTAATGACGGTTATTATAATCAAAGACCCTACGTAGAAACTTTACGTCAATTATATTTAGGCGATTATAAAGAGTTACAAAAATCATTATCTAACAAATAAACTATCGAGTGACTATTTTTAGCTATTGATTTCCAATAGATGTTCTATGTATTAAAGTTACTTTTTCGTTTTAATTATTACAACAATCGTTATCATTTTAAAAGTTTACATTTACTATTAAAATTCAAAAAGAGATTCTATGGAAGGTTTTTTATTTATAACACTCATTTTATGTTTCTATTTTCTTAACAGAAATATAAACAACAAGTTTAAAGAACAAAACCTAACTATTGAAGATTTAAAAAACAGACTTCGTTTTCTTCAAAATGAAATTATTTCAAAAAGAACAGCTTTCGAAACAAAAGAAACAGTTGTTGTAGCTAAAAAACCTGTAAAGGATGAACCGATTAAAGTAGTAAAACCTACTATTATTGTTCCCGAAAAAAGCATCGGAAAAACAATACAACCAGTTCCAATTGTTGACACTCAACAAAAACCTGCTTCAACTACAACTCAAAAACAAGTTGTAAAACAAAAAATTAAAACAGCCCAAAAAAAGTCTTGGCTAAAATCATTTAAGGAGAAAAATCCTGATTTAGAAAAATTTATAGGTGAAAACTTAATTAATAAACTCGGAATCTTAATTTTAGTTTTAGGAATTAGTTTCTTCGTTAAATATGCAATTGATAAAGATTGGATAAACGAACCTGCAAGAGTAGGTATCGGTATTTTATGCGGTTCGCTTGTTATGACTATTGCTCATAAGCTAAAGAAAAACTATGCTTCTTTTAGCTCCGTTTTAGTAGCCGGTGCAATTAGTATCTTTTATTTTACTATTTATATTGCGTTTAACGAATATCAATTATTTAGCCAAACCGTTGCTTTTAGTATAATGGCAGTGATTACTGCCTTTAGTAGTTTAGTTTCTGTTTCTTACAACCGTCAAGAATTAGCTGTTTTATCATTAATTGGTGGATTCGCGGCACCTTTTATGGTAAGTACTGGTGAAGGTAATTACATTATATTATTCACGTATATTGCCATTTTAAACATTGGTATATTAGGGATTTCTTATTTTAAAAAATGGAAAGTTTCTACCATTTTAGCCTACATTTTTACTACCATATTATTTACTAGTTGGTGTGCTTTAAAAATAGGTGAACCTTCATTTTCGCATACAGGAGCCTTAACTTTTGCTACTATCTTTTATTTTATATTTAGTATTACTATTGTTTTAAATAACCTTAAAAACAAAGGTATTTTCTCTGCAATAGAGTATCTTATTTTGGTTGCGAATACGTTTGTATTTTTCGGAACGGGAATGTTAATACTAAATGATTTAGACTCTAATCTTACTGGATTATTCACATTGTTATTAGCGGTTTATAATTTAGGTTACGCCACTGTTTTATATAAAAAATTCGGATTAGATAAAAACGCAATATATCTCTTAATTGGCTTAGCACTTACTTTTGTTACACTTACAATACCAATTCAATTTGAAGGAAATCATATTACCTTATTTTGGGCTGCAGAAGCAGTGTTGTTATTTTGGTTGTCACAAAAATCGAAAATTAATTCTTTTAAAATAGGCGCCGTAATTGTACAAACTCTAACGCTTTTTAGCTTATTAATAGATTGGGATCGTTATGGTTCATCCGAAGAATTATCAGTAGTTTTTAATCCGTTATTTATTGCTGGTTTTACGGTAAGTGTTTCGTTGTTTTTAACGTATTGGTTATTACAAAAAGAAAAGGAAGTTGTTGCTAAAGTTTTTCTGCTAAATATTAATTTTTACAAAAAATTGGTTTTAATTCTTGCAGTTCTTGTAAGTTATTTCACAGGAATTTTGGAAATCAGTTACCAAGCAGATCAGTTTTTAGAAAACACTTTTTCAGTGTTATCTTTCCCACTAGTTTATCATTTTGTTTTTGTGGCTGTTTTATTATACTTAACGGCAATATTAAAAAACAAAGCATTTTCTAAGTTCGTATTATTAATAAGTGGTTTTTCTATCTTATTTTATATTCTTTCTTTTTATAAGTTTCCGGCAAACGAAATGGCTCAAAATTTCATCGATAACACCCATACTAAATATGCTTTTTACTTTCATTATATTGTTGTAGCGTGTTTAATTTATTTCGGATATCAGCTATTTAAAAAAACACATTCAATTTTTAATATAAAAGCAACGAAAAGCAAGTGGTTGCCTTGGTTATTTACTTTTGCGATTGTATATGTATTAAGTAATGAAATAATGACCCATGGTTTGTATATTTCTAATACGGTTGATGTAGTTGAATTAGCCGAAAAATTTCCCGACACTGAAGATAATCGATACTTAAAAAGCAATTTTGTAAACACACAAGTGCAAGAAACTAAAACACAAATTATAAAAATAGGGTATCCAATACTCTGGGGTGTTTTCTCTTTTATATTTTTAATTATAGGAATAAGAAGACAGTGGAAAACATTGCGCGTAATTGCACTTTCGTTGCTAGGTTTAACGATTGTTAAATTGTTTATGTACGATATTAAAAACGTATCAGAAACCGGAAAAATAATTGCTTTTATTTTATTAGGAATTTTAATATTAGTGATTTCTTTTGTGTATCAAAAAATTAAAAAATTAGTAGTTGATGAAACCTCAGAAAAAGAAGACAACAATGAAGAAATATAGTTTATTAGCAGCCTTTTTTATTGCAATTACTGGATTTAGCCAAAGCCATAAAGGATCTTTAGATACAATTAAAGAAGATGGTTTACATAAGATAATGCTATCTCAAAAGATACGTTCTTCAAGTAGTGATAATTTTAATACTTTACGAATAAAAGATACTCAAAAAAACGAGGTTCCCTATGTTTTAATTTATAATAACGACAGGAATTTTTCTACTTTTAAAACAGTTAAAATAGCGTCTAAAAAAATAATTAAAGATTCTGTTACTTCTATTGTTATCAAAAATGAAAGTGGTAAAAAGCAAGATTATATTACACTTAAAATAGCAAATACTAAAATCAGAAAAAGCTATAATGTATATGGTAGTGATAACGGTAAAGATTGGTTTGGTTTGGTTTCTGATAAAAAACTATCTTATATAAATATTCCTAGTAAAACGGCATCAGGAAACGTGTTTTTAGAAAAAACGATTGATTTCCCGCTAAACACCTATGCTTTTTTACGTATTAACTTTAACGATAAAAACTCATTACCTATCAATATTTTAGAAGCTGGAGTTTATGAAAGTAAGTTTTTTACGCAAGCACCTTTAGAGGTTTCTAATTACAAACAAAAAACTGTTATTTTAAAAGATAAAAAAGTAACTCAACTTAAATTTTCGGCAGAAAATGCTCATAAAATAAATACTATTTCGTTTAATATTACTACTGATTTTTTTCTGCGTAACGCAAAGGTTATCGTAAAGAGAACTCGTAAAATTAAAAAACGTATTGAAACTTATGATCAAGTAATTGCCAGATTTCAATTGAATTCTAAAAACAAAAATACGTTTGTTCTTAACAACTTAAATGAAAAAGAATTTAGCATAGAAATCGAAAATAAAGACAATCCGCCTTTGGCGATAGAAAACGTACAATTATTACAAAAACCAGTATACCTAATCGCTAATTTAAAGCAACAGAAAAAATACACAATAGTTATTGATACTACACTTACTAAACCTTCGTACGATCTAGGTAATTTTATTTCTAACAAAACAATTGCCCTAAAAGAAGCAAGCGTTTTAAATTTTTCGAGAATTGAACAAGAAGCCGTAAAACAAAAAAACACCCCTTTTTGGGAAACTAAAATTTTTATGTGGCTTTGTATTGTTTTTGGCGGATTTTTAGTTGTTTATTTTGCCTTTGGTTTGATAAAAGATATAGCTACTAAAGAACAGTAATAAACTAAACCGAAGCTATTTATTTTTGAAGTTAAATTAAATAATATCTATTTAGATGAATTAGAGTTATTTCTTAGCTAAAAACTGTACCATTTTATCAGGAAAATCAGTAAAACCACCATCTATATTTGCTTCAAAGAATAATACTTGTAGCATTTCATCGAAAGAAGAAAACTCATCTAGTTGATCGGCTCTAAAAGTATACGGATGCACTTTTAATCCAAGTTTATGAGCATCAGCAACCAAAGAAGTAAACAACCATTCTCCGTTTTCTTTTTTATTTAAAATTTGCTTATACCACGGTCCTACTCCGTCTGCATACGTTGCAAAATGGTCTAATTTTTTTGTTTCTTCTGTAAACTCAATTAATTGTACTAAGAACAAATCAGATTGTAATTCTACCCGAACTCTTTCTAATTCTTTAGCATCAAAACATTGAAAAATACAATTGTCTTTTTTTGTTTTATAACCATAATCGGACAAAACAGCTAAAGTGATTTTAGCGATATCTTTTCCGTTTTCGTGATGGAATTCCGGGTTTTTAATCTCTGGATAAATTCCGATTTTTTTCCCTGTACTATAATTTAATCCCTGAATCAATTCTATTTCTTGTTCAAAAGAATGCAGTTTAAAACTTCCTTTGTTTTTAGGAAAACGACTCTCGTAAAATTGCTTTCCAGTTTTTGGATCAAAACGTTCGGTTACTTGTAATTGCTGCAACTCATTAAAAGTAAAATCAATTACATAAAAACGATTGTCTTTTCTTTTTTTATCAGGAAAAACCTCAGCAACATTGGTAACATCCTCTAAATAAATATCATGGATTACTATAGGAACATTGTCTTTACTTAACACCAAATCTTGTTCTATATAATCAGGATTCATAGCATAGGCCATTGCTTTTGCTTCCATAGTATGTTCTGGTAAATATGCAGATGCTCCACGATGTGCAATTACTATTTTTTTTGAATTCATCTTGTTATTTTGATTAATTTGACTATAACTTTTTAACGAAAATGTTATTGCAATTAATAGTAGTTTTAAAGTGATGTTCTTTAAATTATTCATTTTATAAAAATAAAGAAAGTAGATTAAAAATTCTTAATAAAAACTATCTTTATCTTCTAAAAAAAACAATTATGGAAAACTCATTTAACAATAAAGTTCTAGTGGCTCAAGTATCAGAAACAGATAGAGTTGCTTTTTACAAAAAAACCTATGCACATGTTGGTTTAGGGGTATTATTATTTATCGTATTTGAATATTTATTATTGCAAAACGCTACAATAGTAGAGTTTGCTTTATCGATGACCCAGGGTTATAAATGGCTATTATTATTAGGTGGTTTTATGTTGATTACCAATTATGCAGAAAGTACTGCCTTAAAAACATCTGACAAAAATTTACAGTATTTAGCATACTCGGGCTATGTATTTGCAGAAGCATTTATTTTTATTCCGCTTATTTATATGGCAATTTCTTACACTAATAATTTTGAAATTATTAAACAAGCCGGAATCGTAACTTTAGGATTGTTTGTAGGAATTTCATCAATTGTATTTATTACAAAAAAAGATTTTTCGTTTATAAAAGCAGGCTTAAGTGTTGGTTTCTTTATTGCCATCGGATTAATTATTGCAGGAACTCTATTTGGTTTTAACCTTGGTTTATGGTTTTCTGTAGGAATGTGTGTGTTAGCTGCAGGTACTATCTTATACCAAACCTCTAACTTGGTTAACAAATTTTCTACCGACGATTATATACCCGCTGCATTAGGCTTATTTGCATCTTTAATGTTGTTGTTTTGGTATGTATTACAAATTTTTATGTCGAGAGATTAAGAATCTGTAAATTTAAAACACTTAAAATTAATTTGAAGCTATTTCCCGCTTTCAGCACTCGCTTTTTTTAAGAAAAATAAAAAAGAGCTCAAACAAATGCTTCAATCGGGGCTAGGCATTTCTACACAATTTAATATGTAGATAATACTGAATTTAGTTCTCCATCGCATCAAAAGTAGAATTATGGCAAATTAGGATGTGAACCTGAAATAAATTCAGGTAGACGGATTCGATTTATTATTTATTTAGATAAAATTCAAACAGACTCAAAATTAAAAGACCTCACAGATTTTAAAAATCTGTGAGGTCTTTTTTTTTGATATAAAATGCTATTCGCTAAAAGAAATTTTTAACTCAACATCATTTGTGCTCTTTTTAAAGCGGTTACCAAAACATCTATTTCTTCTTTAGTATTATAAAAAGCAAACGACGCTCTTACTGTACCCGGAATACAATAAAAATTCATAATAGGCTGTGCACAATGATGCCCTGTACGAACGGCAACACCCAATTTATCTAAAATACTACCAATATCATAAGGATGAATTCCTTCAATATTAAATGATATTACAGATGCTTTATTAGTGGTTCCGTATATTTTTAAATTTTCAATTTTCTCTAGTTCTTCTGTTCCGTACGCTAACAGTTCACTTTCTTGTTTTGCAATGTTATCAAAGCCAATAGCATTCATATAATCTATAGCAGCTCCAAAAGCAATTCCTCCGCAAATATTAGGTGTTCCTGCTTCAAATTTATGAGGCAAACCTGCGTAGGTAGTTTTTTCGAAAGTTACGGTTTCAATCATCTCTCCTCCTCCTTGATATGGCGGCAATAAGTTTAACAACTCTTCTTTACCATATAATAAACCAACACCTGTTGGGCCACACATTTTATGAGCAGAAGCTACATAAAAATCAGCATCTAACTCCTGAACATCTGGTTTTATATGCGGTACTGCTTGTGCACCATCAATTAAAACATAAGCTCCGAATTTATGAGCTGCATGAATAATTTCTTTTATCGGATTTATGGTTCCTAATGCATTTGATACATGGTTACAAAAAACCAATTTTGTTTTTGCATTTAGTAGTTCGTGATACACATCCATTCGTAATGATCCGTCATCATCCATCGGAATCACTTTTAAAACTGCTCCTGTTTTTTCACAAAGCATTTGCCAAGGAACAATATTCGAGTGATGTTCTAAAGCAGAAACGATAACTTCATCTCCCTCTTTTAACAAAGCTGCAAATCCTGAAGCTACAATATTAATACTATGCGTTGTACCAGCGGTTAAAATAATCTCGTATGATTGTTTTGCGTTAAAGTGCTTTTGAACTTTAAGGCGTGCCTCTTCATATTTATCTGTTGCTTCCTGACTTAAAGTATGTACGCCTCTATGAATATTCGCATTGTAATTAGAGTAATAATCAACAATAGCATCAATAACCACTTGTGGCGTTTGTGAAGTTGCACCATTATCAAAATACACTAATTTTTTTCCGTGTACCTCTCTATTAAGAATAGGAAAATCAGCTCTAATTTCGTTTACATTAAACATATAAAAATCATTATTTTAAACAAAGGTACTGCTTGCTTTTTCAAATACAAACATCAAACAATTAAATTCTTACATTTGCTAAAATTGTTTTATATGAAGAATTTAAAAAGAATACTCTTACTGTTTATTGTAATATTAGCTGTGGCTGTTTATTTTAATTATCCGAAGTTAAATATTCTTGCGGGTTATTCTGCAAAAAACACCGCTTCCTCAGTTTTTTTAGCGGAACGTAGTTTAGCATTTACTGATAAAAACGACAATAATTTTTCTCCTATTAACTTAACTTCTGATGAAATAAACAAAGAAGAAAAATCGGCTACTGGTAGTGCTTTTGGTCTTTTAAAAAGAAAGGCAATTTATAGAGAAGGTTTAGGTGCTGTTTTAATAAATGACACATATGATGTTTCTAAAAAAACATTGGTTCCTAAACGTAGTAAACCTGATAATTCTACGCCGTTTCCGTATGGAAATGCTGATCAAAAAGATACGCTTTTTTCAAATATTGATTACAAAAAACTTAACGAAACTATTGATACTATTTTTAATGATGTAAATCAAACTCGTTCGGTTTTAGTTATCTATAAAGATCAAATTATTGCTGAAAAATATAGCGACGGATTTGATAAAAATTCTAAACAATTAGGTTGGTCAATGACCAAAAGTATTACCAGTACTATTGTTGGAATTTTGCAATGCGAACGAAAATTATATGTGAATTCTGATAATTTATTTGAGGAGTGGAAAAATGATGAACGAAAAAACATTACGCTTCATAATTTACTACAAATGAATTCTGGTTTAGAATGGTTAGAAGATTATAATACAATCTCTGATGTTAGTAAAATGCTTTTTCTTGAAGAAGACATGACTAAAAGTCAAGTAAAGAAACCTCTTGCAGGAAAACCAAACAAAACTTGGAACTATTCTTCGGGAACCACCAATTTAATTTCAGGGCTAATTCGTAACCAATTTAACACGCATCAAGAATATTTAGATTTTTGGTACAGCGCGTTAATCGATAAAATTGGTATGAATTCTATGCTAATAGAAACCGATATGAGTGGTAATTACGTAGGTTCTTCTTATGGTTGGGCAACCGCAAGAGACTGGGCTAAACTTGGACTTTTATATTTACATAATGGAGAATGGAATGGCGAGCATCTTTTTGATAAAGATTGGGTAGATTATGCGACAACTCCAACTCCTGGTTCTGACGGATGGTATGGTGCACAAATTTGGTTAAATGCAGGTAACAGATATCCTGATGTACCAGAAAACATGTATTCTTTTAATGGTTATAAAGGACAAAATGTGTTTATCTTGCCAAACGAAAATTTAGTAGTCGTTCGTACAGGTCTTACCAAAAATGCCGATATGAATACACTTTTAAAAGGAATTATTACTTCAATTAAAAATTAAACAATGAATCCATATTATTACGTACTTTCTGTAAACGGAATCCTTTTAGTATTTAGTATTCTTTTTTACTTGTTTCCACCCAAAAAAATAAATGCCATCTATGGTTACCGAACCAATAAAGCGATGAAAAATGAGGTTGTTTGGCAGTTTGCTAATAGTTATTTTAATAAACAGTTCTTAATTTACTCTGCAATTTCACTTATTGCGTCATTAATATTGGCTTATATAGCTAAAGAGTTAACCTGGCAACCTATGGCAATTATGTTATTGTCTTTAGCGGTATCTGTTATTAAAACAGAACAAGAGATTAATAAGAATTTCGATGAAGAAGGGAATAAAATAAAGTAATTTTAATGGCTGTTAACTGGCTTCATACTATGTGATTCTGAAATAAATTCAGAATGACGGTAAATACATAATTTTAAGAGTAAAAAAATAAACGTTAACTTGAACTTGTTTCCGAGTTAACGTTTATTTTTTTCTTTTATTTTTGATAAGTTTACTTAATGTACTCTTGCTTTAATAAGGTAATATCGTCAATAATTTTTTGCATATTCTCTTTTTTGGTTCCATCATACGAACCTCTAATTTGTCCTTTTTTATCAATTAAAACAAAATTTTCAGTATGTACAAAATCATTTTCATCGCCATTTCCTTCATCTAAAACAGCAAAATAATGTTTACGAGCTAAATTGTAAATGTGTTTTTTATCGCCTGTAGTAACATTCCATTTTCCGTCAATTACTCCTTTCGCATCCGCATATTTTCTTAATTGAGGTACGCTATCCATTACTGGAGTTACCGAATGTGATAAAAACATAATATCAGCATCATTTTTATAATGTGTTTGTAATTCACTCATATTATAAGCCATTACAATACAAATTGTTTGGCAACGCGTAAAAAAGAAATCAGCTACATAAATCTTATCTTTATAATTGGCATTTGTAATTGTTTCTCCGTTTTGATTTATCAGTTTAAAATCGCCTATTTTATGATTTCTAGATTTTTTTCTTACAGAAATATCTACCAATTTTGGATTGATATCTGCTGGATTATAAATGGGTAATTTCTCTTCAACTTTTACTAAATGATAAAAAACAGGAATACCCACCGCGCAAAAAACAATTAAAAAAAGTAAGGTGCTTTTTGATTTTTTAAAGAATTTTAAATCCATTTTAGTGTTTTTTTTGCAAAAATACGACTAAAAACAAGGCTTATTTATCTTATATCATAAAAGATTTGTTAAAACCAAACCTCATCTATGCTACAAACTTTTACAGCTCTTATGAAAAACGTACATTTGTCCGATTTTAAATTTAGATATACACCTTTATGGAAATTTTAATAAAAGCATCACAATTTATTTTAAGCTTATCGCTTTTAATCGTTTTACACGAATTAGGGCATTTTATTCCTGCTAAAATATTTAAAACCAAAGTAGAAAAGTTCTATTTATTTTTCGATTATAAGTTTTCATTATTCAAGAAAAAAATAGGTGATACTGTTTATGGTATTGGTTGGATTCCGTTAGGAGGATATGTAAAAATATCAGGAATGATTGATGAAAGTATGGATACCGAACAAATGGCATTACCGCCACAACCTTGGGAATTTCGTTCTAAACCAGCTTGGCAACGTTTAATAATTATGTTAGGTGGTGTAATTGTAAACTTTATTTTAGGTATCGTTATTTACATTTGTTTAATGTATGCTTATGGTGAAAAGTTTTTACCAAACGAAAGTTTAAAAGATGGTATTTGGGTACAAGATCAGTTAGGTAAAGATTTGGGTTTACAAACAGGAGACAAAATACTTTCTGTTGATGGTGAACAAATTCAGAAATTTAGAGAACTTCCTTTAGAGTTTATTAATGGAAACAATTATACAGTTGAAAGAAACGGTGTAAAAGTAGATAAAATAATTCCTATTGATTTTATTTCTAAATTAATTGATCGCGGTAAAAATGCTGGTAGCTTTATCTCGCCAAGATATCCTTTCATAATTGCAGGCTTACAAAAAGATTCATTAAACGCAAGCGCTAATATTCTTGCAAAAGACATTATTACTGCAATTAACGGACAATCGATAACATATTACGATCAAGCAAAACCTATTTTACAAAACTTAAAAGGGCAAGATGTTACTGTTACTTTAAAAAGAAATAAAGAGGTTTTAAACGTTCCTGTTAAAGTTTCTGAACACGGAAACTTAGGTGTTGTTTGGGGAGCTGTATCTTTAATCGATTTAGAAAAATTAGGGTATTACGAACTGGCAGAAAAATCATATTCTTTTGGTGAAGCTATCCCTGCCGGAACTACAAAAGCATGGACTACCTTAACGAACTATATTAAACAAATGAAAAAGATTTTTAATCCGAGTACAGGCGCTTATAAAGGTTTAGGAGGGTTTATTTCTATTGGGAGTATTTTTCCTGCTGAATTTAGCTGGCAATCTTTTTGGAACATCACCGCTTTCTTATCAATTATGTTAGGTTTCATGAATTTATTACCAATACCTGCTTTAGATGGTGGACACGTAGTATTTACCTTATGGGAAATGATTACTGGTAAAAAACCTGGTGATAAGTTTTTAGAGTATGCACAGTTAACAGGTTTTGTTTTACTGATTATTCTATTACTATTTGCTAACGGAAATGATATTTTTAGACTATTTAAGTAATAGTACAAAGACTACATAAACAAAAAGCATCGTAATTTTTACGATGCTTTTTCTGTTTATAAATCAGTAGTAAGAGTTAAATACTATTATATTATAATCTTATTTTCTCCTATAAGAAAATAAGTGTTCAAGCTAAAAAAGAAGCATCCTATTAAATAGGATGCTTCTTTTTTTATTCGAGTAGTTAAGCTGTAATCTTTATTTATAATCAGGTATCATAGCGTCATTCTAAATTCATTTCAGAATCACATGTTTATAATAAATAGTATCTCTTATGATGAGAACCTGAAACAAGTTCAGGTTGACGTAAAGTGAGTTCTTATAAATTACGAACAATCAAATTTTAATAATTAATCTACTATTTATTCATGTTTTCAGTAGCACGCTTTTCTAACTCGGCCTGAAACTCTTCCATTACTGGTTTTACGGTGCTTTCTGGAATCTCTGCTACCTTAATATACATTAAACCATCTATTGCGTTGTTAAACTTAGGATCTACATTAAAAGCGACCAAACGTGCATTTTGTTTCACATATTTCTTAATTAAAACAGGCATACGTAATGCTCCTGGTTCAATTTCATCAATAATTTTATCAAACTTTTGCATATCTGCTTCTGTAGAGTCAAATACAAAATCTTTATCTGCATCCTTTAACTTTACTTTATATTCTTTTTTAGGATGAATGTATTGTGCAACATACGGATCGTAATAATGAGATTTCATAAACTCAATCATTAAGGATTTAGAAAAATCAGAAAACTGATTACTAATACTTACTCCACCCATTAAATATTTATACTCTGGATAACGTAATGTTGTATGTACAATTCCTTTCCATAATAAAAACAAAGGCATAGGTTTTTGCTGATAACTTTTAGCAATAAAAGCCCTACCTAATTCGATCGTGTTTTGCATCATCGGATACAACTCAGGCTCTATTCTAAATAAAGTATGAATATAAAAACCGTTAATTCCATGTTTTTTATAAATATCCTTACCCAAGCCCATTCTATAAGAACCTACCAATTCATTTTGTACGTTATCCCACAAAAAAAGATGGTGGTAATACCTGTCGAATTTATCTAAATCAATTGCCTTATTTGTTCCCTCTCCAACTTCTCTAAAAGTAATTTCTCGTAATCGGCCTATTTCATGTAAAATATTCGGAATTTCTTTTGCGCTCGCAAAAAACACCTCGTAATTTTTACTTTGTAATAACCTACTTCCTTTTTCTCTTAAATCATCTACCTCTTTAATAAATAAATCAGGTGTTCTCTGAGAAGTTATTTTGCTTACTTTTTTAGGTATTTTTAAATTTTGTGTTGATAAAATTTTCTGAGAAGCTTTCTCAAAAGGATTTGCCAACATATATGTTTTCTTTCTTATAAACTCATAAAAAGAAGGCACATCTTTATATTGTTCTTGATCTTTTACCGAAATTGGCTTTCCTATTCGTACTTTTATTATTCTCTTGTTTCTCGAAAGTACTTCAGATGGAAGTTTTGCTGTTCTTAACGTGCCACTAATTTTAGATAAAATATAAAATAACGGGCTATTTTTAGCATGGAAATAAATAGGAATTACAGGAACTTTTGCTTTTTTAATTAAACGTACCGCTCCTTCTTCCCATGGTTTATCAATCACTAATTTACCATCACGATGTGTTGATACTTCGCCTGCTGGAAAAATACCTAATGGCTTACCTTCACGTAAATGTAATAAAGCTCCTTTAATACCTGCCAAACTCGATTTTGCATCCTTTCTACTTTCAAAAGGGTTTACTGGCATTATATAAGGCTTTAGAGGTTCCGCTCTATGTAATAAAAAATTTGCGATAATTTTATAATCTGCTCTTTTCTCAACCAATAACTTCATTAATAAAACACCATCAATCCCTCCTAAAGGATGGTTAGATATTGTAATAAAAGGCCCCGTTTTGGGAATTCTTTTAAAATCCTCTTCAGGTATTTCGAACTCAATTTTACAATCGTCTAAAATACCGTTTAAAAAATCAAGATCAGACTTATCTTTGTTATTATCATACAATCTATTAACCGCAGAAATACGTAAAATTTTCATCAACGTCCAACCCAAAAAAGTTCCGGCAACACCGAACTTATCAACTCCAATAACTTTAGCAATTTCTTTTGATGTAACTAATCCCATTAATTCAAATTTGGCATAAACGCAAATATAATAGAATTTTGCGAGATTTTCAGTTTTTATTGTATAACCAACTGCGCAGTTTCAGTATTAATCTGACTAATTATTGATTTTCCTTTCTTGCGGATTTCATTTATAGCGTCTTCATTAAAATGACGAATAGTGTAAAGTGTTACTGCTTTATATGATTTTATTGTAAACCTGTTCTTTAAATCATCATAAAAAGCATCAAAATTTTTGTATTTATCATCAATACAAACTGAAAAGCTAATTGCTGAATTCTGAATTAAATTAACTTTTAACTTATATTCGTCTAGCTTTTCAAAAACATCACTAATGTTACTTTCTACCATAAAAGAGAAATCTTTTGCTGATATTGAAACCAAAATCTGATCTTTTTTTACAATAAAACAAGGAACTTCGGGAGTAATTTTCTTACCTCTACCTACGCAAGTTCCTTTATTAGACAAATCATCAAAAGAACGAACAAATAACGGAATGTTTTTTTGCTCTAACGGCTGAATTGTTTTTGGGTGAATTACTGATGCTCCGTAAAAAGCCATTTCTATGGCTTCGGTATACGATATTTCATGTAATAATTCTGTTTTAGTAAACACGCGAGGGTCTGCATTTAAAACACCTGTTACATCTTTCCAAATTGTAACACTTTCGGCATCTAAACAATATGCAAAAACGCCTGCGGTATAATCCGATCCTTCTCTACCTAAAGTTGTTGTTTCTACACCAACTCCACCTAAAAATCCTTGTGTAATATTTAATTGAGCAGAAACTACGTTTTCTTTAATCAGTTGTTTCGTTAACTCCCAATTAATCTTTGCATCCCTATAATTAACATCTGTTTTTATATATTCTCTTACATCTAACCATTGATTATCTACACCAACTTCTTTTAAATATTCACTAACAATAGTGGTTGATAATAATTCACCAAAACCAACCATTTGATCATAAACATAGTTATAATCTTCTGATTTATTTCGAAGCATAAAACCACTCAATTCACCTAATAAATGAGCTACCTTTTGATAAATATTATGCTCTTTCTCAAATAAACCATGTAATATCTGATAGTGAAAATCTTCTACAATACTTAAAACCTCCTTTAAATTGTTCTTCTTATAAAAGTAAGCATCTACAACATTTTCAAAAGCATTTGTCATTTTTCCCATTGCAGAAATAACAACTAATGTATTCGTTGTGCCTTCATGTTGTAAAACTTTTACTACATTTTTTACACCCACAGCATCTTTTACCGATGCCCCTCCAAACTTAAATACTCTCATTACAAAATTGTGTTAAGTTTTTTTCATTCATATGGCAAACTCTCCATTCATCATAAACGGTTGCTCCTGTTTTTTTATAAAACTCAATTGCATTTACATTCCAATCTAATACTTCCCAAGCAACTCTTTTAAATCCGTTTTCTTGTGCATATTTCATTACTGAACCATATAATTTTTTTCCAGCACCGATACCTCTTTTAGTTTCAGTAACCATTAAATCCTCTAAATGAAGCGCTTTTCCCTTCCAAGTAGAATAACGTTCGTAAAAAAGCGTCATTCCTATAATGGTTCCGTCTGACTCTTCTGCTACAAATGTTTTAAATTTAGGATTCTCAGAAAATCCATCATAAAGTAAATCATCAACAGTAATTTTAACTGCTGTTGGTTCTTTTTCAAAAATAGCCAATTCAATTATTAAGTTTAATATTGATTGTGCATCCTTTTTTTCTCCTGATCTAATTATAAAACTCATTTGTAGATAATTTTGTGTAAAGATAAATTTTAATAAATTCCTTTAAAACAAATAGAAAATTAAAACACATCGTTTGTTTTTGTTCAAAATTTTAAAATACGAAATCGTTGTAGAAACGTAAAAAAGTTGGCATCTTTGTACCAACAACACAAAAGTTACTATGAACAACAAGCACATGACTCTTGGAGAGTTTATTATTGGCAATCAAAAAGATTTTAAATATTCTTCTGGTGAATTATCTCGCTTAATAAACTCTATTCGTTTGGCTGCCAAAGTGGTAAACCATGAAATTAGAAAAGCAGGATTAGTAGATATTACTGGAGCTGCTGGTGACATTAATGTTCAGGGAGAAGCACAACAAAAACTAGATGTGCTGGCAAATGATCTTTTTAAACAAACACTTATTAATCGTGAAATTGTTTGTGGTATTGCGAGTGAAGAAGAAGATGATTTTGTAATTGTTGAAGGTCAGCATAAAACAAACGAAAACAAATATGTGTTATTGATGGATCCTTTAGATGGTTCATCAAATATTGATGTAAATGTATCGGTAGGAACTATTTTTTCTATTTACAGAAGAGTTTCTCCAGATGGTACTCCTGTAACTAAAGAAGATTTCTTACAAAAAGGAAACGAACAAGTAGCTGCTGGTTATGTAGCTTATGGTACCTCAACCATGTTAGTTTTTACTACTGGTAATGGTGTAAACGGATTTACATTAAACCCTGCAATTGGTACTTTTTACTTATCACACCCAAATATGCAATTTCCGGAAATTGGTAAAATATACTCGGTAAGCGAAGGATATTTTACGTATTTTCAAGAGGGAATGAAGCGTTTTTTAGTGCACTGTAAAGATTTAAATGAAGCTGATAACCGACCGTATACAGCTCGTTATGTTGGATCATTAGTAACCGATTTTCATAGAAACATGATTAAAGGGGGAATTTATATTTATCCTTCAACTACAATTACGCCTAACGGAAAATTACGTTTACTATACGAATGCAATCCAATGGCTTTTATTTGTGAACAAGCTGGCGGTAAAGCTTCTGACGGATTTACAAGAATTATGGACATAAACCCAACCGAATTACACCAACGTGTTCCGTTTTTCTGCGGAAGCAAACAAATGGTCGAAAAAGCGGAAGAATTTATGACTGAGTTCTCTTCAAATGAAAAACCATCATATTAAATAATAACATTTATTTATAGTTAAATAAATTATCGATAAGGCAAACAGTTGTTTGCCTTATTTTTTTGAATTAAATTTACATTTATATAAAAGAAAAATTAAACCATTAAAAAACATACAATTATGGCTTTTGAATTACCAGAATTAGGATATGCATACGATGCATTAGAACCAAATATAGATGCTAGAACTATGGAAATTCACCATAGCAAACACCATAACGGATATACATCTAAATTAAATGCAGCAATTGCTGGAACTGATTTAGAAGGAAAATCTATTGAAGATATTCTTGCTAATTTAGATATGAGTAACGGTGGTGTTCGTAATAATGGAGGTGGATTTTACAATCATTCTTTATTCTGGACAGTAATGAACCCTAACGATAGAGGTTATTTATCAGGAGAATTAAAAGATGCTATTGAAGCTGCCTTCGGATCTAAAGAAGCTTTTATTGATGCTTTTTCTAAAGCTGCTGCAACACAATTCGGTTCAGGATGGGCTTGGTTATGTGTACTTCCTGGTGGTAAAGTAGAAGTTTGTTCTACTCCAAATCAAGATAACCCATTAATGCCAGGTGTAACCTGTGGCGGAACTCCAATTTTAGGATTAGATGTTTGGGAGCATGCTTATTACTTAAACTACCAAAACCGTCGCCCTGATTATATTGATGCTTTCTTTAAAGTAATCAACTGGAACGAAGTTGAAAAAAGATATGCAGAAGCTAAATAGTAACTGCGTTATTATTTTACAACTTACTGTTAATAAATAAAAAAATCCGAAGCGTTAAAAACGAGGGCACTGAAAAAGTCCTCAAGACTAAATTAAAAGGAGTAGAAAGTAAAAACTTTTTACTCCTTTTTTCGTATCTTAAAAAAGTAAAATAATGCTTTTATAGATGCTGGTTCAACAACAAGAAATTCAATTTAGTCAATACAGGAGTAGAAAGTAAAAACTTTTTACTCCTTTTTTCGTATCTTAAAAAAGTAAAATAATGCTTTTATAGATGCTGGTTCAACAACAAGAAATTCAATTTAGTCAATACATTTCTTTGTATGATTTAATTG
>NZ_JAOBTH010000015.1 GCF_025215075.1 Tenacibaculum haliotis | reverse complement strand
AGTTGCAACAGGAACTACAATAAACTGGACAAGTTTAAGCGTACCATCAAATAATGGAAGTATCAGTGTAAGTTATACCGTTACAGTATTAGCACCAGGAGCAGGAATAAGTTATACAAATACAGCATCTATAACGGCAAGTAATCAATATGATCCAGATAGTGATGTAACGAGTGATTCAACAGTAGATGATTTAGCAGATGGAATATCTGATGATGATGAAACAAGTGTAACGCCAGTAGTTGAGCAATCAGATTTAAGTATTACTAAAGGTTTATCAAGCGGAAGTGCTACTCCAAATGTAGGCGATGTCTTAACGTTTGAATTGATAGTAAGTAATGCAGGAACAAGTGATGCCACAGGCGTAAGTGTAGTTGATGTTTTACCAGCAGGTTATACATTAGGAACAATTAATAACGGGGGAACCTCTTTAGGCAACACGGCAACGTGGAATAATTTAGTAATACCAAATAGCGGATTATTAACATTAACCTATCAAGCAACGGTAAATGCACCAACAGGAACTGTAGATGAGTATAAAAATGTAGCACAGATTACAGCGAGTGATCAATTTGATCCAAATAGTGATCCAAGTGTACCTCAGAGTACCACGAATGAAGATGATGACACCGATTTTACGGTAGTACCACAACAATCAAACTTAAGTTTATTAAAAAGTTTTGTAGATGTAAATGGATCGAATGTAGAAGTAGGTGATATTTTAACCTTTACGGTTGCCTTGAGTAATGCAGGACCAGATGTAGCAACAGGAGTAAGTATTGAAGATATTTTACCAGTAGGATTTGGTTTAGTATCAGGGAGTATAGATAATTCAGGAGTTTACAATGCAGGAGCAACGACTATAAACTGGTCTAACTTAACGGTTCCTTTAGCGGGATTAAGTGTTACGTATCAAGTAAAAGTAAATGCACCAACGGGAGTTGCAGCAGAATATACCAATGTAGCTCAAGTAACTGCGAGTGATCAATTTGATGATAACAGTACACCAGGAAATGATGTTTTAGCAGAAGATGACCAAGATAGTGAGACGGCAACCCCAAGTCAAGCAGATTTATCATTAGCGAAAGTATCAAGTGTATCGAATCCAAATGTAGGCGATGTTATTACGTATACAGTTACAGTTACAAACGACGGAACGAGTGATGCCACAGGAGTAAGTGTTGTAGATACAGTTCCGAATGGTTTAGTAATTGTAAGTTCAGGAACAGCTACACAAACAGGAAATGTATTAAGTTGGAGTGGCTTGAATGTATCAGCAACAGCAGGAAGTAATACGTTAGATTTAAGCTATACGGCAAGAGTATTAGCGCCAGGATCAGGAATCAGCCATATTAATATCGCAGAGATTACGGCAAGTGATCAGTTTGATCCAAATAGTACACCAGATAATGATGATGGAGATCAGAGTGAAGATGATGAAGTAGCTTCAGTCATTACACCACAAACTGCAGATTTAAGTTTATTAAAAAGTGTAAGTAATACAAATCCAAATGTAGGCGATGTAGTAACTTTTACATTATTGGTAAGCAATGGCGGAAACAATGATGCCACAGGCGTAAGTGTTGTAGATGTTGTGCCAGAAGGATATAGTTCGATAGCGAGCATTAGTGGAACGGGAAGTTTAGGAGCAACAACAGACACTGTAAGTTGGTCAGGTTTAACGGTTTCAAATGGAGGATCAGTAAGTTTAACTTTTGATGCAAGAGTAGATGCACCAACCGGAGCATCAAATGAGTATTTAAATACAGCAGAGATAACAGCCAGTGATCAGTTTGATCCAGATAGTGATGTAACAAGTGATGCTACAGTAGATGATAATGGTGATGGAATTGCAGATGACGATGAGAGTTCAGTAGGTGTAACGATTCAACAATCAGATTTAAGTATTAGTAAAGTATCAAGTGATATGTCACCAAATGTAGGCGATGTAGTAACCTTTACTTTAACGGTAAGTAATGCAGGCCCAGATGCAGCAACCGGAGTATCCCTTCAGGATATTGTACCAAACGGTTATACTCTTGGAACGATAAACAATAGTGGAGTTGCAACAGGAACTACAATAAACTGGACAAGTTTAAGCGTACCATCAAATAATGGAAGTATCAGTGTAAGTTATACCGTTACAGTATTAGCACCAGGAGCAGGAATAAGTTATACAAATACAGCATCTATAACGGCAAGTAATCAATATGATCCAGATAGTGATGTAACGAGTGATTCAACAGTAGATGATTTAGCAGATGGAATATCTGATGATGATGAAACAAGTGTAACACCAGTAGTAAAACAAGCAGATTTATCATTAACTAAAGTAGTAACAGACGGTAATTATACACCAATTATAGGTAATGAGATTACATTTGATATTGTGGTAACTAATGACGGACCAAGTTTGGCAACAGGGGTGAATGTATTAGATTTATTACCTTCAGGATATAGTTATGTAAATCATACTGTATCATCAGGTTTCTATACACCAACATCAGGGGTATGGGACGGACTAGATGATATGCCAAATGGTACATCTCAAACTTTAACATTAACTGCAATAGTATTATCAGTAGGGAATTATAACAATATTGCAGAAGTTATGTTTGCAAATGAATTTGATTTCGATTCAGTACATGGTAATGGAATATTATCAGAAGACGATATGGATGACACAGTAGTAACACCAATATTATCAAACTCTGATTTATCATTAACTAAAGTAGTAACAAATGGTAATTATTCTCCAATCATAGGAGATGAAATTACATTTGATATTATAGTATCTAATGATGGACCTAATACAGCGACAGGAGTAGATGTATTAGATTTATTACCTTCAGGTTATAGTTATGTAAGTCATACGGTGTCATCAGGTTTTTATACCCCAACAACTGGGTTATGGGATGGATTAGATGATATGCCAAATAATACATCTCAAACCTTAACAGTAACAGCAATAGTTTTATCAACAGGTAACTATACGAATATTGCAGAGATAATGTCTTCGAACGGTAATGATTCGGATTCAATACATGGTAACGGAATATTATCAGAAGACGATATGGATAACGCTATAGTTACACCGATAACACCTTTAGCTGATTTATCTTTAACAAAAGAAGTTGTTGATGGTGATGTAACACCGTTGGTAGGTGATGAAATTACATTTAAATTAACTGTAACTAATGACGGGCCAGAAGATGCAAGTGGAGTAATTGTAACAGATTTATTACCTACAGGTTATGATTTTCAGACATTTAGCTCTTCAGTAGGAAGCTATAATGAAATTACAGGAGAGTGGACTATAGGTAATTTAGCAAACGGAGCAGTAGAAACATTATTAATAGATGTAACTGTAAAACCAACAGGTGTTTACTTAAATACTGCTGAAATAACAGGATCAAATATTTTAGATAGTGATTCTACACCAGGAAATGGGGTAACTACTGAAGACGATTATGCAGAAGCAAATACAACACCAATTCAGGCAATTGCTGATCTTTCTATAAGTAAAACAACAGTAGGCGGTATAACAACAGCGCAACCAGGAGATGCATTACGTTTTCAAATTAATGTAAATAATGCAGGACCAGATAACGCAACAAATGTAGCAGTGTTAGATATGCTTCCAGTTGGATTTACGTATCAACAGTTTAGTGCAACATCAGGAGTTTATGATCCATTAACAGGATTGTGGACTGTAGATAATGTTTCAGCTAACGGATCTCAAACATTATTTATAGATGTTATCGTTAATTCGCCAACAGGTACAGCAAATGAGTTTATCAATTTTACAGAAATAACAGCTTCAGATCAAATAGATCCGGATAGTGATGTTAATAGTGATGTTTCATTTGATGATCTAAATGATGGAATTGCTGATGATGATGAAGCTAATTTTGTAGTACAAGTAGCTATTTCAGATTTAGAATTAATTAAATCTGTAAGTAATGAAAATGCAAACGTAGGAGATGTAGTTACATTTACATTACAATTAAATAATTTAGGACCTGATGCAGCAACAGGAGTGGCTATAGAAGATATTATGCCTACAGGTTATAGTAATATAAATAATATAAGTGATGGAGGTACTTTAAGTGCAAATATTATAAGTTGGTCTAATTTAAATGTGCCATTAACAGGGTTAACAATTACTTATGAAGCAACAGTAAATAACCCAACATTACAAGGTGATGAATATTTAAATACAGTTAATATTATAGCGAGTGATCAATTTGATCCAGACCTTAGTAATAACAGTTCTAATGCTTCTATTAACACGCCAACAGCAGATATAGCAATTGTTAAGCAAGTAGATATATTAGAGCCATCGATAGGAGATATTATTACATTTACTATAACGGTAACTAATGAAGGAACAATAACTGCAACAACTGTTAGTATTTCAGAAGCATTACCGCTAGGTTATGAATACATATCATCAATAGCAACTTCAGGTATTTATGATGAAAACCTAAGTGTATGGAGTTTACCTCTTGTAGATATAGGAGATGTTCAAATGTTAGAAATTGAAGTAAGAGTTTTAGATGTTGATGATTATATAAATACAGCATCATTACAATCTTTAGATCAAATTGATTCTAATACAAATAATGATAGTTCAAGCATAGGAATAACACCTGTTTGTCTTACTATTCATAACAAATTTTCACCTAACGGAAATAACGAAAATGATGTTTTTTATATCGATTGTATTCAGAATTACCCAGATAATAGATTAGAGGTTTATAATAGATGGGGTAATATAGTATACTCTAAAGATGGATATGATAATACATTTAATGGTACTTCAAACGGAAGAGCTGTTATTACAAAAGATGAGCAACTACCAGTAGGAACTTATTATTATGTGTTAGATTTAGGAGACGGAACTAAATCGAAAGTAGGTTGGTTATATATTGTTAGATAAAAATTAGAATAAGAAAAAAATCTTTTAGAAAAAAAACGAAAATGAATTTAAAATTTAAAATTTCAATAATCTTGTTTCTAATTTTTACTACCATAAGTAGTAGTGCACAACAAGATCCTCAGTATACGAACTATATGTTTAATACAATGACTGTAAATTCAGCTTATGCTGGTTCTAGAGGGCATTTATCTGTAACAGCACTGCATAGAACGCAGTGGGTTGGTATTGATGGTGCTCCGCAAACACAATCGTTAAGCATAGAGTCTCCAGTAGGTAAAAATGTAGGAGTAGGGTTATCGTTTGTAAATGACCGTTTGGGTCCGTCAAAAGAAACGTATATAGACGCAAGTGTTTCATATACTTTACGTTTAAATAATGATAGTCAACTTTCTTTTGGAATGAAGGGGGGGGCTAGATTATTAAATGTTGATTTATTTGATGGCTTTCAAAATCAATCAGATGTAGTATCTATTAATAATAAGTTTTTACCAACAATTGGAGCGGGTGTTTACTGGCGTAATGAAAAATCATATATCGGATTATCAGTTCCTAATTTTTTAACTAAAAATCATTTTGATAGAGATGATTTTAGTAGTAATAATTATAAAGTTAGTGCAGAGCGATTGCATTATTTTTTAATAGCAGGTAAGGTATTTGACCTTAGTTCAAGCGTAAAGTTTAAACCTGCTTTTTTAGGTAAGTTTGTAGCAGGAGCCCCTGCAATTGTAGATTTATCTGCTAATTTTTTAATAGATGATACCGTAAGGTTAGGAGTAGCTTATCGTTGGGATGATTCTGTTAGTGGATTGTTAGGTTTTCAAATAAGTCCAAGAATATTATTAGGATACTCTTATGATTTAACAACAACAAGATTAGGAGACTTTAATTCGGGTACGCATGAAATAATGCTACGTTATGAATTAATAACAAAAGAAAAACAATTAAAATCACCTCGTTTCTTTTAAATTTTATAAAAATGAAAAAAGTAATTATAATATTATTAGTCTTGTGTGTGAATAATTTATCTTTTGCACAAAGTAATAAAACGTACGACCAAAAAATAAAAAGCTCAACGCCAAAAGCAGATAAACTCTTTAAAAGAATGTGGTATAAAGATGCTGCAACACTTTATGAAAAAGAATTAAAAAGTTTAAGCAAAAAAGAGAGTAAAGGAGCAGATTATTTAAGTGTATTAAAAAAAGCAGGAGATTCTTACTTTTTTAATACAGATATGAAAAATGCAAATCGTATTTATAAAGAACTAATCTCAAATTATTCATCAAAAATAAATTCAGAATATTTATTTAAATATGCGCATAGTTTAGAAGGTATTGGTAAATATAAAGAAGCAAAACACTGGATGAAAAAGTTCTCTAAGAAAACAGAGAAAACAGATGATAGATCAAAAAAATACAATCAAGAAAATCAAACGATAGAAGATGTATTAAACATAGAACCTCAGTTTATTTTAAATAATCTATCTACAAATACAAAATATTCAGATTTTGGACCAATGTATTATAAAGATAAATTAATTTATTCATCAGCTGTAGATTCATCAAATTATCATACCAGAATTTATCAGTGGAATCAACAACCTTTTTTAAATATGTACTTGGCTACAATAAATGAAACAAGTGCTGATGTTAAAAAAGAGGGGGATTTTTCTGAAAATTTAAATACGATATATCATGAAGCAACATTAGCTTTTTCACCTGATGAGAAAAGAGTTTATTTTACTAGAAATAATTATGATGGTGAATTAGGTAGAGACGATGAAGGAACAAACCATTTAAAATTATACAGTGCAGATTTAATAAGAAAAGACAACGATAGCATTTTTGAATGGAATAATATAAAAGAGTTACCTTTTAATAGTGAAAAATATTCGGTAGGTCACCCAACAGTTAGTAATGATGGGAAGTTATTATACTTTGTTTCTGATATGCCCGGCTCTATAGGTGCAACAGATATTTTCGTAGTTGATATATTAGAAGGTAAAGTAAATAATGAAAGCGATTCGGTATATATTGGTTATTCTAGACCTAGAAACTTAGGCGAAAAGATAAATACAGCAGGTCGTGAAATGTTTCCTTATATAACCGATAATAGATTATACTTTGCTTCAGACGGACATTTAGGTTTAGGTGGTTTAGATGTTTTTCAGAGTACTATTAAAGATGATAATTTTACAAATCCGTTAAACTTAGGAGCTCCTTTAAATAGTGAGTTAGACGATTTTTCTTTTATTATTAAAGAAGATCAAAATACAGGTTTTGTGTCATCTAACAGAAAGTTAGGAAAAGGAGATGATGATATTTATTCATTTATTAGAACAGCTATAAAATCAGAACCAGAATGTAATCAATTAGTAAAAGGAATAGTGTCTAATAGCATTACAGGAGAACGCATTGCAAATGTAAAAGTGATATTGTATAATGAAAAAGAGGATACTTTAGAGACATCTATTACTAATATAAACGGAGCTTATGTGTTTAATAAGATCTTAGATTGTGAAACAAAGTATAAGGTTGTAGCTTCAAAAACAGGATATCAACAAAAAGATAAAAAATTATTAACAGGAGAGGAAACCGGAGAAACCTTTGTTCCGTTAGGTTTAGAAACATTAAATAAACTTATAGTTGAAGAAGGTGGATTGTTAAAAATTAAAATAGGAATTATTTATTTTAATTTAGATAAATCATTTATTAGAGGTGATGCAGCTATTGAACTTAATAAAATTGTTGTTTTAATGATGCAGTATCCAAAAATGGTGATAAAAGTAGAGTCGCATACCGATTCTAGAAACACTGACTCATACAACTTAAATTTGTCAGACAGAAGAGCTAAATCAACAAAAGAATATTTAATTAAGAGTGGTATTGAATCAAGTAGGATTGATAGTGCTAAGGGATATGGAGAGTCTCAGTTACTTAATAAGTGTTTAAATGGTGTGAAATGTAGTTCTGCAGAACATCAACTAAATAGAAGGTCTGAATTTATCATTTTAAAAATGTAGTTTTATATAATTTACAATACTAAAAAAGCAACCAATTCGGTTGCTTTTTTAGTATTGTAAAAAAGATATTTAATAAGTATTAATCAAATTATTCATCGAAATTAATTTCATCAAAAGAGTCATCATTATCAGCATAATCTTCCATTGTTTGCTCTAGCTTAGAGCTTATTTTTACCAAATATAAAGTATCATCTGTTTTAACCTCTACAGCTTTAACGGTTTCGTTTTTAGCATTTTTAAACGAAATTATATCACTGTGATCGTATCCGTTAGGATATTCTTTAATTAACAAATCTAAAATAGTAGCTGTTAGCTTTTCGTAATTTACAATAACTCTTTTCATTCTTTTACATTTTTAATAGATAGGCGAAAATTAACGGAGCAACAATAGTCGCATCACTTTCTATAATGAATTTAGGCGTATCAATATCTAATTTACCCCAAGTAATTTTTTCGTTTGGTACTGCACCTGAATATGAACCGTAACTTGTTGTAGAATCTGAAATCTGACAGAAATAACTCCAAAATGGCGTTTCTGGTTTTTCCATATCTTGATAAAGCATTGGCACCACACAAATAGGGAAATCTCCTGCAATACCACCACCTATTTGGAAAAATCCAATTCCGTTTTCAGAATTATCAGTATACCAGTCTGCTAAAAAGGTCATGTATTCTATACCCGATTTTACTGTACTTGCTTTTAACTCTCCTTTTAAAACATAAGAAGCAAAAATGTTCCCCATGGTAGAATCTTCCCAACCAGGACAAATAATTGGTAAGTTTTTTTCTGCTGCAGCATACATCCAAGAATCTTTAATGTCTATTTCGTAATATTCTTCTAAAACGCCAGATAATAATAATTTGTACATATATTCATGTGGTAAATAACGTTCGCCTTTTGCTTCTGCATCTTTCCATATTTTTACAATATGCTCTTGAATTCTTCTAAAAGCTTCCTCTTCAGGAATGCATGTATCCGTAACACGGTTTAACCCTTTCTCTAATAAATTCCACTCGTCTTGTGGCGTTAAATCGCGGTAGTTAGGTATGCGCTTGTAATGAGAATGTGCTACTAAATTCATCACATCTTCTTCTAAGTTCGCGCCGGTACATGAAATAATATGTACTTTATCTTGACGAATCATTTCAGCAAAAATTTTGCCTAATTCAGCTGTACTCATTGCACCCGCTAAAGAAACTAACATTTTAGAGCCTTTTTCTAATTGTGTTTCGTACCCTTTGGCAGCATCTACTAAAGATGCTGCGTTAAAGTGTAAAAAGTATTTTTCTATAAAGTTTGATATTGGTTTTTCCATTTTATATAAGTTTTTCAACAATAACCTGTACAACTTCAAAGAGGATTAATATGATAATAATCCACTCTAGCATGCTGCTATATTTGTGTTGCATTATGTCGTTAAATAAATCTAAATTTTCTTTTATTACGTTTAAACTGTTTTCTATTCCTTGATGACGTTTTTCTACATCTAGCTCATCTTTTAACTTGTAATCTAACATTGATAACTCTTTGCTATTCCACGCTAAGTTTGGGGAATCGAATACAAATAGATTCTCGGCAATATTGTTTTTTAAATTCAGTGTTTTACCGATAAACTTTCTCATATTTACTTTTGTTAGTTTAAAACTCCCTGTTTTTTCTAGTTGCTTAGCGTACACTAATGTATTGTCATGTAAATCGGATGTTTTATTTACATAATTCATCAATGCTACAGATTGTGCTAGATTAAGCATAATAATATGTGCAATGTCATCATTGAGTTCTTTAATTTGAATGCATCCAAAATCAACCTCTATCTCATCTTTAAAAACAATTTCATAGTTCTCAAATGGTAACTCATTAAGCTCTTTTTTTTCATTTAATAAAAAATTGATGCTCTCTTTTATAAGTTCATGTTTACAATTAATAAACACTACACTACCGTAATCTTTTATATATATATATGATTGGTTATTTACTTTATATAATAAAAAAGAATGCTCACGTTTTGCAAGTGTGTAGATGTTAAATTTCTCGCGAATAGTACTTAGTATAATTCGTTTTTCTAGATGATATGCTTTTGCTTGGAGGTTCATTTAATAATTGTTTTCAAATTCATCTTCATCCTTAAATTTAGTAACAGCAGCGCGATTATTTTTTTTAGTATTAATATCTTCTTCTTCGTCTGTATCGTTAGAAAATTTATAGCTTAACATTTTATAGTAAAGTTTAGCTGCTAAAAAGTCTGATGATTTTTCAGTCGGATTAGGGCATAACTCAACAATATCAAAACCAACAACGTTTTTGGTAGTAAAAACTTTCTTTAAAAACTCTAATGTTTCATAGTAAAATAAACCACCAGGCTCTGGTGTTCCGGTTGATGGTAATAAAGAAGGATCGAAAGCGTCTAAATCGAATGTGATAAAAACGTTGTCAGTTAATTGATCAACAACATCGTCCATCCAATATTCATTTACAGCCATATCGTGTGCAAAAAATACTTTATCCTCATTCATTTCCTTTCGCTCAGAAACATCCATGCTTCTAATACCAACCTGAACCAAGTTCGTATTCTGGTTTGCTTCATAAACAGCACAAGCGTGGTTGCAAGAAGAGCCTTCGTATTCTTTTCTTAAATCGGCATGCGCATCAATATGTAAAACAGTTAAGTTGTTAAAGCATTCATCAAAAGCTCTTATAGTTCCGATAGATATAGAATGTTCGCCACCAAAAAGGGTTACAAATTTTTTCTTATTGATAAACTTTTTAGTTGCTGCATGAACTGCTTCTACCATTGCCTCTGACGATGAGTTTTCTGTTACAGCATCCGCTAAATAAATACCTTGTTTATAAACTTCAGTATTTGTTTCGATATCATACAGCTCCATATTTTCTGAAGCCTCTAAAAATGCATCAGGACCTTTATCAGCTCCTTTTTGCCAAGTACTAGTTCCGTCATACGGAACCGGAATTAATACGATTTGTGCATTTTCTAGTTTTGCGTATTGATCTGGAATTCCTGCGTAATTTTTATTTTTCATTATACTATATTGTTAGTAACCAAGAATTGATAAGAATTCTTCGCTTTTTTGTTGGTCTTTAAATAATTTGGTAACAATGTTTCCTTCTTCGTCTTTTGATATCAGAATATGTTTTGGTGCTGGTATTAAGCAGTGTTGTAAGCCGCCAAAACCACCTATTGTTTCTTGGTAAGCTCCGGTATTAAAGAAACCAACATACAGCGGATTCTCTTTTTCATATATCGGTAAATAAATACCATTAACATGTTGCTCTGAGTTGTAATAATCATCACTATCACAAGTTAAGCCACCTAATAAAACACGTTCATATTTATGGTTCCATTTATTAACAGGAAGCATAATAAAGCGTTTATTAATAGCCCAAGAATCTGGTAATGTTGTAATGAAAGAAGAGTTAATCATGTTCCATTTTTCACGATCGTTTTGCTTTTTTTGATACAACACTTTGTACACAGCACCGCCAGCTTCACCAACAGTAAAACTACCAAACTCAGTAAAAATATTAGGAACATCTACTTCAGCTTCATCACAAGCAGCTTTAATTTGATTGATAATTTCATCAACCATATATTCATAGTCATAATCAAATGCTAATGAGTTTTTAATAGGGAAACCACCACCAATATTTAAGCTGTTTAAAGTAGGGCATACCTTTTTTAATTTAATATATACCGTTAAACATTTTAATAACTCGTTCCAATAATAAGCATTGTCTCTTATACCTGTATTGATAAAAAAGTGAAGCATTTTTAGCTCTACTTGTGGGTTTTTAGCAATTTCACGCTCGTAAAAAGAAACAATATTTTTGTAACCTATACCTAAACGGCTGGTGTAAAACTCGAATTTTGGTTCTTCTTCAGAAGCAATTCTAATACCTACTTTAAACTTGCTTTTAGTTTCGTTTAATAAAAGGTCTAGTTCTTCATAGTTATCTATAATCGGAATGCAGTTTTTATGTCCGCCATCAATTAAACTTACAATGTTCTCAATATATTTATCGCGTTTAAAACCATTACAAAGTACATAAGCATCGTTACTTAATTTACCAGATTTTTTAAGTGCTTTTACAATATCAATATCAAAAGCAGACGATGTTTCAATATGAATATCGTTCTTTAATGCCTCATCTAATACATATTTAAAGTGTGAGCTTTTAGTGCAGTAACTATAGTTGTAAGTACCGTTATATTGGTGTTTTTTAATAGCCTTTGCAAACCAATTTTTGGCATTGTTAATGTTTTCTGATATTTTAGGTAAATAGGTAAATTTTAAGGGCGCACCGTATTGTTTAACTAGTTCCATCATGTTTATATCATGAAAAAATAAATTGTTTTTTTCTGTACGAAATTCCGCTTGCGGAAAATCGAAAGTTTGTGCTATTAAGTCTTTATATTTAGTATTCATTTTGTTTTTAATGTATCTCTGTAAATAGTGTGTACAGAGAAATTGTTTAAAAAATAGATACAACGAAAAAGTATATCTTTTTTAAAATAATGCGTAACAAATTATAAGCTATATTTTATAGCTGATTTGTTAAAAACTAAAACGTATATGAATATAATCAGACCCTTAAAGCTAAACAGTCGCCACACTGATTGTAAAAATTCAGTGGTAAAGAGTAGTTATTTGAAGAGGAAGAAACCTTAATTTTTTCGTTGTGTTTCCAAAACACCAAACAGCTTTTTATCTTCCCATAAAAGTTGTTTGCGAAATAAGTAGAACGATACATTAAACCTATCTAATAAGATGTGGTAAATGTAAACTATTTTTTAAAACAACAAACTTTTTGTTAATTTTTTTAAAGAAAATAAATGAGAGGTAGTATTTGTAGTTTATATTAAAAATAAAAACCCTCATAAACACTAAGTTTATAAGGGTTTAAAGTGGAGACGCCGGGAATCGAACCCGGGTCCAAACAAGCAGTTCAAATGCTTTCTACATACTTATTTCTTTCTTAATTTTCGACTTATAACTGATTAAGAACAATCTGTTAAAAGCTTATCTTCTTTAGTTTCAAAAACCTGTCGAAGCAGCAAGTTTTCTATATTTACTTTTACGATATCCAAAAGTGAAGCGCCGTAAATCAAGGCTATCCGTGGACATAAAGCTTGCACACCTTGTGTGCCTAGGCCAATCCTACTATGATTCGGATTAAGCAGCTAAAGCGTAGTTATTCTCGCCGTTTAAAAAGGTTGAAAAAAGTTTAACGAGTAATCTCTTCACTCCTCGGTATGCTTACATTATCACTGGCCTCGCTGTCAAAACCAGTCGTCCCCATTATGTCAAATAATCAGTCAAAAACTATGCCGATTATTAGGGCGTTCGGGCGGGCTTTCGCTACTCACTTTTTGTTCGTACCTCACAAAAGAGTTCAAACAAACCGCTCAATCCCTAACGCGGGCGACAAAGATAATAAAAACAGTGTTGTACAAACCTATAAAAAACAGTAAATTCGCAGGGCTTCAAAAAAATAAAATATAAGTATGAAATTTGCAATCATAAAAGAACGTAAAAATCCACCAGATAGGAGAGTAGTATTTTCACCAGAAAAATTACAAGAATTTAAGCAACAATTTCCGCAAGCCGAAATAGTTGTAGAAAGTTCAGATATCAGAATTTTTACAGATCAAGAATATCAGAAAGCAGGATTTGAAGTAGTAACCGACGTTTCAGATTGTGATGTTTTATTAGGTGTAAAAGAAGTTCCTTTAGAAAATTTGATTCCAAATAAAAAATACTTTTACTTTAGTCATACCATTAAAAAACAACCTTACAATCGTAAGTTGTTAAAAGCAATGTTAGCTAAAAACATTGAAATGTATGACCACGAAACCATTGTAAAAGAAAACGGAGCAAGATTAATCGGTTTTGGTCGTTATGCTGGTTTAGTTGGCGCTTATAACGGATTTAGAGCCATCGGATTAAAAGAAGAAATTTTTAACTTACCAAAAGTAGAAACTTTAGCAGATTTAGATGCTGTAAAAGCAGAGTTAGATAAAATTAAACTTGCGAATTTAAAAATATTGTTAACCGGAACAGGAAAAGTTGCTTACGGGGCTAAAGAAATTTTAGACCATTTAGGAATCAAACAAGTTTCTGATGCCTTGTATTTAACATCAACATTTACCGAGCCTGTATATTGTATCGCAGATGTTATGGAATATGCAAAACGTAAAGATGGTAAAGTAGGTGATAAATATGCTTTTTATAAAGATCCTACAGATTATGAAAGTAATTTTATGCCATACGCAAAAGTTACAGATTACTTTATAGCAGGTCATTTTTATGGAAATAAAGCGCCTTATTTATTTACCAGAGAAGATGCAAAGTCAGCAGAATTTAACATAAAATACGTGGCTGATGTTTCTTGTGATGTTGATGGACCTGTGGCATCAACAATAAAAGCATCAACAATTGCCGATCCTATTTATGGTTATGATCCGCAAACAGAAAAAGAAGTCGATTTTAAAAATGAAGATGTAATAACTGTAATGGCAGTTGATAATTTACCTTGTGAATTACCTAAAGATGCTAGTGAAGGTTTTGGCGAAATGTTTTTAAAACACGTAATTCCTGCTTTTTTTAACAATGATGAAAGTGAAGTGTTATCGAGAGCTAAAATGACTACAGACAACGGAAAGTTAACCGAACGCTATTCATACCTACAAGACTACGTAGACGGTAAAGAATAAAAATAAAATCCCGCTAAAGCGGGATTTTTTATAAAATAATTTTATGACCCCAGATAAACAATTTTTAATTGATACCGCTAAAATGCGAATGCCATTTGGTAAATACAAAGGAGTTTATTTAGTTGATATTCCTGAGTATTATTTAGTGTGGTACAAAAACAAAGGTTTTCCAGCAGGAAAACTAGGTAAAATGATGGGGTTGGTTTACGAGTTGCAATTGAATGGTTTAGAAGATGTACTTCGAAAAATTAAATCAAATTTTTAATTTTTCTTTTCTATTCATTACTTTTTCTTCAATAATTAATACCGTTATAACTCCTAATGCATAAGCTATTAAATCACCATAGCTAAAGGTGTTTCCTATAATAATACTTGCTACTTTGTTGTGTTCTAAACCTAGTGTTTTTACTAAATTATAGTTTTGTAATATTTCAATCGTAAAAGAGAAAATTAAAATTGATAAAGCTAATTTTTTAGGTGAAATATCAAAAAATGATTTCACAAAAAAATAGAGCAAAATTACGACTAGAAAATCGCCAACTGTATGGCGAATAAAACCCGATGTTTGTGCAATAATAACTTCTGTTAAAAATAATAATATAAAGGTTTTAAAACTTTTAAAATTGAATTTCATAGGTATAGTTTTAAAGAGTAAAACCTCTTTTTTATTGAAGTTTTACTCTTGAATTATAAAAAAGATAGTTATCCGTTTTGCCAATCAATTTTTCTAGAAGCATACATTACTGATGCTAAAATTGCAAATAAACCAACGCTTCCTACTAATAAAGCATAATTTTCTAATTGAATTATTATAAAAATAAAAGCATATAATGCGGTTAAAGAGAGTGCTATAAAAAACGGAAATTTTAATCCTTTTAAAATAGATTTTGAATAAAGTGATATCAAACCAATAACGGCAATGCCTGCAATTATATAAGCCTTTAAAAAACTACTATGTTCAGATATTGAAATAAGCAACGCGTAAAACATTGTTAAGGCAACCCCAATCATTAAATATTGAAAAGGATGAATAGAAATTTTACTCATTGTTTGAATCAAAAAGAAAACCAAAAATGTTAACCCAATAACTAAAAAACCATATTTTGTAGAGCGTTCACTTTTTTGGTATTCATCAACAGGAATCATAAAGTTTACACCAAAAGCATATTTTTTTAAGTTAGGTATTCCGTTAAAAGATTGTTGCGGAAAAGGCCTGTTAATATCTAATATTTTCCATTTTGCATCAAATCCTTCTTCAGAAACTTTATCAGAATTATAAGGTAAGTATTCGCCTAAGAAATTTGCAGTTTTCCAATTAGAATTTATCGCCACATTAGTTTCTTTTCCGATAGGAATAAATCTAATTTGTTTGCTACCATTTATTGTTACATTTAAGCTAAAATCAACATCATTTTTAAATGGAATGTCTTCTTTTTTTATGAATTTACTTTCAAGTTTATGCAAATCAATAGTGTTATTATAGTTTCTGTCAGAATTTTTGTTTTTATATTTTGAAGTAAAAGGATACGTGTTTTTATGTAGTTTAATAGCTACTAAACTATTAACTCCTTTTAAGTTTGATGTTTCTATAATCAGTCGTGCCTTATCCCATAAAATAGCATCTTCTTTTATATCCATTTCGCTAAAATCGGGCTGTGTAAAGCTTCCTGTAATATTGATGTTGCTTTTGTAAACAGCCGTTTTATAAATACCTCGTTTCTTTTCTTCGGGATTTATGGTTGAATTGATGTCTAGTGTTTTAGGAAAAAAATATCCGTATTTTATCTCTTCAACCATTTCGGTTTGTACTTCTTTTGTTTTCTGATTTACAATCGATTTTTTATGATATGTTTTGTAAGGAATCTTTAAAATAGGACCATATAAAAGCACTTCTTTACCCCACTTTTTATTTATTTCCTGAACAACTTCTTGTTGCCGATTCATGCGTTCGTAAATTAAACCCTCAATGAATGATAACGGAATTAATAGAATCAATATTAAAAAACCAACCATAAGCATTCTGGCAGTGATTGACGTTTTAACCCATTTTCCGAATTTTCCGTTTTGTTTGTTTGATGTTTCCATAACTTTTGTTTTTGTTGTTTAAAAGAACTTTGAATTTCAAAGTAGGGGTGTAAAAAAATATTATTTATTTTTAATGAGCTTTTCTAAAGCTTCAATGTGTTTCTTAAATTCTTGTTTACCAGTATCAGTTGCATAATATCGCGTATTTGGTTTTCGTCCAATAAATTGTTTTTCTATTCTAATAAATTCAACTTTTTCTAAAGCTTTGGTGTGGCTAGCTAAATTACCATCTGTAGCACCCAATAATTCTTTTAAAGTGGTAAATTCAGCATATTCATTTACCATAAGAATAGACATGATTCCGAGTCGTATTCTATGGTCAAAAGCTTTGTTAATATGTAAAATAATGTTTTTCAAAATTATTTTTTATCGTATTTAAAATACATTAAAGTTCCATAAATTATGTGTACAACACCAAAACCTAATACCCAAAACCAAAAGCCATAACCAATAAAGTATGATGAAAGTAAACCTAAAACTATTTCTGTATAACCTAAATATTTAATATCACCGTAGGTATGTTTAGAAGCGTTTATTAAAGCTAATCCATAAAAAAGTAACATTAATCCACCAGTTTGTCCATAACGACCTTGACTTAAAATAATGATTATATAAATTCCACCAGCAATTAAAGGCGCAACAAAGCTTACTAATAAACGTTTTGTTGTTGTATCCCAGATTTTTACTTTATTTTTTTTTGCTTTTTTAGTGGTTAAAAAAACAGCAGTTCCAACACTTGCAACTAATACGATGAGTAAATCTAATAAAGCAACCCTAAAAACCCAGCCGTCTAATAATAATTTACCATACGAATGATTGTTTACCAACCAATACGCAAAAGCTGATCCAATAAGTGCGTATATACCAGCCATAATACCAGAAAGACCACTTAAAGAAATAAACCGAGATGATTTATTCATTAAGTTTTTAATTTCTGATATGTCTTTTAAATAATCTTGTGAATTCATTTTTAAAGAACTTTGAAATACAAAGTAAAAGTTTTTATATTTCACTGGCAAGTAAAATATTTAATTTATTTTTATAGGATGAAACCAGCTGAACAATATATATTAAAACAAGAAGAACCATTTCGGTCTATTTTATTACATCTTCAGGTTTTAATTGAGGTGAATTTCTCTGAAACAGAGTTGTTATATAAATGGAAACTTCCTTTTTATTATCTAAAAAACAAACCACTTTGTTATTTTAACGCAACTAAAAAAGGATATGTTGATGTAGGTTTTTATTCTAAAACAGTACTCAAAAAACACAATGAGTTTTTGGTCTCAGAAAAAAGAAAAGCAGTAAAGTCTCTTCGGTATTATCATTTAGAAGAGATTAATGAAGAAATATTAGTTTCAGTTTTAATGGAGGCATATAAAATACGAGGACAATAATATTATTGTATTAAAAACTCCAATACTACTTCTTTGTCAATAATTAAATACACTACCTTACTGTTCTTAGGAGGAATTATATTAATGGTTATAGTGTTTTTGTTAAAAGTTGTTTTTGGTTTTTTAGCGTATTTATAGCCTGTAAATCCACAATAAATAGACAGACTAGCGTTTACATTTTTAAGTGTAAAAGAAATCGTACCATCAGTTTTTCTGTGTACTATTCCAGATGTAGGTTTTAGTAGTTTGTATTCTTTTTTAAGAAATAAAGAAGTGTATATAGGTTGTTTAAAAAAGGTTGCTAAAGGCATTCGTTTTACACGTATTTGCCATGTTACATCTTCAGGAAAGTGCGTAAAAAAATATTTTTCTTTAGGAATGTTAAAAAAATAGTCATTAAAAGAACGCTCCCATTTTCCGTTGGTAACAGCTCCTGCTGCCCAAGTAGCATCAATATATAGCCACTTATTATTTATTTTTACAGCATTCCAAGCATGGTTTGTTCGGTTTTTTATTTTGCCAATATCATTATAAGAGTTTCGAACATAGCCTTTTATAACTTCGTTTTCAATATTTAAAAGTGAACATATTTTACTAAAAGTTTGTGCATACCCCTCGCAAACCCCTTTTCTTTTTAACAGTGTTTCTTTAACAATATTATCCTTTATTGCTTTAATTTTAATTTGTTTGTCAGCTTCATCTTTATAGCGAAAACGAATCCTTTTTTGCTTCGGATTGTAAAAATCTTCTAAATCATAACGAATATTAAAGGAAAGCCAAGTAAATATAGCCCTAACTTTTTCTTCATCAGAATTAAAATCGATAGCAATTTTTGACGCTAACTTATCGACAGTAATTAATTTAGGATATGTTTTTATCTTATTATCAATATCCAAATAATTTTGAGCCGATATTGAAGTGATTGTAAATAGTAATAGAAAAAATAGTTGTTTCATATAGTAGTTATAACAATTATGTCTTTCAAAAATTGTGCCTTTAAAGTAATTATTTCATTAGTAATGAACAAAAAATAAATTGGTTATATTTAGCATTTCAAATTAAAAAAATAAATAGAATTAGATGAAAAAAGTAATATATGTATCGGCTTTTATAACAATGGCTATGTTATCTTGTAAAAGCGTACAAAACGAGAATAAAAAGGTTGCTGCTACCGAAGTTTCAACAAAAAATAAAAGTAACGTAATTAATATTGATTCCACTCTTGTTAGAAAGCACTTATATACGTTAGCTTCTGATGATATGGGAGGCAGAAAGCCAGGAACAGCAGGAATTGAGAAAGCAGCGCAGTATATTGAAAATGAATTCGAAAAAATTGGATTAAAAAAATACAATTCATTACCAACTTTTCGTCAGAACTTTGAGTACAAAGGAATTAAAATGTTCAATGTAATTGGGGTTTTAGAAGGGAAGAGTAAAAAGGATGAATATGTAGTAGTTTCTGCACATTACGATCATTTAGGAACAAAAAAAACAGGAGAAGGAGATTTAATTTTTAACGGAGCAAATGATGATGCATCGGGAGTAACGGGAGTTTTAGCATTGGCAAAGTATTTTAAAAATAAAGGACAAAACGAAAGAACAATTGTTTTTGTTGCTTTTACAGCTGAAGAAATGGGCTTAATAGGTTCTACACATTTTGGAAAAGGCATTGATGCAACTAAATTTGTAGCCGGAATTAATTTAGAAATGATTGGTAAGACACCTAGTTTTGGTCCAAATACTGCTTGGTTAACTGGTTTTGAGCGTTCTGATTTTGGAAAAATTATTCAAAAAAACTTAGTAGGTACCGGGTATCAGTTATTTCCTGATCCATATAAGAAATTCAATTTATTTTTTAGATCAGACAATGCTTCTTTGGCGCGTTTAGGTGTTCCTTCACACACATTTTCTACTACGCCAATTGATGTAGATAAAGATTATCATAAAGTTTCGGATGAAGCTGAAACTTTAAATATGACTATAATTACACAAACAATACAGGCGGTTGCTAAAGGAACCGAAAGTATTATTAATGGTAAGGATACGCCAACAAGAGTGGTTCTTGATAAATAATTCAAAAAAACAACTAACTAACTTCATAAGACCTCGATTATTCGAGGTTTTTTGTATTTTTATAAGATATGATTATTGAGGTAACATTTTAAATTTTTTATTTATGAAACAATTAAAATATCTTTTTGTATTATTTATTATAGGCTGTTCTTCTACTAAAGTAGTGTATGATTATGATAGTAAAACTGCTTTTGAAGTTTACAAAACATTCAATTTTTTTGAAGACGCAGGTAAAGGTTTAAATGAATTAGATGTAAAGAGAATTACAAATGAATTAACAAAAGGGTTAGAGCAAAAGGGAATGGTCTTATCAGAAAATCCAGATATGTATATCAATATTTTATCAAAAGAAAGTAAATCTATTAATAGAAATACGATTGGTTTAGGTATAGGTGGTGGTCGAAATGTTGGCTTTGGAATTTCTGGCGGAATACCTATCGGACGGAAAAAATTAAATCAAGAATTAACTATTGATTTTGTAGCAAGTAAAAATGATGAATTGTTATGGCAGGGAATTGCTAACGGAGTGATAAACGAAAAAACAAAACCAGCAGAACGGTTAGTGCATTATAAAGAGATAATTGAAAAAATATTAGAGAATTACCCTCCTAAAAAATAAATAAAGCATAAAAAAAACCTCCATTATTTGGAGGTTTCCTGTATTGTTAAATCCTAAATGTTTTAGAATTGGTAACGAAGTCCTAATCCGAAATCAGATTGAAATCCATCATAAAAACCACTAAAACCAATTTCAGGTCTGTAATCTAAAGAAATTACTAAAGGAATGTCGAAGTTATATTCAATACCAACTACACCTGCACCAAAAATAGCACTATTACCACTAGCAGAAACAAGTCCTCCACCGGCACCGGCATACCAATTAAATTGATTTTCTAATTCCCATACCCATTGGTACAATCCTGTAGCTTTGAAAGAACTAAATCCAGAATCATTTCTAATACCTAAGTCGATTTCTAGTCTGTTATTATCACCTAAAGCTCTTTGGTAAGAAACTTCACCACCAAAGCCGTTATTTCCACCAAAACGGATACCAATAGCATTTTCTGCAATATCTTGTGCATTAGCTGTTAAAACTGATATGGTTAAAAAACCAATAAATAAAAATAGTTTTCTCATAATTTTAATTATTTAAATAGTATTACTTTTAAATTTGATGGCTAAATTACTTAATTATTAATCTATTTCCTTTCGAATGACTGTTAAATTCTGGAGCGTACATACTTTGTATTGTTGTAATTCCGTTACTAAAACTTCCTGAGTTATTTACGCGCACATCGTATTCAAAAACATAGACTCCTTTAGATAAACGATCAAAAAAGAAATTTGTTGCAGCATCCTTTGTTGCTTGATAATAACCTAAACCATCTTGCCATTTGTATTGCGAAAGTACATTTATTGGTTCTACACCAGATGCTCTCATGTCTTTCATATGAATAAATTCCATATCTCTGTCAGATCGAAGTTCAATTCTTACGGTAATTAAATCACCAACTTTTAAATCCGTTGTATCAGTAATTTCAATAAGTTCTTTACCTGTATCAGTATTAATCTTTTTAAATAGTTTTTTCTTTAATTTTAACGGAGTTTCAGCTGATGTAATTTTATCTAAATCTTCAAAATATTGCCAATACAATCCTCCCCAAGCAATACCGTTTCCTTTTTTAGAAATCGTTACTTCTGCCATAGTTGGTTTTATATCATTTTCATTCCATGAAGTTTTAAAATAACCTGTTCCAGCTTCAATTTTTACGTTTTCTAGCTTAGTGGGTTCAATTTTTTGATTTCCAATTTTTATGTCAACCATATCAGTAATTGAAAGCCAATCATTTCCATTTAACAATAAAGCATATACCGCTTCTGTAGTTGCTTTGGTTGTTTGCCAACTATTGGTTTGTTTGTTTTTAAGTAACCAAATTTTTAAGTTGTCAATAGTTTTGGTATCATTTTCAATCTCAGAAAAAGCTTCTATTAATAAAGCTTGCGTTTCAATAGGAGCTTCGTGATTATAATATCCTGCAACGTTCGTTTTCCAGTACATTCCTAATTCGTCAGAAGTAATACTATTTTCTTTTAAAGATTGGATAATTTTAGATGAAACAGTTTTATTCCCTTCTCTAAATTGAATTAAAGCTATTTGCCCTTTAGCGTATAAGTTATAAGTATTCCAATAAGCAGCAGTTTGGTTTTTATAATATTTAATTGCTCCTTTAGTCGTGTTTGAAAATGTAATTTCAGGATAAAAACTACGCATGTATAAATACTGAATCGTAAAATAACTTAAATGATTTTTCTTTAGATATTCATCAGATTTAACAACACCTTTTGTGGCTTTTATTTTTGCAGCTTGTTTTAATAAATCACTGTATTGTGCTACAATTTCTTCATCTAAAAATCGAATTGCTTTTTGAAGCATTTCATTTGTTGAAGCATCAAAATTTTTAATACCTAATTTTTTTAAATGACCAAATCCACTAACAATGTGTTGCGTTATATATGTATTAGCATAATCACTTCCTTTAAACCAAGGAAAACCACCAGTATTCAATTGCATGTTTTTTAGTTTATGGATGCTTTTTTGCTGCTCACTTTTCATTTTATTCAAATCGAATAATAATGCAATACGCTTTTTTTGTTCACTTTCAGATTGCGCATCACGTAACCAAGGAGTTTCTTGAATAATCAGCGATTTTAATTCCTGGTTTTTTTCTAAGTTACTTACTAAAGCATCCGAAGATTTCCATTGTTTAAAAACTTCTTTAATTCTTGGGTTTGAATTAGCAATATGACTCGCCAATGTATTGGCATAATAATGTGCAAAAGTTTGTTCGCTACATTCATACGGATACTCCATTAAATACGGCAATGCTTGTACAGCATACCAAGCCGGATTAGATGTAACTTCTAGCGTTAATTTGTGATGTTTTAAACTTGTTGAGGTATTGTTTTTTAGTTTATTTAACGTAAATGTTTTTGTTTGATTAGAACGCACCCACATTGGTAAAGTTTCTGTAACCAACATTCGGTTAGATAAAACTGGTAAAACGTTTTGTTCTCCATCAGAAAAATCGCCAGCTTTGGCTACAATTTTATATTGAATGGCTTGTACAGTATCTGGAATGGCTAAATTCCAAGAAACATTCGTATTTCCGTTTTTATCAACTACAAAAGATTGATTTTTTGTAGATTTTTCTAACAGATGAATTTCTTTACCTGTAACAGCATCCGTTAAAATTAATTGAGATATACCTTGTAAATTTTTATCTGACAGATTCGAAATTTTGGCACTCAATGTTATTTTATCGCCTTCTCTTAAAAATCGTGGAGCATTTGGTGTAATCATTAACTCTTTTTGAGTTACCGTTGTTAACGTTTTTACAGCAGATTGTGCTTTTTTAGTGTGTGCTAATAATTGTAATTTCCATTTTGTTAACGCTTCGGGAGTTGTAAAACTAAAGGTAATATCTCCGTTTTTATCGGTAGTTAAATACGGATAAAAGAAAGCCGTTTCTTGTAAGTTTTTACGAATTTTAATCCCTTTTAAGGCTGTTTTTTCTTGGTTTTTTTGATTTTCATTACCTAAACCTGTTACTACAACTTCCTCTAATGAATCACTTTCGCTAAATGCCAAGACAGTTTCTTCAACTTCCATTTCATCTTCAACGATTTCAATTCTTTCAGGAGCAGGTGGAGCATTCGTTTTAGCTCTTCTACTCATCATCATTGTTCTTGTATAATTATTACCAAAACTAAACCCAAACCAATTTAATTGATCATATTGTTGATGTTGATAACGGTTATTCGAATAACTTCGGTTATAAATTCTAAAATTCTCATTTCCAAAACTATGCTGTGCATTTGCGGTATTTCCATACGAATAATAACTAGAAGTTGTTATTGGGTTGAATTGCCAATTATGAGGTTTAAAATCATCTAAAGAAGCATCGTACATACTTGCTAAAACTTCGGCAGTTACTTTATTTTTTTGATCATTTTTAATGGTGAAACTCCATTTTTCAGCAGTACCTGGTTTTAGTTTATCTCTAAAAGTAGTAGTTTCAATAGTAATAAACTCTTCTTTTTTAGGAACCGAAATAGTAATAACTCCGTTGCCAAAAGAATTATAGTTTACAAAGTAGTATTTAATTGCAAAACCTCCAATATCTTCTTTGTTTACAGGGATTTCAATAGATTTTTTGTTATTATTTAAATGGACTAATTGCGTATCTACAATTTTGTGATTTTTTTCAACCTGAATAACTACCGTAATATCTTTGGATGCAGATGCGAGCTCTAAACAAACCATATCGTTCACCGAATAATTAGTTTTATCAGTGCTAATAAAAAATAAATTATTATCAGCAATCTTTTTTTCAGTAGTACTGGTAACGGTAAAATGAGCTTTGTCGGTTACTTGTTGTTTAAATTTATCATGTGTTGTTAAAACGGCAATATATTTACCTGAAGTCCACTTTTTAATGTTTTTAAAAATAAGTTCTTTTGATTTTTTAGTATCAAATTCTTTCTCAAAAACCAATATCCCTTTCTTCCAAGAAACCGCATTTTGTTCTTGTTTAGTATACGCATCATGCGGAAACAATTTTCTAAACTCATGTTCTGAAATATCTTGATAATCGGGAGTATTCCAAGGTCTTTTTCGTAATGGGTTTTCAGGGGCTTGCAACTTGTAAACTTTTACAGTTCCGTTAGCAGCTACAAACTCGTTGTTTAAGTTTTTGGTGTTAATTTTTATTTGATGTTGCTTCTCTTCTTTATTAATAATCGGGTTTATTAGTAAAGAAGCCGTTAATGCATGATAACCTACTTTTACGATGGTGGTAGCACTTCGTGTTTCGCCATTAATATCGGTAACATCCGCTGTGATTTCATACTTAAAAATTGGTAAACTTTCTTTACTTACACTCTCGTCAGTAAGTGCTTTAAATTTGATAGCAAAATTACCTGTTGTATCGGTGATACTTTCTCCGTGTGTAATTTCTTGTGCTTCAGACGATGAATTTGGTCTGCGCCAATACCACCAATTAGGATATTGTACTTTTCTATGCACTCGATATACCACTTTAGCATCGGTAATATTTGCTCCAGAAAAAGCTTTTGCAAATCCGTTTACAGTAATACTATCATTCAGTTTAAAAGTTTCGGTAACTGGTTTAAAATCGGTTTCAAATTTCGGACGCTTGTATTCTTCTACCGAAATAGTAGTAATGTAATCATCTCTTTCAAAATCGAAATCAACACTATTGTAAAAAGTACTTTCTTCTTTTTTACTTTCATCAATATTAAAAGAATATTCGCCAGTTAAACCATTATTAGGTAATACAATTTCGCCAGATGCAGATCCGAATTCATTTAATTTTAAATCTAACTTTTTAACTTCTTGTCCGTTTGTATCATTTAAAGTAATTTCAACATATTTATTAGTGAAAGGAGTAGATTTATCGTCCTTTTTTTGAATGAAAATAGTTTTAAAATAAACAGTTTGTCCAGGTCGATAAATACTTCTATCAGTAAAAATAAACGGTTTTATTTTGATGCTTTCATTTTGCGTATTTACAGTTGGTTTTTGATGCTTGTATAAATAATAATTGTCAAAAATAGCACTGTCATTATCTGTACTAACAGTAATAGATACGTTGTAATATGTATGATTACTTTTATAAAAAGCAAATCCGTTTTTATCAGTAATTAATTTCTGATTGATGTTTTTTCTGTTTCGATACTCTTTGTTTTTTAATAATAATTGAGCGTTTTTAATAGGTTTTCCAGAGTTTCTATCAACTACTTGGTAGGTTTTTATATTGTTATCTGTGCTTTCAATTAATGCTAAATTACTTACCTGAATATTGGCAGTAGCAAACAAGTCAGTCGTATTTAAATTTTCGTTTTCGTGGGCAACAATTAAATAATTTCCTTGTGTAAGTTTAGGAACGATAACCTCGGTTGTGTGAGATAAATAATCAGATTCATTTCTTAATTTAGTATTCCACGACGCAGCTGTGGTTAGCTTTTTTATAAAATTGATGCGTTCTTCTTCCTTATAAATGTTATTTAATTTTTCAACTTGACTTCTACTGATTCTGTAACTTGTAAAATATAAATGATCAATATTATTGTACGTAATTAATAAACGAGAAGCAGTATTTATTGGGCTAAATTTTTCTGATAAAATTGAAAGCGCTTTTGTTTTTATTTGCTGTTTTAAAGCTTCACTTTTTTTTGCGCCAACACTTTTAGGAAATTGAGTAATTACACGATTGCAAATGGCAAGCGCTTCTTTATTTTTAAAACGAAATGCTTCATTTTTTGTGGCTTTATAATTGCTTGCTTGTTGTTTGTAAATTTCAGCAATTTTATAACTATACAATTCAGCTATTTCTTGTTTTTTATAGTTGTTTTCAGCTGATTTTAATGTTTGTAAAAATAGTTCTTGCTTATCATTAAAAGCAGCATGTTGATTCACAAAATTTAATCGTTCTAAATCTACCGTAGCCAAAGCTTTTAAATTGTTGTTTTTTAGATGAAAATTTATGAGTTCTTGATAAATTTTCAAAGCATTTAGTTGAAGCGAAACAGTATCTTTTGAAGTTAAGTTGATAGTAGAAAAACGAGCGGCATCACTTATCAATTTAGGATTGTCAATTTTAAATTGATAGGCAGGTTTTGTAATGTTTGTTTCAGATGTTTTATAAAATTTTAGCGCATTGTGTGCTAAGAAATCGAATAATGTAGGTCGATATTCTTTAGAGCCTTTAGCGATATGTAAAATTTCACTAAATTCAGAAATATCAGTTTGTTGTAATAGCAATCCGTTTGCTAATGATTTCTGATAATAGCTGTGAATTTCTGCGAATAAAGTATCTAAATCCCAAGTTCTAAAATCGTTTTCATCAATTTTTTCGGATGTTTTGGTGCGTTGGTAAAAGTTCCACCTATTTTGATTAAAATATTGCCAATACAAATTGGCTAAAACATTTTCTAAAACGTTTTTTGTAGGGAAACTACTTTTATCAATCTGTTCTTTAAACTGATTGATGATTTTTAGTTGTGCATCTTCTTCTAAAGTTAACGAAAACTTACTTTTATAAAACAATGCTTTAATAATTTGTGGAGAATTCTTAGCAACTTCCGCTTTAGCGTAAATAATATTTACAACTTTTAATGCAGATTTTGGAAGATTGTCTTTTTCAAATTTCTGAACTTCATCCCAAAGATTGTTATAATTTTCTTGGGCATGGATAATAGATGAAAATAAAATTAGTAGCAAAAAAGGAGTGATTTTTTTCATAGCAGTATTCGTTTTATATCTTCAAAGGACTTAAATAATTATAAATAAGACAACCAAAAATTTGTAAAATTAGTATTTGAATGCGTGAATATAACTTTTCAATGAGTTTCGATTTAAAGATACTTAAATTATAACTTGGTTTTGTATTTTTGCTTTATACTAGAGATACCTAAAACATGAAAATTCATTTTATAGCCATCGGTGGTAGTGCAATGCACAATTTAGCAATTGCTTTACACCAAAAAGGATACCAAATTACAGGAAGTGATGATACAATTCACGACCCTTCAAAATCTCGTTTATCAAAACATGGATTGTTGCCTGAGGAATTTGGTTGGTTTCCAGAAAAAATCAATACTGATTTAGATGCGATTGTTTTAGGAATGCATGCAAAAAAAGACAATGCTGAATTGTTAAAAGCACAGGAGTTAGGAGTGAAAATTTATTCATATCCAGAGTTTTTATACGAGCAATCTAAAGACAAAACACGTGTTGTTATTGGTGGTTCTCACGGTAAAACTACTATTACCTCTATGATTTTACACGTGTTAAATTATCATGAAAGAGAGGTTGATTATATGGTAGGAGCACAGTTAGATGGTTTTGATACGATGGTGCATTTAACTGAAAAAAATGAATTTATTGTTTTAGAAGGTGATGAGTATTTAAGTTCTCCAATAGACATGCGTCCGAAATTTCATTTATACAAGCCAAATATTGCGTTGTTAAGCGGAATAGCATGGGATCATATTAACGTGTTTCCTACGTTTGATAATTATGTAGAACAGTTTCAAATATTTAACGATTCGCTTACTAATGGCGGAATTATGGTGTATAATGAAGAGGATACAGTCTTAAAAGATGTTGTTGAAAATTCAAATCATCCCATAAAAAAATATCCATACAAAACACCAAATTATTTTATAGATAACGGAATTACCTATATAGATACTCCTGATGGAGATTTACCATTAGAGATTTTTGGTGATCATAATCTTCAGAATTTAGCAGGAGCAAAGTGGATTTGCCAACACATGGGAATTGATGAAGATGAATTTTACGAAGCAATCGCTAGTTTTAAAGGAGCTAGTAAGCGATTAGAAAAAATTGCAGAAAATAAAACATCGGTAGTTTTTAAAGATTTTGCACACAGTCCGAGTAAAGTAGCGGCAACAACTTCAGCTGTAAAAAAACAATATTCAGAAAGAACCGTTTTAGCCTGTTTAGAGTTACATACCTATTCTAGTTTGAACGCTGAGTTTTTAGCAGAATATAAGGGTGCTTTAGATGAGGCGGACAAAGCAGTAGTTTTTTATTCACCACACGCAGTAAAAATTAAACAATTAGAAGAGGTTACAGCGCAGCAAATAGCCAATGCTTTTAAACGTGATGATTTAATTATCTATACGAACCAAGCTGAGTTTAAAGAGTTTTTATTCAATCAGAATTTAGAAAATACAGTTTTGTTATTAATGAGTTCTGGTAACTATGGAGGACTGGATTTTAAAGAAGTTAAAAATTTAATTTTTTAAATAAAATATTTCTATATTCTTTTTTGTATAACGATTTTAAAATCACTGAAAAACGATGGTAATATAAAAAGAACAGCTCCCAAGATTTAATATAAAAGGTATATAATTTAGGGGTTTTAATTAATGTTAATTGTTTGTTTATATATAAATCAGTTTGTTTTGTCTTTTTAAAAAATAAAGAATCTTTTGTGTTAAAAAAATAACTTGTGCTAGCTATGAAATTAAATAGATAATTAGATTTTGAGTAGTTTAAGTTTGTTGTTGCTATTTTAGTATTGATATGTTTAGATAGTAAGTATAAGTCGTAAGAATTTCTAAAAGTAATACTTTTTGTCCATTGACCTTTATCATTAATTTGTTTGTTAAGGCATGTTAATAATATTTGATTAATGTTTGAGAGGATAAAAACGTTGTTTTTTGATTTTTTTAAAGTGTTTTTTACATAATTATAGTTAAAAAACATTTCTTTAGTGACCATTTTATAATGTACTTCAATTGCGGCTATTTTATTTTGCTTAGTAAGTCTAGGATAATGCCTGTTAAGTATTGTGTTGTCAATGTTTTTTTTTAAGTAACCATTTTTTTTTAGAACATTAATGCATGAATAAAATTTAGTTTTTTCAACTAAAAAATCAATATCGCCCACCATACGTTCAGCTACATCGTCATACAAACCATCTAATAAATTGCCAGTTCCTTTTAAAAAAATAGGAGTTATCTTATTAGAAAGTAATAATTCGTTTATTTCCTTGGCTTCTTTAATAATTTGTTCATTTCTTTCACGATTTAAATCCGTAATATGTTTCATATACGTAACTAAATCTTCTGGTAAATAATGCAATAAATTTACTCGTTTCAAATTGCAATATAGTGCAGGAAAAACATAGTGAGCTGTACTTAATTTAACTACATTTTCCCAGTTTACATTATTTAACTTTAGCTGTTCTTCTATTAACTTACGGTTGTGTTTTTCATGAGTTATTGTTAAACATTTTCCTACAAAAAATAAGGTATCTTTATAATTCATCATTAAAAATTTTTGAAACAGTTGTTATCATTTTCGAATTATTAGAATACGTAAGTTGATAACAAGGTAGGTTTGAAAACCAGTTTAAGAAAATTTCAACATTTTCTTGTATTGGTGATAACCAAGAGTCAGGTACTAACTGCTCAAAGGCACTAATATTAGATATTTTATCAATAATTAAGTCACTACCTTTTTGGTATTTAATAAAAACGAGTGCTTTACAGTTTTCCTTTTGTTTATAGTTTGTGTTGTTTGTAGGTAAATATCTAACAACTTTATTTAATCTTTTAAAGTGGTATTCAGCAGAATTTTGTAGTTCAGGATAAATAGGAAGTAAAGTAGTTAAGCTATTTTTTTTAATTGAAATAGCAGAAGGAAAACTATAAACTTCTTGTTTTTTAGCATCAACAGGAACAAAATCATCTGCTAAACAAGTAAACCCATTTGCTTGTAATAAAGCTAAAGAAGTACTTTTTCCATTACCAGAATCTCCTAAAAAAAGCATAGAATTTTTACTATTACTAATAGCTGAAGCATGAAAAACACCTAACCATTGATTTTCTGGTTTGTGATGGATTAGTTCTGTGATTTTCATTGAGAATTTTCCTTGAAAATAATGGACATTATTTAAAGTCCATGTTCCGATAACGTTGTTGTTTATAGCAAAGCAAATGTGCTTTTTATCACTATACACTTCAAAATGATGTGTTATTTTTTTATTTATACTACCTTCTAAGTATGCAAATTTTGGGTGTACTAAAGAGTATTCATATTCAGATAAGTAATGTACTTTGAAAGTAATATCATTTACTTGATAAAACTTTTCGTATTCGAATTTTTTTGGTTTTAAAATAGGGGGTAAATCACGTTTAGTTGAGTTTTGCGAATTTAGTAAACTGTTTATGTCTGCGATTAAGTTTTCTATTTCTTGGAGAGGTATATTTATTTTATTGTTAATTTTAGTTATAATGGTTTGTTTATCAATGTTTTTATGTAGTAGAGAAAGTGTTTCAGCAACTAAAGGTTCAACAACAATATATTCGTTTGAATCTTTAAACCAAATAATATTTTTGTTTTCTATTTTTTTAATAATCATATTAGTAAATATCTAAAAAAGAAAGAATTTTTTATACTAGCATTTAATTTAGTTAAATAATAAACCCTCGAAAATTTCGAGGGTTTATTTATTAGAAATAATTAAAAATTTCCGCCAGGAGTTCCTGGGCCTGGACTTTGCGCTTGTGCTTTTTGAGGGTTTAAAATCATATAAGTTCCAATGGCTGTTAAAGCAGCATACTTACTATAACCTCCTATTTTTTTTAACGCCTCTTTTCTTGATATATTTTCGGTGTTGTTTTTTGTTTGTTTTTTCATGATGTCAAGTGTTATTCTAAAATAATTTTTTTATTAACTTTTCCTAAGCTAGAACTTAGTTCTACAACATATACTCCTGAAGCTATTTTAGGTAATTCAATAACATGAGTACCTGTTGTTTTGAATTCAGATGTCATTATATTTTTTCCTAGAATTGAATATATGTTAACTGAATATTTATCAGTTTGTAAACCTGATATTGTTATACTATTATTAATTGATTTATAAATATTAACATTTTGAATGTCTTCTTTAATATCAGTGTTATTTGGTTTTTTTGCACTTGTGTGAATGTAAAATTGCCCTGAATTATTTGTGTTTGACTTTAAAGAAACAGTATAGTTTTTATTAGATAAATTTGTAAACACATTATTTTCTCTATCTTCTAAATACAACTGAATACCAGAAGGTATATTTTTACTATTTATAGAGAATGTGATTTGTTCACCTGCTTTACCAATTATACCTACTGGAATTATCATTTTTTGATAATCTGAGTTAGGTAATGTTTGAATTGCTAATTTTTTTCCTTCATTATTTTCTAATAATTCAGTAAATACAGCAAAATCATGCGTTACACCACTAAACATTTTTGAATCATATCCCTTATCAAAACCGGCAGTTTTGTTAGCTACATAAAATACTTTAGTTGACTTTTTACTTCCATCATTTTCTAAAAATAATTCAAAAGATGGGTTAGGAGCTTGTCTCAAAAAAGTATCTGAACTTTGATGACTTTGATTAGCGGTAGAAAAAATAACATTAGTATTAGTGTTAGCTTCAATAAAAAAGCCTTGTGCAGGAGCAATATTAATAGGAGAGGCATTATTATGTGTTTGGTATTGAGATCCGTCCCATAACCAAAAAGTACCATTTTCAATAACAGAATTATCTCCGGCTAAAACTGCTGAGTTTATATAAGATGTAAATGGGTTTCCTATTAGATTGAAATTATCTCTACTTCCCATAGAAACAGGGATGGCTACATTTGTGACATTGATATTTCCAGTAATAGAAACATCGCCAGGAGCGTCTAGTTTCATTGATGCTCCTGTTCCTGATATTACAGGTCCAGTGCTACTTATGTTTAAATAATTCCAAGTATTGGTAGCGTGATCATTATTATAAGCACCAATACCAATATTAGCACCACTACCTGTTGCAAAAGTATGATTTGCAATTATATCTTGTGTAGTTTCATTATTAACAGGAGGAGCTACTAAATACCAATTTGTAGTTGGTAAATTTCTGTTATATGTTACAGGAGCATTTACCGTTGCGTTGGCAATTAAAGATGCTCCAGATACAATATTTATTGAGTTTACAGTAACGGCAGAAGATACAGTAGGGTAATTAGTTACCCCAGAAGGAATAATTACATTAGCTGAATTAGTAGGAATAGTGTTCGTGTTCCAATTCCCTGCTGTTGTCCAGTTGTTATTTATAGTACCTGTCCAGGTAATTGTAGGGTTACCTACTAAAACACCTGTAGTACTATCGACACTATTTAAGGTTAAATTAGCATCATTTCCAGAGGTATCTTTTAATGTTCCCATATTATTTGCTAAAGAGCCTATGGTGATACCATCAGTGTCTAAATCACTAATTATAACAGTGTATCTAAATAATAAAGAGCTAGTTCCTGATCCGCTAATATATGCAGCTTGACGCAAGGTGCTACCAATATTAATAGCTATTTCTGGAGTTCCACTTACAGTGTTTACTATTATGTTTTCATTAAAATTAACAGTGAAATCTAAGTTTTGTCCCACAGTATAAGTTGCATTTACAGGTACGTTAACATTAACGACAGTTGGGCTATTCGCATCAATAGCATCTGCGTTTTGACTAATAGCTGTAGTGAAAACATCAGAGTTATTACCAGCAACGTCTGTTAAAGTAATGCTTACTGGAATATCGTCTCCAGCAGCTCTATCAGTATTTCCTTCTACTATTGTATAAGTAGTGGTATAATTACCACCTCCATTATCAGTAAGGCCAGATACAGTTACTCCGTTAATAAATCCAGCATTTAATAAAAGTCCAGTTTCACTAGCAGTAATAGTTACTGTAATTGCATCACCAACTTTAGTAGAAGTATTAGGAATAGATACAGAAGTTATTGTTGGGCTATTCGCATCAATAGCATCTGCGTTTTGACTAATAGCTGTAGTGAAARCATCAGAGTTATTACCAGCAGCGTCTGTTAAAGTAAAGCTAACTGGAATATCGTCTCCAGCAGCTCTATCAGTATTTCCTTCTACTATTGTATAAGTAGTGGTATAATTACCACCTCCAT
>NZ_JAOBTH010000014.1 GCF_025215075.1 Tenacibaculum haliotis | reverse complement strand
ATCTATGACTTACGACAACGGAATTGAAATGGCTAGGCACCAAAAAATTACTGAAAAAACAGGTATGAAAATTTACTTTGCTCACCCATATTCTTCTTGGGAAAGAGGCACTAACGAAAATACGAATGGACTCATTAGAAGATACCTTCCTAAAGGAACAAACTTTAATGAAATAAGCGAAAATCAGCTGCAAATTATTCAGCAAAAACTAAACAATAGACCTCGAAAAATTATTGGTTATAAAACACCCCAAGAAATGATCAATATTGAGCTAAAAAACGTAGCTTAGTAACATCAAAAATTAATAACGATTTGTTGCGTTACAACGTTGAATCCAAGCACCTATGAATAAAACAATCTTTCAGAACATCCGACCAAATGACATAAACAAATATGTAGAACTCTCATTAGATAATTCTGATTACAAGAATCGATTAATTGCTATAGATTACTTTTCAAAATATAACTGTTACGAAAGCAAACGTGAATTATATCGTTTAATGAAAAGCGACAAAATTTTTGAGGTAAAAGAACAAGCATTTAGAGTTCTTCAAAATTTTGGCGAGAATGTAATTTTAAGGAAGAAAAAAAAAGGAAAAACAATAAAAAAAATAAACGAGAAACTTTTAATACTTCACAACTCATTTAATGGAGATGATTATTCCATAAACGATTTTAAAGTTAGTTTTAAAGATAAATACCCAAATATTTTTGACATTTACTCTTACGAAAAGAAAGGAAAATTAGATGATTTTATTTTAAACTCAATAAAAACGTTTCCACAAAAAAAGACAAAGCACAATTATTCAATTAGAATTTTGTTAAAAGAAACTAATATTGAAATATCAGATGAAAAGTTAGAAATTGAACACACAAATATTAATGAGATTAAAGATGAACTAATCATTAATAAAAACACTATTACAATCAACTGTAATAGAAAAGCGAAAATAAATTTGAATAATATTATTTTCTCTGAAAAGAATTCTATCCACAATCAAATAATTAAATCACTAATTTATTATTACATAAAAATAAATGCTTTTGTAAAAATAAAAAGTATCACCATTCATAGATTAACTAAAACAAACGATGAAATTATTTTAGCTTTACCAAATAATGGAATTTTAATTGAACAAATACTAAATAACAAGTTTTCAGGAGTAAATGTTTCCTCTCAATCAATTTTAGATATTTTTAAAAATAATGATAAAGCAAATTCAATTCAATTTGCCTTAACTTACTTATTGAAATCAAAAACAACAAGCGAACCAAGTGAACGATTTGAAAAATTATGGAAGTCTTTTAATTCAATTTATTACTATTTTGGAAATGGATTAAATGAAAATGAATCACAAAGGTTGATTCGTAAATTTATTTTAGAAAATCAGCAATTATTTACAAATTCTCTCGATAATTTAAAAAATATCACTTCACAGGTATTAAAAGAAAAAGTAAGGTTTTATGAATTATTAGCTAACGATTATAATACCAAAGAAAAAATAGTTTCATTTATTGCATTTATAAATAGGTATCAAAACAGCAAAATTTGCAAAAACATTTTAGACAATTTAAGCTATTTTGAAAAAGACTTAAAAAATATTTTTACAGTTGACAAAATTGAAAGTAAATTCAATCGGTTTGACAACATAAAGCAAATTTATAATTCAAACAAAAAAAGTTCTGATACAGAAATTATTTATAAAGAAGTCAAAAGTTATTTACAAGAAAATGTAAAAAACCCAAAGCCAAATAAAGAAGTTGAAATACTCGTGTTTATCTGTATAAAATATTGTTACTACTTAAGAAATAAAATTTTTCACGCTGAAAAACAAGATTTGACTTTTAGATTTGCTAAAAATAATTTAATAATTGAAATTGATTGGATTAATAATATTTTGGAAAGTTTAATAATTGAATTAATTTCTGCTAATCAACAATGGATAAAAAACGGCACATAACACCGTATATAATTTATTGCTAGTTCTAGCCTACTTACGAAAATCCTCGCGGATTTTCTATTCGGTTTTTATTTACTAAATTAGTTGCTTAAACCACGCAACAAACCATATACAAACACGTTATGCCCAAGCACAGAATAATCCGTATAAAATTAAGAAATTGCAATAATAAATGAAACAGCATACTACAAAAATAACATCAATAAGTGTAGAACAAAGCGGATTACCTACTGATTATAGGAAAGCAATTGCTGAATATATTTGGAATGGATTTGATGCAAATGCAACAGAAATTCATTTAAACATTGACAGTAATGAGATTGGATTTATAAATGAATTTTCCATCATAGACAATGGAAATGGAATAAATATAGAAACAATAGATCAAACTTTTGGTCATTTTTTAGATTCTCAAAAAAGAACAACTTTTAATAAAGATGGATTTGTAAAAGGTAAAAAAGGAAAAGGGAGATTTTCATTTCAACAATTTTCTGATAAAGCTATTTGGAATACTACATTTAAAAGTGAAAATGGAGAATACCTAAATTATAATATAGAAATAAAAGAATCTAGTCTTCAGAATTTCGGAATATCTGATAAAACTATATTAAAAAAGAAACATACAGGAACTTCTGTGAGATTTGAATCTTTCAATAAACTTACAGCGGATTTGATAGAAAACGACTCATTCTATGACTTTTTGGCGTGTGAATTTGGTTGGTTTTTGTATCTTAATAAAAGTTATTCATTAAAAGTTAATGATTTTGAAATTGACTATAACACCATCATTGATAAAACAGTAATTTTCAACGAAGAAATTAATGATTTTGATTTCAAAATTAACTTCATAAGATGGAAAAAAAATATTGGTGATAAATATTACTATTATTTCTTAAATGAAGAAAAAATTGAAAAAGAACGAAAACACACATCTTTTAATAACAAAACAGAAGACTTTCATCATTCTGTTTATATAGAGTCTGATTACTTTGAAACTTTTCAATTATCTAATGCTAAAACAGAAACGTTAGATTTTGACATAAAAGATCAAAATGACCCTACATTTAAAACACTTTTAGGCTATTTAAAAGAAAAATTATCAATTGAGGAAAAACTTTTTATCAAAGAACATAAAGCGGATGAATTAATTAGCAAATATCGAAAACAAAATATCTTTCCTTTATTTAAAAATAACCCTTACGATAATTTAAGAAAGAAAGATTTAGAGCTAGTTGTTAAAGAAATATATTGTGTACAACCAAAGATCTTTCAAGGTCTGAAGAATACACAAAGTAAAACAATAATTGGTTTTCTAAATTTACTTTTAGATTCAGACCAAAGAGATGACATATTAAATATTCTTGACAGTATCATAAAATTGTCGGATGAAGAAAGAAAGGAACTTTCAAAAACTTTAAACAAAACCAATTTTTCAGCAATAGTCTCACTTGTAAAACTATTAGAAAGCAGATTTAATACAGTACTAGTATTAAAAACTCTTGTCTTTGAATTAGAAAAATTTACAAATGAACGTGACCATATTCAGAAAATAATAGAAGATAATTATTGGCTATTTGGAGAACAATATCATCTTGTTTCTGCTGATAAAAATTTCGAAACTTTGTTAAACAACTATCTTTCTTTTTTAGAGAGCAATAATTCAAATTACAACAAAATAACTTCTAAAAATCGTCTAAAAAGACCTGATATTTTCATTGCCCGAAAATCAGACATTCCCGATCCCAAAAGTGATGAATATACAATTGAAGAGAATATTATTGTTGAATTGAAAAGACCAAGTGTTGTAATTGGGAAAAAGCAATATGACCAAATAGAAGAATATATCAGAATCATAATAAAAGAACCTAGGTTTTCTAGTGAAACTAGAAAATGGAAATTAATCCTTATTGGAAAAGAAGTTGATGAGTGGATTCGTGACAAATATGAATCTCAAAATGGAAAAGGTAAAAAGTTTTTAGTAGAAGCAATAAAAAATTATGAAATATATGCATTAAAATGGGATGATTTATTTAGAGTTTTTGATATAAAGCATAAGCATTTGATTAATAAACTTGAATTTAAAAATTCAATTATTGACGAGTTTACAGAAAAAGGATTAATAGATGTAAATATGGATATTTTTAAAGAAGCTTTGGAGGAAAGCAAAAAAGTTGAAAGATTAACTAAAATAGCCAGGGCATAACACCGTATAAACTTTATTGCTGGCTTCTTGCCTACTTACGAAAGTCCTCGCGGACTTTCTTCGTTTGTGTTTTATTTACTAAATTAGTTGCTTAAAACACGCAACAAAGCTTATACAACAACGTTGCAAGTAATGGCGGAAATCACTCGGACGGAAACAATTATGAATTAAAAAACAAGAAATTTATTGTAGAATAATACTAATTTAAGTTACATTTTTCTGTCAACACTGGAAAAATAACAATCCCAAATTTAGAGCAATTTTAGGGAATTCTTACTCAAACGGAATTTTAAAAAATTGACAAAAACAGAACTGAACGCAGGAAATCACTCTTGCGGAATTTAGCAACTTTGCGGAATTGAAAATCTTTGCGGAATTATTTACTCAAACGCTGAATTTTGAAAATATTAGAAAGCAAAAAATGGAATTATTAACCGAAAAACCACAACTTGCAACAATGTGCATAATTTATTGCTAAACAGTTTTTCCTGCGGAAAAACCTCGCAAACGTAAAAGTCTGTGTTTTATCTATTATTTTTTCGCTAAATTTACGCAACAAACTATAAGCACAAAGCCGTTGGCAACTATAAAAAATGAGAAAAATAAATATAAAATCTGAGATAGACAGATTTAATAAAAACAATGTATTGAAATCCAGATATTCTTCCAAATCATTTTCTGAGATTTTATTAGTTAATAGAAGTGAAACAAGTCATAGCTCTTTCTTAGCGTGGATGTTAAATCCTCTTCAAAATGAAAGTTTAAAAGAATTCCCAATTAAGAAGTTATTAAATATAATTCTTTTAAGACAAAAACAATTTCAAATTAAAGAACCATTATTTGATGATGTTTCAACTTTTACATTAGAGAACATCAAAATTGAAACCGAAAAATATTTAAAGATAAAAAAGAATAAAAAATTTGTTGATTTATATATTGAATTAAAAGAAAAAAAACATATAATTAAGATAGTTATTGAGAATAAGGTAGCTAGTAAGGAACATAATGAACAAACTGTTGATTATTATAATTATTTCGTAGAAAACAAAAAAGAAAATGAAATTTTAGTGTTCGTATTTTTAACACCTATTCCAACATTAGAACTCAATAAGTTAACTGAAACTGAATGTGTTTCAAAAGAATATATTCAAATCAACTATCAAGACCTTGTAGATTATATTATAGAACCAGCAATGAAAAGGAATATTTCAGAAAGAACAAAATTTATCCTTTCTGAATATTTATCATCTTTAAGTAGACCTTCATTTCATAAAATAGATAACCCAAATCAAAAACAAGATTTTATTATGGCAATTGGACAGGAAGAAAAAGAATTATTGGCAAATTTTTGGAAAGAAAACGAAAACTTGATTTTATCTGCCATGTATGCTAATAGTATAAATGCGGAATTGGAAGAAGAAGTTCGTGAATTAAATAAAAAAACATATGAATCATTTAGTGAAAAATCAGGAATTGGTGTTGATGTACAAAGACAATTCAAAGAACTCGTCGATTTAGGTTTTATTACAAATAAATTATTAGTTGAATTATGCAATGAAAATTTCTCAAGAAAAACATTTAATATTGGATACAGTTTTTTAAGAAAAGAATCTGATTCTGAATATGGAAATGATATTAACGGATATTCAAGATATTACAAAAAAAAGATTTATACAATTTTTGGAAATAATTATATGCTTTGTAATCACTGGACAGCAAAAAATATTGGAAAATATAATAAATGGGTTAAGCTAGTTTCAAATCAAAAATAAAGAATTATAATGCTATATATACTTAGAGGAGATATTTATCGAGAAAAAGGAAACGATAATGAAATGGTTTCAATTTACAGAGAATTCAGAAATGAAAATCTAATATTAGCCAGAAAAGAATGTTTCAGTTCTTATCAAAGTTACATTGATGTTTTTCTACAAGGAATAGGTAAAAAATACATTTCTCATAAACGAGCAGAAATTGATTTAAGAAATTTTATTTTTTCAAATAAAAAAACTACAAAATTAGGTTTACCTTATATTGAAAACGGTATCGGAATTTCTATTTCTTTTGTATTTGACGATACCATAGTGTATCAAAATAATAACGTTACTATTTACAAAGAAGAAATATCTATTCATGGATTAGAAAACGAGAGTGGAAACGATCTAAAAAGTATTTATTTAAAAAATTTAGAATTTGAACTTGAATTTTATAAAGAAAATAATTTTGAAATAAAAGAGGAAATAAATGAATTAGTAAACATTATAAAAACTCCAATCGATTACAAGCGTGTATTAATTGCTAAACATTTATAACCTAGATTCATTAAAAATTAGAATATATAATTATTATGAAATCAAAATTGGGTATATGTGAAAGTTGTGAACATTTTTTTCAAACTTCAATGACTATTTCAATGAGTAATAGGAATTTTGGTTATTGCTTATTAATACAAAGTAAAAAGACAATAAACCAAAGAGGAATTAGAGATGCAAAAATAGAAGCAATTATGAAAAAAACAGACACTTGTGAGGGATTTGAAAAATTAATAAGAAATTAAAAATTACAGTAGCCAACATCGTATAAAATTAATTGCTAGTGTAAGTCTACCTACGAAAATCCTCGCGGTTTTCCTATTCGATTTGTATTTACTAAATTAGATGCTTAACCACGCAACTAACCTTATACAACAACGTTAGCTGTAATATGACTCAACAACTATAAAATATGATAAAAGTTAGAATTGGAGCAGGAATGGATTTAACCTTATTAGGTTTAGCATTTTCAAAAAATCAACTACCCAAAGCTAAAGGCGGAGAGGTATTTTATGACCACGATGAAAAAAATGAGATAGACTGTATTTATTTCTCAAGTTCTGAATATTACAATAAATTATTAGATTTTATAAATACTAATGGTTCGGATTTCCTAAACAGTAATGCTACTTCCGAATGGAATAATTTATTTGCTACATTGAGAAATTATACCGAAATAAATGAAGGAAATCTTGACTTTGGAAAATTAGACCATTATACATTTACAGAGGAGAATTTTGAAGAAAGAGAAATTAATCTTACAATTTTCGAAAGCGTAAAAGATAGAAATTCAAGTTTTTACGAAGATATGAAAAGACTTTATAAAGGTTATGAAGTTACATATTGGGGTTCACCAAATCTAGTAGTTCTAAAGTTTGATTTCAATAGCGAAAAACAATTTGATTTCAATTTGCAACCTATTGTGGAATTACTTAAAGCTCACAATAAAACATTAGACACATTTAACATTTATCGTGACCCAAGAAGAAGATTGAACACAATTAGAATTGGTATTAAATAAAATGAGTACATATTTACGAGCATTAGATGAATATGAAAACGAGAATGAAGACGGAAAACATCGCTTGATTTTTGCGTATTTTGGTTTGTCAATATATTTTGCACAGGTTTTAGAAGAAACGTTTTCAATAATGTTATGGACTGATAGAATTTTCAAAAAAAAAGTCAAAACCAACAAAGAAGTAAACGAAATTATCAATGCAATTGAGAATTCAAGAAAAACAATGGGGAACTTCATTAATGAGGTCAAACAATCTTATACTTTAACCGATAAAATAACAGAGGATTTAGTTAATATTCTTGATAAAAGAAATTACATAGTCCATAAATATTTCAAAATAGAAATTCAAAAATGTTACTCGGAATTAGGGAGAAAAGAAATGTTGCAGTTTTTTGGAGAATTTATTGACCAAACAAAAAAATTAGATACTGAATTAAATAATTATTATAAAAAATATACTGACCGACTTGGTTTTACTAAAGAAAAAATTGAAGAATTAGTAAATCAAATGAAAACCGAAGAACTAAACAGAGAAAAATACTACAGCTAACACCGTATATAATTTATTGCTAGTTCTAGCCTATTTACGAAAATCCTCTCGGATTTTCTATTCGGTTTTTATTTGCTAAATTACGTGCTTAAACCACGCAACAAACCATATACAAACACGTTGGCAGCAATTTGACCAAACCAAGAAACAATGATTGCAGGACAAACCAGATTTAACTTAAAAATCTTTCAAATCGATAAATCATACTATGAATTTAAAGATTCGTCTGCGAAAGAAATTGTTGAAATAATTCAAGCAAATCACGAAAAGAAATTAAGACATAAATTTGACGATTTAACTTTAATAAAACCCGAAGTTAAATATGAAAAAGATGGTAAATTTAAATTTTGGTCTTATTGTTATAATCAACCAAAAGAGAAATATTACTGGAAATTATTCTTACCCGAAAACTTAACCGAAAATCAAAATTTTGACATTATAGAATTCTCATTTGTTCTATTCATAAAGTACAAATCTGAAATCTATTGTGTGATAAGTGGAAGTGGTATGAGCGTAATTCGAAAATTTATAAACCCAAGTTTCGGAATTGATTTATATCAAAGAATTGCCAAACCCAAAGAAGATGTTATTCTTGAATTAGAAGTTAGAGGTGTTGCGAATAACATTTCTCAAAAAAAACAAATTTTTAATTTCAATCAAACTATTGCAGAAACATTAGAATATTCCGAAGTTCCAACCAAAATCAAGTTAAAAATTCGTGACGAATTAAAGAAAAACGAATTCAAAAAATACTCATTAGATGAAAATGGAGGTTTACTCGAAGTTGGTTCTTATTTCAGTATTAGAAAAAAATTAAATTTTGATGATTTAAAAATCCTCGTAAAGGATATTCATAAAATTAGAAAAAACAATAAACCTGTTCAACTAACTCTGTTTTTCAAAATAAATGAACCGAAATTAGTAGCAGAACTTGATGAAACATTAAAAGAGATTATTGTTGACGACATTTTATTACATAATACACCAGACAGAGTTAAATCAAATCAAAGTGATATTATAGAAGTTGTACATCCTTCGAAATTGGAACGTTTTTATGAATGTAATAGTTTCCTTGTTCGTGCAAAATTTTCAAGAGGTAAAAGTGATGTAATTGTAACTGATAGAGCAAAGTTGTATTTTGAATGTACAAAACACATTTTCGACAGTTTAGATGATTTTACAAACAGACCAGCAATTAAAGGAAAATTATACAAACTAAATATTGTTGGACATATAAATAAAACAGAAATTACTTATGGAAATTTTTTCGCTCATATAACTGCAGAAATTGACTATTTAGCAAGAAAATATTTTAAAATTGATGGACATTGGTATCTACTTGACGATGACTTTTTAGAGTTAATGAACAACGATGCTAAAGAATTCTACACAAAGTATAAGCTATCAGAAAAATTGCTCTTAAAATGGCCTAAAAAGAAAGATGAGGACTTTTATAATAAAAGTCATAATCATTTGAACGAATACTTTGTTTTAGATAAAGTAATTAACGACAATATAGAATTGTGTGATTTAATGGTAGTCAAAGATGAAAAGATTTATTTCATTCACGTAAAGAATGGATTTAATACCAAAATGAGAGATTTATATATTCAAGTCGTTTTATCTGCTAAAAGGTTATCCAATGACTTAAAAGACACTAAAAAAAGTAGTTTTCTTGAAAAAACATTAGAACTATACAACAAAAGGAATCCTACTAAAAAAGTTGATGTAAAAGAAATAGTGGAAAGATTAAGAAAAGACCCTTCTCAAGCAAATTTTGTAATGGCATTTAAGAATAATCATTATAAAGGAAAACCTATATTGGAAAGAATAGATTTATGTAAATCAAACATTGCAAAATATGCATTAGTACAAGTAATTAAAGAAATGCAACAATTCAAATTCGGAATTGAACTCTTTGATATTTCGGATAGATAAAAAAACTGCTGCCAACACCGTATATAATTTATTGCTGGCTTCTCGCCTACTTACGAAAGTCCTCGCGGACTTTCTTGGTCGGTATTTATTTACTAAATTAGTTGCTTGAAACACGCAACAAACCATATACAAACACGTTGTGCTTCATTAAACAAAAAATATGAATAAAATAGAAAATTTAGAACATATACTTGAAAAAACTAGAAATGGTTTGTCAACAGATAGACTAGACATGTCGTTTGGTGAAATAATGAGCATGTATGAACGTGACGAAATAGTAATTGACCCAGAGTTTCAAAGATTATTTAGATGGGATGATTATCAGAAAACCCGATTCATTGAATCAATCTTGATTGGAATTCCTATTCCACCTATTTTTGTTGCAGAAGATGAAAATGGAAAGTGGGAATTAGTTGATGGTCTTCAACGAATTTCAACTATCTTTTCCTTTTTTGGCATACTTAAAACTATACCTGATAAAAATAATTGGATTTTAGGAAAAGGGGATTTGGTTGCCGATTTTGAAAATCTAGCATGTAAAGATTTACCATTAAAATTCCAACTAAACATAAAACGAGCATCCTGTCGAATCGAAATAATAAAATGGAATAGTGCTTTTGATATGCGTTATGAATTATTCAATAGATTGAATACTGGAGGCTCTGACCTTACTGACCAAGAAATTAGAAATGCCATTTTTAGAGGTGTATCTAAAGACTTTAACTCTTTCATTAGAAAATGTTCAAATAGTAACGATTTCATTAATCTAATTCAACCAACAGCCAGACAATTAGAACAACTTTATATGGATGAATTAGTTCTACGTTTTTGTTCTTTAGTTGACCTTCCAACAGAATTATCTCAAAATATTTCTCAACATATGACCAAATATATGAGAGAAGCAGTTAAAGACACAACCAAAATAGAACCTTTACAGGTTTTATTTGATGATGTCATGTCTATTTTAAGTCCTATAGGAAAAGATGTTTTCAGAGGTTCTAACAATGTCTTTTCAACAAGTCTTTATGACTGTGTAATGATTGGAATTTCAAACAATATATCTAAATACAAAAAAACAAGAACGGATATTTTAATAGAAAAAATAGATGAATTAAAAAATTCAGATAATTTCAAAAAAGCTTCTGGAAGTAAATCTGGAAGTAAATCTAGAATATCTAAAAGAATAGAAGTGGCTAATGAAATTTTTGGGATTTCGGAATGAAACTTTTTATACAAGAAATATTAGCAGATATAAATTGGAGAGTATCAGAATTAGCAACAATAAAAAGTCTACCTATAAAATATAGCTTTAGACCTGACCATAAAGAGTTGCAAATAAAATATTCAATTCCTGCAATTTACGCTATATGGGAAGGTTTTGTTAAAAACACCTTTACTATATATTCTACACATTTAAATTCTTTAAATATTAAGAGAATTGAAATTGCTCATCCGTTATTAACTCATCAACTTGATTTAGAATGCGATTTTAATAATCCTAGAGCTGCTTTTGATTCAAAAAAAAGACTTGTGAATTTAATTAATAATGTACTTGATGAAACTATAACAATAAAACCAGGAATTCCAACAGAATCAAATGTAAATTTTAAAGTTTTAAACAAAATACTTGAACGATTTTGCATTTCACCAATTGAAGGTTCTTATGAAAGAGGATTAAATCGACTTCTGAGATTTCGTAATATGATTGCACATGGTGAAAATGCATTACAAGTTAATATGACAGATATGGCTCAATTTGTGAACCTTATAGAGAACTTAATGTTAGATTTAATTATTAATATAGAAACCTGTGAAAAGAATAAAACATTCACGAAATAAATAACGAAAGCACAACACCGTATATAATTTATTGCTGGCTTCTCGCCTACTTACGAAAGTCCTCGCGGACTTTCTTGGTCGGTAATTATTTACTAAATTAGTTGCTTAAACCACGCAACAAACCATATACCAAACGTTGGGTTTAATGCAAAAAAATCTCGTTGAATTTCAAAAATTTTAGTCTTTTAAGAACAAAAAAAAGTTATTTAATCTTGAGAAAATAAAGAAAACTTATTATTGCGGAATTTTCTCTCAAACCTAGAATTGAATAATTTTATGGAATTTAATTTTAAAAACGTAGAGTTGAGCACTAAAACAGAATGAAAAATGGAAACTCAACTTTGCGGAATTTTTTACTCAAACGCAGAATTGAATAATTTTATGGAATTTAATTTTAAAAACATGAAATTGAGCACAAAAAAAAATGAAAAATGGAAACTCAACTTTGCGGAATTTTTTACTCAAACGCAGAATTGAATAATTTTATGGAATTTAATTTTAAAAACTTGAAATTGAGCACAAAAAAAAATGAAAAATGGAAACTCAACTTTGCGGAATTTTTTACTCAAACGCAGAATTGAATAATTTTATGAAATTTAATTTTAAAAACTTGAAATTGAGCACAAAAACGGAATGAAAAATGGAAATAAATAAACTAAAAACAATAAAAACAAAAAGCACTAAAACCCAACAGCGTGTATAGTTCATTACGGGGGATTTTCTTGCAGAAAATCCTCGCACTTTTACTATCTTTGGTTTAAGTTCGGAAAATTGCTCCGCTCTTTTCCGTAACGAAACCATACACAAATACGTTGTGCATAATGCGAAAATTGAATTTGCGTACTAAAATTGAACATTTGAACTAAAAAAGCCAACCGCACAAACAGCACATTTGTTTTTTTGCCGAGACATAATCCAAATCTGAAAAAACCAAAAGAGCTATTATTTGCCAGCGCTCAACCAAGTGAGGAAAACCATAATCTGAATTAAAAAAAAGTACGTATTTTAAACCTCTGAAAATCAACTAAAAAAAATATGGAGATAACCGAAAAGCTACTGATTGAACTACAAAACCGACTAAAAGTTGGTAGCCGAAGAGGAGTACATTTAAATGCAATTCCAGCTCGTTCAAGATACAAGTTTGACCTAACACGATTATCTCATATTGACGAAAATCTTCCTGCAAATTTTATTAATGCATTATTAACCGAATTACCTTTAAAATTTAAAATTAGTTGGAAAGATAATGTTCCCGATTTGAATTCACTTTTTGAAGATGACCAAACGCAATTAGTAAAAATTACAAAGTCTTTTGAAAATCTTATCAATCAAACAGATGCAATAGAATCAGAAAAAGGAATAAATACATTCGGTTTTGGTTTTCCAATACTTGTAAGGCGTGACCAATCAGATAACAAATTAACTGTTGCACCTATTTTAATTTGGTCATTAAGAATTAGAAGAACAAAAGAATTTAATACGTGGGAAATACGACGAACAGAAGATGACCCAATTTATATTAATGAAGTTTTAATAAATCATTTACAAAATGATTCCAAAATTGAGATTAACCAAATTTCAACGGATTTTTTAGATGACGGCTTAATTGATAAAAGTGAACTTTTAGATATTTGTGTAAATATTATAGAATCAATAAACAGTTCAATTCCAAATGACCTTCGTGAAACATTTGAGAAAAAGCTGAATCAAATAAAATCTATTCCAGACAAAAAACATTATGAAAAGCTACCATTAACATCTAATAATTCGTTTATAGATTTTGGAGGGCTTTTTTCAATTTTCGAGGTTCAAAAGCAAAATATTATTCGCGATTATGGCAATTTACTAGAATTAAAAGGCGCTACAATTGACCTTGAAGATATGGAAGAGCACACTTTTCAACCAATATCATCAGTCGAAACTGACCCTTCACAACAAGGAATTTTACATTCTTTAAAAGCATCTCGAAATATCTTAATTCAAGGACCTCCAGGAACAGGAAAAAGTCAATCGCTTACAGCTATTTTAGTAAATGCTCTAGAAAATCATAAAAAAACAATTGTTGTTTGTGAAAAACGAACAGCTTTAGAAGTGCTTCACAATGCACTAAATGAAAAAGGTCTTAATTATCAATGCGTTTTAATAAAAGACATTGTTAAAGACAGAAGAGTCGCAGTTGATTCTGTAAGGGATAGAGTTGATAATTCCTCATATCGAAGATATAGATATACTCATTCCAAAGAAACTTTAGACAACATAATTGAAAAGTCAAAAAACTTAATTGATTCAATAAATAAGAAACATAAAAAATTAGGAGCGAATATAGTCGGCAATAAAAATTGGACTCACATTGTTGGTTCTCTATTATCAGAATTAAAAGACAATTCAGAAGAATATAATCTTGATATAGCAAAAGACAAATTCAGTTATGAATCATCTGAACTAAATCAATTATTAGAACTAATAAGAAAAGGACAGAGTTTATATGACGAGTTTAGACCTCATTTAACAATTTCATTTATTAACTCTGAAAAATTAGTTGGAGACAATCCATTTATTATAGAACAACAAATTGAGGAAGATTTTTCAATCTATAAAAAAGAGTTAAAAATCATATTAGATGATATTTCAAACTATGAGGTAGAATATTACAAAATTAGAAATGAGCAATTTAACTTACAAAAAACCTCAATTAATAATATTGAAAATTCTATCCATAATATCCTAACAAAACACAAATCAAACAACGATTTTTTTGATGAAGAAAAAACAAATGGTTTTTTATTTAAAACTATTTCTATCTTCTCTAAAGAAAAGAAAACTACAATTTCTGACCAACAAACAATAAATACACTTTTTGAAGAATACTCATTAAAAACAAGCAATAGCAAAGACTTTGAAAGTATTGATTTCTCTAATTCAATTAAAAAGAATCGAGACATTCTTAAAAGCTATAAAATAACTATTGAGAGAATTGATAAAGAATTTAAGGCAAAGATAGAAAATGAGTACAATAACTTAAACTTACTTAATTCAACTGAAAAGGAATTTGACACAGAACTACTACAAACAATAAAAACAAATTTCAAAAATTTAAAGACGAAAATAAAAGAGCAAAATTGGACTAAAAAAATATTGAGTGGAGATTCTCACAACGTGTTAAATTCTCAAATTCAGGCATCATTAGATTCCAAAGAACAATTTTTCGCGAATGAAAATGACCTTTTTTCTATTGAATTTAAGTGGTTTCAATTTTACAATTCATTATCAGCAGATAATAAACTAATAATTGACCAATTAAAGGAAAAAACAAATTGGAGAAAAACATTTTTATTATTCTATCTAAACTCTATGCTTGTAAATTCTGCTAATACAGATTTACCAACAAATGATAACGACCATATTGAATTAGGAAATTCCTTGTCTAAACTTGAAAAGGAACAGATTAAATATATTAAAGAATACTGGTTCTCAAGACAAATAGATGCAACCAGAGATTTTGATAATAAAAATCCAAATTTAGCTGTTGAAAATCTGTACAATAAAAGAGCAGGTAAAAGACATAAACGGTTATCATTACGAGAAATAGTAAAGTTGGATATGGATTTATTCACAACTTTTTTCCCAATAATTCTAACAACACCAGATGTAGCAAGTAATTTGTTTAAAGGCAAAAATCAATATTTTGATATTGTTATGTTTGATGAAGCAAGTCAATTAAAATTAGAAGATAATTTACCTGCACTTTTAAAAGGGAAACAAATTATCATTGCAGGAGATGAACACCAAATGCCACCTTCAAATTATTTCAGTAAAGTATTTGATGGTTTGATTGATGATGAAGATGAATTTGAAGACGAAATAGATAAAATTAAAAACGATATAAGCAATTCACTTTCAGATTGTGAATCCCTTCTTGATTTTGCATCCGAATTAGGTTTTGAGAAAAAACATTTAGACTTTCATTATCGTTCAAGACATCCTTACCTAATTGATTATTCAAATTATGCCTTTTATAATCAAAGGTTAAAACCACTTCCAAACAGTTTTGATTATATTCCAATAAATTATGTTCCTGTAAATGGCACATATTCTGACACTTCAAATGATGCAGAAGCTGAAACAATTCTATCTATAATTGATAACAATATTTCAAGACTTCCAAACGGAGAATATCCAACAGTTGGAATAGCAACTTTCAACATCACTCAAAGAAACCTAATTTTAAGTAAGATTAATGAAAGAAGAAAATTTGAAAAATATAGAGATTTTAACGACAAAATAATTGAACTAGAAGAAAACGGATTTTTTGTCAAAAATTTAGAAAATATTCAAGGAGACGAAAGAGATGTTATAATTCTTTCAACCACTTACGGTATTAATAAAGAAGGAAAGTTTGCCCAAAGATTTGGTTCAATAAATCATCAAAAAGGTTACAAACTTTTAAACGTAATTGTTACAAGAGCAAAATATAAAGTATATGTATGTTCTTCAATCCCTGAAGATGTGTTTTTAAATTACAAAGAGCACTTAATAAATGAAGGTTCAAATAATCGAAGAGGTGCTTTATATGCTTATTTAGCGTACTCAAAAGCTGTTAGTGAACAAGACAATGAAGCTAGAATTTCGGTCTTAAATACGTTAGCGGAAAATTCTACAAAAAGCACTACAATTGACAACTTAAATGGAGACCTCGAATCACCATTTGAAGAAGAAGTTTATGAAGCATTAATTGAACATTTTGACGAAAAAAACATTATTCCCCAACTTCAATTTGCAGGTTTTAGAATTGATATGGTTTACGACACGAAACATATTGGCCTTCCAAAAATCGCAATAGAATGTGATGGTGCAGCTTACCACTCAAGTCAAGAAGCGTATTTACACGACAGACACAGACAAAAGATTCTTGAAGGACACGGCTTTGTGTTTCATAGAATATGGAGTACGAATTGGTGGAGAAACCCACAAAAGGAAACAAAAAAATTAGTTGAATTTATAAAAAGTGTTGAAAACAGCAGTCCATCAATTTTTGAAGATAAATCAAAAACAAATCTAGCATTTACAGATAATATCACAATTATTGAAAATGAACTTTCTAAACTTTCACCAAACCTTAAAAAAGATTTAAAAAAAACCATTGAAGCTGTTAGTAAAAAAGAAGATGTTCAAACAACATTATTTAAAGAAACAATTACCGTTAATAGTAAAGTCAAAGTAAAATATTTGAATATTAATAAAGATTTAAAAGTTCATTTAGTAGACCAAGTAGTGTCTAAAGTTGAAAAATCTAATGGAATTCAAAAAATAAATATAAAAACACCTTTAGGAGTTGCTTTAAACGGAAAATCTGTTGGAGATACTGTGAAAATTGGTGGATTAGACAAATACGTTAGAATACTAGAAATAAAAAAATGAGTAACGAAATTATAATGAATATAGAAGATGTCTTTTCTATAACAGGAAAAGGTACAGTTGTATTAGGACAAATACAATGTGATGAAATAGCAATTGATGAATCGATAATAATAGACCCAGAATTTTTACCGGAGTTCGAGTCAAAAATAATAGGAATTGAGTCATTTAATAAAAAAAGAAAGGTGGCAAACCAAGGCGATTATGTTGGCTTAACCTTAAAAGATGTAGATAAAAAACAAGTTAAGAAAAAAATGAAAATTTATAAGTCCAACGCTTAAAGCCATACACATTTGCAATTCCCTACAGCCAACACTAAAGTCCAAAATTGCAAAAGAGTATGTCTTGCCAACGCTCAATCCGAACTAAATAACAAACATTGGAAAACCAAGCTAAACGTGAAAAGCACTATGCACAACAACGTGTATAATTAATGGCTAGTTCTAGCCTACTTACGAAAATCCTCGCGGATTTTCTATCTGTGATTTATTTGCTAACTTTAGTGCTTAAACCACGCCACAAATCATACACAAAACCGTTGGCATACATTTGAGAAAAATTGAACAGATTAGATAAAATTAAACTTGAAGGAGCAAAAATAAATTTAGTTCAAACTAATGATTTCTTGACGAACTTATTTTCTAAAAAAGAGTTCATCATTAAAAGTAAATATCCAACTATAAACACCATAAAATGTTCTCTAGAAAAAGGAAAAAGATGCTTTGAGTATTCCGCAGGAGAAATATTACCAGAAGGACCACCTGTGGAATATCAACACAAAAGCTATGGTTATCAAGACCCTTTTGAATTAGTAAATGATGAATTTCATTTTAGCGCTTATAATGGTGCAGGTCTAATCAACTTAAAAATCGGAAAAGGATTTACGTCCACAGGAGAAATTCAAGAATTAAAATCAAGTTCATTCAATAACTCTGCTGGAGTTCATAGAGCTATAATACCAAAACCAAAGTTTCATAAACTTCCAATTAGATATATAAAATCTGAAGGTTTCAATGTTGGTTCGTCAATTAGGGTTGCGGGCTATTTAAATATCGTAATCAATAATAAGGAAATTGGAATCTTTGACTACAAAGTAAATGAAGTTGAATCTTTGGTAATTGAAAGCTATGACAAATTACAAAGCAATGATTTCGAAAACTACGTTTCAGCAATTACTTATTGTTTTGGTTTAGTTAGTGGGCAACTCTTTAGAGATGAAATTATAATTCTAAAATATAATGATTCTAGTTTTGAGAAAATAACTTCTTTCAATTATAAAAAATTAGAAAATTCAATATCAGGTATTCCTGCATTAGACCCTCAATTATATTGGGAATTATCAGAATCTAAAAAAATTAGGCCGTATTTGGAAAAAGAAATTTTTCAAAATTTAGTAAATAAAAGTCTAAAGGATTTAAGACTATTTAGGGCTATTAGAATTATGTCTGAAAGTTGTCAATATCCTATAGAAATAAAGGCTTCCACATATTCAGTCGCTTTAGAAACTGTTAAAAATATAATCATAGAAGAAAATGAAGAAAAAATAAACCCATTCAAAATAAAAAAGAAAGCTAGTAATACTATCAAGGAATTAAAAAAAATAGTAGATGCTATTCCCGAATCTGAATTTAATAGCAAAAAGATGGTTTTGAATAAATTAGAACAGATAAATCAAGTCGGAAATAGAGATAGCTTTTTACTTTCATTCAAACTCTTAAACATAAAATTGAGTGAAGACGATGAAAGGTGTATAAATATGAGAAATGATTTTCTACACGGCAGAATTCCATTTGATGCAGAAAATGACCCAAAAGCATACGAATTACATCATATCGTTTATAAACTTCATTTGTTAGTTTGTTCATTAATTTTAAAATATTCAGGATTTTCTGGACTAATGTTGAACAATATAAAACTAGCAGATTTATTACATTTTGATAAGAAACTAAAAGAACCGTTATTCCGAAAAATATAAAAAACGTATGCCAACACCGTGTATAATTAATGGCTAGTTTTAGCTTACTTACGAAAATCCTCGCGGATTTTCTATTCGGTTTTTATTTGCTAAATTAGGTGCTTAAACACGCCACTAATCATACACAAACACGTTGGCTGTAATTATGAAAATGAAAAAACTGATACTAATCATATTAACATTTACGACTTTTAATTGTTTTAGTCAAAGTATTGCAACTGCAATAAATCACGACAGAAAATATGACATAAAGCAAGAATTTATTGTAAAAAAAATAACATCAAAAGTAACATATTATAGAAAAAATAAAACTGAACGAAAACGGAGAGTTTCAAGTTTTAATGAAAAGAATATGTTAAAATCAGAATTAAGATATGATGAAGGAGGAAAATTAACTGCAAGACTGAATGTGAAATACGACTCCACTAAAACTAGAAGTTTAGGCAGAAAATATGAAACTTGGAACAAATCAATTGGTTATCGTTCAGGAATTGCAGAATATATTTATGATATAAATAATTTTTTAGTTAAAACAATTGAAAAGAATTCTAAAAATCAAATTTTCAGAATTACCTCACTCGAAAATAACGAAAAAGGAAATCCAATCAAATTAGTACTTAAAGAAAATAATTTCAAAGGAATAGAAACAGCTGTTTATGATTATGACAAAAATATTGTTGAAATATCCGTTTTAAATAATAATGGAAAAGTAATCTCAAAAAATAAGATGAGAATTAAATTCTATGAACGAAAGTTTAAAGATTTAAAGTATAATGAAAATGGTGATTTGATTGAATCCAATGGAAAAAAATATTCTTATAAATATGACAAAAAGAATAATTGGATAAGAAAAACTAATTATGAATTGAAAAATGGAAAATGGAAAAAATACCAAACAATAGAAAGAAAAATAAAGTATAGAAATTAACTACAGCCAACACCGTGTATAATTAATGGCTAGTTCTCGCCCACTTACGAAAATCCTCGCGGACTTTCTATCTGTGTTTTATTTACTAACTTTAGTACTTAAAACACGCAACTAACCATACACAAAATCGTTGGCAATAATTATAAAATGAACGAATATTTAGACCAAATATTAGATTACACGAAAATTATATCTTTTATATTTTCAATTATTGCTCTTTATGTTTCTTTAAAGATTTATAAACTATTTTATTTTAGAGAAGTACAAAAGAAACAACTTGACTTGGTTTTGAAATTAATCAAAGATTTTCAAGAATTTGACTTTTTAGTTTCGCTAAGGAACAATGAAAATGGATCGTCTTCAAGCGCATATATTACCGATGGAAATATATTTTCACTTGGAAATGAGAAAAAAGAATTAAAAATATCATTATTGAATACAAATGATGTTATCGGATTCCCTATATATCTAACTGAAGAAGCGGTAAAACAAATTAATATTTCTGAATATACACACAATCCACTTATGCCGAATAAAATTTCCAATAAGTTGAGAGAGATATTTCCTGACGAAATAACTTATTCTAAATTGGGAACAACAGTAGATAAACAGTTTATATTAATGGATATCTCGAGAACTTTGGACTCTAAAAAAGCAGATGAGTTACATTTGAAAAAAGATTCACCATATATTAGTAATTTAAGAATAGATTTTGGTTCTTTTATAGAAAATACAAACCAATTAAAAATTGAACTTGACAAATGGCTGAAAAAAATCGGAATTAAAGATTTAAACTTAAAGTGGAACAAATAACTATTGCCAACACCGTATATAATTTATTGCTAGTTCTTGCCTACTTACGAAAATCCTCGCGGATTTTCTATTCGGTTTTTATTTGCTAAATTAGGTGCTTAAACCACGCAACAAACCATATACAAACACGTTGCCCACAATAGCGGAAATCACTCAGACGGAAACAATTCTGAGTTAAAAAGCAAGAAATTAATTGTAGAATAACTCTAATTTAAGTTACGTTTTTCTGTCAACACTGGAAAAATAACAATCCCAACTTTAGAGCAATTTTATGGAATTATTACTCAAACGGAATTTTAAAAATTGACAAAAACAGAACTGAACGTAGAAAATCACTCTTGCGGAATTTAGCAATTTTGCGGAATTGAAAATCTTTGCGGAATTGTTTACTCAAACGCTGAATTTTGAAAATATTAGAAAGCAAAAAATGGAATTATTAACCGAAAAAAACTACTGTGGGCAACAATGTGCATAATTTATTGCTAAACAGTTTTTCCTGCGGAAAAACCTCGCAAGCGTAAAAGTCTGTGTTTTATTTATTATTTTTTCGCTAAATTTACGCAACAAACTATAAGCACAAAGCCGTTGCCAGCCATTAAAAACCACGAATACGAAGAATGAATAACGGAGAAAATATTATATATCATTACATTCAGAAAACTCTTCTTTCTAATACTGAAAATGATGATTTCAATAAAGAATTAATAGAACGTTTAATCCTCGATTTATCAATTTGGATTCCGAAAGAAATATACCAACAATTACCTATCTTACTACCTTTTGTTGTGAGAGATTCATCGTCTCGAAGAAAACAACCAGATACAGGTAAAGACGAATGGGGATTTTCGAATAATGAAGGATATCTTAGAGATGATAATTCATTAATTAAAGGAATTATTAAACCTCTTTTTGTAGATGGGAGAAAAGTAAAAGAATACAACGGAAAGAAATTAGGAAAAGGATTTGTAGCTTCACATATATGGAGAGAATTACAAAATGGAGAAAAAAGACTTGCTTCAACAGTCCCAATAACAAATTCATTTATACCAAACTTAGTATGGCTACCTAAACAAATTTCAAAGCTAACTGATCGGGAAGGAAGTTATGCTCAAAAGATTCTAAAAACAATTTCTTATAAAATATATTTTAACGAAAGCCCTCAGTCAGATTTAAAAAATAATGTTTGGAATTATTTAGATAATCCAAATATCAATTTTAAATCTAAAGTAGACATCAACAAACTAAATTACTTTAAAACGCCTCAGAAGTGGGTAGATAAAAGAAAGAGAGATTTAAGTTCTGAAATAAGAAGGATTTTAATAACTTTAGAAAACAAAAAACCGGAAGAAAAAAGAGTTAAATGCTCTTCTTATTTACCAACTCTTATAGAAAGAATTGATGAAAATAAGAAAACGGATTTCATAAATTGGTTAGAGGTATATTTGAAGGAAATAAAATAACGGCAGGCAACAATGTGCATAATTTATTGCTAAACAGTTTTTCCTGCGGAAAAACCTCGCAAGCGTAAAAGTCTGTGTTTTATTTATTATTTTTTCGCTAAATTTACGCAACAAACTATAAGCACAAAGCCGTTATGTTTAACGGCGGAATTTCAGCCAGAAATTCCTAATTTGTGTTTTAGGAGTTCTAAAAAGTAAATTGACATAATTATATGCCGAAAAGAAATACTCAAAAGCTAAAAATGAAAATATCTTCTCCTCCATTTTAAGAGAAAATTGCACCGTTAAAAATCATTTAAGACTAGTTTAAAAATAGAATGAAAAATTAAAGATTCATTTAAAACTTAAAATTAGAGCGGGAAAAAAATCTGTGGAAAGAAAGGATTTTAGCGCAACGGCGAAGATCTAAAAATTGAATAAAACGGAAAAATTAAAGAATCATTTAAAAATAAAATTTGAGCTGGAAAAATCTGTGGAAAGAAACGATTTTAGCACAACAGCGGGAATTTAAAGCGGAAACGAGAAATAGGGAATTTGAGCATTGAAAGCGGAAAAAATATTGAGCTTTGAAGCGGGAAAAAAGAGCGGAAAAAAATTTCAAATAGAAAGATTATTTAGAACTCAAAACCGATAAACATAACACCGTATATAATTTATTGCTGGTGATTTACAAACTTACGAAAATCCTTGGCGGATTTTCTATTCCGTTTTTATTTACTATTTTAGGTGCTTCAAAAACGCAACAAATCATATACCAAACGTTAGCAAACATAAAAAAACACTCGTAAGTTTACAATTAACGAAACTTTTTTTTATATTTGTATCATATTTGACTTTGAAACAAAAATGATAAAACGATTTGAAACTAAATTACTAGAAGAGGCTTTTGAATTTATTGAAAAACAAAATCTTAAAGCTAGAAAGAAAATATTTCAGAATATAAGAAGAGCCGAGCAACAATCTGACCCAAAGTTTTTCAAAAAATTGACTAATGATATTTGGGAATTTAGAACGCTATATTCAGGAATTCAATATCGTCTTTTAGCATTTTGGGACAAGGATAATAAAACAGAAACTTTAGTATTTGCTACTCACGGAATTATTAAGAAAACCAGTAAAGTAGATAAGAAAGAAATCGACAAAGCTGATAATATTAGAAAAACGTATTTTAAAAATAAAAAGAAATGAAAAGTTATACTTTAGACCAAGCAGAAGACCTTTTAATTGGAAAAAAGGGAACTCAAGAAAGAGAAGAATATGAATTTGAGTTAAAACTTGAATTAATTGGAGATATGATTAAAACTGCTCGAAAGAAAAGAAAATTAACTCAAGAGCAATTAGGAGAATTAGTTGGAGTAAAAAAAGCTCAGATTTCTAGACTTGAAAATAGTACAGGAAATGTAACTTTTGAAACCGTAATGAGAATTTTTAATGCTTTGGGAGCAAAACTGAATTTGAACTTACAAATGTAAAAATTACGTTTGCTAACACCGTGTATAATTAATGGCTAGTTCTCGCCTACTTACGAAAATCCTTGCGGATTTTCTATTCGGTTTTTATTTGCTAAATTAGTTGCTTGAACACGCCACAAATCATACACAAAACCGTTGCCAGCAATATAGGAACCAACTCAAAAACAATAAACTATGAACTACGAAAATTGTCCGAATTGCAATAAATCATTAAATGGTTTTTTTAGTGCAGATTTACTTCTTGAATCTAAAGTGGAATTTATTAATAAACATTTAAAACAAGATAAAGGAGCATATTGTTCAAATTGTTCTAAACCTTTGTTAAAACAAATTGCAGACAAATTTAGAAAGGAAAAAGTAGATATTGAAAGGCGTCTTCAACAAATAATACATTATATTCCTATTATGACAAGTCCTTCTCCTGTAAATTGGGACTACGAAGTTCTAGGAATGATTTCTGCTCAAACCACATCTGGAACAGGATTCGCAACTGAATTGTCAAGATCATTTAATGATTTTTTTGGTTCTGGTTCGCAAACAACAAATAGGAAAATTGGAAGAGCTACAAATTTGTGTAAAGCAGATTTAAGAGTTCAAGCTGTAAGACATGGAGGGAATGCAGTTATCTCTACCGATATTGACTTTAATGAAATTGGAGCTGGAACTACAAATATGCTAATGGTTTGTATGGCAGGAACAGCAATACGAGTAACTAATATGGAAAATTTTAGTGCAAAAAATAGAGACACTATTATTGAAGTTGTTGAATTAACTGAAAAACTGGAAGCAATCGCGACAGAAATAAAATAAATACAGCTGGCAACAACGTATAAAATTAATTGCTAGTGCAAGCCTACTTACGAAAATCCTTGCGGATTTTCTATTCGGTTTGTATTTGCTAAATTAGGTGTTCAAACAACGCAACTAATCTTATACAAAACCGTTGGCGTGCATTAAAAACCAGAACTAAATGAAAAAATTCGGAAAGACAATAAAGTTATTTCTTATTGACGGAGAACCAAATGGAAGAATGACTTGCGAACTTTCTAATTGGACAGGAAAAGCATACAAAATTCCGAGAATAATGATCAAAGACTCTTATTCTCGTGAAGACTTAAAAAGTCCAGGAATCTATTTATTATTTGGAGAAAATGAGGACGGAAAAGGAATAGTTTATATTGGAGAAGCTGAAACAATTATTGAAAGATTAAAACAACACGTTTCACAAAAAGAATTTTGGTCAGAAGTTATTTTGTTTATTAGTAAAGATGAGAACTTAAATAAAGCTCATATAAAATATTTAGAAAGTCGTTTATATGAAATAACGAAAAAAGTAAACTATTACGAACTTGAGAACAATACAATTCCTTCCAAATCTTCAATCTCTGAATCTGAAATTGCCGAAATGGAAGAGTTTATTGAAAACATTAAACTTTTGACAAATACTTTAGGTCATCGAGTTTTTGAAAGTCTTGTAAATGCTGAAACTTCAAAAAACAAAAAATCGAATTCCTTTTTTATAAAAGGTGCTAGAGGAGCAAATGGAATTGGAATTCCTAGTTCAAAAGGTTTTATCGTTTTTAAAACAAGTGAGATTGCAGGAAATACAGTCGATTCAATGCAAAAATCACTAATCAACATAAGACAAAAACTGATTGACAATAAAACCATAATAGAAACTGAAAAAGGTTTAGTATTTGACAAAGATTATGAGTTTTCAAGTCCATCAACAGCTGCTGCAATAATAATGGGAAGAAATGCAAATGGACTGAAAGAATGGAAACTCAAAAATGGGAAAACATTGAAAGAATTTGAAACAACTGAATAAATAACGACACGCCAACACCGTGTATATTTTATTGCTAGTTCTAGCTTACTTACGAAAATCCTCGCGGATTTTCTATTCGGTTTGTATTTACTAACTTTAGTGCTTAAACCACGCAACAAAGCATACACAAACACGTTGCAAGTAATGGCGAAAAATTGCTCAAATTGAATAAAATGCTATGACAAACAAACGAACAAAACGGATACTCCAAATAAATCAAAAGATTGGAGCTTCTTTAATAATTCTCGGTACTATATTTAATCTTCAAAATTGGTCTTACGGAAAACTAATTTTATTTTTTGGAATTGTTTTAGGAGGTAGTTCGTTGTTTTACGAAAAAATTATAATGAAAGACTAATTATAAAACTTGTTATTGGTTAAATTACTTTTTTTAACACAACACTAGAAAAATAACAATCACAATTTTAGAGCAACTTTGCGGAACTCTTACTCAAATGGAATTTTAAAAAATTGACAAAAACAGAACTGATCGCAAAAAATCACTCTTACGGAGTTTAGCAACTTTGCGGAATTGAAAATCTTTGCGGAATTGTTTACTCAAACGCTAAATTTTGAAAATACCAGAAAACTTAAAACGGAATTATTAACCGAAAAACCACAACTTGCAACAATGTGCATAATTTATTGCGGTTACAGTTTTTCCTGCGGAAAAACCTCGCAAACGTAAAAGTCTGTGTTTTATCTATTATTTTTTCGCTAAATTTACGCAACAAACTATAAGCACAAAGCCGTTGGCAATAATTTGAGAATGAACGAAACTTGGCACTTTTTAAGAGAATTTGAAAGCAAGGATTTAGTAAAAAGATATATTAAGAAAAAATATGACTTTGAACTAAATTCAGCAAAAGCTTACGAAATAACTTCTGCTTTTAAACAAGGAAGAAGTTATTTTGAATCTGTAAAAGTTGCTGATATTTCTGTAAAACCTTTACTTCTTTATTACGGAATAGTTTCATTGAGCAGAGGACTGATTTTAATTTTAAATAAAGAAGCAAGAGAAAATAATATTAAACCTTCACACGGACTAAAAATAACGAATTGGACTGATGTTGAAAAATCAGGAAAATTAGAGAACATTATTATAAAAACTACAAATGGAACATTCCGAGAATTGATTTCTGCTACAAATAATAAATCTTATTTTAGAGCTGGTAGTAGTGGAATTAACTGGCACGCTGAATATGTGATTTTGAATGACCAATTTGAATTTAGTCTAAAAGATTTATCATATTCATTTCCAGATTTGACCAAATCTGTTGAATCTTGGTTAGGAACTAAAATTCCCTCTCGACAATTAAAAACTCTAAAGCACAAAGACAATAAAACTATAATTGAACTTCACGGAAAAGGAGAAGTAAGTGAAATTTTTCCAGAAATGCTGTTTAAGAATCAAACAATTTCAGAATCAAATAATATTACCAATGTTACATTTGAATGTCCTGCACCACCACATTTATGTCAAAAATGGAAAAGTGCATTTGAAGTAATTGGAGACCCTTACGTTATTCCACCTTTTGGTTCTTTAATCTTCTTAAACGACATCTCGAAAATGTTTGCTGTTTCATATATTTTCGGCACGATTTCAAGATATTATCCGACTACTTGGAATAATATAAATAGCGGAATTAAGAATGATAGTATTTTGCCATTTGCAGCTAATCTAATTGATTTTATACAAGCCAAATATCCTCAAGTGATTATTGACTTTTTAGAATCACCATATAAATTTGAAAAATAAAAAAACTATTGCCAACACCGTGTATAATTAATGGCTAGTTCTCGCCTACTTACGAAAATCCTCGCGGATTTTCTATTTGGTTTTTATTTGCTAAATTAGTTGTTTAAACACGCCACTAATCATACACAAAACCGTTAGCCACAAGCTGAAAAAACATTGCTGTATTCAATAACTTAACGCAACAAATCTAAAATTATAGATTTGTAAAATGACAGTAAAAAAACACAGAAGACTTAGCCTTAAAGAAAGAGTGATTATTCAGACTCTTTTAAACGAAAAAAAGACCAAAGCTTATATTGCTAAAACTCTTGGTAGAACACCTTCTACAATTTCTAGAGAAATCAACAAATGGGTACAAAATAAAGAAGATA
>NZ_JAOBTH010000013.1:53-27838 GCF_025215075.1 Tenacibaculum haliotis | reverse complement strand
ATTGACTAAATTGAATTTCTTGTTGTTGAACCAGCATCTATAAAAGCATTATTTTACTTTTTTAAGATACGAAAAAAGGAGTAAAAAGTTTTTACTTTCTACTCCTTTTAATTTAGTCTTGAGGACTTTTTCAGTGCCCTCAAATATTTACAAGGTTTTTTTATTTAATAATATCATAAAAAGAATCTTAATACAATACTCTAAACTTAATTGTTCCTTCTATTTTACGAAGTTCTGTAATTACATCTTCGTTATACTTTTTATCTACATCAGTAATTACATACCCAACTTTGGCGTCTGTTGATAAATACTGACCTGTAATATTTAACTCGTAATTTGCTAATTCCTTATTAATCTTAGCCATTACACCTGGTACATTTTTATGAATATGTAAAAATCGGTGTGCGTTATTTTGTCTTGGCAATCTTATATTCGGAAAATTTACTGCATCTACTGTATTTCCTGAATTTATATATGCCATAATTTTATTAGGTACAAAATCGGCAATATCTTTTTGAGCTTCTTCTGTACTTCCACCAACATGCGGAGTTAAAATTACATTATCTAAACCTTTTAACTGCGTAATAAAATCACCATTTTTTCTTGGCTCTTCAGGATATACATCCACAGCACAACCTGCAATTTTACCAGACTTTAAACCAGCAACCAACGCTTCAATATCTACCACAAATCCTCTAGATAAGTTTACTAAATGAACGCCGTCTTTCATTTGAGAAATTTCTTCTTTACCGATATAGTTTTTATTTGCAGCATTATCATCAACATGTAAGGTTACCACATCAGAAATGTTTAGTAATTCTTTTAATGTAGTAATTCTTGTTGCGTTTCCTAAGGCTAACTTATCTTCAACATCGTAATAATACACGTCCATTCCTAACGATTCTGCAAGTACAGATAGTTGTTTACCAATATTACCATAACCAACAATACCTAGTTTTTTACCACGAACTTCGCGAGAACCTTGCGCTGTTTTATTCCATTGTCCGTTATGAATTTCGGTACTTCTTTGAAAAACACTACGCATTAACATAATAATTTCGCCAATTGCTAATTCTACAACCGAACGTGTATTACTATAAGGAGCATTAAATACTACAACTCCGTTTTCTTTACAAGCATCTAAATTTATTTGCTTTGTACCAATACAAAATGCTGAAACAACCATTAATTTTTCGGCAGCTTCAATTACTTTTTTGGTTACTTGAGTTTTAGATCGAATTCCTAAAACGTGTACATCTTTAATTTTTTTTATCAATTCGTCTTCAGACAAACTTTTTGAAACAGTTTCTACTGAAAAACCATCAGCAGTTAATTTTGTAAACGCATCAGCATGTACGTTTTCTAATAATAAAATTTTAATTCTGTTCTTTGGATATGAGATATTTCTTGGCAAATCGTTTAGGTATAAAAATTCGTCTAAATTAGGTGTAATATGATCAGCATTGGCTACTGTTTTTTCTCTAGATATATTTTCGGTATAGGCAAAAAAAGTATCAGCAACACCTGCTTTTTTTGTTACCGCGTCACTGTATCCATCACCAATTACTTGTATTTCTCCTTGTAGGTTTAAGTTTTGTAAACATTCTATTTTTCCGTTATGTTTTGAGAGCGAGTTTTCAGCATCAAAACCAACAATTAAATCGTTTTCATCAAATTGAAAAGTATTAGCAAATACTCTTTCGGATGGAATATTATATTCAGCCACAATCGGATCTATAAATTCTTTAAATCCTGCTGAAATCACATAAATGTCATCAGAAAACTGCTCAAAAAACTCTTTGTTTCTTTCGATAGATGAGGAAACATGTTTTTTTAATTCAGTAATAAGAATTGGTAAATCTGCCTTTTTGGCTTTTAATAATTGAATGCGTTTTTCTAAAGATTGTGGAAAAGATATTTCTCCATCAATTCCTTGATTTGTTATTTCGACAATTTCTCTAATAACGGTTTCTTTCTTCGGATTTTTTTCTAAAGTAATCTCCGCTAAAACATCTAATGCTTCAACTCTTGTTAACGTACTATCAAAATCGAAAACGAAACTTCTTTTTGGTGCCATCGTACTTATATTATTGATAAGCAATCAAAAATACAAATCAAATTAATAAAAAAGGCAATAATCTTCGAAAAGGTTTGCGTTGTTTTATTAACAAAAACACTAAACTATTAACAATAATAACCACCAAATTATAGGAATCGACTCTATCAAAAAAGAACTATAATATTTTGCTTGTTGTTTTGAAGCTCTCATTAATAAAAACAATATTGCTACAAAAACTGTTAAAAACACTATTTTAAACTCTTGTTTTGATGCAATTATAAATTCAAAAACTAAGCAAAACATTAACAAAACATATCCTAGTTTTTTAGTTTGTTGTATCCCTATTTTTTTGGGGATGGTTTGTAGTGAAATTGCATCGTATTTTACATCTCTAATATCAAAAGGCAATATCAACACCATTACTAATAAAAAACGCTGCACTGCCATTATAAAAATTTTACTTGTAAATACTACTGCTGCATCAAAAACAGGAAGAAACACTGTTGCTCCAACCCAAACTAAGGCTACCACAACAATTTTTAAATAACCGATGCTTCTTAGGTTTTTTTGAAATCCACTAAAAAAAGGAACTGCATATAAAAACGTTAACAATCCGAAAGGTATAAAAAAAAGTAAGGTTTCTACATTTAGTCTACTTACATAAAAACACATCAACAAAAAACAACTTAAAGAAAAAAGTTGAATCACTCTTAAGTTCTTTGTCAAACTTCGATGATGCAATTTGGCTACTCCTGCATATTTTACAAAATTATAACCTGTAATTGTTGCAAAAAAAAGAAAAAAATCTAACGACTCATTATAACTCAAGCCAAGATAAAATTCAGTAATTCGCACAAAAGCATACACCGCTAAAGCAACATGAATACTAGCGTTTATGTAAAAATCAAGTAGTTTTTTAAAAAACTTCATTACACAAAAATAGTTTTTATGTTTATAACCCTAACATTTAGTTAATAAAATATCACTATTAACGAAAATTTATACCCTAAAAATTAGACAATTTCATTATTTTTGAGCCACTTAAAAACAACAACACAGAATGAACACAAATTCATTTCAACTAAGACATATTGGTCCACGTTTAAAGGATCATAAACAAATGCTAGAAACTATTAAAGCTGACAGCATAGAACAACTAATTTTCGAAACCATCCCCGATGATATTCGTCTTAAAAACAGATTAGATTTAGCTCCAGCAATGAGCGAATATGAATATTTAAATCATATTAACGAATTAGGTGCTAAAAATAAAGTTTTTAAAAGTTATATCGGTTTAGGATATCATGAGGCAATCGTACCCAGTGTTATTCAACGTAACATATTAGAAAATCCGGGTTGGTATACCGCTTATACTCCTTACCAAGCAGAAATTGCACAAGGTCGTTTAGAAGCCTTGTTAAATTACCAAACAATGGTTTGTGATTTAACAGGAATGGAATTAGCAAATGCTTCTTTATTAGATGAAGGAACTGCTGCTGCCGAGGCAATGGCTTTATTGTTTGATGTACGTGAACGTGCTCAGAAAAAAGCAGGCGTAAATAAATTTTTTATTTCTGAAGAGATTTTACCACAAACATTATCGGTTTTACAAACACGTGCCATTCCTATCGGAATTGAGTTAGTGATTGGAAACCATGAAGAATTTGACTTTTCTTCAGCATTTTTCGGTGCGATTATTCAATACCCAGGAAAACATGGTGTAGTTTGTGACTATACTGACTTTGTTGCAAACTGTAATGCAAAGAACATAAAAGTAGCCGTTGCTGCTGATATTTTATCATTAGTAAAATTAAAAACTCCTGCTGAATTTGGTGCTGCCGTTGTAGTAGGTACTACTCAGCGTTTCGGAATTCCGTTAGGTTATGGAGGACCTCACGCAGGTTATTTTGCAACAAAAGAAGCTTACAAACGTAGCCTTCCTGGTCGTGTTATTGGTGTTACTAAAGATGTTGACGGCGGTCGTGCTTTACGTATGGCATTGCAAACTAGAGAGCAACATATTAAACGCGAAAAAGCAACTTCTAATATTTGTACTGCACAAGTTTTATTAGCTGTTATGGCGGGTATGTATGCTGTTTATCACGGAAAAGATGGCTTACAGTACATTGCTGATAAAGTTCATGCTACTGCAAATACTTTAGCTACTGCTTTAGAAAGCTTAGGCTTTAAGCAAAAAAACAATGCTTATTTCGATACTATTTTAATTGAAGTTGAAGCAAGTAAATTGCGCCCTATTGCAGAAGCTAACAACATCAACTTTAACTATATTGATAATAATCATATTTCAATTTCTGTTAACGAGACTGTTAGCTTAAAAGAAATCAATGCAATTGTTGATTGTTTTGAACAAGCCTTTAATATTCAAGATATTACAATTACTGAATTTACTTCTTCGGATGTAATTCCTGCTAATATTAAAAGAAATACTTCATTTTTAGATAACGAAGTATTTAACACGTATCAATCAGAAACTGAAATGATGCGTTATATTAAAAAATTAGAACGTAAAGATTTAGCTTTAAATCACTCAATGATTTCTTTAGGATCATGTACTATGAAGTTAAATGCAGCTTCTGAAATGCTACCTTTAAGCAATCCTCAATGGGGAAATATTCACCCTTTTGTACCATTAAATCAAGCAGAAGGATATCAAACAGTTTTAAAAAATCTTGAAGATCAATTAAATGTAATTACTGGTTTTGCGGGTACTTCTTTACAACCAAATTCTGGTGCACAAGGAGAATTTGCTGGATTAATGGTTATTAGAGCTTATCACAAATCTAACAACGATGCTCATAGAAATATTTGTTTAATTCCTGCATCTGCCCACGGTACCAACCCTGCTTCTGCAGTTATGGCTGGAATGAAAGTAGTGGTTACCAAAACAGATGAAAGAGGAAATATTGATGTAGAAGATTTACGCGCTAAAGCTGAAAAACATAAAGATAATTTAGCTGCTTTAATGGTTACATACCCATCAACACATGGAGTATACGAAAAAGCCATTATGGAAATTACGCAAATTATTCACGATAACGGCGGTCAAGTTTATATGGACGGTGCAAATATGAATGCTCAAGTAGGATTGACAAATCCTGCAACGATTGGTGCTGATGTTTGTCACTTAAACTTACATAAAACTTTTGCTATTCCACATGGTGGTGGTGGTCCTGGAGTTGGCCCAATTTGTGTCGCTCCGCAACTAGTACCATTCTTACCAACAAACCCTATAGTTTCAACTGGAGGCGAAAACGCAATTACTGCAATTTCTGCTGCTCCTTGGGGATCTGCATTAGCTTGTTTAATTTCTTATGGATACATTACCATGTTAGGAGCTGATGGTTTAACCGATTCTACTCATAACGCCATCTTAAATGCAAATTACATTAAAGAGCGTTTACAAGAGCATTACCAAACATTATATTCTGGAGAAATGAACAGAGCTGCACATGAAATGATTTTAGATTGTCGTTCTTTTAAAGAAAATGGAATTGAAGTTGTTGATATTGCAAAACGTTTAATGGACTACGGTTTTCACGCTCCAACCGTTTCTTTTCCTGTTGCAGGAACCATTATGGTTGAGCCAACAGAATCTGAAAGTGTTGCTGAATTAGATCGTTTTTGCGATGCAATGATTGCTATCAGAAAAGAAATTACAAACGCGACTAAAGAAAATGCTAATAATCCTTTAAAAAATGCACCACATACACAAGAGATGTTAACTGCTGATGAATGGACTTTACCATATACTCGTAAGCAAGCGGCATTTCCTTTAGCATATATTGCTGACAATAAGTTTTGGCCTTCTGTTCGTAGAGTAGACGATGCTTTTGGTGATAGAAATTTAATTTGTTCTTGTAACCCTATTGAAGACTACATGGACTAAAAAGACAATATATCTTTTTACAATAATAAAAAATCCCACTCTTTATAAAGAGTGGGATTCTTTATTATTAAGCTACTGCAACAATATCACTAAACGGAACTACTGTTGTATTCTTAAGAATAATTGCTTTTTCAGAAACAGTCCAAATAGAGGCTTCTACTCTTTTTAATCCAGTATGGTCGGTAAAAAATATTTCGAATTTTTCTTTATTTAAATTTCTTAAAAAAAAGACTTTCCGTTGCCTTATAAATTCGTTTACCTGTTCTATTTTATGCTCTAACACATTAATTTTAGGAAACTCTAAAAGCTTACTTTGCTTTTCATCAAGGTTTGTTGATTTTTCTAAAAACATATTGTTGGGGAATTTGGGGGTTATCGTAACGTATAACGCTACTATCAATCCACAAATATACAATTTTTATTAACAAGTGTTAATAACTTATAAAATTAATTGTTAATAACTTTCACTTAAAATATTATTGAATTTATTAAACCTAATAATAGAAAATTAAATTCGTAAATAAAAATAACTTTTAGAAGTACACTAAAAAAGCTGCTTTTTGTTCTATTTAAATTCTCATATATTACGCTACACATTCATACACCACGAATTTTTTATTTTCAGCGACAATAATTACCTCTTTAAAGAGAATTTCTAGATGCGTTTTATAATTCAAATGCCTATTCGCTACCAACACGAAACGTCCGTTGGGTTTTAAACAATTTTTCACTCCTTTAAAAAGAGATAAAGCTACTTCTATATTATTTTCGTGTTCAAAATGAAAAGGCGGATTAGAAACTACTAAATCATAACTTTCCTTCGCTAAACCCTCTAAATTATCTCCACAAATAAACTGTGCTTTTCCCCCTTTTAAATTCAATTGAGAAGAAGCAATTGCTAAATTAAAATCATCAACTAAAGTCACCTCTGTATTAGAGTTTTGCAACACAACCTCACAAGCAATAATTCCGTTACCAGAAGCAACATCCAATACTTTAAGTTCATTGGGTTGCACTTTTAAATTTTCTAATAAAAATTGAGTACCAATATCAACCTTACCAGCAGAAAATACTCCGTAAAATTGACATAAGTCTTTCTTCCACTGTATTTCATTTATCAATTCTCTGTACTTAACTATTTTTTTAGGCTTTTTAAGAATTAATAAACGTGCCTTTTTCCAAGCCTTACTTTGGATTACTTCATCAAAATACTGTTCAGCAACTTTTAAAAATGACACTGAAAAGTATTTGGTCATAAAACCGCACACAACAATTGTTTGCTCCTCTGAAGCTTTATGAATCTGCTGTAAAAACAACTCAAATAATTCCAACGACTTCGGAACTTTTAATAACGCAAACGACACTTTATCTAAATCATCTAAAGGTGTTTTGTAAACACTATCTGAAACCAGGTTATTTAACTTTAAATTTTGGTTAATTGCTTTTTGCTGACTTGCATACGTCCAAACAGTGGTGAGGTTTTTATCATTTAAAACAGTATTAAAAACACCAAACCTATCATTATACAAATGAATATTAGCTATCTTTTTATCCGAAATATAATCAAGAATTAACAACTCCGCATTACTCCAGGCACGCAAAGACTTATCATCGGTTTTCGGATAGCGCTCTAATTGATATTCTGTTGAATTAAACTCTAATTTTGTTTCCAATACTCTTTTATTTTGAAAATATTATTCCTAATAAAGAAATAACTTTAATGTAACTCATAAATTTTATCTAACGATGTAATATCGCCTGCTTTATCTCTTCTAAAAACATGCTGCGCTTTTACATCTGCAATCGATTCTTTTCCCATTGCTGCAACAATTTCTTTTACTGCTGCAATAGTATTGTCGTGATAATTTTTAACACGGATATTTTTATCGCCAACCACTAAAGCCGCTACCAAATCTTCATCTTGTGTTGCCACCCCAACAGGGCAAGTATCTAAATTACACTCACGCGCTTGTATACAACCTAAACTCAGCATAAAACTACGTGCCATACCAACAACATCAGCACCTAAGGCTTTGTATTTAATAATATCAAAAGCATCAATTGCCTTACCACTTGCTATTATTTTTATCTGCTCCTTTAACTGATACTTTTGCAATGTTTTACTTACAAAAACCAATCCTTCTAACAACGGAGTACCGATATAATTAGAAAACTCTAAGGGTGCTGCTCCTGTTCCTCCTTCTCCTCCATCGACTGCTATAAAATCAGGATAATTATTAGCTTCAGCAAAAGCTTTTATCATTGCTTCAATTTCATCATTATCTCCTACACAAAATTTAATTCCTACAGGTTTTCCTTCGGATAAATCTCTTACTTCCTGAATAAAAACAATCATTTCTCTATAATTAGAAAAAGCTGAATGACCTGGAGGCGAATTCACATCTGTAAAAGGAATTACCGACCGTATTTTTGCAATTTCTTCCGTATTTTTCTTAGCTGGTAAAATACCTCCATGCCCAGGTTTTGCTCCTTGTGAAAATTTAATTTCAATCATTTTTACTTCTGGACGAATTGCATTTTCTTTAAAAATAGCAGCATCAAAAACACGCTTACCATCTACACTTTTTCCTGCACCGAAATAACCTGTTCCTACCTGAAAAATTAAATCTCCTCCTTGTAAATGATATGGTGATATTCCACCTTCACCAGTATTATGCGCAAAACCAGCCATCTTTGCTCCTTGATTTAAAGCTTTAATAGCATTCTTACTTAACGACCCAAAAGACATTGCTGATATATTAACAATAGAAGCATCGTATTTTTGGATGCATTTATCAGAACCAATCAAAACTCTTTCCCCTTTAATATGATGATGATCTTTAGGGAATAAGGAATGCTTTACAAATTCATATCCCTTTTTATACACATTATGAAGCGTACCAAAAGGAACCGTTTCTATTTCTTTTTTAGAGCGTTGATAAACAATACTTCTTTTTTCACGATTAATCGGCGTTCCGCTTAAATCATCTTCAATAAAGTATTGTTGAATTTTTTCACGTTCTTCTTCAAAAACCCAACGTAAACGAGCTACTATTGGAAAAGCACGCATTAATGAATGCTTTTGCTGAATAAATGCATCGTACAAAGCTAATACAGTTACTGCTGATGCAATAGTTAACAGAATATAATTTCCCATATCTGGAATAAAATAAACTAATACTCCGCACAGTACATTTATTACAATAACAACAGCTAGAATCGTATCTCTCATTTTTGAAAATTTTATAGGCTAAAATACGTGTTTTTTAACACAAAAAAAGCCCTAACATGAGTTAGAGCTTTTAAATATTGTAGATACTTGAAATTATTTTTTAAATTTCGAGTATTTATTTTTGAACTTATCAATACGTCCTGCAGTATCAATTAATTTAGACTTACCTGTGTAAAAAGGGTGAGAAGTTCTTGAAATTTCTAATTTGATTAATGGATATTCAGCTCCTTCTACTTCTAAAGTTTCTTTAGTGTTAGCAGTTGAACGTGTTAAAAATACATCTCCGTTAGACATATCTTTAAAAGCTACCATTCTATAATTTTCTGGATGTATTCCTTTACGCATCTTAAATGACTTTTAAATATTGTTTTGTTTTTTTATCAAACGTTGTAAAAATGGTAAAGTTTTACACTAAAAATGGTTTTAGCTGTTTGAGGATGCAAATTTAACCATATTTTTTAATTTTCAAACAAATAAATTGTTTTAATTTGTAGTGTAAACGAATAAATTAGAATTCAAACTATAAAATATGCGCATTTATACATACTTTGCTATAGCTTTATCAATAATTACAATTACTTCTTGTAGTAATTCTGAGTACAAATTTAAGTTAAATACTTCTAAAAAAACTATATTAGGACAAAAGGCTGCAATTAAATTTAAACAACTTAAAGGTGAAAAAATTGATTCTGTTCATTTATTTGTTAATAATAAGCGTGTAAACAAAAACGAAACAAGCTTAACAGTTAATACAGCCGATTTTGGTGTTGGTAAACATGCGGTTACTGCATTGGCTTTTTATCCTAACAAATCTAAAAAAGTTAAAAATGCTATTGAAATTTTAGCTAAAAACGCTCCTGCTGTCTACTCTTATAATATTATAAATACTTATCCTCATGACAAAGATGCTTATACACAAGGACTAGAATATAAAGATGGGTTTTTATACGAAACTACAGGTCGTAAAGGACAATCAACTTTACGAAAAGTTGATTTAAAAACAGGTGAGGTTCTTCAAAAAATTGATTTAGATAAAGAATACTTCGGTGAAGGAATGACAATCTTTAACAATAAAGTGTATTGGTTAACATGGCAAGCTCGCAAAGGTTTTGTGTATGATTTAAATACTTTTAAACAAATTGGGGAATTTGACTATAATCACAGTAACGAAGGTTGGGGATTAACGCACAACCAAACTGAGTTAATAAAATCGGACGGAACAAATAAAATTTGGTTTTTAAATTCTGAAAATCAAACTGAAAAAAGAAATATTCAAGTATATACCAATAAATACCCTGTTGACAACTTAAATGAAATCGAATTAATCAACGGAAAAATTTATGCCAATAAATGGCAACAAAACTCAATTGTAATCATCAACTCAAAAACAGGAATTGTTGAGGGGGTTGCTAATTTAAATGGACTAAGAGATATCGTTGCTAAAGATCAGGAACTAGAACCAAGCGATGATGTTTTAAATGGAATTGCATACGATAAAGAAAACAACCGTTTGTTTGTTACTGGAAAACATTGGGGTAAACTATTTGAAATCGAATTAATTAAAAAATAATATCTTTATCTTTTAACCTTTATTAAATACTTGTCGACTTTTATATATGAGATATTCCCTTCAAATTTTAGCTATCTTTATTTTAGTTGCTATAAGCTCGTGTAGAAAAGATTTTAACACTGTTCCTAATTTTGGTAAACTTGAATTTTCTAAAGACACCATTTTTTTAGATACTGTTTTTTCCAACATAGGTTCAGCTACCTACAATTTAAAAGTATACAATAGAAGTAATAAACCGATTACAATTCCTGAAATTAAATTAGAGAACGGAAACAACTCTAACTATCGTTTAAATGTTGACGGAATAGCTGGTAAAAACTTTAACGACATTGATATTTTAGCGAATGATAGCATTTATGTTTTTATAGAAACCACCATTGATTTTAACACAACCACAGATCCTTTATACACAGATAAATTATTATTTGACAACGGTAATAAGCAACAAAATGTTGATTTAATTACTTTAGTGCAAGATGCTACTTTTATATTCCCATCAAAAAATAGTATGGGAATTGAAACCTTAACTATAGATGGTACAGATTCTAAAATTCAAGGTCGTTTTTTAACAGATGCTGAATTAACTTTTACAGATGAAAAACCATATGTTATTTACGGTTATGCTGCTATTCCTTCGGATAAAAAATTAACTATCAATGCAGGTGCTAAAATTCATTTTCATAAAAATTCAGGATTAATTGTTGACACAAAAGGGAGCTTAGAAGTTAACGGAACACTTAACGAAAAAGTAGTTTTTGAAGGAGATAGATTAGAACATCGTTTTAGTAATATTTCTGGTCAATGGGGTACTATTTGGATGCGTGCTGGTAGTAAAGAAAATAAAATTAATCATGCACTAATAAAAAACGGGACTATCGGTGTTTTAGTTGATAGTATTGGAACCTTAACCTCACCTACCCTAACAATAAAAAACACTGAAATTTATAACAATTCTAACTACGGAATCTTAGGAAGAGATACTAATATTAAAGGAGAAAACATCGTTATAGGTAACGCAGGGCAATCTTCTTTGGCTTGTACTTTTGGAGGGACTTATAATTTTACACATGCAACTTTTGCTAATTATTGGAGCAATAGTTTCCGTCAGCTACCAACAGTTTTAGTAAATAATTACACTAATTTTCTTAATAGAAATAACGAAGAAGTAACAGCAACAAGAGATTTAATTGCTGCTAACTTCACCAACTGTATTATTGAAGGTAACAATAATATTGAATTTGTTTTGGATAAAAATAACGATAGTGATTTTAATTATAATATTGAAAACTCTATGATTAAGTTTAATGATTTTAATGATTCGTTTGCTAGCAATAACGAGTTGAATTTTAATGATGCTACTCATTATCAAAATATTATTTTAAACGGAGAACCTAACTTTAAAGACACTTCTTTAAATCATTTTATGATTGGTGAAAATTCTGATGCCATTAACAAAGCAAAAGCATCCGCTATTTCTGAAGATGTTTTAGGCGTTAACAGAACAACAAATCCTGATATTGGTGCATATCAGCATATTACTTTTAATTAATACAGCCTTCTTCTAAAACATTTTTAAATTGATGTTTATCATCTATATAAAAAGCCAAAGAAGTATACGTTTTCTGTATTCCATAAAAGCTTTTAAAGACAGCTTTCTCTTTTAAATGAAGAATAACATTGTGAGCATCTAAACTACCTAAAACAGAGAAAGCAACAATACTTTTATCGGTTGGTAAATCCTTCTCAGTCACCTCAACATTTTTTATGTTTTCGAAAGGAATTATTGCTTTACAGAAAAAACCATATCTTAAAGTCAAAACCTTGCTTACTCTATCAATCTCTGTAGGAATCTTAGATAAAGAACGCATTAGAGAAAATAATTGCAAACATGTATAAGCACTTAAAACAGTCAATATCCAAGCTACAATAACACTCCATTTCTCAACTAATACATGAACAGCAATGGTTTCAATTAAAATAACTAAAATTAAACCTAAAAGAATTGAAACTGAAGTACTGTTTTTATGATAAGAGAATTCATTTTCTTTTAACTCTCTCTTTTTCCAAGCTAAAAATCCGTAATAAATAACAGAAATTTCGGTAGCTAACAACTCTCCTATTTTATTTGGAAAAACAGTACTAGTTGCTAATTGGATAGCGTTATAAAAACCTAAATTACTGCTTGATTTGCTTTTTAATTCTTGCCTTATTCTTCTTCCTTTGAAAACCAGAAAACTAAAAACACCTAGCTCAACAACTGGTAAAATGAAATTTTTAATTTGAGATAAAAACGATTGATGCTCTTTTGGAATAATAAAACTCGCAATAACAATTCCGATTATAAATAAAGAAACAACAGTAACCTTAGGAACTTCCTTTTTTCTTATAATTAAAAAGTAGACAAGTGGAATTGTAAATAATAAATCCAAAGTAATACCTAGTGATAGTTCTTCTGGATTTATTACAAACACTGATGAGTTTACTACTAAAAATAATGTTGAAATTAATAGTAATGGAACTCCAAAAACTAACAGGTAATTACGAGAAATAAACAATTGCTTCATAGTCTTTAATTTTACAATTAGCATCTATAAGTTAGTTGTTTAACCTCTTAATTTGTTACACTTTTCTTACAACTATTTTTTCTTATAAACGATTCCGTTTTTCATTACAAAAACAACATTTTCCATTGTTTTAATATTTTTAGTTGGATCTTCATTTACAGCTATAATATCAGCAAAGAAACCTTTTTTAACCTGCCCTATTTCGTTCTCCATCTTTAATATTTTAGCATTCGTAATAGTTGCTGACTGAATCGTTTCTATCGCTGGCATACCTGCTTCTACCATGTAGCCAAATTCTTTACCATTGTTACCGTGTTTAAAAACACCTGCATCAGTACCAAATGCAATTCCAACACCTTTTTTATATGCTTTTGCAAATGTTCCTTGAATTTTCGGCCCCACAGCTAATGCTTTCGGAACCACAATATCTGGATAAAATCCTTTTATTTTAGCTTTCTCTTCTACCTCTTTACCTGCAGTAATTGTTGGCACTAAAAAAGCGTTGTGCTTTTTCATCAACTCCATCGTTTCATCACTCATATAAGTTCCGTGTTCAATAGTTTTTACACCTCCAATTATTGCACGTTGCATTCCTTCATCACCGTGTGCGTGTGCCGCTACATGCATTCCGTAATCTTTAGCCATATCACATATTGCTTTCACCTCTTCAATTGTAAATTGTGGATTATCACCCGATTTAGCCACACTTAAAACTCCTCCTGTTGCGGTAATTTTAATACAATCTGCTCCATTTTTATAACGCTGACGTACCGCTTTTTTAGCATCTTCAACCGAATTTACAACTCCTTCTTTGGGTCCGGGATTACCAGTTAAAACTCGACTGCTTCCGTTTGTAGGATCTGCATGACCACCAGTAGTTGCTAATGATTTACCCGCTGTAAAAACTCTAGGCCCAGGTATTTTTCCAGCTTCGATTGCTTTTTTTATTGAAATATTTACACCCGTCCCTCCTAAATCCCTTACTGTTGTAAATCCGTTTAACAAGGTTGATTTTGCAAAACCAACAGAATTATAAGCTACATCTGCTTCATTTAAAGTATATTTATTTAAGCGCGTTTTAGCATCAAATTCCATTTCAATATGTACATGCATATCTATCAAACCAGCCATTACAACTTTATCTCTTAAATCTATTGTTTTAGATGTTTTATCTCTTGGCATTATATAGCCATTTTTAACATGTGTAATTTTATTGCCATTAACAACAATTGTTTTTTCTGTTTGAATTTCTCCTGAAGCTGTATCAATTAACTTTCCGCATAAAACATAAGTGTTCTGACTAAACGAATAAGTTACAATCAATAAAAACAAAAGTAAAAAGCTATTTTTTTTCATGATAAAAATTTAGTTTGAACTATAAATGTATGAAAATTTTAAGTAGCTTGCTTGTTTAACTCATCCTATTAAATGAAAAATATTGTAATTACAGGAACTAGTAGAGGTATTGGTTTTCAACTAGCGCAACAGTTTGCAAACGAAGGACATAAAGTATTGGCTTTATCAAGAAACACAAGTCCGTTAGAAAAAATAAATCATAAAAACATTACTACGATAGCTGTCGATTTATCTAATAATGACGATTTAAACAAAGCAACATCATTCATTAAAAAAGAATGGAAAACTGTTGATGTTTTAATTAACAATGCAGGAAAATTGGTAAATAAGCCATTTACAGATTTAACTACGGCTGATTTCGAAGATGTTTATAAAGTAAATGTATTTGCTGTTGCCGAATTAACAAAGCTATTAATTCCGTTTTTCAAAAAAGGAAGTCATGTAGTTACAGTTAGTTCTATGGGCGGAGTACAAGGAAGCATGAAATTCCCAGGTTTAGCTGCTTATAGCTCTGCAAAAGGAGCAGTAATCACTTTATCTGAATTATTAGCTGAAGAATACAAAGAGCAACAAATAGCCTTTAATGTATTGGCTTTAGGTGCCGTACAAACCGAAATGTTAGAAGAAGCTTTTCCTGGTTATGTTGCTCCATTATCGGCAAAAGAAATGGCAAGTTATATTTTTGATTTCGCCTTAACAGGAAACAAGTTTTACAACGGAAAAGTACTAGAAGTATCTAGTTCAACGCCATAAAAAACTTTCATTGTACAAAACACTTATAAAATATATCCCTGAAAAAGCAATTCCGTTAGTTGAGTATTTAATTAACGAGCATAAAATCAATCTTAAAATTGTAAATCAGCGACAATCCAAACATGGTGATTTTAGAACTTTCCCGAACGGACAAACACAAATTACGGTTAATAACAACCTAAATGAATTTCAGTTTTTATTAACTTTAATTCATGAAATTGCGCATCATGTTACGCATAAAAGGTTTGGGAGAGTACAACCTCATGGCAAACATTGGAAAACAGTTTTTCAGCATTTAATGTTGCCTTTTTTACAACCAGATATTTATCCGAAGGAAATATTACCTTATTTGGCTAACTATCTTAAAAACCCAAAAGCAAGTACCGATACTGATGTTAACTTATCATTAGCGTTACGCGGTGGCGAAGCTGAAAACGGAAAGAATTTTATCTTTCAAGTTCCTATTAATAGTGTTTTTCAGTTTAAAGACACCTTATATAAAAGAGGAAACAAACGCAGAACTCGTTATGAATGTTTAAATTTAACGAACAAAAGAGTGTATCTTTTTAATCAAAATGCAGAGGTGAAATTAGTAGCCTCAAACACATAAACAAAACACCTGTTTTTTCAGGAATGATAATACGTTTTTATGAATAAAAATTATTACGCAGTAATTATGGCTGGTGGTATTGGCTCTCGTTTTTGGCCAGTAAGCACCCAAGAATATCCGAAACAGTTTCATGATATGTTAGGAACGGGCGAATCGTTAATTCAGCGTACTTTTAACCGAATTAATGCTTTAATTCCTGCTGAAAATATTTTAATTGCTACAAACGAACGCTATGAAAGTTTGGTTTTAGAGCAATTACCAAAAACTACCAAAAAACAACTTTTATTAGAGCCGGCAATGCGCAATACAGCTCCTTGTATTTTATATGCTGCTTTAAAAATTCATGCTCAAAACAAAGACGCTGTTATGTTAGTTGCGCCTTCTGATCATTGGATTGAGGATGAAACCGAGTTTTTAAATAACATAAAAACTTCATTTGAAGCATCTGCAAAAAATAACACTTTAATGACGCTAGGTATTCAACCAGATACCCCAAATACTGGTTATGGATATATTCAGTTTGAAGAAAGTTCTTCGGATATAAAAAAGGTAAAAAACTTTACTGAAAAACCAAACCTAGCAACTGCAAAAGAGTTTATAGCTAGTGGTGATTATTTATGGAATGCAGGAATTTTCATTTGGTCTACCAAAAGCATTTTAGCTGCTTTTAAAAACCACTTACCAAATATGTTAACGGTTTTAGAAGGCACAAATACTATTTATAATACTGATTTGGAAGCTGACTTTATTAAAAGTAATTACGAAAAATGTGAAAATATTTCTATTGATTACGGAATTATGGAACGCTCGAACAACGTGCATATCTTACCGGTAGATTTTGGCTGGAATGATCTTGGTACTTGGGGGGCTTTGTATAATAAATTAGAAAAAGATGATCAAAAAAACGCTGTTGTAGGTGCTGAAACCATTTTTAGAGATGCAAGCGGAAATATGATTCGCACCGAAAGCGGTAAAAAGGTTATTATTCAAGGTTTAAATGATTTTATAGTTGTTGAAAAAGATGGAGTGCTTTTAATTTGTCCGCGAAAAGATGAGCAAGGCATCAAACAAATAAGCGCAGCCGCTACTAAGAAATTTTAACTCTACACCAAGCATCACACTAATTAATGAAGTATTCTAACATTCTTAACATAGGTATTCTGGCGCATGTAGATGCCGGAAAAACAACCTTAACAGAACACTTATTATATCATGCTGGTGCTATTAGAAAAATAGGAAGTGTAGATAAAGGATCTGCGGTTACAGATAGTTTAACTTTAGAAAAAGAACGTGGAATTTCGATTAAAGCCGCTACTACTTCTTTTAATTGGAAAAACTCTAAAATTAACTTAATTGACACTCCTGGTCACGTAGATTTCTCTAGTGAGGTTGCAAGAACTCTTTGTGTTGTTGATGCTGTTATTTTAGTAATTTCTGCTGTTGAGGGCGTACAAACACATACTTTAACAATAGTAGACGCTTTGCATGATTTAAAAATACCTACGCTAATTTTTATCAATAAAATAGACAGACCAGGTGCAGATACAGAAGCTGTTTTACGACAAATAAAAAAAGAGCTACAATATAAAACGGTAGCTATTTCTACGAGTCATGATGAAGGTTTAACTTCTGCGTATATAACCGAAGTTTTTAACAATAATAAAATTAGTAAGGAGCAAAAAGAAGCTATTACTGAAGAACTCATAGAAACCGATGAAAAGCTGTTGACACAATATTTAAACGGAATTCATTTTTCTGATGAAGTCTATTTAAACACAATTGCAAAAAGTACTTCAAACAATATCATAGTTCCTGTTTTTACAGGTATTGCTAAAAACAATATTGGTGTTGAGGAATTATTAAACGGAATTGTTGATTTTATCAAACCTAGAAAAAAAAATATTTCTGAAAATGTTGCTGCTTATGTATATAAATTAGAACATCATAAAGTTCATGGCGCAATGGCACATGTAAAAGTTTTTTCGGGTGAGTTATCTGCCAAATCGGTTATTAATAATCATACACAAGGATTAGAAACTAAAATTAATCAGACCAAAGTATTTCATCTTACAAAACATTTAGATACTAATATTACAGCAGGAGATATCGGAATAATTACTGGAGTTTTAGGTACAGAAGCAGGTGATATTTTAGGAAATCCCGCAGAAATACCAACCTTGCCCGAATTAAACATTCCCGTTTTAAGCGTACAAGTAATTGCCATTAACGATAAAGATTATAATGCCCTTGCTCAGGCGTTACAACTTATAGATAAGGAAGATCCGAGTTTACAGTTTAAATGGCATAAGCCCGAAAAAGAGTTAATTCTTTTATTGATGGGAGATATGCAAATAGAAGTACTCACCCATTTATTACAAGAACGTTTTAATATTGCTATAAATTTTACAGATCCTCAAATAGTTTATAAAGAAACTATAAGCAAATCTGCCGAAGGTTATATTCGTTATTGGATGCCGAAACCTTGCTGGGCAATTATGACATTTTTAATTGAACCCGCTCCTTTAAATTCTGGAGTTACCTATCTATCAATTGTTTCTAAAAATGATGTTCATAATAAATATCAAAATGAAATAGCAAGAACAATTCCAAAAGCTTTAGAACAAGGTCTTTTAGGTTGGAATATTACCGATGTAAAAATTACTTTAATTAAAGGAGAAGATCATAATGTACATTCTAGACCTGGTGATTTTAATTTAGCAACACCAATGGGAATAATGAAAGGTTTACAAAACGGAGGTACACATTTATTAGAACCTTTGTTGCGTTTTGAAATAAAAACCAATGAAGAATTATTAGGAAAATTAATTTCAGAACTTACAAATAGAAGAGCTATTATAAGTTCTCCTACTTTTGATCAAGATTTAGTAATCGTATCAGGAACCATACCCGTGGCAACCTCTTTAGATTTAAGCATTAAATTAAATACTATTTGTAGTGGTAGGCTTCGTTTAAGAACCGTGTTTGATAAATATGCTGTTTGTCCCGAAGGAGAAGGTAAAACAAAAGATTTTAAAGGGGTGAACCCTTTAGATGAAGCACAATGGATTTTACATCGTCGTGGTGCTTACAAAGCTGATGAACGCGTTATTTAATATTGTTTTTAACATGATTTATCACAAACTGATTAAACTTTTCTCCATCTGATAAAAAAGTGCTTTTTATAGTTATATAACACAAATTATCAATCTTTCCGTTTAAGCGCATATAATCTTTTTCTGTTGTTAAGATTACAGTATTAGAAGAAATGGTTTTGCTTTCATTTTTAATCTTTATAATATCATTATCCGTGAAATTATAATGATCTGGATAAGCTAAATGCTTGTATTTTATACGCTCTTCTGATAAAAAACTCAATAACGAATCTGGGTTTGCGATTCCGGTTACCAACAATACTTCTTTTTCTTTTAAATCAGATATTGTTATCGGAGCTGCATTTCCTTTAATATTTTCATCGTAAGATATCGTTGTAAAAAAAACTTTTTGTTCTTTTTTAGGCGCTATCTTTTTAATAATACTATCCTTAGTTTTTTGATCTAAATCATGCGGGCATTTAGTTACAATAATTACCGATGCTCTTTTTGCTCCGTTCCTACTCTCTCTTAAATTTCCGGTAGGTAACATAAAATCATTTACATATAAATCTGCAAATTTAGTTAGTAAAATATAAGTACTTCCTTTTACTTTTCTATGTTGATAAGCATCGTCTAACAAAACTACTTCAGGCGAAGTTTTTAAGTTTAATAATTGTTGAATTCCGTTTGTTCTATCAGCATCAACAGCAACTGTTACTTCTTTTCCGAATTTTTTAAAAAACTGTAAAGGTTCATCACCAACATCAATTGCTTTATGTGGAGTATTAACTATTTGAAACCCTTTTGTTTTTCGTTTGTAACCCCTACTTAAAACAGCAACTTTATGTGTGTCTTTTAATAACCTTATCAAATATTCAATTTGAGGCGATTTTCCTGTTCCTCCCACGCTTAAATTCCCAACTATAATAACAGGAATATCAAAAGAGGTAGATTTTAATAAACCTAACTCAAAAAACCAATTACGAATCGTTGTAACAACGTCGTATAAAACGGCAAACGGAAATAATAAAAATCGAAGTAATTTCATTACATCAAAAGTAATAAAAATCTTAACTTTGATTCAAGATATTTTAAATTATGCAAATAAAAGATGTTACTGACTATATTGAAAAATTAGCTCCGCTTGCGTACGCTGAAGATTTTGACAATGTAGGTTTATTAATAGGTGATTATAACACAAAAGTAACTGGAGTTTTAGTTACGCTTGATACTTTAGAAGAAACCGTTGATGAGGCTATTACCAATAACTGCAACTTAATTGTAAGCTTTCATCCGATTGTTTTTAGTGGGTTGAAAAAAATAAATGGGAATAATTATGTAGAGCGTGTTGTTTTAAAAGCAATTCAAAACAACATTGCTATTTATGCTACACATACTGCTTTAGATAACGTAAACAATGGAGTTTCCGCTAAAATGTGCGAAGTTTTAGGTTTACAAAACTGCAAAACATTAATTCCTAAAAAAGGAATTATAAAGAAACTTACTACCTATGTTCCGATTGCAGAAGCTGAAAAATTACGTACCAAACTTTTTAATGCCGGAGCAGGAAGTATTGGTAATTATGATAACTGTTCTTTTAATATAGAAGGTAAAGGAAGTTACAGAGGTGGAGAAAATTCGAATCCAACTATTGGCGAAAAGGGGAAATTCATACTTGAAAAAGAAACCTGTATTTCAGTAACTTTTGATAGTTATTTAGAAGGAAAGATCTTAAAAGCTTTGTTTGATTTTCATTCGTATGAAGAAGTTGCCTATGAAATTATAACGCTTAACAATTCTAATCAAAATGTAGGAATGGGAATGCTTGGTGAATTAGCAAACCCTATGAATGAGAAAGAATTTCTAACTTTTGTTAAGAAAATTTTTAAAACTGACTGTGTTAGACATTCTGAGTTATTAGATAAACCAATTAAAAAAATTGCTGTTTTAGGCGGATCAGGAAGCTTTGCCATAAAAAATGCCATGAGATTGAAAGCAGATGCTTATATTAGTGCTGATTTTAAATATCATGAGTTTTTTAAAGCTGAAAAAAGAATATTACTTGCTGATGTTGGACATTATGAAAGTGAACAGTTTACAAAAAACCTTTTGAGTGATTATCTTCGTAAAAAATTTAGTACTTTTGCGATTATTTTAAGTGAAAAAAGTACAAATCCAATACACTATATATAACAGATGGCAAAAAAAGAAGTAACGGTAGAAGAAAAATTAAGAGCGTTATATGATTTACAGTTAATCGATTCTAGAATTGACGAAATCAGAAATGTTCGTGGTGAATTACCTTTAGAAGTTGAAGATTTAGAAGATGAAGTTGCCGGATTAAACACAAGACTTTCTAAGTTAAAAGAAGAAGCTACTAGTATAGATACTGATGTTAGCAATAAGAAATTGGCTATTACTGAATCTAAAGCTTTAATCGAAAAATACGCAGAACAACAAAAAAATGTTCGTAACAATCGTGAGTTTGATTCTTTAACAAAAGAAGTTGAATTTCAAGAATTAGAAATTGAATTGTCTGAAAAGAGAATTAAAGAATACAAGGTTAAAATAGCTCAGAAGAACGAAGTTGTTGAAACTACTAAAGAGAAATTAAAAAAGCAGGAAACTCATTTAACTCACAAGAAGAATGAATTAGATGCTATTTTAAAAGAAACTGAGAAAGAAGAACAATTACTAAGAGAAAAATCTATAGAATATGCAAAATCTATCGATGATCATTTATTAACTGCTTATAACAGAATTCGTACAAAAGTAAGAAACGGTTTAGCTGTTGTTGCTATTGAGCGTGGTGCTGCTGGTGGTTCTTTCTTTACAATACCGCCTCAGGTACAGTTAGAAATTGCGAACCGTAAGAAAATTACAATCGATGAGCACAGTGGTCGTATCTTAGTAGATGCAGCTTTAGCTCAAGAAGAAAAAGAAAAAATTGACAACTTATTTGTTTAATATTTTTTTTTACATATATTTTAAAAGCTCTCGTTTTCGAGAGCTTTTTATTGTTTGAATACTTTGTTTATAATAAATAAACAACCTTTAAAACCAGCTTAAATATAGCTTTACATACGGTTATATGTGTCTTATTCACGATTAAAATAAACAACTATCCAACATTTTAATACAACTTTAAAAAAACATCGAATTACAATAAAGGACTAGATTCATCTAAAATTATTTTTTCTTTCTTAAAATAGATGTAACTATTTATATCAGACTTCTATATATAACAAAAAAAGCTCCTATAAAGGAGCTTTTAAGCATAAAATACAAATTTATGGGGAACTAAATTAGTTTTTATAATCGATTTTAAAATCTTTTTTATCTGTGTCGCAATCCTCCTCTTTTCCTATAACACATTTATCACTTGCGGAATTTTTAGGCTTTTTAAAATTTCTTTTTAAGAAAAGTAAAAAATTATTCTTTTTACTTATTCTTTTTCTTTCTGCAACTTTTTGAGCAACTTGTCTTGCTTTAATTTTATCTGTACCTTTTACAATATAGAAATAAGAACGCCTATTTTCTTGATGCTCTTCTTCGGTACATTTATTCTTATTCGCATCATTACATTTATTTAATAGCTGATCTTCTCCGTAACCTACAGCGCTCACGATTCTATCTTTACGAATACCTCTTGATAAAATATAATCTCTGGTAGATTTAGCTCTTTGATCTGATAATTTTCTATTAAAACTTCTTTTACCTCTACTGTCTGTATGTGCTTCAATTTTAATAGTTACTTCCGGATGGTTTGTCATAACCATTACAATACTCTCTAATTCATATTGTGCATCCTCTCTAATAACAGATTTCCCGTAATCAAAAAAGATTGGGTTAATAACAATTTGATTTCCTACAATTAAAGGTGTTAACTCTAAATTAGCAATACTTGCTTTTCCTTTAGTAATAGTAACTCTCTTTTTTTCTTTCGATTTATGATCTAACTTACTTGCAAAAACTGTATACGAATTATCACATAAGATCTCTTCAAAAACATATTTACCAACACTGTTAGATAGTGTTTCTTTTACAACTTTACCTTCACTATTAACTAATTTAACCAAGGCTCCATCTATAGGTGTATTATTTATTGTTTCTGTTACGATACCTTCAACAGATTCAGCACAAATTGGCGGATCTGTATATAGGTAAAAACTATAAATATCATCGTCTCCTTTACCTTCTTTTCTGTTAGAAGAAAAGAATCCTTTTTTACCTTTTTCACTTATATAAAAAGAAAAATCATCTCTTTTACTATTAAACGGTGCCCCTAAATTTTCAGCTTTTGAATAAATAGAATCCTGTACTATTTTAGATTGGAATATATCTAAAAGCCCCAAACCTAAATGTCCGTTTGATGAAAAATACAAGGTATTGTCCTCTCCGACGAAAGGAAACATTTCTTTATCTGAAGTATTGATTTTCTCTCCTAAATTAACTGGAGTTCCAAATTTATTATTTCCTAAAACGGTTGCTTTGTAAATATCTGTTCCTCCAAAACCACCAGGCATATTAGATACAAAATACAATATCTTTTCATCTGTACTCAAAGCAGGATGTCCCACAGAATACGCATCATTATTAAATGGTAATTCTTTTACATTTACCCAATATCCGTTTACAAAACTTGCTGTATAAATTTTTAAATTTGAAGTGTTTTTTTTATCCTTACGTGCTTTTTTACCATTCGCATTATTACGAGTAAAATAAATTGTTCTTCCATCTTTGGTAAAAACGGGAGTAGACTCGTGAAACTCTGATGTAATAGGCACATCAATTAAACGACGATTTACTAATGTTAAAACTGTATCTTTTTCGTTTTCTTCGAGTGTTTTAATTTCTTCATCTGCACTATAGATATTTAAAAATGGTTGGTTGTTCCATTTATAAATTCGCTCTTTTTTAATTCCCTTTGGAACTGCTGATGTATAATATGATTTTCCGTTTAACAAAAAACCTCCGAAATCAGAAAATTCGGTATTAATAGCTAAATTTCGAACCCCAATTCTCACTTCTTTTTTAGAATAATCTAATAAGTAATCATCTTTTTTAAGCTCTTTTTTTCTGTTACTATTATCCGAGGATGCTAATAATAAAAAAATTGAATCCGATTTTTGGTACTTACCGTTACTTCTTAATACTTGTGCGTATTTAAATAAATGTTTGTCCTCTAATTTTTTACTATGCGTTAAAACAAGTTTTTTATACCAAAGTTCGGCTTCTTCAGTTTCTGCATTGTTATAATAAGAGGCTGCTAAACGACTTAAAACATGTTTAGATGTATCTCCTTTTTCTTCTACTAGCGCTTTGTATAATTTAGCTGATTGTACATAAGAAAACTCATCAAAATAACGATCAGCAACTTTCTTATTTTGCCCAAAACTTTTAACAGTTATAACTAAAACTAGTAGTAATAACGTTTTATTTAAATTCATGTATAATAATTTTAAAAGAATCGAGGGGATCTAAATTTGGTATTTCTTAGTAAATCGTATTGTAACATAATCTCATGGGTTCCAGAATTTGTTACATTATAGTTTGATGTTGTTAAATCATATGAATAACCTATTAACAATCTATCACTAGCTTGGAAACCCAAAAGTGCACTAATAGAATCATCCCATCTCCATGCTAAACCAGCTCTGAATTTTTCATTAAATAGAAAATTAGCCGAAACATCTAATGATAATGGAGCTCCTGAAACTGCTTTTACTAATACTGCTGGCTTAAATTTGATATCTTCATTAATATCATAAACATAACCTGCTATAAAAAAGAAATGCATTCTTTCAACTGCTGTTGTTTGTGTATCTGCAAGGTTTTCATCATAGTGTTCAATTCGAAGAATATTTGGAACCGATAACCCTACATACCATTCTGGTTCATGATAATAAATTCCGGCACCTACTGTTGGTAAAAATTTATTTACATTTTCTCCAAAAATAGGTTCATCTTTATCTGCCTTTCCTTTACTCCAATCAATATTTAAAAAACGTCCTCCTAAACGCAAACCAAAAGCTAGATTACCTTCTTCTCCTGTTTCAATTGTATAAGAAAGATTTGCATCTAAATAAATTTCTTTTGATGGTCCAATTTCATCGTTCATTAAATTAACTCCTAAACCCAAACCAGAATACCCTATAGGAGTATCATAACTTATGTTTTGTGTATTTGGAGCCCCTTCGAAACCTACCCATTGCGTTCTTCCAATAGCGGTAATAACTCCATAACCTTTAGAACCAGCATAAGCAGGATTCACACTCATTGTGTTATACATATACTGTGTATATTGAGGATCTTGTTGTGCTTGTACATTTGTAATCATACATATACTAAATGCACATACCAAGATTATACTTAAAAATAATTTCATTTTATATAAAATTTTATTTCAATTTATTTTTTTGCAAAAGTATTAATTATCTATTAATATAAATCCAACCTTTCCTTACTTTAGATCCATTTCCTAAATCTAACATATAAAAATATGTTCCAACAGGTAGTTTTTCATCTACACTAACATTTGCACGTCCGTTAGAGATACCTCTAAATACGTTATCCGTATTGTTATATCCTTTAACTTTATATACTGTGTTCCCCCATCTGTTGAATATCTCTAAAGTATTGTTTTGGAAATTCTCAATACAACCAATTACAAGGTAATCATTAATATTATCTCCGTTTGGTGTAAACTCATTGTACACTTCAACACAAGTATCTAAATCTACCGCATCTCCAAATGTAGTATCATCTCCATCTACACTGTCTGCAATACCATCGCCATCTGCATCTGTTCCGCTATCTCCTACAGTTCCGTTACCTCCATCGGTTGGGTCGGTTGGGTCTGTATCATTTACATCTGTATTTCCTGTATCTCCGAAGTTTCCGTCATCTTCATCAACTTCATCTAAAATTCCATCTCCATCTGTATCATTTCCGTCAACAATTCCGTTTCCATCTGTATCTGATCCTTCGTTTCCGCCTTCTACAACATCATTGATTCCGTCATCATCACTATCTAAATCTTGATAATCTGGTACGCCATCACCATCACTGTCTGTATTATCTGGCTCTCCTCCGGTTCCTTCTCCGAAGTTAGCATCGTCTGCATCTGCACTATCTACAATTCCGTCTCCATCGCCATCGGTTCCATCTGCGATTCCATCATTATTTGCATCTACATTTCCATCTTCGATAACGTCATTGATTCCGTCATTATCACTATCTAAATCTTGATAATCTGGTACACCATCGCCATCTGTATCTGGCTCTTCATCAGCATCTACTGATGCGTCTGCTTGACCATCGCCATTTGCATCGGCTCCTGATGCCCCATCATTAGTGTCAATAACTCCATCGTTATTAGTATCTAAATCGCCGTTTCCGCCTTCATTTACATCTAAAATTCCGTCATTATCACTATCTAAATCTAAACTATCTGGTATACCATCGCCATCTGTATCTCCGGTTCCTTCTGCTGTATCTGGAATTCCATCATTATCGTCATCTACATCATCTACATCTGCGATTCCGTCTCCGTCGGTGTCAATTGCATCTCCAAATGTAGTATCATCTCCATCTACACTGTCTGCAATACCATCGCCATCTGCATCTGTTCCGCTATCTCCTACAGTTCCTGTTCCTCCATCGGTTGGGTCGGTTGGGTCGGTGTCATTTACATCTGTATTTCCTGTATCTCCGAAGTTTCCGTCATCCTCATCAACTTCATCTAAAATTCCATCTCCATCTGTATCATTTCCGTCAACAATTCCGTTTCCATCTGTATCTGATCCTTCATTTCCGCCTTCTACAACATCGTTGATTCCGTCATCATCACTATCTAAATCTTGATAATCTGGTACGCCATCACCATCACTGTCTGTATTATCTGGCTCTCCTCCGGTTCCTTCTCCGAAGTTAGCATCGTCCGCATCTGCACTATCTACAATTCCGTCTCCATCAGCATCGGTTCCATCTGCGATTCCATCATTGTTTGCATCTACATTTCCATCTTCGATAACGTCATTGATTCCGTCATTATCACTATCTAAATCTTGATAATCTGGTACACCATCGCCATCGGTATCTGGCTCTTCGTTTCCTGCGTTTTCTGATGCATCTGCTTGACCATCACCATTTACATCTGCAAAACCGGTATCGTTTGCGTCAATAACTCCGTCATTGTTCGTGTCTAAAGCTCCATCGCCTCCTTCATTTACATCTAAAATTCCGTCATTATCACTATCTAAATCTAAACTATCTGGTATACCATCGCCATCTGTATCTCCGGTTCCTTCTGCTGTATCTGGAATTCCATCATTATCGTCATCTACATCATCTACATCTGCGATTCCGTCTCCGTCGGTGTCAATTGCATCTCCAAATGTAGTATCATCTCCATCTACACTGTCTGCAATACCATCGCCATCTGCATCTGTTCCGCTATCTCCTACAGTTCCTGTTCCTCCATCGGTTGGGTCGGTTGGGTCGGTGTCATTTACATCTGTATTTCCTGTATCTCCGAAGTTTCCGTCATCCTCATCAACTTCATCTAAAATTCCATCTCCATCTGTATCATTTCCGTCAACAATTCCGTTTCMATCTGTATCTGATCCTTCATTTCCGCC
>NZ_JAOBTH010000012.1 GCF_025215075.1 Tenacibaculum haliotis | reverse complement strand
TTAGCAATATAAGCTTTGGTCTTTTTTTCGTTTAAAAGAGTCTGAATAATCACTCTTTCTTTAAGGCTAAGTCTTCTGTGTTTTTTTACTGTCATTTTACAAATCTATAATTTTAGATTTGTTGCGTTAAGTTATTGAATACAGCAAAAATTCTATTTCACAGACTATAACGTTAAAGGCTATGATAAAACCTTTGAGGTAAAAACACACGAACGTATAAAGTTAAATAAGCCATTATTTCGGTTTGAATTAGAAATCTACACACGCAATCTAAATAAGCGCAAAAATCCTATTGGTATTTACACGGTTAAAGATTTAATAGATAAAAAGAAGTACCAAATGTTAGCAGATGAGTTAATGAGTAAGTATGATAAAATAGAAAAGCTACAAAGTATTCCATTATCAAAGCTTACTAATAAAGAAAAAGAAGCTTTAGCATTATTTCAAAATCAAGAGATATTAAGACAGTACAAAATAGACCATTCTGAAACATACGGTAATAGAAGAGCCGTTTATAATAGCATTAAAAAACTATCTAATAATAAGTATTTAGCTCACGTAAAAGAGCAGTTAAATAAGGCTATAAAAAACACGCTATTTTAGTACTTGTAATATAACATAAAACAGGGGTAAAAAGTAAATGTGGGAATCCTCATAATAAAACCAATATATATTTATATTTTTATACCTTACACTTTTGTAAATTTCTTACAACATTTTAATTGCAATGAATACAGACAAACTAGACCTATCCTCACCAGATTTGGTGAACCAAAATATAGAAAAAATTGCAACTTTATTTCCTAACTGTGTTACTGAAACAGCAGGAGGCAAAGCAATTGATTTCGACTTACTAAAGCAAGAACTAAACCACGATGTAGTAGAAGGTGCAAAAGAACGCTACCGACTAGAGTGGCCTGGTAAAAAAGAAGCTATTGTAACGGCTAATTTACCTACCACAAAAACATTACGACCAGTACGTAAAGATTCTGTAAATTTTGATACTACAGAAAATATGTACATAGAAGGCGATAACCTAGAAGTACTCAAAATTTTACAAGAAAGCTACTTAGGTAAAATTAAAATGATATACATAGATCCACCGTACAATACAGGTAAGGACTTTGTATACAAAGATAATTTTACACAAGACAGCACAGAGTTTAAAGAGGAAACCGACCAAATAGACGAGTACGGCAACCGTTTAGTAGCCAACCCAGATACTGCAGGACGTTACCATTCTGACTGGTTGTCTATGATGTACCCACGTTTAAAATTAGCACGTAATTTATTAACAGAGGATGGGGTGATTTTTATGTCTATTGATGATAATGAGGTACATAACTTACGTAAAATTGGGGATGAAATTTTTGGGGAAAATAACTTTGTAGCAAATCTTGTTTGGTTAAACAAAGAAGGAGGTGGTAGTTCAGATAGTAAATTATTTAGAGTTAAGCGTGAGTTTATTATTTGTTTTTCTAAAAACAAAGATAATATTGAGATAAATGGCAATGAAATTTCTAATAGAGAGAGGTATAAATCTAAAGATGCTCATTTAAAAATAAGAGGGCCTTATTATTTGCAAAAATTAGGTATGGGTTCAATTCAATATTCTGAAAGCTTGGATTACCCAATTACCACACCTGATAACACCGAAGTATATCCTAAGGATAATAACAAAGGGAAAAAAGCTTGTTGGAGATGGTCTAAAGGCAAATTTGAATGGGGATTGAAAAATGATTTTATTGAAATAAAAAAAGATAGTAATAATGTATGGACAGTTTATACTAAACAATATTTAAAATGTGATAATGAGGGTAATGAAATAATTAGAACTCAAAGACCTTTTTCTTTTATTGAACAATATTCAAGTACACAAGCCTCTAAATATTTAGATAGAATTGGGTTAAAAAATTATTTTGATTATACAAAGCCATATGATTTGATTGAATATTTAATAAAAAGAATTTCCCTTAAAAATGAAATTGTCTTAGATTTCTTCTCAGGTTCAGCTACCACTTCGGATTCAATAATGCGATTAAACGCTGAGGATGGTGCTAATCGTAAATTTATTATGGCACAACTACCAGAAACTACTGATGAAAAAAGTGAAGCCTTTAAAGCAGGTTATAAAAATATTTGTGAAATTGGTAAAGAACGTATTAGAAGAGCAGCAGTCAAAATAAAAGAAGAAACCAATGCAGATATAGATTACGGTTTTAAAGTTTTTAAAGTAGCTAGTAGTAATATGCAAGACGTGTATTACAAACCAAAAGAATACAACCAAGGGCAATTAGAGGTGTTTGCAGATAATATAAAAGAAGACCGTACTGCAGAAGATTTACTAACCCAAATACTACTAGATTGGGGTTTACCACTTACCCTAAAAACACAAAAAGATACCGTTTTAGGTAAAGAAGTATTTATAGTAGATACCAATTACTTACTCGCTTGTTTTGATAACGAGTTAGATGAGGCTTTTGCCAAAGAAATAGCCAAACACCAACCACTACGTTTTGTGTGTAAAGACAGCAGTTTTAAAAACGATACTGCTAAAGAAAACGTAAAACAGCTATTAAAACAATTAAGCCCTAATACAGAAATGAAAGTGATATAAGGTATGGTATAAAAACCAACATATAAAAATGTTAATTATTCAATAGTTGAAAAAAAAAGTTATTTAAAAGAAAAAAATGATAGGAAACAATTACAAAGTCTGTAAAGAAAACAGCATTAATATTGCCAATAGTTATATGGCAGATAGAGGTACTACAAATGATGGTGTAGATTTAAATTTTTTACAGCAAAGATTAGATACTTTAGTATCAGGTAAGTTTTTATTGTCTGTGGCAGGAGAAGTAAAAGCAGGTAAATCTACTTTTATAAATGCTTTATTGGGTAAAGAAATATTACCATCAGATGTTTTACAAGCAACTAGTGCCATTGTAGAAATATTTAAGTCTGAAACGTCATACTTAAAAGTAGTATTTGCAAATGGTAAAGTAGAAGAACTGTATGATGATTTATCTACAGTAGATATTGATGAGGCTAAAGAACGTTTGGGAGAAATATGTAGTATAGAAGATAAATATAGAAAAATCCCACATACCATTATAAATCAGTTTATCATAAGTCAAGATAAAGTAGAGGTAACAGAAGCATTTATTCAAACTTTAGAAACCCACGCAGGTGTAGAATTGCAGCAAGAAAAAGAACTTATCAAATCTTATATTTCAAACACTCCAAAAAGTGAAATTCCTGTAGAAATTAATTTTGGATATCCTTTAAATTGGTCTTTTGAAGAGTTAAGAATAGTAGATAGCCCTGGGGTAAATGCAACAGGAGGTATACAAGATGTTTCTTTAAAATTTTTAGAAAAAGCAAATGCTATTTTATTTATACACCCTATAAAACCTATAGAATCAGAATCTTTTAAAACGTTTGTAGATAATACAATTTCTAATAAAAGTAAAGAAAATCTGTTTTTAATATTAACGCATAAAGGTTTGTACGAAGATGATGAAGTTGAAAGGTTGTTAGCCGAAGCTAAGCGGTTGTACGGAAATATTATACCAGAAGATAGAATTATTGTAGTAGATAGTGTATTAGAACAAATTAACAACCAATTAAAACAAGGACTACCCATAAAAAAAATTAGAGAAGATAAAGTTAAAAAGAAAATTTTGTCATCTTATAGAGAACAAGCAGAAGATGAAGAAAGACAGTTGATGGATGTAGTGAATGAAGCTTCTAATTTTGAACAAATTTATAAGACCATTGATGAGTACTCAATGCAAGCTCCTAATTTACAATTGAAAGAAATTTTAGAGACAATAAAGCAGGGGTACGCAGAGCAAGACAATTTATTGGTAGCTAAAGTTGAGAGGTTAAATTTAAAAAAACAAAACCCCCAAGGGTATGCTAAAAAAATTGAGGAAATTTCGAATGTCTTAGATCACTTTAAATTAAAAATTAATGAAATTAATACTGAAGCAACTCAAGAGTTTGGAGGAAGTATCAATTCTAAAGTGGTAAAAAGAATTACCGAAATTTCAACAATTTATGAAAGTAAATTAAACGATTCTAAAAAATTTCCATCCGTAAAAAAAATAGCAATAGATTTTCAAAATGAAATGGCAGATGCTATTTCGGTTTTTTCTAATTCAATAACTAGTTATTTTAAAAATAGTTTAAAAGAAATAGAAATTGAGTTTAAAGCAAATCATAAAGTAAATGTGCCAAAAATAGACTTAAAAGCTATAGAGCATAAAGCAGAAGAACAATCGTATGATGTTGAAGATGTATACCAAAAAAGAGAAGCAGATGGATGGGATTGGGCAAGCTTAGGGATTGCAAGATTATTTAGGGATAATATAGTGAAAGTAGGTACAAAAAAGACATTAAATGAGCAAAGGTATCAAGAACAGATCGTTAGTCAATTAATTTCATTTATACAGAAAATAAAACATGAAACCCTAGCCCAAACGAAAACAATTTTAAAAAAATATTTAGAAGGGGTTGCTAACAAAGCAAATCATTTAATAGAAGAAAGACAAACTGAGTTGCAAAACGAAAAAAAGAAAAGCCAGAAAAATGAAGAAATTATAGATGAAATAGATAGTTTAAAAAAAAAGCAAAAACAGATACCAAGTACTATAAAAAGAATTGATGAAATTTTAGAAGAAGTAACATTATGAGTGATATAAATAAAGATATAAAAGAACAATTTGCTAGTATTAAAAAGAATGTTTTAAATCAATTAGAAAATGATTTCGATATAGATCATAGAATTTCTCATTTATCTAGTTATATTCCAAAAGAAGTAATATTTAAATCAGAACAGTTGTTAGAAACTTTATTGTCTTATTTAATGAAAGATGCGCAAAAAGTTATTGAAAATTTAGATGTTAAAACTAAAAATAGGTTTTACGATGCAAAGCTAAATGAAAAAATAATGGAGTATGCCAATAATTTAAAGAATAATAAAAGCCTAATAAACAATGCAGTAGAGTTTCAAAAAGATAAGCGTAAATTAAATGCTTTTATAGCCAGTGGTACAACCTTAATTTTGGGTGCTGTTGGTGTTGTTTCTGTTGCAGCTACTTCTATAATAAACACAATACTCTTAGGTATTGTTGTTGTTACTATTGCAGCTTTTACATTTAAGTTTACATACAACAAGGCTGCTGCTAAAACTAGAGTAAATATAAAAAACGATGTAAATAAATATCTTACAAATACAGAGAAAGAAGTAGAGTCATGGTTGAGTCAAGTGGAAGTTGCTTTTAATAATGAATTACAGAGTTTTGTGAAAAGCAATAAGCAATTGAGTTAAATAGGGTTGCTAAAAAAAACATGAAAAAGAAATAGAGTCTATGTTAGAACAAAAAAATACAGAAATTTTATTAACTGGAATTCAAAAAATAATACCTTGGTTAGAGATAGCAACCAATAAACTAACAATTAATAAGGAAACAAAAGAGACTCCTAATGATTGGCTAGATACTTTTTATTTATTTCCGTTAACAGAAATTTCTGTTAATAATAAAGAAGAAGATATTCCTGAGTTTATCAAACAACGGTACAACACAATTTTATCTGCAGCTAGTAAACTGGGGGTAACGGTTGCTACTATTATTTCGGGTAAAAAAGGTGGGAATACAATTTATTTAGGATTAAAAAGAGACAGCACAACAAGTGATGATGTAGAATTATTTAGTTCATTAATTAATGGAATATTTCCTGGAAAAAAAATAGAGTATAATGAAAAAGCAAAGTTTTCTTCATTATCCAACGGATACAAAAAGGGAGGTGTGATAACCGGATTACCTACACTAAAAGTAGATGATGAAAAAGTAAAATTTAACATTGCCTCTGTAATAAGAAGCTTATATAATAAAGAATATACTTTGGCTATAATCTCTACGCCATTGGCTAAAGAAAATCAGCAGAATTCATATACAGAATTGTTAAGTTTAAGAGATCAATTTCATGCTATAGCTAAACAAACAAAAGGTGCTGACAAAGGACAAACAAATACTATAGGTTCCTCTTATCAAAAAACAGCAGGAATTTCTAATGCTGAGACTGAAAATTATAATAGAGGTATGGTTTCCTCATTTTGGTTTAAAATGTTTGGAGGTAGTAGTACTTCTAGTAAATCTAACACAACTACCGAAAGTACATCTGATGGTACTAATGAATCAACATCTACTAATACTTCAAAATCCCTTTCCTATGAGCAACAAAACGGACTTGCTTTAGAACTTGAAAAAGTAACCGAACATTTATTAGAGAGAACTGCAAAAGGGTTTAATACAGGAATGTGGGAAACCTCTATTACATTTTCTGCAAAAGACCAAGTTACATGTGAAATTTTAGGTGGTAGTTTTTTGGGCGAATTATCAAAACCAAGCGATAAACTATTACCTCCTTCGCAAATGCTGGTAGGTAATTTAAATCCTAATCAAAGTTTACTTTTACCTGTTTTAAATGCTAAAAACACAATTTTTCCTAAAAGTTTAGCTTCATATATTACTAGTGAGGAGTTGGCTTTCATGTCTGCTCCTCCTGCTGAATCTTTACCTGGTTACGAAATAAAAAAAATGCCTAATCTTTCTTTAAACGATAGCAATACGGGCAAAGGATTAAAACTTGGTAATATAACAGATTATGGAAATCCTATTCCTAATTCGGTGCTAAATTTAACCACAAAAGATTTAAATAAACACCTGTTTGTTTGTGGTTTAACAGGTAGTGGTAAAACAACAACTCTAAAGCATATTTTAAAAGATTTAACCCTAAAAGAAAATATTCCTTTTTTAGTGATAGAATCTGCAAAAAGAGATTACAGACAATTACTTTCTGATGATGCTTTTAAAAATAATTTAAATATTTATACCGTTGGAAATGCTTCTGTAAGCCCAATTAGATTTAATCCTTTTTATGTACAAAAAGGAATACATTTATCTGAGCATATTGATTATTTAAAAGCAATATTTAATGCAAGTTTTGCTTTATACGGTCCAATGCCAGCTATTGTAGAAAAGTGTATTTATAATGTTTATGCTAAAAAAGGTTGGAATTTAACCAAAGGTTTTCATCCAAATTTTATTGACAACTTTGGTCGTTATGATGAAAGTGGTTATGATGATCTACAGCATCTTTATTTTTTTCCTACCCTTAGCGATTTAAAAAATGAAGTTGAGAATTATGTAAAATATGAACTAGCTTATAAAGGAGAATTACAAGATAATATTCGGACAGCTATTGTTGTACGTTTAGAGAGTTTATCTGTTGGAGCAAAAGGAATGATGTTTGATACGCATGATTTTCATCCAATGGAGGATTTGTTAAAGAAAAATACCATTCTTGAAATGGAAAGTTTGGCAGACGATGATGATAAAGCTTTTTTTGTAGGCTTAATGTTGGTAATGATAAGCCAATACCGTCAAAAAGACAATCCAGCTATAAACCCAGGTATGGGAACAAAAGGTTTACAGCATTTTATGGTGATAGAAGAAGCACACAGGTTGTTAAAGAACGTTTCTACAGAAGCTAATTCAGAAGCAATTGGTAATCCAAAAGGTAAAGCTGTAGAGTTATTTACAAATGTAATAGCCGAAATGCGTTCTTTAGGTCAAGGTGTTGCTGTTGTAGAACAGATTCCATCAAAAATATCACCAGATGTTATTAAAAATACCAATACAAAAATTGTACATCGTTTGGTGGCTAAAGACGACCAAGCTCTTTTGTCTGGTTCATTGAGTATTTCTGAAGAGGATGCGTTATACATGAATAGGTTAATAACCGGGCATGCTCTTGTTCATAAAGAAGGAATGGAAAGACCTGTTGAGTGTAAAGTGGTAAACAATATAAATTCATCTGCAGCTAGTAATAATAAAGTTCATAAGTTAATGCTTGCTCAAAAAAAAGAAACACTACACCCTTTTGAAGTATACGAGTTGTCTACAGTTTTAGGGCAAAAAGGAAAAGTATTAGTACAGCGTTTATTAAACACATTGTGTACGGTAGAGTATTCGCAACTAAAAGGAAAAATAGAATTTTATAACAAGGTGTTAGAACAGGAAATAATACTTTCAGGTAATAAATTCGATAAAGCAGTGTATTCGGAATATGCTGTAAAACAAATTTTTAGTTTTCTTACGCAGGGTTTATATAGTACTAGTAATAAAATTCCTTTTGGTTTAAAAAAAGTACTTCATGATTTGTTTATTCATAAAAAAGACAAAGATTTTATAGAGTTAAGAAAACTGTTATCTAATTATTGGGGAACGAAACAAGAAGATTTTGTAGATAGAATAGTATCTAATTTGGCTAAAAAGATAATATTAAAAGAGAATACTCTTAATCTTGTAGAAGTAAAGGATAGTTATTTTTTTAATAAAAAAACGATATGATAGAAGCTATATTAAAAGAAGCAGCCAAAGAAGTTGCTGTTGAAGGTTTAAAAGAGGTTTCCGAAACTGAAATAAAAGATATCCCCCTAGAGACTATAGATATGGTTGAAAATGGTTCTTTGGAAGCTTTAGAGCTTGAAAATAATATGCTAAAAGAACTAATAATAGAAAGGATTAACACAATAAATTCTCATTTAGAAGGAATTATACATCCAGAGTCAGGAATTCCTTATGTAAAGGATATTGTTAAATTGAGAGATGGAAGAATAATTGAAGGAGTGTTTCCCGAATTTAAGAGCTTTGCAGATATTCAACTACCCGAAGGATTACTTCAAGAAACAGATAGAAACCAAATGGGAAATTGTAATGAACAACTGAAAGAAATGCTAGATAAAAATCCTGAATTAAGAGAAAAATTTACAGAAAGACAACTTGAACAAATTGATGCAGGATATAAACCAGAAGGTTATACTTGGCACCACCATCAACAAGTTGGAAAAATGCAACTTGTAGAATCTTCTGTACATGATGTTTCAAGGCATACAGGAGGTAAAAGTCTATGGGGCGGAGGTAGAGCTAATCGTTAATAAAAAAAATAACAATTATGGAGTGGAAGTTTAAAAAAAATAGCTTAGATAATTCTCAAATTAAACTTATTGAGCAAGAGTTATCTGTAAAATTACCAATTGAATTTGTTGCTTTGATTAAGCAAAATAACGGTGCAAGACCAAGTAAAAATTCATATGACTTAAAAAATGAAAAAGGAAAGTTTTTTGACTCTTTAATAGATTATAGTTTTGAGGAAAAGAACAATGTAGTTGCAGTCTATAAAAGACTTAAGACTGATAGTGTAAATAAAATGATTCCATTTGGTGAAGATGGTTTTGGTAATTACATCTGTTTTAATTATGTGAATGAAGAAAATCCAAATGTTGTTTTCTATGATCATGAAATTAATGAAGTAATAGAAATGACCAATAGTTTTAATGAGTTTTTAGATTTGTTATATTGATATAAGTTTAATTTTAGGATAAAATTAAGTTTTACAGTTAGTCTTGTAATAATAATAGTTTTTTGTAAGTAGAATTTACGATAAGTTAAGTAATAAATTAAGAGAATGAAATTACAGTTTAAAGAACAACAATTTCAAGTAGAGGCTGTAAAAGCAATTACCAATTGCTTTTTAGGGCAAGAAAAAGGGGAAAATCATTTTACTTTAGAGCGCAGTAAAGCTTTATTACATAAAGCACAACAAGCAGCTAAAGGGGTAAATACCTTACAGTTTGAAGAAGAAGTAAATGAAAATATTGGCTATCGTAACAAGTTAATTTCTATTACAGACAATCAATTGCTACAAAACATTAAAAATGTACAAGGTAGTAATGATATTAGAGAAAGTGAAGGTTTAGAAAAACCAAAGGTTCAAAAAAAAGGAATTAACCTTACTATAGAAATGGAAACGGGTACAGGTAAAACCTATACCTACATTCGTACAATGTACGAGTTACACGCCCAATACGGTTGGTCTAAATTTATCATTATTGTTCCAAGTGTAGCTATTAGAGAAGGAGTTTATAAATCTTTTGAGGTAACACAAACCCATTTTCAAGAAAAGTACGGACATAAAATAGCACCTTTTATTTACGATTCTAAAAAGCCTACAGATATAGAAAACTTTGCATCAGATAATCGTATTAGTGTAATGATTATTAATACGCAAGCTTTTAATGCTCGTGGTAAAGATGCAAGACGTATTTATGCAGAAATAGATGGTTTTCAATCCAGACGTCCTATAGATATTATTGCGCAAACCAACCCAATTCTTGTTATTGATGAGCCACAATCGGTAGATGGTAAAAAAACCTTAGAGAGTATGCAGGATTTTAATCCGCTATTTACTATACGTTATTCTGCAACACATAAAGAAGAATACAATAAGGTATACCGTTTAGATGCTATAGATGCATACAGTAAAAAGTTAGTCAAAAAAATACACGTAAAAGGGATTAATTTAAAAGGGTCAACAGGTACTACAGGCTATATATATTTAGAACAAATTGCTATTAAAGCAGGCAAGCCACCAGTAGCTATTGTAGAATACGAAAAAAGACAAGGTACAGGAGTAAAACGTAAACGAGAGCGGTTACAAGAAGGTACAAATCTTTACGAGTTATCTGGCGAAATGCCACAATATAAAAATTGTTTAATTACAGATATTAATGGTGCTTCTAATACAATTTCTGTAAATGGGGTAACACTACAAGCTGGTGAGGCATTGGGAGATTTAGACGAGCAAGCATTTAGACGTATTCAAATTAGAGAAACCATTTTGTCACACTTACATAAAGAAAAAGAATTGTATGCTAGAGGTGTAAAAGTCTTATCCTTATTTTTTATTGATACGGTAGACAAATACCGTAAATATGACGAAAATGGCGAGCAAGTTTTAGGTGAATATGCGAAGATATTTGAAGAAGAATATAATAAGGTAAAAAGCGATTTCTTAGATTTATTTCAACAAGAATACAACGACTATTTAAAAGATACAGATCCTGGTACTGCACGTAAAGCGTATTTTCCTAGTGCATATGCAGAGTTTTTAGATAGAGATAAAGCAGACGTTATTCACAATGGTTACTTCTCTATAGACAAAAAGAAAAAGTTTATAGATCCAACAGTAAAGCGTGGTAAAGAAGATTCAGACGATATTTCGGCATACGATTTAATAATGAAAGATAAAGAACGCTTGTTAAGTATGGATGAGCCTACACGTTTTATCTTTTCACATTCCGCCTTAAAAGAAGGTTGGGATAATCCTAATGTATTTCAAATTTGTGCTTTAAAACATTCAGAAGCTACTATTAGAAGACGTCAAGAAGTTGGTCGTGGTATGCGTTTGTGTGTCAATAAAGAAGGAATTCGTCAAGATTATGAAACCGTAGGCGAAAATGTACACCACATCAACAAATTAACCATTATAGCTTCTGAAAGTTATGAGGATTTTGCAAAAGGGTTGCAATCAGAAATTGCAGCAACTTTAAAAGACAGACCACAGAAAGCAGAAGTAGAATTTTTTGTAGGCAAATTGGTAACAGACGCTATTGGTGTAGAAATGCGTATAGATAAAGATACAGCCAAAAAGTTAAATAAAATTTTATATAAGAACGATGTTATAGATGAAGATGATAGGATTACAGAAGAAGGTAAAAAAGCTATTGAAGACAATACAGTAACCTTACCAGAAAATATAGAACCATTTAGAGCTGATATTACCAAATTATTAAAATCTGTTTATACAGGCGAAATGATAAAACCTGAAAATGATAGAGATAGAATAACGGTTACCTTAAATAAAAACTTCCATAAAAAAGAGTTTCAAGAGTTATGGAGTAAAATAAATATTAAAACTATTTACGAAGTACAATTCAATTCCGAAAAACTAATAACAGATAGTATCATACGTTTAAATGCAGATTTATATATCTCAGATAGAGTTTACGAAATTAAAACAGGGTTTTTAAAAGATAGTAATAAAGAAGAATTACAAAATAAAGAAGGGTTTAAACAAACTAATAGAGAATCTAAAAAGCTAAATGCAGATCTATATACAGACACCGTTTACGATATTGTTGGTGAAATAGTAAACAGTACCAATTTAACACGAAGAACAATTGTAGAAGTGTTAAAGAAAATAAGTCCAAAAAAGTTTGTCTTATTACGTAAAAACCCAGAAGAGTTTATTGCCAAAACTGCCAATTTAATAAATGAAGTAAAAGCAAGTTTAATATTAAACAATATTACGTTTGATAAAACAGAAGATCGTTTCGATTCTAAAACAGTATTTACGAACGATATAACGGTAGATAGAAACGCACAACAAGTAAAAAATCATATTTACGATTACGTAATTTCAGATTCTAACATAGAAAAAGAGTTTGCTGAAGCCTTAAGTAATAGTGTTGAGGTATCGGTATTTGCCAAATTACCAAAAGACTTTTATATAACCATTCCTACAGGTGATAAAACAGGAAGATACAGTCCAGATTGGGCAATAGTTTTTGATAAAGATAAAGTACGCCAAATTTATTTTGTAGCAGAAACAAAAGGTTCTGATAATGTAAACGATTTACGAGGCATTGAAGCTTTAAAAATACATTGTGCAGAAGAGCATTTTGCAGCAATTGGAGAAGGAGAAATAAAATTTAGTAAGGTGAGTAATTACGAGAAAATGATGGAAATGGTAACCTTAAATTAGAAAATCGCTTAATGAAAATTATTGATAATGTAAATCATCGCTTAAACGATGAATTAAAAATAGAAATACAAAAAGGAAGTAAGGTAGCAATTGCAGCTTCTTCTTTTTCTATTTATGCTTTTGAAGCTTTAAAAAAAGAATTGAAAAGCATAGAAGAGTTAAAGTTCATTTTTACCTCGCCTACGTTTATTAAAGAAAAATTAGATAAAGAATCTAGAGAGTTTTACATTCCTCATATTTTCAATGAAGCCAATTTATGTGGTGGTGAGTTTGAATTAAGATTAAAAAATGAGTTAAACCAAAAAGCAATTGCTAAAGAGTGCTCGCAATGGGTAAAGGATAAAGTAACCTTTAAATCTAATAAAAACAGTGCAACACCTTTAAATGGTTTAATTCACGTCGATAATGATGCTCAAGGTGCTGCATTTGCTAATATCAATGGCTTCACAACTTCAGATTTAGGAGTAAGCCATAAAAAAGGATTTCCAACACTAATACAAAAAGTAGATTTTCCACAAAGTAATGCCTATTTAGATTGGTTTAATCAAATTTGGGATAATCAAGAAAGCTTACAAGATGTTACCAGTTTTGTGCAAGAGTATTTTGAAAATGCGTTTAAAGAGAATAGTCCTGAGTTTATTTATTTCATAACACTATACAATATATTTAGTGATTTCCTAGACGATATTGCAATGGAAAATTTACCGAATGATGAAATTGGGTTTAAAGACACTCTAGTATGGTCTAAATTATATAATTTTCAAAAGGATGCTGTAATAGGTGCTATTAATAAATTAGAGAAATATAACGGCTGTATAATTGCAGATAGTGTTGGTTTAGGGAAAACATTCTCAGCTTTAGGGGTTATTAAATATTATGAAAAAAGGAATAAAGATGTATTAGTACTTTGTCCTAAAAAGCTAGAAGCCAACTGGAATACCTATCGACAAAATGATAAAGACAATATTTTATCTAAAGATAGATTTAGATACGATGTATTATTTCATACCGATTTATCTAGGGAAAGAGGAATGAGTAATGGTCGTAATTTAGAAAATGTAAATTGGGGTAATTATGGTTTAGTAGTTATTGATGAATCTCATAATTTTAGAAATAACAATACATCTGTTGGTAAGGAAAATAGATACCAGAAGTTACTGCGTAAAATTATGCAAGAAGGTATTGAAACAAAGGTGTTGATGTTATCAGCTACACCTGTTAATAATAGATTTAACGATTTAAAAAACCAATTAGCATTAGCTTATGAAGGTGCTTCAGAAAAGATAGATGAAAAATTAGATACAGAAAGAGGGGTTGATACCGTTTTTAGAAGAGCACAATTAGCTTTTAATAGTTGGTCTAAATTTGAAACGGAAAATAGAACGACTGAAAAATTATTAGAAATGTTAGATTTCGATTTCTTTGAAATTTTAGATAGTTTAACTATAGCACGCTCTAGAAAGCACATTACAACCTATTACGACACCTCAGATATAGGAGAGTTTCCAAAACGTAACATACCAATTTCTAAGCAAAGTCCGTTAACCAATAACAAAGGAACAAACTATATAGAAATAGCAGAAAAATTAACGTTATTAAACCTTTCAGTCTACTCACCTTTAAGTTATATACTACCCAGTAAAGTACAATTGTATGCAGATTTATACGATAAAAAAGTAAAAGCAGGTACAAGTAAATTTGCACAAATAGATAGAGAGTCAAGTCTAAAGATTTTAATGCGTATGAATTTATTAAAACGTATAGAAAGTTCTGTATATGCTTTTAGGTTAACGGTTCAGAATATTTTAGGGCAAATAAATAATGCAATTAATGCGATTGAAAAAGGGGAGGATAATACCTTTTCAGGTTTACAGGCTAATGTAACCAGCGATATGGATTGGGATGCAGATTGGGGTGATGAAGAAAATGTAATTGGTAAAAAAGTAAAAGTTCATATTGCTGATATGGATGGTAGACGATGGAAAGAAGACTTAAGTGCAGATGTTGCTATTTTAAATCAATTGCTTTCAGAAATTAAACCTGTTAAAAATGACTTAGATTTTAAATTAAAAGATTTAAAGGACTTAGTAAAAGGTAAAATAGAAAAGCCATTAAATCCCAATAACAAGAAAGTAATCATATTTACTGCTTTTGCAGATACAGCTAATTATCTATACGATAGTTTAAAATCAGAGTTTAAAACATTTTATGGCTTAAATACAGCATTAATTACAGGTAGCAAACGTAAGTGTACAACTAAAGAGATACCAACAGACTTAAATACCTTATTAACTTGCTTTTCACCACGTTCTAAAAGTAAACAACAGCTACATCCTAATATTCAAGAAGAAATAGATATTTTAATAGCAACAGACTGTATTTCTGAAGGTCAAAATTTACAAGATTGTGATTTCCTTATTAATTATGACATTCATTGGAATCCTGTGCGTATCATCCAACGTTTCGGTCGTATTGATAGAATTGGTTCAACCAATGCAAATATTACAATGGTTAACTTTTGGCCTGATATAACTTTAGATAATTATATTAATTTAAAATCTAGAGTAGAAAATAGAATGTTAATTAGTAATATGGCAAGTACTGGTGACGATAACATTTTAAATACAGAGGATAAAGATTTAGAATACAGAAAAATTCAATTAAAAAAACTACAAGAAGAAGTTGTCGATTTAGAAGATTTAAGAGAAGGTGTTAGTATAACAGATTTAGGATTAAATGATTTTAGAATAGATCTATCTAACTATATTAAGAAATTTGGTGAACTAAAAAATATTCCTGAAGGTTTACATGCTATAACAGAAGCGAATGATTTTTTTGAAAGTGGTGTTGTTTATGTATTGAAAAATGTAAATTCAGCAGTCAATATTGATAAAATGAATCGTTTACATCCATATTATATGGTGTATATTAAAAAAAATGGAGAGATTAAGTTTGGTCATTTAGAAGGAAAAAAAACCTTAGATGTTTTTAGAATGTTGTGTAAGGATAAAAGAGAGCCATTAAGCGAAGTTTGTAAATCTTTTGAGATGGAAACCAATGAGTATAAAGATATGTCAGCATACTCTAGTTTATTAAAGCATAGTATCGCCTCTATAGTTGAAACAGAAGAAGAGAAAGAGGTGTTAAGCTTATTTAAGGCTGGTGGTACAGCAGCAGGTAAAAGCCAGATCAAGGGTATAGAAGATTTTAAGTTAATTTCATTTTTAGTCATTAAATAAATGAGCTTTTTTCAATTACCTATACAAACTAAAAAAGATAAGAGTATTCCTAAAAATGCTTTTTATGCTTATGCAACAGCTAAACAAAAACAGTTGTTTGTAGATGTGGTTGATAAGATACGGTGGCAAAACAAATTAGCGACGGATACTATCAATTTAGAAGGTATTGAAGTTCAGGAAATTCAAATATTTGAAATCAAACTAAAGCAAAGAAAAAATATTGAATCGGTATTACCTATTATAGAAAAAGCAATCCCTTATCATATCATATTTATAATATCATTTAATGATGAGGTAATGTTATATACATCACAAAAGCATGCACATCCAGTTAATGAAAATAATGCTGTTGTAGATTGGGTATTTAAAACAGATTGGTTTTCAAGTGAAAAAGAAAAATATCAATTAGATTTAAAAGTTAGTTTAGATAAGATTTTTGAAGATTTTTGTTTCAAAATTTCAAATAATTCAAGTATAAATTCAGAAGAAAATTTAAAAGCTTTAATTGAAAAAGAACAAAAAATAGAAGAGCTAAGAAATCAAATATCTAAAATAGAAACACAAATAAAAAGAACGAAACAATTCAATAAAAAACAACCTTTAAACAGTAATTTGAATTTATTAAAAACTGAACTTGCGAAATACTTATAATTCCCCACAATCCAAAACCCAGTTTATTGCGAAAAGCAACAAACCGCTGTCTTTTGTATTGTTCCGCTTACCATACTAGTTTAGCGTTTTTTTATCTTTAAGGTAATAGCCTATTGCAATTTGGTTTTCATAAAATCAAACAAAATAGCAACAAGCTATACTTTATTATTTTATCATAAAACACAAAACTCCCCAAAGCTAAGTTACATAACGCGTAGTTATACCCCTCTTTCGTAAACTACAGGGTTTATAACGGTCATTATGTAAAATAGCCGCACAACAGCCGCATACAGTCAAACATAATAACAATAGTTAGGGTGTTATACAATAATTCCAACCTTATGCATTAATTTTATAAGTGTTTTTTAGTAATATAAAAGCAGGTATTTAGTATAGCTTGGTAAGTATAAATACTATTAAACAAACCGTTATAACACCTATAAAAATAAAAACCATCCAAATAAGAGTATGCTTATTTACACTAACATATAAGCAAAAAACACAACTTTAAATTAAAACGATAATCAAGTTAAAACAGTGGTAGCAATTAATAAATAAGCACACACTTATTTTCGCTACTGCCAGCGCACTACGTATTTTACTATTCTTTTTATTTCTTAGCTCATTCAAGCTGCACAAAACCATCGTTAAGTCAAGTATTCCTTACCTCAAGTATTTGTTTGTTTCACTTCATTAAAAAATAAAAAAGGAAATAACAATATTGGTAACAAAGCAGAATAAAAAAAGGTAGCAAATATAAGTGCCTAGCTTCAGCCAACGCTTTAAGGCTATAAAGGTCAAGCCCTATGGGTTTTGAATAAAACTTTTTTACAATATTCCTTACTTTTTATTAAACACTTTAGCTCAAAAACTTTTACCCAAAAACCTTGACAGCCTTACCCAAGGCACTTTTCGGTAGCACATCTTTTTTTTTCAATTTCAAAATTAATAGCGCGAAGCGAATTTTAAATTGGATAGCTATGTCAACTTTTAAACTGAAAACACACCGCATTGGAAAAACCTACTCAAACCCTCATTTTTTTATACTAAACAAAGGTTTAAACAGCGGTAAACCGCTTACAAATCCTTGCCCAAATTGCTATGTGGTAACCACCACAACCCAAGAAGCTAAAAACACACTCTATCATTTGTCTATGATGCTACAAATAGGCGGTTTTTACGCATATTATTTAAAAGGAAGTGTTATTCCGTTTATTACAATAGATGATTGTAGAAACACGCTTAAAAAGGGTTTTAATTCAAGTATGAGTACTGCAAATCAGATACAAAAACACATCAAAACTGTTGAGGTTATCAGTAAAAAAGAAAAAGAGTTACAAAACGTCATTGATAAAATGGCAGTTTTAAAAGTAGCATATATACGCAGTTTCTTAAAGTCAGTGCAAACAAATGAAGTCTAATGCAAAGGCATCTAAGCAGCTAAAACATTAGAAAAATGGCACAATTTTCAGTATATTATAGAAGTTAAAATATAAAAAAGTAATATCAAGTCCGTACCAAATCCGAACGAGTATTAATTTTAAATTTAAATAGTAATGGGTAAAATTGCACAGGGTATTTTAGGAGGGTTATCAGGAAAAGTAGGTAACGTAATTGGTGGAAGTTGGAAAGGTATAGACTACATCAGAATTAAGCCATCAAGCGTGGCAAATCCTCGAACAGAGGGACAAGTTAATCAGCGTAATAAGTTTAGCGCTACAATAGAGTATTTACAACCAAATAAAGCATTTTTAAAGATTGGTTATAAAGCGTTTGCAACAAAAAAAACAGAGTTTAATGCAGCAATGTCTTATGTGTTAAATAATGGAGTAGGAGGTGTTGCACCAAATTTTGTAATAGATTATGCTAATGCGTTGTTAAGTAGGGGAACATTATCTACACCTTTAAATCCATCAGTTGATTTATCAGTACCAGGTCAAGTATCTTTTGCATGGGATGATAATTCGGCAGAAGGTAATGCAAGTACAGTTGATAAATCAATGGTTTTAGTTTACAATCCAAGTAAAAAAGAATCGATGTATATTTTAGAGGGAACAAGAAGAATTGTAGGCTCAGAAGTAGTAAATATACCAGCGACTTATGCAGGCGATACGATAGAGATGTTTATGGCTTTCGTTTCAGACGACGGAAAGCAAGTATCAAATAGTGTGTATTTAGGCTCTGGTACGGCAGCTTAATAACTTTAAGCGTAAATACATTCAAAAAGAAAACCGTTACAGTATTTGTAACGGTTTTTTTATGCTTTTAGATCACTGTTTCTACTTCTAAAATATATAGTTTAAAATGTTGTACCTATGTTGTACCTTCTTTAATTAATTCTTCTTTAAGTCAATAAAATTAATGCATTGAGAGTGTTATGTGCACAACACGGTGTTACCCACAGTTTTTTATTTTTTCAAGCTCAATGTTTCTGCAAGTACAACAGCATTGTAGTAATTCACAACGCTACTTGATTTACAAAGTTCAGAGAAATTCACACTTTTATTCCGTTCACTAGGTATATTAACTTCAAAATTTATTTTAGTTCCAGAATTGAGAATCACTTCTTTAACTTCTTTTGCTGATAGATTAGGGTAATATGAGCGAATAGTTGCTGCTATTGCTGTAACCATTGGTGCAGCCATAGAAGTTCCGCTTTTAAATCCATATTTATTTTCTGGCAACATAGAATATATTTTATTTCCTGGTGCAAAGATGTCTACATTGTCTTTTCCATAATTTGAGAAGTAACTTAAAATATACTTTCCATAATTAGGTTTGGAAGAACCAACTACAATTGCATTATTCGTAAATTCACTCTTTAACCCTTTATTGTCATTAGGGAATACTAAAGTTTCATCTCGATTAAGATTATAATTGCCAGCTGCAATAATAATTAAGACATCTTTCTCTTCTGCATATTTAATAGCTTCATATACCCAATCACTATAAGGGGAATAATACTTTTCAAAACTTGCATTAATAACTTTAGCTCCATTGTCAACAGCATATCTTATAGATAGGGCCACATCTTTGTCGTGTTCATCTCCAACACTTCCATTAATTCTCAATGGCATTAAACTGTAGTTTTTTGAAATACTATTTGCAACTAAAATGCCTGATATATGAGTTCCGTGTTCTTCATCTAAATTTGTGTCAACAATATTATTCCCATATTGTTTATCATTTAAGTTTTCTAAATCGTCACCTAAACTCTTTCTATAATCAGTTTTAATTGATTGTCCTGATACTATTAAACTATCTTCTATAATATGTTTTTTTGTTGCTAAAATTTGATTTGCTATATAATAGGGCTCATTTTGTTCGATTTCTTTTCCAAAATAACGTTTTGAAAACTCAATCCTCTTTTCAATACTTTTTATTTCTTTTATTAAATCCTTATTACTTGTTTCAATTTTAAGTATATCGTTTAAAGTGTAATCTTCTCTTTGGAAATATTCTGTAAATCTAGAATGTCTTTTTTTTAGGAATTTTAGGGTTTTAATTCCGTCTTTATAATCTTTAGTTATTTCTTTTAATAAAGCGTTGTATTCTTTGTTAGCTTTTTTTAATAATGATTTATCTTCAACTAATTTAGGGTTTATAATGATTCTTTCATATTCATAATTTAGTTTAGTTAGATTTCCAATATAATTCCAACCATTAATATCATCGATATATCCATTATTATCATCATCAATACCATTACCTTCTATTTCATTTTTATTTTTCCAAATCCAGTTTTTTAAGTCTTTATGAGAAATATCTATGCTAGTTTCTATGACTCCAATAACAACAGATTCGTCTTCTTTGTTTTTTAAAAATTCTTTTGCTTTTTTAAAACTAATTCCTGCAATTGAATCTTGTCCTAAATCGGCTTTAAACCAATTTTCTAATTCTGAAGCAGTTAATTTTTTGTTAGATTGAGCGATAAGTTTGTTTGAAGATATTAGTAAGATTATTACTAATAAAAATAATTTTAAGTTTCTCATTTTCTGAATTATAGTTAATTCAAGTTAAAACGTAGTTCCTTGGATTCAACGTTGTAACGCAACAAATCGTTATTAATTTTTGATGTTACTAAGCTACGTTTTTTAGCTCAATATTGATCATTTCTTGGGGTGTTTTATAACCAATAATTTTTCGAGGTCTATTGTTTAGTTTTTGCTGAATAATTTGCAGCTGATTTTCGCTTATTTCATTAAAGTTTGTTCCTTTAGG
>NZ_JAOBTH010000011.1 GCF_025215075.1 Tenacibaculum haliotis | reverse complement strand
TTTAGGTATTTAAGCTAATTTTTATAAATCAGAATAATTCAAGTTTTGAATTATTCCCTAAAATAGAAATCTAAAACTGGAGAGTTTTGAGATCAAAGTCATCTTTTTACAAATTTTGAGAAATTCTAAGCAGCTTTGAGAAAATTGAGAACCTTGAGAACCTTGAAAGTTTTGAAAACTGAGTAGAATACCAAAACGTGAAAATCAAAACAGCGGAATTAGAATCTTTGCGGAAATAGTAATTGAAAATTAAAATAGAACGGAAAAACCTATAAAACGAAAACCTAACACCGTGCATAATTCATTAAGGTGGAATTTCCTTGCGGAATTTCCTCGCACTTTTATTATCTTTCGTTCAAATTCGGAAAAGTGCTGCGCTCTTTTCCTTAACAAATCATGCACAAACACGTTGGCTTTAATTAAGAAATAATGCAGATAAAGAACATTGATACACTAGCTATTTTAGATACAATTAAAAACATTAATTCTTCAAAAATATCAAATACTAAGAAAGTAATAGACACTATTGAAATTGTTGACCCTATTAAAATAATCGACATAACTGAAAAAGGATTAGATTTAGGTTTTTGGAGTGCATTATTATTTGGAACTATATCTACAATTATTTTACTGTGGAATGAAATAAAGAAAAGTAAAGTTTTCGGAAAAATAATAAGTAAAACATACAATCCTCAAGGTTTTTTTAATTATGAAATCAATAATAATGAATTTAAAACTATAAAAGGGGAACAATATTTATTGAAACTATCTTTGAGTTGCTATAGAAAAAGTTTGAATTTTAAAGATGTGAATGTATATGTTTCATATGGAAACGAAACCATAAAAGGAGAAATTATATGGATGAATGAACACAAATTATCTTTACTTGATAAAACTGGAACAAAAATCGAAAATTTTACAATGAAAATACCTCCTAATGAATTTTTGACTTTTAATAATATTCTTGAAATTGGGAAAACATCTTTTTATTATTTATCATTTATTGTTCCAAATAAAAAAGGTGAAGTCATTTATGATAAAATAGAATTAGAGTTTGTCAAACCGAATAATAATAAAAGGAAATATGAGATTTTTGATATTGACAAAAAACAATATCTATTTGATAAAAGTATAATCACAAAAATAAACTAAAGCCAACACCGTATAAAATTAATTGCTTGTTTCTAGCTTACTTACGAAAGTCCTCGCGGACTTTCTATCTGTGATTTATTTGCTAACTTTAGTGCTTTAACCACGCAACTAATCTTATACAAAAACGTTAGTACCAATTAGATGAAAAAATCGTTAATTATTATAATAGTATTAATAACAAATTTAATATCTGCACAAAATAAAACTATCGATGCTTATGTTTCAAATATTTGGAATATTGAACATACAGGTTCTGTGAAATCAATATTTATCGAAAGACTTGATTTTTATAAAAAAAATGATTTAAAAATTGACACATCAAGATACACAAATAAAGTTTTTTTTGATAAAAATGGTAATCTCGTAAAAAGATATGATTTTTGGAATGGCTTTAAAGAACCTACTCAAATAGTCTATTATGACACTTTAAATAGAGTTTCAAAAATTAAAAGAGAACATAGTGGAAAAATAACAGAAATTATAAATCAATACTTTAGTAACTCTTCAAAAATTCCTGATTCACTGAATATTTTTGAAAATGGAAAAATTAAAAGAGAACAAATAATCAATCATTCTTCAAACAATTTACTTATTAAACGAGAGTTTTTCAGAAACGACACATTAAGGCATTACAATTTATATAAGTACAATTCTGAAAATCAATTAATAAAAAAACTATTTATTAATACTCGAAATGGATTCGGAGTCACTTTAGATAAAAGTATCACAGGAAACAAATCAGAAAAACATTTAAACCCTAACGATTCTATTATTTATAAATATCAAGAAAAAACTGATACATTAATAATTAAAGAGTACAAATATAACAAGCTAAATAAAATCATAAAAAAAATAAAAAATAAAAATCTAGAACTTAAAATTGAAGATGATTTTTGGAATGGAAAATTAGAATCAAGATTTTCAAATTACAAATGGAAAGATTCTATAAAAACTGAATATCTTAGATTCAATGAAAAGCTTGAAGTTAATGAATATCGGAATATAACAACTTCTAAAAACAAAATAATTGAAAAGTGGAAATATAGTATAAATAATGAAAGCCCCGAAAATGTAGAAATAAAGAATATAAAAACACAATATGACCAGTTTAAGAATTGGATTAAGAAAACATATATTCTTAATGGAGTAATTAAAAAAGAAATTAACAGAAAAATTGAATACAACTGGTACTAACAATGTGTATAATTAATGGCTAGTTCTCGCCTATTTACGAAAATCCTAGAAGATTTTCTATTCAGTTTTTATTTGCTAAATTAGTTACTTAAACACGCCACTAATCATACACAAACACGTTGTGGTTCATATTCCACTCAGACGGTTGAATAGAATTAAAATCAATTAATAACTTTAAATTTACAGTGTATGAAAAACAGAAAAATCAACTTTATTAAACTCAGAATATTCTTTTTTGGAATTTCTTTGCTATTCACAAATTGTGAAAATGAAACTAATTTTATACAAAACAACACTTCAATACCTACAATTTCAGAATCAAAAAACTTTCTTTTAAACAATAATAATTCTTTTAAAGCTAAAAATTCTAGCAATTTTACTGATAGAATTGATTGGAACAATTCTAAAGAACAATATTATAAAGAAAATACTGAATTACTTTATTCTCCAATACAATTAAACGCTACTAAGGCGAAATCTTTTGTAGCTTCTATAAAAGTAGATGGTATAATTGATAATAGAATTATAACCTTACTTTATGACAATGATAATAGTCCAAAAATATTTTCTGGTACTATTTTTATTCATAATAAAAAAGGAAGACTTACTGAGTTTTATAATTATAAAAATGGGATAAAAGAAGAAAAATATATTGTAAAAGAAACTTCTAATACAGCACAAGCTAGATCATCTAGTGATTATGATTGTTATGATATAGAATACCTTCAATGGTTTTTAGAAAACAGTGATGAGCCTATGGTCATGCTAGCACCTTGTGTAGCTTTAAATGCAAGTATAGAAACAGGTGATTCTGGAAGCAATGGAAATTCATGGTATGAACCTATAGATTTTTTAAACGATGATTTTTATAATGGTAATGATAACATAAATGACAACGACCTTAATGGAGGTGGCGGAAATAATTGGTATACACCTAATTGTGGTGAGGGTTATATTTTAGATGAGAATAATAATTGTGTCCCAAATCCTTGTAGATATATAAATCTTCAAATACAAAACCCGAGATACACAGACCAAGCCGACCAACTAAAAAGAAAAACAGGACTAAAGAAAGAAACTGGTTACAAACAAAACAAAGACGGTTCGCAAGTGCCTTTAAACGAAACTAATAACGGACATTCTTTAGAGATACCTATAGATAGAAACACTGTAGGCTATATGCATACGCATCTTAATGATTTTTTAAATGGAAAAATTGATAAAATAACTGGAAACCCAATTATAGAAAAACCAATTAAAATATTTTCACCTGCAGATTTACTTAAGTTTCTACAAATAGTAAAAAATAGCAAATATAATGGAGTACCAACACATTTAGTCTACGGAACAGTTATTGCAAGCACAGGTAATTATACGCTAAGGTTTACTGGAAATATAGATGATATTGTTGGACTTAGTTCTGCTAATAGTTATTTAGCAGATTATGAACTTTATTTTAAAGAAAAATTTAAAGGAAATAAAGAAAAAGCCTTTTTACATTTTCTTAAAGATAAAATAGGGATAAATGGCATTAATCTATATCGAATACGAGATAATGGAGATATAGAAAAGAAAACCTTAAAAGATAATGGTAATGTAGACACTAACGATTGCGAATAAAAATAAAATTTAAAAACACTAAAAAATGAAAAAAATAATATTTATAATAGCAACTCTTTTTGTAATTATTAGTTGTAAAGCACAAATAATAGCAGTAGAAGATTTTGAAAATTATAATCAAGAACTTCCTGATGGGGCATATATTAAAGACGTTAATAATGTTCTAGATAAATATATAGGTACTTGGAAAGGAACTTATAATAATAAAAACTATGAATTCATAGTTCAAAAAGTGACTAAAAATAATATAGATTTAAAATACAAACATGATAAATTATTAATGCGCTATAAAATTACAGATAGCAATGGTACTGAATTGGCTAATACTTTAAACTTACCTAACGAAAACTATTATGTTATTAATGGAAGTTATTTAGCTAGTTCTGGAGGATATAAATTAAGCTATATAGGTTTAAATAGTGAATGTGGACAAAATGGAACAATTTATATTTCTACTTATGGAGCTAATAACACAAAATTACAATTGTTTTTAATGGTCAGAGGAGAAATACATGATTGCACTACTGGTGCTGCTGAGCAAATTATACCAACAGAATCAATGGAGTTAATGAAACAATAAATACAAACCACAACACGGTATATAAAAAATAGCAGTTAAGTGCAAACTACAAAGTTTGTGCTTTTCTACTATTTTTGTTTTTAAACTGAAAGTAATAGCATTTTTAACCTGCTTCTTTTCATATACCAACACGTTAGGGCATATTTGAAAAAAAGACGCTGTATTCAATAACTTAACGCAACAAATCTAAAATTATAGATTTGTAAAATGACAGTAAAAAAACACAGAAGACTTAGCCTTAAAGAAAGAGTGATTATTCAGACTCTTTTAAACGAAAAAAAGACCAAAGCTTATATTGCTAAAACTCTTGGTAGAACACCTTCTACAATTTCTAGAGAAATCAACAAATGGGTACAAAATAAAGAAGATAATTACGATGCAGAATTAGCACATTGGAACGCTAAAGATGATTACGCTAACAAAAGAAATCGTGATAAAATAAGCACATATTCTCTATTAAGATTTTTTGTCTATAAAGGACTTTTATCTAATTGGACTCCTGAACAAATTTCTGGTAGACTTAAAGAATTGCATCCCAATGATCCTATTATGTCCATTTCTCACGAAGCAATATATAGATACATTTACACTAGACCACAGGCCAGTTTAAACAAAAAACTAATCAAACTGCTTGTTCGCAAAAAAACAAGACGAATACCTTCTAAAAAAAGACGTGGAAAAGGAAGTGTAATAGTTAATCAAGTCAGTATTGACAATAGACCAAAGCATATTGAACTTAGACATGAAGTTGGACATTGGGAAGGCGATTTAGTAATTGGAAAAGACAATAAAAGTGCTATAGGAACCATCGTAGAACGGAAAACAAGGTTCACTTTAATATTAAAATTAAACTCGAAAAAAGCAGATGAAGTTGCTGATGTATTTTCTAAAATGTTAAATCAATTAAACGCTAAATTTAAAAAATCTATGACTTACGACAACGGAATTGAAATGGCTAGGCACCAAAAAATTACTGAAAAAACAGGTATGAAAATTTACTTTGCTCACCCATATTCTTCTTGGGAAAGAGGCACTAACGAAAATACGAATGGACTCATTAGAAGATACCTTCCTAAAGGAACAAACTTTAATGAAATAAGCGAAAATCAGCTGCAAATTATTCAGCAAAAACTAAACAATAGACCTCGAAAAATTATTGGTTATAAAACACCCCAAGAAATGATCAATATTGAGCTAAAAAACGTAGCTTAGTAACATCAAAAATTAATAACGATTTGTTGCGTTACAACGTTGAATCCAAGATCCGTGAATGGAAGAAATCAACGAAATACAATTTAAAAGTAGGCTTGCATCTACAGAGATTTCCGAGCATAATAATTTACTAATAAACTTTGAAAATGTCACGAATGTTAACTTGAACGAAATTACTCTTTCAAATAAATTCAAAAATTGCAAATTCATAGGTAAAAGAGTAGATTTTATGGATTTGAGTTTCGGAGAAGCGACTGAATTAACTCATACATTTAGATTTGATGATTGCGAATTTGAAAACGATGTTTATTTCAAAGATTGTGCAGTACAGGAAATAAGGTTTATTAATATTTCAAAGCCTGTTAAGAATTTGCATTTAGCACCAAACAGACTTGGATATTTTACTTTTGAGTGTTCAGAAAATTTGGAGCAGGAGATTGTAAACGAGATTAATATAACCATCCACAGATGTGAAATTGTAAATTATTTAGATTTTCTGCATTTAAAATCGTCAGGAAACTTAATGATAACAGGATGTAAGATTAAAAGAGTAAAAATACACGACTCTGCTTTTAAAAGAGTTGATATTGACAAAAGTAAATTTTCAACAGATTTTCAATTTACACTAAACGTAATAGAAAATAGCTATATCAAATATAATGAGTTTGAGAAGTCTAATTTTTCATTGACTGACTTTGGTTTAGAAGCAAATTTTAGGTTTAACGATTTTAAAAGTACTGCTTTATTTGAAAAATTAAAGAATGAGAACAGGACAGGTGTTAAATTCCAAAGTTGTAATTTTTTTAAATATGCACACTTCAATAAGTCAAAGCTCTATGAACTTCATATTGATACATCGAAATTTCAAGAGTTCGCTTCTTTTCAGGATTTAGAACTTCATTATATTTTTCTTGATAGAACAATATTTGAAAAGTCTGCATTCTTTGATGATATTGAAATTCATAGATTTCGTAAATGTAACAAAAGAACTTTACGAAATATAAAACAACAACTATTACGAGCAGATAATAAAATAGATTATGACATTTTTCGTTCTCACGAGCTAAACTCATATAAAGAAGAATTAAAAACCAAGATTAGGCTAAAACCCAATGCTAATCGAAAAAAATTACGAAGAGATTTAACAATTTTAAGAGTAAACTCATTCTTTTCAAACAACGGAACTGATTGGGTTAAAGCAATTAAAAGAACTTTATTTGTTGCAATTCTATTCTATTCAATATTTTATGGAATTCATAATTACGATAGAGAAATTGACTTATTAAATACATCAGGATACAGTGAATACTTTATTGGACTATTTAGATATTTTTTGCTAACTGATTTTCATAATCCTTTAGTGAATAGTAGAGAATATTTGGTAAATGTTTGGGAGTGGATTCCATTCATATTTGGCAAAGTATTTATTGGAATCGGAATTTATGAAATTTTAGTTTCATTTAGAAAATTCAGGAAATAAAGCCAGCAGGTAACAACGTATATAGCTCATAGCTAATTAGTTGCTTAATCGAAGTTAAGGCATATTTGGAAAGTCGCCAAATTTTTAAATTTGACGATTTCCAATAAAAAAGATAAATAGTAAAATTTAAAAATCTGGCTTGTGCTTAATCCGAAAATAATCGCTAATTTACACGCTACGAGCCATATACAAAACCGTTGGGTTTCATTAACAAAAAATCGTAAAAATTCAAACTTTTAGATTTTTAATTGAGTTTAAAATATTAGAAAAACTTGTGGAAAAACTATATTGGAATTTTCTCAGAAAACCGTAAAAATATAATTTGAAAATTTTTGTTTTCTAATAATATTTTTCAAAAACAGAAAAATTCCAGTAGAGAATTGTTCTGTAAAAAGTTGGAGTATTTAGAGTTAAATTTTCAAAGCTCTTACTTTAGAAAAATCTCAGAAAGAATAAAATAGAATTGAATATAATAGAAAAAATAAATCACGGAATTTAGCAAGTTTGCGGAATTAAAATTCTTTATGAATAATTGCGGAAAAGTAAAATAAAAACAGAATTAAATACTAAAAAAAGAGAATAAATCGCGGAATTTACCAAGTTTGCGGAATTTAAATTCTTTATGGAAATAATTATGGGAAAATTATTTTGACATTAAAAAGTAAAACAGAAAACTAACATAACGAAAACCCAACAACGTGTATAGTTCATTACGGGGGATTTTCTTGCAGAAAATCCTCGCACTTTTACTATCTTTGGTTTAAATTCGGAAAATTGCTGCGCTATTTTCCGTAACGAAACCATACACAAACTCGTTGTACTTAATGCGGGACAAAAAGTCGCATATTGAATTTAATTGAACTATTTTTTGTATTTTTGGTACATATATAATTTACAAGAGATAAAATGTCCCAAATCAATAAACTTGCAAAACTTCCACCAAAAAGAGAAAAAGTAGAAACTATTGAAATTCTTCGTCAATTGAGTAAATCCTCAAATTCATTAGGAGAATTAAAAGGAATTGCTAAAACTATTCCTAATCAAGAGATGTTGATAAATGCTGTTGTCTTACAAGAAGCTAAAGATAGTTCGGAAATAGAAAACATTATTACAACACAAGATGAATTATATAAAGCTTTAGCTACAAACACAAAACAACCAACTCAAGTTAAAGAAGTTATAAATTACAGAAGTGCTATTTTTTCTGGTTTTAAATTAATTCAGAAACAAGGATTTTTAAAGCTAAAAGATATCGAAACTATTCAAAAAACCATTATCGAAAATAATGCTGGAATTCGCTCAATGGCTGGAACTGTACTAAAAAACGATAAAACTGGAGAAATTGTCTATACACCACCACAAGAAAAAGACGAAATCTTAGATTTATTAGGTAATTTTTTAGAACATTTTAATGTTAAACTAAACGATTTAAATCCATTAATTAATTTAGCTATTCTACACTATCAGTTTGAAAGTATTCACCCTTTTTATGACGGAAATGGAAGAGCAGGAAGAATACTAAATATTTTATACCTAATTATAAACGACCTTTTAGATATTCCTATTTTATATTTAAGCTCATATATCAATGAGAATAAAGCAGATTATTATCGTTTATTAAATACAGTTAACAATAAAGACGAATGGTCTGAATATATAATTTATATGCTAAAAGCTGTTGAAGTAACATCAAATAGAACGATTGAGAAAATAAATTCAATTAAATTATTATTGGATAAAACTATAATATATGCACAAGAAAAGGAACCTAAAATTTACAGAAAAGAATTAATTGAATTACTCTTTGAACATCCTTATTCTAAAATAGAATTTGTTGTAGAAAAATTAAATGTAGAAAGAAAAGCGGCTTCACGATATTTAAAAAAATTAGAGGAAATTGGAATATTAACTTCTCAAAAAATCGGAAGAGAAAGTGTTTACGTAAATACAAAATTGATAGAAATATTGAAAAAGCACTAAGTACAACACCGTATATAATTTATTGCTGGCTTCTCGCCTACTTACGAAAGTCCTCGCGGACTTTCTTGGTCGGTTTTTATTTACTAAATTAGGTGCTTAAACCACGCAACAAACCATATACAAACACGTTGGCGGTAATTAAACACACGCACAGTCATCTTAACAAACTTAAAGTAATGGCAAGAATATATTACGATGCAAAAAAACTAAACGGAGAACCTTTTGAGTCTTCTATTCTAAATATTGAATCTTTTAGATACATATTTGAGAACACAAATATTGCAAAAAATTATGCAAAAAGAATTGACATTACAGCACCCATAGAATCTTCGTTCTTTGGAATATTTAAACCTCAAAAAGAAGTTTTTACAAAAGTGCTTTTGTTCATAGACGATATTGAATACAATTCGAATAAACGTAATGTTTATATTCCAAATTCAATCATTCTGTTTGATAACGAAGATTATAATTTCCCTTCAGAATTTTATTTTATTGCGCGAATTGAAAACCAAGTTGAAATACGAAAATGCAATGGTGGAAACAATGTAAAATGGTTTAATATCCCAGATTTACACCAATCAATAAATGACCAAAAAATTATTGATAAAATCGAGAACACTTTTATAGAACTTACTAAATTGGTGAAATCAACATTTAAAATTGAAAAAGAAAAGGAAAAAGAAGCAGTTAATGAAAAAATAAACATCGAAAAAAACCGTCCACTTTTGAACGATATGCAAAAGAAAGCATATCAAGAATTAACAGAGTTATGTGTTTTCAATAATAAAAAGAAAAAGAAAATTCTGAATTTTATCGAAACTCTCAAAAACTATGATAATAATAGTGAATATTGTACAACACTAAACTACTTTATGGATTTTTTAGACGAAAACGACTTAGAGTTCATAATGCGAATAGATTGGAAATCGGAAATTGAAAATTTGGAGTGGTTATTAAATTCAGTAATAAAAGAAAATTACAATTTAAAAATCATTTTGCCAAGTGCAAAAAAATATGGTGAAGACTTAACAGTATCAGAAGATGGTATATTTGAAGATTTTGATAAATCATTGAGGAAAAATGAACTTCAACTTGGTTTTATTGATACACAATCAGATGAATATATTGCAATTCTGCATAAAACTAAAGACAAAGAAAAAATAGAACAAGTTGTTAAATTAATTGGCTATGAATATTATGAAAAATAACTACCGCCAACAACGGCTATAGTTAATGCGAGGTTCTCTCCTATTCCAAAGTTTTGTGTATATTTACTAAGTCGCTAAATCCTTTTCGATTTAGCTTTTTGAAACAATATAAAAATTAAACAAAAAGGCTCTAGCTTAGTGCCTGCCCGAAAATCTTGTCGATTTTCAAACCGCACTAACCATAGCCAAACCCGTTAGCAAATATTTAAAAAATGAATCGTCCTGAAATAGGTTGACTAAAAATTAAACATTTAATTATAGTCACTTATGAAAACACAAAATGAACACTGGCGAAAAAAAAGCTATCAAAAAGTAAATTTAGAGACCAAACTTTTAGTTGTTGACCAAATCTTAAATGGTCAGCTATCCAACAACCAAGCTTCCAAAAAATATGACGTTCCAAGAACTACAATTGCCTATTGGGTCAAAAAATATAGTACTTTAGTACAACAAAATACTAGTATGAGTAAATTAGATGAAATTAAAAAACTAAAGGAACGTATTGAAGAACTGGAGTTTGTAAAGGACTTTCAGCAAGATATTATTGCTGATATGGAAATCATCACAGGAGTTGATATGTCAAAAAAGTCATTACCCAAAACATTAGCGAAAGAGATAGCACTAAAAAAGAAAAACCGTTTAAAAGAAAATGGTTCTATCAGTGTTTTGGGATTAGTAAACAAGCCTTTTACAAAAGAGAAAAAGTAAAACAAAGCAAAACTATAAACGACATTAAAATAATTACGATGGTCAAAGAATATCGTAAAAAAGTAAGCTCCAGAACTGGAGGCAAAAAACTATATAAAGAACTCAAAAATCAGTTAATTGAACAAGATATTATAATCGGTAGAGATAAGTTTTTTGATGTATTAAGACTGCATAATTTACTGGTTCCTAAACTCAAAAACTACATAACTACCACAAACTCTAATCATTTATTTAAAAAGTATAAAAACCTCATTCAAAACAAAATACCTACTAGACCCGAACAAATTTGGGTAAGCGATATTACATACATTAAAACAGAAAATGGACACAACTATTTAGCTATTGTAACKGATGCATATTCAAAGAAAATTATGGGATATAAACTAGATAACCATATGAAAGTATCACTCTGTAAGGACGCTTTAAAGATGGCTTTAAAAAATAGAAAATATCCATCGAAAAAATTGATTCATCATTCTGATAGAGGTATGCAATACTGTTGTCCTGAATATACTCTGTTTGCTGAAAATAATGGAATAACAATGAGTATGACAGAGCAATATGATCCGTATGAAAACGCTATTGCTGAGAGAATCAATAGAACGTTGAAATATGAACATGGACTTAGAAACTGTCTTAAAAACACTCCTATTGCTCAAAAGTTAGCTAAACAGGCCGTAGATATTTACAACAATTTAAGAACTCATTTTAGCCTAGATTTAAGAAAACCAGCAGAAGTACATTTAAATCCAAACATCAAATACAAATCGTATCGAAAAAATAATGTAAATTTGACTGAACTAACAATTTAAAAACAAACATAGTTCAAAATAGTTTTTGCCTTCTAAACGGCTAAAAAAATAGTTTGAACGGTATAAATTAACCTGAAAAAAGGTCAACCTATATCAGGACAATACAAAATGAACAACGAAGAAATTATCGGAACTTGGAGAAGCAAAGATTTTCCCCTTTATATTTTTGGAGATTCTAAAGTAATAACTCTACACGTCCCAGATTTGGAAAGAGCTACTCTTTGGGTAAAAGAAGAAAATAACTTAACTCTCGTTCAAGGAAATATAACAGTTCAAGAAATTGACAATGACATTTTTGAAATCAACTTCAATGGAGATTCAATTCACGAAAAATTCAATTCCGTTTCATCTCGTATGCATATGAAATCAAATCCGCAGTCTTTTCTCATTGATTTACCAGATTACGGAGAAAGATATATGGAAAAAATAAATTAGTGAGAAATGGATAGCACATTAATTATAGCTTTACTTAGTCCGTTACTTTTGACAATTGGAGGTTTAATAACTTGGTTTTTTAAATCTAAGAGAGAAGACATTCTGCTTTCGGAAGAAAAAACAAGAGATTTTAAGATAAAAACCTACGAAACATTATTAGAACCATTTATTGTTGTTTTTACATTTACTCTAAACGAAAAAGAAAAGCAAAAAGGAATTAATAAATTGCTTTCGTTAGATTATCGAAAAGCAGCTTTTAATCTAACAACATTTGGCTCTGACGAAGTTGTAAAATCTTATAACCGAATTATGCAGGCTTTTTTTAACATAAAATCCGAGGATTTTGCGGATGACGACGAAGAATATGCCGTAATAATGTTAACTCATTTGTCCGACCTATTATTAAATATCCGAAAAGATTTATATACTAAAAAGACCGATTTAAAAAGAAGTGAAATGTTGGCATTTATGATTAATGACATTGATAAACATCAATATAGAATTGACAATGCGTAATAAAAACATTTGCTAACACCGTATAAAATTAATTGCTAGTTCTAGCCTACTTACGAAAGTCCTCGCGGACTTTCTATCTGTGATTTATTTGCTAACTTTAGTGCTTAAAACACGCAACTAATCTTATACAAGCACGTTGTAAGTAATTGGTAAAAATCGTGCTGTATTCAATAACTTAACGCAACAAATCTAAAATTATAGATTTGTAAAATGACAGTAAAAAAACACAGAAGACTTAGCCTTAAAGAAAGAGTGATTATTCAGACTCTTTTAAACGAAAAAAAGACCAAAGCTTATATTGCTAAAACTCTTGGTAGAACACCTTCTACAATTTCTAGAGAAATCAACAAATGGGTACAAAATAAAGAAGATAATTACGATGCAGAATTAGCACATTGGAACGCTAAAGATGATTACGCTAACAAAAGAAATCGTGATAAAATAAGCACATATTCTCTATTAAGATTTTTTGTCTATA
>NZ_JAOBTH010000010.1 GCF_025215075.1 Tenacibaculum haliotis | reverse complement strand
CAGTTGTGAATTTATAAAAATTCTGATAATATTATCTCTTTTTTCTGTCATTTTTGAGTTTGAGTAAATTCTCATATTTTCAACTCCGCAAACTTGCTAAAAATCTCAACTTTAGATTTCCGAAATTTTCTCCCGAATTTATAAAACTGTTTTTAAAAACTAATTTTTTCTCTTTTTTACAGAACAATTCTGTTTTTTTGATTCCGAGATTTGTCCATATATTCCAAAACTTTCCTTAAAAACTAACTTTTTCTGATATTTACACAACGATTCCGCATTTTTATTCAAACTAGACGAGGTTTTTCCCGATTTAGTATTTTGAAGAATTTATAAACTCAATTTTTTGTGCTTTTTGAGAAGTATTTTCTTCTAATTATTCTTGAATAACTAAAAGTTTAAATTCTATGAAAATACTTGATTTAGCTGACGATTTTTACCAATTACTTACAACGTGTTTATATATGGTTTGTTGCGTGATTTAGTACCTAATTTAGTAAATAAAAACTGAATAGAAAATCCGCGAGGATTTTCGTAAGTAAGCAAAAAGCCAGCAATAAATTATATATGGTGTTGGGCGTAGGCTTTTTTGTTCAACTTTTTTTCAAATTCTATTTTGTTGTTCTAAATCTTTCAATTCTTTCCTGTTTTAAAGTACAATTCTGTTTTTTTCTAAAAATGATTTTTTTTCGTAATTATTTATCATTTCATTCATTTTTTCTTTTGGATATTTCCAATTCAACATTTTGTTCGGTGAACTATTTAGTCTGCCATTCAAATCTCTAAAGTTCATATTTTCATAATCTCCAAATTCATATTTCCAATCCTTAAGAAAAAGCAAACAGTTATTTAAAGAACCATTAGTACTTCTGTCATTATTTGTTTCCTGCAATTTAATTTCTCCGATTATTTTCTCCACCAATTCATATCTTGTTTCAATTCCGTCAAAAGTTAGTTGAGCAAATAAATTCTCTTTAAAAATAGAAGATATATTTTTTAAGTCAGTTTTCTTTATATTCGGTAAGATTAAAAGGTATTTTGTCATTTTATTGATTAATAACCAACATTTTTTATGACTTACATAAAATAGAGTAGAAGTCCAATCTCCTAAATATTCATTATTAAATTCCTCATTTTCAGATATAAATTCTTTCGTTATTTTTTCTAACTTTCGAGTTGTAAATATTCTTGTTTTACTCATTTGTCAAGTTTTAACGTTCTGATTTTTAGCTTACGCCCAACGGTTTTGTGTTATGAAAAGTTGCGAATTTTGTGAGCGGCAAATTTTCCGCAGGAAAAATTGACAAACGCAAAAGAGCAACAACTTTTGATTAAGCTAAAAATAAGCAATTTTTTATACACGTTGTTGGCAAATGCGTATTTTTTTATGCTTTCCTATTTTTCTTTTGAGATATATTCCGCAAAGATTTTAATTCCGCCGTTTTTGATTTTCACGTTGTGATATTAAATTCCACTTTTTCAATATTTCTAAGATTTTTCAACAAATAAAAACCATAGATTTCAGCAAGAGTTTATAGTTGCGTTTTTCTCCGTAGTTGAGTTTTTCAGTTTTATTTAATAGACTTTTCCAATTTAGTGTTTTTGAAAAATTTTATTCCGCAATTTAATTTTTCTTTTTCTGAGTAAAATTTTCACGCTTTAGAACTTTATTCAATTTTTCCAGTTTTATATAAAATTCTCAGATTTAATGATTTTGCAAAGAATTTAATTCAAAGCTTAACTCAAATTTTAAAAGTGGTAAAAATTTTACACTAGCGAGATTTTTTTTAAAGTTTTTAAGCAAAAAACATAATTAAAAACAGAGACATTTCTGGCTGCGGCTCCAAAGTTTTTGCCAACGTTGTTGTATAAGCTTTGTTGCGTTGGTTAAGCACTGAATTTACTAAATAAAACACGAACGGCGAAATTCCGAAGGAATTTCCCAAGTGAGCTAAAACCAGCAATAAAGTTTATACGGTGTTGTAACACGTTTTTTTTATTCAACTTTTTTATAAATTGTTGTTCCACAATCTTCGCAAGGACTTTTTCCAGGTTTTAAAGTTAATAGTCCATTTGATTTAATATTAACAGTATATATTCCTTTCTTTTCAAATTCTATTATTGGCATAACATAATAAGTTCTAGAAAGTTTATATTTTTCTTTTGAAATTAATTTTCCATCTTTAAAGAAATAGGCAAATTTATCTTTCTTAAATTCTATTTCTTCGTTTTTGTGACCATTAAACGACAAAAAAGTATTAATTAATGCTTTCCATTTCCATTTTCCAACAATCTGATTGAATTTTACAATTCGTTGATTTAATTCGATATTTTTAATTCTATTTATTGAATACATTGAGAAATATGATTTTGGAAATTTTTCAGCAAAATCGACGTATTCTTTCACAAGTATTGAATCAGATGTTTTCAATTCATTTTCTTGTGTAGGTAAAATATATTCAGTTTTAGATTTATTTCTCAAAGAATCTAAAGAAGTATCTTTAGATATTATTTTTTCAAATTGAACGCTTGGTAAATTTTTCAAAGAATCTAATTCAGATTTGAGCGAATTTATTTTATTATTCAATTTAATGTTTTCCGATTTTAATTTTTCAGATGTATTTGAACAAGATAAAAAAGAAGCTATAATTATAAATATTGCGATGTTTTTCATAATATGGTCAAATGTATTACAACGGAATTGTGTAAGGTTAGTTGCGTTGATTAAGCACGTAATTTAGTAAATAAAAAACGAATAGAAAATCCGCGAGGATTTTCGTAAGTAGGCTAGAACTAGCAATTAATTTTACACGGTGTTGTAAAATGCAGTTTAGTCTGTTGGGGTTTCTTGAAATCTAGTAAATCCGAATACTTCTATTTGATTTCCATTTATTCTAAAAACTACTGTATATCCTTTATATATTAAATCTCTGACTAATTCATTCTCAAAGTATATTGATTTTCTAAATAAATATGGATTTTCTGGTACTTCTTTTATTCTATTAATAAGTTCAGTCTTTAATTTACTAGCAGATTTAGGATTGTTTTTAGATAGATATTTCAGTTGTTTCTCAAGTCTTGAAACAAAAGTCTCTTTATATATTATTGTCATAAAACTAGTTAAACTATTCCATTTAACCTATTTTCAAACTCCTGCTGAGAAATAAAGGTTGCTTTTCCGCTCTCAATTTCACTTAATTCTTTTTGTAAATAATTTTTTGTAGCTATAAAATCAGAACTTTCACTTACAATTTCAATTTCTTCTTTATTGAATTTACTCAATAACCAGATGAATTTGTCATAGACTTTTTCGTTGATTTTTAACTGTATAGTGTACATAATATTTTATTTTATACAAAAATACAAAAAGAGTTTTAAACTTGTCTTTTTTCTAGCATGAGTTTTTTTGCTGTTTTTTACAACGTGTTTGTGTAAGATTAGTTGCGTGTTTTAAGCACTAAAGTTAGTAAATAAATCACAGATAGAAAGTCCGCGAGGACTTTCGTAAATTGGCTAAAACCAGCAATTAATTTTACACGGTGTTGGCAAATCGTTTTTTATTTTTTATAAATATATGTTGTCAAACGTTCGTTATTTTCTCCATATATATCTTTTCTCTTTTTCATTCCGTTTCTATAATATTGATATGTTTTTTTACTAACTTGAATTGAATCATTTTTCATAGTAATTTCTTTAATTTTTTGACCAAATTTATTTTTGAAAACATAAAATTTAAACTCTTTTTGATAATTTTCATTATTCCAAACTCGAGTAAAGCTGTAATCGTTTTTTTCGTAAGAATAACTTTCTGTCCAAATTAGTTCATTATGATTCCAAGATTGTTTAGTAGTAATATTTCCTTTTTTGTCATAAAACCATTTATACTTATTTTGATTATCCCAATGAAATTTCGGTGCGTAATATTCAGTTTTCTGACCTATTGAATCGTAGGAAAAATATATTTCACTCGATTTGTCCCAACTTCTTTCTTTTTCAAAATCTTTTTCGCTAAAAGAAATGTTATCTGAATTTCTTAATTTTTCAATTATTTCAGGTCGCAATTTCTTTTGAAAGTAAAATTGTTCTCTTTTGATTAGTTGATTTTCAGAATTATAAAAATATAAAGTTTTTGTGCTATCTTTTTTACTGTTTATAGTCCTTTTTTGAACTAATAATTTACCTCTATAATCATAGAAAATTTTTCTACCAGTTTCAGTATTTGTTGAAGTTAATAAATGTGATTCAGATGCTATTTCATTTTCAGAGTAATATTTAGATATTTTTTGAAGATTCAGTTTCGAGCTATCTTTTCCGTGAAAATAGTATTCTTTGATAGTAAAACTTGGATTTCGTTCTTTATCAAATTCAATTATTGGCGGAATAATTTCAACTTGTTTTTCAAACTCTTTTTTGTTCGAACAACTCATTAAAAACACTAAAAATATAATTATTATTCTGCTTGGATTCAACGTTGTAACGCAACAAATCGTTATTAATTTTTGATGTTACTAAGCTACGTTTTTTAGCTCAATATTGATCATTTCTTGGGGTGTTTTATAACCAATAATTTTTCGAGGTCTATTGTTTAGTTTTTGCTGAATAATTTGCAGCTGATTTTCGCTTATTTCATTAAAGTTTGTTCCTTTAGGAAGGTATCTTCTAATGAGTCCATTCGTATTTTCGTTAGTGCCTCTTTCCCAAGAAGAATATGGGTGAGCAAAGTAAATTTTCATACCTGTTTTTTCAGTAATTTTTTGGTGTCTAGCCATTTCAATTCCGTTGTCGTAAGTCATAGATTTTTTAAATTTAGCGTTTAATTGATTTAACATTTTAGAAAATACATCAGCAACTTCATCTGCTTTTTTCGAGTTTAATTTTAATATTAAAGTGAACCTTGTTTTCCGTTCTACGATGGTTCCTATAGCACTTTTATTGTCTTTTCCAATTACTAAATCGCCTTCCCAATGTCCAACTTCATGTCTAAGTTCAATATGCTTTGGTCTATTGTCAATACTRACTTGATTAACTATTACACTTCCTTTTCCACGTCTTTTTTTAGAAGGTATTCGTCTTGTTTTTTTGCGAACAAGCAGCTTGATTAGTTTTTTGTTTAAACTGGCCTGTGGTCTAGTGTAAATGTATCTATATATTGCTTCGTGAGAAATGGACATAATAGGATCATTGGGATGCAATTCTTTAAGTCTACCAGAAATTTGTTCCGGAGTCCAATTAGATAAAAGTCCTTTATAGACAAAAAATCTTAATAGAGAATATGTGCTTATTTTATCACGATTTCTTTTATTAGCGTAATCATCTTTAGCGTTCCAATGTGCTAATTCTGCATCGTAATTATCTTCTTTATTTTGTACCCATTTGTTGATTTCTCTAGAAATTGTAGAAGGTGTTCTACCAAGAGTTTTAGCAATATAAGCTTTGGTCTTTTTTTCGTTTAAGAGTGTCTGAATTTGGACTCTTTCTTTAAGGCTAAGTCTTCTGTGTTTTTTTACTGTCATTTTACAAATCTATAATTTTAGATTTGTTGCGTTAAGTTATTGAATACAGCCTGATTTTCGTTTTATTGTGGGCAACGTGTTTGTGTATGATTAGTTGCGTGGTTAAGCACGTAATTTAACAAATAAAAACCGAATAGAAAATCCGCGAGGATTTTCGTAAGTAGGCTAGTACTAGCAATTGATTATACACGGTGTTAGCAAATGTTTTTTATTTTTTTATTCTTTTCCATTTTTCAGGGTCTACCATTTTCCAATAAACTTCATAGAAATCTTTCTTTTCTGTCTTGTGTTTCTTTATTAAATCGGCAAAATAATTAGTAAGACTTTCTTTTTCAGGTGATTTGTTATCAAGTAAGTCGATATCATTTTCGTTAAAAACCATAACTGATGCGTATATATGTTTCCACTCTTCAATTCCGTTTGTGTAGACATTATATTTTTTTCCATTTGAAAATAAGTCAACTTTTTCCCAAACTAAAATTGGATGTTTTTTATTACTCGGAAAAATTTCTTTGTCCCACTTTCCAAATTTGTCAAACATAATTTTATGAGTGTAAAACGCAGAATAAACACATTCAAACCTTATTTCATTATATTGAATTGTATCATTTTTGTAAATAGTTTCATATTTTTCATTTAATATTTCAGTATACTTATTCTTATAAATTTTCGGGCATTTTTCTTCTTTAACTACTTTTTTGAGAAGAAGAACAACTGAAAATAAATAATAATAAAATTATAAAAAATGTTGGTTTCATAGTTTTTTCGTCAATATTTGCTAACGGTTTTGTGTTATGAAAAGTTACTGTAAAAGTACGCGTGGAATTTTCCGCCGGAAAATTCCGAACTTGTAAAGAATACAGAAACTTTAAAATTAAGCGAAAAAAAGTAATTTTTTATACACGTTGTTGTAAGTTGTTGTTTTCCGTTCAGTTTTTCTAATTTGTTTTTCAGTTGTGAATTTATAAAAATTCTGATAATATTATCTCTTTTTTCTGTCATTTTTGAGTTTGAGTAAATTCTCATATTTTCAACTCCGCAAACTTGCTAAAAATCTCAACTTTAGATTTCCGAAATTTTCTCCCGAATTTATAAAACTGTTTTTAAAAACTAATTTTTTCTCTTTTTTACAGAACAATTCTGTTTTTTTGATTCCGAGATTTGTCCATATATTCCAAAACTTTCCTTAAAAACTAACTTTTTCTGATATTTACACAACGATTCCGCATTTTTATTCAAACTAGACGAGGTTTTTCCCGATTTAGTATTTTGAAGAATTTATAAACTCAATTTTTTGTGCTTTTTGAGAAGTATTTTCTTCTAATTATTCTTGAATAACTAAAAGTTTAAATTCTATGAAAATACTTGATTTAGCTGACGATTTTTACCAATTACTTACAACGTGTTTGTATAAGGTTAGTTGCGTGATTTAAGCACTAAAGTTAGCAAATAAATCACAGATAGAAAGTCCGCGAGGACTTTCGTAAGTAAGCTAAAGCCAGCAATTAATTTTATACGGTGTTGTGTGTAGTTTTTTATGAATCATATTTTTAATTAATTTAAACTATTCTTTGTTAAAAAAATATTTACTTTATCAATATCAAATTTAAAACTATTCTTTTCTAAATAATCATAGTATTTGCTTATAACCTTACCAGATTTGCTATTGGGATACCTGGTGATATATTTTTTATAAACTGTTTTTATTTCATTTGTTATAGTTTTATTGTTATAATTATAAATAGGAGTATTATCAACACCTCTTAATAATGTACTTAAATATATTTTATAACGTCTTATCGAGTTTTTATGTGACAAACTCTTATGTTTTCCAATATATCTTTCCCAAGTAATAACTCTCTCTGATAATTTTTCGTATGAAATAAGCAAAGCAGCATCATCAGCAAATTTGTGTTTATCTTCTACTTTAATAATTTTCAAATAGTCAATAAAAGAAGTTGAAAGATTATTTTTAAAGAGGCTTAAAGAAAAGTCACTATCCTCTACAATAAAATAAGTGCCCTCTGAACTATCAAGGGTTAAATTCCTTTCATTTAACATTATAATAAAGTTTTTAACTTCAATATCATTTCTTTTTTTAGTCTCTAAATCTATTTTTTTGTAATTATATTCGTAATCGTTAATTTTAGATTGAAGTGTTTGATTATTCCATAATACTTCATTGTAATTATTTATGACGTTGTTTAAAAAAGCTTCATAAGAGTAGAAATTATCATCTGTTATTTTAATATTACTTGGCAATCTATTTTTAACGAAATCTCTGGAAATAGAAATTGATTGTAATGAATTTTTATTCAGTTTATTAATCATATTCATAAAACCATTTAAGTCTGGACTAAAATTTAAAGTTTCTTCATATCGACATTTTGATACAGGTTGAGAAACTATAACTTCTTCATTAATTATCTTTTTTTCTTCAGTTTCTTTTTGTACGAGGTTAGAGCTAAATAAGAAAGGAACTTTTATAGTTTTTTTTGTGTTCAACCAATGCCCTTTAAAAGTATCATTTTTAATTACTCCTTCAAAGAAACCTGTTATTTTATTTACATTAGAGTATTCTTGTAAAGTTAGTTTGTTGTCAATAAGAATTCCTTTTAATTTTAGTTCTTTTTTTTTGTCTAAATCATAAAAAGTACCGACTATATCGTTTTCTTTTTGCTCTAAAGTGATTTTTGCATTAACTTTATTATCTATATTTCCGAAATATATTTTAACATTTTCCTCTTTTTTACAACTAAATAAAGTTACAAATAATACAATTAGGTATAAATTAATTTTCATTTATGTCTTTTTATTTTTCAAGCATTTAATTATTTGAAATTTTTATATTTTTTCTTTCCTTTTAGTTGTTATTCCATTTTCAACTTTGGTTATTATAAAATGATTTTCACTACTTTCATCAAGTTCTTTTCCTTCATAGTATTTTAAAGTATAAATTCCATTATGAAATTTATAGACTTCTTTATTATTACAACCAAGCCCACACATAGAAAAAAATTCTATGGATTTATTCTTTATAAATCCATAACCACCTCTGTTTCCTGCTGAAATTATACTACTAAATTGTCCTTTTTCATCTGAATCTGAATGACCAATAAAAATATTTTTTTTAGTTTTTTTAAATATTTTTTTAGGTTTTAATGTATTGTAATCAAATATTCTATTATATAAATGTGGAGTATGCATTTCTGAGGGTATAACCAACTCGTCTTGTCCATCATAATCAAAATCTATAAATTCAATCCAATCAGTTAAATTTGATAGGTCATCATATACTCCAATAGGTATAATTCCTTTTTGTTTTGTAATAGTATTAGTTATTATTAAAAGACCTTCTCCATTTTCGTTTAATTGGATAATTGAAATAGATAAGTCTTTTATTTTTTCAGTGTAAGTTGTTTTTTTATTTTCTTCAATATATTTTTTATGCTTATTTTCAATATCTTTTAACTTTTGTTTAGTTTCTTTTAATTGAATTTCCAATTGTTCTTTCTGTAAATCACTAGAATCATTTTGTGAAGAACAAGAATTAAGGATTAATATTAATCCTATTGTCATAATTTTCATTTTTTTCATTTTTTTAATTACACACAACGTGTTTGTGCATGATTTGTTAAGGAAAAGAGCGCAGCACTTTTCCGAATTTGAACGAAAGATAATAAAAGTGCGAGGAAATTCCGCAAGGAAATTCCACCTTAATGAATTATGCACGGTGTTAGGTTTTCGTTTTATAGGTTTTTCCGTTCTATTTTAATTTTCAATTACTATTTCCGCAAAGATTCTAATTCCGCTGTTTTGATTTTCACGTTTTGGTATTCTACTCAGTTTTCAAATTTTTTCAAAACTTTCAAGGTTCTCAATTTTCTCAGAGCTGTTTAGAATTTCTCAAAATTTGTAAAAAGATGACTTTGATCTCAAAACTCTCCAGTTTTAGATTTCTATTTTAGGGAATAATTCAAAACTTGAATTATTCTGATTTATAAAAATTAGCTTAAATACCTAAATTGTTCAAGCTATTTTTTTTGAGTTCTAATTAAATTCCAATTTAGCTTTTCTGAGAATTTTTCCGCCATTGTTAAAATTCACTTTAAAAACTAAAAGTTTGATTTTTAACGATTTTACGTTAATGAAACCTAACGTTAAATATATGGCAAGTTGGGCAGAAAATAAGCGATTACTTTCGGATTAACCACAAGCCAAATCTTTTTATTTTGTTTTAATTTTTCTCTTTTAATACCAAATCAAAAGATTTGGCGACTTCGCAAATAGACAACAACTTTTGGATTAAGCACTAATCGCCCAATTTGCTATATATAGTGTTACCCAACGTTTTTATTGCAGTTTGCTGATAATCCAATCTATTAATTCATTCGGTTCTGCAATTGACCAAGAGTGAGGATGTCGCATTCCATTCAAGCGATACCCTTTACCCAAAGCATTAATAAATTCTGCATTTTCATTGCCCGAAATTCTCAATTCATTAATCATTGCAGTTTGGTCTAATGCGTTAATGTCATAAAAATCCGTTTGTCTCTCTTTTAAATGCCAATCAATATCTGGGTCTGAGTAAATTCTGATTGGCGTGTCAATTAGAAACTTAGCATTTCCACCATTTTTCACGTTTTTTGAATACATCGAATTTTTAGAATAAACATTGGGTACTTCTTTGGGAGAACCTCCGAATTGCTCATCAAGTTTGGCTAAATAATCCGTTGCCTCATTGACGGCTACTTCCGAAAAGTTTAATTCTTTAGTTCGTTTAAATGAATAGTAAATTCTTGCCCAATCCAATGGTGGGTCTATTCCATAAACCGCAATAGGATGAACTGATGTTAAATCGGGATGTTCTTTTGAGATTTCTATATATCTGATTGCATTCATTCCTCCCAACGAGAAACCTCCAATTACTATTTTATTCTTAGGTGCTTGATATTTAGAAATAGCTTTTTTGAAAGTTGTATTTAAAAATGTCATTGTCGCTTCATCAAGATAGAGATTGTAGTTAATAGATGGTATTATTACTAAAATCCCTTTTTCGAAAGCGAGTTCAGATAGTTTAACATTGTTATTTATTACATCTTCTGTATTTTGTGCAGTTGGTGGTAATAGAATTAAAGTTCCTTTGATTTTACCTTTAGGTTTTATGGCGTAATAGAAAAGTTCATCAGAAGTCCCATCATTTATGTACAGATAAGTTTTATCAACAATATCAATCTTATTTTTCTCAAGATTTTTTGAAACAGTTTCGTTTAATTTTATTTCAGATGTTGTCTGTCCGAAAACAGAAACAGAAATTAATAAAATCAAAATGTTTGTTAGTATTCTCATTTTTTTTCAAATGGTGGGTAACGGTCTCGTATAACCGTCAGTTACGGGTTTATATGCTTTAATTTTCGGTTTAGCACTGACGTTAGCAATTCCGAGTGGATTCGGACGTAGTCGAATCCGCCGTAATTGCGGTTATACATTGTTGTATGCTGGCTTTTTTTCATTCATTTCAATCCGATTTCAGCTTAAATCTTGCGCCTTTTCTCCATTTATCTTTTCGCCGATACAAGTAAATCAGTTTATTTTCGGTCAGTTTAAAATAATCATTAACAAAGTCATTCGGACTTTTTTGGTCAAATAGATAATATTTTCCACTTCTGGAATATGTTCCGTTTGATTCTAATTCAGGCGTCGTGTTTTCATAACTATCAATTCCGTTTTTGTCCCTGAATTCATAATATCTTTGGATGAAAGTCGAGTCGGAATTCAGAATAATTTCATTCACGTAATACTTTTTGTCAATTTTAAAAGTCTTACCTGAATTCAGAAATATTTTTTCTTGGGCAGAAGAAATTGCTGTCGTTAACATTAAAATCCAAATTAAATATTCTTTCATTCGGTAATTTTTTCAGCTTGCATACAACGGCTTTGTGCATGATTTCGTTAAGGAAAAGAGCGCAGCACTTTTCCGAATTTGAACGAAAGATAATAAAAGTGCGAGGAAATTCCGCAAGGAAATTCCACCTTAATGAATTATGCACCTTGTTGGGTTTTCGTTTTATGGTTTTTCCGTTCTATTTTAATTCTTATTTCCGCAAAGATTCTAATTCCGCTGTTTTGATTTCCACGTTTTGGTATTCAACTCAATTTTCAAAACTTCTCAAGACTCTCAAAGTTTGTAATTTGATCTCAAAACTTTCCAGTTTTTGATTTTTATTTAACGAAATAACTCTAAACTGGAGTTTTTCTATTTATAAAAAATTGACTTGAAAAAAGAAATTGTTCAAGCTACTTTTTTTGAGTTTTAATTAAACTCCAATATAGCTTTTCAGTAAATTTTTCCAACATTGTAAAAATTCACTTTAAAAGCTAAAAATGTTCAATTTTAACGATTTCCGCTAATGAAACCCAACGTTTTGGTATATGGTTTGTTGCGTGAATATAGCAATAATTTATTAAACAATTACTGACCAAGAAAGTCCGATAGGACTTTCGCAAGTAGGCAAGAAGCAAGCAATAAATTATATACGGTGTTGCCCACAGTGTTTTATAAAATCAGGTTGTTAGTTTTTCTTACTTTTTTCTTTTTTCAACTTTCTCTTTAAAGTTCAATTTTTCGTTTATTTCTCTCATTTAGGATTCAGTTTGTTTGATTTTCCCTACATTTCTAAATTCAGTTTTAGTTTCGTTTTTCTCAATTCATTCCAGGTTTTCCGTCTGCGTAATTTTTCCACAGTTTATAATTCAACGTTTGAGTAAAAGTTCAGCAATTCTGTTTTCAGCGTTTCAGTGTTTTTCTCACATTTTAGAAATTCGTTTTGAGTGAAATTTCTCCTCAATTTAGCTCAATATTTTTCGTTTGAGTGATTTTTCCTTCTACTTTGATTCCTTTTGAGTCTTTTCCGTATTGAGCAATTTGACAAAAAATCATTGTTTTAAACGACTTTTTAAAACTCTTAAACACTTTTTCAAAAAAAAATTGAATTTTTTGCGAAAATTAGAGCCGTTTTCATTCGTGTTTTAGACAAAAATTGTTTCTTTCAGAGTCAATTCAGCCGTGATTTTTGGGCATTGTGGGCAACGGTTTTGTGTTATGAAAAGTTACTGTAAAAGTACGCGTGGAATTTTCCGCCGGAAAATTCCGAACTTGTAAAGAATACAGAAACTTTAAAATTAAGCGAAAAAAAGTAATTTTTTATACACGTTGTTGTAAGTTGTTGTTTTCCGTTCAGTTTTTCTAATTTGTTTTTCAGTTGTGAATTTATAAAAATTCTGATAATATTATCTCTTTTTTCTGTCATTTTTGAGTTTGAGTAAATTCTCATATTTTCAACTCCGCAAACTTGCTAAAAATCTCAACTTTAGATTTCCGAAATTTTCTCCCGAATTTATAAAACTGTTTTTAAAAACTAATTTTTTCTCTTTTTTACAGAACAATTCTGTTTTTTTGATTCCGAGATTTGTCCATATATTCCAAAACTTTCCTTAAAAACTAACTTTTTCTGATATTTACACAACGATTCCGCATTTTTATTCAAACTAGACGAGGTTTTTCCCGATTTAGTATTTTGAAGAATTTATAAACTCAATTTTTTGTGCTTTTTGAGAAGTATTTTCTTCTAATTATTCTTGAATAACTAAAAGTTTAAATTCTATGAAAATACTTGATTTARCTGACGATTTTTACCAATTACTTACAACGTGTTTATATATGGTTTGTTGCGTGATTTAGTACCTAATTTAGTAAATAAAAACTGAATAGAAAATCCGCGAGGATTTTCGTAAGTAAGCAAAAAGCCAGCAATAAATTATATATGGTGTTGGG
>NZ_JAOBTH010000009.1 GCF_025215075.1 Tenacibaculum haliotis | reverse complement strand
AATAAAAGTGCTATAGGAACCATCGTAGAACGTAAAACAAGGTTCACTTTAATATTAAAATTAAACTCCAAAAAAGCAGATGAAGTTGCTGATGTATTTTCTAAAATGTTAAATCAATTAAACGCTAAATTTAAAAAATNACCCATATTCTTCTTGGGAAAGAGGCACTAACGAAAATACGAATGGACTCATTAGAAGATACCTTCCTAAAGGAACAAACTTTAATGAAATAAGCGAAAATCAGCTGCAAATTATTCAGCAAAAACTAAACAATAGACCTCGAAAAATTATTGGTTATAAAACACCCCAAGAAATGATCAATATTGAGCTAAAAAACGTAGCTTAGTAACATCAAAAATTAATAACGATTTGTTGCGTTACAACGTTGAATCCAAGCGCAACTCAATATATTATTTTGTGAAATTATGGAAATCCGTAATTATAATTAAAATTTTAAACGGAAATTATACACCTAAAAAAAAGTGAAATGAAAATAAAATTACTTGTATTAACTTTTGGAATGTTAACTTTTTTAAGTTGTTCTGATGGAGAAACTAAAAAACAATTATCCGAATTAAAAATAGAACTTGAAAAAACTAAATCCGAGTTGAATACTTGTTCGGCTGAATTGACCGAAATCAAGAATACAGCAGAAAATAGATTCATTAGAGCAAAAAAGTTATTATCTGACAAAAATCTGAATGGAGCCAAATCTGAATTTCAAGGAATAGTTGAGAATTTCAAAGGAACAATTGACGCTAAAACTGCATCAAGAGAAATAACAAAAATTGATAATACAATTAAACGAAGAAAACTCGAAGAGGAAAGAAAAAAAGCACTTGGTTTCAAAATTTTAAAGCCAACTTCAAGTGTGAAATTTGGAGGTTTAACTTTAAAATTCACAAAAATATGGACAGGAAAGAGATGGTCATTTGATGATTATGGAAGTGAATATCGATTAAGAGATGCACAAAGAGGAAATAAACACGTTTTAGCAAGAGTTTCGATTTCATCTACAAATAACAACCCTTCACTTCCACCAGTTTTAGTTTATCAAATGAATGATGGAGAATTAACTCGTTTGGGAACATTAGAATATGAATTTAGAAGATGGAAAGATTATGGAACTTATTTAGGAAATAATGCAGATTACGGAAATGATTTTGCACATTCAAAGACAATTCCATTTAATCTTGGTCTTCAACTTTCAAATAAAAAACTTGTTGGAAAATCAATTTATATAGTTATGAAAAAAACAGGATGTTTTAATAGAACAAAAAAGAATTACGGAAATCCTGAAATTGAATATCAAAAAGGTAGTTGCAATCCAAAATACACGTTAAAAGTTGAAGATTTTGACAGCGAATATGTGTTGTTGAAAAAAATATAAAACGTATGCTAACACCGTGTATAATTAATGGCTGGTTCTCGCCTACTTACGAAAATCCTCGCGGATTTTCTATTCAGTTTTTATTTGCTAAATTAGGTGCTTAAAACACGCCACTAATCATACACAAACACGTTGGGTGTAAGCTAAAACGAACTGCTGAAAAATGAATGAAAATTCGATTAATGAAATTCTAACTCTAAACAATTCTTATAAAAATTGGAGAATCAAAGAAACAAAAAAGAAATTTTTACTTTCTATGAATCTATTGGAGAATTTTTCTTCGGTTTATGAAATTGAATTGAACAAATTACCATACAGATTAAATCTTCTTGACGATTTATCAACTAATGAAAATGCACATAGTAAATTCTTAATAAGACTTTTACAATATCAACCTGCTCTAATAAATTTTTTAAAATTCATAAACACTAAAAATAAACATCATTTTTCATTCGACATTAATATTATAAATAAACCAATATTAACTTATGAAAAAATGAGAATTGACGGTTTAATTAGAGAGAATAATAAATATGCAATTATTATAGAAAACAAAATACATAATGCAATTGAACAAGAACATCAAATTGGAAGATATATAGAAAAATGTAAGTCAATAGGATTTAAAAAAGAACAAATATTTGTACTTTATTTAACAAAAACTGAAAAAGATAATCATTCAGAGCAAACTTGGGGAGAAGAATATAATTTATCAGATTTTGAAACAAGATATTCTAAAATATCATACAAATCAACAATACTTCCTTGGCTTGAAAGCTACTTGAAAGTTTTGTCTAAAAAAGAAGAATTAATAAAAAGTGCTATTATACAATACATTGACCATTTAAAACATTTTTTTAATAAGAAAGAAATATACTTAAATATGAACAAAGAACTACAATCTTTTTTATCTACAGAGTTAGAACTGAATACAGATAATATTGAGAATATTGAAGTTATTAGTAAGAAAATTGATGAAATTAGCGAACTAAAAGAGCAACTTGAAAAACTGGAAAGAACTTCAAAGGAAATGTTATTTAAAGAGTGGAAAAATAAGTTAGATGAACGTTTTAATTTTGAGGAAAATCAGAAATTTAACCAATCTAAAGATTCATTTATAAAAACAGGAGTTATTTTACATTACAAAAAAAAACCTTTCTCTGTTTTAATCGAACATAATTTTAAATCAACATACATTGGAATTGGAAGGCATTTTGCAAGTGAAACTTTGGATTCTGAAATTAAAGGACTTTTAGACCTTATAGTTAGTAAAGAATCTTTGAAAGAAGAATATCCTTGGTGGTATGGTTGGAAATACAGTTCACTTAATGATGGTTATTCAGATTTTGAAAACTTATTAAAGTTAATAATTGAAAAAATAAATTCGGAAAAATAAGCCTACACCCAACACCGTGTAAAATTAATTGCTGGTTTTAGCCAATTTACGAAAGTCCTCGCGGACTTTCTTTGTTCGTGTTTTATTTACTAACTTTAGTGCTTAAAACACGCAACTAATCTTACACAAACACGTTGTGTGTAATACCCACTCAAACTCAAAAAAAAACCGAAAAAACCGAAAAAAAATTAATGGAAAACTTAAAAATTGACGCTGAAATAAGCAATTTGAAAAAGATATTAGCAGACGATGAAAAATTTTACCAAATTCCAGATTACCAAAGACCATATTCTTGGGACAAAGAAAATATTTCCGATTTAATAGACGATTTAGTAAGTGCTTTTAAGAGAAATAATAATGAAAATTACTTTTGTGGTTCTATCGTATTAGTAGAAAATAATGAGCATAAAAGATTTGATGTAATTGACGGACAGCAAAGGATTACAACTTTTACGATAATTGCTTGTGTTTTTAGAGATTTATACAAAGATATTTTAGGGAAAAAAGCCCTGAAATATATATCAAATTCAATTCAAGATGAATATGAAGAAAGTAAACGAAAATTACGCTTTCTAACTAACGAAAAATATCAAGTTGACTTTGAATCGGATGTTTTAAAAGAAATAAACTTTATAGACTTTAAGAATATTGAAAGAGAACTTAAATCAAAAAAATATTTAGCAAATGCTCACTATGTGAATTTATTTTTTACAGAAAAAGTACGAACTGAAGAAGTGAATGTTGAGGATTTCATAATTTGGTTTTATGAAAATGTTGTTCTTGCTGTAATAACTTGCCCATCACAAGATAGTGCAATTCAAATTTTTAATGTGCTAAATGATAGAGGAATGCCATTAAGTTCAATTGATATTTTAAAATCATCTTTAATGGTAAGATTATCCAGTAAAGAAGATATGACTGCTTTTAAATCTAAATGGGAGAATATTATTTCTAATTTAAAATTTGCAGAATTAGATATAGATAGCATGCTGAACACTTATTTATATTACAAATTGGCTTCAAACCCAAAAAACAGATTAGATAAAGAACTTTTAGATATTTTCAAAAAAGAAGGAAAAGACTCACTTGAAATAATAAAAGAAATAAGCGACTTTTCAGATGCTTACATTGAACTTTATAGTTTGCAAAATAAATACATTTTTTGTTTAAAGTATTTAAGGCATAAAATTTATTGGAATGCAATAATCACAACTGCACTTTTTGAAAACTATCAAGATATTCAAGAATTAACAAGGTTATTAGTTGCATATTATTATCAAAATTGGGTTGCAGGAAAAACAGTTGCGAGAATTAAACAAACCTCGTTTAATCTTTTAAAATTAATAAAGAGTAACTCACCTATTGAGAAAATAAAAGAGGAATTAAAATCTAATTTGGAATATTACGGAACTACTAAATCATTTATAGAAGAGTTACAAAGTTCATATGTATATGGCAGAAGATGGGACAGAGCAATTTTACTTTTAGTTGAGTACTTTTCAACAGACAATAATAAAGAAAATTTTATTCCTTTAAGTGCAAACTTACATTTAGAGCATATTTTACCTCAAACTTTGAACGAAGACTGGTCTAAAATATTTACAGAAGAAGAAACTGAAAATTGGACAAATTCATTGGCAAACCTTACGCTTTTATCATTAAGAAAAAACGTACAAGCACAAAACTATAATTTTAACGAAAAGAAAAACGCTTACGCAAATATTGACAATGTAATTTCTTCATTTGTAATAACACAAGACATTATGAAAGAAAACGAATGGAATGTAGAATCTTTAGAGAGAAGAAAGGAAAATTTAATAAACAGAATTTACGAAAAAACATTAGTGCTGTAAAAAGTACTACACACAACAACGTATAAAAAAAATTGCTGGTTTTAGCCTACTTACGAAAGTCCTCACGGACTTTCTTGGTTAGTGTTTTTTTGCTAACTTTAGTGCTTAAACCACGCAACTTTTCTTATACAAAACCGTTGTGTGCAATTAGAGCGACACTTCAAAATCCGAACAAACCGAGACAAAACCGAATTTTAAACCCAAAACGAAAGTAAATATGAAAAATTATCAATGCAAAAAATGTAAAACTCTACTTCAATCAAATTCTCGACCAAGTGCTTTAAAGTGTCCAAGTGGTAGTTCTCATCAATGGCACGATATGGGACAAGTTGGTTCAACAACTTTTCAATGTCAAAAATGTGCAACAGTCGTTCAATCAAAAAGCAGACCTTCAGCATTAAACTGTCCTTCAAATGGTTCTCATAATTGGAACAGACTTTAAAGAATGAAAAAAAGACCGAATTTATTTGATTACGCAACTTCCGAACTTTCTCAAGACGCATTTTTAACTTGGCTAATTCAATGGGCAGACGAAGATTATAAAGATTTAGATAATTCCTTAAATTCTTGTGCGAAAACATTTGTGCGAGAATTATTGGGAGAAAACTCAACTTATGAAATTAAATCAGTTGAGGCTGGACGACAATGGAATAATATTGACGTTTGGGCTTTAGTCAATGAACAATATTTTATCGTTATTGAAGATAAAAAAGGAACTAAAGAACATTCTGACCAATTAAATAGATATTCTGAAATTGCAGAAAGTCACTATAAAACTTCTGACATTAAAGTAAAACTTGTTTACTTTAAAATGGAAGAACAAGGAAAGTATAGTAACATCAAAGATGCAGGATTTTCGATTTTTAAAAGGACTAAAATGCTCGAAATCTTAAACAAGTATTTTGAGAAAACCGATTTAGAAAAACAGAACGATATAATTTCAGATTATTTTAAAAACCTAAAAACTTTAGACAACAAAATAAACAGTTACAAAACAAAACCAATTAACGAATGGTATTGGTTTTCGTGGCAAGGTTTTTATTCGGAATTACAAAAACAAATTGGCGGAAATTGGGAATATGTTTCAAATGCTGCTGGTGGATTTTTAGGTTTTTGGTGGCATTGGAAATACACAAAATTAGACGGAAAAGAATTTGAATATTATTTACAAATCGAACAAGGTAGATTAGTTTTCAAACTTTTTGCTTATAAGGAAAATCAAAGACGAGAAATTCGAGATTTTTATCGCAGAATCTTGTACAAAAATGCAGAAAATCTAAATATTGGAATTTCTCAATTTGGCAGAATTGGAGCATATATGGGAGTTGCAAAACTGAACTCTGAATTTAGGGTTACTGACAATAATGGAATACTTGACTTTCAAGCAACTGTTGAGAATTTGAGAAAAATTATGGAATTAATAAACGAAACCGAAAAAGAAATAACTGCACACAACAACGTATAAAATTAATTGCTTGGTTTTAGCCTACTTACGAAAATCCTTGCGGATTTTCTATTCAGTTTTTATTTGCTAAATTTAGTGCTTAACCACGCAACTAATCTTATACAAAACCGTTGGCAACAATAAAAATTAACTTGAAAAAAAAGTATTCTTTCAAGTTTGGTAATTAAAAGTCAAAACTTACATTTGAACAAAAAAACAAATGGAATACACAGAAAAATTTAAAGAATTTGTAAATAATGGAATTACTGAAAAATATTTTGTAGGAACAGGGAATCCTAATTCAAAGATATTATTTGTTGGAAAAGAATCAGCGATTACAAAAGATGATACTAATGGAAGAAATCTATATAAACAAAACGCAAAACAATGGAAAAATCATATCGATAATGGAACTTGTGAAGTTTTAAGTTATCCAGTAAATGAAGATCATCAGTTTAGGAAAGAAAGAAGCTGGGGAAAAAACACTTGGAGTAAGTATCAAAAACTTAAAGACATTATATATAAAAGTGAAACTAGGAATCATATTGATTTCCTTGAAAAAGTTTTTACAACAGAGATTAACGATGCTCCAGAAAAAACCACATCACAAGCGGATAAAAGCAGATTAAATGAAAGGAAAAAGCTGTTTAAAGAATCTTTATTCATCCAAGATTTTCCTGTGATTGTATTAGCATGTTCAGATTATATAAAAAACAGTGATGAAAATAGAGAAATTGACAATGTTTTCGAAGTAACTTTTGATAATCATCACCTAAATAAATATTCTTTTTCTAAAGGAAACTGGTTCTTTACCCATCATAATGAAGATAAATCAAAATTAGTTATTCATACTAGACAATTAAGTTCAGATGTGAATAATAAAATGTTAAAAGAAATGGGAGAAATAATAAGAGAACATTTAGAAAAATTAAATTTATTTGAATAAAAAAATACTGTTGCCAACACCGTGTATAATTAATTGCTTGGTTATAGACTACTTACGAAAGTCCTCGCAGACTTTCTATTCGGTTTTTATTTGCTAAATTACGTGCTTAAACCACGCAACTAATCATACACAAACACGTTAGGTTTCATTAACGTAAAATCGTTAAAAATCAAACTTTTAGTTTTTAAAGTGAATTTTTACAATGGCGGAAAAATTCTCAGAAAAGCTAAATTGGAATTTAATTAGAACTCAAAAAAAATAGCTTGAACAATTTAGGTATTTAAGCTAATTTTTATAAATCAGAATAATTCAAGTTTTGAATTATTCCCTAAAATAGAAATCTAAAACTGGAGAGTTTTGAGATCAAAGTCATCTTTTTACAAATTTTGAGAAATTCTAAACAGCTCTGAGAAAATTGAGAACCTTGAAAGTTTTGAAAAAATTTGAAAACTGAGTAGAATACCAAAACGTGAAAATCAAAACAGCGGAATTAGAATCTTTGCGGAAATAGTAATTGAAAATTAAAATAGAACGGAAAAACCTATAAAACGAAAACCTMACACCGTGCATAATTCATTAAGGTGGAATTTCCTTGCGGAATTTCCTCGCACTTTTATTATCTTTCGTTCAAATTCGGAAAAGTGCTGCGCTCTTTTCCTTAACAAATCATGCACAAACACGTTGTGTGTAATTA
>NZ_JAOBTH010000008.1 GCF_025215075.1 Tenacibaculum haliotis | reverse complement strand
GATTACGGAAGTAGTTGTACCACAATGGTTGATAATATTACAGTTTTAAATAATCAGGCATTTACCGCACAAATAACAGATTTTACAAATCCAAGATGTATAGGAGATAGTAACGGAAGTATTGAAATAACAGCAGCATTTCCATCAAGTACACCAACAAGTTTTGAGTATTCATTAGATGGAGGAACTATTTGGAGTGCGGCGGCAACAAATCCGTTTACTATCACAGGATTAGGTAATGTAACTCATAATATATCGGTACGACCAGATAATACTTCACCAGCAGCGTGTAATGTATCTTTGAGTGAAGATTTATCAGATCCATCACCAATAGTAGTAGCGGCAAGTGTAACAAAACTAATTACTTGTGATACAGACCCTACATTAGATGGAGCAACGATTAGTATAACCGGAACCACTTCAGGAGGAAACGGAGGAGCTTATACATATGCATTATTTGACAATGCAACAGCAACGGCACCAGCTGTTCAAACAGGCGCACCATTTACCGATATTGATACTTCGGGAGATTATTGGGTAGTAGCTACAGATGCAGAGGGTTGTACATCAGCACCAGAGCCAGTAACTGTTCCAGATGCAGTAGCGGTAGCATTTACTTTAGACGAAACTACTTGTTATAGCGGTTCATCTGATGCAACAATTACCGTAAATATAGGTACAGGTAACGGAAATTATTCATATAGTTTAAATGACGGAACTACGACCACTACACAAAACACCAATATATTTACAGGATTAACCAATGGTAATTATACAGTAACTGTAACAGACGGATTTAACTGTTCAGCAACCGATACGGTAACCATAAATCCACAAGTAACAGCAGTTGTAACAACAACAAACGAAACGTGTAATGATGGAACGATAAACATCGTAGCAAGCGGTGGCGATAGTAATTATGTATACGCAGTTGTAACAGGAGGAACACCACCAGTTGCAACAGATTTTAGTGCAACAGCACCAACGACAATAACAGCAGGAACTTGGGATGTTTATGTACGTGATCAAAACGGAACAGGAACGCCAAGTTGTGAATATTCAGAAGAGGTTACCATAACTCGAATCACAGATCCAACAATAGTTGTAACCGAAACACAACCTGATTGTAGTGGCGGTCAAGGATCGGCAGTAGTAGTAATAAGTGATGGAACAGCCGATTATACTACCACAATAACATTACAGGGAGCACCAGGAACAGTACAAACTTCAGGGCCAGGAGCAGGAACAAATATTACATTTAACAATTTAGCAGAAGGAACGTATGATGTTGTTACTACTGATACTAATAATTGTGCAACAGCAGCATCAACCATAACCATCACTGCACCAGATGCATTAGCAGGAAATTCAAGGCGAAGTCAAGATTATACATGTACTCAACAAGGAGAGATAACGGTAGAAAATGTAACAGGAGGAACAGCACCTTATACTTATACATTAAGTGATGGAACAACGACAACGATTCATACAACGGATGCAGTAACATTTGATCATGCATTTGGTAGTTTAACAGATGGTACGTACACAGTAACTATAAGTGATGCAAAGAGATGTTCTATAACTTTAGCACCCATAACGATAGCGGCATTACCAGAGGAGCCAACATTTAGTAATGCAGTGACTTACGCGTGTGACGGAACAGGAACCATAACCTTAACACAATTAACACCAGCAGCACCAGGAACGTATAATTATACTTTAGGGGCAACGAATAATACTACAGGAATTTTTAGTGGATTATCTGATGGGACTTATACTGTTAGTATTGATTACGGAAGTAGTTGTACCACAATGGTTGATAATATTACAGTTTTAAATAATCAGGCATTTACCGCACAAATAACAGATTTTACAAATCCAAGATGTATAGGAGATAGTAACGGAAGTATTGAAATAACAGCAGCATTTCCATCAAGTACACCAACAAGTTTTGAGTATTCATTAGATGGAGGAACTATTTGGAGTGCGGCGGCAACAAATCCGTTTACTATCACAGGATTAGGTAATGTAACTCATAATATATCGGTACGACCAGATAATACTTCACCAGCAGCGTGTAATGTATCTTTGAGTGAAGATTTATCAGATCCATCACCAATAGTAGTAGCGGCAAGTGTAACAAAACTAATTACTTGTGATACAGACCCTACATTAGATGGAGCAACGATTAGTATAACCGGAACCACTTCAGGAGGAAACGGAGGAGCTTATACATATGCATTATTTGACAATGCAACAGCAACGGCACCAGCTGTTCAAACAGGCGCACCATTTACCGATATTGATACTTCGGGAGATTATTGGGTAGTAGCTACAGATGCAGAGGGTTGTACATCAGCACCATTATTAGTAAATGTACCAGTAAAAGAAAATATTACATTTACAGCTATACCTCAATGTTTTGATGGATCAGATGGGAAAATTGATGTAAATGTTACTAATGGTAATGGAGGCTATGAATATAGTACCGATGGTACTAATTGGACAACTCCAACACCAGCTAACGCAACAAGCTTTACTATATCAGCCTTATCAGCAAATGTGTCTTACACGATAAGTATTAGAGATATTTCAGGATGTATAGAAACAGAAAACGTTACTATAAATTCTGTGTTAACAGCAAGTGCAACACCAACAGATGCAAGTTGTACGCCTTTACCACCTGCAACTCCAACTGGTCAAATAACAGTAACACCAACAGGAGGTTCTGGAGTAGGTTACGTATATGCAGTGATATCAAATGGATCACCAGCACCTGTCGCAGGAGACTTTACAGCTACAAATCCAATTACAGGTTTAGATGCTGATACTTATGATGTTTATGTGAGAGATGATGCAGGTTGTGAATATATTATTCAAGATGTTGTCATAGATTTAATTACACCAATAGCTATTACAGCTACCACAAATGAACCAACATGTAATGGAGATACTGGTAGTATTGATGGTGTAGTAACAGCTAATACAGGGCAAGCACCTTATACAATTACACTCGCAAATAGTGGAGGTATTATAGGCGCTGAAACATTAACAAATTACACAGCAAACACTTTTAGCTTTAATAATTTACCAGCTGAAACATATACCGTTGAAATTACTGATGCCTTAGGTTGTATAAGTACTGTAACTCCATTAACTTTAGCGAATCCACCAGCTATTATAATGGATGTTGTACCTGTATTACCACCAAATTGTACCATAGTAGATCCAATAAATACAGGTTTTGATTTCAATTTTGGTAGTTTAACAATTGCAGATTACGCACCATATTCTTTAGAGTACTCATTAGATAATGGAACAAATTGGAATCCTATTACTCCAGTAATGCACTCTATAAGTGTTCCTCCAGCAACACCTGGAGATAATTTATATAGTGTAAGAAATTTAGTTCAAGGGCAAACTTATTATCCTTCAATAAGAATTGTAGATGGAGGAGCAACACGTTGTCAAGTAGATAATGGTATTTTTGTAATGCCTTTCCAAGTAGAAGGAATAGTTGTTGATATTACTCCAGGAGGTGATTGTATCGTTGGATATTCTGTAACTGTTAAAGCGATTGGAGGAACAGGACCTTATGAGTTTGGAATTAGTACAGAGGATCCTGTAAATACAGGTACTTGGCATCCAGCAGACGATCTTATTTTAACCCCAGATGAAAAAGTTTTTAATGATATTATACCTGGGTTAAATTATTTATTCTATGTAAAAGATGCTAATGGTTGTATTCAAACAAATGACCCTGATATTCCTATAATTTTTCCAGATTCAAGTTTTGATGTAAACATTACACCAACAGCAACAAGTCAATCATGTAACGGTGCAAATAACGGATCATTATCATTTCTAATAGATGATGAAGATAATGTTCTAGCTCTTCCAGCTCCAGGAAAAGATTTTATATGGGAACTATATGATGGAGTTACAGATTCTCCAGTAGGAGGTGTTTCAGGAACAATAACAGCACCAGTAGTATATCCATTTACCTTAGATAGTTCTGTTCCAGGAGCAGCAGCCTTAGGTTCATTAGCGTCAGGGAGATATTTCTTAGTAATAGAAGTAAATAATGGAGCACCCAATTCATGTAAATGGGCAAGTGGAGATATTGAAATACAAGAAGGACAACCAATTACAGGTAACTTAAACCCTGTAAATGATATTACTTGTAGTGTAGAAGGTACTGTACGTATCGAAAACGTAGTTGGTGGTTTTGGTGGATACACCTATGTAGTAACCAACATAACAAACACCAATTTAGTAACACCAATAACAGTGACAGGTACTACATTTAAAGTAGCTTATGCAAACGTTTCAGATCCAACGTTACCAGTAAACATTACTATAGAGGCAACAGATGTTAATGGGTGTTCAGCAATTTTAACACCAAACCCTGTAGTTTTAAATGTAAGCCCATCACCAACAATAACAAGTGCTATACCAAGTAGTTGTGGTATAAACAAAACAATTACAATAATAGCAGCAAGCGGTACACCACCTTATCGATATTCAACAGATAATGGAGTAAGTTTTACCGCACCAACTACAAATACTAGTTATACATCTGGCGTATTAACACCAGGTAATTACGATGTTGTAGTAAGTGATGCAAACGGATGTTCAGTAACACAAGCGGGAGTTGTAATTCAACCAGATTTAGAGTACACAGTTGATTTAACTAAAAACCTAACATGTGATGCTGTTACACCAGCTAATGAAGCAGCAACCTACGAAATAGATAACGTTACTGGAAGTGGGACTTATACCTATGAAATTACAAGAGATGATAGTGGAGCAAATACAGTAGTAGTTGCAGCAGGAACACCTTTACCAGCAACCCCTTTTACTTTTAGTACTGCAATTGCAGATGAATACACCATAACAATAACAGATACTGCAGAAAACTGTACAAACACAAAAACGTTTACAGTTGCACCAGCAGTAGTACCAGTATTCACTACATCAGTAACTAATGCTACTTGTGATGGAACACCGAACGGAAGTATCGCAGTTGCTGTAACAGCAGGCTTAACACCTTTAAGCTATAGTATAGCTCCAGTAGTAGGAACATGGGATGCAGCAAGCAATTCATTTATCAATGTACCAGCAGGAACTTATACGGTAACGGTTGAGGGCGATAATGGCTGTTCAACAGATCAAACAAATGTTGTAGTAAATGACAATCCGTTATTAACAGTAACCGCACCAACAGCAGTTCAATTTGGATGTACCACAGGTAATACAATGAACAATGCCACGTTAAGTATTGATGCATCAAACGGAGCAGGAGTATCAGGCGGAACAACAGTATATTCAACCGTAGAATTGTATGATGATAATGGAACTCCAGCCGATTTAACCGATGATGTTCAAATCAACACGGTAACGGTAAGTGGAACAGTTCATGAATTTGCAATAAGCGATGTTACAGGCGGTAGTTATTATGTACGTATTGTAGACAGTGCAAATTGTGAGGTAATATCAGCATCAACTACAATAAATGCTTTTGATGAGATTACAGATGTTGATATCAATTCAGTAAAAGATATCGATTGTGCAACAGGAGAAAATATCTCAGTAAAAACAAGTACAGATATTGATGGTGTTTCTTATGAAATAATAAGTGGTCCAGTAACACGTGCTGCTCAAATAGTAGCATTAGGAACAGGTTCTGCAAGTTTTACGGGTTTACCAACAGGAACATATGAGGTAACAGCAACGCATCCAGTAACAGGTTGTGTGTTTACAAAAGAATACATTGTAGGAGCAGCACCAAGTTATACGGTAATTGCAAATAATCCGCAAGCAACTTGTTTTGGAGCAGCAGGCGGAAGTATCGATATCAGTTTTGATTCGAGTACAACGTATGGCGGAGTTTATGATTACGAAGTATTAGATACTTCAGGAAATTCATTAACAACTCCAATTACAGGAACAGGAATTAATGGAGGAACAACTGAAACCGTTACAGGATTATTGGCAGGTACCTATTATGTATCGGTAACCATGACAAATACACCGTTCTGTACGATAAGCACAAATCAGTTTACGATAAATGAGCCAACAGCTATTTTATCAGTAACAGGAGCTGTAACCAAAGAAGTAAGTTGTGAAAATGATTCAGATGCAACCATTACAGCCACAGGAGCTAATGGATTTAGCGGATACAGGTATCAGTTAGAATTACCAGCAGGTAGTGTAGTAGCAGGTTATGATTTCGCTACCAACGGAACCAATGATGTATTTACAGGTTTAGGAGCAGGAAATTATACTATTAGGGTACGAGATGCAAATAATTGTGAAGGAGCGTCAGTAGTTGTACCAGTAGCAAATCCATCAGCAGTAACAGCAACCACCACTCATATAGATAATTCATGTGATACTACAGTTAACGGAATTATTGAAGTAACAGCAGGTGGTGGAACGGGAACGTACACGTATGTACTAACTAATAGTGGCGGAACCGAAGTAGCAAATACAGGTTTAACCACTACTACACCTTATACGTTTAGTAATTTACCAGCAGAAACATACACGGTAAGTGTAACTGATTCAAACGGATGTATTGCACCAGCACCAGCAGCAGTTGTTATAAATGAAGATTTAGTATTTGCGTTAAACGAACCGAAAAAGTTAACCTGTACAGGTACAACAGCAGCAGATGTTGTTATAG
>NZ_JAOBTH010000007.1 GCF_025215075.1 Tenacibaculum haliotis | reverse complement strand
ATTTTCAGAATGTGTAAACCTAAAAKAAAAGAATTCGGAGTATTTAATTTATCAGTGATTTTAAATTTGAAAGTAAATAAAGCAACTAAAAGGCAACAACGTGTATAATTCATTGCTAGTACTCGCCTACTTACGAAAATCCTCGCGGATTTTCTATCTGTGATTTATTTGCTAACTTTAGTGCTTTAATACGCCACAAATCATACACAAACACGTTGGGTTTCATTAACAAAAAATCGTAAAAATTCAAACTTTTAGATTTTTAATTGAGTTTTAAATGTTAGAAAAACTTGTGGAAAAACTATATTGGAATTTTCTCAGAAAACCGTAAAAATATAATTTGAAAATTTTTGTTTTCTAATAATATTTTTCAAAAACAGAAAAGTTCCTGTTGAGAATTGTTCTGTAAAAAGTTGGAGTATTTAGAGTTAAATTTTCAAAGCTCTTACTTTAGAAAAATCTCAGAAAGAATAAAATAGAATTGAATATAATAGAAAAAATAAATCACGGAATTTAGCAAGTTTGCGGAATTTAAATTCTTTATGAATAATTGCGGAAAAGTAGAATTAAAACAGAATTGAACACTAAAAAAGAGAATAAATCGCGGAATTGAACAATTTTGCGGAATTAAAATTCTTTATGAAAATAATTGCGGAAAAATTATTTCAACAATAAAAATTAAAACAGTAAACCAATATAACGAAAACCCAACAACGTGTATAGTTCATTACGGGGGATTTTCTTGCAGAAAATCCTCGCACTTTTACTATCTTTGGTTTAAGTTCGGAAAATTGCTGCGCTATTTTCCGTAACGAAACCATACACAAGTACGTTAGGCAACATTTGGTGGAACGAAAAAAAAGACATACCTTTGACGTTAGTAACGTAAAACAAGAATATGATAATTTCTTTTGGGACGAAAGAAACTGAAAAAATTTGGAACGGAATTCGAGTAAAGAAATTACCGAATGAAATTCAAAACGTAGGTAGGAGAAAAATGAGAATGCTTAATAATTCGCAAGATATTGCAGATTTGAGAATTCCACCATCAAACCGACTTGAAAAGTTAACAGGTAATCTAAAAGAATATTATAGTATTAGAATTAATAAACAATGGAGAATCATCTTTATTTGGAACAACGGAAACGCAAGTGAAGTTGAAATAGTTGATTATCATTAAATAAGAAAATTATGGAAAAATTAGCAAATATTCATCCAGGAGAAATTTTATTTTACGAATTTCTTGAGCCTCTTGAAATTTCTGCATATAGACTTTCTAAAGATTTGAAAATCCCTCAAACAAGAATTTCAGAAATAATAAAAGGAAATCGAAGAGTAACAGCAGACACAGCTTTGAGGTTGAGCAAATATTTTGGTAATTCAGCAAAATTTTGGCTCGGAATTCAAGATGATTTTGATATTGAAAATCAAAAAGGAAACAAAGAAGCTGAATTGAATGAAATAAAACATTACGAAAATAACAACGTTGCCTAACACCGTATATAATTTATTGCTAGTTCTAGCCTACTTACGAAAATCCTCGCGGATTTTCTATTCGGTTTTTATTTGCTAAATTACGTGCTAAACCACGCAACAAACCATATACAAACACGTTGGGTGTAATTTGAAAATCGAGATAAATTTGGAATTTTTACCAAAAATTGGTAACTTTGAGTAAATTTATAAATAATGAAAAATACATCAATATCACTCGGAAATTATTTTGACCAATTTGTGAGTTCACAAGTTACAGTTGGAAGGTATAAAAATGTAAGCGAGGTCATTCGTGCTGGACTTAGACTTTTAGAAAATGAAGAAAGTAAAGTAATTGCTTTAAGAAATGCAATACAAGAAGGTTTAAACAGCCCAATAGTTGAAAACTTTGACTTCGAAGAAAATCTAAGAAAATTAAAATCCGATAAAAGAAAGAATGGCTAAAGTTAATATTAGACAAAAAGCCAATGATGACTTGAATGACATTTGGAATTATACTTTTGAAAATTGGTCTGAAAATCAAGCCGATAAATATTATATGATGCTTAAACTATCTTGTGAAAATATCGGAGAAAACCCTGAAATTGGAAAAGTATATAACGGAATAAGTAAAAACTTACTCGGGCTCAAATCTGGAAAGCACATAATTTTTTATTACTCAGTTTCTGTGAATGAAATTGAAGTTGTTAGAATTTTACACGAAAGAATGGATTTGAAAAATAAATTGACTGAATAAAAAACTACACCCAACAACGTGTATAATTAATGGCTGGTTCTCGCCTACTTACGAAAATCCTCTCGGATTTTCTATTCGGTTTTTATTTGCTAAATTAGTTGCTTAAAACACGCCACTAATCATACACAAACACGTTGGGTTTCATTAACAAAAAATCGTAAAAATTCAAACTTTTAGATTTTTAATTGATTTTAAAATGTTGGAAAAACTTGTGGAAAAACTATATCGGAATTTTCTCAGAAAACCGTAAAAAAATATAATTTTCTAATTTTAGTTTTATAATAATACTTTTCAAAATCAGAAAAATTCCAGTTGAGAATTATTCTGTAAAAAGCTGGAGTCTTTAGAGTTAAATTTTCAATGCTCCTACTCTAGAGAAATCTCGGAAAGAATAAAAATAAAATTGAATGCTAGTGGAAAAATAAAATCGTGAAATTTAGCAAGTTTGCGGAATTAAAATTCTTTATGAATAATTGCGGAAAAGTAGAATTAAAACAGAATTGAATATTAAAAAAAGAGAATAAATCGCGGAATTTAGCAAGTTTGCGGAATTAAAATTCTTTATGGAAATAATTGCGGAAAAATTCTTTCAACAATAAAAATTAAAATAGTAAACCAATATAACGAAAACCCAACAACGTGTATAGTTCATTACGGGGGATTTTCTTACAGAAAATCCTCGCACTTTCACTATCTTTGGTCTAAATTCGGAAAATTGCTGCGCTCTTTTCCGTAACGAAACCATACACAAGTACGTTACCCTTTATTAAAAAAAGATAAAAAGTTCGTATTATGAGAACATTTTATTTATATTTGCAACAGATAATAAAATATGAAGCGAATAATAGCAAAAAAAACTTTGCGTGAATTTTGGGAAAAACATGCGGAATCTGAACAATATTTAAAAACTTGGTACGAAACTGCTAAAAATTCTAATTGGAATTCTCCAAATGAAGTTAAGGAAACTTATATTAATGCAAGTATTTTGAAAGATAGTAGAGTTGTTTTTAATATTAAAGGAAACTCATATCGACTTATTGTAAAATTCAACTATGTTAGACAATGGGCGTTTATTCGATTTATTGGAACTCATGCTGAATATGACAAAATTAACGCTGACACTATTTAATAAAAACATCGAATTATGAATATTAAACCTATAAAAACAGAACAAGATTACGACAAAGCTATTGAAAGGCTTGAGTTAATATTTGATGCAGATGCTAATTCAAAAAAGGGAGATGAAGCTGAAATATTATCTTTATTAATTGAAAATTATGAAAATAAACACTACGCTATTGAAGCTCCCGACCCAATTGAAGCTATCAAAATTAGAATGGAAGAAATGAATCTTAAGCAAAAAGATTTAATTGGAGTAATTGGTGGAAAAAGTAGAGTATCTGAAATATTAAATAAAAAGAAAAAGCTAACAGTAGAGATGATACGAGAATTAGAACGTCTTTTAAACATATCTGCTTCTGTATTAGTAAATAATTATAATCTTTTACGAACTGAAAAATAACAAAGGGTAACACCGTATATAATTTATTGCTAGTTCTAGCCTACTTACGAAAATCCTTAGGGGATTTTCTATTCCGTTTTTATTTACTAAATTTAGTGCTTCAAAAACGCAACAAACCATATACAAAAACGTTGGCGATAATTTGAGAAAACCGTTTTGCATATTAAACTTATTGATTATTCTATTAGCATTTTCTTGTGGACAAAATTCATCTGAAGAAGAGCTAAATGGAAATTGGCGTGAAATTGAAAATGAATACAGCACTTGGTGTTTTTATCCAGATAGTATTGTTTTTAAAATAGATGGAAATACAGAAGAAAAAGTCGATTGGCAAGCGTCTAACTCAAAGATTGAGTTTGAAATACCAACTTTCAATAGAAACGCAGATGGCAAGCGAGTTGATACGATTAATAAAGTTCTTATAAATTACCAACTTTCGGAAAAAAAAGATAGTCTTTTCGGAACATTGAAAAATATTTATGGTGTACATAAATTTAGTATGCTAAAAACCGAAAACTATAGTGAATATCTAAATAGAAAATTTGGAACTGACTTTATTTTACCTAAAAACGATTCAACAGAATTAATAAAAATAGACCCAGTTCGCGGAATGAAAATTTTTATGAATATGACTAATAATAGAGTTATAGGAAAAACCGAATTTTCTAATTCTTTAAATAATTTAGAAAATGATATCGGAAATTTTATAAAAAAATTAGAAACATACTTTGGATCTAAAGATATGCGCACTAATAACTACTATTTGAGCGTTTTTGCCGATAAGAAAATTTCAGATTCAACTATTACGGCCAATTTACCAGCCACATTTAAAAGCGACTTTTTTATAAATAATGATATTCCGAGACCACCTTTCAATTCACGTCCAATAAGAATTTATAGAATATATGAAAATGACGAGATGAAATTTAAAAATAGGATTGAGGGAAAAAGAATAAAAACTATCGCCAACACCGTGTATAATTAATTGCTTGGTCACTGCCGACTTACGAAAATTCCGCTGGAATTTTCTATCTGTGATTTGTTTGCTAAATTTAAGGCTTAACCACGCAACTAACCATACACAAACACGTTGTGCGTAAGTTGCGCACTCACTCAAAACGAAAAAAAACTAAAATAATATGAGAAAAATTTTACTACTTACAGCCATTCTAATTGCGAACTTTTCATTCGGACAAAATTTCCCAGGAAACGATGTGAATTTATTATTAAACAAAGAAATAAAAGTTCTGGAAAAAGACGAAAGTTTACAGAAGTATGGTTATGACAATTTCTTCAAAAATGATAAAATGAAAAAGAAATATGATTGTTGCGAAAGTTATAACTCTAAATATTCTGGACTGGTTGGAAAAGTATTCAAAGTTTTATCAGCTGAACCATATAAAAATATAATCGGAACTGAAAAATATAAACTGAAAATTGAAAATGCCGAAACAGGAGTTATCTATTTTGACTACGACCCGAAGTACGAACATTCCTTTCCTTTTGAGGTAATTGGCGGACTTGATTTACCAGAAGATTTTTATTGCAAAAAAATAGAAACTACAACAGACAAATTCGATGGAAAAACAACAAGTCGAACTGATTATTCAGAAGGAATTTCATTTATAAAAGTTACTAAAGATAATTCATCCAAAATTTATATGTCTGTAAACGAAATAGGCTCAACTATTAACGTAGGGAAAAAAGGACTAATCTTACTTTTAGAAAATGGAAAAAAAATTGACCGACCAAATGCTAAATTGGATACTAAAGTAAATAAAGGTGGTCGTGGTTATGTGTATTCTGCATTTATAGAATTAACAGAAGCGGAAATTAAATTAATAATTGAGAATAAAATAACGGATAATCGATTATACATTTATGATGGAGAAATCAAAAATGGAGGAAAATTAAGTGAATATTTAAAGTGTCTGAACAAGTAAAACCTACGCACAACAACGTATAAAAATAATTGCGGTTTTGTGCTTAATAAAAGGTAGTTGCGTGTTTGCTACGTCTGAATTTCCTGCGGAAATTCCTCGCACGCAAACCCGCAACTATTCTTATACAAAACCGTTGCCACACATTTGAAAATAAGAAGCTGTATTCAATAACTTAACGCAACAAATCTAAAATTATAGATTTGTAAAATGACAGTAAAAAAACACAGAAGACTTAGCCTTAAAGAAAGAGTGATTATTCAGACTCTTTTAAACGAAAAAAAGACCAAAGCTTATATTGCTAAAACTCTTGGTAGAACACCTTCTACAATTTCTAGAGAAATCAACAAATGTGTACAAAA
>NZ_JAOBTH010000006.1 GCF_025215075.1 Tenacibaculum haliotis | reverse complement strand
AAACTAAACAATAGACCTCGAAAAATTATTGGTTATAAAACACCCCAAGAAATGATCAATATTGAGCTAAAAAACGTAGCTTAGTAACATCAAAAATTAATAACGATTTGTTGCGTTACAACGTTGAATCCAAGATCCAAATCCTATATGAAAATTAGAAAAAATATTTTGTTCTTATTACTTTTAAGTTCATTATCAATCTACTCACAATGTCCTGAATACCAAAATTACGAATTGGATGAATTTAACCAAGATGTAGATTGTGAAATAATAGATTACACAGACTTATCAAAAGATAATAAAGTATCTAAAGGGACTTCAAGAACCGTTTTAAATTGGTCAGAAAACTATTCAATAAAAAATGCTAGATGGTACAACAATAAATATGGGGGAAAATCATTTAGTTTAAGTTTTTTTGCTAGTTTAAAAATATGTGATAGTGATAGTTTTGAATGCTCTAAATTCAGTAGTAAATATCTTTCAGATGTTTACAAAAAGGATATTTGGGAAAAATATTTAAGAATGGAAATTGACAAACTTCCTTATGAATTCTCTTATATTCACTTTTTAGCAGAAAATGGAGATAACATAAAAATATATGTCAGTAAATATGGTGCTTTCTCAAATGCTTATGATTTCCAAATACCTTTAAAGAGTGAAAAATTTCCAAGAACTATTATTAATTATAATTGGCTATCAAATCATAAGATTAAGAAAGTTAGATTTGTTAATGGACAAACACTTGACGAAATGGATATCAATATTCCTAAAGAAAAATATGGAATGTTCCAGAATATGATTATGTGCATTGAGGATTATAAAAGTAGAATAGAAGAAAAATTTAATTAAGGACACTTATGATTTTAAGCAAAATTTCATTTTTCATTTTGGTATTCATTTTAGGTATAGGTTTGTTATATTTATTTGGAAGTATTGAAAAAATCATAAAAAACCTTGAAAAGAGAATAAACAAACCTTTAGTTTCATTTGAGAAAAAAGTTTCAAATATTGTTGGCTTATTGGTTTTACTATATATTCCGTTAGTTTTCATCTTTTATGTTTGGTATGTTCCAAATGTTTATATCATAGACAAATGCAATTCCTATAATTCAAGTCTTCTAATAACACCAAAAAAAGTTAATAATATTACAATGACTTTAGATGCTGACAATTGCTATATAATTAACAATAGTAAATCCGCTATTAGAATTTCATCCATAGTTTATGATATGACTGAAAGTGAATCTAATTTAAAATTACTAAAAGAATTAAGAAATCAAGAGTACAATCACAATTCAAAATTACTTATGAGTGATTATGAAATGATTATTAATAAAGTGATTCTTCCAAAAAAATCCTTGAAAATTAAGTACAAAAAGGTTCACTATATATTTGAGAAACCTGACAAATCAATTTCAACAAAATACGAAGGAAAAATTAGGTATAAACTAATTTGCACTAATTAATAAAATTTGAAAGCACAAAAAAACGTTTTACAACACCGTATAAAATTAATTGCTTGGTTAAAGCCTACTTACGAAAGTCCTCGCGGACTTTCTATCTGTGATTTATTTGCTAAATTTAGTGCTTAAATCACGCAACTAATCTTATACAAACACGTTGCCAGTAATACAAAAAACGAAAATCTGAACTAATATTTGAACAATGAAGTTTTCTAAAGATTATAAAGAATTTGGTGAAATTATCGTGAAAAAATTACGAGATGAAAATTTTGAATTTTATGAAAAAAGCAGAGATTATGGAAAATCTATATCAATAAAAGATTATTCTGAATTATCAAAAAACCCGAATATAGCACCTGAATTACAAAAATTGAGTGATGAAAGATTTGAATTTTTCAATTCTTTGACTGAAAAACAGACTGAAACTTTGAACAAAATAGTTTTAAATATTTTAGATTCTACTGCTTTTAATTTTTTAAGAGAAATTGAGGAGAATTTAGAAGAAAACGGAAGTATTGGTCTTACAATAAATGGGAAAAAAATTGAGAATATAACATCTGAATTATTATCTGGAACTTTATTTGGAGAGTATTTTTTGTGGGTTGAAAAAAATAGCAAATATGGAGAATTTCAACAATAGAGAAAATAAAGTACTACAGGCAACAACATATATAATTTATTGCTGGCAAAAAGCTTACTTACGAAAATCCTCTCGGATTTTCTTTGTCAGTGATTATTTACTAAATTAGTTGCTTAATTCACGCAACAAACCATATATAAACACGTTGCCAACAAGCTAAAAAAAATCGAATTAATTACCAAATTGGTAACTTTTTTATTATATTTGCGTCAAACAATTATAATGTGAGAGTAATCGCAAAACGAACTTTACGAGATTTTTGGGAAAAACACGCTGATTGTGAAGAACAATTAAAATCGTGGTATAGAGAAACTGAAAAATCCGAATGGAACAATATTAACGAATTAAAAAGTGAATATCCGAGTGCTAGTATTTTAAAAGACAATCGAATTGTTTACAATATAAAAGGTAATAATTATCGTTTGATTGTAAAATTTAATTTTGAATACGGAATATGCTGGATAAGATTTATCGGAACTCACGCTGAATATGATAAAATTGACGCAAATAATATCTAATTATGAAAATATTACCAATTAGAAACGAAAAAGACTATCAAAACGCACTCAACAGACTTGAGGGAATTTTTGATGCAAAAAAGGGAACGGAAAATGGAGACGAGTTGGAAATCCTGTCAATTTTGATTGATAGATATGAAAATGAACAATTCCCAATCGGAATGCCTGACCCAATCGAAGCAATTAAATTCCGAATGGAACAAATGGGAATGAAACAAAAGGATTTAGCAGAAGTTGTTGGATTTAAAAGCAGAGTTAGCGAAATTTTGAATAAAAAAAGAAAACTAACTCTAGATATGATTAGAAAACTCAACTCTACTCTACATATTCCTACTGAAGTTTTAATTCAAGATTATTAATTGAAAAAAGCCAGTTGGCAACACCGTATATAATTTATTGCTAGTTCAAGCCTACTTACGAAAATCCTCGCGGATTTTCTATTCGGTTTTTAGTTGCTAATTTAGTTGCTGAAACACGCAACAAACCATATACAAACACGTTGTAAACAATGCTGAAAAAACCGGCTGTATTCAATAACTTAACGCAACAAATCTAAAATTATAGATTTGTAAAATGACAGTAAAAAAACACAGAAGACTTAGCCTTAAAGAAAGAGTGATTATTCAGACTCTTTTAAACGAAAAAAAGACCAAAGCTTATATTGCTAAAACTCTTGGTAGAACACCTTCTACAATTTCTAGAGAAATCAACAAATGGGTACAAAATAAAGAAGATAATTACGATGCAGAATTAGCACATTGGAACGCTAAAGATGATTACGCTAACAAAAGAAATCGTGATAAAATAAGCACATATTCTCTATTAAGATTTTTTGTCTATAAAGGACTTTTATCTAATTGGACTCCTGAACAAATTTCTGGTAGACTTAAAGAATTGCATCCCAATGATCCTATTATGTCCATTTCTCACGAAGCAATATATAGATACATTTACACTAGACCACAGGCCAGTTTAAACAAAAAACTAATCAAACTGCTTGTTCGCAAAAAAACAAGA
>NZ_JAOBTH010000005.1 GCF_025215075.1 Tenacibaculum haliotis | reverse complement strand
ACTATCTACAATTCCGTCTCCATCAGCATCGGTTCCATCTGCGATTCCATCATTGTTTGCATCTACATTTCCATCTTCGATAACGTCATTGATTCCGTCATTATCACTATCTAAATCTTGATAATCTGGTACACCATCGCCATCGGTATCTGGCTCTTCGTTTCCTGCGTTTTCTGATGCATCTGCTTGACCATCACCATTTACATCTGCAAAACCGGTATCGTTTGCGTCAATAACTCCGTCATTGTTCGTGTCTAAAGCTCCATCGCCTCCTTCATTTACATCTAAAATTCCGTCATTATCACTATCTAAATCTAAACTATCTGGTATACCATCGCCATCTGTATCTCCGGTTCCTTCTGCTGTATCTGGAATTCCATCATTATCGTCATCTACATCATCTACATCTGCGATTCCGTCATTATCTGTATCTAAACATATACCTGTAGAAGAAACCGTTGCTGTTACTTCAAATCTTGTATCACTCTCACATCCGCTTACCGTCTGTGTTGCAAAATAACTTGCTCCATCTACTAAAGCTACTGTCGTGGCTAAAGATGTTCCTCCTGTTGACCCTGCATACCAYTGGATTCCTGCTCCTGTCGCTGCTAAATCTGCTACTGTTGGTGTATCAATAGAACAGAAAGTCTGTGCAGCTGTTCCTGTTGGTGCTGCTGGATCACTTACCGTTGCTGTTACTTCAAATCTTGTATCACTCTCACATCCGCTTACCGTCTGTGTTGCAAAATAACTTGCTCCATCTACTAAAGCTACTGTCGTGGCTAAAGATGTTCCTCCTGTTGACCCTGCATACCACTGGATTCCTGCTCCTGTCGCTGCTAAATCTGCTACTGTTGGTGTATCAATAGAACAGAAAGTCTGTGCAGCTGTTCCTGTTGGTGCTGCTGGATCACTTACCGTTGCTGTTACTTCAAATCTTGTATCACTCTCACATCCGCTTACCGTCTGTGTTGCAAAATAACTTGCTCCATCTACTAAAGCTACTGTCGTGGCTAAAGATGTTCCTCCTGTTGACCCTGCATACCAYTGGATTCCTACTCCTGTCGCTGCTAAATCTGCTACTGTTGGTGTATCAATAGAACAGAAAGTCTGTGCAGCTGTTCCTGTTGGTGCTGCTGGATCACTTACCGTTGCTGTTACYTCAAATCTTGTATCACTCTCACATCCGCTTACCGTCTGTGTTGCAAAATAASTTGCTTGCGGATTATTTGCAATTACCGTATAACTTGGTGCTGCTCCTACAATGTATTCTTTTGTAAACACACAACCTGTTACTGGATGCGTTGCTGTTACCTCATATGTTCCTGTTGGTAAACCCGTAAAACTTGCAGAACCTGTTCCTAATGCTACTATTTGAGCAGCACGTGTTACTGGACCACTTATTATTTCATAAGAAACACCATCAATATCTGTACTTGTTTTTACAACGATATCTTCTCCTGTTAAACAATCTATTTGTTTTACTGGTGATGTAATAAGTATATCTGTAATAGGGTCGAATTCCTCAATTACTGTTGATGCTGATATTACCTCACAATTAGCACTATCTACAATACGTACATAATAACTACCGCCTGAAACATCACTTATTGCAAATTCGTGAACTGTTCCACTTACCGTTACCGTGTTGATTTGAACATCATCGGTTAAATCGGCTGGAGTTCCATTATCATCATACAATTCTACCGTTGAATATACTGTTGTTCCGCCTGATACTCCTGCTCCGTTTGATGCATCAATACTTAACGTGGCATTATTCATTGTATTACCTGTAGTACATCCAAACTGAACTGCCGTTGGAGCATTTGCTGTTAATACTGGGTTATCATTTACGATAATATTTGGCGCATCGGTTGAACATCCATTAGCTCCCTCAACAGTTACTGTATAGGTTCCTGCTGGTACTCCTGTAAATGAATTGCTTGCTGCATCCCATGTTCCTGCTGCTGGAACTATACTATATGTTAATGGTGTTAAGCCTGCCGTTACTGAAACTGCGATACTTCCGTTCGGTGTTCCATCACAAGTAGCATTAGTTACTGATGTAGTGAATACTGGTACTACTGCTGGTAATATTTCAATCGTTCTTACTACCGGACAATTTGGTGTTGCTCCTGTATCTGTTACTTTTACCGTATACCTATCTGCTATTGTAGGGTTAAATGTGTATGGATCACTTGGTAAAGCAATTCCTACTCCTCCTTCTACAACTGTATTTGCTCCACTATCATCTCTTGTAATCTCATACGTATAACTTCCTGAACCTGAAACAATATCTATAACAACATCTGCTGCTGTTGTACCTGTACAGGTTAACTTTTTCGGTTCGTTTAACGTAAATACTAAATCTTCATTTATAACAACTGCTGCTGGTGCTGGTGCAATACATCCGTTTGAATCAGTTACACTTACCGTGTATGTTTCTGCTGGTAAATTACTAAACGTATAAGGTGTAGTAGTGGTTAAACCTGTATTTGCTACTTCGGTTCCGCCACTATTAGTTAGTACATACGTGTACGTTCCCGTTCCGCCACCTGCTGTTACTTCAATACTTCCGTTAACTGTAGTATCACATGAATTATCTATATGAGTGGTGGTTGCTGTTACTGCTGATGGATTTGCTACTGGTACAACTACTGACGCTCCTTCACAATTATTTGCATCTCGTACCCTAATAGTATAATTTCCTGCTCCTAAACCTGTAAATACATCATTGGTTCCGTTGGTAGCGAAATCATAACCTGCTACTACACTACCTGCTGGTAATTCTAACTGATACCTGTATCCGCTAAATCCAT
>NZ_JAOBTH010000004.1 GCF_025215075.1 Tenacibaculum haliotis | reverse complement strand
TATTAATACGGTTTTCAATTTCAGTGTAAGTTAATTTAGGAGCACAACCATATAAAGTGAAATATAATAAGCAGAGAATAAATATATTGGACTGTTTAATCTTAAGAATAATTTTCATAGTTTTTGTTTTCCGCAATTAAAGGCAACGGCTTTGTGCTTATAGTTTGTTGCGTAAATTTAGCGAAAAAATAATAAATAAAACACAGACTTTTACGCTTGCGAGGTTTTTCCGCAGGAAAAACTGTTTAGCAATAAATTATGCACATTGTTGCCCACAGTAGTTTTTTTCGGTTAATAATTCCATTTTTTGCTTTCTAATATTTTCAAAATTCAGCGTTTGAGTAAACAATTCCGCAAAGATTTTCAATTCCGCAAAATTGCTAAATTCCGCAAGAGTGATTTTCTACGTTCAGTTCTGTTTTTGTCAATTTTTAAAATTCCGTTTGAGTAATAATTCCATAAAATTGCTCTAAAGTTGGGATTGTTATTTTTCTAGTGTTGACAGAAAAACGTAACTTAAATTAGAGTTATTCTACAATTAATTTCTTGCTTTTTAACTCAGAATTGTTTCCGTCTGAGTGATTTCCGCTATTGTGGGCAACGTACTTGTGTATGGTTTCGTTACGGAAAAGAGCGCAGCAATTTTCCGAATTTAGACCAAAGATAGTGAAAGTGCGAGGATTTTCTGTAAGAAAATCCCCCGTAATGAACTATACACGTTGTTGGCGTTTCGTAGTTTACGTTTCTGCTTTTTTCGAGTTCTATTTTTAAGTAGCTAAAATTCTCAAGTATTTTTTTCTTTTTATTCAATATTTAGATTCCGAGTAAATTCTCACGCTTTCAATTCCGCAATGTTGCTAAAATTCATTTTTTAATTCCCGAAATATTCTCTCTCTCTCTTTTCGTAACATTAGATTCTACAAGATTTTTCTATAATTATAAAATGTTCTTAAAAACTAAATTATTCTCTTTTTAGCGCAACGATTCCATATTTATTTTGAAACTAGACGAGGTTTTTCTCGATTTAGTATTTCTGGAATTTAGGAAATCAATTCTCATAAAAGCGCAAATATTATTTAATTTTTTAAGTTTCAATAAATTACATTTTTCTTAATTTTCTATAAAAAATAGAATTACTTTTCAATAAAAATATTTTCTAAAAATTTCGATTTCTATGAGCGCCAACGTGTTTGTGTATGATTTGTGGCGTATTAAAGCACTAAAGTTAGCAAATAAATCACAGATAGAAAATCCGCGAGGATTTTCGTAAGTAGGCGAGTACTAGCAATGAATTATACACGTTGTTGCCTTTTAGTTGCTTTATTTACTTTCAAATTTAAAATCACTGATAAATTAAATACTCCGAATTCTTTTCTTTTAGGTTTACACATTCTGAAAATCCTTTTCCAAAATATCTATTCAAAGATTTCAATTCAGAGTCGTAGAATATAAATTTCCATTCTCGATCTTTGTCAAAGATTAAGATTCCTTTTTTTTCCATTCTAATTTGGAGTATTTTCGAGTTTGGATTAAAATTTACATTCTCTCTACCATATTCCTTATAATTTAATTTTAACGCTGTAGAATCTATATAAGGAGTTATTTCAGATTTGTCAACTGTGTATTTTGTATTGTAAAAGTATGTAGAGTTACATTTATTTCTATCTTGAATTTTTATACTTCCCACATTAAAATATGGATGATTTCCTCTATTGCTGTATCTTTTCTTAATCATTTTTCGAAAACCGTCTTTTCCATATTCTTTTAAATATTTTTTGATTGTATTTTTCATTTCATACTCAACGTTTCCATCGTTAAATGCGTTATAATCTTTATTAATACGGTTTTCAATTTCAGTGTAAGTTAATTTAGGAGCACAACCATATAAAGTGAAATATAATAAGCAGAGAATAAATATATTGGACTGTTTAATCTTAAGAATAATTTTCATAGTTTTTGTTTTCCGCAATTAAAGGCAACGGCTTTGTGCTTATAGTTTGTTGCGTAAATTTAGCGAAAAAATAATAAATAAAACACAGACTTTTACGCTTGCGAGGTTTTTCCGCAGGAAAAACTGTTTAGCAATAAATTATGCACATTGTTGCCCACAGTAGTTTTTTTCGGTTAATAATTCCATTTTTTGCTTTCTAATATTTTCAAAATTCAGCGTTTGAGTAAACAATTCCGCAAAGATTTTCAATTCCGCAAAATTGCTAAATTCCGCAAGAGTGATTTTCTACGTTCAGTTCTGTTTTTGTCAATTTTTAAAATTCCGTTTGAGTAATAATTCCATAAAATTGCTCTAAAGTTGGGATTGTTATTTTTCTAG
>NZ_JAOBTH010000003.1:0-2162 GCF_025215075.1 Tenacibaculum haliotis | reverse complement strand
TACAAAGAGTTTTAGCAMTATAAGCTTTGGTCTTTTTTTCGTTTAAAAGAGTCTGAATAATCACTCTTTCTTTAAGGCTAAGTCTTCTGTGTTTTTTTACTGTCATTTTACAAATCTATAATTTTAGATTTGTTGCGTTAAGTTATTGAATACAGCTAGGTTTCGTTAAATTACTTACAACGTTGTTGTGTAAGATTAGTTGCGTGTTTTAAGCACTAAAGTTAGTAAATAAAACACAGATAGAAAGTCCGCGAGGACTTTCGTAAATTAGCTAAAACCAGTAATTAATTTTACACGGTGTTGGCAACTGGCTTTATTTTATTTCATTTATTTTTTCGGGATCTTGCCTTGTGTCAAACACATTTGCGATTTCAATGCGGTTGAAATCATAATTTATCCAATATACTATTTTGTAATTTCTAAAAACGAGGTATCTAAACTCTTGTTTTCTGTGCTTTAGGCTAATTTCAACTTGTCCAATTTCTGGTTGTTTCTCAATTCCTATTGTTGAGTCAACAATTCCATTAACTAATTTTTCGGCAACTTTTTTGTTCGCTTTTATTAAATAATAACCGTAAATATCTTCAAGTTTATTTTCAGCAAGTTCTAACCAATAAACTTCTAGCTCCATTTTTGGATTTTAGCTTTTAAATCTGTTGCTTTTATCATTCGACCATTTTTAGAATCCTCCATTGCTTGGTCAATTTCAGCATCATATTGCTCCATTGTCATTGGTTTGAAATTGTTTTCAATCAATTCAGCTTTTCTTTTTCGCAATAATTTTTCAAGCCCACTAACAATTTCTACGTTTTGCAGTCTTAAAAATTCTTGAACAAACGTTATTTTTCTTGCTTCTAAATCCATTGTTATTGTTTTTTATCAAAGATACAAAATTTTCAATTTAATTCTTACTTTTCTTGATTTAACGGATTTTTCACAGCTTGTTACCAACGGTTTTGTGTATGATTAGTGGCGTGTTTAAGCACCTAATTTAGCAAATAAAAACCGAATAGAAAATCCGCGAGGATTTTCGTAAGTAGGCTTGAACTAGCCATTAATTATACACGTTGTTCTACGCAGTTTTTATTTGTTCAGTTAGTTTTTCCACCCATTCCTTTTGTTTGTAATAATTTGGTGGTAAAGGATGATAATAAGCGTATTCCATTCCAGCTTTTTTTATTCCAAATGATTTTTCGTTTCCTATTCTTTTAATTGCATTTTTCGCTAATTCAGTCAGTGAATTGTCAACTCCCCAAGCAAATATAGTTTTCACACCTTTTATAAAATATTTGTCAAAATCACTTTTTCTACGTTCATCAAAAATTGAGTGAACAATATTTTCTCTGTCAAATACTGGAATCATTTGGTAAAATTTTCCACTACTTGTTTCTCGAGCATCTGAAAGATTTAGAATTCGAGAGTATTCAAATCCGCAATTCAACATTATTTCCATTATTTTATTTTGGGTAGTGTCTGGTATTGCTTCGGATTCCGTATCGCTATTGTCAATTCCGTTTATCGGTTGAGATTTTCCAGGATTCATCATCACAACCATTAAGTCAGGAATTTTCAATTTGGATTTCTTTTTTTTTATATTCAGAACTTTTCTGAATTTATATCCATTTGTTTCATAAAAAAGTCCTGTAATATGGAAGTTTTCTTTCATTTTGTTGGTTTTGTATTGTCCTGATATAGGTTGACCTTTTTTCAGGTTAATTTATACCGTTCAAACTATTTTTTTAGCCGTTTAGAAGGCAAAAACTATTTTGAACTATGTTTGTTTTTAAATTGTTAGTTCAGTCAAATTTACATTATTTTTTCGATACGATTTGTATTTGATGTTTGGATTTATATGTACTTCTGCTGGTTTTCTTAAATCAAGGCTAAAATGAGTTCTTAAATTGTTGTAACTACCGCCTGTTTAGCTAACTTTTGAGCAATAGGAGTGTTCTTAAGACAGTTTTTAAGTCCATATTCATATTTTAACGTTCTATTAATTCTCTCCGCAATAGCGTTCTCATACGGATCATATTGCTCTGTCATACTCATTGTTATTCCATTATTTTCAGCAAACTGAGTATATTCAGGACAACAATATTGCATACCTCTATCAGAATGATGAATCAATTTTTTCGATGGATATTTTCTGTTTTTTATAGCCA
>NZ_JAOBTH010000002.1 GCF_025215075.1 Tenacibaculum haliotis | reverse complement strand
GCACTAACGAAAATACGAATGGACTCATTAGAAGATACCTTCCTAAAGGAACAAACTTTAATGAAATAAGCGAAAATCAGCTGCAAATTATTCAGCAAAAACTAAACAATAGACCTCGAAAAATTATTGGTTATAAAACACCCCAAGAAATGATCAATATTGAGCTAAAAAACGTAGCTTAGTAACATCAAAAATTAATAACGATTTGTTGCGTTACAACGTTGAATCCAAGATTGAGATACTACATTGGAGCATATTATTTAATTAAACTTCGTGATTCCAATTTTGGAACTTATGAAGGAAAAAAATTGCATACTTGTAGCACTTGTATCAACGATTCCTTTTTTGATGCTTGGTCGATTTCGTGGGCTGAAAACGGAAAAATTGTTAGTGCAGAAACTAAAACGGATTTTAATCTCAATGAAAATCTGATTAAAGAAATACAGAATTGGACGGACAAAAAAATGGAGGAAAATAAAATCGGATGGATTTGCACATTTGCCGATTTAGAAATCTTAACCGAATATAAAAGTTCGTTTTTTCCAAAAGCAGAAAGTGAAATATTGAGTATTAACTTTCCCGAATCAGAAAGAACCGAATTACTAAATTTATTCAATCCTGAAAAGACAAGTTTTGGCGAAATCGGACTTTCAATAAATTTAAAAAAAGGAATAACAGAAAACAAAGACGAACTGACTTTAGGCTACGACTTAATCGGAATTGAAGATAGTAGTGAATTTCATAGTTTTCATTGTCACGATTTAGCAAGTGACTTAATCGAAAAGTTCGGAATTGAAATAAACGAATTCGGACTGATTAACGAAAATGACAAATGGACTGAAATGGTGGAATATATGAACGATGAGAAAAACGGATTTGAGTCTTCACCTTGGTTTTATGTGAAAGTGAATAAAATAACGGAAAAAGCCAGTGGCTAACACCGTATAAAATTAATTGCTAGTGCAAGCTTACTTACGAAAATCCTCGCGGATTTTCTATTCGGTTTGTATTTGCTAAATTAGTTGCTTAAAACACGCAACTAATCTTATACAATCACGTTGCCTTTAATTGCGGAAAACAAAAACTATGAAAATTATTCTTAAGATTAAACAGTCCAATATATTTATTCTCTGCTTATTATATTTCACTTTATATGGTTGTGCTCCTAAATTAACTTACACTGAAATTGAAAACCGTATTAATAAAGATTATAACGCATTTAACGATGGAAACGTTGAGTATGAAATGAAAAATACAATCAAAAAATATTTAAAAGAATATGGAAAAGACGGTTTTCGAAAAATGATTAAGAAAAGATACAGCAATAGAGGAAATCATCCATATTTTAATGTGGGAAGTATAAAAATTCAAGATAGAAATAAATGTAACTCTACATACTTTTACAATACAAAATACACAGTTGACAAATCTGAAATAACTCCTTATATAGATTCTACAGCGTTAAAATTAAATTATAAGGAATATGGTAGAGAGAATGTAAATTTTAATCCAAACTCGAAAATACTCCAAATTAGAATGGAAAAAAAAGGAATCTTAATCTTTGACAAAGATCGAGAATG
>NZ_JAOBTH010000001.1 GCF_025215075.1 Tenacibaculum haliotis | reverse complement strand
CAGGTATGAAAATTTACTTTGCTCACCAATATTCTTCTTGGGAAAGAGGCACTAACGAAAATACGAATGGACTCATTAGAAGATACCTTCCTAAAGGAACAAACTTTAATGAAATAAGCGAAAATCAGCTGCAAATTATTCAGCAAAAACTACCTTCCTAAAGGAACAAACTTTAATGAAATAAGCGAAAATCAGCTGCAAATTATTCAGCAAAAACTAAACAATAGACCTCGAAAAATTATTGGTTATAAAACACCCCAAGAAATGATCAATATTGAGCTAAAAAACGTAGCTTAGTAACATCAAAAATTAATAACGATTTGTTGCGTTACAACGTTGAATCCAAGCTTTATAGAAAGTAAATCCAAAAACACAATCAACTGCGAAGAACAAAGCCTTTATCGAAATTTAAGAAAGTATGAACATATTGACGTGGTAACGTTTGAAAGCAAAAAAGGAAATAAAGGACCTGATAGAAAATATTATTATTTGACTAAAATGGGAAATGAATTACTTGAAAAGTTTATCGAAAGAAATATAAAACTGTTCTTCTCAACTGAAATAAATAACCTTTTAAAAAAATAGATATGAAATCATTAATTACACCTAATTTGATAAAATTTACATTAGTAACAATAATACTAACTATTTTATTCCGAGTTGGATTAAGTACATCAATAACAAACGGAATGATGATAGCAGTTATCTTATCTGCAATCATTTATGCAATCTCAATGTGGATTAACGGAAGTTATTTCGGCAGAAAAGAATATGAAAATTTACCAATCTATGATATTGGATTTAGATTCCACCTTTCAACATTTATAGCCCATAATGTGATTTCACTATTATGGTTTGTATTTGGATTTGAATCAAAATATGAAAATATAAACGTTATTTATATTACCGCTTTAATTTGGACTGTATTTTTGATTATTCATTTTGTATATTATCTTTCAGTCAGAAAATCATCTATTAAGAATTTAGACAAAGAAGACCTATTTGAGTAAAAAAACTACACCTAACACCGTATATAATTTATTGCTGGCTTCTTGCCCACTTACGAAAGTCCTCGCGGACTTTCTTGGTCGGTAATTATTTACTAAATTAGGTGCTTGAAACACGCCACTAATCATACACAATCACGTTGGCAAAAACTTTAGAAATTGAAGCTGTATTCAATAACTTAACGCAACAAATCTAAAATTATAGATTTGTAAAATGACAGTAAAAAAACACAGAAGACTTAGCCTTAAAGAAAGAGTGATTATTCAGACTCTTTTAAACGAAAAAAAGACCAAAGCTTATATTGCTAAAACTCTTGGTAGAACACCTTCTACAATTTC